>NZ_JAKSXW010000121.1 GCF_022829405.1 Methylobacterium sp. J-076
CGCCGGTGATCGACACCGCGTCGATCATCTCCGCCCGCACCGCGTCCGCCACGCTCTGCAGCTCCGCCTCCGGCACCTTCCGAAGATCGGACGGCTCGTCCACACGGTCCAGCAACGCTGATTGCTCAGGGGTGATCGGCAATGCTCGCACTCGCTTTAATTCGATTGTGCCGCCCGCCGCGTCGATCCAGACCGGACACCGCGCGGGCCTTGAGCGGGGCGCGACCGTATGAGATCCCGGATGCCGCCGCTATCACGATATTTCCAGTTACGAACGATCGGCCCTTCGATCAATAACAGGAAGACGCTTTTTTCCTGTCTCGTGCCCTCGCCGCCACATGAGGTCTTCCGTTGAGCGTCGCTCGTTTGTGCATAATCCTGCTGATCTCGGCGGCTCCATACTGCAGCCCAGCTTCGGCCGATCCCCGACCGGTGGACGGCAACCTGGACTTTCCGTGCAACTTCCTCGGACTTTGCCCTGCCCGCACGGTGCCGGGGGGACCCGACCGCGACGTGCGACCCTTCAGCACGAGCCTCGGCCGCCCCTGCGCCCGGCGGGACCGGCCGACCCCGGAGGGGACCCGGCACGTCCGGGCGTGCTGGTGAGGGCCACGCGCCCCCTCGCCCTCGTCGCCGCCCTCGCTGGGCTCGGAACGGCCCCGGCGGCGGCGGAGACCTGCCCCGGCCTGTTCGCGGAGGGCCAAGTGCCCGTGGTGGTGAACGCGAAGCTCGCCATGCGGACGCAGGCCCTGTGCTTCGAGGCCTTCGCGGTGCTCCATTCCGGCGTGACCCGCACGCCGCTCTATTCCGCCGAGCACCTGACCCGCGCCAGCGTCGCGGCGGCGCGCACCGTCGCCCGGGACGACGCGTTCCACGAGGAGCCGCGCCTGCCCGTTGAGGACCGCGCCCGCCTGGAGGATTACGTCCGCAGCGGATACGACCGGGGCCACCTCTCGCCCGCGGGCGACATGCCGACGGAGACGGCGCAGGCGCAATCCTTCACCCTCGCCAACGTCGTCCCGCAGGACAGGTCCGTGAACCGGGGCCTGTGGAGCGACATTGAAGAGAGCGTGCGCCGCCTCGCCACCCGGCGCGGGTCGATCTTCGTGGTGACGGGGGTGATCTTCTCGGGCGGGTCCGTGCGGGAGATCGGCTCCGGGGTCCTCGTGCCGACGCAGCTCTACAAGGCCCTCTACGACCCGGCCACGGGGGAGGCGGGCGCCTACCTCGTCGCCAACGAAGCGGGCCAGGAATGGCAGGGCCTCTCCCTCGACGCCCTCCGTGCCGCCGCGGGCATCGACGTGTTCCCCGGCCTGCCCCCCGCGGCCAAGGCGACGGCGATGACGCTTCCGGACCCGCACGCCTTCTCGCGCAGCGCAGACACCGCGCGCCCCGGGACGCGCCAGGACGAGGGCTGGCGCGACCGGCTCGTTCGGGAGATGATGCGGGCGGTCAGGAAGGCCGTCCGCGAGTTCCTCCGCGGGATCTTCTGAGGCGACCATGACGAAGGCGGCCCCCACTCCCACCGACCGGTTCGCGCCCTTCGCGGACGATGCCGCGGCGCGCACCATCGGCGGCCTGTCCGTGGAGAACGGCACCGGCCGGATCGCCGTGCACGGCTCGCTCGACATCACCCGCGACAAGGCCGGGCTCGCGCAGGCGCGCCTGCTGCGGGAGACCTGCGAGGCGATCGTCCGGGCGCTGGAGGAAGCCGACCTGCCCGAGGCGGTCGCGCAGGCCCCCGACGACCCGCCCCGCCGGGTCGCGAACCCCTTCGCCTGACGGAGGGGGGGGCGGCCCGATCCTTGCCGCTCTCCGGCCAGCCTGATAGTCGGGACGGATCATACGACACATCCAGACTCGCGCGACAGTGCCGGCCATGACGCCCGCCGCCGCACGCCGCGATTCTCCCTTCCAAGACCGAGGACGATCCGCGATGGCCCGCGACTTCATCTACCACATGAAAGGCCTGACCAAGGCCTATACCGGTGGCAAGAAGGTTCTCGATAACGTCAACCTGTCCTTCTACCCGGACGCCAAGATCGGTGTGCTGGGCATCAACGGCGCCGGCAAGTCGACGCTGCTGAAGATCATGGCCGGGATCGACACGGACTATACCGGCGACGGCTGGGTCGCGCAGGGCGCGCGCGTCGGCTACCTGCCCCAGGAGCCTCACCTCGATCCGGACAAGTCCGTCCGCGAGAACGTGATGGAGGGCGTCGCCGAGAAGCAGGGCATGCTCGACCGCTACAACGAGCTCGCCATGAACTACTCGGAGGAAACCGCCGACGAGATGACCGAGCTTCAGGACAGGATCGAGGCGCTCGGCCTGTGGGAGCTCGATTCGAAGGTCGATCAGGCGATGGAGGCCCTGGGCTGCCCGAGCGACGAGCAGCCGGTGGCCACCCTTTCGGGCGGTGAGCGCCGCCGCATCGCTTTGTGCCGCCTCCTCCTGTGGGAGCCGGAACTGCTCCTCCTCGACGAGCCGACCAACCACCTCGACGCCGAGACGGTGAACTGGCTCGAGAACCACCTGCGCCAGTATCCCGGCGCCATCCTGATCGTGACCCACGACCGCTACTTCCTCGACAACGTGACGAGCTGGATCCTGGAGCTCGACCGCGGCAAGGGCATCCCCTACGAGGGCAACTACTCCTCCTGGCTGGTGCAGAAGCAGAAGCGCCTGGAGCAGGAGGGCCGCGAGGACATGGCCCGCCAGCGCTCCATCGCCCGCGAGCAGGAGTGGATCTCGGCCTCGCCGAAGGCCCGCCAGACCAAGTCCAAGGCCCGCATCACCCGCTACGAGGAACTCGTGGCGAAGCAGCAGCAGAAGATGGATGCGACCGCCCAGATCGTCATCCCGATCACCGAGCGGCTCGGCCAGAACGTCATCGAGTTCGACCAACTGTCCAAGGCATTCGGCGACCGGCTGCTGATCGAGAACCTGTCGTTCAAGCTGCCGCCGGGCGGGATCGTCGGGGTGATCGGCCCCAACGGCGCCGGCAAAACCACCCTGTTCAAGATGATCACCGGCCAGGAATCGCCCGACGACGGGAAGATCAAGGTCGGCGAGAGCGTGCACCTCGGCTACGTCGATCAGTCCCGCGATGCCCTCGATCCGAACTCGACGGTCTGGCAGGAGATCTCCGGCGGCAACGACATCCTGTATTTCAACAAGCGCGAGATCAATTCCCGCGCCTACTGCGCCGCCTTCGCCTTCAAGGGCCCGGACCAGCAGAAGAAGGTCGGCACCCTGTCGGGCGGTGAGCGCAACCGCGTCCACCTCGCCGCGACCCTGCGCAAGGGCGGCAACGTCCTGCTCCTCGACGAGCCGACCAACGACCTCGACATGGAGACCCTGCGGGCGCTGGAAGAGGGCCTGGAGGATTACGCGGGCTGCGCGGTGATCATCAGCCACGATCGCTGGTTCCTGAACCGCATCGCCACCCACATCCTCGCCTTCGAGGGCGACAGCCACGTGGAGTGGTTCGAGGGCAACTTCTCCGACTATGAGGCGGACAAGATGCACCGCCTCGGCGCGGATTCGATCATGCCCAAGAAGCTCAAGTACAAGCGCTTCTCGCGGTAAGGCTCCGTCCTCCCCGGCGGTGCGCCGCCGGGGCAGGGAACCGAATCGTCCCGGCGATCTTGCTTGGCTGCGGTGGCGGCGCGACGCGGTGGCCACGGGACAACCGGATGCCGGATCGCCGCTCGCTCCTCCTCACCCTCGCCGCCGCAATGGCCGTTTCCCCGGCGCGCGCCATCGGGGCGCCGGAGCGAATCCCCCTCTGGCCCGGCATCCCCCCCGGCGGGGGCGGGCCGATGGGGCCGCTGCGCAGGGACGACAGCGGCGCGGTGAGCAACATCGCCACGCCGGTCCTCGAAGCCTTCCTCCCCGAGCGGCCGACGGGCATCGCGGTCCTGGTGGCGGGCGGTGGTGGCTATGCCCGCATCGGCCTCGTCAAGGAGGCCTACCCGGCCGCCTACTGGCTGGCGGCGCAGGGCATCACCGCCTTCGTCCTGACCTACCGCCTGCCGCAAGAGGGCTGGAACGACGGCCCGGCCGTCGCCCTCCAGGACGTCCAACGGGGCCTGCGCCTGATCCGCGCCCAGGCGGAGCGGTTCGGGATCGATCCGGCCCGGATCGGCGTCATGGGCTTCTCGGCCGGTGGGCATCTGTGCGGGATGGCGGCCTCCCGGTCCGCCTTCCGCTCCTACGCCCCGGTCGATGCCGCGGACGAGGGGTCGGCGCGGCCGGACTTCGCGAGCCTCATCTACCCGGTCGTGTCCCTCGAGCCGCCCTACGACCGGACCACCAGCCGCCGCTCCCTCGTGGGCGAGGCGCCGAGCCCGGCCGACAGCGCGGCGTGGTCGCTCCAGACCTACGTGCGGGGCGGCTGCCCGCCGATCTTCCTCGTCCAGACGGACGACGACCCGGTGATCGGCCCCGAGCACAGCCGGATCCTCGACACCGCCTGCCGGGCGGCGCAGGTGCCGGTGGAGTATCACCGCTTCGCCGTCGGGGGCCACGGCTTCGGCATCGGCCGGTCCGACACCTCCGTCGCCCTCTGGCCGCGCCTGTACCGGCTCTGGCTGTCCAGCATCGCCCTGACGCGCTGAGCGATGGAGAGGCCCGCCCCTCACGGCGCCGTCGGCGCCCCCGCGGACGCGCCCCGCGGGCGCGATCCCCGGGTCGATGTGCTGCGGGGGCTCGCGCTGTTGATGATCTTCATCGATCACATCCCCCGCAACGCGCCGGCCTTCTTCACCCTGCACAATTTCGGGTTCTCCGACGCCGCCGAGATCTTCGTGCTGCTGGCGGGCTACTCGTCCATGGTCGCCTATGGCGGGCTGTTCCGGCGGGCCGGCATCGGCACGACCCTGGCCCGGATCGCCCGGCGCTGCCTGCGGATCTATCTGTTCCAGGCCGGACTGCTCGTCGCCACGCTTCTGATCGTGCGGGCCTGGATGGACATGACCGGCCTCGTCCCGCGATTCGGGGTGAGGCCGCTCCTCGAGATGGGGCTGTGGCAGGGGATGATGCGCGGCCTCTCCCTCAACGCCCTGCCGAACTACCTCGACATCCTGCCGCTCTACATCATCCTGCTGGCGGCGTTCCCCCTCGTGTATATCGGGCTGACGCGCGGTGTCTGGGGCACGCTGGCCCTGTCGGGGACGTTCTGGCTCGCCTCCAACGTCGATCACCAGTTCAACCTTCCGAACGCGGCCGCCGTCGATGACGGGTGGTACTTCAACCCGTTCTCGTGGCAGTTCCTGTTCGTGATCGGCGCCGCCCTCGCTGTGGCGGTGCGGGGCGGGAACGGCTTCCTGCCGCGCTATCCCGTGTTGACGGCCCTCGCCGCCGCCTACCTCGCCTTCTCGTTCTTCCAGGGCGGTTCGTGGGGCGAGTGGGGCCTGCACGACCTGCGCCCCCTGGCGATGGAGCCCCCCGACAAGGGGCATGTGGCGCCGCTCCGCCTCGTCAACATCCTCGCCCTGGCCTACCTGCTGTTCAGTACGCCCACCCTCCTGGCGTTGTCGCGGCGGCCCTTCCTGCGGGCGGCCGAGGCCTGCGGGAAGCATTCGCTGGAGATCTTCGCGGTGGGCTGCCTCGCCGCTCTGTTCGGGCGCATCCTGTACCGGACGTTCGAACCGCTCTGGTGGCTCCAGGCGGTGGTGAACCTGTCGGGGCTCGCGCTGATGCTCGGCCTCGGCCTGCTCCTGGACGATCGAGCGAAGAAGAAAGCCCGCGCCTGATGCCGCCGATGCGCCGAAAGGGCGACCTCCCCACCAAGATCTGCGCCCAATGCGGCCTTCCGTTCGCGTGGCGGAAGAAGTGGGAGCGTGTCTGGGACGAGGTCCGCTACTGCTCCGACCGCTGCCGGAGGGAGGCCAAACGGGGCGGGCCGAAGGACGGCAAGGGCTGAAGGAGACCCGCTCCCCCCCTCGGCGATCCGATAATGGGCAGCGTTTGAGAGCGGCCGCTGGCCAGGACCACGAGGCCTCGCGCATGGCGTCGGCCAGGGTGCAGGCCGCCCGGAGCGTTCGACCGGCAATCGGCTGAACCGCTTTGATGCGCTCCAGCCCGCTCGGGCGGGGTGCGTCATCCGGAGGTGCAGCCCCGCCGAGCGCGCCCGCCCGGGCGGGGTGCGGAGGGGGCCGCTCTCCTAGTGGGTCCAGGGCGCCGTGCGGTTGAACTTGAAGTTGTCCGAATAGGACAGGCCCTTGCGCGCCGTATCCTTGCCCGGCTCCTCGACCCGGTAGGTGATGCCTTCGCGCTGGGCGTAGGCGACAGCCTCCTCCCGCGTGTCGAATTCCAGGCGCACCTGCTGCATCATGTCCTTCGAGCCGTACCAGCCCATCAGCGGATCGGTCTCGCGCGGGCTCGTCTGGTCGAACACCAAGACCCATTGCTTGGTCCGGGCGAGGCCCGATTGGGACGCATCCTTGGTCGGGCGGTAGATGCGGGCGCTCGGCATGGGGGTCTGATGGCTCCTGGCACTGTGCGCTGCGGAGGATGGTCGGGGCGATAGGATTCGAACCTACGACCCCCTGGTCCCAAACCAGGTGCGCTACCAGACTGCGCCACACCCCGACGGCCATCCGCGGCGTCAAATCCGTACCCGTTTGGCCCTGCCACGGCAAGGAGGAGGACGAGTTCCCCCTCTGGCGCGGACCGGTTGGCAAAATGTCCCGGAACTTCAGGCAAAGTTGGTCATTACTGAGCAGATAACAATCTCGGGAGAACGTCTTATGCAGGCTAACCGTGTCCTCGCGACCGCCGCCATCCTCGTCATGACTGCCGGCTCGGCTTTCGCCGCCCCGTGCAACACCGGCACGGCGATGCCGAAGTCCCCGGACAAGCAGGCGTCCAACCCGAAGAGCTCGGACATGGACAAGTCGAGCGCGAATCTCGCGGGCGGCAACCAGCCGGCCTCGCCGGGCACCGTCGGCGCCATGAACAACGCGGGCGCGACCCAGGCCCAGACCAGCACCGGCGGAACGACCAGCAAGGACGGCACCGATCCGGCCGCCAAGAACATGGCCGGCGGCAACCAGCCCGCGTCCCCCGGCACCGTCGGCGCCATGAACAATGCTGCCGCCGCCAAGTCGACCACCAACATGTCCGACAAGGACTGCTGAGCGTCACGTCAGCCCAGTCGATCGAGACCCGTCCGGCTTCGCCGCGGCGGGTTTCTTTTTGCGTCGGCTCCGGCGCCGGTTGAAACGTCGCCGCGTTCGGTGCACGCACCCGCCGATGCGCGTGGACCTCTTCGATTTCGACTTGCCCGACGCGAGCATCGCCCTCCGGCCCGCCGAACCCCGCGACGCCGCACGCCTGCTTGTGGTCGCTCCCCGCGAGGCCCCGGCCGACCGGGCGATCCGCGATCTGCCGGGCCTGCTGCGGCGAGGCGACGCCCTCGTCTTCAACGACACCCGCGTGATCCCCGCCCGGCTGCGCGGGGTGCGCACGCGGCCCGGCGCGCCGGGGCAGCGCACCGAGGTGATGCTGCACCTGCGCGAGGCCCCCGATCGGTGGCGCGCCTTCGCCCGCCCGGCCAAACGCCTGTCGCCGGGGGACGACATCACCTTCGGCACCGCCTCCGACGGCGCCCCCTGCGAGGCGGGCCATCTCCGGGTGAGCGTGGTGGAGAAGGGCGAGGCGGGCGAGGTCGTCCTGCGCTTCGCGTTGTCGGGCCCCATGCTCGATGAGCGGATCGCCGCGCTGGGCGAGTTGCCGCTCCCCCCCTATATCGCGGGCAAGCGTGCGACCGACGCCCGGGATGCCAGCGACTACCAGACGGTCTATGCCCGCGACCCCGGCGCCGTGGCGGCGCCGACCGCGGGGCTGCATTTCTCCACCGGGCTCCTCGCCGCCATCGACGCCGCCGGCATCGGCCGCCATCACCTGACCCTGCATGTGGGGGCGGGCACCTTCCTGCCGGTCAAGGCGGAGGATACCGCGGGCCACCGCATGCACAGCGAGATCGGCCATCTCGATGCCGCCACCGCAGAGGCGCTCAACCGGGTCCGGGCGGCGGGCGGGCGGATCGTCGCCGTGGGGACCACCGCCCTGCGCCTCTTGGAGAGCGCGGCGGGGGAGGACGGGCGGATCGCTCCGTTCTCCGGCCCAACCGACATCTTCATCACCCCGGGCTACCGTTTCCGGGCGGTCGATGCCCTGGTGACGAACTTCCACCTGCCGCGCTCGACACTCTTCATGCTGGTCTCGGCCTTCTCCGGCCTCGACACCATGCGCGCGGCCTACGCCCACGCCATCGCGGCGGGCTACCGCTTCTACTCCTACGGCGATGCGAGCCTGCTCTTCCCGGCCGCACCCGGAGACACCCCATGACCGCCACCCGCTTCGGCTTCAGCCTCCACGTGCAGGACGGGGCGGCCCGCACGGGCGAGATCGCCATGCCGCGCGGTACGATCCGCACCCCGGCCTTCATGCCGGTCGGCACCGCGGCGACGGTGAAGGCGATGTATGCCGGCCAGGTCCGCGACCTCGGCGCCGACGTGGTGCTCGGCAACACCTACCACCTGATGCTCCGGCCCGGTGCCGAGCGGATGGCCCGCCTCGGCGGGCTGCACGAATTCATGCAGTGGAGCGGGCCGATCCTCACCGATTCCGGCGGCTTCCAGGTCATGTCCCTGTCCGCCCTGCGGAAGATCGACGAGGCCGGGGTGACGTTCCGCTCGCATATCGACGGCACCGCCCACGCCATGAGCCCCGAGCGCTCCATCGAGATCCAGGGCCTGCTCGGCTCGGACATCCAGATGCAGCTCGACGAGTGCGTGCGCCTGCCCGCCGAGCGGGCGGAGATCGAGAAGGCCATGCGCCTGTCCCTGCGCTGGGCCGAGCGCTGCCGCGTGGCCTTCGGCGAGCAGCCGGGCAAGGCGATGTTCGGCATCGTCCAGGGGGGAGACCTGCCGGACCTGCGGGCCGAGAGCGCCCGCGGCCTCGTGGACCTCGACCTCAAGGGCTACGCCATCGGCGGCCTCGCCGTGGGCGAGCCGCAGGCGGTCATGTTCGCGATGATCGAGGCCACCGAGCCGCACCTGCCGCAGGACAGGCCGCGCTACCTGATGGGAGTCGGCACGCCGGACGACATCCTCGGCTCCGTCGCCCGCGGGATCGACATGTTCGACTGCGTGATGCCGACCCGCGCCGGCCGCCACGGCCTCGCCTATACCCGCCACGGGCGGGTGAACCTGCGCAACGCGCGCTGGGCCGAGGTGAAGGAGCCCCTGGACGAGGCCTCCACCTGCCCGGCGGCCAAGGACTATTCCCGCGCGTATCTCCACCACCTCGTCCGCTCGAACGAGATCCTGGGGATGATGCTGCTGACCTGGAACAACCTCGCCTACTATCAGGACCTCATGGCCGGCGCCCGTGCCGCCATCCGCGAGGGGCGCTACGCCGCCTATTGCGCCGAGACCCGCGAGGGCTGGGCCCGGGCCGAGCGCGCGGCGACGGTGTGAGTGAGGTGACCCGCGACAGGGGCGGTTCATCGCCTGCAAGGAGAGGCATTCCGAAGCGACGGGACGCTCCGCCACCTCTCGCATCCCTCCGTCGCTTCGCTGCGCCCGCGATGACGACGGAGGGACGATGACGGCCGTGAACGAACCCGTTCGCTTACCGCCGCGGCACTAGCGGGCCAAGACCCGGTAGAAACCGTCCGGCGCGTCGGCGCCGGTCTCGGCCGCGCCCTCCAGGCCGGCGACGATCCGGCCGGCCACCGGAAGCCGGTAGTGCAGCGCGTCCCAGTAATTCGCGTCCTGCGTCGTCACGGAGGACGGCCGGCGGAAATCGACCACCAGGGTGTTCCGGTCCGCGCCGATGGCGGCCACCCGCGCCTTGCAGGCCGCCTCGCGGAGGCCGGCCGCGGTGCCGGGGCGCCCCTGCGCCCGGACGTGGACCGGCATGAAGGCCACGATCTTCCGCGTCTCGGGCGGCAGCGCGGCCAGGGCCGCATCGAGTCTGTCGAGGGCGGGGAATGGCGCGTCCGGCGGATCGGCGGGCGCCTCCGGATCGCCGGTCCCGGCCGCGATATGCGCCCGGGCACGGCCCAGGTCGTAGGTCTCCTCCGGGGGCGTGAACACGCCGTAGCCGTCCGCGCGGATGCGGGGCGACCCGAACCCGAAGCGCACGCGCACGGCGTTCGCCGCCGCCGTCAGGCCTCGCAGGTTCACCTGCCGCAGCACCCCCAAGGGCGCCCCGGGGGCATAGAGCCAATCCGGGAAGGCGTGCTCCGTCCGGGCCGCCGGATGGGCCACGCACCAGGGCGCGTCGAGGCCGAACAGCACGGCCTTCACCGGCCGCCGGGCGAGGAAGAGCGCGGCGAGGCGCAATTGCTCGTCGGGCGTCGCCGCGTTGACCGCGAGGTTGGCGAAACGCGCGCCGAAGGCGGCATCGAGGGCGGCGGGGTCGAGGAGCCGCGCCGTCGAGGTCCCGAACACCGCGGCGTCGAACGCCCCGCCCCGGGCGATGGCCGGGTAGGACAGGCGCTGGTTGCTGTCCACGATCGGCCCCGGCGGATGGCCCGGCGCGGCGCGCAGCCCATACGGGTCGGCCGCGGCGACGAAGGAGACCAGAACCGCTCCGGCCACGAGGCCGGCGACCACGGCATCGCGGGTGAAATGCCACCATACGGTGGTGGTTGGGTTCGGTGTCCTCACCCAGGGTTCGTCGGTGGCGATTGCGTCGCTTTTTCGGCGTCCCCGGCCAGGGCCGCCACCAAGGCCTCCACCAGGGCCGGCCCGAGATCGCGCAGTTCGCGCAGGTGTGCTGCGGTCAGGTCGTGCAGGAGCGCCGAGGCCCGGGGCGTGAGACCGAGTTCGATGCGGCGGCGATCCCCGGCACCCCGGGCCTTCGTCAGCAGCCCCGCCTCCACCATCCGCGCTACCAGCTCCGCCGCCGTGTGCGGGGCGATCAACAGTTGCTCGGCGAGCAGACCCACCGTGGCGGGCTGGCTGCCCGCATGGCCCGCCAGGGTCAGCAGCGCCTGATGCTGCTGCGTCGGCAACCCCGCCTTCGCCGCCGCCGCCTCGCTGAAGGCCAGGAACCGTCGCAGGCGATACCGGAACGCCGCCAGCGACGCGTACTGCGCCGCAGACAGGCCCTCTCCCCCTTCGTCCCGCTGCGCATTCATGGCTGCCCCCGGCCCGATGGCCCTGGATTATATCGTAACACGATATATTTCCTGCGGCAGGAGGTCGAAATGGACGACATGACCGCGAATGCCACCGGCCGGGGCCCGGTGCGCTGCACGCTCTCGGATTTCACGGTGGACCGGCGCATCCTGCTGCTCACGGGCATGGCGGTGATCGTGGGGTCCCTGGCGGTGGGAGCCGCCTGGGTGCTGCTGGCGCTGATCGGCCTCGCCACGAACCTCGCATGGTTCGGCCGGTTCGACACGGCCCTCGTCTCCCTCGCCGCCGCCCCGCGCGGGCCGTGGATGGTGGCCATCCCGGTGATCGGCGCCCTGATCGTCGGGGTGATGGCGCGCTACGGCTCGGAGAAGATCCGGGGGCACGGCATCCCGGAGGCGATGGAGGCGATCCTGATCGGCGGGAGCCGCATGTCGCCGAAGGTGGCGCTGCTGAAGCCGCTCTCGTCGGCCATCGCCATCGGCAGCGGCGGCCCCTTCGGCGCCGAGGGGCCGATCATCGTCACCGGCGGGGCCATCGGCTCCCTCTACGCGCAGTTCTTCCAGCTGAGCGCCATCGAGCGCCGGACGCTGCTCGTCTCGGGCGCCGCCGCGGGCATGACGGCGATCTTCGGAACGCCCGTCGCGGCCTTGCTGCTGGCCCTGGAGGTGCTCCTGTTCGAGTGGCGCCCCCGCAGCCTCGTGCCGGTGGCGGTGGCCGCCGCCACGGCGATGGCGTGGCGCCCGTTCCTGTTCGAGACCGGCCCGTTGTTCCCCTTCGCCGACAACCCGGCCCTGCCGTGGTGGGGGCTGCTCGCCTGCGTCGGCCTCGGCCTCGCCTGCGGCCTGCTGTCGGGCCTGCTCACCCGCCTGCTGTACGGCCTGGAGGACGCGTTCCGCCGTCTGCCGATCCACTGGATGTGGTGGCCGGCCCTCGGCGCGGTGGTGGTCGGCCTCGGCGGGTTGATCGAGCCGCGGGCGCTGGGCGTCGGCTACGACGTGATCCGCGGGCTCCTCGACGGCCATTTCGCCACCGCCGCCGTCGCGACGATCCTGGCGGTGAAGGCGGCGATCTGGCTGGTGGCCCTCGCCTCGGGCACCTCCGGCGGTGTCCTGGCGCCGCTCCTGATCCTCGGCGGCGCCTTCGGCTCCCTGGCGGGTCTGGCGCTGCCCGGATCGCACGGGTTTTGGGCGTTGCTCGGGATGGCGGCCATGCTCGGCGGCACGCTGCCGGCACCCCTGACGGGCATCGTCTTCGCGGTGGAGGTCACGGGCGATGCGGGGGCGCTGGCACCGCTCCTGGCCGCGACGATGGCGGCCTACGCGGTCAGCGTGCTCCTGCTGAAGCGTTCGATCCTCACCGAGAAGATCGCCCGGCGGGGCCACCACGTCACCCGCGAATACGGGATCGACGCCTACGAGTTCACCCGCGTCGGCGCGGTGATGACGCGGGAGGTGGAGACCCTGGCCGCGAGCTCGACGCTGGCCGAGGCCGCCGCCGCGGTGCAGGCGGGCCGCCACGACGCCTATCCCGTCATGGACGAGGCCCGCCGGCCGGTGGGACTCGTGTCGCGGGCGGACATCCTGCTCTGGATGGCGGAGGAGGACCGGACCGCCGGGGATACGCTGTCCCAGCGAATCGCGGATGCACCCCTTCCGGCCGTCCATCCCGGCGACGTGGTGTCCCACGCCCTGGACGTGATGCTGGCCGACGGGAGCGGGCGCCTCGTGGTCACGGACCCGGCGAGCGGCGCCCTCGCGGGGATCCTGACCCGGCGGGACCTCCTGAGGATCAGGGCCGAGTCGGTGCGGGCGGAGGGCGAGCGGCAGGCCTACCTCCGCAGGCGCCGGTAACTGGAGGGATCGTGCGGTTGCGGCGCGGCGCCGAGGGGCGCCGCGCCGCAGGGTCGGTCAGTTCAGGGTGGCGTCCGCCGGCCGCCGCTGGGCCCCCACCGCCACGTCGCCGATCATCAGGCCCATCGGGCCGAGGTGGACCGGCACATGCTCGCCGTCGTGGACCGCCCCGGACAGAAGAAGCTCGGCCAGGGGATCCTGGACGTTCTTCTGGATCGCCCGCTTGAGGGGCCGAGCCCCGTAGGCCGGGTCGTAGCCCCTGTCGGCGAGCCAGTTGCGGGCCTCCTCGTCCACGTCGAGGGTGATCTTGCGCTCGTCCAGCAGCTTGCGCAGCCGGGCGAGCTGGATCTCCACGATGGACCCCATCTCCTCCCGCTTGAGGCGGTGGAACAGGATGATCTCATCCACCCGGTTGAGAAATTCCGGGCGGAAGTGGGAGCGGACCACGCCCATCACCTCCTCGCGGACCACCTCCGTGTCCTGCCCGGCGGGCTGGTTCACGAGGTACTCCGACCCGAGATTCGAGGTCATGATCAGCAGGGTGTTGCGGAAGTCGACCGTCCGCCCCTGTCCGTCCGTCAGGCGCCCGTCGTCGAGCACCTGAAGCAGGACGTTGAACACGTCCGGGTGCGCCTTCTCCACCTCATCGAACAGCACGACCTGATAGGGCCGCCGCCGCACCGCCTCGGTGAGGGCGCCGCCCTCCTCGTACCCGACATAGCCGGGGGGCGCGCCGATGAGCCGGGCCACCGCATGCTTCTCCATGTATTCCGACATGTCGATGCGCACGAGGGCCGTGTCATCGTCGAACAGGAAGCCGGCCAGCGCCTTGGTCAGCTCGGTCTTGCCGACGCCCGTCGGCCCGAGGAACATGAACGAGCCGATGGGCCGGTTCGGATCCTGAAGCCCGGCCCGCGCCCGGCGCACCGCGGTCGAGACCGCCTCCACCGCCTCGCGCTGCCCGACGACGCGCTTGCCCAGCGCCGATTCCATCGCGAGCAGCTTCTCGCGCTCGCCCTCCAGCATCTTGTCCACCGGCACGCCGGTCCAGCGGGAGACGACGCCCGCGATGTGGCTCGGCGTCACCGCCTCCTCCATCATCGCACCGCGCCCACTCTCGGCGCCTTCTGTGTCGGCGAGCTGCTTCTCCAGCCCGGGGATGATGCCGTAGGCCAGCTCGCCCGCCCGCTGGTACTGGCCCTGGCGCTGCGCCGCCGCGAGTTCGTTGCGGGCCTCGTCCAACTTCTTCTTCAGGTCGGCGGCGGTGCCGAGCTTGTCCTTCTCCGCCTTCCACCGGGCGGTGATGGTGGCGGACTGCTCCTCCAGGTCGGCGAGTTCCTTCTGCAGGCGGTGCAGCCGGTCGCGGGAGGCGGAATCCGTCTCCTTCTTCAGCGCCTCGCCCTCGATCTTCAGCCGCACGATCTCCCGGTCGACGTTGTCCAGCTCCTCCGGCTTCGAATCCACCTGCATGCGCAGGCGCGAGCCGGCCTCGTCCATGAGGTCGATGGCCTTGTCCGGTAGGAAGCGGTCCGTGATGTAGCGGTTCGACAGCGTCGCCGCCGCGACCAGGGCCGAATCCTGGATGCGCACGCCGTGGTGCTGCTCGTACTTCTCCTTCAAGCCGCGCAGGATCGAGACGGTGTCCTCCACCGTCGGCTCCGCCACGAAGACGGGCTGGAAGCGCCGGGCGAGCGCCGCATCCTTCTCCACGTGCTTGCGGTACTCCTCCAGCGTGGTGGCGCCGACGCAGTGCAGCTCGCCCCGGGCGAGGGCGGGCTTCAGGAGGTTGGAGGCGTCCATCGCCCCGTCCGCCTTGCCCGCACCCACCAGGGTGTGCATCTCGTCGATGAACAGGATGATCCCGCCCTCGGCCGCGGTGACTTCGGAGAGCACGCCCTTCAGCCGCTCCTCGAACTCGCCCCGATACTTC
Organism: Methylobacterium sp. J-076; assembly: GCF_022829405.1. Lineage (GTDB taxonomy): Bacteria > Pseudomonadota > Alphaproteobacteria > Rhizobiales > Beijerinckiaceae > Methylobacterium. The sequence continues at coordinate 14,941 of NZ_JAKSXW010000121.1, forward strand.
GCGCCGGCGATCAGCGCGCCCATGTCGAGGGCGAGCAAGCTCTTGTCCTTCAGGGACTCGGGCACGTCACCATTGACTATGCGCAGCGCCAACCCCTCGACGATGGCCGTCTTGCCGACGCCGGGCTCGCCGATGAGCACGGGGTTGTTCTTCGTGCGCCGGGACAGGACCTGGATGGTGCGCCGGATCTCCTCGTCGCGGCCGATCACCGGATCGAGCTTGCCGGTGCGCGCCGCCTCGGTGAGGTCGCGGGCATACTTCTTCAGGGCGTCGTAGCTGTTCTCGGCCGAGGCGTTGTCGGCGGTGCGGCCCTTGCGGAGCGCGTTGATCGCCCCGTTGAGCGAGGCGGGCGTCACCCCCGCCGCCTGGAGGGCCTTGCCGGCCTCCGTCTCCTTCTCCACCGCGAGGGCGAGGAGCAGCCGCTCGACCGTGACGTAGGAATCGCCCGCCTTCTGCGCCGCGCTCTCGGCGGTGTCGAACAGGCGGACGAGTTCCCGCGTCGCCTGCGGGGCCGCGGAATTGCCGGATACCTTCGGCTGCTTGGCGAGCCACTGCTCGACCTGCGCCAGGGCCACGCGGGACTGGCCGCCCGCCCGGTCGATCAGGCCCGCGCACAGGCCCTCGGGGTCGTCCAGCAGCACCTTCAGCATATGGCCCGGCTGCAACTGGGGATGTCCCTCGCGCGTGGCGAGGTTCTGCGCCGCCTGCACGAAGCCGCGGGCGCGTTCGGTGTACTTCTCGAAATTCATGCGTCGCCTCTCCCGTACCGGCGCACCGCCCGACATGGCGCGGAATCGCCGAAACGTCGCCCCCCCGGCGCAGCGCCGCGAAGGGCCCCGGCGCCGTGAAGCCTCCGGTAGACCGGATGTGGTGTTGCATTTGCGCACCACAAGAGCCGGGGATAGGGAAACCGCGGGCTTGCATACGCCGCAGAATCGCGCTCCTCCTCACCCATGGCCACGCACCCCGACATCCGCCTTTCCGCCCTCTACCGGTACCCGGTGAAGGGGCTCAGCCCGGAGCCGCTGGACAAGGTCGAGATCGCCACGAGCGGCTATTTTCCGGGGGATCGGCTCTACGCCATCGAGAACGGGCCCTCCGGCTTCAGCGCCGTCGCCCCCCGGCATCAGCCGAAGACCAAGTACCTGATGCTGATGCGGGACGAGGGGCTGGCGCGCCTGCGCACCCGCTACGACGACGCGACGGCGACCCTGACCGTGGAGGGCGATGGCGAATCGCTCGCCGCCCGCCTCGACACGCCGGAGGGACGGGAGAGCCTGGAGGCGCTGCTGCGGCGGTTCATGCCGGACTCCCTCCGGGGGGAGCCCAAGGTCCTCGAAGCCCCGCCGCAGTACCGCTTCACCGATTCGCCGATGGGCTACGTCTCCCTCATCAACCGCGCCAGCGTGCAGATGCTGGAGGACGAACTCGGCGTGCCGGTCGATCCCCTGCGCTTCCGGGGCAACCTGCTGGTGGACGGCCTCGCGCCCTTCGCCGAATTGGACATGCTCGGCCAGGTGATCGAGGCGCCGAGCGGGCTGCGGCTGAAGGTGACCAAGCGGACGGTGCGCTGCGCGGCGACGAATGTGGACCCCGCCACGGGCCAGCGCGACCTCGACATCCCCTGGACCATCGACCAGCGGCTCGGCCACCGGGACCTCGGCGTCTACATGGAGGTCATCGCGGGCGGTGGCCTCGCCGTGGGGGACGTGCTGCGGGTGGTGGGGTAGCCCCACACCCACCCACCTCCTCGCGAGCGAAGCGACGCACTCCAGGGTGACGGGCCGTCTCCGAACGCGGCGCCCCTGGGTTGCGTCGCCGCGCTCGCGAGGACGGCGCTGTCGCGATTACCCCGCCGGCCGGCTTTCCAAAAATTCCTTCATCCGCTCCAGCGCCCGGCGGATGTTCTCGGCCGAGTTGGCGTAGGACAGGCGCAGGAATCCTTCGCCGTGGACGCCGAAATCCGGGCCGCCGATCGTGGCGACTCCCGCCTCGTCCAGCAGCGCCGAGGCGAGCGCCTTGGCCTTCCAGCCGGTCCGCGACACGTTCGGGAAGGCGTAGAAGGCCCCCTTCGGCTCGATGCAGGAGACGCCCGGCAGGGCGTTCAGCCCATCGACCACGATCCGCCGCCGCCGGTCGAACTCCGCCACCATCTCCGTCACGCAATCCTGCGAGCCGTCCAGGGCCGCGACCCCCGCCCATTGCGTCGATGCGTTGACGCAGGAATGCGCGTTCACCGCGAGCTTGCGGGCGTTGTCGTAGAGGGGCTTCGGCCAGACCGACCAGCCGAGCCGCCACCCCGTCATCGCGTAGGTCTTCGACGCGCCGTCGAGGTAGATCAGCCGGTCGCGGATCTCCGGGTACTTCAGCAGCGAGTGATGCACCTGCCCGTCATAGGTCATGGTGCCGTAGATCTCGTCCGAGAGCACCGCCACGTCGGGGTGGTCGGCGAGCCCCTTCACCAGGGCGTCGATCTCGGAGCGCGGGCTCACGCCGCCGGTGGGGTTGGCCGGCGAGTTGACGATGAGCAGCCGCGTCCGCGGCGTGATCAGCGCCAGGGTCTCGGCGGCGGAGAAGGCGAAGCCGTTCTCCTCGCGGATCGGCACCGGGACCGGCGTCGCGCCCGTGTACTCGATCATCGAGCGATAGATTGGGAAGCCGGGGTCCGGGTACAGGATCTCGGCGCCGGGTTGCCCGAACATCAGGATCGCCATGAACATGGTGACCTTGCCGCCCGGCACGATCATCACCGAGTCGGGCGAGACCTCGACGCCGTGGCGGCGGAGGATATCGCGGGAGACCGCCTCCCGCAGGGGCTGGATGCCGGTGGCGGGCGTGTAGCCGTGGTGGCCGTCGCGCAGGGCCTTGATGCCCGCCTCGACCACGTGCGGCGTCGTCGGCATGTCGGGCTGGCCGATGCCGAGGTTGATGATGTCCCGCCCCTGCGCGGCCAAAGCCTGCGCGCGGGCGAGCACGGCGAAGGCGTTCTCCTCGCCGATGCGCGAGAAGGCCGGGACGACGTGGAGCATGGCGGCCTCCGGGCCAGGGGATTTCGGTTCGACGCCGATCGCCCAGCTCGCCCGGACGACCGTCCGCCCGGTGCCTTACGGCTTGGTGCGGTCGGCGAGCTTCATGGCGGCGAAGGACATGCCGACGGCGACGAGGCCGAGGATCACGAAGGTCTTCACCGACGCGTAGAACAGCGCCGGCTCGATCCCCGTATCCGTGTAGAGCACCAGACCGATGGCGGTGAGCGGCAGGCAGATCAGGATGAACAGCGGGACGAGCGGGTTCATGCGGGGCACTCGGAATCCGGCGCGATCATGCGCCTCGGGCTGATCCGGCCTGCATAGCATCGCACGGCGACGGTTGGGACCCCCCATGGCGGGGAGATTTGCCGGCCACCCGCACACTTTGCCGCAGCCCCGGCGCCCCACAGCCTTTCTTCACGAGACTTGCGCCACAACTGTCGAAAGACATGGTCGGAGGGCGGAATGCAGGTTTCGGCTGCCAAGGGTGGCAATTCATCGGGGGGAGCCGGCAGCGTGGATACCCTCGTCCGGCTGATCGGGCGCCTCGTCCGCCATCCCGGCTATCGCAGGAACCGGATCGTCAGCGCCCTGCTGCTGCGCCACCTGCCCGCCGATGCCGGCTACGCGTGGCGGGGCGAGGCCGTGCTGCTCGACCGCCTCACCAGGGCGAGGCTCGACGGCGCGACGCTCGATCACCTGCTCGGCAGCGTCCAGTCCGAATACACCCGGCTGCGCGGTCCCGCCGACGCCTGAGGCCCGCTCCGCTCCGATTCGCACCACGGGGCGCCCTTCACCCTCGCGCGACCCTGGCGGGGGAGGGGCCTCCCTAGGCCGGCACGCGGACGGTGGCGCGCAACCCGCCCAGCGGGCTGTCGTGGAGGGTGATGTCCCCCCCGTGGGCCCGGGCGATGTCCCGGGCGATGGAGAGGCCGAGGCCCGATCCGCCGGCATCCTGGCGGGCATCGTCCAGGCGCACGAACGGCTTGAACACCTCGTCCCGGCTCGCGAGGGGGATGCCCGGCCCGTCGTCATCGACGGAGACGAGGAAACTGCGCGTCTCCAGGCGGCCGCAGATCGCCACCGTGTCGCCATAGCGCGCGGCGTTCGAGGCGAGGTTGAACAGGCAACGCCGGAACGCGTCCGGCCGCACGGTGACCATCGGCCGCCCGGTCAGCGCCACGTCGGCCACATGGGCGCCGAGGCGTTCGAGATCGGTCCGCAGATCCTCCAGCAGGGCGTGCATGTCGGTGGGGGTCGCGCTCTCGGCCGAATCGCCCCGGGCGAAGGCGAGGTAGCCTTCGAGCATCCGGCTCATCTCGTCCACGTCGCGGGTCAGGTCCTCGATCTCGCCGCTTCCCTCGATCAGCGCCAGCGACAGCCGGAACCGCGTGAGGATGGTGCGCAGGTCGTGGCTGACGCCGTTCAGCATCGTCGTGCGCTGCTCCATGGCCCGCTCGATGCGCCGCTTCATCTCGATGAAGGCGTGCCCGGCCTGCCGCACCTCCCGGGCGCCGCGGGGGCGGAACTCGATCTCGCGGCCCTTGCCGAACCCCTCGGCCACGGCCGCGAGGCGGAGGATCGGCTTGATCTGGTTGCGCAGGAACAGGATCGCGACGCCGAGCAGCACCAGCGACGAGCCGATCATCCACACGAGGAAGATGTGCGAGTTCGAGGCATAGGCTTGGCTGCGCCGGGCGGTGATGCGCATGACGCCGCCGGGGATGGCGACGCGGATCTCGATCAGGTTCGAGCGCCCCACCGTGTCGATCCAGAACGGACGCCGGATCTGGCGCTTGATCTCGTCGGAGAGCGCTTCGTCCAGAATCGAGAAGAACGGGCGCGGCCCGGGCGGGGGCAGCTTGGCCCCGTCGAGGATGTCGAGGTCGAGGTTCAGGCGCTCGCCCGCGATCCGCGAGAGCGTGTCCGCGTCCTTGTCCTGCGGGTAGCTCTCGTAGATGTCGATCAGCGCGGCGACATCCGCGACCACGGAGGCCGAGAGCCGCTTCGTCACCAGCTGCCAGTGCCGCTCCATGAAGGTGTAGGCGATCACCGATTGCAGCAGCACCACCGGCGCGATGATGATGATGAGCGAGCGCGCGTAGAGGCCCTTGGGCAGCGCGTCGCCGATCGGCCGGGCGATGCGCTTCCACAGCCGCCGGGACGCCGAGGGGGTGCGGGCCGGCGGCTCGGCCGCCTGGACGACGCGCGCGAGGGCGGGATCCTCGGCGTTCACGGGCGGGCGGCGGCGGGACGGCGGGGCGGGATCCTGTCGGCGAAGGACGGCATGGCTTCCGGCACGGAGGGAGCCGCATCCTACCGGCCGGCGCGGCGCAGGCCAAGGAGACGCCCCCGGCGCCTTGCGCTGCGACGCGGGGGCCATACCTCTCCCGAGGCGGGCACGGCCCGCACCCCGTAAAGGCTCGCAGGGCCATGCTCAGCACCGACACCGACATTCTCTCCGCCGCGGAAGCGTGGCGAGGCGAAGGGCGCGCCGTCGCCCTCGCCACCGTCATCGAGACATGGGGCTCGGCCCCTAGGCCGGTGGGCAGCCACCTCGTCATCGACGGCGGCGGCAACTTCCTCGGCTCCGTCTCGGGGGGCTGCGTCGAGGGGGCGGTGATCGTGGAGGCGGCGGAGGTCATCGAAGACGGGCGCCCCCGGGTTCTCGAATTCGGCGTGGCCGACGAGACCGCGTGGCGGGCGGGCCTGTCCTGCGGCGGCCGCATCCGCGTCTTCGTGGAACGGATCGACTGATGCGCGCGGACATCCTGGCCGGGCTGAACGCCGAGCGGGCCGCCCGGCGGGCGGCCATCCTCGTCACCGCCATCCCCGATGGCGGGCAGCGCCTCGTGCGCGAGGCCGACATCCCCGGCGACCCCCTGGCGGACGTGCTCGCCCGGCACCTCGCCCAGGGCAAGAGCGGGCTGGCGACGCTGCCGGACGGCCGGCAGGCCTTCCTCACCGTGCAGGTGCCGCCGGTGCGCCTCGTGGTGGTCGGCGCCGTGCACATCTCCCAGGGGATGGTGCCGATGGCGGCTTCCCTCGACCTCGCCCTGACGGTGATCGACCCGCGCACCGCCTTCGCCACGCCGGAGCGGTTCCCCGGCGTCGATCTGGTGGCGGAATGGCCGGACGGGGCGCTCGGCGGACGTGTGCCCGCCCTCGACCGCTACTGCGCCCTGGCGGCCCTGACCCACGACCCGAAGATCGACGACCCGGCCCTCGCGGCGGCCCTGCGGGCGGGGTGCTTCTATATCGGCGCCCTGGGCTCCCGGAAGACCCATGCGGCGCGGGTGGAGCGGCTGACCCAGGCCGGGTTCACGCAGGCCGAGGTCGGCCGCATCCGCGCGCCCATCGGCCTGGCCATCGGCGCGGTGAGCCCGGCCGAGATCGCCCTGGCGGTCCTGGCCGAGATCGTGGCGGAGCTGCGCCGGGCGCCCCGGCCGGAGGGGCCGTGAGGTTCGGACCCGTCCCGGTCGCCGAGGCGGCGGGGCTCATCACCGCCCATTCCCTGCGCAGCGGCGGCACCACCCTGCGCAAGGGCTCCACGATCACGCCCGAGATGGCGGCCCGCCTCGCGGCGGAGGGCGTGCGCGAGGTCGTGGCCGTCGCCCTGGACGGCGACGACGTGGGTGAGGACGACGCCGCCGGCCGGTTGGCCGCCACCCTGTGCGATGCCCACCTCCGGGCCGAACTGCCCTTCACCGGCCGCTGCAACCTGTTCGCCACGGCACCGGGCGTTCTGCTGATCGACCGCGGGCGGATCGACGCCGTGAACGGGGTCGATGAGGCCGTCACCGTGGCGACCCTGCCGGCCTTCAAGCCGGTGGCCGAGGGGGAGATGGTCGCGACCGTCAAGATCATCCCCTACGCCGTGCGCCGCGCGACCCTGGCCCTGGCCTGCACCGAGGCCGGGCATGGGGCGATCCGCGTGGCGCCCTACCGGCGGCGGCGGGTGGGCGTGGTCTCCACGCGCCTCGCCTCCCTCAAGGACGCCACGGTGGAAAAGACCCTGCGAGTCCTGGCCGAACGCCTCGCCCCGGCGGGGGCGGAGATCGTGGCCGAGACGCGGGTGGCGCATTCGGCCGCCGGCGTCGCTGCCGGCCTCGCCGGGGTGATCGGGGGCGCGGGCGCCGACCTCGCCGTGGTGTTCGGCGCCTCGGCCATCGCCGACCGGCGGGACGTGATCCCCGCCGGGATCGAGCGCGCGGGGGGAAGGGTGGACCATCTCGGCATGCCGGTGGACCCCGGCAACCTGCTGCTCCTCGGATCCCTCGGGGACGTGCCGGTGATCGGCGCGCCGGGCTGCGCCCGCTCGCCCAAGGAGAACGGGTTCGATTGGATCCTCCACCGGCTGCTGGCGGACGTGCCGGTCGACCGGGCGGATATCGTCGCCCTCGGGGTCGGCGGGCTGCTCATGGAGATCGTCTCGCGTCCGCAGCCCCGGGCGGGCGGGGCGACGGATACGGCCGAGGCCGGGGATGAGTGAGGTCGCCACGATCCTCCTCGCCGCCGGGCGCGGCACCCGGTTCGGCGCCGCACCCAAACTCCTGGCGCATCTGGACGGCCGCCCCCTGGTGCGTCGCGCCGCCGAGGCCGCCCTCGCGGCCGGGCCGAGGCCGGTCGTCGTCGTGCTCGGCGCCCATGCCGACGCCGTGCGGACGGCCCTCGCCGGGCTGGACCTCGTCTTCGTGCGGAACGACGCCTATGCGGACGGGCTCTCCACCTCCCTCAAGGCGGGGCTCGCGGCGCTCCCGCCCGGCTGCGACGCGGCCATCGTGATGCTCGGGGACATGCCGCTGGTCGGCGCCCCCCTCATCGACCGCCTGGCCGAGGCCTTCGCGGCGGCGGACGGGGCTCCCTCTTCCGTCGTACCCGTCCACGAGGGGCGCCGGGGCAATCCGGTCCTGCTGAACCTGCGGCGGCTCGGCGCAAGCTTGGCGACCTTGACCGGAGACCGGGGCGCCGGCCCCCTCCTCGCCGGCCGCCCGGACGTGCTCGAGATCGCGGGCGACCCGGCCTCCGCCCTCGACATCGACACGCCGGAGGCCCTGGCCACCCTCGCTCCCTCGGCGTCGTCGCTCCGGGCCTAGGGCGTTCACTCGCCAACCTGGTTCGGGAGGCACCCGGGTGCCTTGCCCGGCACCACCCCCACCCCTACCCCTCCCCACAAGGGGGAGGGGACCCGCACTGAGCCGTGGGGACAGCTGATCCGAGGTTCGCGGAAAACGCCTGGCGGAGCGGTCCAGGGAAGCGGGTCACTTCTTGAGCGCCGACCATCGAGCCGCTTCGCTCCGTCGGCGATGACGAGCGGCCGGCGGCAAGGGCGTCACGTTTTCTGCCGTGCCTGCCACGCCGGATAGGGGGAGGCGCCCTCGGGCCGCATCTGCTCCAGCCGCATCGGCTGCTGGTCGAGGGGGCGGCACAGTTCCCCGTAGAGATCGGCGCTGCCGGCGCCGAATTCCTGCGCCTCCTCCGCGCTGAACGCGAAGTAGCCCCGCTTGAACCCCGCGAGGCGCATGGCCGCGTGACACATCGGGCAGGGCCGTCCGCTCGCGTACATCACGCAATCCGACAGGTCGTTCCGGCCGAGGATGCGGCTCGCCTCGTGGATGGCGACCATCTCGGCGTGGTTCGTCACGTCCTGCGTGAGGTGGATGGTGTTGGCCGCACGGGCGACGACGGCCCCGTCCCGGACGATGACCGCCCCATAGGGGCTCCCGCCCTCGGCGACATTGGTCTCGGCGATCGCGACCGCCTCGGCCATGAATTCCTCGTGCCGCCCCATCCGACCCTCGCCAGCCTCACGTGATGCCTGGGCAGAACGTCGGCGGGGACGCAGGGTTCAGAAGGCATAGCGAACCGTGCAGTAGGGCATCTCCGCCGCGAGGAGATCCTTGAACCGGGCGAGCCAGCGCCCCTTCCACCTGGTGCGATAGCGCAGGTTGGTCTGGCCGCCCTCGGAGACTTTGACCTCCTGGATTTCGGGCCGCCACAGGAGGTCCTCCGCCCGGGGATGCCAGCCGAGGTTGACCTCGTGCAGCCCGGCGTTGTGCGTGAGCATGATGATCTCGCACCGCAGCTGCGCCTTCGACGCCGGGGAGAGCGCCGCATCGATCTGCCGGAAGAGGTCGCGCCAGTCCGCCTCCCAGCCCTCGTACATGATCACCGGCGAGAAGTTGGCGTGAACCTCGTAGCCGGCCCCAACGAAGTCATCGATGGCCGCGATCCGTTCGGGGATGGGCGAGGTGCGCACATCGACCACCTTCGCGATCCGCTCCGGCATCAGCGAGAACCGGATCCGCGTCTTGCCGCGGGGCTCGTAGGTCAACAGGTCGCGGTTCACCGCCTTGGTGGCGAACGACGCCTTGGCGTTGGGGATGTCGCGGAACAGGTGGATGACATCACGCACCCCGTCGAACACCGCGGCATCGACGGACAGGTCCCCGTTCTCGCCGATATCGTAGACCCACAGGGCGGGATCGACGGAGTCGGGCTCCGGCAACGGCCCCTGGCGGCCCGCATGCCGGACGATCGCGGCGCAGGCCTTCTCCGTATTCACGAACAGCGTGATCGGGTTCGCGAAGCCCTTCCGCCGCGGCACGTAGCAATAGGCGCAGGCCATCGCGCATCCATTGGAGGTCGAAGGGGCGATGAAGTGGGCGCTGCGCCCGTTCGGCCGCATCGTCAGGCTCTTCTTCACCCCGAGGACCAGGGTCGAGCGCTTGATGCGGATCCAATCCTCGACGGAACCTGCGTTGCCGTGAAGCTCGGGTATGTTCCAGTGGGACGGAACGGCGATCCGCTCGGCCCCCGGAAAGCGGGCCAGGATCGCCTGTCCGTGAGGATAGGTCTCGGCCGCCTCCTCGTAGAAGATCCGCTCGATCGAGATCAGTTCTCTGGACAGCGCCATAGGCAACCCTGACTTGCGGCTCATGAATATGGGCCACGACGCCCAGTGCGGCACCGGCCGTGACATTGCAGCCTGCGGGTGAATTGCGAGAATTTCTTTACCGCATGCGTGCAATAGGCAGGGGGAGCAAGGAACCGGGTGATGGCCGCGGAAGCAGGCAGCAACTCCGAGCCGGATGCGCGCCGAGAGCCGGTGCGACCGACGATGACCGACGCGCTGAACAGCGCGATTCGCCGCGATCAGCTGGATGCGGCCCGCCGGAGCGTCCTGCGGGCCCTGCTCATCAACGGTCTGTTGGGCCTCACCTGCCTCGCCGTCGCGATCCGCGCGGGGGAAGGTGCGGCCGGCGCGGTGTGGTTCGCCGCGTCGCTCATGGCCAACCTCCTCCGGGTCTATCTCTGCCGGGCCCCCTGCCGCGGCCTCGACGACGACGGCGCCACCGCCCCGGACGTGGCCGATGCGGCGGTGGACCGGCGGCTCCGCCTCTCCGCCTTCGCCGCCCTGCTGTCGGGCTCGGTCTGGGCGTTCCTCCCGGCCCTCTGCGCGGGCTACACCACGCCGCAGACGCTGTTCTACCTGACGGTGACCTGCGGCATCACGGCGGGGGCGGTCGGCTACGGCACGTCCTACGCCCGCATCCCCATCGCCTTCATCACCCCGCCGCTCCTGTCGACGGCCGGCTGCCTGATCAGCCTCGGGGAGTTCGACCAGTCCTGCCTTGCCGGGACCGTCCTTCTCTACCTCGCCGCCCTGGCGCGGACCTGCTTCGGGGCTGAGGCCAACTTCCGTAGGACGAGCGGCCTGAAGAACGAGGCCAACGCCCTGGCCGACAAGATGGCGGGGCGGGCCACCTGCGACGGGCTCACCGGCCTCCTCAACCGCGCCGGCTTCGCCGAGCAGGGCGAGCATTCCCACGCCTCCTGCCTGATGCTGCTCGACCTCGACGGCTTCAAGTCGGTCAACGACATCTACGGCCACGGGACGGGAGACCAAGTGCTCGTCGAGGTCGGCCGGCGCCTCCGGGCGCAGGTGCCCCCGCGCGGCCTCGCCGCCCGGCTCGGCGGCGACGAGTTCGCCATCCTCTACGATCCGGCCGAGACCGGTGTCCCCTTCCGCGCCCTCGCCGAGGCGGTGATCGCGGCCATCGCCGAACCGTTCGACCGGTTCGATACCGGCCGCGTCGGCATCAGCATCGGCATCCATCTCGGCGTGGCCGAGAGCCTGACCGAGCGCCTCGTGCGCGCGGACGAAGCCCTCTACATGGCCAAGTCCACCGGCCGGAACCGGTACCACGTGTTCGACGACGAACTGCGCGACCGCCTGGACATGCGGCGGGATGCGGAGCGCGACCTCCCCGACGCGCTGGCGGTGGGCGCCGTCGAGGTGTGGTTCCAGCCGATCTTCGATATCCGCGACGGAAACCTCGCCGGGCTGGAGGCGCTGATCCGCTGGCACCACCCCCGGCACGGCTGGGTGCCACCGTCCGAGCTGATCGCCGCCGCGGCGATGACGGGGCTCACCGAGTCGCTGCTCCGGTTCATCCTCGACGGCGTCTGCCGGATGAGGCTCGCCCTGCGCGATCGCGGCCTGGGGGCGGTGCGGACCGGCATGAACGTCTGCCCCCGGGAGCTGGCGCAGGCCCCCCTCGATCAGATCATCCTCGGCAAACTGGCGGCCTTCGGCCTCAACGCGGACGGGCTGGAGATCGAGCTGACCGAGGATATGGCGCTCGACGTGGCCGCGGTGTCCGAGAAGCTCACCAACCTGTCCCATGCCGGCGTCAGCATCGCCATCGACGATTTCGGCGTCGGGTACTCCTCCCTGTCGCGCCTGCGCCAGCTTCGGGTGAACCGGGTGAAGATCGACCGCAGCCTCGTCACCGGCCTCGGCGAGGCGGACGACAAGCGCGGACTCGTCCAGGCCGTGATCGACCTCGGGCGGGCCCTGAGCCTTGAAGTGGTGGCCGAGGGCGTCGAGACCGAGACGGACCTCACGGCCCTGCGCGAGATGGGCTGTTCCCTCGTGCAGGGATACCATCTCGGCCGGCCGATGCGGGCCGATGCGATGCTCGACATGCTGGTGCCGCCCCGTCGGCAGGTGGCGTGAGCAGGGCGCACGCCCGCCCGGCCCGGCCGCACCGACAGCGAGGGCGCGGGGTGGCGCCGGGGAACGTCCCTAGTCCAGGCGGTAATCCGACAGCCGGGCGCGGCGGGCGCTGCGCCGGTAGGCCAGCACCGAATCCGGCCACAGGGTTGTGTTGCGGCCCTTGGCGTCGAGGTACCAGCTCGAGCAGCCCCCGGCCTGCCAGATGCTCTCCTTCATCCGGTTGCGGATGCGCTCCACGAAGCGCGTCTGCACGGGGTCGCGCACCTCGATCGCCTGCGAGCCCTTCGCCAGGGTCTTGAGGCAATCGAGGACGTGCCGGACCTGGATCTCGATCATCGCGATGATCGAGTTGTGGCCGATGCCGGTATTGGGGCCGAGGAGGATGAAGTAGTTCGGGAAACCGGACACCGTGATGCCCTGGAACGCCTGCATCCCGTCCGCCCAAGCCTCGGCGAGCCGCCGCCCCCCGCGGCCGACGACCTCCGTCCGGAGCGACCCGCCGACGACGTCGAACCCGGTGGCGTAGACGAGGGCGTCGAGGCGGTGCCGGGTGCCGTCGATCATCTCGACGCCGTCCGGGACGATCCGGGCGATCGATCCCGTCTCCAGGGTGACGGTGTCCTGCTGGACGGCGGCGTAATACTCGTCCGAGAGCAGCACGCGCTTGCAGCCGAACCGGTAAGTCGGCGTCAGCTTCCTGCGCAGGTCCTTGTCGGGCACCGCCTTGCGCAAATGGTGCCGGGCCATCGCCTCGGCCTGCGCCGTGACCTTCGAGACCCGGGTGAAACCGACCAGGGCCGGCAATTCGAGCCGCCAGAACAGGCGGGCCCGCTCCAGACGCCGCAGGATCGGATGGCGGGCGTAGCGCGCCTGCCGCTCGGGCGGGATCGCCCGGTCGTTCTTGGGCATGATCCAGGGCGGGGTCCGCTGGAACACGGTGAGGTGCGCGGCGCTCCTCGCGAGTTCCGGCACGACCTGGATGGCGCTGGCGCCGGTGCCGATGATGCCGACGGCCCGGCTGGCCAGGTCGATGGAGTGGTCCCAGGCGGCGGTGTGGAAGCTCGGCCCGGCGAAGTCGTCACGGCCGGGAATGGCGGGCAGGGCAGGGTGGTGCAGCCCGCCCGCCCCGGACACGATGGCGCGGGCCAAGACCTCGCCCCGGTCCGTCTCCGCGCGCCACAGGGCGCGCCCCTCGTCCCACACCGCCCGCCGGAGCGTGGTGCCGAACCGGATCAGCGGCATCAGCCCGTGCGACTCGGCCACCCCGCGCAGGTACGCCTCGATCTCCGGCTGCTTCGCATAGAGACGGCTCCAGTCGGCCTTCGGCGCGAAGGACAGGGAGTAGAGATGCGAGGGCACGTCGCAGGCCGCCCCGGGATAGGTGTTCTCCCGCCACGTCCCGCCGATCCCGGCGCCCTTCTCGATGACCGCGATGGGCCCGATCCCCTCTTCGCGGCAGCGGATCGCCATCGCGACCCCGGAGAAGCCGGCGCCGACGATGAGGACGGCGAGGATGCCGTCCGTCCCGGATGCGGGGCTCATGCCGTCACCCCCGGCCGGCCGGCGTGGCGCTTGAGGAAGGCGGCGGCCTCGTCCAGGGAGGCGGTCGCCTCCGGGAGGAACCGGTCGGCGAACTGCCACGCATGGGCCACCACCGGGAAGATCCGCAGGCCCGCCTCCACGCCGGCCGCCTTGGCCCGCTCGACCATGCGCACGGAATCGTCGCGGAGCACTTCCCGGTCGCCGACGTGGAACAGCAGCGGCGGCAGGCCGGCGGGGTCGCCGTAGACCGGCGAGGCCAGGGGCATGCGCGGGTCGCGGTCGCCGAGATAGAGCGGCGCGATCTCGGAGATCGAGCGGGCGGTGAACATGGCGTCGCGCCACCCGTTCGCGACCCGGGAGCCATCGACGGCGCCGATATCGGTCACGGGCGAGAACAGGCAGGCGGCCGAGGGGAGGGGGATGCTGCGTTCCTTGGCGGCCAGCATCGCCGCCAGGGCGAGGTTGCCGCCCGCCGATTCCCCCGCGAGGCTCGCGGGACCCGACGCGCGGAAGGCGGCCCAGGCCGCCACGACGTCCTCCAGCCCGGCCGGGAAGGGGTGCTCCGGCGCCAGCCTGTAGTCGGGGGCGAAGATCGTGAAGCCGCGCCGGGCGAGGGCGCCGGTCAGCGGGCGGTGGGTCTTGGGGGAGCAGGCGACGAAGCCGCCGCCATGGACGTAGAGCAGCCGGTGCGACGCGTCGCCGGAGACCGGCCGGACCCATTCGCCGGGGATGCCCCCCAGGGTGCCGGGTTCGAAGGTGGCATCCTTCGGATCGGGGAACGTGGCCCCGCCGAGGATGCGGCGGACGTCCTCGGTGCTGGCGGCGGTCGCCAGGGGCGCCTTCACGCGGCGCCGAACCATCCAGGCTCCGATATGGGCGCGCAGGCTCGCCATCTTAGACCTTTCCGCCGGACAGGCGGGTGATCGCCGCCCAGTAGCCGGCCGGCATGAGACGCTGGATCAGCGCGGCGCTGCGCGCGTCCTTCCCGATGACGATGCGCGGGGCGCGCCGTTCGATCCCGCGGACGATCTCTTCGGCCGCTGCCTCGGGCGGCAGGGTCAGCAGAGCTTGGAACGCCGCACGCCCCTTCTCGGCGGCGAGGCGCATCGTCTCGGCCTCCTCCGGGATCGCCGAGGGGCGCGGGTCGCGCGCGTTGCGGGCGATTGCGGTGGCCACGCCTCCGGGATGGACCACGCTGACCCCGAGCCCGGTGCCGGCGTATTCGTGGCGCAGCGATTCGGTGAAGCCCCGCACCGCGAACTTGCTGGCGCAGTAGGCCGCCTGACCGGGGGGCGCGATCAGCCCGAACAGGCTGGAGATGTTGACGATCTGGGCCTGGGGCCGGGCCTTCAGCATCGGCAGGAAGGCGTGGCACATCCGTACGACGGCGCGCAGGTTGATGTCGAGGACCCACTCGAAGTCGTCGAGATGCGTCTCTTCGAACCGCCCGCCCAGGGCGACGCCCGCATTGTTCACGAGGCAGTCGAGCCGCCCGAACCGGTCCTCGACGGCGGCGGGCAGCATGGCGATGGCGCCCGCATCCGTGAGGTCGACCACGCGGCACTCGGTGGCGGCCCCGGCCGCGCCGGTCCTGCGGGCGATGGCGGCAAGCCCCTCGGCGTCGCGGTCGATCAGGACGAGGGAGCAGCCCCGTCCCGCGAGCGCCACGGCCAGCGCCGCGCCGATGCCGCTAGCCGCCCCGGTGACGAGGGCGACGCTTCCTTCCAACCGGAACTTCTCGGCCAAGCCGTTCCCCCCGGATCCCTCCGGCCGAGCCGGTTCCGGGGGTGATAGCCGAACGCGCCGGGCCGCGCACATACGAAAAACGCCGCCCCCCGGAGGAGGCGGCGCCCTGAGACCTGACGGTCGCTGACGACTTAGTTGAAGGTGTCGATCTCAGCGGACTCGTAGCTCGTGACTTCCATGCCGACGCAGATCTCGGACACGACGGGAGCAGACCAAGCCATTATAATTCCTCCAATTTAGACTTCGGGTGGTTTATTGCGACAACCTGCGGACGATCCTCGGATCGCGAACCGCTCAGTTGAAGGTGTCGATCTCGGCCGACTCGTAGCTCGTGACTTCCATGCCGACGCAGATCTCGGACACGACGGGGGCGGACCAGGCCATGTGATTCTCTCCTGCTCGTAAGGACCATCGATCCGCGGCGCGTCAGGCGACGCGGACCAGCTGAACTTGCCGCAGGCGAACCCGGGTGCCTCGCGATCCGGTGGCCCGAACCGCTCGCCTCCCGGCCCTGCGATATGCAGGATATAACCGTTTGTTGGGGCGCAATACAAGCGGACGCTATGCTTATATTTCTCATAGCAATAGTCATCCGGGCCGCCGTTCTGAAAAAGCCGCAGGCTGCGGAGACTCCGGTGAGGCCGCCGGCTTTGCGCTTGACGGATGCGAGAAGGCGGAGCACGAGGCACCGCGCAGGCCCGCCACGGCGGGGCTGCGCCCCCTCCAGCTCAGATTCAGTGAAGCGACGTGCCCGACCGATCGTGCCTGCCGCGCCCGGCGTTGCGCCGTCGCTCCCTCTGAGCCGCCGTCAGGTCGGCCCGCGGGATCGGCCCGCGGCCCGGGAGCGGCCTGACATCCTGCGGCGCGCCGCCTCGTCCCATGAGGCGCGTCATGAACGAGATGACCCCCTTCGACGCCCGCGTCGAGCCTGCAGCCCTGGCCGCGCGGCTCGCTGACGAGCGCGCCCCCGACATCGTCGAGGCGCTGAACAGCGAAGCGCCCGAGGTCGCCACGGCGATCCTCCTCGGCCTGCCGATGGAGCGGGCGATCGAGGTGCTGGACCAGCCCGCGCTGGAATGCGCCAGCGAGATCATCGAGATGTTGCCCCGGGACCGGGTGGCGTCGTTCCTGTCGGGCATGTCCGCCGACCGGGTGACGGATGTGTTCCGCGAGATCGAGGAGCCCGGCCGCTCCGACCTGCGGGCCCGCCTCGACGCCGAGACCCGCGGCGCCGTCGACCGTCTCTCGGCCTATGGCGAGGAGACGGTGGGCTCGCTGATGACGACCGAGTTCGTCACGGTGCCGGGCACCTGGACCGTGGGCCAGACGCTCGAATACTGCCGGCACGTCGAGAAGACCCGGGAGACGATCTACTCGATCTTCGTGCTCGATCCGCGCACCCGCGCCCTCACCAAGGCGGTGCCCCTGCGCCGGCTGATCTCCGGCAACCCGGAGGACAACGTGCTGACGGTGGCGCCCGGCCGCGCCCCCCTCGCCGTATCGCCCACCGCGAGCCGCGACGAGGCGGCCCGGCTGATCTCGAAATACGACCTCCTGGCCCTTCCGGTGGTGGATGCGGTCGGCCACGTCATCGGCATCGTCACCGTGGACGACATGATCGACGCCATGGTCGAGAAGCAGACGCAGGAGGTGCAGCGCTTCGGCGGCATGGAGGCACTGCCCGAGCCGTACATGGATATCGGCTTCCTCACGATGATCCGGAAGCGGGCCGGCTGGCTCTGCGCCCTGTTCCTGTCCGAAATGCTCACCGCCTCGGCCATGCAGGGGTTCGAGGGCGAGTTGGAGAAGGCCATCGTCCTCACCCTGTTCATCCCGCTCATCATGAGCTCGGGGGGCAATTCCGGCTCGCAGGCGACCTCGCTGCTGATCCGCGCCCTGGCGCTGCACCAAGTCCGGTTGCGGGACTGGTGGAAGGTGGCCCTGCGCGAGTTGCCGACCGGGCTGGTGCTCGGTGGGATCCTCGGCGTCATCGCCGTCATCCGCATCGTGGCGTGGCAGAAGTTCGGCCTCTACGATTACGGCGAGCACTGGCCGCTGGTGGCGGCGACGGTCGGGGCCGCCCTGGTGGGGATCGTGACCTTCGGCTCCCTGGCCGGCTCGATGCTGCCCTTCGTGCTCCAGCGCATCGGGTTCGACCCCGCCACGGCCTCCGCGCCCTTCGTGGCGACGCTGGTCGATGTGACGGGGCTGGTGATCTACTTTTCGGTGGCGCTCCTCATCCTGCGGGGGACGCTGCTGTAGGGCAGCGACCGATCACGTGGAGGCGCCCCCCACCCACTCACCCCATCCTGAGGTGCCCGCGTCAGCGGGCCTCGAAGGAGGTCTCCAGCCTGTCGCGCGATCCCTGGAGCCTTCCTTCGAGGCGGCTTCGCCGCACCTAAGGATGAGGGATGATCTGGAGAAGTTTGGCTGAACACACTCGTTCGGGTAGGGCGCTAGCTCTGCGACGCCGCGACGAGGCGCTTGCGCTGCACCTTGCCGTTGGCGGTCCTCGGCAGGGCATCGAGGAAGCGGATTTCGCGGGGGCGCTTGTAGGCCGCGAGGCGGTCCGCGCACCAGTCGAGCAACACCCCGGCATCCGGGGTGGCGCCCGGCTGCAGCACCACGAAGCCGCAGATCACCGACACGTCGGCCCGCACCGGCAACTCGGCCACCCCGACCTCGGCCACCGAGGGATGGGCCGCGAGCACCACCTCGACCTCGTTCGGCGAGACCCGGTAGCCCATCGCCTTCATCAGGTCGTTGTTGCGGCCCTCGAACCAGAGATAGCCGTCCGCATCGAACCGGGCAAGGTCGCCGCCGACGAACCACTCGCCGCGCAGCACCTCCGCCTCCTCCTCGGGGCGGTTCCAGTAGCCGAGCATCAGCGCCGGCTCGGTGCGGTGGACCGCGAGCAGCCCGCTTTCGCCGGCCGGAAGCGGCACGGGCTCGCCCGCGACGGGCAGGATCGCCACACGCCGTCCCGGCTGCGGCTTGCCCGGCGAGCCGGGGCGCACGGGGATCGTCGGCCCACTGGAGATGTAGGTCGAGATCTCGCTCATCCCGAGCGCCTCGTAGAGCGGCTTGCCGGTGGCCGCCGCCCAGGCGTCGAGCAGCTCGGTGGACAGGGGCTCGCCGGCGGTGCAGCCATGGCGCAGGCTGGACAGGTCGTGGGCGGGCAGGTCGCCGTATTTGAGGATCTGGCGGTAGAGGGTCGGGACGGCCGCGAAGACCGTCGCCCCGTAGCGGGCGATCAGCCGGGGCCAGACGCCCGCGTCGCGCGGGCCGTTGTAGAGCACCGCCGTCGCGCCCACCGACCATGGGTCGGAGAGGCCGACGCCGAGCGTGTAGGTCCAATTCATGGTGCCGGCATGGAGCATCACATCGTTTGCGGTGATGCCGATCCAGTGGTCGAGCATCGGCCGCCGCCCGTAGGTGGCCCGGTGCCCGTGAAGCACGCCCTTCGGGCGGCTCGTGGTGCCCGAGGTGTAGATCAGCATCGCCGGGTCGTCGGCGGCGGTGTCGGCGTAGTCGGCGAGGGGCTCGCCCGCCATCAGCGCCGCGATGGCCGCGGCGTCGAGGACGATCCGGTCGCCGAGGATGTGGGGATCGACGGTGCAGCCACCGGCCAGGGCCACCGCCGCCGCGCCGGAATTCTCCAGGAGGAACGCCGCCTCGCCCTCGGTGAGCTGGGGCGAGGAGGGCAGGGAGACGAGGCCCGCCGCCATGGCGCCGAAATGCAGCAGGGCGTAGTCCGCATCGTTGCCCATGCGGATCATCACCCGGTCCCCGGGCTTCAGGCCGAGCCGCAGCAACCCGGCCGCGATGCCCCGCACCGCCCGGTCCACCTCGCCGAAGCTGAGACGCGCGTCCGTGCCGTCGCCGACCAGGATCAGCGCGGTCTTCTCGGGCCTCAGACGGGCATTCTCACCGATGCAGTAGCGGGCCGCGTTGAAGCGGGCGGGCGGGTTCCGGGTCTCTGACAACGGGCGGTCCATCGCGGAGGAGTTTGGCTCCGGTGTCCCGCGCGGCCGGCCGTTCCGTCAACTCGAAATGTCGCCGCCGCGTCGCTCGCCGTGACGGCTTGGGTTCTCCTTCCCCTTGTGGGGAAGGGGCAGGGGTGGGGGCGGTTCAGGCGGAACCGCCCAGCCCCATCCGGCACCACCCCCACCTCTCACTCCTCCCCACGAGGGGAAGGGGAGCGACGTGGCGTCCCACACGTCACGTCCGCCGCTGGGTCTCCCGCTCCTCCAGGCCCTTGAGCACCTTATCGAGGGTCATCGGATAATCGCGGATGCGGATGCCGGTGGCGTTGTAGATCGCGTTGGCCACCGAGGCGCCCGCGCCGCAGATGCCGAGCTCCCCCAGCCCCTTGCTCTTGAGGGGATTCGCCTTGTCGTCGAGTTCCGGCAGGAAGAACGCATCGACGTCCGGCACGTCGGCGTGGGTGGAGACGTGGTACTCGGCCAGGTCGTGGTTGACGTAGTAGCTGTAGCGGGGGTCGATCACCGCATCTTCCATCAGCGCCGCGCCGACGCCGAAGATCATGCCGCCGATGGCCTGGGAGCGGGCGGTCTTCGCGTTGAGGATCCGCCCCCCGGTGAAGCAGCCGAGCATCCGGCGCAGGCGGATCTCGCCCGTATCGACATCCACGCCGACCTCGGCGAAGTGCGCGCCGTAGGAATACTGCGCGAACTTCTTCTCCAGCTCGCCGGGCTTGATCTCGCCCTTGGCCTCGATCCCGTCGGGACCGGCGAGGTCCGTCAGCGACACCGAGCGGTCGCCCGCGTTCACGGCCCCGTCGGAGAAGGTGGCGGTGGCGGGATCGATGCCCGCCTTGGCGGCGAGCGCCTGCCGGAGGTTGTCGCAGGCGACGTAGAGCGCCGAGCCCGCCGAACCCGCGCCGAACGAGCCGCCGGAGCCCGCCGCCTTCGGGAAGTTCGTGTCGCCGAGTTCGACGCGCACCTTCTCCGGCGGCAGCCCCAGCATCTCCCCGCCGATCTGGGTGAGGATGGTGTAGGTGCCGGTGCCGAGGTCGGTCATGGCCATGCGGACGGTGAGCACCCCGTCCGGGCCGAGGCGGACGCCGGCCGAGGACGGCTTCAGCGGGTTCTGCCGGGCCGCGGCCGACACGCCGAGGCCGACGAGCCATTGCCCGTCCCGGGTGGCGCCGGGCTTGCCGCGCTTGTCCCAGCCGAACCGGGCCGCGCCCTCCTTCATGCAGTCCACGAGGCGGCGGGTGGAGTAGGGAATCTTCTTCTCGGGATCTTCGCTCGGCTCGTTGCGAATGCGCAGCTCGATGGGGTCGAGGTTCAGCCGTTCGGCGAGCTCGTCCATGGCGCATTCGAAGGCGAGCTGCCCCACCGCCTCGCCCGGCGCGCGCATCGAGGACGCGATCGGCATGTTCAGGTTGACCAGCCGATGCCGGGTGATGCGATTGGGAGCGGCGTAGAGGGAGCGGGTCACGTTGGCGGACGTCTCGTAGAACGTGTCGCCCACGGCCGTGTCCGACCACGATTCGTGGGCGATGGCGTTGAGCTTTCCGTCCTTGTCGGCGCCGAGGCGGACGCGCTGGATCGTGTCGGTGCGGTGGGTGCCGACGTGGAACTCCTGCTGGCGTGTGAGCGCCACCTTCACCGGCCGCTTGACGACCTTCGCCGCGAGCGCCGCCAGCGTCGCCTCCGGCAGGGCCTGGAGCTTCGAGCCGAAGCCGCCGCCGATATAGGGCGTGACGATCCTCACCTTCTCCGGCGGTAGCTTCAGCACCGAGCCGAGGGCGGGCTGGCCCCGGTTCGGCATCTGGTTGGCCGAGTAGAGCACGACCGAGTCCCCGTCCGGCCCGGTCTCCCAGGCGGCGATGGTGGCATGGGGCTCCATCTGGGCGTGGATCTGCGTCGGCGTCGTGTACTCCACGTCGATCTGCACCGGGGCGGCGGCGAAGGCGCCGTCGAAATCGCCCAGCGCGGAATCCACCTTGACGGTCGGGGACGTCGTCATCGGCTTCGGCTCGTAGGCCGCGCCGCGGTTCTCCTTGAGCAGGCCCTTCGGCTTGGCGCGGTCGTAGTTCACCTTCACCAGCAGCGCGGCGGCGCGGGCCTGTTCGAAGGTCTCCGCGACCACGAAGGCGACGGGCTGGCCGTAGAACAGGACCTCGCGGCCCTGGAGCTGTGGCCAGACCTGCTCCTTCTTCTCGCCCTGCTCGGGCACGTTCTCGTGGGTCATCACGAGGATCGTCCCCGGCGCGTTCCGCGCGGCGGTGGCGTC
Source organism: Methylobacterium sp. J-076 (assembly GCF_022829405.1). Lineage (GTDB taxonomy): Bacteria > Pseudomonadota > Alphaproteobacteria > Rhizobiales > Beijerinckiaceae > Methylobacterium. Next base: position 36,544 of record NZ_JAKSXW010000121.1, read on the forward strand.
GATGGCCGTGATGGTGCCCGCGGCCACCGTGGCGGTGACGATGTAGCCGTAGGCGGGGTCCTTCAGGGCCCGGCTCTCGTAGGCGTAGGGCGCTCGGCCGGTCACCTTGAGGGGGCCATCCACCCGGTCCAGGGGCCTCCCGACGAGGCCGTCAGGGCGTTCGTCGAGCGGCGTGCGGCCGATCGGCTGGTTCATCTCCATGGCGGATGTCCTGCGTTCGGCGTCAGGCACGGGTCGCCTGCGCGACGACGGCGCGCAGGGTCCGGCGGGTGAGGGGGATCTTGAAGTCGTTGGCGCCGTAGCCCCGGGCGCCCTTCAGGACCGCGTCGGCGGCGGCGTCGGCCGAGCCGGTGCGGACCAGCGCCTCCTCGGCGGCGGCCACGCGCCAGGGCTTGTGGGCGAGCCCGCCGAAGGCGAGCCGAGCCGAGCCGACCCGGCCATTGCCCTCCGCGGCGATCACCGCCGCGACGGAGATGGTGGCGAAGGCGTAGGAGGCCCGGTCGCGGACCTTCCGGTAGAGATGCGTGCCCACGATCGGCTTCGGCAGCGTCACCGCCGTGATGATCTCTCCCTTGCGCAGGTCGGTCTCGATCTGGGGGGTGTCGCCCGGCAGGCGGTGGAAGTCGGCCATGGGGATGCTGCGCATCGCCCCGTCCGGGTTCATCGTCTCCACGGTGGCGTCGAGGGCCCGCATGGCGACGTTCATGTCGGACGGGTTGGTGGCGATGCAGTGGTCGCTCGTCCCCACCACGGCCATGATGCGGGTGAACCCGCCGATGGCCGAGCAGCCGGAGCCCGGCTCGCGTTTGTTACAGGGCATGGCAGTGTCGTAGAAGTAGTAGCAGCGGGTCCGCTGGAGCAGGTTGCCCGCAGTGGTCGCCTTGTTGCGCAGCTGGCCGGAGGCGCCCGCGAGCAGGGCCCGGGAAAGCACCGCATAGTCCTTGCGCACCCGGGGATGGGCGGCGAGGTCGGAATTGCGCACCAGCGCTCCGATCCGCAGGCCGCCCTCCGGCGTGTCCTCGACCTTCGCCAGGGGCAGCCGGTTGACGTCGACCAGGGTGGCCGGCGTCTCGATCTGCAGCTTCATCAGGTCGAGGAGGTTCGTCCCCCCGGCAATGAACGTGGCGCCGGGCCGCTCGGCGACGAGCTTGGCCGCGTCCTGCACCGTGGCCGGACGCTCGTAGGTGAAGGCCTTCATCGGGCGTGCCTCACAGGTTCGAGCCGGCGGTATCGCGGATCGCCGCGACGATGTTCGGGTAGGCCGAGCAGCGGCAGATGTTGCCGCTCATCCGCTCGCGGATCTCGGCGTCGCTGAGGGAGGCGGTGACGGTGAGGTCGTCGGTGACGTGGCTCGGCCAGCCCTCCTTCGCCTCTTTCAGCATCCCCACCGCGGAGCAGATCTGCCCAGGGGTGCAGTAGCCGCACTGGAAGCCATCATGGCTGATGAAGGCGGCCTGCATCGGGTGCAGCGCCTCGCCCGCGGCCAGCCCCTCGATGGTGGTGATGGCGTCGCCGTCATGCATGGCGACCAGGGTCAGGCAGGAATTGATGCGGCGCCCGTCGATCAGGACGGTGCAGGCGCCGCACTGGCCATGGTCGCAGCCCTTCTTGGTGCCCGTGAGGGCGAGGTGCTCGCGCAGGGCGTCGAGGAGCGTGGTGCGGGTGTCGAGGTTCAGGTCGTGGCCCTGCCCGTTGATGGTCAGGCGCACCGGCAGGGTCTGGGGAGCTGGATCGCCCGGCGCCGCCGCCCGGGCCGGCGCGGGCCGGAACCCAAGCCCGCCGAAGCCGAGCGCTCCGACCAGGGCACACCCTTCCACGACGGCACGGCGCGTCGGCGCGCCCGGTGATTGGTCAGTCATGCTGCGAGCCCGCTGGGAGAAGTCGGCGCGCGCCACCGCGCGGCATCGTTCGGAAAGCTGCTGGGCAACGTTCCCCCCGCCAGACTGGATCCACTCCAGACTGCGCCGGATCAACGCGGGAGACCGCCCCTCACCCTGGCACCGGGGGACCGCGCACCACAGGTGAGGGCGATACCCCCGCCCACCGGAGACAGCCCGCATGGCTTCCATCCCGACGCTCAGCCTGAACGACGGACGCACCATCCCGCAGGTCGGCTATGGCTGCTGGCAGATCGCGGAGGATCAGGCGCCGGACCTCGTGCGGCAGGCCCTCGCGGCGGGATACCGCCTCATCGACACCGCGGCGGCGTACGGGAACGAGGCCGGCGTCGGCAAAGGCCTTCGCGAATCGGGCGTGCCCCGCGAGCAGGTCTTCGTGACGACGAAGCTTTGGAACGACCGCCAGGGGCCGGATGCCGCCAAGGCGTTCGAGGAGAGCCGGACAAAGCTCGGGCTCGATTACGTCGACCTCTACCTCATCCACTGGCCCTGCCCGCAGAAGCGGCTGTTCGTGGAGACGTGGAAGGCGATGATCGCCTTGCGGGACGAGGGGAAGATCCGGTCCATCGGCGTGTCGAACTTCACCGACGAGCACCTCGCCACCCTGATTGGCGAGACGGGGGTGACTCCCGCCGTCAACCAGATCGAGCTGCACCCCTACTTCCAGCGCGCCGACGCCCGCGCCGCAGACAGGGCTCGCGGGATCGTGACCGAATCCTGGAGCCCCCTCGGGCGAGGCCAGGAACTCAAGGATCCGGCCATCGCCGCGATCGCCGAGGCGCATGGAAAGACCCCCGCCCAGGTGGTGCTGCGCTGGCACACGCAGGTCGGCTGCGTGGTGATTCCGAAGAGCGCCCATCCGCAGCGCATCGTGGAGAACATTTCCCTGTTCGATTTCGAGCTGAGTGCCGGGGACATGGAGAAGATCGGCAAGCTCGATAGGGCCGATGGCCGGATCGGCCCCGATCCGGCGACCTTCTGCTGACGATCGCAGAAATGCGGGCCGCCTGACGGGGCTCGCGTCGCCGCCGGCTGGGGGCGAGGCGCACCGCGGCGGCACGGCGTTCCCAGGGTGGGTTGCCGCGGGAGGAGGATGCCGCAGCGCACCCTGACAAATGCGCCGCAAAAGATTTATGCTCAAGTCTAGCATATCTAGACAGGGGCACGGCGGGCTCATAAGTTAGGCGGCACAATGCTCAAAGTGAGCATAATTGGAGGACGCCATGACGGCGACCGTCGCGCCCGTTTCCCGGATGCCGGGGACCCTTCCTCTGCCCGACCTCTATGCGCGGGTGAGCCGTCACGTCCCGGCGATCGAGTGGCCGGCGCTGGCCCCCGACATCGAGGCGATCCTGCGCCTCAAGCGTGAGCGCAACGCCGTCATCCTGGCCCACAACTATCAGGCGCCGGAGATCTTCCACACCGTGGCGGACATCGTCGGCGACAGCCTCGCCCTGGCGCGGGAGGCGGTGACCGTCGATGCGGATGTCATCGTGCTGGCCGGCGTCCACTTCATGGCCGAGACGGCCAAGCTCCTGAACCCGTCGAAGACGGTGCTGATCCCGGACATGGCCGCGGGCTGTTCGCTGGCGGATTCGATCACCGCCGAGGACGTGCGCGGCCTGCGCCGGAGGTACCCCGGCGTGCCGATCGTGACCTACGTGAACACCTCCGCCGCGGTGAAGGCCGAATCGGACCTGTGCTGCACCAGCGGCAATGCGGTCGCCGTGGTGCGGTCCCTGAACGCGCCGCGGGTGCTGATGATCCCGGACGAGTTCCTGGCGCAGAACGTCCAGGCCGAGGTGCCGGATGTCGAGATCCTGACCTGGGCCGGGCATTGCGAGGTGCACGAGCGCTTCACGCCCGCCGACATCCGCGACGTGCGCGAGAGCTACCCCGGCGTCACCGTCATCGCCCACCCGGAATGCCCACCGGACGTGGTCGCCGAATCGGACTTCTCCGGTTCGACGGCGATGATGATGGACTTCGTGGTGCAGAAGCGGCCCGCGCAGGTCGTCCTCGTCACCGAATGCTCGATGGCCGACAACATCGCGGCCCAGAACCCGGACATCGAGTTCATCAAGCCCTGCAACATGTGCCCGCACATGAAGCGGATGAGCCTGCGCAACATCCGTCGCTCCCTGGAGACGCTGGCCCACGAAGTCACGGTCGATCCCGCCCTGGCGGACAGGGCCCGGGCCGCGGTGGAGCGCATGCTGGCGGTGAAGACGCGATGAACGCCTTCTCCCGCAACCCTGCCGACCGGGTCGTCGTGGTCGGCGGCGGCGTCGCCGGCCTCAGCACCGCCCTGCGGCTCGCGCCGCGCCCGGTCACCCTCGTCACCGCTGCCCCGCTCGGCTCCGGCACCGCCACCGGCTGGGCGCAGGGCGGTATCGCCTCGGCCATGGGGCCGGACGATTCGGCCGCCCTCCACGCAGCCGACACGGGCGCCGCCGGCGCCGGCCTGACCGAGCCGGACGTGGCCCTGCGCATCGTGGCCGAGGGGCCGCGGCTGATCGACTGGCTGGTGCGCCTCGGCGCGCCGTTCGACCGCGCGGAGGACGGTGCCCTGGCCCTCGGGCTGGAGGCCGCCCACAGCCGCCGCCGGATCGTGCGGGCGGGGGGCGATTCCACCGGGGCGCGGGTCCTCGAAACCCTCGTCCAGGCGGTGCGGAACTCCCCCTGGATCGAGGTCGTCACCGCGGCGGTGACCGACCTGCTGCGCGACGAGAAGGGCGCCGTCGCCGGCGTCGTGGCCGAGAGCGATGGGGCGCGGTTCCGCATCCCCGCCTGCGCGGTGGTGCTGGCCACGGGGGGCCTCGGCGGGCTCTACGCCTCCACCACCAATCCCCCCGGCGCCGTCGGCCGGGGGCTCGCCCTGGCGGCGCGGGCCGGGGCGGTGATGCGCGACATGGAGTTCGTGCAGTTCCACCCCACCGCCATCGCGGCGGGGCGCGATCCGATGCCGCTGGCCACCGAGGCCCTGCGCGGCGAGGGCGCGACGCTCATCGACGAGACCGGTGCCGCCGTGATGGCCGGCATCGCCGGGGGCGACCTCGCCCCGCGGGACGTCGTCGCCCGGGGCATCTTCCAGGCCCTGCAGCGGGGGCGGACGGTCTACCTCGATGCCCGCGGCGCCTTGGGCGCGGCGATGCCGACGCGCTTTCCGACCGTGGCGGCGCTCTGCGCCGCGGCCGGCATCGACCCCGCACACCAGCCGATCCCGGTGCGGCCGGCGGCGCATTATCACATGGGCGGCGTGAAGGTGGACGGCGCTGGCGCCACCAGCGTCCCAGGCCTCTACGCCTGCGGCGAGGTCTCCTCGACGGGGCTGCACGGGGCGAACCGCCTCGCCAGCAACTCGCTGCTCGAAGGCCTCGCCTATGCGGTTTTCATCGCGGACGGGCTCGATGCGCCGGCCCCCGGCCGGATCGTGCCGGAGACGGCGGAGCGGCGCCCGGGCTCGGACCTCCCCGCGATCCGGTCGCTGATGGAGGCCCAGGTCGGCGTCGTGCGCGAGGCGGCGGGGCTCGCCGCCGCCGTCGAGGTGCTGGCACCCGACGTCGCCACCTGCGATGCGGCCCTCGTCGCGTCCCTGTTGGCGCGCGCTGCGCTCGCCCGGGAGGAGAGCCGCGGCGCCCACTGGCGCAGCGACCGCCCCCATCAGATGCCCGCCCGCCACACCGAGACGGTGCCGGACCGGGCCGGCATCCCCGCGCTCGCCGAGTGAGAGGCTTCCCGTGACCGACATCCTCCCCCTGCCGCGGCTCCTCGTGGAGCCGATCGTCCGCGCGGCCCTCGTCGAGGACCTCGGCCGGGCGGGCGACATCACCACGGACGCCATCGTGCCGCCGGGCGCCCGGATGAAGGGCGTCATTGCCGCCCGGCAAGCGGGCGTGATCTCCGGCACGGACGCGGCGGCCATCGCCTTCGCTCTCATCGACCCCGAGGTGAGCGTGGCGGTGGAGCGCGGTGACGGTGCGCAGGTCTCCCCCGGCGACGTGGTGCTCCACCTCGAAGGGCCGGCGCGGGCGATCCTCACCGCGGAGCGTGTCGCCCTCAATCTGCTGTGCCGGATGTCCGGGGTCGCCACCGCGACCCACGGCCTCGTGGAGGCGGCCCGGCCGCACGGCAAGGCGTCCATCGTCTGCACCCGCAAGACGACGCCCGGCCTGCGCTCGCTGGAAAAGCACGCCGTGCGGGCCGGGGGCGGCTCGAACCACCGCTTCGGCCTCGATGACGCGGTGCTCATCAAGGACAACCATATCGCCGTGGCCGGCGGCGTCCGGCACGCGATCGAGCGGGCGAAGGCCAGGGCGGGGCATCTCGTGAAGATCGAGTGCGAGGTGGACACCCTCGATCAGCTCCAGGAGGCCCTGTCGGTGGGCGTGGACGCCCTGCTCCTCGACAACATGGACCCGGCGACCCTCGCCCGGGCCGTGACGCTGATCGACGGCCGCGCCCTGGCGGAGGCGTCGGGCCGGATCACCCGGGAGACGGTGGGGGCGGTGGCGGCCTCCGGCGTGGACCTGATCTCCTGCGGCTGGATCACCCACAGCGCAGCGATCATCGATCTCGGGCTCGACGCCGCCTGACGCGGCCTCCGGCGTCATCGCGCGTTTCCTCCGCCGTCTTTGCCCCGTCTCTCCGCCGTCATTGCGAGCGTGAGCGAACCAATCCAGTCGGCACCGCCCTCTCCGGACGGGTCGCGCCCTGGATTGCTTCGGCTCCGCCTCGCAATGACGGTGGTTGGATCATCCCATCCGGCGGCGATCATCGATCTGGCGCGTGCGGCCCGACAGCCCCGCCGCCCTTGCCCTTCCCTCCGCCGTCATTGCGAGCGTGAGCGAAGCAATCCAGTCGGCACCGCCCTCTCCGGACGGGTCGCGCCCTGGATTGCTTCGGCTTCGCCTCGCAATGACGGTGGCTGGATGACTCCGTCGGCGGCGATCATCGACTGGGGGCACGCGTAGCCTGACAGCCCCGCCGTCCTTGCCCTTCCCCCCGCCGTCATTGCGAGCGTAAGCGAAGCAATCCAGTCGGCACCGCCCCCTCCGGACGGGTCGCGTCCTGGATTGCTTCGGCTCCGCCTCGCAATGACGGTGTGAGCCCTCATTGAAAACTGCCGAGCCCGCGCGCATATGCGCGGCGCATTTTCCTCAACCGAACCGGAGCTTCCTCCCGTGAGCGAGACGATCGAGCGGCATGAATTCGGCGCGGAGGTGGGCCGCCTCCTCGACCTCGTGGTGCACGCGCTCTACTCCGACCGTGAGATCTTCCTGCGCGAGCTGGTCGCCAACGCCGCCGACGCCATGGACCGGCGCCGCTTCGAGGCCCTGACCAGTGCGGCGAGCGCCCTGCCGCCGGACGCCAAGGTCCGCATCGTCCCCGACAAGGACGCCCGCACCCTGACCATCTCCGATGCCGGCATCGGCATGGGCAAGGACGACCTCGCCTCCAGCCTCGGCACCATCGCCCGCTCGGGCACCCGCGCCTTCTCGCAGACCCTCGAAGCGGCCAAGGCCGAGGAGCGGCCGAGCCTGATCGGACAGTTCGGCGTTGGCTTCTACTCGGCCTTCATGGTCGCCGACCGGGTGAGCGTCACCTCCCGCAAGGTCGGGGCGGACGAGGCCTGGACCTGGGCCTCGGAGGGCCAGGGCAGCTACACCCTGGAGCCCGGCACCCGGGCCGAGCCGGGCACCGACATCGTCCTCCACATCAAGGCGGATGCCGACGAGTATCTGGAGCCCCACAGGCTCGATCACCTCGTGCGGAAATGGGCGGATTTCATCACCGTGCCGGTGGCGATCGTCCGCGACGGCAAGGACGAGGCGGCCAACCAGGGCACCGCCCTGTGGCGCAAGCCGAAATCCGAGATCACCGAAGAGCAGTACGCGGAGTTCTACCACTCGCTCGGCATGAACTTCGACACGCCCTGGGCGACGCTGCATTGGCGGGCCGAGGGGCAGCTCGAATTCTCCGCGCTGCTGTTCGTGCCGGGCATGAAGCCGTTCCAGGCCCTCGAAGGCGAGCGCCAGAGCAAGGTGCGTCTGCATGTCCGCCGGATGTTCATCACCGACGAGGCCGAGCTGCTGCCGTCCTGGCTGCGCTTCGTGCAGGGCGTGGTGGACACCGAGGACCTGCCCCTCAACGTCTCCCGCGAGATGCTGCAATCGACCCCGGCCCTGGCCCGCATCCGCAAGGCCGTGACCGGGCGGGTCGTGACCGAACTCACCAACCGCGCCAAGAAGGGCGAGGATTACGAGAGCTTCTGGGAAAATTTCGGCCCCATCCTGAAGGAAGGCATCTACGAGGATTTCGAGCGCCGCCCGGAGATCGCCCCGCTGCTCCGCTTCCGCTCCTCCGCGGTCGAGGGCTGGACGTCGCTGGCCGACTACATCTCCCGGATGAAGGACGGCCAGGAGGCCATCTACTACCTCGTGGCCGACGATGCCGAGGCCCTGAAGTCCTCCGCGCAGCTCGAAGGGTTCCGCGCCCGCGGCCTCGAAGTGTTGCTGCTTTCCGACCACGTCGATGCGTTCTGGCCTGAGCAGCTGGGGACCTTCGAGGGCAAGGCCCTTCGCTCGGTCACGAAGGGCAACCTCGACCTGTCGAAATTCGTCCCCGAGGGCGGGGACGTGGCGCCGGCCGAGGGGCTCGACGCCTTCGTGGCGGCGGTGAAGACCGCCCTCGCCGACGAGGTGGCCGACGTGCGCCTGACCGATCGGCTGGTGGACAGTGCGGTGGTGCTGTCGGCCGGCGGCGCCGGTCCCGACCTCCAGATGCAACGGCTGCTGCGCCGGGCCGGACGGGCGGGCGCGGGCAAGCCTGCGCTCGAGATCAACCCGCGCCACGCGCTGATCCGGGCGCTGGCCGCCGCGCCCGAATCAGAGGTGCCGGAGGCCGCGGGGATGCTCCTCGACCTCGCGCGGATCCAGGATGGCGACAGCCCCCGGGACCCCGCCGCCTTCGCCCGAAAGGTCGCCGCTTCACTCGCCGAAGCCCGGTCCGGGGGCGCCTGAGTAGAATCCGTGTGACGGGGCGCACGGATGGCGCCCCGTCGTGATTGATCATTCGGAAACGTAGGAGTCATAACTTCGCCACTCGTCCGGATCATCCCGGTCGAACGCGCGGGCGCGGTGGGGGCCGCAGGCGCACTTTCACTCCACGGCGCGGATCTCTATCCGGCCCATTGGACGCCGCATGAATCTCGTCGAGGCTGAAGCCGGCAATGGACAGGCGGTCGCGGCGGCGCGAAGCCGCGTTCACGCCCATGCCTACCGCCACAGCGACCGCGTGCGGCGGCTGCGGCGGACGATTCCCATCGTCGCGGGCGGCGCCACCGCCGTGCTGCTGGCCTACATCTTCAATCCCTTCGCCCTGGGCGTGTCCGGCGTCTCCGTCGGGCCGGTGACGCTCGCCGGCACCAAGGTGAAGATGGAGAACCCGCGCCTTTCCGGCTTCCGCAAGGGTGACCGGGCCTACGAGGTGACCGCCGAGGCCGCCCTGCAGGACGTGCGCAAGCCGAGCCAGATCGAATTGCAGCAGATGCGCGGCCACATCGCCACCGACGACCAGGGCGGCCTCGCCCGGCTCTCGGCGGCGTCCGGCCTGTTCGACAGTGCCCGCGAAGCCCTCGACCTCAAGGACGACATCCGGGTCTGGACGGACAAGGGGGAGGAGGCCCGGCTGAAGACCGCCGCCATCGCCTTCAAGACCGGCTCGATCGTCTCGAAGGACCCGGTCACCGTCACCACCGGCAAGGGCACCGTCGATGCGGACGGCCTCGACGTGGTGGAGAACGGCAAGGTGATCTCGTTCATCGGCAACGTGCACGTCCACATCAATTCCGAGACCGCGGACAAGCCGAAGGAGGACAAGCTGAAGGGCGCGATCCTCACCTCGGATGCCGACCCGGTGGAGCGCCGCCCGTGACCGACCTGCGCCGCTGCGCGGTGGCCCTCTCCGTCTGCCTCGGCCTGACGGCGCCGGCCCTCGCCGAGAAATCCGCGGGAAAGGCCGATTCGTCTTCGGCGTTCGGCAATATCGGCGGCGGCGGCAAGGAGCCGATCAAGATCGACGCCGACCGGCTGGACGTGTTCGACAAGGAGAACAAGGCGATCTTCGCCGGCAACGTCGTGGCCGTGCAGGGGGAGAGCACGATCCGGTGCTCGACCATGACCGTCTATTACAAGCGCGGGAAGGACGCCGCCGCCAAGGACAAGGCGGCGGAGGCGGGCGAGGAGCAGGCGCCCAAGAACCCGGCCGAGAACGGCATCAAGAAGGTCGAGTGTGCCGGCCCTGTGACGGTGACGCAGAAGGACCAGGTCGCCACCGGCGACAACGCCGTGTTCGACCAGGATGCGAAGCGCATCGTGCTCACCGGCAACGTCGTGCTCAGCCAGTGCCAGAACGTCACCCGCGGCCAGCGGCTCGTCTACGACATGGCCTCCGGCCGGGCGAACATGGATCCGGTGGCGGGCGGGCGCGTCTCGGCCATGTTCGTGCCCGGTGAGAAGTCCGACGGGAAGGATACGAAGGGCAAGGGCTGCAGCGTGCCGCCGGCGAAGCCGCGGGCGCAGGCTAATTGAGCAGCTCCGTGGCATTCGAGGCCGGGACGGCGGCGGCGGGCCGCCCCTCGCTGCTGGGGCGGCTGTTCGGCCGCAGGGCGTCGCCGTCGGCGGTGCCCGAGGGGGAGCCGCCCGGCCCGACGGAGGAGGGCGGCCCCGGGATCCTCTGGGTTCGCGGCCTGCGCAAGAGCTACGGCGCCCGCACCGTCGTCCATGAGGCGGGCCTCACGGTGCGGACCGGCGAGGCGGTGGGGCTGCTGGGCCCGAACGGCGCCGGCAAGACCACGATCTTCTACATGATCACCGGGCTGGTGGTGGCCGACCGCGGGCAGATCACCCTCGACGGCCTGCCGATCACCCACCTGCCCATGTACCAGCGGGCGCGGCTCGGGATCGGCTACCTGCCGCAGGAAGCCTCAATCTTCCGCGGCCTCTCCGTCGAGGACAACATCAAGGCCGTGCTCGAAGTCACCGAGCCGGACCGGAAGGCGCGGGCGCACAAACTCGAATCCCTGCTGGAGGAGTTCGACATCGCGCGGCTTCGCAAGTCGCCCTCCATCGCCCTGTCGGGGGGCGAGCGGCGGCGGTGCGAGATCGCCCGGGCGCTCGCCTCCTCGCCGACCTTCATGCTGCTGGACGAGCCCTTCGCCGGCATTGACCCCATCGCGGTGGGGGACATCCAGGACCTCGTGAAGCACCTGAAGCAGCGCGGCATCGGCGTGCTGATCACCGACCACAACGTCCGCGAGACGCTGGGCCTGATCGACCGGGCCTACATCGCCCATTCGGGCCGCATCCTCACCGAGGGCACGCCCGAGGAGATCGTGGCGAATCCCGACGCGCGCCGCCTGTATCTCGGCGAAGATTTCCGGCTCTAGCCGCCATCGTCATCGCGAGCGCGGTGGCCCAGGGCGGTAGGGCGTCTGCAGGCGTGGTGCTGCTGGATTGCTTCGCTCCGCTCGCAATGACGAGATTGGCCCGGCGAGCCGCCCACCGCGCCGTCATCGCGAGCGCAGCGAAGCGACCCAGGGTGGCGGGACGCCTGCCAGCGTAGTGCCGCTGGATTGCTTCGCTTCGCTCGCAATGACGAGATCGATCCGGCGAGCCGCCCACCGCGCCGTCATCGCGAGCGTAGCGAAGCGACCCAGGGTGGCGGGACGCCTCCCAGCGTGGCGCTGCTGGATTGCTTCACTTCGCTCGCAATGACGAGATCGGTCCGGCGAGCCGCCCACCGCGCCGTCATCGCGAGCGCAGCGAAGCGACCCAGGGTAACGGGACGTCTGCGGGTGTGGCGCCGCTGGATCGCATCCTCTCGTCGGCGATGACGGCCGAGGTTCCGCGCGCCGTGGTCGCGCGAAACCGGCCGCCTCACACCTTCCAGTTCTTGAGCGCCGCGAAGGGGCTGTCCGAGCCCGCCGGCTTGTCCGGGTTCAGCACCGCCTCGACCTGAGCGATGGCGTCGGTCAGGGAGAAGGCCGAACCGCTGGGGAGCCGCCCCCCGGCCGCGTCCCGGTGACCGCCGCCGCGGAACAGGCGGGCGCCGTCCAGGGCGGTGCCGTCCACCGAGCGGAACGACAGCGTCCCCATCCGCTGGACGTTGACGACGCGCTTCGTTCGCCCGGCCTCCATGATCCGGTCGGAGACCCGCTGGAACATCCCGGAATCGAGGCCGAAGGAGAGCAGCGTCCCGTCCTTCAGGGGTCGGAACAGGGTGTCCGACTTGGCCAGGGCCCGGGCGAGGCGCGAGCGCGTGGTCATCCGGGCGTCGTCGTCGCCCGCATCGCCGAGCAGGCGGTCCACGATCCGGGTGCGGATCCCCACCGCGTCGCGCTCCAGCTCGGCCGGGCTCGCACCCTCGCGCAGGCGGGCGCCGGCGTCGATGAGCAGCGCGGAGACGAACCGGTCGTGCCAGGGATGGCCGGGGGGGACGAGGCCCGTGGCGCTGTCCCAGAAGATCTCATCGAGGGCCGTGCCGCCGGGGAAGGTGGGCAGTTCCTTGCGCCACAGGTCGAGGGCATCGACGGCGGCGATCAGCGCCGCCAGATCCTCGGCCCGCTCCGGCTCCCGGGTGGCGAAGAGGGCGCGGTGCGCCATCGTCATCGCCGTCGCGCAGGAATCCCCGTCGATCAGGACGGTGATCTCCGGGTCGCCGAGATCGGCCTGGAACAGGCCCGCCTTGTCCGCCACCGGGGCCGGCTCCAGCCCCTGCCGGGCGAGCTGGTCGGCGGAGGAGGCGTGGTGGTCGAGGACGACGAGCCGGTGCTTGTCCGCCTCGCGCTTCCGGTTCATGGCCGCGAAGCGCTTGATCCCGGCGATGGTCTGCTCTTCGAGGCCGAGGTCGGTCATCAGCAGCGTCTCCGACGCCTGCGCCTTGCCGAGGCGCTTCAGCTCCTCATCGAAGACCGGCCCGACATCGCTGTAGCGCGGCACGTGGATGACGCGGTCGACCTCCGCGCAGGCGGCGGCCACGGTCGAGGCACCGTAGCCGTCGAGATCGTGGTGGGTGATCTGGGTCAGGCGCACGCGCGGTCGGCTCCAATCCTGGGGGCAAGGGGCGTCTGTACGCTGCCAAGTCGCCGCAGGCGAGGGCCCGCCTCACGATCGGGTGACGCGCCGACCCTCAACGCGGCCGCATTTGCAAGGGGGCCCGCACCGTCCCCTGGGGAGGGGCGTCGCTCACCGCCGGGTCAAGCCATTGGTGGATAAGATCTTACCACCCGATACGGCCGTTAACCTTGACCGGGGATTGACGTGGCGGCGGCGAGATCGGCCCCGTCACTGCCCGCTGCTCACAGCATTAACCTTTTGTTAAGGGGCCGATTGCCGTGGAGGCTCTGCCGTGAGAGCTTTCGTTAACGAGAGCTAAACGGTTGGGTCACGGCGATGCGGTTCGCGGCGAACAAGATGAGGGTTGCGGCCTCGGCATTCCGGCGCGGCCTGGCCGTCTTCGCCATCGCCACCGCCGCCCTCACCGGGGCCGCCGCAGCCCAGACGCTGGCCAGTCTGCCCTCCGCCGATGTCGGCGCCCGCATCCGTGGCGACGCCAAGCCGATCGCCGCCTGGACCGCCTTCTGCCAGGACTATGCCGCCGAGTGCGCCGTGGACCGCACCGAGGCCACCCGGATCACCCTGACGCCGGCCACCTGGAACACCATCGTTTCGGTCAATCGCCGCATCAACAAGTCGGTCGAGCCGATGACCGACATGGAGCACCTCCACGTGGCCGACCGCTGGGACCTCGCCGAGGACGGCATCGGCGATTGTGAGGACTTCCAGCTCCTGAAGCGCCACCTGCTCGCCGAGGCGGGCCTTCCCCGCCGGGCCATGCGGATGACGGTGGTCATCGATGAGAAGGGCGAGGGCCACGCCGTCCTGACCCTGATCACCGACCGGGGCGACCTCGTCCTCGACAACAAGACCAGCGCGATCCTGCCCTGGCACCGCACCGGCTACGTATTCATCAAGCGCGAAAGCCAGGACACGGTGGCCTGGGTGTCGCTGGGCGGCGCCACCTCGCCCGTCACCACCGCCAACCGCTGAGGCGTCACGCCAAGAAGGTCGGGGCGATCCACCAGTCCCGATGGGCGGCGCGCAGGCAGCGGGCCGCCGCCACCGCCGCGCGGCGGTCGGCGAACAGGCCGAACACCGTGGCCCCCGAGCCGGACATGCGGGCGAGGCGGGCGTTCTGGCCGCGCAGGGCCGCGAGGCATTCGCCGATCACCGGCGCCACCGTGAGGGCCGGCCCTTCGAGATCGTTGCGGGCCGGGCCGAGGGTGCCGAGCAGCGCCCCGTGACCGGCATTGGCCGGGATCGCGGGATGCTCCGCCCCCTTGAGCGTCTGCCCGACGCTGAGGCCGAGCGCCTTGAAGACCGGCGCCGTCGGGACCGGTACGCCAGGGTTGATGAGCACCGCCGGAAGCGGCGCGAAGCCGAGGGCCGGGCCGACATCCTCCCCCGCCCCGCGCATCATCCGCCCCCGCGGATCGAGGCAGACCGGCACGTCGGCCCCCGTCTCCCGCGCCGCCGCGATGACGGCCGGATCGTCGGGGGCGAGCCTGTTGAGGCGGGCGAGCAGGCGCAGGGCCGCGGCGGCATCGGACGACCCACCGCCGATCCCCGCCGCCACGGGCAGGCGCTTCAAGAGGTGGAACGCCCCCACGCGCAGGCCCGGCACCCGCGCGGCGAGCCCCCGCGCCGCACGCATCACGAGGTTGTCGTCCTCCGGCCCGGCGGGGCCGGCGGTCGGCCCGCTCACCGTCAGCGACAGAGCCGCGCCGGGGGTCAGGGACAGGCGGTCGGCGGTGCCGGCGAAGGCCACGAGGCTTTCGAGCACGTGATAGCCGTCCGCCGGGCGCCGCCCGAGGACGTGCAACGTGAGGTTCACCTTGGCAGGCGCGCGGTCGGTCAGGTGGGTCACGGGGAGTCCGCCGGCTGGTTAACGGGCGGGGCCGGGCGTACAGGCCGGATCGGGCGGCGGCAAGGTCGCCCCGGTGCCAGGGTCAGCCGAGGGGGTGTGCCCGGAAGGGCAGGAGGTCCCCCGGCCGGACCGCCTCCATATCCTCGGCCAGTTCGGCGAGCCCGTCGCTCGCCGCCAGGGCCGACAGGGCTCCGCCCGGGGCCGGCACCGCCTCCGTCAGGCCATCGCCCCCCGGCCTCAGGCACACCCGCAGGTACTCCCGCCGCCCCGCGCGCTTGCCCAGGGCGAACCCACTGCGCACCAGGGGCAGCGGCGGCTCCGGGGTCCCGCCGGACAGGTGCAGCACCACCGGCAGGAGGATCGCGAGGGCGGTGACATAGGCCGCACCGGGATTCCCGGGCAGGCCGACGAAGGGCGTCTCGCCCACATGGCCGAAGGCGAGCGGCCGGCCGGGCTTGATGGCGAGGCGCCACAGGGTGATGCCGCCCCCCGCGCCCACCGCCGCGCGGACGTGGTCCTCCTCGCCCACCGACACGCCGCCCGAGGTGACGATCAGGTCGTGCTCCGCCGCTGCGGCAGCGAGCCGCGCCCGGAGGGAAGCCGGATCGTCGCGCAGGATCCCGAGGGGGCAGGGCAGGGCGCCGAACCGGGCGAGGAGGGCCGCGAGCATCGGCCCGTTGGCGTCGTGGATGCCGGCCGGTGCGAGGGGGCCGCCGAGCGCGCTCACCTCGTCGCCGGTGGAGAACAGGCCGACCCTCAGCCGCGTCCGCACCGGAAGGGCGGGCAGGCCCAACGCCGCCGCGAGGGCGAGGTCTTTGGCCCCGAGCCGCCGGCCGATCGGTAGCGCGAGGCTCCCGGCCGCGACATCCTCCCCCGCACGCCGGCAATTCGCCCCGCGGACGATCCCGCCGTTGAGCGTCACGGCCCCGTCCGCAAAGCGGACATCCTCTTGCATGGCGACCGTATCGGCCCCCGGCGGCAGGGGGGCGCCGGTGAAGATCCGGGCGGCGGCCCCCCAAGGCAGCGAGGCCGCCTCCGCGCCGGCCGGCACGCGCCCGGCGACGGGCAGGGTCGTCGGGCCGGTGGGGGCGAGGTCTGCCGCGCGGAAGGCGTAACCGTCCACGGCGGAGTTGTCGAAGGGCGGCAGGGCAAGCGGCGCCGCCACGTCCGCCGCCAAGATCCGCCCGACGCTCCCGGCGATGGCGACCGTCTCCACGCCGGCCGACACCCTGAGCCGCCCGCAGATCAGCGCGAGGGCATCGGCGACCCGCATCGGCGCGGGCTCGGTCGCGGTGGCGTCGCTGCTCCGAGGGCTCATCACTCAAGGGTCAAGCGGGGAGGCGGACGTCGGTTCGTCCGCGATGGACCGTACCGGATTGCGGCAAGCTCACCGGTGGATCAAGCCCACCGGAGCCCTCGCCCCCCTATGAACGCGGGGGGCCCGCCCGTTAGACTCGCCCCATGGACGTCCTTTCCTGCCAGCGCCGGCATTTCGAGATGCCCCCGGGCGTCTGCTTCCTCGATGCCGCCGCCTGGACACCTCTTCCGACCGCCGTGCGGCGGGCGGGCGAGGCCGGCATCCTCGCCAAGGCCCGGCCCTGGGAGCATGCGCGCTCGGCCTTCCCCGCCCAGACCGAGGCGGCCCGGGCCGGGGCGGCGGCGCTGGTCGGTGCGGCACCCGACGACATCGCCATCGTCGGCTCGGTCAGCCACGCCATGGCGACGGCGGCGCTCAACCTCGCCCCGTCCCCCGGCGGGCGCATCCTGCGGGTGGAGGACGAGTTCCCGTCCCTCTGCCTGCCCTTCGACCGGCTGGCCGAGACCCGCGGCCTCACCGTGGAGGTGGTCGGCCGACCCCCTGACGGCGACTGGACGGAGGCGCTGCTGGCCGCCATCCACCGGCCCGGTGCACCGCCCCTGGCCGTGGCGACCCTGACGCCCTCGCACTGGACGGACGGAACCGCCATCGACCTCGACCGGCTTGCCCCGGCGGTGCATCGGGCCGGGGGTGCCCTGGTGATCGACGCCACCCAGGCCGTGGGCGCGATGCCGGTCGATGTCGCCCGCTGGCGGCCGGATTTCCTGGCCTTCCCGACCTACAAGTGGACCCTCGGCCCCTACGGGCTCGCCTTCCTCTACGCCGCGCCAGGGCGCCAGGGCGGCCATCCGCTGGACGAGAACAACGGCAACCGCCCGCCCGCCGAGGGCGCCCGGCGCTACGACCGGGGCGAGCTGCACGATCCCGTGGCCCTGCCGATGGCGGGGGCGGGTTTCGCGCTGATCGGGGAATGGGGACCGGCGGCGATCTCGCGCCGACTGGCTTACCTCACGGATCGCCTCGCGGAGGGATGCGCGGCGCTGGGCCTCGCCGTGCCGCCCCAGGGGCGCCGCGTGCCGCATGTCCTCGGCGTCCGCGTCCCGGGCGGCCTGCCGGACGGGTTCATCGCGGCGCTGGCCGCCCGGCAGGTCCATGCCAGCGAGCGCTCCGGCGCCCTGCGCCTCAGCCCGCATGTCTGGGTGGACGACGGCGATATCGACCACTGCCTCACCGTGCTGGCTGACCTGTTGCCGGCCATCCCCCGCTGACACCGACTTCGGCCGGCGCGGGCGGGCGTGACGGCGGGGTGCCTTCCCGGCGACGAGGGTTCGGCAGGCACGACCCTCGGGCGGCCTCCAGAAGCTTTTCTCACGGCGGCGTCTGGCGCGGAGGTGAGGGCGGGTCTACATAGTGGGAGCGGGGCTGCAGAGTCCGTCAGGAGCACTATCCCCGGGGCCTTATCGACTCCCTCGGGAGCTGTCCCTGGCCTTGTCCCTGGACTTGGCCAACACGGCGCCCACCTACTCTGTAGGTTTCCCGGGATCGATCCTCCAACGGCTCACGTGGCTCCGCACCCTGATCCTTCTTCCCTCGCCGCCCGCAAGGCGGAGGTCCGCCGGACGGCCCTGGCCGCCCGCGACGCCCTGGACCCCGAGGCCCGGCGCGCGGCCTCGGACGCCATCGCCCGCACGCTCCTCGCCCTTCCGGCCCTCCTCGGCGCCAAGCTGGTCGCCGGCTATTGGCCGATCCGCAGCGAGGTCGATCCGCGCCCGGCGATGACGGCCCTGGCGGAACGCGGGGCGCGGCTCGCGCTGCCCCACGTCACCCCCGGCGGCCTCGTCTTCCGCGAATGGTACCCCGGCGCGGCCCTGGTGCGCGGCGGCTTCGGCCTGAGCGAGCCCGACCCGTCCCTGCCGGAGGTCGCGCCCGACGCGCTCCTCGTGCCGCTGGCCGCCTTCGACCGCGCCGGGCGTCGCCTGGGCTACGGCCGGGGCTATTACGACGGGGCCATCGCGCGCCTGTCGGAGGGCCGCGCCCTGCTGACGGTGGGCCTCTGCTTCGCCGCGCAGGAAGTGCCGTCCGTGCCGGTGGAACCCCATGACCGGTCTCTCTCGGCCATCGTCACCGAAGCCGGCTCGCTGAGCCTGGAGGACCCCCACGGATGAGGCTGCTGTTCCTCGGTGATGTGGTGGGGCGGCCCGGTCGGGCGGCGGTGCTCGACCTTCTCCCCGACCTACGGGAGCGGTGGCGCCTCGACTGCGTGGTGGTGAACGGCGAGAACGCCGCGGGGGGCTTCGGCATCTCCGAAGCGATCTGCGACGAACTGATCGGCGCGGGTGCCGACGCCGTCACCCTCGGCAACCACAGCTTCGACCAGCGCGAGGCCCTGGTCTTCATCGCCCGCCAGCCGCGCCTCGTCCGCCCGGCCAACTACCCGCCCGGCACGCCGGGCCGGGGCGCCACCGTGGTGGAAACCCGGGACGGGGCACGGGTGCTCGTCGTCAACGTGATGGGCCGTGTCTTCCTCGACGCGATGGACGATCCGTTCGCCGCGGTGGAGCGGGAGATTTCGGCCTGCCCCCTCGGCGCGGCGGCTGATGCCATCCTCGTCGATGTCCACGCCGAGGCGACCAGCGAGAAGCAGGCCCTCGGCCACTACCTCGACGGGCGGGTGAGCCTCGTCGTGGGCACCCATACCCACACGCCCACGGCCGACCACCGGATCCTCCCCGGCGGCACCGCCTACATGTCGGATTCCGGCATGTGCGGAGACTACGACTCGGTCATCGGCATGCAGAAGCACGAGCCGATCCGGCGGCTGATCCAGAAGACCCCCGGCTCCCGCTGGGAGGTCGCCACCGGGCAGGGCACCCTGTGCGGCGTCGCCGTGGAAACCGGGGCGGACGGCCTCGCCACGAAGGTGGCCGCCATCCGCATCGGGCCGAACCTCGAAGAGAGCCGCCCCCCGTTCTGGGAGTAGGATTGCGCCGGGCGCCCTTGGCAGGCGCGATCATGGGCGTAGTATGGCTGGAAGTGCCGAACCGCACATGACGGGTGCGGCCTACAGGTGCAGCCGCAGGGAATCGCCATGCTCAGCAGCACGAGTCTCATCAAATCCTCGTGGATCGCCGTCGAGGTCGGCCGGGAGCGCGCCGAGCGCGTCCTCGTGGTCGAGACCTACATCGCCGTGAGCCCGCTGGAGCCGAACTTCGACGCCGTCCAGTACGACAAGGTCCTCGCCTGCGTGCGCAGGGTGCTCGCCATGCATTCCGAGATCGACCGGGCGTCGATCCTCAGCATGCACCGCGGCTCGGGCTGCACCGCGCTGTTCCGCGATCCCTCGAACGACATGGCCCGCCCCGCCGCGTGACGGGGCGAGGGGCCGGAACGCCTCGGGCGCGGCATCCGTTTCATTCCGTGAAACGGAGATCCCCCATGAAGCGCACCACTCTCGTCCTCTCGGCCTTCGCCCTCGTCGCGGTGGCCGGAAGCGCCCCGGCCGAGGCCAAGGGCTGCCTCAAGGGCGCCGTCGTCGGCGGCGTCGCCGGCCACATGGCCGGCCACGGCAAGATGGGTGCAGCCGCCGGCTGCGCCATCGGCCATCACCGCGCGAACAAGAAAGACAAGCAGGGCTGAAACGCCCCGCAGCGGCGCCCGCGGTAGCGGTGGACGTCAGGGCCCGGGGCAGGGATGCCTCGGGCCTTTTTCTTGTCCGGCGCAGAGAAGTCGGCCGTCGCCACGATCCCGCACCCTCGCGCCAGCCCTTGACCGCTGATTGGAGCTGTTCTAATTAAGAACTACGGGCGGAGGCCGAAGCCGGCCCCGCCACCCGATACGAGGAGAGTGGGCATGTCCGGTTCCGCGAATGCGTCCTGTGAGAGCTGCCGCTTCTACGACGAGCATCATGGCAATGGCTCGGTCGCCAAGACCGACGAGGGCCTCTGCCGCTTCAACCCGCCGGTCAGCCAGCCGGGTCCGGACACCAAGGGCCTCTGGCCGGTGGTCGCCACCAAGGATTGGTGTGGTCACTTCACCGCCGAGATGACCGCGGCCGAGTGATCGCACCGTCAGGGATTGTTCGAAGGGCCGGCGCCGCGCGCCGGCCCTTTTCGTTTGGGCGGTGCCCTTCGCGGGTGGCCAGGGCCACCGGATCCCCACGGAACTGCACTGCACGTGAGAACGCACCGGGCTTGATGGCCGGTCGTCATCATCCGGCCAACTTCACCCGTGAGACGGCTGCCGGCAGCATCGGCGCCGCGCGTCGCCAGTGGCATGGCGCCCGTCCGCATCGGCCGGGCGCATTCAGGCTCGCGGCTCGCGATGGAGGAGTATTCAGGGATGATGTTTCGCACGCTCGGTCGCCGCGCCGCGCCGCTTGCGCTGTTCGCGTTGGCGGCCCTCGCCGGTCCGGCCCGCGCCACCACACCGACCGACCCCACCGGCACCTACCTCACCGAGGACGGACGCGCCCGCGTCCGCCTGGAGAAGTGCGGCGCCACGAATGACCGCCTGTGCGGCTACGTGGTCTGGCTGAAGGTGCCCCTCAGCGACAAGGGCGAGCCGCGGGTCGACTTCAAGAACCCCGACCCGAAGAAGCAGGCCCGCCCGTCCCTCGGCCATCAGCTCATCATGGGCCTGAAGCCCAACGACGATGCGCATTACGAGGGGCAGATCTACAATTCCGAGGACGGCAAGTTCTACAAGGTCACGATCTGGACGGACGCGCCGGGCGAATTGACCGTGAAGGGCTGCCTCATCGCCTTCCTCTGCAAGTCGCAGACGTGGACGAAGGTGAACGACCTGATCGCCGGCCAGCTCCCCGGCCCGACGAACGGCCCGAACGGCCCGCGCACCGATCCGGAATACATGGCCAAGGCGCCCGGCGCGCCGAAGCCCGCGGCCAAGACCCCCGGCAAGCCCGGCCCCGCGGCGGCACCGAGCCAGGCCCCGCAGCCCGCTCCGGCCGACGACTGAACGGTTAAGACCAGGGCGAGGCGGTTCGCCGCCTCGCCTGCGATGACGGGTGGGGCACTCGACACGCCGTCGTCATCACGAACGAAGTGACGCTATCCAGCAGCGCCACGTCCGCCAGCGGCCCGCCGCCCCGGGTCGCTTCGCTGCGCTCGCGACGACGGGGTGGGCGGTACGGGCGCTCCGCCGTCATCGCGAACGGTAGTGACGCCATCCAGTAGCGCCAGATTCGCAAGCGGCCCGCCGCCCTGGATCGCTTCGCTGCGCTCCCGATGACGGGGTGGGTCGCTCGGAAACTCCGCCGTCATTGCGAACGGAGTGAAGCAATCCAGCAGCGCTACGTTCGCCAGCGGCCCGCCGCCCTGGGTCGCTTCGCTGCGCTCGCGATGACGGGGTGGGCCGCTCGGACGCTCCGCCGTCATTGCGAACGGAGTGAAGCAATACAGCAGCGCCGCACTCGCAAGCGGCCCGCTGCCCTGGGTCGCTTCGCTGCGCTCGCGATAACGGGGGTGGGCCGCTCGGATGCTCAGCCATCATTGCGAACGGAGTGAAGCACTCCAGCAGCGCTACATTCGCCAGCAGCCCGCCGCCCTGGGTCGCTTCGCTGCGCTCGCGATGACGGGGTGGGACATCGTGAAACGGCGGTTCCCGGACGCCGCCGCCCTTCCGCCAGCCGCAACCGTCTTTGCGAGCGGAGCGAAGCAATCCAGGAAAGCGCGACGGTCCGAGAAGTCCCGCTCTTCCCCAGATCGCCCGCCCTGCGCGGGGAGATCAGCACGCGTTGCGGTAGGCCCGGCGCGACAGCACGGTGAGGATCATGATCTGGATGTCGAGCCAGATCGACCAGTGGTCGATGTAGTAGAGGTCGTGTTCGACACGGCCGGCCATGGCCTGGTCGGTCTGCGTCTCGCCGCGGAAGCCGTTCACCTGCGCCCAGCCGGTGATGCCCGGCTTCACGTTGTGGCGGCGGGCGTAGAGGGCGATCCGCCGCTCGAAGCTGCGGTCGTGGGCCAGCGCGTGCGGGCGCGGGCCGACGAGGGACATGTCGCCCAGGATGACGTTCAGGAGCTGGGGCAGCTCATCGAGGTTGGTCCGCCGCAGCAGGGCGCCCACGCGGGTGATGCGGGTGTCGTTGCGCGTCGCCTGCTTGAAGGCGGCGTTGCGCTCCGCTTTCATGGAGCGGAACTTGAACACGTCGAAGGGCTGCTGGTTGAAGCCGTAGCGGCGCTGGCGGAAGAAGACCGGGCCGGGGCTGTCGAGCTTGATCGCCACCGCGACCACCGCCAGCAGCGGCGAGAGGGCGAACACCGCGAGCATCGCCACCGCCACGTCGAAGCAGCGCTTCAGCACGATCTCGCCGAGGTTCAGGGGCCGGCGGCCGATATTGATGCCGGACACCTTGCCGACGCGGGCGACCTGCATGTCGGGGAAACGGTCGAGCACCGTGCCCGGGCGCAGGTGCAGGGCCGCGGGCACCCGCAGGAAGGCGTCGATGCAGCGCTCGACCTCGGCGGCATCCGCCCAGGGCACGAGGACGAACACGTCGTCCGGCCGCAGGAAGCGCACCACCGACACGGCGAGGTCCAGGTCCTCCTGAAGCTGCTCGTAGCGGCTCGCCGCGTCGGCGCGGGGATCCGTCCGGCGGAGGTAGCTGGTGCCCACGACCCGCAGGCCCGGCCCGTCCGTCTGGTTGCTGGCGTAGAAGGCGTGGATGTCTTCCTCATAGCCGACGAGGTGCACGCGGCTCACCGTGGGCGAGGCCGAGCTGAGGCTGCGGCCGATCAGGTGGCCCGCCGCCAGGCGGCTCGCGAACAGGGTCGGCAGGCCGGCGAAGAAGACCACGATCGAGACGAGACGCGAATAGTCGGTCGTCGTCTTGGTGAGGAAGCCGATGACCAGCACCACGGACCACGCCACGAACCACAGGGACACCACCCGGCGCAGGCCGGCGCGGCCCTCGGTCAGCCGGTCCAGCGCATATTCCCCGCGCAGCGCGTTGGTGGTGACGATGATGAGGCTCAGCAACGCCGTGAGCTGGAGGCCGCGGGTCTCCGTCGGCCACGCGTCATCGTCGGAGAAGGCCAGCCGGTAGGTGAGTTCGCTGGCGAGGGTGACCCCGGCGATGGCCGCGAAATCCGCCATCGCCGCGGAGACGGACAGCATCACCCGCATGGCACCGCGGCCGCGCTGGGGCAGCAGCGCCGCCCAGACGCGTCGACGGCGGATGCCCGTGAGGGTGATGGGCTCGTACGATTGTGGGACCCGCTCTTGAAGCATCGGTGTGCCTGTCCCGTCCCGACCGGTCTCTGTGCCGCCTTGAAACAGTCTTGGTTCCAGCCACGGCTTTCATCGAGGGTATGAGCAAGCTCCGAGCCCGCCGCCGTGAAGCATTGTCCCTGTAACCCGGCGGCCGAGCCGAAGCCCATCCGCCGGATCGTGTCGGCCCCCGGTCCCCACCCCGAGTCTCCCGGTGCCCGCGATTCGCATTCGCGCGGCGACGGTCAAGTGTACTCAGGCGTAGGCGTGCAGATTGCCGGCGGCAACTCCGCGAAATACTTAATCCGCGTTTACCGCGAAACCGTCGAATTGTTTTCGCGCGCGAGAGGGCTTGGCAGGGGACCCGACCATGGGTCCGCTGCCCTGCGCTGGATGCAACCGAGGTATTTGTCTGCGCTACTGAACCGCCTCGAACCCCTCGAATTGGGGATGTCCCAGGTACATCGGGCGGGTCGAGGGCGCCCTGCTATGGGCCTTCCGGAACTGCTCCGAGCGGGTCCAGGCCTCGAAATCGGCCCGGGAGCGCCACACGGTGTGAGATGCATACAAAATACAATCGTCCAGTTCCGGGCCCCTTAGCAGATGAAACTCAACAAATCCTTGCATTTCACCGAGGTGGCTGTCGCGACCGCGCCATACCGCCTCGAATTCATCCGACATGTCCTTCACGACTTTGAACCGGTTCATTGCGACAAACATCCGAGATCCCTCCATAGATTGCCCGAGGTCGGGCGCGGCGCTCCAAGTCGTGCCAGCGATGACTTGGAGAAGTTCTCTTCCAGTTGCAAACTAAAAATGCGTACAACCCCTGACACGTTTTGATGACTTCCGGGTGAAATGCCCGCGCCGACCTATGAAACCACAGGCTGCATCGCGAGACTTGCGAATTCTAAGATTTCGTGTCCTAGTAATCAGCGAAGGTGTCGTCAGGCACCTGGCCGGGAAGCGCAGAGAACGTGAACCGGTTCAACGGGGAATATGGGGTGGGGGAAGGTGGAGAACAGCGACAGTAAGGTAACGGATTCGAGTTTAGTGGGCAGCCGTCCGATCGTAAGGGATTCAATCAACCCGCTCATGCCTAAGCAGACCACTGATGTCGACCGGCTGGTCGGATTGCGGATCACCGCCCTGCGCAAAGCGCGTGGGTTGAGCCAGACGGCCCTCGGAAATGCCGTCGGGGTGACGTTCCAGCAGGTCCAGAAGTACGAGAAGGGCCAGAACCGCGTGGGCGCAGGCCGCCTCCGCGAGATCGCCCGGTTGCTCGAAGTGCCGGTCTCGGCGTTCTTCGACGACAACACCAACCCCGACAGCCCTCAGGAGGACGTGTTCAGCTTCCTCAACGCGCAGGGCTCGGTCGAACTGTTGCGGGCCTATACGCAGATCGTGGACGATCAGATGCGCAGGGATGTGCTGGCTCTGGTGCGCAGCGCGGCCCGGCTCGCGCATCTGCGGGCCACGGCGGCGCAGGAGACGCTGCCGGGTTGATCGGCGCGCAGTCAGGTGACCGTGCCGGTCAACGTCCGGCGGCGATCAGGTGGAAGAAGCTTCCGCTGACCTGTCCGAGGCGGTGTCCCATGAAGCCGAGGTCGGTGCCCTCGGCGTCGGTGATGCGGGCGAGGGCGTTCCCCTCGTCCGGCGCAACCGAGGTGACGCTGGCATAGTGGAACTCATGACCGACGAGGGTTGCGCCCCGTTGGCCGAGCGGCCCGTCCGCGGTGAGGCGCGCCACCCGATAGCCGAGGTGCAGCTTCCTGCGGTGATAGGACGTCGCCACCGGCAGCAGGCCGAGCATCGGGTGAGACACCCCATCGGCATCCTCGATGGCCTCCCCCAGCACCATGTAGCCGCCGCACTCCCCATGCACCGGTCGGGTCTGCGCGAAGGACCGCGTGGCCTGCAGGAAGCGGCGCGCGGCCGCGATTCGCCCGGCATGCAGCTCCGGGTAGCCGCCCGGCAGCCAGCAGGCATCGCAATCCTCGGGCGGCCCTTCGTCGGCGAGGGGCGAGAACGGCACGAGCTCCGCGCCCGCGCCGCGCCATCCCATTTCCATGTGCGGGTAGACGAAGCTGAACGCCTCGTCGCGGGCGACGGCGATGCGCTGCCCCGGCGGGCGGGCGAGGCCGTGTCCGCGGCTCGCCGGCACCGTCCCTCCCGCCGCGGCGACGAGGGCGGACAGGTCGATGCCGGCCTCGGCGATCTCGGCCAGCCGCTCCAGCCGGGCGGCGAGGTCGGCCGTCTCGCCCGCCTGGACGAGGCCGAGGTGGCGTTCCGGCAGGACCAGCCCCGCCTCCCGCGACAGGGCGCCGAGCACCGGAAGTCCGGCCCGCTCCATGCCCGCCTCCACGAGCCGGCGATGGCGGGGGCTCGCGACCTTGTTGAGGATCACGCCGGCGATATGCAGGCGCGGGTCGTAGGCGCGGCAGCCCAGGGCGACCGCCGCGGCGGATTGCGCGGCGCCCGACACGTCGATGACCAGGATCACCGGCCAGCCGTAGCGGGCCGCGATGTCGGCATTGGCGCCGGAGCGATTCTCCGCCGCGCGGACCCCGTCGAACAGGCCCATCGACCCTTCGGCGAGCACGATGTCCGCCTCGGCGGCGGTGGAGGCGGCCAGGGTGTCGAGGAGGTCCGGCTCCATGGCGAAGCTGTCGAGGTTGAAGCTCGGTTCCCCTGTGGCGGCCCTATGGAAGGCCGGGTCGATGTAGTCCGGGCCGCATTTGGCCCCGCGCACCCGCAATCCGCGGCGGCTCAGGGCCCGCATCAGCGCGAGTGTCACCGTCGTCTTGCCGGAGCCCGACCGCGGCGCGGCGATGAGAAGACCGGGCGCGCTCACGACGAAACACCCCCCACCGCACCGTTCGGCCTGAATCGGCGGTCGTAATCGGCGGCGTACAGGGCGCTTTCGCGGAAGTCTGCTGCATCGAGGGCCGGGCCGACGAAAATAATTGCCGTCCGCTCCAGATTCTTTGCACTCACAAGTTGCGGGATGTCGGCAAGCCGTCCGCGAATGATGGTTTCGTCCGGCCACGTCGCCCGGAAGACTGCGGCGGAGGGGCAATCCGCACCGTAGAACGGCACGAGCTCTGCCGCCACCTTCTCCACCACATGGATCGACAGGTGAATCGCCAGGGTCGCCCCGGTGGCGGCGAAGGCGGACAGCCGCTCCCGGTCCGGCATGGCGCTGGCCCTGCCCGAGGTGCGGGTGAGCACGACGGATTGCGTGAGGCCCGGCACGGTCAGCTCCCGCCCGAGGACGGAGGCCGCCGCCGCGAAGGCGGGCACGCCGGGGGTCAGGGTGTAGGGGATGCCGAGCCGGTCGAGCCGGCGCAGCTGTTCGGCCAGGGCGCTCCAGATGGACAGGTCGCCCGAATGCAGCCGCGCCACGTCGAGCCCGGCGGCGTGGGCCGCCGCGATCTCGTCCATGATCGCATCGAGGGAGAGCGGCGCCGTGTCGATGATCCGCGTTCCCGGCGGGCACCAGGTCAGGATCTCCGGGGCGACCAGGGAGCCGGCATAGAGGCAGACCGGGCAGGCGGCGATGCGGTCGCGCCCGCGGACCGTGATGAGATCGGCCGCGCCGGGCCCCGCGCCGATGAAATGGACCGTCATGCCTCAGGCCTCTCGCGCGTTTCGGCCCGGAAGGCCAGTGCGCAGGTGACGCTCCCCGTGGCGATCCGCGCCAGGGCGAGGCGTCCCGCCGGCCCAGCGGCGGCCAGGGCCGCGGCCTCGCAGAGCGATCCCACCCCGCGCAGGGCCTCGATCCGGGCGGAGCGGGTCCGCACCTGCGGATCGCAGGCGGCGAGGGCCTCCGGGGACAGCCCCTCGGGGACGAGGCCGAACAGGGCGGCGGCCTCGCGGATCGCCGGCTCCCCCGCCCGGTCCCCGGCGGTGGCGATGGCGGCGAGGTCCGCCGGCCCCGCTTCAGCCTCCTCGAGGGCGCGCCGGATCAGAGATGCGATCTCCGCCGCCTGCGCATGGCGGCGGAAGCCGATGCCGGCGACGAGCCCGGGCCGCGCGCTCACGGCTTGGTCCAGGCCCATTGGGTCACCGGCATCGCCGTCCGCCAGCCGTGGAGGCCGCCCACCGCGGCGGCGCGGGCCACCGTGAACCGGCGCAGGCTCCCGCCCCGGTGGGCGAAGGCCGCCAGCAGCGCCGCCTCGCCTTCGAGGGTCACGGCGTTGGCGACGAAGCGTCCGCCCGATCGCAGCGCCGCCGCGGCCCGGTCGAGGAGCCCCGGCTCGGACACGCCCCCGCCCACGAAGACGGCATCCGGCGGCGGCAACCCGTCGAGAATGGCCGGGGCCCGCCCGAGGACGACCGCGAGGTCGGGCACGCCGAGGGAGGCGGCATTGCGCTGGATGCGCCCGGCCCGGTCCGGCCTGTCCTCGATGGCGGTGGCCCGCAGGGAGGGGCCGCGGAGCATCCACTCGATGGAGATCGACCCCGCCCCCGCCCCGATGTCCCAGAGGTGCCGCCCCGGCTGCGGGCGCAGGGCGGACAGGGTGAGGGCCCGGATCTCGGCCTTGGTGAGCTGCCCGTCATTCTCGAACAGGGCGTCATCGAGGCCCGGTGCCAGGGGCAGGCCCTCGCCCTCGCCCGCCACGTCGAGGGCGAGGGTGTTGAGGGGGGCGATCCCGTCCAGGGCGAAGGCATCGGCCCGTCCGGCGCGGATGCGTTCCCGCGGGCCGCCCATCGCTTCGAGGACGGTGATCGTCGTCGCGCCGAAGCCCCGGCCGGTCAGCAGGGCCGCCACGGCGGCGGCGGTCGTGCCGTCCCAGGCGAGGACGAGGAGGCGTGCGCCGGGCCGAAGGTGCGGGACGATCCGCTCCAGCGCCCGCCCGTGCAGGGTGACGAGGCCGCATTCCGCCAAGGGCCAGCCGAGCCGGGCGCAGGCGAGGCTGAAGGCCGAGGGCTGCGGGAAGGCCGCGATCTCGTCGGCCGGCACCAGCCGGGCGATCTCGGCGCCGATGCCGTAATGGAACGGGTCCCCGGTGGCGAGCAGGCAGGTCGGCCGTCCCCGCCGGGCGAGGATGCCGGGATAGGCCTCGTGGATCGGGCTCGGCCAGGGGCGGGTCTCGGCGGCGAGGGGCGCGGCGAGGGCGAGGTGCCGGCGCCCGCCATAGACCACCTCCGCCCCGTCGAGGGCGGCGGCGGCGGCGGGGGAAAGGCCCGCCCGCCCGTCCTCCCCGATGCCGACGATGGCCAGCCAGCGGCTCGACACGGGCTCAGCGGACGCGGACAAGGCGGCCATGCCCGATTCCCCGACGCGACTCCTGATCCTCGGCGGCACCACGGAGGCCACCGCCCTCGCGCGGCAGCTCGCCGGCGACGGCGCCTTCGCGACGACGCTTTCCCTCGCCGGGCGCACCAGCGCGCCGATGGCGAGCCCCGTGCCCACGCGCACGGGCGGATTCGGCGGTGCGGACGGCCTCGCCCGGTATCTGGCGGAGGAGCGTATCGACCGCCTGATCGATGCCACGCACCCCTTCGCCGCGCGGATCTCCGCCAACGCCGCCATCGCGGCCCGGCAGGCGAGGGTGCCGCTGCTGGCGATCCGCCGTCCGCCCTGGGTGGCGGGCGAGGGGGACCGCTGGACGGAGGTCGCCGACATGGCCGGCGCGGTGGCCGCCCTCGGGCCGGAGCCGCGCACGGTGTTCCTCACCATCGGCCGGCAGGAGGTGGCGGCCTTCGCGGTGGCCCCGCAGCATTCCTACGTCGTCCGCACCATCGAGCCGGTGGGCGATGCCCTGCCGGTGCCGCATCTCAGGACGATCGCCGCCCGCGGCCCCTTCGATGCCGAGGCCGAGGCGGCGCTGATGCGGGAGGCCGGCATCGCGGTGGTCGTCAGCAAGAATGCCGGCGGCGCGGCCACGCGGGGCAAGCTCCTCGCCGCCCGCCGCCTTCGCCTGCCGGTGGTGATGGTCCGCCGGCCGGACAAGCCCGATGTGGACAGCGTGTCGGATGCGGCGGGCGCGCTGGCGTGGCTGAGGAAGTCGCGTTGCTGACAATCCCGCCGCCCCGCCGTCGTCGCGGTTGCAGCGGGACATCACTCGGCATGGCGCTGCGGGATCGCTTCGCTGGGCTCGCAATGACGCCCCATGGCTCCGTCGCCCCCTCGTGGGGGAGGGCGCCTCGGGCGGAGAGGGGGGTCGCGTGGCCGGAACCGTCGCGACGGCCCCCTCCCGACCCCCACCGACGCGAGGGCCCCCCTCCCTCGCGGAGGGTCGAGGGAAAGCGCGGCGGCGGCGGGGGCTCACGCCGCCCCCGGCACGCTGCGCAGGGTGTAGACGAACGGCGCCTTTCCCTCCCGCGGGATCAGCCGCGTGCCGGAGGCGCCGAGGATCACCATCGTCGCCATGTCGGCGGGCGCGGAGGGGGCTTCGGCGAGCGTCGTCACGCGGATCGCTTCGTCCGGCCGGCTGATCGCGCGGGCGAACATCACCGGCGTGTCGGGGGCACGGATGGCGGCGGCGAGTTCCAGGGCCGCGCCGAGCTGCCAGGGCCGCGCCGAGGAGATCGGGTTGTAGAGGGCGATCACAAAATCGGCCCGCAGCACCGCCTCCAGCCGGGCGGTCACCACCGGCCAGGGCTTGAGGTTGTCGGACAGGGACATCGCGCAGAAATCCCCTCCGAGCGGCGCCCCGAGCCGCGCGGCGGCGGCGAGCATGGCGGTGATGCCGGGCTCGACGGTGATGGTGAGGTCACGCCAGCCGGGCTCCCCGTGCTCCACCGCCTCGAACACCGCCGCCGCCATGGCGAACACGCCGGGGTCGCCCCCCGAGACCACCGCCACCCGCCGGCCGGCGGCGGCGAGGCTCAGGGCATGGCGGGCGCGGTCGACCTCCACCCGGTTGTCGCTGGCATGGCGGACGAGGCCCGGCCGCTCCGGCACCCGGGACACGTAGGGGAAGTAGCCGATCAGATCCTCGGCCGCATCGAGAGCGCGGCGGGCGGACTCCGTCAGCAGGGACGGGTCGCCGGGGCCGAGCCCGACGACCGTGACGCTGCCGCTCACGGCCTCCGGCCCTCGCCGGGCAGCAGGACCATCGAGAAATACGGGGCCTCGTCGTCCGCCTTCAGGGCGAGGGGAATGACCCGCTCGCCGGCCATCGTCCCGCGCTCCACGTAGACCGCCCGGGCCAGCAGCCCCGCCTCGGCCAGGGCGGCGCGGACCTTCGGCAGGTGCCGGCCGAGCTTCATCACCACGGCGGCGTCGGTGCCGCGCAGGCGCTCGATCAGCACCGGCAGCGGCAGGGTCGCCGGCAGGACGGTGAGCACGTCGTCGCCCCAGGTGATCGGCGTGCCGGCCCGGGTCCAGCAGCCCGACATGCCGGTGACGCCGGGGATCACGTCCACCGGGAACCGGTCCTTCAGCCGCCGCCACAGGTGCATGAACGAGCCGTAGAAGAACGGATCGCCCTCCGACAGGATCGCCACGTCCCGCCCGGCATCGAGGTGCCCGGCGAGGCGCTCCGACGCCTCGTCGTAGAAGGCGGCTAGCGCCGCCACGTAATCCGGGTGCTCCGGGTGCAATTCGGTGGTGTAGGGATAGGCCAGCGGCAACTCGCGGGAGGGGTCGCGCAGGATCGCGTCCGCGATGCCCCGGGCGTTGCCGCGCTTGCCCTGCTTGCAGAAGTGCACGAGGACCGGCGCCCGCTCCAGGATCCGCCGCGCCTTGACGGTGAGCAGGTCCGGGTCCCCCGGCCCCATGCCGACCCCGTAGAGCGTCCCCGTCGTGGCCGGGCGCGGGTGCTCCCCCGTCTCGCCCTCGAAGGGCGTCAGCCCGTCCATCACTCGACCTCGCTGGCCAGCGCGTTGACCGCCGCCGCCGCCATCGCGCTCCCGCCCCGGCGCCCGTGCACCACCACGAACGGCACCCGGCCGTCGCGGGCCAGGGCCTCCTTCGATTCCGCCGCGCCGACGAACCCGACCGGGATGCCGATGATGGCCGCCGGGGGCGCCACGCCCTCGTCCAGCAGTTCGAGCAGGCGGAACAGGGAGGTCGGCGCGTTGCCCACCGCCACGACGCTGCCGGGCAGGTGCTCGCGCCACAGGTCCATCGCGGCGGCGGAGCGGGTGGTGCCCATCCGCTGCGCCATCTCGGGCACCCGCGGATCGCGCAGGGTGCAGATGACCCGGTTGTCGGCCGGCAACCGGGCGCGGGTGACGCCGTCGGCCACCATGTGGACGTCGCACAGCACGGGGGCGCCGGCCTTCAGGGCGGCCACGCCGGCCTCCGCGAAACCCTCCGCCATTTCCACGTCGGCGGGCAGGTCGGTCATGCCGCAGGCGTGGATCATGCGCACCACGCAGCGTTCCGCCGCGCCGGACCAACGGGCGAGGTCGGCCTCGCCGCGGATGATCGCGAAGGACTTCGCGTAGATCGCGCCGCCGTCGCGGACATACTCGTAACGAGAGGTCTCTTGGTGAGAGGACTCCTGGCGCGAGGTCTGCGGAAGCAGGGTGTTCAAACTCGCGCTCATGCGGGTCTCCGGTTCCTCCCCCTGTCGATGGTCTCCGGCGCGAAGGCGGCGGCGAGCCCGACTGTTGCCGCCCTTCCTAACCGCTCCAAAGCCGTCTCGATAGGGATTTGCAGTAACGACGGATCGCCCGGGGCGCCGCCGACAATGATGGCGTAATCCCCGTCCCGCCCGACGAGGGTGAGGTCCGCCGGGCCCGGCCGGGCGCAGCCCTTGGCACAGCCGGAGACGTGCGCCGACAGGCCCCGCGCGGCCAGCGGTTGGAACGCGTCCGCGAGGCGCGCGGCGTCGGCGAGCGTCGGCGTGGTGCCCGAGGCGCAGGCGGGCGCCCCAGTGCAGGCGGCCACCGCCCGGCGGGGATCCTCCGCGCCGGTGATGAAGTCCGCCGCGAGGGCGGGGAGGTGGGCCTTCACCCGCTCCGGCCGGGCGGCCACCAGCACGATGCCGCGGGAGGGCGTCAGGCGGAACTCCGCCGCACCGATGTCCTCCGCGACGGCGATCAGCCGCACGAACGCGTCGGCGGTACAGCGGCCGAACGGGGCGTCGAGGGTGAGGACGGCGATGCCGGTCGGGCCGTCGATGACCGACAGGCCGGGCGCCGGCCCGATGGCCGTCATCGCGAGCAGCGCCCCGTTCGGAAGCGCCTCGCTTCCCTGGATTGCTTCGCTTTGCTCGCCATGCCGGGGTGGGAGCGCGACTGCGGAATTCCCTCCCCCCTCTGCGGGGGAGGGTACCCCGCGAAGCGGGGGGGGAGAGGGGAACGCGGCTGCCGGAAAGGGCACTGTGTGTCGTGAGGGGGCCGTGCCACAGCCTCCACCGTCGCTCCCCTCTCCCGACCCCCTTCGGGGGCCACCCTCCCCCGCAGAGGGGGGAGGGAGGATCGCGCGCAATTCATCCGCCGTCAGATCGCGCATCCGGCGCTGTCCGGTGGCCGCGAAGGCCGCGAGGAGGGACGCCACCACGGCCGGGGCGTCCGCCAGCGGGGAGACGCCGATGGCCTCGGCAGCCGTCGCCAGGCCGATCGCCACCCGCCCCTCCGCTACCGGCACCACCGACAGGTCCGCCTCGTCCGTGGCGAACCCCACCGCCACCAGCGTCTTGGCGGGCAGGCCGGGGATGCCGCGCCCGGCGGCTTCGATGGCGCGGGCCAGGGTGCGAATGGCGTCGTCGGCGAGCGGCCCGGTCAGGGTGAGGCGCTGGGGGCCGCCGTCGGTGCGGGTGTCGCCGAGGCCGGCGGCGGCGAGCAGGGCCGCGAGCGGAGCCGTCGTCGCCTCGCTCACACCGCGGATCTGGAGGTTCGCCCGGGCGGTCAGGTCGAGGTGCCCGTTGCCGTAGCGGCGGGCGCCCTCGGCCACGGCGCGGGCCTGCGGCAGGGTCAGCACTCCCAGCGGCGGGTGAAGGCGCGCGAGGAGCCCGTCGCCGGTCGGCATCGGGCGGGCGAGGCCGGGGCACCAGCCCCGGCGGGCGCCATCGGGGAGGGCGCGCCGGCTCATTCGGCCGCTTCCCCGAGCAGGGCGTCGGCGGGGAGTGCGTTGCGGCGGCTCACCCACAGGCCCCGGTCCCGGGC
This sequence comes from Methylobacterium sp. J-076, assembly GCF_022829405.1. Taxonomy (GTDB): domain Bacteria; phylum Pseudomonadota; class Alphaproteobacteria; order Rhizobiales; family Beijerinckiaceae; genus Methylobacterium. The sequence goes on from NZ_JAKSXW010000121.1 coordinate 70,042, forward strand.
CTGATCGAACCGGTCAAGGATCGCGCGGGTGGCGGCCGGGTTGGCGGCGCGCAGGTGCTCGAACACCTCCGGGTCGGCGATCCAGGCGGAATAGAGCGTCTCGAACCCGGCATCGGTCACGGCGTCGCTTCCGGCGGCGAGGACGAACACCGCGTCGAGCCCCTGGGCCAGCTCCTGCGCCCCCCGGTAGCCGTGGCGCAGCTGGGCGGCGATCCAGCGGGGATCGGCGAGGCGGCCGCGGATCAGCCGGGCGGCGTCCTCGCGGGCGGTGCGGGCCTTCGGGCGCTCGGGCTTCGACACGTCGAGGCTGTAGAGGGCGGGCTTCGCGCCGGCCAGGGTCGCGGCGGCGGCGAAGCCGCCCATGGCGTCCACGGCGGCGTCGCCGTCGAACAGGTCGCGCTCGGCCACGTCGAAGGCGTGGGCGTAGGCGTCCGCCCCGGCCACGAGGCGGCCGAAACCCGCATCCGGCCCCTCACGGTCGCCGTAGGCGTAGCCGCTGGCATCGAGATAGGCCCGGCCGAGGTCGTCCCGGCCGTCCCATTCCCCGTCGAGGGCGAGGGCGGCGGCGCCCGCCCCGTAGCGGCCCGGCGCGGCGCCGTAGACCCGGGCGGCGGCCTCGCCCCTCCGGGCGGCGGCGGCCAGCGGGTTGTCCTCGTCCTCCTCGTCGCGGGCGGCCACGGCGCGGACGGCCCGGTCGAGGAGCGCCAGCGTGTCGGGGAAGGTGTCGCGGAACGCGCCGGAGACGCGCACGGTGACATCGACCCGCGGCCGGTCGAGGACGGCCAGCGGCAGCACCTCGAAACCGGTGACGCGGGTGCTGGCATGGTCCCAGACCGGCCGGACGCCCATCAGCGCCAGGGCGTGGGCGACATCCTCGCCCCCCGTGCGCAGGGTCGGCGAGGCCCAGAGGTCCATGACGATCCGGGCCGGGTAGGCGCCCTCGTCCTGAAGGTAGCGGGTGACGACCGCCGCGGCGGCCTTCTCGCCGAGCAGGGTCGCGGCCCGGCTCGGGATCGCCCGCGGGTCGAGGGTGGTGAGGTTGCGCCCGGTCGGCATCACGTCGAGGCGCCCGCGGGAGGGCGACCCGGCGGGGCCGGGGGGCACGAAGCGTCCGTCGAGGGCGGCGAGCAGCCCGGCCCGCTCCCCCGTCGCGCAGGCCCGGACGGCATCCGGCGCCTCCCCGGGGGCGCGGCCGAAGACGTGCAGCCCGTCGCGGAAGGTCGTCTCTCCGAGGTCGCAGAGATGCGCGTCGAGGGCACTCAGCGCGTCCTCCATCGGCGTGCCGGGGACGATTCCGGCGCCTGCCAGCAGCCCGTGGCCGTCCGCCTCCTCCAGGATGGACGCGGCCAGCAGCCGCGCCCGGCGCGGGTCGAGCACCGTGGCGGAGGAATACTCCTCCACCAGCTCGCGCAGCCGCGCCGTCTCCGGCGGCAGGCCGGCGACGGCGACGGTCGGGGTCAGGTGACCCAGCGCGATGCCACCGAGGCGCCGCTTGAGCGGAGCCGCCTCGCCGGGATCGTCGACGATGAACGGGTAGACCACCGGAAGGCCGCCGACGCAGAGCGCGGGCCAGCAGCCCGGCGACAGGGCCACCGCCTTGCCGGGCAGCCACTCCGCGGTGCCGTGGGTGCCGAGCTGGACCAGGACGTCGAAGTGCCGGCGCAGGCCGAGATGGAAGGCGAGGTAGGCGTGGGTCGGCACCCGGTCGGGGTCGTGGTAGCCGGCCTTGCGGTCGGTATCACGCCCCCGGTCGGGCTGGAGGAACAGGGCGCAGGGGGGGCACGGGCCTTCCCTCTCCCCGTCTTGCGGGGAGAGGCCTTCATGGCCCTCGGCGTCCATGACGGAAGCGGAGGCGGAGCCGGTGCGGCGGTGAGGGGGCTGTCCGGATGAGGCTCCTTCTGCCGCCCCCCCCACCATCGGCTGCCGCCTCGCTTCGGCGACGACAGGGTCGCCGAAGCCCTCTCCCGGCATGACGGGGAGAGGAGATTCACACCCCCCCACCATGCGGAATCGGAAGGCGCCGTCGCGGCAGGCGGGATCGTCTCCCGGCGAACCCCAGGCGTCGGTCAGGGCGGCGCGGGCCGCCTCCGGCAGGGTAGCGAGCCATGCGGCGTAGTCCGCGAGCGGCACCGCGAAGCTGGGCTCGCCCCCGGTCAGCGCCTGCATCAGGGCGTCCGCCTCGGGCAGCGGGGCGGCGGGGTAGCCGGCCGCCGCAAGGTCGGCGAACACGGCGCGGGCGCTCTCGGGGGTGTCGAGCCCGACGGCGAAGCCCGCCCGGCCGCCCCGGGCCGGGTAGTCGGACAGCACCACGGCCACCCGCCGTTCGGCGGAGGGGAGGGCGGCGAGGCGCAGCCAGCCGCAGGCCCGGTCGGCCAGGGCCGCGATGCCCTCCGCATGGGGCACGAGCCGCCGCTCGGAGAAGCCCGCCACCTCCGGCGCCTCCTCCTTGAAGGCGATGGGGAAGCCGGAGAGCCGCCCGTCGAATTCCGGCAGGGCCACCTGCATGGCGAGGTCGGAGGCGCCGAGCCCCCTCGCCGAGGCCGCCCAAGCGTCCCGGGGCGAGCCCACGGTAAAGGCCTGCAGCACTGGGCAGCCCGCCCGGTCGAGGACGAACCCGGCATCGTCCCGGGCCGAAAAGGCGGTGGCGGCGATGACGATGTCCGGCGAGCGTGCGGCGAGGGCGTCCTTCACCGCGGCGACGGCCTCGGGATCCTTCAGGCTGGACACGGCGAGCACCAGCACGCCGACGCCGCGCTCCCTCAGGGCGAGGGCCAGGGCTTCGAACGGGGCGGTGTCCCCGCCGAGGATCGCCGAGCGGTAGACGAGGAGCAGGGCGAGGGGGGACACGCCCCGGCCCAATCCACTCCCCCCGTCCTTACGAGAGCGACGCAATCCAGGGAGGTGGGCCGCTCCAGGAGGTGGCGCTTCGCTGGATAGCTTCGCTCCGCTCGCAAGGACGGGGGGGAGCGGCACGGCGCTCGCGCCCGCCGCCAGCGCCACGTCCAGCTCGACCGGCCCGCAGCCGGGGCACCATGCGAAGCCGCGCGGCAGGGGCACGGCCGGCTCGGCGGCCCCGCCCTCGCCGATCCCGGCCGCGAGGCGTCGGAGCATCCGGCGCAGGTTCTCCGGCCCGCCGGCGCGGAAATAGCCGTCGAGGTCGTCGGCGAAGGCGGGATCGGTCGAGAACTCCGCCAGCCGGTCGTCCGGCCGGTCGTCCCCCGGCAGCACGGCCAGCACGACGCCGTGCGCCCGTGCCGCCGCCGCGCATCGTTCGATGCCGTAGCGCCAGTAATCGAGCCCGCCGAGGCAGCGGATCACCACCGCGCGGGCGCGGGCGATTACCTTCTCGACGTAGAGATCGACCGAGAGCGGGTGCCGGAGCTTGGCGAGCTTGGCCAGCCGCAGGGACGGCAGCCCCGGCTCCGTCCCATGGACCCAGGCGAGCCCGGCGAGGTCGCTATCCGTGAAGGACAGGATCACGAGGTCACCCGGCTCCTGGCCGAGATCCACCGCCGCCTCGCCCTCGTCCAGGGAGACCGTATCGACGCGCAGGAGGTGCATGGCGCTCCCCCCTCAGGCGGCGCGGGACGTGTCCGGTCCGCGCCTCATCCTGCCAGCGCCCTGGCGACGGCGCCCTGGTCGAAGCCCTTGAGGCCGATCACCACGAGGCGCCCGTCCCGGGCCTCGCCCGCCCGCCACGGCCGGTCGAAATGGTGGGAGACCCGGCGGCCGACGCCCTGCACCACGAGGCGCATCGGCTTGCCCTCGACCTCCACGAAACCCTTGATCCGCAGGACGCCCTCGGTCTCCGCCGCCTTCTCGACGCGGGCGGCGAGATCGCCGGCCGTCACCGCCGGGCGGACGGGGAGGGCGACGGTCTCGAAGTCGTCATGATCGTGGTCCTCCCCCTCGCCGTGGTGCGAGGGGCGGTTGGCGAGGTCGTCCTCCGCAGCGGCGCCGAGGCCGAGCAGCACGCGGGGGTCGATGGCGCCGTTCTGGGTCTCGATCAGCTTCACGGCGCGGGGCAGGTGGGCCTCCACCTCGGCGCGGACCTTGGCGAGGGACGCCGCGTCGAGCAGGTCGGCCTTGTTCAGCACCACGAGGTCGGCGCAGAGGAGCTGGTCCTCGAACACCTCCTCGAGGGGGTTGTCGTGGTCCACCGACGTGTCGGCCGCGCGCTGGGCGGCCGAGGCCTCGGGGTCGTCGGCGAAGGCGCCGGTGGCCACCGCCGGGCCGTCCACCACCGCGACGACGCCATCGACGGTCACGCGGGAGCGGATCGCCGGCCACTGGAACGCCTGGACCAGGGGCTTCGGCAGGGCGAGGCCGGAGGTCTCGATCAGGATGTGCTCGGGGGGCTCGTCGCGGGCGAGGAGCGTCTCCAGCGCCGGCACGAAATCGTCCGCCACGGTGCAGCAGATGCAGCCGTTCGGAAGCTCGACGATGGACTCCTCCGTGCAGCCCTCGACGCCGCAGGCGGCCAGGAACGAGCGGTCGAAGCCGACATCGCCGAACTCGTTCACGAGGATCGCGAGGCGGCGGCCCTTGGCGTGCTCAATGACGTGGCGGACGAGCGTCGTCTTGCCGGCACCGAGGAACCCGGTGACGATCGTGCAGGGGATCTTCGCGACGATGGTCATTCGGTGGCCTCGGGGACAGGGGGGAACGGCGGGATGCGGGCGATCACGCCCGAGCGGAATTCCTTGGGGCGCTCCCGCCAGGGCACGATCCCGTCCGGGGTGCCGGCATAGCGCTTGAGGCCGTCGAGGATGGTGTCCGCGGCGGCCTCGGCGTCGAGGTCGCCGTAGATGTAGGTCCAGCGGCCGGGGGAGGCCACGGCCACCGTGCACGGGCGCTTGCACACCGAGAGGCATTCCACCGGCTCGACGCGCAGGCCCTCGGCCCGCCGGGCGAGCGCGGCGTGCAGCCGGGCGCCGGCCCGGGGGCCTTCGGGGTCGTCACCCTCCCGTCGGCAGGTGGTGCAGACGTAGAGGGTCGTCCCGCCTTCAGGCATGCCGTCTCCCTGCAGAGCCGAAGCTCTGCCACGCCCAGCCCAGGCCAAGGCCGATCATAGCCCAGAACACCGCGCCGATGGCCAGCGACCGGGCCGCGAACTGCGCCGCCAGCGCCGCCGGCAGTTCCGAGGCTCCGTCCGGCGTCTGCGGCGCGCCGACGACGTGCGGCGCCACGATCAGCACCAGCCCGCCGAGGATCGCGATCAGCGAGCGCCGGACGCCGATCAGGTAGAGGCCCATGGCGGTGGAGACCGCGGTCATGGCCCACCAGGCCTGCCGGGCGAGGAGGGGCGCGGCCTCCTGGCCGGGCAGTTCCGGCGGCAGGCCGAGGCCGGGGGCCAGGGCGACGCTGGCGAAGCCGGCCAGCGCGAAGGCGAGGCCGGTCTGGAGGGTCGGCTCCCGGCCGCAGGCGAGCAGCACCGCGCCGAGGATCAGGGCGTAGCCGACGCCGCCGACCAGTGTCGCGAGGCCGGTGAAGGCCATGCGCTGGAGGCCGGGGGCCGGCTGCCATTCCGGCGCGGCGTCGGGCGCCGCGTGGTCGTGCCCCGAATGGGCGAGGACGATGGGAAGGGTGCGCGGCAGGACTTCGGCCGCGCGGCTGGGCTCCCGCTGCTCGTACCGCTCGGCCTCGAGGATGAGGGGCGATGTGAGGGAGAGTTGCAGCCCCGTGGCGACGACGGCCGCGAGGAAGCCGGCGGCGAGGGCCGCCGACAGAAGTCGGAGAATCATCCCTGGCGCGCTGGCGTCAGTGGCAGGGGAAGTTCTGGGCGTGCCGGAAGTCGTGCGCCGCGTTGTGGAACGCGATGGCCGGCGAAAAGCCCGCCATGAACACGAGGCCGAGGCCGAGGAAGGCCGCCAGCGTGGCCGCCATCAGCCGGTCGTTCGCGCGGACGGCGACGGGGGCGAGGGTCGTGGTCTGCGTCGAGGTCGTCATGGCTGTTCTCCAGCCGCCCCACCGGCGGCGTTGCGAAGTCCTGGGATGACGGCAGGTCTCCTGGCTCGCGGCTCGGCGCGCCCGCCGCCTTCCCGGATCGCTCCGGTGGCTGCTGGCGGGCGCTTGCCGCTTACAGTTGCGGGGGCAGCCGCGGGTTCGGGTCCCCCCTCACCGCGTTCCCTTTTCACCCCTCGCGGGGCACCGTCATCGGAACTGTGTAACCGGACTCGGGTTCCGGCACAACGGCGGTCCTTGGCCCCTAGGCGGGTGCGACCACACAATGCTGTGCCGAGCGGGGCGGCAGCATCAGCCGCAGCGTGCCGCCGGAGACGGGCTCGGCCGGGCCCATCGCGGCCATGTCGGCGTGTGCGGCATCGAAGCCGTGGCGCGTGAGCCGGGAGGCGGGCAGGGGCCGGTCGAGGGCGACCTCGACGGGCTGCGCCTCGGGCGCCCGGTTGATCAGGACGAGGTGGAGCCTGCCCCCCTCCACCCCCGCCCGGACGGTGAGGATGTCCGGGCGCGGCACGTCCACGGGAAGGTCCCGGTCCGGGAACCGTCCACCCGCGCCGTCATAGTCGCGGTAGAGGCGGAAGGCGGCCCCGAGCCGGCCGGCCAGCGCGCCCCAATGGGAGGCGAGCAGCATGTCCGGCCGGGCGAACCGCGCCAGGGCGTCGGCCAGGGCGAGGCCGGAGGCGAGCTGGCCCGCGCCGCCGTAATTGTACTCCGTGACGGCGATCCGCGTGCCGGGGAAGTTGTCCCGGGCCAGCCGTTCGAGGCCCGGAAGCAGGGGGAGGGCGAGGCCGCCCGCATCGGCGACCGGCAAAGCACGCGAGACCCAGCTCGCCTCGCGGAAGCCGGGCTCGGTGAGCGAGCGCGGTGCATCGAGGAGGGGGGCGGCGAGCGCCGGATCCTCGGTGCGGTAGAGGGTGCCCCGGTCGCTGAACGGATACCAATGGACGTCGAGCGCATCGAGGAGGCGCCGGCCCTCGTGCTCGGAGGCCAGCCTGAAGGCCGCGAGATAGGCGGCGAGGAAGCTGCCGTGCGACGCGTAGGCCGCCCAGTCGGGGGCGTTCTGCAGGGTCGCCATCCCCGTGGCGCCCCAGTTCGCCGGGCCGATCACCCAGGCCTCGGGGTCGATGGCCTTGATCGCCCGCGCCGCCGCGATGGAGCGGGCGATGAGGTCGGCGATCCGCACCGGGGCGCGGACGATCCGCGGGTGCTGGGTGGCCCAGAGGCCGGGTTCGTTGTCGAGGATGTAGCCGCGGATCCCCGTGGCGTCCGAGGCCGGGCCGTACCGGGCCACCAGCCGCGCGAGCAGGTGCGGGATATCGGCCACGCGGGGGTCGATGGACTCGGAGGCCGCTCGCCGTCCGGCCCAGGCGACGGGCACGAAGCGCGGGGAGGGGGCGGCCTGCCCCGGGGGGACGGGGCCGTCCTTGTCCGCCGCCACGAAGCCGGTGAGGGGCAGGGTCACGATGCTGCGTGCGCCCATGGCGAGCGAGGCCCGGTGCATCGCCGCGATCGCCCCGGCGGGCTCGTTCCGCCCGGCGGCGGGCAACCCGAGGGTCTCGGCCAGGAAGTCGCCGTTGGCGTGCTGCCAATCCTTGCCGGCGTTGCAGGCGTTCGTGGTCCAGTTGTAAGTCGTCGCGAAGTTGCCGCCGAAGCGCCGGAGGGTGACGCCCGCCGCCCTGTCCAGCTCCGCCGAGGGCGGTCCCCCGTCGAGGGTGCCGATCTCGCCCGAGCCGAAGATGAGCGGGCTCACCGCCACCGGGGCGGCGCCGTTGCGGACCCGGACGGCCGCCACGGGCCCGGCCCCGGCGATCGTCGCCCAGCCCGCCGCGCCGGCCCCCGCGAGCAGCGCCCGCCGGCTGGGATTCACGACACCAGCCCGGTCCCGTACAGGGAGCCGCGGAAGCGCGTCATCCAGAACACCTTGCCGAGACCGCCGCAGGCCGCGATCCGGTGGTGCCGGGCGGCGGGCGGGTTGATCGGCTTCAGGATCAGCGAGAGCGCTCCGGAGACGATGGTCTGGGCCACGCCGACGGCCATCCACCGGGCCACCTCGATCCGGCGGCGGGGATAGACCATCTCGTTGACGAAGGTGCGGATCTGCCCGCTCAGGAACCGGCGGCGGCGCACGTAGGCCCAGTCGAGCCGGCGGGGCGGAACCCATTCCGTCACCTCGGCCTGCGACGCCCAGCCGAAGCGGCGCTCCTCCAGGACGAGGCGCTGGAGGAACAGGCTGTCCTCCCCGCCGACGCTGTTCAGCCGCTCTTCAAACGGCCCCCCCGGCACCGCACAGACGGCGGCCGAGAACAGCGAGTTGTTGGTGCCGAGGTAGGGCGCGCGGTGGGTCACGTCCTCGCTGTCCCCCGCGGTCACGCCGCGGGCGAAATAGGCCGCGAAGGGGCCGATCTCGACGCCGTCGTCGGCGTTGGCGTTCACCGGGCCGAACACGGCGTCGAACCCGCCCCGGTGGGCGACCGCCAGCAGCGAGGCGAGCCATTGCGGCCCGCAGGTCTCGTCGTCGTCGATGAAGGCGATCCACCGGCCCCGGGCCGCCGCGATCCCCGCGTTGCGCGCGGTCGCGATCCCCGGCCGGGGCACGGAGACGTAGACGACCGGCATCGCGGCCGCCGCGGCCAGGCGGGTGACGAGGGGCTTGGCGTTCCCGTCGATGGAGTTGTCGACCACGATGACTTCCGCCGCATGCCCCGCCGGCAACTGCTGCGCCAGGATGCAGGACAGGGCGCGTTCCAGCGCCCGGTGACGGTTCAGCGTCGGTATCACCACGCTCACCGCGAACGGCTCGGTACCGGGCATGCCGTCTCCGATGCTTTCAGGGGGGTTCATCAATAGCTAACCGAGACGTTCTAACTTGCGCGGTGTCGCGACTTATCTCAGTCAATAATGAAGTCGGCATCATGGATCGTGGGATCAATAGCCGGTCTGCGCTCTCATTTTCATCAACTTGGTAAATTTAGTGCTGTCGGGGGTGCGATGTCCGGTCGAGGCGAAAACCGCGTGCGCATCGCCCTGGTGGGGTGCGGCTACGTCGCCGACATGTACCGCTACTGCCTGGACCTGCACGCGGACGGGCTCGACCTCGTTGGGGTCTACGACCGGGATCCCGAGCGCCTCGCGGCCTTCGCCCGCACCTGGGGCGACCGGACCTTCGCCTCGCTCGGCGACCTCCTGGCCGAGCCCGGCCTGTCCGTCGTCCTGAACCTCACCGACCCGGAGAACCACGCCCCCGTCACCCGCGCCGCCATCGCGGCGGGGCGGCACGTCTATTCGGAGAAGCCCCTCGGGCTCACCCTCGGCGAGGCTCGCGCCCTGCGCGACGCCGCCGGGGCCGCGGGCGTGCGCCTGGGCGCCGCGCCGAGCAACATCCTCGGCGAGCAGGCGCAGACCCTCTGGCGCGCGGTGCGGCAGGGCGCGGTCGGCCGGGTGCGCCTCGTCTACGCCGAGCTGGACGACGGCATGGTCCACAAGGCGGATTACCGCCGCTGGATCAGCCGCAGCGGGCGGCGCTGGCCCGCGGAGGGCGAATTCGAAACGGGATGCACCTTCGAGCATGCGGGCTACGTGGTGACGCTGCTCGTGGCCATGTTCGGCCCGGTGCGGAGGGTCACGGCGCACGCCGCCCTGCTGATCCCCGACAAGGAATGCGACCAGCCGGTGCATCCGGCCCCGGATTTCTCCTGCGGCCTGCTGGAATTCGACGGGGGCATCGTCGCCCGCGTCACGAATTCCATCGTGGCGCCCTACGATCACCGCCTGCGGATCGTCGGCGACGGGGGCGTCCTCCAAGTCGAGGAGCCGTGGGACTTCGCCGGCCCCGTGAGGTTGAAGCGGACGGCCACGACCCGCCTGGACAGGCTGCTGGAGCGGCGCTTCCCCGGCCGCCGGGGGAAGGTGGTGCCGGCGGCGCGGCCGGTGCCGTTCCGCGGCGGGCGGGGCAAGCCGACGATGGACTTCATGCGCGGCGTGCGGGACTTCGCCGACGCCGTCGCCGGAGACCGGCCCCCCCGGATGGATGCGGACCTCGCCGTCCACATCACCGAGGTGACCGAGATGCTGCAACACCCCGAACGCTTCCCGCGCCCCGCGACCGTCTCGTCGCAGGTCGGGGCGATGCGGCCGATGGACTGGGCGCTCTGACGGGCCCGGACGAGGAAGCCACCGACGATGGACCGCGCGACGCCGCCGACCCTGATCACCCTGTCCTTCGCGGGCGATTTCGAGTGCTGCCGCCTCCTCTGCGAGACGGCGGACCGCTTCGCCCCCGCCGGGGCGGCGCACCTCCTGGCGGTGCCGGCGGCCGACATCCCCCTGTTCCGGCCGCTCGCCGGCGGGCGACGGGCCCTCGTGCCGCAGGAGGACCTTCTGCCGGGCTGGCTGCGCAAACTGCCCCTGCCGGGGCCGGAATGGCGGCGGCGCCTCAGGCTGCCACGGCGCAACGTCTACGTCTCGTTCAGGGGGCGGCCGGTCCGGGGCTGGATCGCCCAGCAGATCATGAAGCTCAACGCCGCCGCGGGCGCGGCCACGGACACGGTGCTCCACCTCGACAGCGACACCGCCTTCGTCCGCCCCCTGCCGGCCGGCGCCCTGAGCGCGGACGGGGGCGTGCGCCTCGCCCGGTTCCCCGGCGCGGCCGACGATCCCATGCACGCCCCCTGGCATAGGGCGGCCTCGGCGCTGCTGGGCCTGGAGCCCTCGGCGTATCACGGGGCCGACTACATCGATCAGTTCGTGACGTGGCGGCGGGCCAACGTTCGCGGCCTGCTGGAGCGGATCGGCCAGACCACCGGCCGCGACCCCATCGAGGCCCTGGCCGGCACCCGCGATTTCTCCGAGTACATCCTCTACGGCGTCTATTGCGACAAGGTGCTCGGACTGGCCGCCGCCGGCCACGTCCCGAGCGAGGCCAGCCTGTGCGAGACCGTCTGGTCCGAGGGAGGCGCAATCCCCGAGGTCGGGCCGGGCCGCTACGGGCTCGGCATCCAGTCGACCATCCCCCTCTCGCCGGAGGCGCGGCGCACGATCGTGGCGCAGGCGATCGGGCGCGCGGATGTGTCGTCCTAGGCGTCCGGTGACCGGACGCCGCGGCGGTACTCCCAGACCAGCCGGAAGATGCGCGGCCCGTCGATGAGGTAGCGCCGGGCGAGGCGCGTCGGCTCGCAGGCGAGGCGGAACAGCCATTCGAGGTTCAGGGCGCGGAACACCGCCGGGGCGCGGGGGCGGTCGCCTACCAGGAATTCGAGGCCGGCGCCGATGCACAGCCCGACCCCCTGGGCGCGCCCGCGCTGGGCCACGGCGGCGGCGAGGATCTCCTGCTGGGGCGACCCGACGGCCAGGATCACGAAGCGCGCCGGCTGGGCCTCGATCGCCTCCACCGTCGCGGCGAGCTTGGCCGGGTCCTTGCGCAGGCCCATGGGCGGGCGGATCTGCGCGACCCGCGTCAGGCCGCAGAGGGAGGCGACCGCCTGCGCGAGCCCGTCGCCGCCGCCGACGATCAGGATGGGCGTGTCCGCCGCGAGGTCCGGGTGCGTGAGCAGCGCCGCCACGAGGTCCGAGCCGGGCACGGCCGGCAGGTCGATGGCGCAGGTCCGGGCGAGCTGGGTGAGGATCCGGCTGTCGTTGATGCACAACCACGCCTCCCGGTAGAGCCGGGCGATCGCGGGGTCGTCGGCGATCCGGATCATGTGATCGACGTTGGGCGTGACGAGGTAGCGGAACCGGTCCCCCGCCGGCACCGAGAGCAGGGCGGCGAGCGTCCCGGCCTGGTCGAGCCTGTCGAAGGGCAGGTCGAGGAAGCTCGTGCGCGGCGACGGCCGGGCGGCCTCGGCCGTCTGGGAAAGGGCCGGCTCGGCGATGCTGGACATCCTGTCGTCCCTCGGCTGGGCGATGCGTGTGCGGCAGCGGGACGGTCCGTCCCGTTCAGGACCATCACCCCCGCCGTGATGGGCCGTATCCTGCAGGCGGCGGGCCATCAGGGCAGGGCGTCGGCCAAGCCCTCCGCGAGGCGGATCGCGGGGCGGAATCCGAAGTCGGTCCGGGCGCGGGCGGTGTCGTACCGGGCGGCCCTGGCGAACAGGCGCAGCTCGCCCGACGCCGGGACGAGGCGCAGGGACCGGGGCGCGGGCAGGTGCAGCCGCCCCATCGCCTTGGCCGGCACCGCCAGGACGCGGAGGAGCGCGAGCCGCCCCGGCGGGAGGCGGCGCGGCGCCGGCAGTCCCGCGCGGCCGGCCAGCGCCGCGAAATAGGCGTTCCAGGTCGGCGTGTCCGGCCCCACGAGGTTGGCCGCCAGGAGCCGGGCGCCCGACCCGTTGAGGGCGGCCAGGGCGCAGCGGACCGCCTCGGCCACATCGCCGATGTGGACCAGCGCGGCGATCCCCTCGCCGCGGGGGCCGAGATCCCCGAGCACGCCGGCCCGCAGGGCGGCGGCCGGCCTGTCCACCCACAGGACGCTCCCGCGCCCGTAGACGATGCCGGGCCGCAGGATCGCCGCGCGCCGGCCGGGCCGGGCCGCGATCCAGGCCCGCAGGATCGCCTCGCAGGCGCGCTTGGCCGCGCAATAGGGATCGTCGGGGGCGGCGGTGGCGGGCGGGGCGTCCGGCTCGCCGATGCGGCCCTCCTCGGGGCCGTAGACGGCGATGGAGCTGAGATGGACGACCCGGTCGATGCCGGCCCGCTCCGCCGCGGCGAGGAGGGCGCGGAGCTGGTCCGGCATCGCGGCGGCGCTCCTCCCCCCGGCGTGGATGATCGCGGAGGCGCCCGCGCAGGCGGCGTCGAGGCTGCGCGCCTCGTCGAGGTCGCAGCGCACGGTGCCTTCGGCCGGCGAGCGGCCCTCCGGCAGCCGGTGCAGCCCGGCCCGGAGGGGAACGCCGGTCTCGGCCAGCCGGGCCACCACGGCCCGGCCGATGAACCCGCCCGCGCCGGTGACGAGGACCGGGCCGGTCATCGGGCGTCGGCCAGGGCGGCGCGTCCGATCAACGGGCGGATCCTGTCCACCAGGGAATTGAAGCTCGCCCGGCTGATGAGGAACAGCAGCGGGATGTAGATCAGAACCCCGGCCGGGATCGCGATCAGCAGGGCGACGACCTGGCCGTGCGAGTCGGCGAGGCGGATGCCGAGCCACGCCACGATCACCGCCATCGTCGCCGCGGCCAGCCACACGCCGGAGAGCCGCCGCAGGAGCGGCCAGGGCGACAGGCCGATCAGCGGCCCGTTGACCAGGACGGTGGTGGCGGTCAGCGCGAAGTCGCCCGCGAGCCGCGCCAGCCCGATGGTCGCCGGATGCATCCCCGCCGTCGCCACCAGGGTCGCGGCGAGGGTCACGAGGGCGACGGTGTAGGACAGCAGCACACTCTGCGGCCGTCCGCTGGCCGAGAGGGCGGTCTGCACCACCTGCGAGGGCAGGGCGAGGAGGCCGCCGGCGGCCAGTGCCGCCGCGATCGGCTCGGCGGTGGTCCAGCCCGGACCGGCCATCAGCGGCACGACGAGGGGGCTCACGGCGGCCAGCCCCATCATGGTCGGGGCCACGAGGGCGGAGCTCTCCCGCGCGATCTCCGCCGCGGCCTCGCCGACATTCTCCTTGGATTGGGCGCTGCCGCGGAAATGCGGGAAGCACAGGTTGTGCGTCACGGCGACGATGGCCCCCCGCACCGGCTCGATCAGCCGCATGGCGATGTTGAGGTAGCCGAGCACCGTCAGCCCGAACAGGGCGCCCACGAGGGTGTTGTAGACGACGTATGTCGCGTTCTCCACGACCCGGGCGGCGAGCACCAGCCCGGCGAAGCGGTTGAACCGGCGCAGGCGGCCCCACGACCAGACCGGCCGCACGGCGAGGCCGAGCATCCAGAACAGGCTGGCCGCGCTGGTGAAGACGAGGACGATGCGCAGGGTCACGAGGGCCCAGATCCCCGCCCCGGCGAAGCCCAGGGCGATGGCCGCCGCCGCCCCGAAGAGGTGGCCGATGATGCTCGACGCGTTGATGATGTAGAACGCCTTCCGCCGCCGGGCGACGGCGGTGGCCAGCGTCATCGGCCCCTGGGCGATCAGGAGCAGGCCCGTGGCCGGCAGGAGCAGGCCGAGGTCGTCGCGACCGTAGACGTGGTCGAGCAGCAGGCCGACCGGCACGCACAGGGCGAGGAAGCCGAACGCCGCCGCCGTCGAGACGGCGAGCACCGCCCCGAGGTCGGCCCTCCGCACGACCTTGGCCTGGGTCAGCGCCTCCTCGTAGGGCGTCCCCACCGCCATGGAGAAGGCGGTGACGATGCTGAGCGTGAGGGCGGTGGCGCCGAAATCCCCCGGCGGAAGGGTGCGGGCGAGGAAGGCGGTCGTGGCGGACAGGATGACGAGCCGTCCCGCCGCGTCGGCGAGTCCGGCCCCGATCCAGCCGCCGATCCGGCGGATCGTCATGTCGGCTCCCGTGTGGGCTCGCGGCGGAAGGCCAGCAGGCTGATGAGGATGGAGACGTTGGCGAGCACCTGCCCGCGCATCCAGAGGCTCGACTCGGTGGCGTTGTGGACCAGCACCACGAGGGCGATGACGAGGAAGGTCGCCGCCGCCACCGCGTCCGGGCGGGGGGTGCGGCGGGAGAACAGTTTCACGGCCAGGGCGAAGATGGTGAGGAGCTGGGCCAGCACGGCGAAGGCGACCGCAGGGGCGCCCCCCTGGAGGCGCAGGTCGAGGTAGCCGTTATGCGCCTCGTTGATCACCACGTCGGCCCGTTCTCCGATCTTGAGGGTGGCGAGCCAGGAGCCGGGCGGCGCCCGCAGCAATGGGTCGTTGGCGTCGCCCACGTCCCAGAACGAGCCGAATCCGTACCCCGTCCAGGGCCGCCGCGCGATCTCCGAGGCCGCGAAATCCCAGATCTGCGTCCGGCCGGTGAAGCTCGCGTCGTTGCCGGGGGTGAGGAGCCCGACGAAGTCGCCGCCGAACGCCGTCACGCCGAGATAGGTCACCGCCACCGCACCCGCGCCCATGAGGGTGAGGGCCAGCGCCGCCGCCGGGCCCATCCGCCGGAGCAGGAGCATGCCCGGCAGCAGGGCGGCGCCGAGCAGGGCCAGCATCATCGAGGTCTTGCTCTTGGTGAGCACGAGGAAGGCGAAGGCGGCCACCGTGAAGGCGAGGCCGGCGAAGACCCGCCCCGGGCGCGGGGCGGCGCAGGTCCAGCCGATGCCGACGATCACCGCGAGCATCGCCACGAGGCCCGCCACGTTCTTCTGCTGGTGGTAGCCGCGCACGCCGATCTCGGTGAACGCGAAGGCCGGATTGAGGGCCGTCACCGCGAGGTCCCCGGCGATCACCACGACGAGGATGCCCGCCATCAGGCCGAGCGTCCGCCGGAGCGGGCCGATGCCGGCGGCGATGGCCAGGGCGATCAGGCAGAGGAACACCATGACGCTGACGCGCCGCACGGCGATGTCCGGGAATGCCGCCCAGGACACGCTGGCGCAGAACCAGCCGAGCACGAGCCAGACCGGCCAGGAGCGCATCAGCAGGGGCAGCACCACCCGGCGGCGGCGGACGATCTCGACCAGGGCGATCCCGGTCATCCCGAGCACCGCGAGGCGTTCGGTGGCGTTGCCGTCGCCGGAGGTGATGGCGCTGGCATCGCTCATCGGCATCACGCCGATGAACATGTAGGCCAGGAAAGCGAGGTAGAGGGCGGAGGGCAGGACCCGCAGGAACCACGGCGCGTGCCGGGGCCGCCTTGCCGCGGGGGCCAGGGCCGACAGGTCCTGGAGCGACGCCCGGTGCGAAAGCGCCGTGCTCACGGGGAGGATGCGCTCACGCCAGCGCCTCCTTGTCGCCGGTCAGGACGAAGCGCTGCGGCAGCGGCCGCGAGCGGGCCGGGGCCGGCACGACGGGGTCGGCGCCCGAGACCACGAACAGCGCCCCGGCGATCTTGCCGGCGTTCGACAGGAGCGCCGCACGCAGCTCCTCGATCCGGTCGCTCGTGGCGACGCCCGCCTCGGCCACCAGCACCACCGCCGTCGCCGTCGCGGCGCTGCGCCGAAGACGGGTCTCGTCCTGGCCTTCTCCCCCGTCGATGACGACGCAGTCGTAACCCTCGTCCCGGTCCGGGGCGGCATCCGGGTGGGTGCGTTCGCTGGCGGCGGTGGCGCAGAAGGGCGGGTAGCCCTCGACGGTGCAGGAGACGACCCCCGATTGCGGATCGCGGGGGATCATCCAGGTGAGCCGGCCGGAGCGGGCGTCGCCATCGACGAGCAGCGCCCTGCGCCCCCGGGCGGCCTGCGCCAGAACGAGGTTCTGGGCGATGATCGTGGCGATGGGCCCGTTCGAGGCCGAGACGATGAGGAGGCGCACCTGCCCGCGCTCGGCCGCCTCGTCCAGATAGTCGGCGAGGCGCGTGAGGATCCGCGCCGAGGACGAGCCCCGGGAGCCGGCGAGGACGGCGACGGTCTCGCTCGCCTCCCGCAGGCGCTTGCGCGACAGGGGCAGGATGCCGAGGACGGGGATGCCGGTGCGGGCGGTGAGCCGTTCCGCCGAGTGCAGCCGCCCGCCGCGCCGGTCGAACAGCACCGCGGCCGCCGCACTCGCCAGCAGCCCGAGGAGCGCCGCCGCCGCCAACACGAGGGCGGGCTGCACGTCGGCCGATTGCGGGTCGGGCTTCGAGGCGCTCACCAGGGAGACGTTCGAGGTGCCGACGCTCTCCTGCTCCAGAAGCTCGCGCTCCCGGCCCAGGGTCTTCTCGTAGACGGAGCGCTGGGCCAGGGCCTCGCGCTCCAGCTGGCGCAGGGTCACGAGGGCGGTGTTGGTCTTGGAGGTGTCGGCCTCGGCGCGGGCGAGGTCGCGGGTGATCGCGTCCTCGCGGTTGCGGGCGGCGGCGAGGTCGCTGCGCAGGGAGGATTGCAGCCGCTGCGTCTCCCGGGCGATGGCGGCGCGCAGGCTGCGCACCTGGGCATCGACCTCCACCGCCGCCGGGTGGCGCGGGCCGAGCGTCGCCCGCAGGTTGTCCTGTTGCCGGACCACCTCGGCGAGGTTCACGCGGAGCTGCGACAGGGTGGAGGATTCGACGGTATCGCCGCCGGCGCCCTCGCCGGGAGACGGGCTGCGCCCTTCCAAAGCGGCCACCCGCGAGGCCACGGCGCGGGTCTGGGCGCGCGCGGCCAGGAGCTGCGAGTTCAGGTCGGTGATCCGGGCGCTGTTGACGCTCCGCCCGTCCTGATCGACCACGCCGATCTCGCGCTTGTACGTCTCAACCGCATGCTCGGCGGCGATGACGTGCTCGCTCTGCCCCTTGAGCGTGGCGCCGATGGCGTCGCGGGCGCGGACGACCACTTCCTTCCGGCGGCGTTCGGTGTCGTCCACGAAGGCCTGCCCGATCGCCGCGGCGAGGCGGGCCGCCTTCACCGGGTCATTGGCTTTCACCGACAGGTTGACGACGAAGCTCTTGCCCTCGCGCTGGAAGGTGGTCTGCTTGCCGAGGATCTTGGTCGCCACGTCGACGGCATCCACCGGCTGGGCCTCGCTCGACAGGCCGAGCAGGCCCTTGATCCGCGCGCTGAGGCCGGGCTTGGCGATGTAGGCCGGGTCCTCGGTCAGCCGCAGGCGCTGCACGACCTCCTGCAGCACCGCATCGAAATGCAGGAAGCGCGACTGGGTCTCGATGACCGCGTCGTTCACGTCGGCCGAGGGCGGCTGCGGCACGAGCTCGTTGCTGACCACGTTCAGGCCGCGGGGGTCGAGGAGGACCTGCGCCGTGCCGACGTAGTTGGGCGTCCGCATCAGGACGACCGGCGTTGCCAGGGCGACGCTCGCCAGCACGCACATCCCGATCCCGAAGGCGTGGCGGCGCAGGGACGCGACCGCCTCGCGGATCTCGAGGCGGAACATGTCCCACTCGTCGCGCTCGACGGTGTGGGCGACGCGGCTGTTGTCGCGTTCGATCAACTGCATCGACCGGCTTTCCCCGATTGCGCAGCGCCCGGCATCCCGGCTTCGAAGCCAAGGACCGGGGCACAGCCCGGTCGATGCAAGTCGCTGCCCAGCACGTTCTGCTCCGAAACGGGACGGTTCCTCACGGGACGAGAATCCCGCAGGGTGCGATACCCGCTACGATTGTCCGTAACGCGCAGCCGCTTGCCCGGAGTTAAAGCCGGCGGCCAAGTCGATGGCTGAACTGCCGGCAGCGTTAATAGTGTGTTGGCGGTCGGGAAAACCGCGATGCACCCGGTGGCCGGTGCGAATGCGCGGTGCGGCGGGGCGATCTGTTCAGTTCGTCTCGCCCGCGGCGCTCGATCTGCCACCCGCAGGGGTGGGGAGCGGCGCGAGGGAGGCCGCCTCGGCCCGGTAGAGGGGATAGAGGCGCCGCCACAGGAGCTTGCCGGCGATCCCCGCCGCGCGGATGGCGAGGCTGCGACCCGGCGCCTCCCGCCGGAGCATGGCGATGCCGGTGAGCGGCAGCATGCCGACCTGCACCAGGGATTTGGCGGTCAGCACCGCCTCGTCGCGCAGGGGGCGCGGGCTGGTGCGGATCACCGTGGCGGCGTAGGCCTGCCCCCCGGCGAAGTGCCTGCGGACGAGGTAGCCGGTGCCGCAGCGGTGCCGGGGCACGAAGTCCGTGGCCCTCGCCTCCGGCAGCCACGCGAAGCGCCGCCCCTCGCGGGCGAGGCGGCTCAGCAGGTGAAGGTCCTCGCCGCCGCACTGCCCGAAATCCGGATCGAAGGGCTCGGGCTCCATCAGGGTGGTGGAACGCCGGAAGATGCTGTTGGCGGTGGACACCACGAAGGGTTGCGAGGCCGGGCGGCGGAGGGCGAACACCTCCCGTCCGGCGGGCTCCGTCCAGGCGCGGGTGAACAGGGTCCGGGCGGCGGGCGTCACCGCCGTGGGATCCTCGAAATGCGGGGTGATCGGCCCGAAGAACGCGTCGTGGGGGAAGCGTTCGAGGCCATCGAGCACCGCGGCGAGCCAGCCCGGCTCGGCCTGCTGGTCGTCGTCGAGGAAGGCCACCGCCTCGCCCCGGCTCGCCCGGCAGCCGGCGTTGCGGGCCACGGAGATGTTGGCGGGATGGGCCGTGAGGTAGCGCAGCGGCATCGGCGCGGCGGCGGCCAGTGCCTCCACCGCCGGCCGGGCGGTCTCGCCGTCGCTGTTGTCCACCACGACGATCTCGACATCGCCCCCGGCGGTGCCGCCCTGGCCGATCAGCGATCGCAGGAGGGCCGCCAGCAGCGCGGGCCGCTCGAAGGTGCAGATCACCACGCTGAGCCGCATCGACATCCTCCCGGCGACCGGGACGCGTCTACCGCGAAAAGCTCACCAAACGATGAGGCCGGCCTTCGGCCTCAGGAGGCGGCCCGGTCGGTCTCGAGCTGCTGGAGCAGTTCCGCCAGCCGCGGGTCGATGGGCTCATCGATCACCGGATCGTAGAGGGCACGCAGCTCCCGCCCCAGGCGACGCCGGGTGAACTCGTCGAGGACGGGCGGTTGCGCGGATACCGGGACGGTGCGGAGGGTGAAACCTCCGCCACGGCGCTGGGGCTCGGACATGGTCAACAGATTGGACTCGTTCGGTGCCGCGGCAAGCGCGTGAGTCGAGTTTTGCGCAATAGCGCGTGGCGGGACAGCGCGAAATGCTCGCCGGCTAAAATGTTGCGATCACGTTTCCTCGAAGCGGCCGTTCCGCGGCGCTGTGGGCTGGCCCTTCCCGCCATGGTAGAAAAGCGTTCGCCAGGAGATGTCGTCCCAGCATGACCGAATCGCGCATCCTGATCACGGGCGTCGCCGGGTTCATCGGCAACCATGTCGCCCACCGCCTGATCGCAGAGGGGCGTTGGGTCGCGGGGCTCGACAACGTCAACACCTATTACGACACCGGCCTGAAGGAGGCGCGGCTGCGCCGGCTGTCGGGTGCGCGCTACACCTTCCACCGCCTCGATCTGGCCGACCTGCCCGCCCTGGACGCCCTGTTCCGGGAGGGGCGCTTCACCACGGTGATCCACCTCGCCGCGCAGGCGGGGGTCCGGCATTCGATCACCGATCCGCACGCCTATGCCGCGAGCAACCTCGCCGGCTTCCTCAACGTGCTCGAATGCTGCCGCCACCATGGGGTGGGGCACCTGATCTACGCCTCGTCCAGCTCGGTCTACGGCGCGGTGACGGCGATGCCGTTCTCGATCCACGGCAACGTCGACCACCCCGTCAGCCTCTACGCGGCGACGAAGAAGGCCAACGAGCTGATGGCCCACAGCTACAGCCACCTCTACCGGCTGCCGACGACGGGCCTGCGCTTCTTCACCGTCTACGGTCCGTGGGGCCGGCCCGACATGGCCATGTACCTGTTCACCAAGGCGATCCTGGCGGGCGAGCCCATCATGGTCTTCAACGGGGGCCGGATGCGGCGGGACTTCACCTATGTGGACGACGTGGTGGAGGCGGTCTGCCGCCTCGCCGACCGGCCGGCCGCCGGCAACCCGGATTGGGACGGCGCGGCGCCCGATCCCGGCACCAGCCTCGCGCCCTACCGCCTGTACAACGTCGGCAATTCCGAGCCCGTCGACCTCATGGAGATGATCGGCGTGTTGGAGCGCGCCCTCGGGCGCAAGGCGCTGCTGGATCTCCGCCCGATGCAGCCCGGCGACGTGCCGGAGACCTACGCCGACACCACCGACCTCGCCCGCGACGTCGGTTTCACGGCGGGAACGCCCCTGGAGACGGGCATCGCCCGCTTCGTGGAGTGGTATCGCGACTACCATCGCGCTTGACGGGAGCCCGCCGCCTCCCTCCCGTGGCACCGGAACGGGAGCGGGCGGGGCATGGGGATGGAGCGT
The DNA here is from genome assembly GCF_022829405.1 of Methylobacterium sp. J-076. Classification (GTDB taxonomy): domain Bacteria; phylum Pseudomonadota; class Alphaproteobacteria; order Rhizobiales; family Beijerinckiaceae; genus Methylobacterium. The sequence continues at coordinate 90,794 of NZ_JAKSXW010000121.1, forward strand.
GGTCGCAGGATCGCGGTGATCGGGCTCGGCTATGTCGGCCTGCCCGTGGCCGTCGCCTTCGCGCGGGCGGGGTTCGACAGTCTCGGCTTCGACATCGATCCCGGCCGCATCGCGGAGATCGCGGCCGGGCGGGACCGCACCGGCGAGGTGGCCGAGGCCGACCTGCCGGGCCTGCGCGTGAGCGCCGACGCCGCCGACCTGCGCGGGCGCGACTTCTTCATCGTCACCGTGCCGACGCCGATCACCCCGGCGCGCACACCCGACCTCGGCGCCCTGGAGGCGGCCTCGCGCATCGTCGGCGCCGCCCTGTCGCCCGGCGGCATCGTGGTGTTCGAATCCACCGTCTATCCGGGGGCGACCGAGGAGGTCTGCGCCCCGATCCTGGAGGACGCCTCGGGCCTCACCGCGGGGCGGGACTTCGCCCTCGGCTACTCCCCCGAGCGCATCAACCCCGGAGACCGGGCGCACCGGCTCGACAGCGTGGTGAAGGTCGTCTCCGCGGGCGATCCCGAGAGCCTGGACATCGTGGCCCGGACCTACGGGGCCGTCGCCCTGGCGGGGATCCACCGGGCGCCGTCGATCCGCGTCGCCGAGGCGGCCAAGGTGATCGAGAACGTGCAGCGGGACGTCAACATCGCCCTGATGAACGAGCTGGCGCTGATCTTCGCGCGGATCGGCCTCGACACCGGCGACGTGCTGGCGGCGGCCCGGACCAAGTGGAACTTCCTGCCCTTCCGCCCCGGCCTCGTCGGCGGCCACTGCATCGGGGTCGATCCCTACTACCTGACCCACCGGGCGCAGGAGGCCGGGCACCACCCGGAGCTGGTCCTCGCCGGCCGGCGGATCAACGAATCCATGGTGTCCCACGTGGTCGAGACCTGCATCCGGCGTCTGCTGCGCCGGGGCCGGGCCTCGCCGAGGGTCAGCGTCCTCGGCGTCACCTTCAAGGAGGACATCCCCGACATCCGCAACAGCCGCGCGGCGGACGTGGTGCGCGGGCTCGTCGGGTTCGGGGTGACGGTGCAGGCCTGCGACCCCATGGCCGACGCCGCCGCCGTGCAGCGCGAGCAGGGTTTCGCCCTCACGCCCTTCGAGGCGCTGAGGCCAGCCGACGCGGTGATCCTCGCCGTGCCCCACCGGGCACTGCGCGAGCGGGGCTGGGCGGGGATCGCGACCCTGCTGGACGGGGGGCGGGGCGATGTCCTCGACATCGCCGGCATCCTCGACCGGAGGGCGATCCCCCCCGGGATCGACCTCTGGCGGCTGTGACGCCCCTATGTCGGCGTGCGAGGCTGGTTCGTGGCCGGGGGCAGGGAATTCGGGCTGTGCAGCACGATCAGCACACTCCCCACGACCGACAGGCCGAGGGCGATGCAGAATAGGACGAAGATCCAACGGGGCATGGGCCACACGCTAGCACGGCTAGCCCCCTTCCGCCCCGGTTCCGCCGCCGCAGCCATCGTGTCACGTGCGAATCGTGACGGTTCGCGCAAAATGACGGAGCATGTTGCGGGGTCGGGGCGTTGCCAGGATTGTCGGGTTCAGCTTAGACCTGTTCCAGTCGCGACGGGTACGCGCCCGCGCGCCGACCAAGCCGTGATTAGGAGGAAATACATGCGTCAGCTCGTTCTCGGTGCCATCCTCGCCGCGATGATCCCCCTGTCGGCCCAGGCCCAGGAGGCCGGCGATGCGGCAGCCGGTGAGAAGGCGTTCGCGCCCTGCAAGGCGTGCCACAACTTCCAGAAGAACGGCGTCGGGCCGGACCTGAAGGGCGTCGTTGGCCGCAAGGCGGGCACCTACGAGGGCTACACCTACTCGGCCGCCCTCAAGAACTCGGGCATCACCTGGGACGAGGCGAACCTGCACGAGTGGCTGAAGAACCCGAAGGCCAAGGTGCCGGGCACCAAGATGATCTTCCAGGGCTACCCTGACGACAAGAAGATCAACGACGTGATCGCCTACCTGAAGACCCAGTCCTAAAGCTTCTCCCGTGCCCGGCCCCAGGGCCGGGCATCACCGTGCCGGAAGGCCCCCCTCAACCGGGGCCCGAGGCACGGTACGCCGCCTTTCACCCACCGCGGGGACCGTGGCGCAGCCGGGTCGACCCATCGCCGGGAGGCCGGGGTGGCCGTCGTGATCCAACCCCGCCGTCGCGTCGTTCGCGAGTGGGGGCCGACGTCCCGGTGTGCCTCTCAGGTCAGGTCGCTGCTCCGCAGGCCCTGGCGCAGCGTGACGAGGCTCCGCAGCAGATCCTTCCGGCTCTCCACGTCGAGCCCGGTCATGCCGCCGGCCTCGTCGGGGATGCAGGCCAGGGTTCCGCGCAGGCTCTCGCCCGTTTCGGTGAGCAGGATGCTGACCTGGCGCTCGTCCGGCCGGTCGCGGGAGCGGCGGACCCGGCCCGAGGCTTCGAGCCGCTTGAGCAGGGGCGTCAGCGTCCCCGAGTCGAGGAACAGCCGCTCGCCGATCTCCTTCACGGTCAGGCCGTCCTCCTCCCACAGCACCATCAGCACGAGGTACTGCGGATAGGTGAGGTCGTGCCGCCCGAGGAGGTTGCGGTAGGCACGGCCGAAGGCATGGGCCGCCGCGTAGACCGCGAAGCAGAGCTGGTTGTCGAGGCGCTGAGAGTCGTTCACGACGGCCTCGCCACCCTCCGGCCCCACCGCGTATTCGGTCGTCGGTGCGCTCTTGCGCGTCAAGGCGGGCCCCGCCATTCGTCCACCTTTCCGAACATCCGCGACGGCGCAACGCGCCCGGACGCGATCGGGACGACACGTCACCGACGGTCGGTCGGCGTGCCGTCCCACCACCATGGTCGATATCTAGACACTTCACCGCGGTGGCACAATGAATTCAAACGATCCTCAGGCCGCGTCCTGGGCGCTGTCCATCAACGGATGCAGATCCCGGACCATCGCCTTCAGGCGATCATCGAGCACATGGGTGTAGATCTGCGTGGTGGAGATGTCGGCGTGGCCGAGCAACTCCTGGACGATGCGCAGATCGGCGCCGTTATGGAGCAGGTGGCTCGCGAAGGCGTGGCGCAGGACGTGGGGGCTGACCCGGTCGGCCCGGAGCCCCGCCGCGGCGGCGGCCTCCTTCAGGTCCCGGGCGAAGGCCTGCCGGGTGAGGTGGCCGCTCTCGCTGTCGGCGGGGAACAGCCACGGGCTCTCCTCCGGCACCGCGGGCAGGTGGGCCGCCATGGCCGCCCGCGCCGTCTCCGTCAGGGGCACGAGGCGCTCGCGCCCTCCCTTGCCCTTCACCATCAGGATCCGGGCGTCCCGGCCCGCCGCCGAGCGCGGCAGGGCGACGAGTTCCGAGACGCGCAGTCCCGTCGCGTAGAGCAGTTCGAGGAGGCAGGCCATCCGGCGCGCCCGGCGGCCCGGCCCGGGGGGCTGGTCGGGCCGGGCCGCGGCCTCCTGCGCCCCGGCGAGGAGCCGGTCGACCTCGGCCACGGACAGGACCTTCGGCAGGGGGCGACCCCGGCGCGGGCCGGAGACCGGTGCGCTCGGATCGGCCTCGGCCATGCCCTCGGCGTAGAGGAACTTGTGGAAGCCGCGCACGCAGGAGAGGCGCCGGGCGGCGGTGGAGGCCGAGAGTCCCCGAGTCTCGAGGTCGGCCATGAAGCCGCGGAGCGTGGCGGTGTCGGCCTGGCCGAGGCCGAGGCCCACGCGGGCGAGGTAGGCGAGATAATCCGCGAGGTCCCGCCGGTAGGCCTCGATGGTGTTGGCGCCCGCGCCCCGCTCGGCGGCCATCATCTCGAGGTAGTCGCCGACCTCCGGTGAGGGCTGGGCCGCCGGCTCGCTCACCGGGGCGGCTGGAGCTTCGCGGCGGGGATCGAGACGCTCATCTCCCGCGGGGTCGGCTTCACGAAGGTCGCCAGGGCGAACATGCCGGCGAAGACGAGGCCGGCGAGGATCGCGATGGTGGCGAAGAAACGGAACAGGGTCGGCACGTCGGTCGATCCTCGGGCGGACGGGCGCGGGTCCGGGGGGGCCGTTCGGCCGCCAAGCCCGGCCGCATCGGACAGCCGGTTTCCACCATGCGAACGCGGCGCTGACAAGGCCGGCGGCGCCACAGCGCCGGTGCGAACGGCGTGTTTCGCGCTGGCCGTGAAACGCGCTAAGAGCCACGCACAGGATGCGGCACCGGGGTGGCCGCTGCCGGAGCCCGGCTGATCGGCAGGCGGGTACGGGCGTCGTGTGACACGTGTGTTGCGGGTATCGATGAACGAAGCGGAGGCCGGCGAGCCTATCGAAGCGCGTCTGCGACGGGGCCTCGGGCTCCGGTCGATCGTGCTCGTCGGGCTGATGGGCGCGGGCAAGAGCACCGTGGGGCGCCGCCTCGCCAGCCGCCTCGGCCTGCTGTTCAAGGACGCCGACAACGAGATCGAGGCCGCCGCGGGCCTCACCATCCCCGATATCTTCTCGATCTACGGCGAGCCGAGTTTTCGCGATGGCGAGGAGCGGGTGATCGGCCGCCTGCTGCGGGCCGGCCCCCTGGTGCTCGCCACGGGGGGAGGCGCCTTCCTGCGTGAGACCACCCGCGAGCGCATCCGCGAGCGGGGCGTCTCCGTCTGGCTGAAGGCGGATCTGGACGTGCTGATGCGCCGGGTGCGCAAGCGCGGCAACCGGCCCCTGCTGCAGACCGAGGATCCCGAGGCGACCATGAAGGCGCTGATGGAGATCCGCCATCCGGTCTATGCCGAGGCCGACGTGGTGGTGGTCTCCCGCGACGTCTCCCACGACCGCGTCGTCGAGGACGTGATGGAATCCCTCGTCGCCTATCTCGATCCGCCGCCCGCCCTGGCGGCCCAGTGAGCCCCCCGCCGTGACCGAACCGCTCTCCGTCCACGTCGCCCTCGACGGCGACCGTGCCTACGACATCCTGATCGGCCGGGGCCTCGTGGCCGGGGCGGGCGCGCGGGTCGCCGCCCTCGGCGCGAAGGCGGCGGGGATCGTCACCGACACCACCGTGGGCGCCCTCTACGCGGCGGAGCTGAAGGCGAGCCTGGAGGCGGCCGGGCTGCGCACCGGGATCGTCACCATCCCCCCCGGCGAGGCGTCGAAATCCTACGGGCGCTTCGCCGAGGTCTGCGACGGGCTCCTCGCCCTGAGGATCGAGCGCAACGATCTGGTGATCGCGCTGGGCGGCGGCGTGGTCGGCGACCTCGCGGGCTTCGCCGCCGCGAGCCTCCGGCGGGGCGTGCGGTTCGTGCAGGTGCCCACCAGCCTGCTGGCCCAGGTCGACTCGTCGGTGGGCGGCAAGACCGGCATCAACTCGCCTCACGGCAAGAACCTCATCGGCGCCTTCCACCAGCCCCGGCTGGTGCTGGCCGACACGGCGAGCCTCGACACCCTCTCCGAGCGGGAGATGCGCGCGGGCTACGCCGAAGTCGCCAAATACGGGCTGATCGCCGACGAGCCCTTCTTCGCGTGGTGCGAGGCCAACTGGCGGGGCATCTTCTCCGGCGGCCCGGAGCGGGATGAGGCCGTCGCCGCCTGCTGCCGGGCCAAGGCCGGCGTCGTCATCCGGGACGAACGGGAGGACGGGGAGCGGGCGCTGCTCAACCTCGGCCACACGTTCGGCCACGCCCTGGAGCGGATCACCGGCTATTCCTCGGAGCGCCTCGTCCACGGGGAGGGGGTCGCCATCGGCCTCGCCCTGGCGTTCCGGTTCTCGGCCCGGCTCGGCCTGTGCGGCGGGCAGGAGGCCGGGCGCGTGGCCAACCACCTCGCCCTCGCCGGGCTGCCGACCCGCCTGCAGCAGGTGCCCGGCGGCAGCGGCGACGCCGACGCCATCCTCGACGCCATGGGCCAAGACAAGAAGGTCCGCGACGGCGCGCTCACCTTCATCCTCGCCAGGGGGATCGGGCGGAGCTTCATCGCGCCCGGGATCGACCGGGCGGAGGTGCGGGCCTTCCTCGAAGGCGAGCTTGCAGCGGACTGAAGCGGTTCCACCGTCTTGCTTTGGGCGGGGCGGGGGGCTATGAGCGTTCCCGCGTCCCGGCCGAGCGCCAGGGCGGTTGCCGGTGTAGCTCAGTGGTAGAGCAGCGCTTTCGTAAAGCGAAGGTCGGGGGTTCAAATCCCTCCTCCGGCACCACTCTCTTCTTCCCCCCTCCCAGTTCGGCGCGACGTACTGCAACTTCCAATTGCGGCCGAAAGGTGGATCGTCCGGCCTTTCGCCTGAAAAGCGTCCGGTTACGGCCCGGAACGACCACGCCCGCGCCCTGAAATCGCCCCGCCCGTTACGCTGATTCCGCCTGCGTGGATCCTGCCTCGCCGACCTGCGCTGCCGCGATTCGCGAGCGCAACCGGTGGCAGCATCCGCCCCGCGACCAGGAGCAAGGGCGTCCCGATGATCGACCGCACTCAGCCTGCCGCCGGCTCGGGATCCGGCCAGCGCCGTTCCTGCCTGCCGCCGCTGGGACTCTTCGCGGTGGCGGTGGCCCTGGCCGCCTTCGCCCAGGGCCATCTCACCGGGGCGCCGACGCCCGTGCCCCCCGTGCCGGCCGCGGTGCAGACCGCCTTGCGCACGCCCGATCCCGAGCCGGGTCCGGCCGCGCCGGTCCTGACCGAAAACCTCCTCGATCCCTGGCACAGCGACCTCGCCGGCAGGCTCTCGCGCTGGGCCTGGACGCCGGAGGCACCCCCGCCCCCGGCCGAGGAGCAGGCCGTCGCCGCCCCGGCCCCCGCGGACGTGGCGCCGCCCCGCACGGCGATGACGGTGCCCCTGCCGGTGCCGCGCCCGCCGGAGCTGCGCGGGTCCGCCAGCGCCCCCCGCCGGGCCGCCCGGGGCCCCGCCCGGCAGGAGGCTGCGCTGCCGCCGCCCCCCGCGCCGGAGGACAACCGGTCGTTCTTCGAAAAGCTGTTCGGCGTGGAATCGACCCCCGCCCGCGCCTACACGGCGCTGGAGACCAAGCCCGCGGACCTCACCCCCCGCCCGCGGCTGAGCCCGCCCCTCGCGCCACCCGTGGCCGGGGGTGGGACGGCCACCTACGACATCACGGCGCGGGTGGTGATCCTGCCGAGCGGCGAGCGCCTGGAGGCCCATTCCGGCCTCGGCGAGATCATGGACGACCCGCGCTTCGTCAACGTGCGGATGCGCGGGGCGACGCCGCCCGGCACCTACGTGCTGACCGAGCGCGAGCAGGCGTTCCACGGGGTGCGGGCGATCCGCCTGACGCCGGTCGGCGGGGCCGAGGCGGTCTACGGCCGGGTGGGGCTCCTCGCCCATACCTTCATGCTCGGGCCGAACGGGGCCTCGAACGGCTGCGTCTCGTTCCGGGACTACAACCGGTTCCTCGACGCGTACCTGCGCGGGGAGGTGCGCCAACTCGTCGTGGTGGCCGGCGCCGGCGGAGCACCGCCGAACCTCGCCGACGCCTCCGGCCCCGTCCGCATGGCCCGGAACTGATCGGCGCTCGACGCCCTACCCGGCGCCGCCGCGACGCATCACCCGGAGCGGCAGGCCCCCCCGCGTCCTGAATGTGAACTCGGTCGCGGACAGTCCTCACCCGTCCGCGAGGCTGTCGAGGAAGAGGGTGACGGCGAGCAGGTCGGCCGATCCGCCGGGGCTGAGGCGGGCGGCGACGAAGGCGCGGTGAAGGGCGAGCGCCCGGTCCCGCCAATTGGCGACACCGACCCCGCCGGCATCCAGGAACTCCCGGGCCGCGGCCTGGGCGAAACGCAACCCCTCCGGGCCGCCGCGGTGGAGCAGGTTGGTGTCGTCCAGCTCAGCCATCAGGGCGAAGAGGCATTCGATCCGCGCCGCCTGGGAATCCCCCGGTGCCAGGAGCCGCCCCCGCCGCAGGGCCGGAAGGCCGAAGGCGCGCACGGCCGGGAAGCCGGCCGCCGCCTCGGACCCGGCCCCGCCGACGCCATAGCGCAGGGCCGCGAGGCCGCCATGGGTGACGGGGGAGGCCGGCCGGCGGGCGATCTCGCGGCCCCACAGGGTGCCGACCCGCTCGGCCAGGGCCTCGGCGGAGACCGGTGTCCCCGCGCGGGCCGTGGCGGCGCAGATGAGTCCCAGGGAGAAGATGGCGCCCTTGTGGGCGTTGATCCCGCCGGTCGCGGCCAGCATGGCGGCTTCGGCCTGGATGCCGATCCGGCGCAGGGTGGCGAGGGGGGCGTCCTCCGCCCCGGCCCGGGCCAGCTCCGCGAAGAAGGGGGCGATGGCCCCGGCGCTGCGCCGGAGGGTCCGTGCATCCATGTCCCGGTGGCTGCCCGAATCGACCGGACTGACGAGGCCGGGCTTGGGCCACGCCTCCAACTCGTCGAGGAGGGCGCGGTGGGCGAGGTCCGCGATGCGGAGGTCGGCCACGTCGGGGGATGCTGGGGCGGGAAACGGCACGCCGCCTCTTACACGGCTTCGTGCGAAACGGCCTCCCGCCCCCGGAGAGGGGGCGGGAGGTAAGGGCAGGCTACCGCGGCGGGGCGGCTTGGCCCTGGCCGCCACCCTGCTGCAGGAGCGGGGTGATGCGGCGGACCGTGACGCGGCGGTTCTCGCGGCTCGGGGCCTGCGTGTTCACCTTCAGGTACTGCTCGCCGTAGCCCTGGGTGGTCAGGTTCTCCGGCGGCACCTGGAACTGCTGCGTCAGCACCGTCGCCACCGATTGCGCCCGGCGATCCGACAGGGACAGGTTGTCGATGTCGGAGCCGACCGCGTCGGTGTACCCCTCGATGAGGAACACCTCCTGCGGGTTGGCGCGGATCGCCTTGTTGATCGCGTCGGCGATCACCGAGAGGCGACGGCCCTGATCCGGCGTGACCGTGAAGGAGCCCGTGTCGAAGTTGATCGTGTCGATGTCGACGGAGCGCATCCGGGCGCGCAGGTCCGGGCTGTAGCGGATCTGGTCCAGGGTGTAGCGGCGGTCCACCGCCATGATCGGCGGAGCCGTCAGCGCCTCGTAGACGAGGCCCGGATCGGCCTGATCGTACTCGACCACGTAGCGGTCCCGCGGGATGCGGATGTCCGGCGGCGGCAGGACCACGACGTCGTCGTAGATCGGGCGCGGCGGACCGGCGTAGCTGTTGTCGATGATCACCACCTCGCGCCCGTCCGGGAAGCGGCGGTAGCGGCGCAGCATCCGGCCGTCGTCGTCGGTGACCGTGTAGATGCGGTCGCCTCCGGGGCGGTCGATATAGCTGACATAGTCGTCGCCGCGGCGCTCGGAGCGGTAGCCCCGCGGGTCCAGCTCCCGGAACCGCTCGTTCTCGTCGTGGCGGATCAGGTAGCCGTTGCGGTCCTGCACGATCAGGCGGCCCGGCTCACGATAATAGGTGCGCCCGTCCGCGCTGAACTCGCGGCGGTCGCGGCGGACCTGCTCGTAGTCGCGGACCTCGTCGTTGTCGCGGAATCCGCCGGGGATGTAGCCCGGGCGACCGGGCACGTTGAAGTCGCCCCGCGCCGGGCCGTTGGCACCCTGGTCGTTGCGGAACTGTCCCTGTCCCGGCGCCTGACCGGGCACCGGCGGCTGGCCCGGCAAGCCGGGTTGGCCGACGGCACCGGGCGGCTGACCCGGCCTGCCGAACTGACCCGGGGCACCGGGGGCTTGGCCGGGCCCGCCGGGCTGGCCTTGAATGCCAGGGGGCTGGCCCGGGCCGGCGGGGGGCTGACCCGGTCCGCCGGGCTGGCCGGGGGCGACGGGGGGCTGGCCCGGCCCGCCGGGCTGGCCCGGGGCGACGGGGGGCTGGCCCGGGGCGACGGGGGGCTGGCCCGGCCCGCCGGGCTGACCCAGGGCGCCGGGAGCTTGACCCGGTGCCTGCACGGGACGGCCGGGGACGCCGGGCCGCATGTTCGGCGGAAGCGGGCGGTCGGGGCCGGCACCGGGGGCGCCGTCCGGGCGCTGGTTGGGCTGGCCGGGCCCGGCGTTCGGGGCCGGCGGCGTGCCGTTGCGCTCGCCGGGCGAGGGCGCGGTCTCGAGCCGCTGCACCGGGCGGCCGGGAACGCCGGGTGCCGCGTTCGGGGCGGGCGGTTGAGCGTTGCGGTCGGCGCCGGGGGGCGCACGATCAGGGCCGCCCTGGGGCGGGCCACGGTCGGGGCCGGCGCCGGGACGGTCGGGGCCTCGGTCACGCTCCTGCGACCCGCGCTCCGGGGTCGGCCGGTCGGGGGCGGCCTGGGGCTGCGGGCGCGGGGCGGCGGCCGGCGGGGCGGCACGCTCGGGCGCGGCACGGCCCGGAGGCGGCGCCTCGCGATCCTCGCGCCGGTCGGGTCGCTCCTGCCTCTGCTCCGGACGGCGGTCCTCGCGCGGGGGCACGGGCTGCTGCTGACGCGGCGGTGCCGGGCGCTCCTGCTGGGGTTCGGGACGGGGCTGACGGGGCTCCGGTGCCTCCCGCGGCTCCGGCCGCTCGCGGGCCTGCGGAGGGGCCTGCGGAGGTGCCCGCTCGGGGCGCGGCTCGGGACGCTCGCGCTGGGCGGGCGGCGCCTCCGGACGCTCACGCTGGACGGGGGGCGCCGGGCGCTCCTGGCGGGGTTCGGGTCGCTCGCGGGGCGGCGGGGCGGGACCACGCTCGGGGCCGGGGCCTCGCTCGGGGCCCGGAGCGCGCTCGGGGCCGGGGCGCGGGCCGCCGGGGCCCCCGTGCCCGCCGGGACCACGCTCCTCCGGCCCCCCCTGAGCCAGGAGGATTCCCTCCGGCCGCGCGGCGGCGACCTGAGCCAGGACGAGGCCCGGCAGGACGGTGCCAGCCAGGAGGAGGAGGCGGTAACGCTGCATCGGCATTTCGCTCTATTCGGGCGGTACCGAACAGCGCAGATGCCGAAAGGTTCCCGGGATCAGGGCGTCGGCCGGCCCGGCACCGCCACGAGATCCGGGGCGATGACCCGGACGGGGACGTGCTCGCCCCGGCGCCCGTCCGCGTCCGCCGCACTCAGCGCCTTGGACAGCGGGTCGGCGCCCCTCGCGGTATCGAGGCCGGCCCGGTCCGCCGCGTCGGCGGCGAGCTCCGCCGCGGTCTTGTCGGCCCGGCCGACCAGGGTGAGGCGGACCTTCGGCCGCGACAGGGCCTCCGCCTGCATCGGCGTGACGAAGATGTCGCCCTTGTGCCGGACCAGCATGCTCTCCGCCTTCACGAGGGACTGCGCCCAGGTCTTGCCGTCCGGCTTGCACGAGCAGTTCGGCGTGAAGGCCTTGCGGAACCGGAAGGCGTTGGCGAGGCCGGTATAGGCGCGGCTGCCCTTCACCGTGGCCGCCTGCTTCAGCGCCTCGTCGCCGTGGGGCATCGAGTAGGCCACCGCCTCGGTGCCGGGGCAGAGGGCTTGGCACATCTCGTCGGCGCCGCTCCGGCCCTCGGGCAGGTTGGGCATGGGGAAGTAGCCGCCGTCGCAGGTGCGGACGCAGATGACCTGCGCCCCGCCGCGGGCATAGGTCTCGCCCGTGGGCATGGACGCCCCCTCGCGGGCCGTGCAGGTCCGCGCCACGAGGCCCTGCAGCTCGCGCCGGCGGCCGGAATTGTCGTCGATCACCGCGCCGCCATAGGTCGCGTTGAGGGCGCGGATGCGCTGCTCCACCGCTCCGCATTGCGGCGGGCGCGTATCGAAGAACAGGAACTTGCCGCCCTCACAGTTGAGGCTGCGATAGTAGGTCTGCAGGCGGCCGATCTCGTCCTGGAGGGCACGCGTCGCGCTCGCGCCGTTCTGGATCGAGGCGAGCTCGGCCCGGTAACGCCGGCATTCCGGCGAGGGGAGCTGGGGCGCCACGGGCTCGGCCCGGGTGGGCGCGTCCGGCCTGTCCGGCACGGGGCTCGGGAGCGCCTGCGCCGCCCCGGCACCGAGGGCCGCGACGAGCACGAGGGCCACGCGGCGCAGCACCGCCCGGGGGCGGCCGGCCAGACGGGCGAGCGGCGTTGGACGCATCCGTGTCATCGCAGAAATCGCGCTCTGGGTCGGGCTGCGACCGCTGCGCGGCCGGTTCGCGTATTCGGGGGAAGCGAAAGCAATCTTAGCCCTCCTCGCACTGGGGCGTCACCCCTCTTACATGCGGGGCGCCTGACACGAGGGGGAATTGATCGCTCATGTTGTTTCGTAGTCTCACCGGCATCGGCCTTGCGGGCGCGCTGGCGCTCTGTGCCGCCTCCGGCGCGGTGGCGCAGGAGCCCGACCGGATCTTCGACAAATCCACCGTGTGGCGTCCGCTGACGCCCAACGACAAGCTCGTGGTCTACGGGGTCGACGATCCGGCCGTGTCGGGCGTCGCCTGCTGGTACACGCAGCCGGAGAAGGGGGGCATCAAGGGCACCCTCGGCCTCGCCGAGGATGTCTCCGACATCTCCCTCGCCTGCCGACAGACAGGGCCTATCCAGTTCAAGGAGAAGATGAAGCAGGGCGAAGTCGTCTTCAGCGAGCGCCGCTCGCTGATCTTCAAGTCGATGCAGATCGTGCGCGGCTGCGACGTCGCACGCAACACCCTGATCTACATGGTCTATTCGGACAAGGTGATCCAGGGCTCGCCGAAGAACTCGACATCGGCGGTGCCGCTCGCCCCCTGGGGGACCGAGCCGGCGGCCAAATGCGCCGACTTCTTCAAGGGGTAAGGCGGGGATCAATCCTGGCAGGTGATGCGGATCGGGCGGTCGGCCGGCTTGGTGACGGCCGGCTGCTCGATGGCGCCGGTATACTCGTCGGCGGCGGCGGTGCCGTAGGAGCCGGCCGAGGCGAAGCCCTGCGATTCGCACCACGCGTTGGCGACGACCTGCCCGCACTCGCTGCCCGGGGAGGTCAGGCAATCGGCCACGCCGTAGCCGTCGCTGGACGGGATCAGGAAGGTCTTCTCCACGTGGTTCGCCGCCGCCCGGGGCGTCTCGCCGTCGCCGCCCGCGAGGGCCTGCCCGGCGAGGCCGATCGCCGTCAGCGCAACGATAGCAAGGGATCCGGCAGCACTGCGTCGCATGGGGGTTCCTCTGTCACGGGAAGGGTGACGTGACGATCGCTGAAGGGACGGTCGGAGAGTGGGGTTAAGGAACCCTTACGGTCCCGCTCGACCCGATCGCCCGTCGCCCTTCTCGAATTCCTCACGCATTTGCGTTAGCCCCATCGGGCGCCGAGGACCGTCGCGGCGGTGCAACACGCAGCCGGGCCGCGTCCCGCGGCGTGCCACGGTTTCGCCGCTTCCTCGCCGGAGCGCCGCCCAGGCCCTTGGGGCGCGGGGCGAATTCGAGATGGGTCGCCGGGCGGAAGCGGCCGGGAGGTTCGGGGGTTCATGGCGCCGATGTTGCGGCTCTACAACACGCTGACCGGGCAGAAGGACACCTTCCGCCCGATCGATCCCGCCCATGTGCGCCTCTATGCCTGCGGCCCGACGGTCTACGATGCCGCCCATATCGGCAACGCCCGGCCGATCGTCGTTTTCGATCTGTTGTTCAGGCTGTTGCGCCGTCTCTACGGGCCGGCGCACGTCACCTACGCGCGCAACGTCACGGACGTGGACGACAAGATCAACGCCCGGGCGGCGGAGCGCGGCATCACCATCCGCGAGTTGACGGACGGGACGCTGGCGACGTTCCACGCGGACATCCGCGACCTCGGCATCCTCATGCCGGAGGACGTGAACGTGCCCGGCGAACCGCCCCGTTTCATCGAGCCGCGGGCGACCGATCACATTGCCGAGATGGCGGCGATGATCGAGGGCCTCGTGGCCGCCGGCCACGCCTACGTCGCGGACGGGCATGTCCTGTTCGACGTGCCCTCGATGCCCGATTACGGCCGTCTCTCGAAACGGCCCCTGGACGAGATGGAGGCCGGCGCCCGGGTCGAGGTGGCGCCCTACAAGCGCTCGCCCCTCGATTTCGTGCTGTGGAAGCCGTCGAAGCCGGGCGAGCCCTCCTGGCCCTCGCCCTGCGGCATCGCCGGGCCTGGACGGCCGGGCTGGCATATCGAATGCTCGGCCATGTCGGCCAAGCACCTCGGCCGGACCTTCGACATCCATGCCGGTGGAATCGACCTCATCTTCCCCCACCACGAGAACGAGGTGGCCCAGTCGCGCTGCTGCTTCGGCACGCCGGTGATGGCCAACGTGTGGATGCACAACGGCTTCCTCCAGGTGGAGGGGGAGAAGATGTCGAAGTCCCTCGGCAACTTCATCACCATCCGGCAGGTGCTCGCCGATTGGCCGGGCGAGGTCGTGCGCCTCAACATGCTCAAGACGCATTACCGGCAGCCGATCGACTGGACCGTCCGGGGCCTCGAAGAGTCCGGTCGGATGCTGGAGCGGTGGTACGCGGCGGCCGGCGACGCGGCCCCGGCGGCGGAGACGCCGGAGACCGTGCTGGCGCCCCTCCTCGACGACCTCAACACCCCCGCGTCCCTCGCCGAACTGCACAAGCTCGACGTTCCGGCGAGCCTGCGGGCCGGGGCCAACCTGTTCGGCTTCCTGCGCCAGACCCGCTCCGAGCGCGAGCATGCGCGGGTGGCGGCCTCCGGCGTCGACGTGGCGGCGGTCGAAGCGCTGGTCGCCGCGCGGAAGGAGGCCCGGGCCGCCAAGGACTGGGCGGCCTCCGACCGGGCCCGGGACGCGCTCGCCGCCATGGGCGTGGCGGTGAAGGACAACAAGGACGGCACCACCACCTGGACCGTCGCGGGGTGAGCGCGGTCCGCAGCGGGAGCAGGCATTTGCGATTCGTCGGACGGGGCCGCTTCCTCCTTGCCGCGGCCATGGCGTGGCTCGCCTCGTCCCCCGCGCTCGCCATCGACGGCGGCGCCGCGGCGGGGAACGACGCCCTCACCCAGGCCACGGTGGGCATCGGGACGATCACGCGGCCGGAGGAGGCCCTGCGCCTGTCACGCTGTTCGGGCGTGCTCGTGGCGCCGGACCTCGTGCTGACCGCGGCCCATTGCGTGAACGGCGAGCCGCTCGGGGCGCTGGTGGTCTTCTACCGGGGGGCCAACCCGGTGCGCCCGGTCTACGCGGCGCGGATCGCCGCCCGCTACAGCCCCGATCCCGGCGAGATGCTGCCCAACGCGGCGCCCGATATCAGCTTGGCCGACCTCTCCGTGGACCTCGCGGTGTTGCGCCTGACCGAGCCCGTGCGCGGCCGCCGGCCGGTGCCGCTGGCCAGCGACCCGAGCCGGGTGCCGAAGCACCTGCGATTCGCCGGCACCGGCCTGTCCCGGGCGGGGGTCGGATACCTGCGCACGACGGGCCTCACGCCGGTCGCCTCCACCAGCACGGGCCTGACTATCGCCCGGGTGGATGGCGGGCGGATCTGCCTCGGTGATTCGGGCGGCCCCGTCGTCGCGACGGACCGGGGCGGCACCTATGTTTGGGGCGTGGCCAGTGCGGTCATCGCCAAGTCGGCGCCCTGCGGCCGCTACGTCATCGTCGCGCCCGCAGCGCAGGTCTTCTCCGGCTCGGCCGTGCGCTGACCGCGCGGCGGAAGGCCGGCAACGGAACACCCCGCAACGAAAAACCCCGCGCGGCGCGGGCCGGCGGGGTCGAAGGGCTGGGTGGAGGTGGGGCGGATCAGACCGCCATGCGCTCTTCGCTGTCCATCGGCTCGCGCAGCACGTAGCCGCGACCCCAGACGGTCTCGATGTAGTTCTTGCCCTGGCTCGCATTGGCCAGCTTCTTACGCAGCTTACAGATGAAGACGTCGATGATCTTCAACTCGGGCTCGTCCATGCCGCCGTAGAGATGGTTCAGGAACATCTCCTTGGTGAGGGTCGTGCCCTTCCGGAGCGAGAGGAGTTCCAGCATCTGGTACTCCTTGCCGGTGAGGTGGACCCGGGCGCCGCCGACTTCGACGGTCTTCTGATCGAGGTTCACGATCAGGTCGCCGGTGGTGATGACCGACTGGGCATGTCCCTTCGAGCGACGGACGATGGCGTGGATACGGGCCACCAGTTCGTCCTTGTGGAACGGCTTGGTCAGGTAGTCGTCGGCGCCGAAGCCGAGGCCCTTCACCTTGTCCTCGATCCCGGCGAGGCCGGAAAGGATCAGGATCGGGGTCTTCACCTTCGCAACCCGGAGGTTGCGGAGCACCTCGTAGCCCGACATGTCGGGCAGGTTCAGATCGAGTAGGATGATGTCGTAGTCGTACAGCTTGCCGAGGTCGATCCCCTCTTCGCCAAGGTCTGTCGTGTAAGTGTTGAAGTTCTCGGACTTCAGCATCAACTCGATGCTTTGCGCAGTCGCGCTGTCGTCCTCGATCAGAAGTACCCGCATCGTAGGTCCCCAGCCCAGCCGGCCGTATCAGTGCGCGCACACGTCCCCGTCGACAGCCTGCCACCGGCCTGTGGACAGGCGCCCCACCGCTCTTGACGTGAAACGCTATGAGTTAATCGTTAACAAAACCTGATTCCCGCCCGCAAGCTCTTACTTGCGCGATCGACCAGATTGGCCGGAGAAAAGTGCCCCCGCCTCGTGGGTGGGACGCCGGAGCGTCCCCTCGATCGTCGCTGGATTCGCCCGCGACCCGTGTCTAAGTGCTTCGGCCGCAACGCTCCGGCGAAGGGGCGTGACCCGCCTGCCACACCCGCCCTGCAATGCGGGGGGGAGATGGCCGACGAGGGTCCCGGCGCCGGGCCGCTACAAGCCCGATGACCGCAGTGTTAAGGAGGCGGGTAAACGAACCGTTGAGGGCGGGCCCTTTGGCGAACGAGCCGGCAAGAATCGTGACTTCTTTGTCCGGCGCCCTGGCCGGCATCGACCAAATCGGGACACTCCAGACCTACGGGCGCGTAGTGGCGATCCGCGGCCTGCTGATCGAGGTCGCCGGCCCGGTGGCGGCCATGCGCCTGGGCGGGCGCCTGGACGTCGAAGGTGCGGGCGGGCAGGGGGCGATCCCGTGCGAGATCATCGGCTTCCAGGGCGACCGGGCGCTGGCGATGCCGTTCGGCTCGCTGGAGGGCGTGCGCCGGGGCTGCCCGGCCTATGTCCGGGACGAGGCCGCCGGCGCGATCCGCCCGTCCCCGGCCTGGCTCGGCCGGGTCATCGACGCCCTGGGGCGGCCGGTGGACGGGCTCGGCCCCCTGCCGCAGGGGCCGGAGATCTATCCGCTCCGGGCCGATCCGCCGCCGGCCCATGCCCGGCAGCGGGTGGGGGCCCCCCTCGACCTCGGCATCCGCTGCCTCAACACCTTCCTCACGATGTGCGCCGGCCAGCGCATGGGCATCTTCGCGGGCAGCGGCGTCGGCAAGTCTGTGCTGCTCTCCATGCTCGCGCGCTACACCGCGGCGGACGTGGCGGTCATCGGACTCGTGGGCGAGCGCGGGCGCGAGGTGCAGGAGTTCCTGCAGGACGATCTGGGGGCGGCGGGCCTCGCCCGTTCCGTGGTGGTGGTGGCGACCTCCGACGAGCCCGCCCTGATGCGCCGCAACGCCGCCTACGTCACCCTCTCCGTGGCCGAGCACTTCCGCGATCAGGGCGCGCGGGTGCTGTGCATGATCGACTCGATCACCCGCTTCGCCATGGCCCAGCGCGACATCGGCCTCGCGGCGGGCGAGCCGCCGACGGCGAAGGGCTACACCCCCACGGTCTTCTCCGAGCTGCCGCGTCTGCTGGAGCGGGCCGGGCCGGGGACCGGGGCGGGGACGATCTCGGCCCTCTTCACCGTGCTGGTGGAGGGCGACGACCACAACGAGCCGGTGGCCGATGCGGTCCGCGGCATCCTCGACGGGCACATCGTCATGGAGCGCGCCATCGCCGAGCGCGGGCGCTACCCGGCGATCAACGTGCTCCGATCGGTGTCCCGCACCATGCCCCGCTCCTGCGATCCGGCCTACCTGCCGGTGGTGCGCCGGGCGCGCCGGGTGCTCTCCACCTACGCGGACATGGAGGAGCTGATCCGCCTCGGCGCCTACCGGGCCGGCTCGTCGCAGGAGGTCGATGAAGCGGTCGCTCTCATGCCAGATCTTGAGGCTTTTCTGGGGCAGGGTAAGGAAGAAGCAACGTCCATAGGCGATGGTTACGCACGGCTCGCCCAGATCGTCGGGGGGAGCTGATAAGCGTCGCGCATCGGGCGGCAATGGCCGGCGCGCATCGCGTGGAGTGAGCGTTCCCCAATGAAATCGCGTGACACGCTGATCCGCCTGCGCCGCTTCCAGGTCGATGAGAAGCGTCGCCGCGTCACTCAAATCGAAATGATGATGGCGGACTTCAACCGCATGGCGACCGAGCTCGACCGGGAGGTCGCCATGGAGGAGGCGCGGGCGGGCATCACCGATGTCGCCCACTTCGCCTACCCGACCTATGCCCGCGCCGCGGCGACCCGCCGGGACAACATGCGCCAGTCGGCCCAGGCCCTCGAAGGCCAGCTGGCCGAGGCGAAGGCCGAGCTCGGCGAGGCGTTCGAGGAACTGAAGAAGGTCGAGATCCTGGACGACCGGGAGCGTTCGGCCGAGCGGGCCGCCGAATCCGCCCGCGATCAGGCGGCGATGGACGGCATCGGCCTCTCCCGCGCCCGCGCCTGACGCGCACCTGAATCGGGAGCCCCGCCGGGCTTGCACGAAAGCGTCACGATCGGGTGACATGGGAGCGCGCCAGCAGCCGGGTTCGACCGGGTTGCGGCGCGCCGGATAGTGGCGCATCAGGGGTCGTTCCCGAGGCGTCGGTGTCCATGAAGAAGCTCAGCGAGTTCATCTGGCCGGTGATCGGCCTCGCGGCCGTCGTGATCTCCGGCTACTTCCTGTATCAGGAACTCAAGACGACCTCGATTTCCGCTATCGGCGACGCGATCCTGGCGATTCCTCCGCATCGGATCCTGCTGGCGGGGCTTTCAACCCTGGTCGCCTACGCGGCGCTCGCCTGGTACGACCGGATCGCGCTGCTGCACCTCGGGGTGCGCCACATCTCGTGGCTGTTCGTCTCGCTCTGCTCCTTCACCACCTACGCGCTCTCGCACAATATCGGCGCCTCGGTCTTCTCCGGCGCGCTGGTGCGCTACCGCGCCTACACGGCCAAGGGGCTCTCGGCGGCGCAGGTGGCCGTCCTCGTCGCCCTGTGCTCCTTCACGTTCTTCCTCGGCACGGTGCTGCTCGGCGGCATGACGCTGGTCATCGATCCGCAGCTCCTCTCCCGGCTCGACGGCAAGCTGCCGGGCTTCCTGACCGATCCGAAGACCGCCCTCGTCGTCGGCGCCTGCATGCTCGGCTTCGTCGCCCTCTACGCCCTGGGCTCGATCCTGCACATGCGGCCGCTGCACGTCCGGTCGTTCAAGCTCGAATATCCGCGCCCCGGCATCATGGTGCGGCAGCTCCTGGCGGCGCCCCTCGAGCTGCTCGGCGCGGCCGGCATCATCTATTTCGCCCTGCCGGATGCGATGAACCCCGGCTTCATCCCGGTGCTGGCGATCTTCCTCGCCTCGTTCTCCGTCGCCCTGGCCTCCCACGCCCCCGGCGGCCTCGGCGTGTTCGAGATCGTGTTCATCACCGCGATGCACATCACCGACGTCGCCCAGAAGGATGCGATCATCGCGGCGGTGATCGTCTTCCGCATCTTCTATTTCTGGATCCCGGCGCTGATCTCGATCGTCGTGGTGGTCGCCTTCGAGCGTTCGAGGCTGGCGGCGGCGATCGGCACCGCCGCCCATCCGAAGCCGCAGCGGCCCGTGCCGGAGGCGCCCGTCACCGTGCCCGGCCTCGACGCCCACGAGATGGAGCGGGACCTGAAGCGCAAGGCGGTCTGAAACGGCCTTCAGGCGACGTTCCGGAGCGTCGCCGCCTCCGCCGTCGCCCCGCCGCCGCACGCGGCGATGCCGCCGCCCATGCGCTTGATGCGATAGGACGCCTCGTCGGCGTGGCGGAGCAGTTCCTCGAGCCGGCACCCGTCCGCCCCGGCCCAGGCATAGCCGAGGCTGACGCCGACGCTGAGGTTCCGTCCGGCGACGGCGATGGGCTCCCGCAGCGCCCGGTTCACCGCCTTGGCCAGATCCTCCACCTCCCCGGGCCGGTGGATATGGCGCTGGAGCACCACGAATTCGTCTCCGCCGATGCGGGCGACGGTGGCGTCCTCGGGAACGGCGGCGACGAGCCGGCGGGCGATCTCGGCGAGGACGGTATCGCCCGCCGCATGTCCGAACCGGTCGTTGATGATCTTGAAGCCGTCGAGGTCCATGCTGTGGACCGCCACGGAGGTCCCGGCCTGCGGGGCGAAGCTCCCGAACGCCTCCCGCAGGCCCAGCCGGTTGGCCACGCCCGTCAGCGGATCGTTGCGGGCCAGCCGCGCCATCTTGATCCGCGTGGCGACGTGCCAGACGGCGGTGCGGTGCACGTGGCGCACACTCTCGAACGAGCCGACCAGGAAGACGCCGAAGATCAGGGCGGTCAGGCGGTGGGTGGTGTTCTCCCACGACGCCGCGGCGATGATCGCCGGGGTGCCCGCGACGATCAGGGCCGCGACCGCGATGAGCGGCCGGATCGCGACCCGCCCGACGATGCCGGAGCCGTAGCCGAACATCATCCCCGTCGCGAGCAGCTGCAACTGCACGTCGGGCTGCCGGAAGACGCTGCAAGCGCCGGCGCCGACCGCGGAGGCCATTCCCAGGGTCACGAGGGCATGGGCCGCCTCGAAGCGGGTCGTCATCCGGGCGTGGGCCGGGCGCGTGCGGGTGTGGTGCGCCTGCCAGGCCATGAGCCCGAGCTTGGCCACGCAGGACAGCCCACCCCAGATCGCGGCGGCGAGCAGGATGACCGAGCCGGTCGCGGCGTAGGTGAACAGGTTCACGCCGACGAGGGTCAGCCCCATGATGCTGGTCGGGACCGGCGAATGGGCGAGGTCCGCCACGAGAGCCACCCGCACCTCCGGCGTCTCGCGAAGGACTTGCGGTCGGATGGTCTCCACGGATGGCCCTTCAGCTCAAGCCCTCGGTTGGGGCTCGAAGAAGGCGCCGAATGAATTAAGGATCGATTTCGCAAAACCTACAATTGCAGGACGGCGATACCATTCGATCCGCCGGTCGTGCTTTCGCACGGGACAGGCGGCGCAGACGGTGGCCGAACCGGGCATGCCCGCAGGGCTCAGATCGAGCCGACCGTCCTGAGCCGCGCCCGCGGGTGGATCTCGGCTTGGCTCATCACCGGGGTCTCCCGGCGGAACCGCTCGATGATCGAGCGGACGAAGGGCCGCGCGTGGGCGGAGGTGACGAGGACGGGCATCTCCCCCATCCGGGCGGCGGTCTCGAAGCGGTCGCGCACCGCGTTCACGAATTCCGAGAGCTTCGAGGGCTGCATCGCGAGGTAGCGCTCCTCGCGCTCCCCGATGATGGCGTCCGCGAAGGCCTGCTCCCAGGCTGGGGACAGGGTGACGATGGGCAGGGCGCCGTCCGGCCCCTGGTACTGGGCGCAGATCTGACGGCCGAGGCGCGCCCGGACGTGCTCCACCACGTCCCGCGGATTCTTCACGGCCCCCGCCACCTCGGCGATGCCCTCGACGATGGTGCCGAGGTCGCGGATGGACACCCGCTCGGAGAGCAGGAACTGGAGGACGCGCTGGATGCCGGTGGTGGAAATCTGCGACGGGCAGACCTCCTTCAGGAGTTCGCCGTGCTCCTTGGGAAGCTCGCGCATGAGCTTCTGGACCTCGACGTGGTTCAGGAGCTCCGAGACATGCGCCTTGATCACCTCGGTGAGGTGCGTCGAGACCACGGTCGCCGCATCGACCACGGTGTAGCCCCTTAGCTGCGCGTCGTCCCGCAGGGAGGCATCGATCCAGGTGGCCGGAAGGCCGAAGGTCGGCTCCAGCATGTGCTGCCCGGGGAGCTGCACCTGCCCGCCCATCGGGTCCATGGCCATGAACTGGCCGGGGAAGATCTTGCCGGTGCCGGCCTCGATCTCCTTCACCCGCACCACGTAGGCGTTGGCATCGAGCTGGACGTTGTCGAGGATGCGCACGGAGGGCATCACGAAGCCGAGCTCCGCCGCCAGCTGCCGCCGCAGGGCTTTGATCTGATCGGTGAGCCGGTCCTGGCCCTCGCCGTTCACGAGAGGCAGCAGAGCGTAGCCCATCTCCAGCTTCAGGTCGTCGAGCTTCAGGAGGTCGGTGACGGTTTCCTCCTTGGCCGCGGCGCCGGGGGCGGCCTCCACCGGCTTGCCCTCGGCATCGACGGGCGGCGCGCTCATGGCCGTCCTGTTGAGGCGCCACGCCGCGTAGCCGGCCCCACCGCCCAGCAGAAGGAACGGGAAGATCGGCATGCCCGGCAGCAGGCCGATCAGCAGCATCACCGCCGCGGACATGCCCAGCGCCTTCGGGTAGTGGGCGAGCTGCTTGCCGAGCGCCTTGTCGGCGGCCCCCCGCACGCCCGCCTTCGAGACGAGGATGCCGGCCGCGGTCGAGACGATCAGCGCCGGGACTTGGCTCGCGAGGCCGTCGCCGATGGTGAGCAGGGTGTAGCTCTTGGCCGCGTCGCCGAAGCTCAGCCCCTGCTGGGCGACGCCGATGATGATGCCGCCGATCACGTTGATGAAGGTGATGAGCAGGGCGGCCACGGCGTCGCCGCGGACGAACTTGGAGGCGCCGTCCATGGCGCCGAAGAAGGCGGATTCCTCCTCCAGGGCGGCGCGGCGGGCCTTGGCGCTCTTCTCGTCGATGAGGCCCGCGGAGAGGTCGGCGTCGATCGCCATCTGCTTGCCGGGCATCGCGTCGAGGGTAAAGCGGGCCGCCACCTCGGCGATGCGCCCCGAACCCTTCGTGATGACCACGAAGTTCACGATGATCAGGATCGCGAAGACGATGATCCCGATGACGAAGTTGCCGCCCATCACGAACTGGCCGAACGCCTCGATGACGTGGCCGGCGGCGGCCGTGCCCTCGTGGCCGTGGCCCAGGATCAGGCGGGTGGAGGCGAGGTTGAGGGCGAGCCTCAGCATCGTCGCGATGAGGAGCAGGGTCGGGAAGACCGTGAATTCGAGCGGGTTGTCGATGGACAGGCCGACCATCATGATCAGCACCGACATGATGATCGACACCGCCAGCAGCAGGTCGAGCAGCACGGACGGCAGCGGGAAGATCAGCACCGCCAGGATGCCGAGCACGCCCGTGGCGAAGAGCAGGTCTGACCGCTTCGAGAGGGCGTGGAGGTCGCCGCGGGTCGGCAGGCCGATCTGGCCGAACAGCGCCGCAACGCCGCCCCCTCCTCCGGTCGCCGGCGTGGCAGCCTCGCTCATTCCGATCCCCCGCCGGGCTCAGCCCGCCCCACCCGGCAAGTTCTGCCGGGTGGATGGTTAGCGGCCCGTTAACCATCGGAACCGGGAGCCGGCCCGGCGCTTGACCGGGCGAGACCGGAGAGACGCCAAAATGCCCGAACGCGCTGTGACGGCCCTGTTCGAACGCTATGCCGATGCGGAGGGTGCCATCGAGCGCCTGGAGGCCCTCGGCATCCCCCATGCGGACATCGCGATCCTCGCCAGCCGCTCGCCCGACGCGCCCGACATGTCCGCCCCCGGGACCGCGCCGGTGGCGGGCGAGGCGGAGGCCGATGCCGCCGGCGGGACGGGGACGGGGGCGACGGTCGGCGGTCTGATCGGCGGCGGCGCGGGGCTCCTGGCCGGCCTCGGCATGCTGGCCGTGCCGGGTCTCGGGCCGATCGTCGCCGCGGGCTGGCTCGTCTCGGCGCTGACCGGGGCGGGAATCGGCGCCGCGGCGGGCGGCCTCGTCGGCGGGTTGACGGGCGCCGGCATGAGCGAGACCGAGGCGGCGGCCTATGCGGAGGGTGTGCGCCGGGGCGGCACCCTCGTGACGGTGCGCAGCGAGGAAGGCCGCACCGAGCAGGTGATCGCCGCCCTGAAGGAGGCCGGGTCCATCGATCTCGACGAGCGGGCCCAGGGCTGGCGCTCGGAGGGCTGGACCGGCGGCACCGCCGCCGGACCCACGGATGCGGACGGTCGGCAGACCGGCACCTCCCCCGCGCCGACGCAGGTCTTCGGCGGCTCCCGGCACTAGGCGGTCCCCGGCCCCCCTTGGGGCGGAACGACTTCGGCCGGTGATGATCGCGTCCGGACGCGATGCTCCGGTCAGATCCTGGGGAACTGCCTCGCGATACGGCCGGGGGACGAAGGCCGTGGCGAGGCCGAGGTCACTGCGCGAGGCTGCGCCGGTCGGAGAGGATCCAGACCACCTTGCACATCTGCCCCGGCAGGCTCTCGGCATGCAGGTCGATCTGCACGCCAGGGGGCATCGTCATCGAGGCCCACTGGCTGAGATCCCTGCCGATGCCGATCTCCTGCCCCGCCATGGCGATCCGCATCTTCAGGGGGGCCGGGTGGCCCGACAGGTACATGACGGTGCAGGCGAGGGGGTCGAAGGCCCGGGTCGTCCGCAGCGTGATGTCGTGGTTGCCGGTGCCGACGATGGTCAGCCCGTCCCCGTCACGGAAGGCGTGCAAACCGGCTCCGTCTTCGCCCGCGAGGGACACGATTTCCAGGCCCGCCTCCTCGACCGTCCCCGCGAGGCCCGGCGGCACCGCCGTGACGGGTGAGACGGCGGAATCCGACAGCGCGAAGGGCCGGCCCGCGTCCAGCGCCCGGTCGGCATGGATGCTGAAGTAACGCCAGCAATTGAGGAAGCGGATATCGCCCGTCATGTGCAGGCCCCGGACGGGGCCCGCGGCCGATCTCAGGATCGGGCGGTTCGCCTGCGTCCGCCACTCGACGAGCCCGTTCTTGGTGACGAAGTTCTGCGTCTCCGGCAGCAGCCGCACCCGTCCCTCGGCCCCCCACAGGTGGAGGAAACAGGTGTCGATGCCGTAGATCAGCCGGAAATCCGTGCCGACGCCGTCGAGGCAACGGCGGATATGGGCCGCGAACCCCTTCCACGCCGCCGCCGTCCCGGCCACCAGCCCCGCCTGGAGGGCGCCGCCATACCGTTCGAGGACATCCTCGGCCACCCGCCGCACGTTGGCCTCCCTGTGGGAGCCGATCAGCGGATCGCTGACGAAATCGCACAGATAGGCGTCCTTGCAGACGAAGATGTCGTCGCCCTCCACATGCGAGAACAGGTCGAAAGTCTCGCTGCAGAACCAGATGTCGGCATCGTAGAGTGCGATCTTGGTCAGGCCGGGATTGAGGTCGCACAGCTTCGCGACCTCCACGAAGCGCGCCACCGGGAGGGACTTCTCCGTCGCCTCGACCACGTTGACGGAATGTCCGCGCAGGATGTCGATCTTGCGCTGCGACAGGCCGAAGCCGATCACCACGACGTGGCCCCGGTAGTCGCTCTGGCGCAGCGAGAGGATGAACGGGATCAGCATCTCGTACCACGCGCGGTCGTCGTCGTTCAGGGCGACGCAGACGGCGTGTTGGGCGGCATCCATCTCGGTTCACCGTCGTCCGCCGATGGCCCAGCCGTCTCCCACGGCACGCCGTCGCCGTGCGGAGATGGGCACATCTCGAAGTTAGATTTGAGCGAACACAAGTATTGAAAGTTGTGCCCTCTCGCGTGGGCAAGTCTAGGCTGCCGCCCGTCGCGGTTCAAGCCGTGCCCGATCCCAACACCGCGCACGTCCGCGGCCGGAATGCCTCCGCCCGCGGCATGTCCCTCGATGTCCGGCTGCCACGACCCATCCCGCCGCCGCGGTGGGTCGTGGAAGGGCGCGCCCTACTCCATCGCCTTGCGCACGAACAGCGCGGCGGCGAACAGCACGGCCGACCCTGCGGTGACGAGGGCGATCATCAGGATGCGCCGGGGTTGGGTCGAGGACTCAGCCCTCACCGGCTGGACGATGGGGCTGAAGAACTCGATCTGGCGTGCCGCCACGATGCGCGCGCGCTCGTGGGCGGAGAGCACCTGCTCGTAGTACTTCGTCGCGTTCTTGCGCTCGTTCTCCAGGGCCTCGAACCGGGTCAGCGCCTCGGAGAGGACGCGCTTCTGCTCGGGATCCTGCGTCGCGGTGGCCTTCTCGATCCGGGCGATGTTGTCATCGATGTCGCGGATCTGCTGCTTCAGATCCATGATCCGGCGGGATTCCGGCCCGAGGTCGCGCTGGCCGATGGCGAGCTGGACCGCGAGGTTGATGCGGTTCGCCTTCAGCTCCGACGTGACCTTGAGGTTGGCTTCGTTGCTCTTCTGCGCGTCGAGCACGCCTTCGCGGTTTCGCAGGTCGCGCACCGCGATGCTGACTTTCCTCAGCCGCTCGTCCGCGAGCTTCAGCTCCCGGTCGCTCTCGGCCAGGGCGTCGTTGCGGGCGTTCATGCTCAGCTCGTTGACCATCCGCTCCGCCTCCTTGAGGACGGCCTTGGTGATGGCCAGGGATTCGTCGGGGTCGAACGCGTCGACCCACAGGCTCATGATGCCCGAGGACGATTCCACGTCGATCTCGACGCGCTGCCTCCAGTATTTAAGGAACTTCTCGATCGGCTTCCCGGGGTCGAACCGCGACAGGTAGTCGATGCTGTCGCGGCCGAACCATTCGCGGATCGGCAACTGCTTCTCGATCACCTCCAGCATCGGGCGGCTCTGGATGTAGCTGTAGGTGATCAGCGTATCCTGGGCGACCATCTGTGTCGGCACGCCCGCATTGGTGCCGACGGAATCCGGCGTCGCCTTCTCGGCGCTGCCGATGGCCGGCCGGATCGCGAAGCGCGCCTCGGTGACGTAGCGGTCGGAGGCGATCAGCCCGTAATAGACGGCCCCCGCCAGGGTCGGCAGCACGAAGAAGAGCACGAACAGGACCGGAACCCAGGGGTCGCTCTTGACGTGGCTCTGGTAGGACCGGATCCCCTTCCGCCGGTCGGCGAAGCGCGACATCCGCGCGAATTGCCGGAGCGATTCCGCGATCTGCTGCTGCCGGTCGGCCGGCGTGAGCGGCCGGCCCGCGGGCTTGCCGATCTCCATGTTCATCGAGCGATTCCCGATCTGTCCGAGCGTCCGGTGCCGGCCCTCGCGCCGGCGTCCGTCCCTTGCGCCGCCCCTGCCATGCCAGCGCCTGACGGCAAAACCATGTCGGCGTCCCGCACGGGCGATCAGGCATTCAAGCGGTGGTAGACCTCGATGGCGTCGTTCACGTCCTCGTAGACGATGGCGCGGCCGTTGAGCAGCACGATGCCCTGCGTGCACCAGCCCCGGATCACCTCCATGGAGTGGGAGATCATGATCACGTCCGCGTGCTTGCGCCGCTGGGAGAACACCTCCTCGCAACGGCGGGCGAACCGGCCGTCGCCGACCGAGGTGACCTCGTCGATCAGGTAGCAGTCGAACGGGATCGCCATGCTCATCCCGAAGGCGAGGCGCGCGCCCATGCCGGAGGAGTAGGTCCGGATCGGCACGTCGAGGTAGCTGCCGAGTTCGGAGAAGTCCTCCACGAAGTCGAGCACCCGCTTCGGGTCCTCGCCGTAGATGCGGGCGATGAACTTGACGTTGTCACGGCCCGTCATCTGCGGGTGGAAGCCCCCGCCGAAGCCGAGGGGCCACGAGACGCGCAGGCCGCGCTTGACGTGGCCGCGGGTCGGCTCCTCGGTGCCGGCGATGAGCCGCATCGTGGTCGATTTGCCGGCGCCGTTGATGCCCAGGATGCCGTAGGAGATGCCGGGCTTCAGGGTGAAGGACGCCTGCTCCAGGATGGTGCGGCGGTGACCGTCCGTCTTGTAGACCTTCGTGACGTTCTCGAAGCGGATCAACGAGATAGCCTCCGTGCCGGCGCGGAGGGGCCTCCGGCTGTGGCCAGCCCTGTCGCAGGAAAGAGGCGAATCTGAGGATGGGCTTGCGCCTCAGATCAACCCTTGGAGTTGCAGGCTCGTGTGGAAATCGCCGGCGAAGGTGTGCTGGCCGAGATGGTTCAGCCTCGAATGCAGGTCGGCGTAGACCTTGCCGCCCATGTCCCGCCAGCGGCGGCAGAAGGCGTAATCCTCTGACAGGTAGCGGCGGGAATCCGGGTCGAGCATGCAGTCGAAGAACAGCCAGTAGAGATGGGCCAGCGGATCGTGCTCGCGGCCATCCGGCGTGTATTGCAATTCGGGATAGTGCTTCATCATCCGCAGGAAGACGTCGCGTTTGATCGCCATGAAGCCGGTGGTCGCCTCCGCCACCTCGATGAAGCCGTCCTCGTCGATATACGGCCGGAGCGGCTCCTCGCCCTGCCCGATGGGGTTGAAGGCGTAGTTCGTGTAGCGCCGCTCGTACTCGGCATAGGTCATGCCGGCCGGCAGGCCCTTCGCGGGCCAGTTGTTCGTCTTCAGCGGATAGACGCCGGAGGCGACGTCCCGGTCGGCGAGCAGGATGCGGTACACGGCCTCCGGGGTGAAGGCGATGTCCGAGTCGATCCAGAACAGGTGCGTGAATGACTCGTCCGCCAGGAAGTCCTTCACGGTCCGGTTGCGGGCGCGGGTGATCAGGCTCTCGCTGCGCATGTGCAGCATCGTCGCCATGCCGAGTTGGGCGCAGGAATAGGCGAGGGAATACAGGCTGGTCACGTAGTTCATCGACACGGAAGAGATGTAGCAAGGCGTCGCGAACATCACCCGCATCGAGCGAAGCGCCGAATCCGGCAGCAGCATCGAAGATCTCCGTCAGGGCCGGCCGGCCACCGGCCCGGTCGCCGCTCTGTATCGGCTGACGAAGTTTATAAAAACTGATTTCGGGTTGATTGCAGTATTTTCAATTGCAAATACTTCAATTGATTGATCTACAATCTGGAATTGTGCATCCCGTCATCGCGGGTGCGGGGAAGCGATCCGGGGCGATGCCACCTCCGGGGGCGGTCCACCTCCCCGGATCGCTTCACGTCATCCGCCGCGCCTCGCGGTGCGACAGGCCCCGGAGGGCGCCCCTCAGAAGACCTTCTGGAACCACCCATGCGCATCGGAGGTGTTGCCGCGCTGGATGTCCACCAGCAGGGTGCGGAGGCGGCGGGCGACCGGGCCCGCCACGGCGTTGCCGATGGTGAAGTCGTCCTCGCGTCCACGCACCCGGCCGATCGGGGTGATCACCGCGGCGGTGCCGCAGGCGAACGCCTCGGTCTGGCGGCCGGAGCGCACGTCGTCACGCCACTGGTCGATGCCGTAGAGCTCTTCGCGCACGGTCATGCCGGCCTCGCGGGCCAGGGTGATGATCGAATCCCGGGTGATGCCCGGCAGGATGCTGTCGGACAGGGGCGGGGTCAGCAGGGTGCCGTCCTCGAAGACGAAGAACACGTTCATCCCGCCGAGCTCCTCGACGTAGCGGCGCTCGGCCGCGTCCAGGAACACCACCTGCTCGCAGCCCTGGTTCGCCGCCTCGGCCTGGGCCGCGAGGCTCGCCGCGTAGTTGCCGCCGCACTTGGCGGCGCCGGTCCCGCCGGGGGCGGCGCGGGTGTAATGCTCGGACAGCCACACCGTGACCGTGCCGTTCGGGTCCTTGAAGTAGGAGCCCACCGCCGAGGCGATGGTGATGAACAGGTACTCGCTCGCGGGCTTCACGCCGAGGAACACCTCGTTGGCGATCATGAACGGGCGCAGGTACAGGCTGCCGTCCGGCGTGTCGGGGATCCAGTCCCGGTCGATCTCGACGAGCTTGCGCTGGGCGGCGATGAACGCCTCCTCGGGGAAGGGCACCATCGCCATGCGCTCGGCCGAGCGGCGGAAGCGCAGGGCGTTCGCCTCCGGCCGGAACAGGGCGGCGCCGCCATCGGCGGTGCGGTAGGCCTTCAGCCCCTCGAAGATCTCCTGCGCGTAGTGCAGCACCGCCGCGGCGGGATCGAGGGGGATCGGCGCCCGCGCGGTGATCTTCGCGTCGTGCCAGCCGCGTCCCGCGCTGTAGCGCACGATCGCCATATGGTCGGTGAACACCTTGCCGAAGCCCGGATTGGCCATCAGGGCGGCGCGGTCCCCGGCGGAGCGGGGGGCCGCATTGGTCTCGATCTCGAACGTCAGGTCGCTCACGGTCAGGTCCTCTCGGGCGGACCCGTGCCGACTCGCATCGCGGGACGGCGCGGCTCCGGACCCATGGTCCGGCGCGCTCCCTGCGGGACGGGCCTCCGCCGCGGCGGGGAGCGCATCCGACGCCTTATGGCGTGCTCCGCGGCCGGACGCCACTGTCCTCGGGCCGCACCGGGTCGTCGGTGAATTGCAGACGGCGCAGGCGGGCATAGGTGCCGCCCTGCGAGACGAGGTCGTCGTGCCGGCCCGTCTCGATGACGCGCCCGCCCTCCAGCACGGCGATCAGCCCCGCATCGCGCACCGTGGACAGGCGGTGGGCGATGACGAGGACGGTGCGCCCGCGCATGAGCCGCCCGAGGGCCTCCTGCACGAGACGTTCCGATTCGGAGTCCAGCGCCGAGGTGGCCTCGTCGAGGAGGAGGATCGGCGCGTCCTTGAGGAAGGCGCGGGCGAGGGCGATCCGTTGCCGCTCGCCGCCGGAGAGACGGCCCCCGCCGGGCCCGACCCTGAACTCGTAGCCCCCCGGCAGGGCGGAGACGAAGCCGTGCGCCGCCGCGGCCCGGGCCGCCGCCTCGATCTCGGCCCGGCCGGCGCCAGGTTTGCCGAAGCCGATGTTGGCGGCCACGGTGTCATCGAACAGCATCACCTCCTGCGACACGACGGCGACGGCGGCCCGGAGGGAGGCCAGCGTCACGCCGCGCACGTCCTGCTCGTCGATCAGCACCCGGCCTTCATCGACGTCGTAGAGGCGGGGCACGAGGTTGAGCAGGCTCGACTTGCCCGAGCCCGAACGCCCGACCAATGCCGTCACCGCGCCGGCGGGGGCGGTGAGGTCGATCCCTTCCAGGGCCTGCGCGTCGGCCCGGTAGCGGAAGCGCACCGCCTCGAACCGGACTTCGCCGGCCCCGACCTTGAGCGGCTTGGCGCCCGGCGCCTCGCGGATGGTGGGGGCCTCATCCATCAGGTCGAAGTAGCGGCGCAGCGCCGCCGCCGCCTCCTGCAGGATCGCGTTGAGGTTGCCGAGCGCCCGGGCCGGCTGGGCGGCCAGCAAGAGGGCCGCGACGTAACCGGTGAAGTCGCCGACCGTGCGGTCGCCGTTGAGGACCCGCTGTCCCACCAGGACCAGCACCACCGCCACCGCGAGGCCGCCGCCGATCTCGAGCAGCGGGTCGAGGCGCCCACGGGCGTTGGCGGCCTTCATCTTGAGGCGCCGGACCTCGTCCAGGGAGGCGGCGGCGCGGCCCTTCAGGTAGCCTTCCAGGGCGAAGGTCTTGGCGACCCGGACACCCTGGAGACTTTCGGAGATGAGGCTCGCCGTGGCGCCCATCTGCTCCTGCGTCGAGGTGGAGACCCGTCGCAGCTTCTTGCCGATCCGGCCGATGGGGCCGGCGATGAAGGGCACCGTAACGCCGGCCACCAGGGTGAGGAGCGGGTCCATCCACAGGAGGGCGGCGACCAGCCCCACGAGCATGGCGATGTCGCGCAGCAGCACCGTCGAGATGCGGGTGAGCGCCTCCTTGATGAAGGCGAAATCGGTGGTGAAGCGCTGGGTGAGGGCGGCTGGGCTCTCCCGCCCGAGCTGGGCGAGATCGGATTCGATCAGGTGCCCGTAGAGGGCGACCTGCATGTCCGCCTCGACGCGGGTGACGACCCTGTTGGTCAGCACCGTCTGTCCGTACAGGGCGAAGCCGCGCAGGGAGGTGACGAGGATGACGATGACCGGGCCGTAGGCGATGGCCGCGGCATCCTTCCGGTCGAAGGCGTCGAAGGCCGCCTTGATCAGCGCCGGGTAGAGGCCTGTGGAAGCCCCCACCACGGCGATCAGGCCCAGGACGACGGCCAGGGCGCTCCGGTGGGGGGAAAGCCACTCCCGCCACAGCCGGGCGAGCAGGGGGGCCGTGTCGCCGGGCAGGCGTGCCATGGAAAGTCCGGTTCGAACCCAAGCGCCGGCCCATGGAGCGGGGCGGCGGCTGCGGTGTGACGCCCCCGCCGCCGCGGATCAAGCCGTCCGGACGGAATGCCGGCTCAGCGGTCGTCGCCCTCCGGCCCGTGGTCGCCGCCCCGCCCGTGCCCGCGCCGGCCGCCGGGTCCGCCCATCGGTCCCATCGGCCGGGCCAGGATCACCGCCCGGCGCTTCTGGTCCTGATCGAGGCTGGCGTAGAGGGGCTGGGTGGCGTCGGCGAGCTTGGGCAAGGCATCGGCCCGGGTGCTCGCCGCGTCGGCCATCGCGCGCAGGGCGCCGGGGGCGTCCTCGTCGAAGCTCGGCCGGCTCTCCATGGTCGCCCGGCGCTGCTGGCGCATCTTGGCCATGTCGCGCATCGCGGCCTCCACCGGCGGCCAGAGCTTCTCCTGGTCGGGGGAGAGTTTGAGCCCGGCATGGATCGCGGCGATTCGCGCGTCGGCGAAGGCGGCCCGGTCCTCGGGCGTCAGGGCGCTCCAGCGGCCATGGGGACTGCCGTGGTGCCCGTCATGGGCCCAAGCGGCGCCCGCGAGCCCGAGGCCGAGAAGGCCGGTGGCGAGCAGGGCGGTGGTACGGCGGGTCATCCCGGTCTCCTCGAAGGCAGGGGGAGGGCGCAGGGCGCCGGTCCCGTTCCCCATCACGCACCGGCGATGTATCCGCCTTGTTTATGTAACAGTGTTACATTATCAGGCCGGGGTCGGATGGAGGTGTGCGGTGAGCGGATCGGTGCGCGCGGCGATGGCCCTCGCCATGGTCGTCTGGACGGGGGTGGCGTCGGCGGCCGGATGCGGCCCGGTCCGCGCGGTGGCGACGTTCTCGATCCTCGGCGACCTCGTCCGGCAGGTCGGCGGCGGCCATGTGGAGGTGGCGACCCTGGTGGGGCCCGGCTCGGACGTCCACAGCTTCAGCCCCGCCCCCGGCGATGCCAGGATTCTGGCGCGGGCGGACATCGTCGTCGTGAACGGCCTCGGCCTCGAGGGTTGGATCGATCGCCTGATCCGCGCCTCCGGCACGAAGGCGCCGGTCGTCACGGCGAGCGGGGGCGTGGCAACCATGGAGGATGCCGACCCGCACGACCATGGCGGCCACGACCACGGGCATGCCGACCCCCATGCCTGGCAGAACGTGGCGAACGTGAAGGTCTACGTGGCCAACATCCGGGACGGGTTGTCGAAGGTCTGCCCCGACCACGCGGCCGACTACGCGGCGGCGGCGGCGGCCTATACGGACCAGCTCGATGCCCTCGACCGGGAGGTGCAGGCCGCCATGGCGCGGATCCCGCCGCAGAACCGGCGGCTCATCACCACGCACGACGCCTTCGGCTATTTCGCCGCCGCCTACGGGCTGACGATCCTGGCGCCGCAGGGCCTTTCCACGGAAAGCGCGGCCAGCCCCCGGGACGTGGCGGCGATCATCACCCAGATCCGTCGGGAGAAGGTCCCGGCGGTCTTCCTCGAGACGGTGACCGACCCGCGGCAGATGGAGCGCATCGCCCACGAGAGCGGCGCGCGGATCGGCGGCGAGATCTACTCCGACGCCCTGTCTCCCCC
Source organism: Methylobacterium sp. J-076 (assembly GCF_022829405.1). GTDB lineage: Bacteria > Pseudomonadota > Alphaproteobacteria > Rhizobiales > Beijerinckiaceae > Methylobacterium. Next base: position 124,073 of record NZ_JAKSXW010000121.1, read on the forward strand.
CGAGGGTCCGGCCCCCACCTATCTCGCGATGATCCGCTCGAACGTGAAGGCGTTCGAGGCGGCCCTGTCCAGCCGGTGAATCCGCGGTGGACGGATCCGTCCGGGCTGACAGAGCGTAAACCAATGGTTAAGAGGCCCGCCCTAGTTTGAAGCGGGAGGGGGCCGGCCGAACCTCGGCCGAGAGGTCTCCCGGGCCTGTGGGCATTGGAGACTGCGTGGCTTGGGGGCCTGATGGCTGGGGGCCTGACCGCTGGCGCCTCTACCGGTTGGTGGGGCGCGAGGTGGCACGGACCGCGCGCAGCGCCGCCGCGCGCCTGAGCGCGCCGCCCGCGATCCTGGCGCGCGTCCGTGTGGGCGCCCTCGTGATCGCGCCGCAGGATCTGCGGACCTCGGACGCGACCTTCGCCGACGACATCTACGCCGGCCTGTTCGTCTTCGCCGGGCGCTCCCTCGCGGCGGGCGGCGGTTCGCCCTTCGACTATGCGGCGCCTTCGCCGGAATGGGCGGACGAGCTCTACGGATTCGGCTGGCTGCGCCACCTGCGGGCGGCGGACACGGCGCTCGCCCGCGCCAACGCCCGCAGCTTCGTGTCCGATTTCATCGCCGGGCGCGGGGATCCCGCCCTGGCGCGCCAGACCCCGGTGGCCGCCCGGCGGCTGATCTCGTTCCTGTGCCAGTCGCCCCTGGTATTGGAGGGGGCCGATCACGGCTTCTACGACAGTTTCCTGCGGGCCATCGGCCGGAACGCGCAGCAGCTCGAGCGCGACCTGCGCCGGGGGGTGATGCCCCCCGCGCGCCTGAACGCGGCGGTGGCGCTCTGCTATGCGGGGCTGTGCTGCGAGGGGATCCAGTCCATCCTGCGGAGGGCGACGCGGGTGCTCTCCCGGGAACTGGAACGCCAGATCCTGTCCGATGGCGGGCACCGCTCCCGCAACCCACGCTTCGGGATGGAACTCCTGCTCGATCTGCTGCCGCTCCGGCAGGCCTTCCTCAGCCGTTCCGTCGAGCCGCCGGCCGCGCTCCTGCGCGCCATCGACAGGATGCTGCCGCTGCTGCGGCTGCTGCGCCATCCGGATGCGTCCCTCAGCCATTTCAACGGCATGGGCGCCACGGATGCGGACCACCTCGCCACGCTCCTCGTCTACGACGACACGTTCGGGCGGCCGATGATGCACGCGCCGAATTCGGGCTACGAGCGCCTGGAAGGCGGCCGGGTCGTCCTCACCGCCGATGTCGGCGCCAGCGCGCCGCTGCCCTATTCGGTGAGCGCCGGGGCCGGGTGCCTCTCCTTCGAAATGTCGAGCGGACCGCAGCGCATCGTCGTCAATTGCGGCTTGCCGCCCAGCGGCCCGGAGATGCGCCAGCTCGCCCGCTCCACGGCCGCCCACTCCACCGCCACCGTCGCCGACGCCTCGTCCTGCCGCTTCGTTGTGAAGGCCGGCTGGTGGTGGGAGCGCCGGATGAGCGCGTGGCTAAGCCGCCGCCTGGGGCCGGTGGTCCTACGGGGGCCGGTCGCCGTGGCCGCCGAGCGGGTGGAGGAGGAGGATGGGATCGTCCTCGCCGCCCGGCACGACGGCTACGTGCTGGAATTCGGCCTCGTCCACGAGCGGCGGTGGCACCTGTTCCCGGCCGAAGGACGGCTCGAAGGGCGCGACGCCTTCGTCCGCGCGGGCAATGGCGTGGTCAAGAGGCTGCCGGGGCGGCCCCGGGGGCAGTCCGTGGCGGTGCGGTTCCACATCCACCCGGCCATCGCCGTGCGCACCGTGCCGGGCGGCATCGAGCTCGCCTCGGCACTCGGGGAGGTCTGGCTGTTCGACGCCGAGGGCGCGGAGGTGCGCATCGAGGAAAGCGTGTATTTCTCCGGCCTCAGCGGACCGCGCCGGACGGACCAGATCGTGCTCTACCTCGCCGTGACCGACGCCGCCGAGGTGCGTTGGACCTTCGCCCGGCTCGCGGCGGCGGCGGGCCGCTGAGCCAGGGCCGTGCGCGTCCGTCCCCTCGACTTCGGAGGGGATGGGGCGGTCTCCGCCGTGTCCCTCCACGGCCTCCAGGCTGGCCGCCCGCGGCGGTTCCGTGTTACCGGCGAACCGAATTCCAAGAAGATTTCGGCACGCTCCTATGACTCACGATCACGTGCGGGTGTCCCGCGCGCTCCTGTCCGTCTCCGACAAGACCGGTCTCGTCGATTTCGCCCGGGCGCTCGACGCCCGCGGCATCGCCCTGGTCTCCACCGGCGGCACCTACAGGACGCTCAAGGACGCCGGCATTCCGGTGGTCGAGGTCGCCGAGCTGACCGGCTTCCCCGAAATGATGGACGGGCGGGTGAAGACCCTGCACCCGGCGGTCCACGGGGGGCTGCTCGCCATCCGCGATAACCCCGAGCATCAGGCGGCCTTGGCCGCCCACGGGATCGACGCCATCGACCTCCTGGTGGTGAACCTCTACCCGTTCGAGGCGACGATCGCCGCCGGCAAGCCCGAGGCGGACTGCATCGAGAACATCGATATCGGCGGCCCGGCGATGATTCGCGCCGCGGCCAAGAACCATGCGGATGTGGCCGTGGTGACGGATGTCGCCGACTACGCGACGGTCCTCGATGCGCTGACCGCCGGCGACGGCACGCTCACCCTCGCCGTGCGCCGCGCGCTGGCGCAGAAGGCCTATACCCGCACGGCGGCCTACGACGCGGCGATCTCCAACTGGATGGCCGCGCAGTTCGCGGTGGAGGGCCCGCAGCCCTACCGGGCCTTCGGCGGAAGCCTCGCCCAGGGGTTGCGCTACGGCGAGAATCCGCACCAGGCCGCAGCCTTCTATCGGGCGCCGGGCGTCCCGCGGGTGGGCGTCGCCACGGCGCGGCAGCTCCAGGGGAAGGAGCTGTCCTTCAACAACTTCAACGACACGGACGCCGCCTACGAGTGCGTGGCCGAGTTCGACCCGTCCCGCGGCGCGGCGGTGGTGATCGTCAAGCACGCCAACCCCTGCGGCGTGGCCGAGGGCGCCAGCCTGCTCGACGCCTACGAGCGGGCGCTGGCCTGCGATCCCGTCTCGGCCTTCGGCGGGATCGTGGCCCTGAACCGAGCGCTGGACGGCGAGGCCGCCCGCAGGATCGTGGAGATCTTCACCGAGGTCATCATCGCCCCCGAGGCGACGGAGGAGGCCATCGCCATCCTCGCCGCCAAGAAGAACCTGCGCCTGCTCCTGGCCGGCGGCCTGCCCGATCCCCGCGCGCCGGGCGAGACGGTCCGCACCCTGGCCGGTGGCCTGCTGGTGCAGGGCCGGGACGCCATGGTGGTGGACGACATGCCGTTCCGGGTGGTCACCAAGCGCGCCCCGAGCGAGGCCGAGGCCGCCGACATGCGCTTCGCCTACCGGGTCGCCAAGCACGTGAAGTCGAACGCCATCGTCTACGCCAAGGACGGCGCGACGGTGGGGATCGGCGCCGGGCAGATGTCGCGGGTGGATTCCTCGCGCATCGCCGCCTGGAAAGCCCGCGAGGGTGCCGACCGGCTCGGCCTCGCCGACAGCCTCGCCAAGGGCGCGGTGGTGGCCTCGGACGCGTTCTTCCCCTTCGCCGACGGGCTGCTCGCCGCCGCCGAAGCCGGGGCCACGGCGGTGATCCAGCCGGGCGGATCCATGCGTGACCCCGAGGTGATCGCCGCCGCCGACGAGGCCGGGCTGGCGATGGTGTTCACCGGCCACCGCCACTTCCGGCACTGAGTCGCCGCGCGTTCCAGGGGGCGATCCGCTCCCATTTCCAGATCCCGAGGCCCCCGCTCCGGCGCGCCTCGCTGTCCGACCGGGACCTTCGCTTCCCCGCCCGTCTTTACGAGCAAAGACGGGTTTGGATCCGGACGGGTGGTCCCAGTCTTCTCGACTCTTCCGATCAGCCCTTCGAGAAGCGGATCGCCACGCCGTCGTCCTTTCTGCACACTGGGCTCCCCCTCCCGAGCCTCGCTCGCACGAGGGGGAGGGGGACCAGTCAGCGGCTCGCTCAGGTCTCGGCGAAGATGTCCCTGTCCTTCGTCTCCGGCACGAAGATCAGGCCGATGATCACGGTCATGATGGCGATGATGATCGGGTACCAGAGGCCGTAGTAGATGTCCCCGGTCTGGGCCACCATCGCGAAGGCGGTGGCGGGGAGCAGGCCGCCGAACCAGCCGTTGCCGATATGGTAGGGCAGGGACATCGAGGTGTAGCGGATCCGGGTCGGGAACAGCTCCACCAGCATCGCGGCGATCGGGCCGTAGACCATCGTCACGAGGACCACGAGCAGCAGCAGCAGGCCGATCACCTTGGCCGGCTGCGCCCGGAACACGTCGAACGGGTGGGCCATCTTCACGATCTCGACGTCGCCCGCCTTGGGGTAGCCGGCCGCCTGGAGGGCGGCGAGGGCCGCCTTGTTCGCCTCCGCCGCGCCGCCCTGCGGGTAGGGGATGGCGGTGCCGTTGACGGTGATCGTCGTCGGCTGGCCCGTCGCGCCGGAAGCGGTGTCGTAGCGGACCGAGGACTTCGAGAGGAAGTCGCGGGCCAGATCGCACGGCGCCGTGAAGACGCGGGTGCCCACCGGGTTGAACAGGTTCCCGCATTGCGCCGGATCGGCGGTGACGGTGACCTTCACGGTCTCGACCGCCGCCTCCAGCTTCGGGTTCGCCGCGCTGGTGATGCCCTGGAAGATCGGGAACAGGGTCGCCGCCGCGATGGCGCAGCCCGCCAGGATGATGACCTTGCGGCCGATCTTGTCGGACAGCCAGCCGAACACCACGAAGAACCCGGTGCCGAACAGCAGCGACCACGCGATGAGCAGGTTCGCGGTGTAGCCATCGACCTTCAGGATCGATTGCAGGAAGAACAGCGCGTAGAACTGGCCCGTGTACCAGACCACGCCCTGGCCCGCGACGAGGCCGAACAGGGCGATGAGCGCCACCTTGGCGTTGCCCCACTGGCCGAACGCCTCGGAGAGCGGCGCCTTCGAGGTCTTGCCCTCGTCCTTCATCTTCTGGAACGCGGGCGATTCGGAGAGCTGCATCCGGATCCACACCGAGACGCCGAGCAGCAGCACAGAGACGAGGAACGGCACCCGCCAGCCCCATTCCTTGAACGCCTCCTCACCGGTCACCGTGCGGGTCACGAGGATGACGATGAGGGACAGGAACAGGCCGATCGTCGCCGTGGTCTGGATCCAGCTCGTGTAGAAGCCGCGCCGGCCCTGGGGGGCGTGCTCGGCCACGTAGGTCGCCGCGCCGCCATACTCGCCGCCCAGCGCCAGCCCCTGGGCGAGGCGCAGCACGATCAGGATGATCGGCGCGGCGATGCCGATGCTGGCGGCGTTGGGCAGGATGCCGACGATGAAGGTCGACAGGCCCATGATCAGGATGGTGACGAGGAAGGTGTACTTCCGGCCCACGAGGTCGCCGATTCGGCCGAAGACCAGGGCGCCGAACGGGCGCACGATGAAGCCCGCGGCGAAGGCCAGCAGGGCGAAGATGTCCCGGGTGGCCGGCGGATAGGCGGAGAAGAATTGCGCCCCGATGATCGCCGCCAGCGATCCGTAGAGGAAGAAATCGTACCACTCGAACACCGTGCCGAGGGACGAGGCGAAGATCACCCGCTTCTCGGCCGACGTCATCGGACGCGCCGCCGCTCCCGCCTGCGGTAACGCCGTTGCCACTGCCATGGTCTGTGCCCTCCCCGTGCCGCGCGCGCCGTTCCGGCGTCAGTCTGCATTTTTTGCAGATCACCCATGCGTTACAACAGGATGGCGGCGGGCCCAATGGGTAAAGCGTTCGTGAACGCGACCGATCAACACAGGCGGCGCGGTGCGTCCCCGGCGCAACAGGGTCGGGCCGGCGCATGAAAAAAGGGGCGCGGCTCGCACCGCGCCCCCCATGATGTCAGGCCGAAGGCGCGATCAGTGCGCGTGGGCGCCCGATGCGCCGATGCCGGTCTCCGAGCGGACGAACTGCGCCTCGAAGGCGGCCCGCTCCCGCTGGGCTCGGCGCGACCGGTCCATCAGCGACACGAGCCAGATCGTCGCGAAGGCCAGCGGCATCGAGAACAGCGCCGGGTTGTCGTAGGGGAACAGGGCCGCGGCGTGCCCCAAGGTCGTCACCCAGACGGCCTTCGACAGCACCACCATCGTCACCGCCGCCACGAGCCCGACGAGGCCCCCGGTGAGCGCGCCCCAGGTCGTGGTGCCCCGCCACAGGATCGACATCGCCAGGACCGGGAAGTTGCAGCTCGCCGCCACCGAGAAGGCCAGCCCGACCATGAAGGCGACGTTCTGGTTCTCGAAGATGTAGCCGAGGACGATCGCCACGATGCCGATGAAGACGGCGGCGATCTTCGACAGCCGCACCTCGGCGGTCTCGGTGGTGCGCCCGCGGGCGATCACCTGGGCGTAGAGGTCGTGGCTGACGGCGGAGGCGCCGGCGAGCGTCAGGCCCGCCACCACCGCGAGGATGGTCGCGAAGGCCACCGCCGAGATGAAGCCCAGGAAGTACGGGCCGCCCACCGCGTTGGCGAGGTTCACGGCGACCATGTTGGTGCCGCCGATCATGTCCTTCAGCTTGTCGAAGGTCCCCGCCGCGCCGAGCTTGAAGTAGCTCGGGTCCGACATCAGCAGCGCGATGCCGCCGAAGCCGATGATGAAGGTGAGGATGTAGAAGTAGCCGATCAGGCCGGTGGCGTAGAACACCGACTTGCGGGCCGCCTGGGCGTCCGACACGGTGAAGAACCGCATCAGGATGTGCGGCAGGCCGGCGGTGCCGAACATCAGGCCGACGCCCAGCGAAATCGCCTCGACCGGGTTCGACACGAGGCCGCCCGGCGCCATGATCGCGTCGCCCTTCGGGTGGACGTCCACGGCCTTCTTGAACAGGATCTCGGGGTTGAAGCCGTAAGAGTACAGCACCGCGCCCGCCATGAAGGTGGCGCCGCCGAGCAGCAGGCAGGCCTTGATCACCTGCACCCAGGTGGTGGCCTTCATGCCGCCGAAGGCCACGTAGACGATCATCAGCACGCCGACGATCACCACCGCGTAGAGGTAGGGCAGGCCGAACAGGAGCTGGATCAGCTTCCCCGCGCCGACCATCTGGGCGATCAGGTAGAAGGCCACCACCACGAGGGTGCCCGTCGCCGAGATGATGCGGATCGAGGTCTGGTCCAGGCGGAAGCTCGCCACGTCGGCGAAGGTGAACTTGCCGAGGTTGCGCAGCCGCTCCGCGATGAGGAACAGCACGATCGGCCAGCCGACGAGGAAGCCCGTCGAATAGATGAGCCCGTCGAAGCCGGAGGTGTAGACGAGGCCGGAGATGCCGAGGAACGAGGCGGCCGACATGTAGTCACCCGCGATGGCGAGCGCGTTGGTGCCCGCCGAGATGCCGCCGCCCGCGGCGTAGAAGTCGGCGGCCGACTTGGTGCCCTTGGCGGCCTTGTAGGTGATGCCGAGAGTCATCAGCACGAAGAACAGGAACATGCCGATGGCCGGCCAGTTCGTGGCCGCCTGCTGCACGGCGCCGAGATCCGGTCCGGCCGCGTAGGCCGCCGTCGCCGCGATGGCGGCCAGCGTCAGGCCCAGGAGGAGGGGGGTGCCGCGCATCACTGTCTCACCTTCCGATGCAGGGCGTCGCTCAGGGCGTCGAAGCGCGTGTTGGCGCGGGCGACGTAGATGCCGGTGAGCAGGAACGCGAACAGGATCACGAAGACGCCAAGGAACAGGCCGAGCGATGCCGTGCCGCCGCCGACCTTGATCGCCATCACCGACTTGTCGAAGGCGATGAGGCCGATGAAGCCGAAATAGACCACCAGCATCAGCCCGGTGAGGATCCAGCCGAACCGGGTGCGCTCGTGGACGAGCTGCTGGAACTCCGGCGTCCGGGCGATGCGTTCGAGATGCGGATCCACCGTGTCCGCACCCGCCACCCCTATGGGCGTGACGCGCCCCCCCAGGCCACCCACCGTAGACCCACTCATCGCATCATCCTCCCGGGAAGGCGTCTCCGGCCTTCCGCCCCATTGCCCAGCTTCGTCTTGGGTCCGTCTTGTTATTGGGGGCGGCCGCCCTTCGGCAGCCGCCCCGTGTCGTCGTCCCGCCGCGGGGCGGGATGCGATCAGCCCCGGTTCTGCCGGTTGTCGATCAGGTCGTCGACCACGGCCGGGTCGGCGAGCGTCGAGGTGTCGCCGAGGGAGCCGAAATCGTCCTCGGCGATCTTGCGCAGGATCCGGCGCATGATCTTGCCCGAGCGGGTCTTGGGCAGGCCGGGGGCGAACTGGATCAGGTCGGGCGAGGCGATCGGCCCGATATCCTTGCGCACCCAGGCGACGAGCTCCTTGCGAAGCGCGTCGTTCCCGTCCTCGCCCTCGTTCAGGGTGACGTAGGCGTAGATGCCCTGGCCCTTCACGGTGTGCGGGTAGCCGACCACCGCCGCCTCGGACACCTTCGAGTGCGCGACGAGGGAGGATTCCACCTCCGCCGTGCCCATCCGGTGGCCCGAGACGTTGATGACGTCATCGACCCGGCCGGTGATCCAGTAATAGCCGTCGGCATCCCGCCGCGCGCCGTCACCGGTGAAGTACTTGCCCGGATAGGTCGAGAAGTAGGTCTGCTCGAATCGCTCGTGGTCGCCGTAGACCGTGCGCATCTGGCCCGGCCAGGAATCGGCGATGCAGAGGTTGCCCTCGCAGGCGCCCTGCAACACCTTGCCCTCGGCATCCACCATCTCCGGCTGCACGCCGAAGAACGGCCGCGTGGCCGAGCCCGGCTTCAGGGCCGTGGCGCCCGGCAGCGGGGTGATGAGGATGCCGCCGGTCTCGGTCTGCCACCACGTGTCCACGATGGCGCAGCGGCTGTCGCCCACCACCTTGTAGTACCATTCCCAGGCTTCCGGGTTGATGGGCTCGCCCACCGAACCGAGCACCCGCAGGCTCTGCCGGGAGGTCTTCTTCACCGGGCCCTCGCCGCCGCCCATCAGCGAGCGGATCGCGGTGGGCGCGGTGTAGAAGATGTTGACCTTGTGTTTGTCCACCACGTCCCAGAACCGGGAGTTCGACGGGTAGGTCGGGATGCCTTCGAACATCAGCGTGGTCGCGCCGTTCGCGAGCGGCCCGTAGACGATGTAGCTGTGGCCCGTGACCCAGCCCACGTCGGCCGTGCACCAGTAGACGTCGCCCTCGCGGTAATCGAAGACGTATTCGTGGGTCATCGAGGCGTAGACGAGGTAGCCGCCGGTCGTGTGCACCACGCCCTTCGGCTGGCCCGTGGAGCCCGAGGTGTAGAGGATGAAGAGCGGGTGCTCCGCCTCCACCGGCTCGGCGGGGCACTCGTCGGTCACCTGCTCGGCGGCCTCGTCGTAATAGACGTCCCGGCCGGGCTCCATGGCGACGGCGCCGCCCGTGCGGCGCACGACGACGACGTGGTCCACTAGGGCGCTGCCGAGGCGCTTGATCGCCTCGTCCACGTTGGCCTTCAGCGGCACCTTGCGGCCACCGCGCAGGCCCTCGTCGGCGGTGATGACGAGCTTCGAGCCGCAGCCCTGGATCCGCTGGGCCAGGGAGTCGGGGGAGAAGCCGCCGAACACGATGGCGTGGATCGCCCCCAGCCGCGCGCAGGCGAGCATGGCGTAGGCCGCCTCGGGGATCATCGGCAGGTAGAGGGTGACGCGGTCGCCCTTGCTCACGCCGCGGTTGCGCAGGACGTTGGCCCAGCGGCACACCTGCGCGTGCAATTCGCGGTAGGTGATGTGTTTCGACTCGTCCGGGTTGTCGCCTTCCCAGATGATCGCCGTCTGCTCGCCGCGGGTCTCGAGATGACGGTCGACGCAATTGTACGCGACGTTCGTCGTCCCGTCCTCGAACCACTTGATCGAGACGTTTCCGGGCGCGAAGCTCGTGTCCTTGACCCGGGTGTACGGCGTCATCCAGTCGATGCGCTTGCCGTGCTCGTTCCAGAAGGCGTCAGGGTCGCTGATCGACGCCTCGTACATTTGACGATACTTGGCATCGTCAACGAGGGCGCCGTCGCGCCACGCGTCCTGGACTTCGACGATCCTGCCTTCCATCGTGTTTCATCCCTGTCTTGGTGCCTGATCGTATCGCGGTTCACACCGCGCAGCCAGGACTTCCAAAGTCGTGTAGCGCCATGGCGACGGCTCGGGTAACCCCGGGCCGCACACTGCGCACAAGAACCCGACGGGCTCGAATTAAGTTGAGCGCAATGGAAACGTGATGAACGCCGGATTGCCGACCTGTCAAGCGGCATATTTCTACGAAACCACGCTGCAACACTAACAATTTGCGGAGCACGGGCTTCGCACTGAAAAAGATTCCGACATGTCTCGCCGCGGCGGACGGTAAAGCGTCGGTCAGCCGCGGGCGCCGTGCTTGGCCGGCAGCAGGATCTCGACCAGCATTCCCTCCTCGCCCCGGCCCGTCATCCGCAGGCGTCCGCCGTTGGCCTGGACGAGGGCGCGGGGCAGGGCGAGGCGGAGATCCTCCTCCGGCGCCACCGCCACGGCGTTCTGCGCCGGACTGCCGTCGCGCACGCGCAGGGCGACCTCCGCGGCCTCGCCGGTCCCGGTGGAGACGATCACCTGCCCTCCGGCGACCGAGCGGCGGATCGCGTGCTCGATGACCAGGGAGGCCGCCCGGCGCACGCTCGCCTCATCGACCTCCAGCTCGGCGAGGTCCGTGGAGAAGCTGGTGCGCAGGACGATCCGGCCGCGGGCGGCCTCCGTCTGGAGCACCGCGACGCAGTTGGCCACCACCTCGTTGAGGGCGAGGGGGCGCGGATCGAGGGCGATCTGCCCCGCCTCGATGGCGGCGAGGTCGCTCAGCTCGGCCATCCGCTCCACGATGCGCTCGCCCGCGTCCCGGATGTCGGACAGGCAGGCCCGGTAGCGCGTGTCGCCGAGGGCGCCGAAGCGCTCTTCGAGCATCGCATGGGTCAGGGTGAGGATGGCATCGACCGGCTCGCGCAGCTCCCTGTCGAGGCGGCGCATGTTGGCCGTGCCGGGGGCCGCCGGCTCGGCGCGCGCCCCCTGCGAGGCGCCGCCGAGGGTGGAGTCCGGCAGCCGGTGCAGCACGGCGACCCTCTCCCCGTCCGCCCGCAGCGGGGCGAGGGCGAGGGTCATGGCGCGCCCCTGGGCGAGGACCGCGGAGGGCGCTTCGCCGCCACCGGCCAGGGCCGCGGCGAGGGGGCCCGCGCTTCCGGCATCGAACAGGTGGGCGAAGTCGGAGCCGACCAGTTCCGTGGGGGCTCCACCGAGGCAGGACGCCGCCGCCCGGTTCAGGGTGACGACCCGCCCGTCGCGGTCGATGGTCACCACGCCGGCCTGGAGCGCATCGAGGGCCGCCTCCGCCCCGAGGGCGCGGCCGGCCTGGACCTCGCGGGCCAGCCGCTCGGCGGCGAGTTCCCGGCGCGGATCGTCCTCGTCGAGGCCGCGCAGCAGGAGGATCGCGGCCGGGCCGCCCTCCCAGGCGCAGATCCCGCGGGTGACCTCCACCGGCCGGGCCGCGCCGCCCGCGGTGCCGATGGCGGTCTCGTGCGACAGGCCGCTGCGGAACTGCGGGGGGCCGCTCGGAAACACCGCGTGGATCCCCGCGCCGCGCAGGTCCTCGAGGTCCCCGAACCGGGTCAGGTCGAGGAACGGCTGGTTCACGGCCAGGATCGTCTCGCCCCGGTGGACGAGGGCCGGCATCGGCAGGCTGTCGAGCAGCCCGCCCGTCTCGTCGGCCGGGAACGGAGGGGAGGGGGCGAGGTCCGCCCGCGGGCTCGGGAAGGGCATCACCGAACCCGCCATCCGCGCGGCGAGGGGCGGGGGGGCGTTCGATTCGTCGTCCCCGGCGTAGCGGGCGCCCAGCGCCCGGGCGATCTCCCGGAAAGCCGCGTGCTCGTCGGTCGACAGTGCCCCGTCGGGCGGCGCCTCCGTCCCGGTGCCGGCATCCTCGTCCGACGTGAAGGCCAGGAGGTCCGCCGCCAGGGTGGCGGGGCCCGCATCCGCCCGCGCGATGCCGCGGATCACCCCGAATCCCTCGAAGCCGCGGAACTCCGCGCCCTCGCGCGCGGTGGGGGCCCCCGACACCTCCGCATGGATCGTCAGGTGGCCCAGGCGGAAGCTGATCGGCAGCTTGCGGAACGTCCGGCGGCTCGCCAGGGCGGCGATGACGGGGTGGGATTGTGACGGATCGTGGCTGCCGGCGAGGCCCGGCCAGTCCTGGCCCGTCAGCCCTGCGAGGGACCCGCTGAGTCGGGTCAGCACCGAATGCCCGTCGCTGCGCCACAGGAACCGGTCACCCTCGCGGGGCGGCTCCGCCGCCGGCGGCGACGGTTCCCGAGCGGGCGGGGGGGCGACGGGCGAGGGCGCGCGCGCCTCCGCCTGCGCCGGGGCGGCACTCACCCGCGGTAACGCCAGGGTGCCGGCGGCGATGGCGAGGTAGACCGGCCTGCCGTCCGCATCCGCCGCGCGCGATACGGTGAAGAGCGAGGGCGGCGCGATCCGGCGCGGATCGAGCCGCAGGCGGACGAGGCGGTGGCCCCCCTCGGCCGGGCAGGCGGCGGCGAGCTGGCGCGCGAAGGCGAGGCCGTCGAGATGCGCGAGCACCTCACCGAGCCGGGCCGCCGCGGGCGAGGCATGACGCACCGTCCCGTCCCCACCGTCGAGGACGAGGTGGCTGACGGCCGTGTCCCGGAGGGCCGCGGCCAGCGCCGGCTCGCGCTGCCAGAGCGCGAAGGCCGGGGCGAGGCCGGCGCGCCCGCCGTCCTGCGATGTGCTGTCGGTGTGCAAGTCCTGCGACTCCGCTCCCGGCTCGATGCGCCCGCCGTGCCCGGCAGGCAAGTGAATGACCCTGTTTGTATCGCGAAGCGCAGCCGATGGCTGGACTCTAGCGCCCACCGTCACACGTTTACGTTATGTCAACCTTAATGCCGGCGGCGCGGGTGGCATATGGCTGCGAATCGATTATTGTGCAGTGCACAACGCGCCATCAACAGCCGCTAACGAGAGGACAGCCACATGAGCAACACCCCGAACTACGAGATCCCCACCGAGATGCGCGATTTCGCCGAGAAGAGCGTCGATCAGGCCCGCAAGGCGTTCGACAGCTTCATGGGCGCCGCCCGCCGCACGGCCGACACCGTCCAGGGTTCGGCCGAACTGGCCCGTGACAACGCCCAGAACGCGTCGTCGCGTGGTTTCGAGTACGCCGAGCAGAACGTCAATGCGGCGTTCGAGTTCGCCAAGCGCCTCGTCCGCGCCCGCGACGTGCAGGAGGCGATGCAGCTCCAGGCCGATTTCGTCCGGAGCCAGTTCGCCGCGATGCAGTCGCAGGCCAAGGAGTTCAGCGGCATCGCCCAGACCGCGATGCAGCAGAGCGCCGAGCGCGCCAAGTCCGCGATGCAGCAGGGTGCCGACGAGACCCGGAAGGCCATGGAGCAGGGCCGCGACGCCGCCAACCAGGCGGTGGACAACGCCCAGCACGCCACCGACCGCGCCAGCAACTGAGGCCGGAAGGCCCGTCGCGAGCGGGGGCCGGTCCGTCCGGTCCCACGGCCCGTCCCGCCTGGGGCGGGCCGTCTCGTTTTCGCCCCCATTCGCCACGACAGCGGGCAAGCGGGGCCGAAGCGTCCCGGATGGAACGGGAGTTCGACGATGATCGGTGACCATGACGGAGCGCGCCGGCCCGTCCGCCTGCTGCGTCTGGCGGCAGTCGCCCTGGCCTTCGCCGGCTCCGCCACCGCGGCGGGGGCGCAGTATTACGAGGGGCCGCCGGGCGGCTACCGCCGCGCGCCCGCCTACGAGGAGCAGGATTACCCGCCGCCGCCGCCGCGTCGCCGGGTGGTGCGCGAGGTGGGCTACAATTGCGATGCGGTGCAGCGTGGGTTGACCGGGCCGCGCCCGTATTCGTGCCCGCTGCCGGGTCCGCGGCCCCTCGGGGCCCGCTGCTTCTGCGATCTGCCGATCGCGTCCTTCAGCCCGGCCCAGACCGCCGTCGGCCACGTCATCCCCTGACGCGGACGCCCTGCCCGGCGGTTCTCGCCGGGCAGGGCGCCTCACATCGATCCCGAAGGCGTCGATCAGTTCAGGACGACGACCTTGGCGCCGACCTTCACGCGCTCGTAGAGGTCGCTGACGTCGTCGTTGGTCATCCGGATGCAGCCGGACGACACTGCCTGACCGATCGTGTCGGGCTCGTTCGAACCGTGGATGCGGTACTCGGTGCCGCCGATATACATGGCGCGGGCGCCGAGCGGGTTCTCGATGCCGCCGGCCATGTAGCGCGGCAGGTCGGGGCGGCGGGCGAGCATCGCCTTCGGCGGCACCCACGACGGCCACTCCTTCTTGGCGGTGACGGTCTTCACGCCGCTCCAGCTGAAGCCCGGACGGCCGACGCCGACGCCGTAGCGCAGGGCCTCGCCGTTGCCGAGCACGTAGTAGAGCCGCCGCTCGGAGGTCGAGACCACGACGGTGCCGGGCACGTAATTGCCGTCGAAGGCGACCACTTCCCGCGGGATCGGCTGGACCTGCGCCTGCGGCGCCGCCTGCACGCCCTGGCCATAGGCCGGGTTGTAGGTGCCCTGGTAACCGTAGGGACCCTGGTCCGAGTAGTACTCGTTCGCATCGCTCCCGCCGAAGGGATCGTAGGACGAGGCGGCGAGGGCGGGGGCGGAAAGAACGCAGACGCCGAGGAGCGCGGCGAGCGCAGTGGCCGAGGTCTTCATGGTGCCTACCTGTGCAATAACCTTTGCTGTTACAAGCGAGACCATGGCATCCGAGTTCCGCCGCGGCATCGGGATTTTTAATCCGGGCGCGAATACGTAAGTTTTTAGCTTTGCGGGTGTTTCTGGCCGTGGCGCCCGGGTGCGCCTCCGTTACGGTTTGTGCCCCGGCGCCACCCGCGCTAGAGCGGGCCGCCATGTCTCACAACACCTTCGGCCACCTGTTCCGCGTCACCACCTTCGGCGAGAGCCACGGGGTGGCGCTCGGCTGCGTGGTCGATGGCTGTCCCCCCGGCCTTCCCCTGGAGGCCGAGGAGATCCAGGCGGAGCTGGACCGGCGCAAGCCCGGCCAGTCGCGCTTCACCACGCAGCGCCGCGAGCCCGACCAGGTCAAGATCCTGTCCGGCGTCTTCGCCGACGACCGCACCGGGGGCCGCCAGTTCACCACCGGCACGCCGATCGCGCTGGCGATCGAGAACACCGACCAGCGCTCGAAGGACTATTCCGAGATCCGCGACAGCTACAGGCCCGGCCACGCGGACTATACCTACGATGCCAAGTACGGGATCCGCGACTACCGCGGCGGCGGCCGGTCCTCGGCGCGGGAGACCGCGGCCCGGGTGGCGGCGGGCGCCGTGGCGCGCAAGGTGATCCCCGGCGTGGCGATCCGCGCCGCCCTGGTCCAGATGGGCCCGCACGCCATCGACCGGAGCCGGTGGGACTGGGACGAGGTCGCCCGCAACCCGTTCTTCTGCCCCGATGCCGAGACGGCGGCCTTCTACGAGAACTACCTCGACGGCATCCGCAAGGACGGCTCGTCGGTGGGCGCGGTGGTCGAGGTGGTGGCCGAGGGCGTGCCGCCGGGCCTCGGCGCGCCGGTCTACGGCAAGCTCGACGCCGACCTCGCCGCGGCGATGATGTCGATCAACGCGGTGAAGGGCGTCGAGATCGGCGACGGCTTCGCCGCCGCCTCCCTGCGCGGCGAGGACAACGCCGACGAGATGCGCGCGGGCAACGGCGCCCGCCCGCGCTTCCTGGCCAACCATGCCGGCGGCATCCTCGGCGGCATTTCCAACGGCGAGCCGGTGGTGGTGCGGTTCGCCGTGAAGCCGACCTCCTCGATCCTCACCGCCCGCCGGTCGGTGAGCCGGGACGGCGCCGAGATCGATCTGGTCACCAAGGGCCGCCACGACCCCTGCGTCGGCATCCGCGCCGTGCCGGTGGCGGAGGCGATGATGGCCTGCGTCCTGGCCGATCACTATCTCCGCCATCGCGGTCAGGTGGGGCAGCCCTGACACAACAGGCCGCCGCTCCCGCTGGGGAGGGCGCTGCGAGTATTGGGAAACAAGCCGTGTCACACTGCACCGTCACCGAAGTGATCGCCGCCTTCGCCCGGGGCGAGATCGTCGTCGTCACCGATGACGACGACCGCGAGAACGAGGGCGACCTCGTCGTCGCCGCCTCGCTCTGCACGCCGGAGAAGATGGCGTTCATCATCCGCAACACCTGCGGCATCGTCTGTGTGCCGCTGTCCCAGGCCGAGGCGAAGCGCCTGCGCCTGGACCCGATGGTCGCCTCGAACGACGCACCGCTCGGCACCGCCTTCACCGTCACGGTGGACGTCAAGCACGGGCTGACCACCGGCATCTCCGCCGAGCAGCGCTGCAACACCGTCCGGGCGCTCGCCAACGGCAACATGGGCGCCGCCGACTTCGTGCGGCCCGGCCACGTCTTCCCGCTCATCGCCCGCGACGGCGGCGTTCTGATGCGCTCCGGGCACACGGAGGCCGCGGTGGACCTGTGCCGCCTCGCCGAATTGCCGCCGGTGGGCGTGATCTGCGAGCTCGCCAACGACGACGGCACGGTGATGAAGGGGCCGCAGATCGTGGCCTTCGCCGAGACCCACGGCCTCAAGCGCATCTCGGTGGCCGACCTCATCGCCTACCGGCAGGCCCGGGACCGGCTGGTGGAGCGGGTGGGCCACTTCCCGGTGCAGTCGGCCCACGGGGCGATGACGGCCCACGCCTACTCGACGCCCTTCGAGGCGATCCAGCAATTCGCCTTCGTGATGGGCGAGATCGGCGACGGGCGCGATGTGCTCGTGCGCCTGCACCGCTCGAACGTCGCCGCCGACGTGATCGGGGGGGGCTTGCAGATCGATGCCGTGCTGCGC
Organism: Methylobacterium sp. J-076; assembly: GCF_022829405.1. Classification (GTDB taxonomy): domain Bacteria; phylum Pseudomonadota; class Alphaproteobacteria; order Rhizobiales; family Beijerinckiaceae; genus Methylobacterium. The sequence continues at coordinate 140,956 of NZ_JAKSXW010000121.1, forward strand.
CGGTTCGCCGAGAGGGGACGGGGCGTCCTCGTCTATCTCCGCGACGGGACGGCCGGCGTGCCGCTGAAGAGCGTCACCGAGGAGGGCGCCGAGGCCCTGCGCGCCCGGCAGTGGCGGGAGATCGGCCTCGGCGCGCAGATCCTGCGCGACCTCGGCGTGGTCTCGATCCGCAACCTCGCGACCTCGTCCCGCTCCTATGTCGGCCTGTCGGGCTTCGGGATCGAGCTGCTCGGCGACGAGCCGCTGGAGGTCTGACGGTCCCCAGGCGCGGGTCAGTTCGTGATCCGGGCCTGGGCCCCCGCCGCCGCGAACATCTGCTGCACGGCGGCATTGATCTCCGTCGGCGAGTTGGCGGAATAGGCGTAGGTCGATGACGACGCGCAGGACGACAGGTTCGACGCGATCGAACTCAGCAGATAGTTCTGGATGAAGGTGAACACGCTGTTGAGCGTGGCGCTGCTGCTCTGCAGGTTCGCCGGCGGCACGATGTAGGTCGTGTTCAGCGTCATCAGCGTGTAGCCCTTGGTCTTGATCGTCGCGCACGACGAGGGGTCGAACGATTCGACCACGAGGGGCACGGCGAAGCCGGAGAAGTTCTTGCAGTTCGGCGTCGTGCACGGCGTGTACGCGACGTAGTTCGAATCGTATCCATCGACCCAGCTTCCCCCCGACATCACCTTGATGTCGGAATCCTGCACCCCGTCGGTGATCAGCATCACGAAGCCCTGGGCCGTGGACGAGGTCAGTCCGTTGCCGTCGGTGTTCAGGTTGTTGCCCAGCGTCTTCAGGCCGTAGGTCGTGTTGGTCCCGCCATCCTTGGCGGTGTTGCTGATGTCGAGCCCCTGGACGGTGCTCACGGCGCCGGACAGGTCGGACGACAGGGAGTAGATGTTCGTGAACTGCGAGCTCATCGTGTAGACGGCGACCTTGAAGCGGCTCGCATTGCCGGAACTGATGATCTGGTTGAGGGCGGAGACGACGGCGTTCTTCGCCACGTCGATCCTGAGGGTGGCCCCGGCATTCCGGGCGGAGGTGGTCGTCCCGCTGTAGTGGCACGCCACCGCGCAGCCCCCCGTCGCGTTGTAGACGATCTGCTGGTCCTTCAGCGTCGCGCCGATCCCCATGGAGGACGACACGTCGATCACGATGTGGATGTTCGTGAAGGCCGGGATCGTCAGGGTCGAACTCGCCGTGCCGGAGAAGTTCGCCGTCGTCGTGCCGAGCGCCCGCATGAAGATGGTCGGCATGGAGAAGGAGTAGGTGGCGGTGGCGCTCAGGGTGCGGCCCGCGGCGGTCATCGTCACGGTCGGCGCGGGCACCACGGCGGGAAGCGAGCCGGTGTTGGCGTTGAACTGCGCGAGGGCCTGCGCCTTGCCCACGGCGATCGCCGAGGCGGTGGGATCCCCCGACCCGGCGTAGTTCACGATGTAGGTCTGGGCGCTGGTGATGGCGGCGACGACCGCCGCGTCGGCGGCGTGGTCGAGCTTCGATTTCGCCGCCAGCTCCATCCCGTAATCGACCGCGAGGCCGACGAAGCCCACGAGGGGGATCGCCGAGAAGGCGAAGATCGTCGTGAGGCTGCCGGAGCGGTCGGCCCACGACCGGCGCAGCAGGTCCGGCAGCCGCCGGATCCGGCGGCCGACGACGGCGAAGACATCGGATGCCGTGATCATGTCGTCCCTGTTTCGCCCATGGTGGAAATACGGTGGCGGCGGCCTGTCACGAGTAGCCCGGGCATGCCTTGCCGAACGCGTCGTCGCCGCTCACGGCCTGGTATTTGAGCGCGCTGACGTATCGCGGGTTGATGTACGACGAGCGCTTCATCACCACCACGCCGAGCAGGCCGGTGAAGACCGAGGGCGTCCAGGTGTAGGTGACGTCGGCGACCACGACGTAGAGCGGCGGCCCGTTGCCGCCCTGCGGGCTCGCGACGGGCGTGAACAGGCTCGCCGGCAGCGTCCCCGCGCTCGGGGCGCTGGTATTGCTGGCGGAGTTCGGATGGGTCGAGCAGGCCCGCTCCGCCGCCGCCCCGGTCCAGTTGATGTTGGCGACATAGGTGCAGTTCGCCGTGCAGCCGTTCACCGACGCCGTGAAGCTGACCCCGGCGAGGGAGATCGTGATGTCCCTCGACCACGCGATGCCCCGCCGCGTCGAGTCGCTCAGCACCTTCGGAAACGTCAGCATCGCCGAATCGTAGGCGTAGTGCAGGTCGGTATAGTTGACGGTGTTGTCGGAACCGGCCGCGAGGATTTCCGCGATCGAGTTCGCGGTGTCGGTGAGTTGGCGCGATTGCCGGACGAAGCTCGAATACTCGAAGATCCCCGCCGACAGCGCCAGGAGGATCGGGAAGATCAGCGAGAACTCGACGACGGCGATGCCCCGTCGGTCCCGTCCGAAACGGGTGAGCGATGCGGGAGGGCGCATCCTCAGCACCCCGAATAGGCGGCGGCGCCGCTATAGGGCTCGGCCTTGAAGGTCGCCGTCGACATCAGAACGTTGACCTTCTTGCCCTGGTAGGTCGTCGTCGACCGCCCGGCGAATAGCCCGGTGAAGAAGTTCGCGGGGTAGAGGATCTGCACCACCACGTACTGCCCGCCGGAACCGGGACAGAAGGTGTTCGCCGAGGCGTTGAGCTGGGGCACCAGCAGGGCGCTCTGCGCGGCATCGACGTAGGAATAGTAGCCCGTCGGGCTTGTCCCGCCGGGGACGACGGTGACGTTCGTGAAGACGCTGTTGCAATCGAAGTTCGCCGGAAGCTTCGGGCAGACCACCGAAGTCCGGAAGGTGGCCGCGTTCATCCCCGCGGTGGAGACGGCCCCGGTCATCACGGCGCGGGCGCTGCCCCGCGCGGCGGAATCGAGGGCCGACAGCATGAAGAAGGTGTAGCCGACCTCGAACACGCCGAGCAGCGTGAGCATGAACGGCACGATGAGCAGGCCGAACTCGACGGCGGTCGTCCCGCGGGCATCGCGGCCGAGCCGGCGCAGCACGGCCGCAGGCCGGCCCGGCGCGGAGATCCGCTCCGCGGGCGATGCCGTCCGGTCTGCCCCGGTGCGAACCAAGGCCGTGCGGTCTCGTGACGATGCGGCCATGGAACGGCGGCTGATCCCTCGATGAGGGAGCCACTATGCTGGCAAAGGTCTAATGATTTATCCAGTCATCGCGGGAATTCCGCTCCCCGATACATCCTTGCTCTCGCGGCGCCCCGGTCGCTTGTTCGGGCGATGTGGCCGGTATGCTGGTCGTGCCGTGCTTCCGGGGCGCGTGGTCCCGCGCGGGATCACCGCCCCATCAGGGCGTTCACATGGGCCGCGGCCGACTTGGCGAGGCCCTCCAGGCTGTAGCCGCCTTCCAGCACCGACACGACCCGCCCGCCCGCGCTCCGCTCGGCCACGTCCATGATCCGGCGCGTCGCCCAAGCGAAATCCTCCGCTTCGAGGCGCAGGTTGGCGAGGGGGTCGAGGCGGTGCGCGTCGAAGCCCGCCGAGACGACGATCAGATCCGGCCGGAAGGCTTCGAGCCGCGGGAGGATCCCCACCGTGAAGGCCTCGCGGAAGACCTCGCCGTCGTCGTTGGCCCGCAGGGGGACGTTGACGATCGTGTCCTTCTCCCCCCGCTCGGAGGCGGCGCCGCTTCCGGGGAAGAGCGGCATCTGGTGGGTCGAGCAGTAGAGGATGTCCGCGTCGTCCCAGAAGATATCCTGGCTGCCGTTGCCGTGGTGCACGTCCCAGTCGACCAGGGCCACCCGCCCGGCGCCGTGGGCGGCCCGGGCGTGGCGGGCGGCGATGGCCGCGTGGTTGAACAGGCAAAAGCCCATCGCCTGGGTCCGCTCGGCATGGTGCCCCGGCGGGCGCATCGCCACGAAGGCGTTGCTGCATTCGCCACGCATCACCGCATCGACGGCGTGGACCGCCCCGCCGATGGCCCGCAGGGCCGCCTCCATGCTGCCGGGCGAGAGGATCGTATCGGAATCGATGGCGACCATGCCCTCCTCCGGCACGGCGGCGACCAGCGCCTCCACATACGCGGCAGAATGGGCCAGGGTCGCCACCGAGGGCTCCGCCCGCGGCGCCGGCACCCGGACGAGGGCCGCGAACCGTTCGTCCTCCAGCGCGCGCTCGATCGCCCGCATCCGCGCGGGCCGCTCCGGATGCCCCTCGGGCACCTCGTGGTCGAAGCTCGCGGGATGGCTCACGTACAGGGTCGTCACGCGGGCATCCTCCCGAAATCCGTCCTATCGCGAGACCGCGGCAGGAGCCGGCAATGTGGCATGGGCCGAACGCGCGGGCCATGGGTCGGTGCCGGCGCGACGGGCCGGAACGGGGGTTTTCCGAGCCCGACTGGAAGCGCCCCCTCGGCCGCCATCCGCCCGTGCCGCGGGCGCTTGGCAAGTCTTTAACCGTGTGCCCGGCGTCGCGATGGTCATCTTCCGCTAACGACGCCCCGCAACCTTCGAATAAGGCTCTCTCGTTGGCAGGTGTTTACCTGAAGAGCCGTTCAGATTTGGCCGTTAACCTCTGAAAGATCAGCCGCACCGTACTGTCGGATACACGGAACGACGGGGCCGACCTGAACGAAGGTCGCGGAGACAGGCGAACATGACCCAGATCTCGGTTGAACAGTTCTGCAACCATGCCGTGTCGGCGGGTGCGATCTCCCCGGAGGACCTCCTCGCCCTCAAGCGCGAGGTGACGCCGGACGGCATCACCTGCCGCGAGGAGGCCGACCTGCTGATCGCCCTGGAGCGGGCGGTGCCCTCCTCGACCGACTTCGCCGACTACCTCGTGGCGTTGGTCGTGGACTACGTGGTGTGGGTCGAGCGCTCCACCGGCTACGTCGACCGCGAGACCGCCGGCTGGCTCGCCGCCTCGATCAGCGGTCGCTCGGGGCCCAGCCCGGTCGGAGCCCGCATCGCCCAGGAGATCGTCCGCGAGGCCCAGGGCTCGGCCGAGGCGCTGACCGCGTTCGCCCTGGAAGCGAATCGCTGGGTGCGCGAACCCGCCTCCCGCTCGCGGATGCACTTCGCCCTCGCCGCCTGACACGGACCTCGGCACAGCTTCCGTCCGCCGCTCATCTGTTCTATCGGAGCGAACAAGCCGGTCTGTAATCCGGCGATCCCCATCCAGGGCGGCCCGAGAGATGTTCGACAAGATTCTGATCGCCAACCGCGGCGAGATCGCTTGCAGGGTGATCAAGACCGCGCGGCGAATGGGCATCAAGACCGTGGCGGTCTACTCGGATGCCGACAGGGATTCCGTGCACGTCGCGATGGCCGACGAGGCGGTGCATATCGGCCCGGCCGCGGCGTCCCAGTCGTATCTGGTGATCGAGAAGATCGTGGAGGCCTGCAAGCAGACCGGCGCCCAGGCGGTGCATCCGGGCTACGGCTTCCTCTCCGAGCGCGAGGCCTTCCCGAAGGCGCTCGAGGCCGCGGGCATCGTGTTCATCGGCCCGAACCCCGGCGCCATCGCCGCCATGGGCGACAAGATCGAATCGAAGAAGGCCGCCGCCGCAGCCCACGTCTCGACGGTGCCGGGCTTCCTCGGGGTGATCGAGAGCCCCGAGCACGCGGTGAAGATCGCCGACGAGATCGGCTACCCGGTGATGATCAAAGCCTCCGCCGGCGGCGGCGGCAAGGGCATGCGCATCGCCCATTCCGCCGGTGAGGTCGCCGAGGGCTACGCCCGCGCCAAGTCCGAGGCCTCGTCCTCCTTCGGCGACGACCGGGTCTTCGTGGAGAAGTTCATCACCGACCCGCGCCACATCGAGATCCAGGTGATCGGCGACAAGCACGGGAACGTGATCTACCTCGGCGAGCGCGAGTGCTCGATCCAGCGACGCAACCAGAAGGTGATCGAGGAAGCGCCGTCGCCCCTCCTCGACCCCGAAACCCGCAAGAAGATGGGCGAGCAGGCCGTCGCCCTCGCCAAGGCTGTGGACTACGATTCGGCCGGGACGGTGGAGTTCGTCGCGGGGCAGGACAAGTCGTTCTACTTCCTTGAGATGAACACGCGGCTCCAGGTGGAGCATCCGGTCACCGAGATGATCACCGGCCTCGACCTCGTGGAGCTGATGATCCGCGTTGCAGCCGGCGAGGCGCTGCCGCTGACGCAGGAGCAGGTGAAGCTCGACGGCTGGGCGGTGGAGAGCCGCGTCTACGCCGAGGACCCGACCCGCAACTTCCTGCCCTCGATCGGCCGGCTCACCACCTATCAGCCGCCGGAAGAGGGCCGCCAGGGGGAGGCCGTCGTCCGCAACGACACGGGCGTCGAAGAGGGCGGCGAGATCGCGATCCACTACGATCCGATGATCGCCAAGCTCGTCACCTGGGCGCCGACGCGCCTTCAGGCGATCACGGCCCAGGCGGAGGCGCTGGACGCCTTCGCCATCGACGGGATCCGCCACAACATCCCGTTCCTGTCGGCGCTGATGGCCCATCCCCGTTGGCAGGAGGGGCGCCTCTCCACCGGCTTCATCGCCGAGGAGTTCCCCGAGGGCTTCGTCGCGCCGCAGCCCGAGGGCGCGGTGGCGACCCGGATGATGGCCGCCGCGGCGGCGATCGACCACAAGCTCAACCAGCGCAAGCGCGGGATCAGCGGCCAGATGCGGGCGCCCGGCCTGTTCGCCTTCGAGAACGAGCGGGTGGTGACGCTCGCCGGGCACACCTATCCGGTGACGGTGGAAACGGACGGCGATGGGGTCATCGTGACCCGCGAGGATGGGGCCGCGCTGCATGTGGCGAGCGGGTGGCGGCCCGGCCAGCCGGTCTGGATCGGCACCGTGGACGGGGAGCGCGTGGCCATCCAGGTCCGCAGCCTGCTGAACGGCGCCTTCCTGCAGCACGCCGGTGCGGCCGCCGAAGCGCGGGTGTTCACCCGCCGCGAGGCCGAGCTGGCCGCCCTGATGCCGGTGAAGGAGCATGCGGGTTCCGGCAAGCAGGTGCTCTGCCCGATGCCGGGCCTCGTGAAGCAGATCCTCGTGGCCGAGGGCCAGGAGGTGAAGAACGGCGAGCCCATCGCCGTGGTCGAGGCCATGAAGATGGAGAACGTGCTCCGCGCCGAGCGTGATGCCACGGTCGGCAAGATCCACGCGAAGGAGGGCGACAGCCTCGCCGTCGACGCGGTGATCCTCGAATTCGCGTGAGGCCTGCGCGGACCTGAGTGCGGTCCACCACGAGCAGACGAAGCTCCCGGCGACGGCGTTGCACGACATCGCCGTAGCCTGAGTCGTGGTGGGCTTCCTCACGCCGATCACGGCGGTGAGCTTCGGGGTCGCGAGCGCCGCCGCTGCAGGCCGGCACCGGGGTCTGCGCGGGGGTGTGGCTTTGCACGGCGATCAGTGTCCGTGGAATCGCGAGAAACCTTCTTCGGAACCTCAAACGTTGAGTTCCGGCCAGGTCTCCGTCACCGTCGTGATCCCGGCGGTGACGCTCGGAGTGGCTCACATCGCCATGCGGGCCGACGAGTGGGCGACTGGCCGCCTCGATCCTCCTCTCCCGGGTGAGTGAGTCCGGGCCGCACACCCTCATCCGGATCCCATCGGCGCCAGTGCCCCTCTACTTCGCCTACGGCGCCAACATGGACGCCGCCGCCATGGCCCGGCGCTGCCCGGTCTCGCGCCTGATCGGCCTGGGCCACTTGCCGCACCATCGCTTCATCGTCATGCGCGAGGGCTACGCCTCCGTGGTGCGCGACCCGAGCCGCACCGTCCACGGCGTCCTGTGGGAACTCGCCCTCGACGACATCCCCGCCCTCGACCGCTACGAGGGCGTGGCCGGCGGCCTCTACGCCAAGGCGACCCTGCCCGTGCACACGGGCGAGGGCGTGCGCCGGGCGCTCATCTATCTCGGCCGGTCCACGGCGCCGGGGCGACCGCGGCCGGGTTATCTCGAAGCCGTCCTCGCCGCGGCGGCGGCGGCGCCGCTGCCCGCGCCCTACATCCGCGAGGTCGGCGGCTGGCGCCGCGGGCCGCCCGTATGAGGCGACGGCCGGCGTGACACGCGCCGAAGGGGGGAGAGGGGCATGGACGAGGTGCGCACGGTCTCCGCGATCATCCGCGGGCGGGTGCAGGGGGTGTCGTACAGGGCCTGGACGAAGGACACCGCGACCGGGCTCGGCCTGTCGGGACACGTGCGCAACCGGTCCGACGGCGGCGTCGAGGCGCTGTTCAGCGGCCCCGCCGACGCGGTCGGGCGCATGCTCGACCTGTGCCGGAAGGGGCCGCCCGGCGCCCGTGTGGACGATGTCGCCGCAACCGACGAGACCGGGGGGCCGGCCACGCAGGGGTTCGTGGTCCGGTTGGGCTGATGCCGCACGGACGCGGGTTCTGCCCCCGCCACCGGGCTGATAAGGCCATGGCCTAATGCGCGCGCACGTTCCCCCCGCCCTGACGCCATGACCGACCTGTCCGTCGCCGGCCCCGGCTTCTCCACCCTCGACCTCGCGGCCCTGGTCTACTTCCTCATGGCCTGGACCGCCTACGGCCTGTCCGTCGGGCGCCTGCGCGGCCGCAGGATCTCGCTGAGCCGCATCATGGACCGCCACCGGGAGAACTGGGCGCGCCAAGTGATCGTGCGCGACAACCGGGTGGTGGACACCCAGATCAACGCCTCGCTCCAGAACGGCACCGCCTTCTTCGCCTCGACCTCGCTGATCGCCCTCGGCTCGGTGCTGACCCTGTCGCGCTCGGGCGACGACGTGATCAACCTGTTCGCCACCCTGCCGTTCGGCACCATCGCCAACCGGTTGACCTGGGAGGTGAAGGTCGCCGGGCTCGCCTGCGTCTTCACCTACGCGTTCTTCAAGTTCGCCTGGGCCTACCGGCTGTTCAATTACAGCGCGATCCTGCTCGGCGCCGTCCCGCCGAAGGGATCGAGCGTCCCCGAGGCCGAGATGGTGCGGACCGTGGCCCGGATCGCCAAGATGAACGTGAGCGCAGGCAGCCACTTCGCCCGGGGCCAGCGGGCGTTCTTCTTCGCCCTCGCCTATCTCGGCTGGTTCGTGAGCCCGATCATCCTGTTCGTCTCCACCACCTTCGTCGTGACGGTGATGTGGCACCGGCAGTTCGGCTCGTGCATCCGGCGGGAGATGCTCGCGTTGGGTGAATGTGAGCACGAAGGCCCGTTGGGCGGGAGTTTCTGATGCAGACCGATCCCCAGGCCATCGAGGAGACGATGCTTCGCCTCGCGACGGAGCGCGGCGCGGGCAAGACCATCTGCCCGTCGGAGGTGGCGCGGGCCCTCGGGGGGCCGCATTCGGAGGGATGGGGGCCGTTGATGCAGCCGGTGCGGCGGGTCGCCGTGCGCCTCGCCCACGAGGGCCGCATCGCGATCCTGCGGAAGGGCCGCCCGGTCGATCCGGACGATTTCCGTGGGATCTACCGGTTGGCGTTGCCCGAGGCGGACGGCGAATCCGGAGCCGGCAGCCAATCTGGGATGTAGCCCGCGAGGCGGTAGGCCACGAGGCCGATCCATTCCTTCACGGCGAGGTCGAACTGGAGCAGCCCGTCCGAGCTGAAGCCGTGGACGTGGAGCACGTCGCCCCAACCCTTGGTCCGGTAATCGACCGGGTAGGCGTCCACGGTGAAGCCGGCCTGCCGGAAGCAGCCGACGGCCCGGGGCATGTGCCAGGCCGAGGTGAGCAGCAGCCAGCGCTCGCCGGGCTTGGGCTGGACGAGGGCGGCGGAGAACGCGGCGTTCTCTCGGGTGTTGCGCGAGCGGTTCTCCAGGATCACCCGGCTGCGGGGGAGGCCGATCACGTCCGCGTGGCGGCTCACGATGTCGGCTTCGGAGACGCCGCCGCCGATGAAGCCGCTGCCGCCGGAGAACAGCAGCCGCGCCTGCGGATAACGCCGGGCGAGGTCGGCGAAGTACATCGGCCGCTCGCCCGCATCGTTGACGACGACCTGATCCCGCGCCTCCGACAGCCCGGCCTCGATGCCGCCGCCGAGCATGATGATCCCGGTCGGCGCCGGCCCATCGGCCGGGTAGGGCGGAAACCGCTGTTCCAGGGGCAGCAGCGCCAGCTCGGAGGCGGGAAACATCCCGGCGAGGAGCAGGCCCACCGTGCCCGTCACCGCCAGGACCGTGCCGGTGCGGCGCGCCCGCGTCGCGACGAGCAGCAGCACGCCCGCCACGCTCAGGAAGATCAGCAGGTTCGAGGGGGTGATCAGGAAGAAGACCACCTTGGAGACGATGAAGAACACGGCTGTCAGGCCGTGCCGGTGTCGGCTTCGAAGCGGGCCCGTGCCGCCGCGTCCGGCGGGAGTAGGCCGTAGAGGCTGTTTCCCTTCTCGGCCTCGCGCTGCAGCCACAGGTCGAGGCGCTGCTGCTCCACCGCCTCCAGGGCGATCTGCTCGGCGAGGTCCGGCGGGATCGCCACGATGCCGTCCGGGCCGCAGACCACGATGTCGCCGGGGTGGAAGGCCGCGCCGCCGCAGCAGACCGGCTGCCAGCTCCCCGCGAGCGTCAGGCCCCCGGCGGCGGCCGAGGCGGCGGACCAGACCGGCAGGCCGACCTCTTCGGCGATGCCGGCATCGGTGACGAGGCCCGCTGCGCCGCGGCTCGACAGGCGGCCGGCGAGGATGGCGCCGAAGGGGAGGGGGCGGCCCGTGCCGGCGGCGTCGATCACCACCACGGCGCCTTCGGGTACGGATTCGATGGCGGTGGCGAGGTCGCCGATCCCCTCGCCGCGGGCGGGGACCATGCGCAGGGTGTAGGCCGGGCCGACGATGGTGGTGCTGCTGCGCCGGGTCAGGTTGGCGGGTGCGAAGTCCCGCAGGCCCGCCCGTTCGAGCGCCCGCCCGATGCTGGCCGTGGTGACGGCGCTGAGCGCATCGCGCAGGGTGGGGTCGATCGCCATACGGACGCTCCGGCTCGGTCTCGGTGAGGGGATGGCGCGCGCCCGGCGGCAACGCAAGGGGAAGGGTGTGGACAGCGCCGATGCCGGCGCCGCATTGCCCTCCCCCCTCTGCGGGGGAGGGGCGCACAGTCCGGAAGCCCGGACGAGCGACGCGAGGGAGGTGTCCGCTCGCAGGCCAGCCGCTGCGGCAGCCCCTCTCACCCCACCGGTTCGCCCAGCGCGCGGGCGGCGGCGGGGCGGGTGGCGATCCGGTCGTACCAGCGGCGCAGGTTCGGCAGGTCGGGCCGCTCGGCGGGCAGGTTCAACCAGCGGTGGGCGGCACAGCCGAGGGCGATGTCCGCGATGGTGAAGCCCTCGCCCACCGCGTAGCCGCGCCCGGCGAGGTGCGCGTCGAGGATGGTGGCGTAGACCTGCGAGGCGGCGAGGGAGGCCGCCACGAGCGCCCTGTCCGGCTCGGCCGTGCGGAACAGTTGCCAGAAGGCATCCCGCATGGCCGGGGTGAAGCTCGTGGCCTGCCAGTCCACCCATTGCTCCACATGGGCGCGCTGGCGCGGATCCTCCGGCATCGCCAGGGCCGGGCTGACCGAGGCGACGTAGCGCATGATGGCGTTCGACTCCCAGAGGACGAAACCGTCCTCCTCCAGGGTCGGGACCAGGGCGTTCGGGTTCATGGCCCGGTAGGCGGGCTCGCGCACGATGCCGTGCGAGCCCCCCGCGTCGATGCGCTCGTAGGGGAGGTCCGCCTCGTCCAGGGCCCACACCGCCTTCTGGACGTTGACCGAGGTCAGTCTTCCCCAGAGTCTCCGCATCGTGCCGTCTCCTTCGGTGGGTAGGGGTGCGTCCGCCCCGCCGGATCGGTCACTTCGGTACCCGCGGCGGTGTCGCGAAGATAGGCCGGCCCCACCGGGACCTTGCCGTGACCGCCGGGGATGTCGAGGACGTAGGTCGGCTGGGCGAGTCCCGAGAGCCGCCCGCGCAGGTCCCGCATCAGCGCCTGACCCTCGGCCAGACTCGTGCGCAGGTGGCCCGTGCCCGGCGCGAGGTCTCCGTGGTGCAGGTAATAGGGCTTGATGCGGTTCTCCACGAAGGCCCGCATCAGCGCCTCCAGGGTGGCGGGGTCGTCGTTGACCCCCCGGAGCAGGACCGTTTGGCTCACCATCGGGATGCCGGCCTCCACCAGCCGGGCACAGGCGGCCTGGGCCGCTCCGGTGAACTCCCGCGGGTGGTTGGCGTGGAGCGCCACGAACACCGCCCCGCCGAAGAGCCGGAGGGCTTCCACCAGCGCCCCGCCGACGAGGCCGGGCTGGACCACCGGCACGCGGGTGTGCAGGCGCAGCACCTTCACGTGGGGGATCGCCCCCAGCCGCGACGCGATCATGCCGAGCCGCCGGGGCGAGAGGGCGAAGGGGTCGCCCCCCGTCAGCACCACCTCCCAGATCGCCGGGTCGGCGGCGATATAGGCGAAGGCCGCCTCGAACTGCGCCTCGGTGAGGGTGCCGAGCCCGTCCGGGCCGACGCTCTCCCGGCGGAAGCAGAAGCGGCAATAGACCGGGCAGACGTGGAGCGGCTTGAGCAGCACCCTGTCCGGGTAGCGGTGGATGAGGCCCGGCATCTTCTCGTGGGCGCCGTCGCCGATGGGGTCGGCGCGCTCCTCCGGCACCACCGCCAGTTCCTCCGCCCGGGGCACGAACTGGCGGGCGATGGGGTCGGCGGGGTCGGCGGTGTCGATCAGTTCGGCCATGTCCGGGGTGATCGCCAGGGCGTAGCGGGCGAGCACCGGCCGCAGGCCCTCGATCTCCCCCTCCGTCACGAGGCCCGCGGCGGCGAGCTGCTCCGGGTGCCGCAGGACGCCGCTCACGGGGCGGTCTCCGCCACCGGCGTCCACAGCACGTCCTCGATCCGCCCGGCGCCGCAGGCCAGCATCACCAGCCGGTCGAAGCCGAGCGCGATCCCCGACGCGTCCGGCATCGACGCCAGGGCGTCGAGGAACTCCCCGTCGATCGGATAGCGCTCGCCGTAGACGCGCTCCTTCTCGTCCATCTCGGCCTCGAAGCGGCGGCGCTGCTCGGCCGGCTCGGTCAGCTCGCCGAAGGCGTTGGCGAGCTCCACCCCGCAGGCGTAGAGCTCGAACCGCTCGGCGACCCGCGGATCCTCCGGTGCGGGCCGGGCGAGGGCGGCCTCGCTCACCGGATACTCGCAGAGGATCGTCGGCCTCCCGAGGCCGAGATGCGGCTCGACCTGCGCCACCAGCACCCGGGAGAACAGGTCCGCGAAGGTGTCGTCCCCCGCCGACCGCAGGCCCGCCGCCGCGACTCCGGCCGCGAGGCGGTCCCGGTCGGTGGTCCCGTCCCGGGCGATGCAGGCGAGGAGGTCGATGCCGGCGTGGCGGGAGAAGGCCTCGGCGAGCGTCAGGCGCTCCGGTTCGGCGAAGGGGTCGGCCTCCCGGCCGCGCCACGTCAGGCGCTTCACCCCCGCAACCTCGGCGGCCAGGGCCAGGAGGGCGGCGGCGTCCCCCATCAGCGTCCCATAGGGCTCGCCGGCTCGGTACCATTCCAGCATCGTGAATTCGGGATGGTGCAGCGGGCCGCGCTCGCGGTTGCGGAACACGTGGGCGAAGGCGAAGGGGCGCGCCTCCCCCGCCGCCAGGAGCTTCTTGCAAGCGAATTCCGGCGAGGTGTGGAGGTGGAGGGGCGTGCGGGCTCCGCTGGCGCCGATCGCCTCGGTGGAGAAGGCCGAGAGATGCGCCTCGTTGCCCGGGGAGACCTGGAGGCAGGCCGCCTCGATCTCCACGAAGTCCCGCGCCGCGAACCAGGCGCGGAAGGCGGCGGTGATTCGGTTGCGCAGGAGCAGCCGCGGCCGGCGGTCGGCGTGGCGGGCCGGCATCCACCAGGGGGAGGGCGCGTCAGCCACGGGTGGGGCGCTCCGGTGGAAGTGCCGTGCCGCGGCTGGCAACCGGGCCGCGAATGGGATAGGTGCGGGAACCCGCTTGCGGAACTGCGCCCTGCGCGCGCCGCCAGAACCTCGTCAATGCAGGACCATTTCCCGTGAAGGTGATCGCCTCGACGCTCCGCAAGGGCAACGTCGTCGAAAAGGACGGCAAGCTGTACGTGATCCTGTTCGCGGAGAACATCCACCCCGGCAAGGGCACGCCGGTCACGCAGCTCGACATGCGCCGGATCACCGACGGTGTGAAGGTCTCCGAGCGCTACCGGACCACCGAGCAGGTCGAACGGGCGTTCGTCGAGGACCGGGAGCACACGTTCCTCTACAGCGACGGCGAGGGGTTCCACTTCATGAACCCCGAGAATTACGAGCAGGTGGCCGTGCCGGAGGATGTGGTGGGCGACGCCGCCCCCTATCTGCAGGAAGGCATGGCGGTGATGCTGTCGAGCCACAACGGCGTGGCGCTGACCATCGAGCTCCCCCAGCGCGTGACGCTGGAGGTGGCCGAGACCGAGCCGGTGCTGAAGGGGCAGACCGCCTCGTCCTCCTACAAGCCCGCCACCCTCTCGAACGGCGTCCGCACCACCGTGCCGCCGCACATCGCCGCGGGCACCCGGGTGGTCGTGATGACCGCCGACGGCGCCTACGTCGAGCGCGCCAAGGACTGATCCCGCCCGGTCAGCGCGGGGCGCCGTCCTCGGCGGCGGCGTAGCAGCCCTGCGACAGGGCCTGGGCGCGGGCGCGCTCCGGCACCGTGTAGGGGCGGCCGTCGTCCCGGAACAGGTCCTCGCGCACGAGCGCCTCGCTGGTGCAGCGGGCCGCCACCCGGCAGGGGGCGGCTTCGCCGCCGCTGCGGGTGCACATGGCGAGGTAGTCGGCCCGGAACGCCTTCAGCCCGGCCTTCGGGTTCGGCCCCACCACCTGCGCGAGCGCGAAGGCGAGGCCGAACAGCAGCGGCTGGTGGATCAGGTAGACCGCGAGGCTGTGCCGGCCGGCGAAGGCCGCGGCCCGCCCGAGGGCGCCCCGGGGCTCCCAGGCGCCGAGCCTGGAGCGGGCGAGGGCCGGCAGGCCGAGCCGCCCTAGGACGATGCCCACGAGCACGATTCCGAACCACGGGAACAGCGGCACGTAATCGTTGGTGTGGGGCGTGACCCGCCCGAGGCCGAGGAACCACAGGAACGGGGAATCGAGCCAGTCGGCCTTCACCAGCAGGGGCGCG
Source organism: Methylobacterium sp. J-076 (assembly GCF_022829405.1). GTDB lineage: Bacteria > Pseudomonadota > Alphaproteobacteria > Rhizobiales > Beijerinckiaceae > Methylobacterium. The sequence goes on from NZ_JAKSXW010000121.1 coordinate 155,977, forward strand.
GCGAGGATCGCCGCCGCCGCCGCCAGGGTCGCCGGCCAGGGCAGGAACAGGAACGGCAGGCCGATGACGCTCGCCACGGCGATGCAGTGCAGGACCCCGAAGAACACGTAGGCGTCCGGAAAGACGATGCGGGTGGCGAGGGTGACCAGCAGCGCCCCGCCCGCGACCCGCGCGAGGCGCCGGACGGTCGGCCCCAGGCGGAGGCCCCGTCCGTTCATCAGCACCAGCCCGATGCCCACGAGCAGCAGGAACGAGCCGGCGATCCCCTCGGCCGCGTGCCGGCCGAGGGGTGTCGCGGCGTAGTTCTCCGGCGTCAGGCGCAGGTTGCCGAGGTCCCACACGCCGTGGAAGCACGCCATCGCCAGGAGGGCGACGGCGCGGGCGACATCGATGACGGGCAGGCGCCGGACGGGCGTGATTCCGGGCGGTGGGTTCGCGACCATGGCCCGCTCAAACCACGTGCGGCGTCCTCGCACCACTCCCGCTTCGCCCCTCGCACGATCGTGATTTACGCTGGCGCGAAGTTGCGGCCACGCTCGCGCCGTGTCTTCGCGGAGGGGGACGCTGCAATCCGCAGCGTCGTTTCGGCGCGGCCCCCGGTCCGGCGCGTCGTCGTCCGCTCCTGCGGAGTGTTGCGAACGCGCCGCCCCGCGCAAGATTGCAGCCACGCCGGGCGCGGTTGCCGGTCAAATGGGCTTCCAGCGATTCAGGACTTCGTTAATCTTATGCCGCGAGCGCGCGCAGCGATTCAGTATAGGTAGTTTCGGCCATGTCTGACGAACGCGGATCCGGGCCGGAGATCCCTGAGCTTCCGGAGGGCCATGCGGCCGAGCATGCCGACGAGCCGTTGGACCTCGTGGAAGTCGCCGGGCGCATCAAATGGTTCGACGTGGCGAAGGGCTTCGGCTTCATCGTTCCCGATGACGGATCCGCCGACGTGCTGCTCCACGTGACCTGCCTGCGCCGGGACGGGTTCCAGGCGGCGAGCGAGGGCGCGCGGGTGGTGGTGGAGGCGGTGCAGCGCCCGCGCGGCTGGCAGGCGTTCCGGGTGGTCTCCCTCGACCAGGGCGCGGCCCTGCACCCGTCCGAACTGCCGATGCCGCGGACCCATGTGACCGTCACGCCGACGAGCGGCCTGGAGACGGCGGTGGTCAAGTGGTTCAACCGCCTGCGCGGCTTCGGCTTCCTCACCCGCGGGGACGGGACGCCCGATATCTTCGTCCATATGGAGACGCTGCGCCGCTACGGGATCGCCGAGCTGAAGCCGGGCGAGTCGGTGCTGGTCCGCTACGGCGACGGGTCCAAGGGCGTGATGGCCGCCGAGGTGCGGCTGCTCGAAGGCGGCCTACCGGTCTCCCACTGAGCCCCGCCCTCACGGATCGGTGTCGCGGGCCGCGTCGCGCCGGCCGCGGGGACGCGCTATGAGGGGCGTTCTCCGGCCGCCACGGCCCGATCTGCGTGAGGCTTGCCCTTTGACCCGCGTTTCCCGCTTCCTCGCCCGCCTCGCGCTCGCGGGTGCCTGCCTCGCGCCGGTCGTCGCGGTCCCGCTCGTCCCCGCCGCCGCGCAGGCGGTGGCCAAGGCCGCCCAGGCGCCGACCGAGACCCTGACGATCGCCACCGCGGGCGGCGCACGCCGCTTCGCCGTGGAGGTGATGCGCGACGACGCCAGCCGCAGCCGCGGCCTGATGTTCCGCCGGCACATGGCCCCCGACCACGGCATGCTGTTCGACTTCGAGCGGGACGAGCCGGTGACGATGTGGATGAAGAACACCTATCTGCCCCTCGACATGGTGTTCATCCGGCCGGACGGGACCGTCTCGCGGGTGGCCGCCGACACCGAGCCGCTGTCGACGGCGATCATCCCCTCGAACGGGCCCGTGCTCGCGGTGCTGGAACTGAATGCCGGCACGGCCGCCCGCCTCGGCATCAAGGCCGGCGACAAGGTCGAGCATTCGATGTTCGGCAAGCGCTGACAGACAGGCCGGGGCGTCCGTGAACATCTCGGGAACGGACGCTTGACCTCCCTGTGAAACCGGTCCAGTGTTCGTGGAACGTTCCATTAACAACCGGGACCTCCCGATGAGCGACCTGGCCTCCTTCGAACTCTTCCGTAACGCCGAATGGTCTGTCCAGGAGGACGGGCTGGAGCATCGCGGCACCGGCTATTTCATCGCCCGCGCCTCCGTCGCCGCCCGCCGGGCCGAGCGACTGTGGGACTGGCCGCTGCAGATGGCCGAGAAGGCGTGGTGCCGGCCCAGCCTGTTCCGCGAGGCCTTCCTCGTCGCCCTCGAAAGTTTCGGGATCGAGCGGGACGGCGACCTGACCCGTTCCTTCGCCCTGGGCTTCGGCATCCGCGCCGCGGAGGAGCGGGGCGCGGACGGGTTCGTGAAGCTCGCCGACATCCTGCGCCCGCGGGAGACCCCCGTTCCGGTGCCGGCCCGTTCGACGGGGCGGCGCTACGCGGCGGTGTGAGGCGCTCCGTCGCCGCGGAGGAGGGGGCGCGGCCCGGTCGTCGGGCGGGCCTCTCCCTGGATCCTCTCCCTGCACCCGCGATGGCGGGATGACGCCCGCCGCCGTCGAAGCCGGTCCCCGTCCTTCGTGAGATCGCGGCGCTCTCGCCGCTGGCGCGACGGACCGGAAGCTCCCGCTACCGAGAGCACGCACACAAAGACCCCCGGTGATGCCATTGCCGGGGGTCTCTTTCCGTTCCGAGCCGTGAGGCGGTCAGGCCGCCAGGGCGAGGCCGGTCTCGTCCTCGTCCGCCTGCGCCGCCATGAACTGGGCGCGGGCGAGTTCGGTGAAGCGGCCCTCGAGGGCGACCAGTTCATCGAAGGTGCCGGCCTCCACGATCCGGCCCTCGTGGAACACGAGGATCCGGTCGGCGTCGCGGATCGTGGCGAGGCGGTGGGCGATCACGAAGGTGGTCCGCCCTTCCATCACGGCTTCCAGGGCGCCCTGGAGCTTGCGCTCGGTGGCCGCGTCGAGGGCCGAGGTGGCTTCGTCGAGGATCAGCACCGGCGGGTTCTTCAACAGCGCCCGGGCGATGGAGAGCCGCTGGCGCTCGCCGCCGGAGAGGGAGCGGCCGCGCTCGCCGATCACCGTATCGAGACCGTCCGCCTGCCGGGCCATGAACTCGCCGGCCTGGGCGCGCTCCAGGGCTTCCAGCATCTCGGCATCCGTGGCGTCGGGGCGGCCGACCTGCAGGTTCTCGCGGATCGAGCGGGCGAACAGCATCGGCTCCTGGAACACCACGCCGATGTTGTGGCGCAGCGAGCTGAGGGCGACGTCGCGCACGTCGAGGCCGTCGATCCGGATCGCGCCGGAGGCCGGGTCGAAGCTCCGGTGCAGGAGGCCGAGGGTGGTCGACTTGCCCGAGCCGGTGGTGCCGACGAGCGCGATGGTCTCCCCCGGCTTGGCCGAGAAGGACACCCCGTCGAGGGCCCGGCGGCGGCCGTCATAGGTGAAGGTGACGTCCTCGAAGGTGACCTCGCCCGCGAACCGCGCCACCTGCTTGGCGTAGGGCCGGTCGGCGACGGAGGGCACCGTGTCGTAGATGGTGAAGAACTCGGCGATCTTCGGGGCCTGCTGGAACAGGCCGTTCACGAAGCCAACCACGTGGTCGAGCCGGGAGACCAGGGCCGTGGCGAGGCTCATGAAGGCCACCACCTCGCCGACGGTGGTCGTGCCGGCCTGATAGAGCGAAATGCCGGTCACGAAGATCGCGGTCATGGTGATCGTCGCCGACGCGCGGGTGGCGACGTTGGCGAGCGCCCACCAGGACAGGACCGGGATCTGCGCGGCGAGCAGCTTGGCGATGATGTCGCGCATCGCGTCCTTCTCCGCCTTGGCGCGGGTGAAGGACTGGATCACCGCGACGTTGCCGAGGGCGTCCGAGGCGTGGGCGGCGAGGCCGGAATTGAAGTGCTCCACCTGCCCCTGCAGCGTTTCCGTGCGGCGCATCACGAAGGTGGTCAGGGCGGTGAAGGCGAGCACCAGCACCACGAGGATCGAGCCGAGCTGCCAGTTGATGAACAGGGTCAGCGGCAGGAGAACGCCGAGGGAGACCAGGGCGACGAGGTGGTCGCGGAAGAAGCCGAGCCACAGCCACGCCATGCCGTTCGTGCCTTCTAGCATCGCCTTCAGGACGCGGCCCGAATGGTTGGCCGAGTGGAAGGCGAGCGGAAGGTCGAGGACGTGCTCGAAATAGGCCGCCATGCTGGACAGGCGGTTGCGGTGGGACAGCCGGTCGGCGTGGAGGGCGATGAACACCCCGGCGCCGATGGTAAAGAATCCGAAACCGACCCAGGCCAGGATGAGCGGCAGCATCTGCGACATGGCGTTGCCGCCGCGGTTCAGATGGGTCAGCCCGTCGATGATGCGGCCCATGAGCAGCGGTTCGGCGAAGGACGCCACCGCCAGCAACACGTTGGCCACGGCGAGGGAGATCGCCAGCCGCCGCTCGGCCTTCAGGAAACCAAGAACCCGTCCGTACAGACGAACCATCGAACCGCTCCGCCGCCGGCCCCGACCCTCCCGGGTCATGGGACCGCCCCCAAGCCACGTCGCGCGGGTTTCGCCCGCTTCCGGGGTTCAATGCCCCCATGCGACGAGGGGCTTATGCGGTGTCCCGGCTGAACGGACGATGACGGGACGTCACAGGATCCGTCGAGACTTTACCATTCGTTCAGCACGTCGGCCTGACACTGGCCGCAGGTGTGCCTGGAATCCGGTCACGCGGCCCGCGAAACCGCGCCGGGCCACGCCTCACGGAGCCCGCCGCCGTACTGTCTGGACGACCTCTCCACGCCGGCCCACCGGCGGGTGGCGGTGATGCTGAAGGCACCCCCGCCCCGGCGGCCGGGGGTAGGCCGTGGGCGCTACTTCGCCGTGAGCAGCGCCCAGTAGACCTTGTACTTCGAGCCCGGCGCATAGGCGGTGGCGATGCCCATCCGGCCGGCCTTCGGGTCGAGCATGGTGGCGTTGTGGGGCGGGCTTTCCCGCCAGCCGGAGAACGCCTCGGCGAGGGTGTGGTAGCCCGCCGACAGGTTGGCGTTCACATCCGCGTAGCCGAGCCGCGTCACCGCCGCCTTCACCGTCTGCGCCTTGCTCGGCCGGTCGGCCGCGGCCATCGCGGCGGCCTCGGTCTCCGCCAGTTTCTGCAATTCGGGATCGATGGTGAGCGGGGGCGCCCCGTTGTTGCGCCGGTAGGACGAGATCATGTCCCGGGCCGTCTCGACATCGACCTGCGCCGTGTTCGTCGCCAGCGGCAGGTAGAGGGCCGGGACGACCGTCGCGGCCGGGGGGCTCGCCGCGCAGGCGCCGAGCAGGACGGCCACGGCCCCTGCCACGAGGGGGATGGCGATTCTCGATCCGCTGTCCTGTCCGGTTCTGTCTGTCACGTCCGTGCGATCCGCCGCTGTGCCTGCTGGAGGCCGGATATAAGCGCTGCCCCGGCATTTCGCATCCGGCGGCGGGCGTCGCTGGCCCTCCCTCGCGCTCACCCCTGCGCGGTGGGCTCCTTCCCGCCCCCCGGATCCTGGCTCGGGCGGACGAAGGTCTTGGCGATGGCGCCCATGGCGTCCTGCATGCCGTCGAGCCCATGCACCGTGACGATGCTGGACCCCGGCCCGAGGGGCGGGATCATGCCGCTCTCGGTGAGCGTCCGGAAGACCGCGAAGTTCAGGTCCGTCTGCACCTTGAGGCCGAGGGACACGTCGCTGATCCACGCCAGCAGTTCGAACTCGAGGAAGGTGTCGCCGATCTTGCGGAACACCACCCGCGGCGGCGGATCGCGCACCACGTTCGCGTGCGCCTCGGCGCAGCCGGTGATCAGCTCCGCAGCCCTCACCGGGTCCTGGTTGCGCAGGACGTTGACCGTGAGGGACAGCCGCCCCGTCCGGTCGCCCCGCACCCGGTTCTTCACGATGCCGGAGATGAGGTTCGAGTTGGGGACGATCACCGCGGACCGGTCGAAGGTCTGGATCTCCGTGGAGCGGACCGAGATCCGCTTCACGATGCCCTCGGAATCGCCGATCACCACCTGATCGCCCACCCGAATCGGCCGCTCCCACAGGAGCAGCAGGCCCGAGACGAAGTTGTTGACGATGGATTGGAGGCCGAAACCGATACCCACCGACAGGGCGCCGGCCACGATGGTGAGCTTCTCCAGGCTCAGGCCGAGATAGGAGAAGGCCAGCGCGAGGGAGAGCAGGAAGCCGCAATAGCCCGCCACCGTCGAGATCGAGTTGCGCAGGCCCGCATCGAGGTCCGTGGCGGGCAGGTAGGTCTGGTCCAGCCATCTCTGGATGGCGCGGGTGACGACGACACCGATCACCAGCACCCCGATCCCCAGGGCGATCGAGGACAGGGAGATCGTCACCCCCCCGACCTGGAAGCCGAAGAAGGCCGACCGCATCGAGGAGACGAGGTCCGTCGAATCGAGGCCCCAGGGGGCCAGGATCAGGAGGGCGGCGACGAGGATCAGCACCACCCGCGCCGCGCCGGTCGCCAGGACCGAGATCTGGTTCAGGGACCGTTTGCGCAGGCCCGTGTTGGCCTGGAGGGCGGTGGCGAGGCGGCTCTCGTCGGTGAGCGCCCGGCCGAGGAACGTGTCGACGCTCTGGACCAGCAGGTAGAGCATCACCAGGACGACCGCCATCCAGATGAGCTGGTCGATCAGGAAGGTCGCCAGGGCGACGTAGCCGCCCAGCGCCGCCATGCCGATGACGCCGACGGCGACCCAGCCGATGAGGCGGGCCGGGCCGCCGATGCCGGTGGTGGTCTTGGTCGGCACGTAGGGGCCGAAGCAGGCCTCCTCCTCCTGCTCCGTATCCGCGAAGCGGTGCAGGCCGATGGCGAGGATCAGGGCGGTGGCGACGGCGCCGATGCCCCGGGTGGCGATGGAGATGGGCAGAGCGGCGGAGATGCCCGAGTTGAGCGCCTCCACCGACTTCACCACCGTCGCGATGGTGGCGACGCCGACCGCCAGGAGCTTGAGCCGCGTGGCCGCCGAATCGCTGACCGGGGCGGGCCGCCACGCCGGCTTGTCCGGGCTGAGCAGCCCCTCGCACAGGGCCTCGACGGCGGCGATGAAGGCGAGGCCGAGCAGGATCGCCCCCGCCACCGGCAGGAGCCGGGAGGGGAGCAGGTCGGTCTCGTCCAGGGCGTAGAACACCGCGTAGGAGCCGGCCACCGCCGGCACCGTGCCGACGAGGATGACCCGCCACGCCCCGAGCAGGGTGGCCCTGCGGGACGGCTCGGTCCTGGTCTCGTCGCGCCTCGCCGCCCGCGGGGCGATGTTGCGCCGTCCGAAGTAGAGCGCCACCGACACGCCGAAGGCGAGGCCGAGAAGCAGCAGGTTGCCGATGCTTCCGTTGCGGGTGAACAGCAGGCCGATGTCGGCGACGGCACTCGAGAGCGCCCGCATGTCGCGGGGGAAATCGGCCATGACCCTGGTCCAGAGGCCGGGGCTGATGAGCGGCTGCGTGCGCTGGAACAGGTCGCGGGTGAAGGAGGCGCGGCGGCGGTTCGAGACCCGGTCGATGAGCTGGTCGCCCTGCACCACGAGGGAGCGGGCGAGGCGCTGGGTCTCGTCGATGCGGTTGACCGCGGCCTCGCGCTCGGCGCGCTGCTGGGCGACGTCCGCGCTCTCCTCGCCCTCCTTCGGCTTGGGGCCGAGCTGCGAGAGCCGCTCCCGTGCGGCCGCCAGGGGCGCGTCGAGGCGGCTGACGATGTCGCGCACGTTGTCCGTGACGACGGACACCGCCTCGCGGATGGCGGTGAGGTCCGCGGCGGCGAGGTCGTTGTGGCCGAGTTCCTTCTCGCGCCGGTCGAGTTCGTTCTTCGCCTCCTCCAGCTTCGCCCGGACGGCCTTGAACTGCTCCGGCAGTTCCGGCTGCACGGCCGGCGGCTTCGCCTCCTCCGCCTTGCCGTCCGCCGGCTTTCCGTCCGCACGCTTGGCGTCGGTGGGCTTGGCGTCCGTGGGCTTGGCGTCACCGGACTTGGCCGGCGGCGGGGCGGCGGGGGCGCTCGGCTGGGCCGCCGGCTGGGCCACCGCGGGGAGGGGCGAGGTCAGGCACAGGGCCGCCGCAAGGGCGGCCAGAAACGCGAGCGGCGTGGCGTGGAACCGGCGCGGGCCGTGCGGCGTGGATACGCGCACTGGCGGAAACGGCATGGGCAAACCTCTCGATGGATGACCGGGTCGCCACCCGGATGCGGGGGCCCGGCGATTCGCGGCGGAGCGCGGCAAACGGGCCGCGCGGGCCCGCCGGTTCGCCAGAGGAATAGGGCGAAAGCACGGGTGACCCAACCCCGAAGCCGGCCGGAACGACCGTCCGGCGGCGCCGACGGGCGCCCTCCCGCGATCAGACGCCACCGGGAATAGTGCCCCTCCGCGAAGTATCTCCCTGTGGGTGCGTCCCTGCGGCCGAAAGCGAAAGCTTCACAAGGGTGTCACGGTGGGATTAGATGAACGCCTTATGGACAGGGCCTTTTCGTCACGAAGCGAAGGGGCGCGGCCGGCGGCGATCACGTCCCGGCCCGGCCGCGTACCGTATCCGAGTGCCAGCCCCGGCGTGGTTTCCCGCCGGTCCCTGGCCCTGTCGCACGCCTTCATCCTCAATCCGACACCGCGCGATGTGCGCGCCGGGACCCGCCCTGCTGCGGGCGCCCGGCGTCGCCATCCGCCCGTCGCCGGCCGCGAACGCGGCGGGTGGGCGGGGCGCGGGACACTTCCCGCGCGCTGGACGCGCCAGAGATAGCCGTGAGCGAGACGCGCCGATGATGGATCTGCAAACCCTCGTCCTGAACGCGGATTATCGGCCGCTCTCGTACAATCCGTTGTCCCTATGGTCGTGGAAGGACGCCTTCACGGCCCTGTTCCTCGACCGCGTCACGCTGGTGGCGAGCTACGACGTGGAGGCGCGCTCGCCCTCGCGGTCGCTGCGGGTGCCGAGTGTCGTCGCCCTGAAGAACTACGTCGCCCTGGCGCGCAGCCCGGCCTTCACCCGCTACAACATCTACCTGCGGGACGGCTTCGCCTGCCAGTATTGCGGCCTGCGCCTGCCCTCGGGGGGGCTGACCTTCGACCACGTGGTGCCCCGCTCCCGGGGCGGCCTGTCGAGCTGGGACAACGTCGTGGCGGCCTGCTCGCCCTGCAACCTGCGCAAGGCGAACCGCACGCCGGACGAGGCCGAGATGCCCCTGATCAACGCGCCGCGGCGGCCGACACGCTACGAGCTGCACCACCGCCAGCCGGAATTCGACCACCGGCAGTATCACCACACGTGGCTCGACTACCTCTACTGGGACAGCGAGCTGGAGAGCTGATCACCGTCCGTAGGCGCCGCGGTCGCGGATGCCCGGCGGCTCGTTGTACATCGGCACCGCGTTGTTGCGGGGCAGATAGTCGCTGACGAGGGCGGGCGGCGGCCCGTAGACCGGCGGCAACCCGACGGGGCGATGGACCCGCCGCACCCGGTGCGGCGGCGCATCGGCGAAGGCGTCGTCCCGGGCCGCGGCCGGAGCGAGCCCGGCGCACACGAAGATCGCGAGCAACGGCAGGCGGACGGCCGATTGGCGGAGGGTCATGGCGAAGGCTCCGGCAAGGGTGTCGGCGATCAGAACTTGACCGCCGCGCCGCCACGGACGGTGTTCAACTGGATCTTGCGACCGTCGAAGTCCTGGAAGTTGAGATACTGATATTCGGCGCGCAGGAGAATGTTGGGCGTGATCGCGTACTCGATGCCCGCGCCAGCCGCGACGCCGACGAGGATTTTGGAGCTGCTCACCTGCGCGATGGGGGACGACGACGGCGGGATTCCATACAGGCCTTGCCGGAAGGACGCTTCCCCGATGGCGAGACCGCCCGTCACGTAAGGCAGGAAGTTGCCGATCGCGTATCCGGCCCGCGCGCGGATCGTGCCATAGTTCTCAAGGCTCGAGCGTTTCGTGGCCGCCACCGAGTAGGGCAGGAATACGCTATCGGCGGTGGCGATCCAGAGCGATTTTCTGCTGTTGTGGGTGTAGTCGGCCTCGATGCCGAGAACCACATCGTCGAATTGCGCATTGAAGCCGGCGAAGGCGCCAAAGCTGTCGTTGGACCCGCGCGAGGCATAAATCTTGGAAGACGTGATGCTGTAGCCGCCCAACCCCGGTGTCGAGTTGGCGTAGTTGGCCAACGACGATTGCACGTTCGTGCGTTTGTCGAGGGCACCCGACGTCCAACCGCCGTGGCCGCCGACATAGACGCCGCTCCAATCGATGGTGGCGGCGGGCGGCGGGTCGTAATCCGCGCCGCGCAGGTAATCGTAGTCGAGATCGGCGGCCTGGGCCGTTCCGGCTGCGCTCAGGGCGAGCAGCGATACCAAAATCTGACGCATCCCAAACAGTCCCCGGGGCTGCGAAGCAAGTGAATCTTCACGCCACACCATTGTGGTACGCCAGTAACCTTAATTGACCGTTGCGATGATCAATCACGGCCCGATTGCGTAGGCGAATTTCACGGCAAACGATGGTGTGCGGGTCCTGCAAACGCAAACGGCGCGGGAAACCCGCGCCGTTGACGATCCTTTCGGATGAAGGATCAGTACTTCCGCACGAGCGGCTCGGACATGAGCGGCGGCAGCGGGGCGAAGGCGGCGGCGCCGATCAGGTAACGCAGGCCGAGCTTGATATCGTGCGCCTCGATGTTCTTCGCCTTCAGCACGGTGGTGCAGGCATCCGACGAGACGTCGAGACAGGTCAGCGGGCCGGTCTGGCCGTGGCCGAGGTTGAGGTAACGGTAGGCCAGTTCGACCTTGAAGTTCGGGGTCACATCGTAGGCGAGACCGGCATGGAGCGCCCAGGCGAGGCTCTCGGTCGACTTCGACTTGAAGTAGCCCGGCGAGGTCGGCTGGTTGAAGCGGTAGGGCGAGTAGAAGTTCGTCACGCCGCTGTCGGTGAAGCCCTGGAAGTAGTTGAAGGCCACGCCGACGCCGCCGCCGACGAAGGGCGTGATGCCGTACCACGTGCCGAGGTCGAAATAGCCGTTCGCCAGCACGACGGCGGCATCGTAGTGGCCGTTGGTCAGGTTGAAGTTGCGGCCGGTGACCTCGTTGTTGCAGCCGCAACCGAAATCGTTGTAGCTCCCCAGCCGCAGGCTGGCCGTGCGATACTCGCCGGTGACGTCGCCGCGCAGGAAGCTGTTGAACTGGTAGCCGACGCCGACCCCGGCGAAGAGACCGCCGGACTGGGCTTCGCCGAAGAACACCGTGCCGGGGATCTCGGTGGCCCGGTACTTGGGCGCCGTGTAGATGCTGGCGCCGACGTCGCCGCGGAGGTACCAGCCCCCCGCGAAATCGATCGGCTCGGGCATCGGCGGGGGAGGCGGCGGCAAAAGATCTGCTGCGGCGGCGAGACAGGGCGCGCCGACGCTCGCCACGAGCGTCGCGACGCGCATCATAGCGTGAAGCTTGGAGCGGGCCATAAGGTTTCCTTCACTCGTATCGTGTGCCGGAAGCTTAGTGCCGGCTTAGTGACGAATCCGAGGATGACCGGAACCTCTTAAACTGAGCTTAACGTTAAGTTTTAGCCCTGAGATAGATTTCATCGCTGGGGTGAAATCTTTCACGCCCGTTAATACACGGGCGAGCGGTTCGGCACTCGTAAAGGTTTGGCGGTGACGCATCTCGACACGCGAATACAGGCCGGTGATCGGCGGTCCCGGCTGCGGCCCGGGGGAGGGCGATGACGGGCGAGGATGTCCGCGGCCTGGCGGGCCTGCTTCCCGAGGTGATCGAGGGGGCGCACCGGGGCAACCCCGATTTCCGCGTGGGCGGACGGGTGCTCGCCACGCTCTGGGTCGAGGAGGAGCGGCTGGTGCTGCGGCTGACGCCGGAGGCGCGCGACGCGTTCTGCGACGCCGAACCGGACCTGTTCCAGCCCCTCGACGGCGCCTGGGGCCGGCGGGGCTGGACCAACCTCGACCTCGACCCGTGCGAGGAGGAGACCTTGCGCGCGGCCCTGCTCGCGGCCTGGCGCGTCACCGCCCCGGCCGACCTCTTGTTGCGTTACGAAGGGCTGACGGGGGGCTGACGCCGGCTCAGGCGGCGGCCTTGGCGACGGCCTCGACCACCTCATCGACCACCTCGGCCACGAGGGTGCGGTCGTCGCCCTCGGCCATCACCCGGATCACCGGCTCGGTGCCGGAGGGGCGGATGACGAGGCGGCCGGACTGGCCGAGGCGCCCGCGGGCCTGCTCGATCACCGTCACCACGCTGTCGTGCCGGAGGGGTTCACCGGAGCGGTAGCGGACGTTCTTCAGGATCTGCGGCAGCGGGTCGAAGCAGTGGCACACCTCGCTCACCGGCTTGCCGCTGCGCTGGACCACGCTGAGGATCTGCAGGGCGGCCACCAGCCCGTCCCCGGTCGTGGTGTAGTCCGACATGATGATATGGCCGGATTGCTCGCCGCCGAGATTGTAGCCGTGCTCGCGCATATGCTCCAGCACGTAGCGGTCGCCCACCGCCGTGCGGGCGAGGCCGAGCCCGAGGCCGCCGAGGAACCGCTCCAGGCCGAGATTCGACATGATCGTCGCCACGATGCCGGGCTGGGTGAGGCGCTCGTCCTCCTTCCACGACCGGGCGACGACGGCCATCAGCTGGTCGCCGTCCACGACGTGGCCCTTCTCGTCCACGATCAGCACCCGGTCGGCGTCGCCGTCGAGGGCGATGCCGATATCGGCGCGGCGCTCGCGGACCATCTCCACCAGGGCGGACGGGGCGGTGGAGCCCACGTCCCGGTTGATGTTGAACCCGTCCGGCTCGACGCCGATGCTGATGACGTCGGCGCCGAGCTCCCACAGGGTCTCCGGCGCGACGCGGTAGGCGGCGCCGTTGGCGCAATCCACCACCACCCGCAGCCCTTCGAGGGTGACGGAGCGCGGCAGGGTCCGCTTGGCGAATTCCACGTAGCGGGCGTGGACGGATTCGATCCGCTTGGCCCGGCCGAGTTCGGAGGATCCGGCCAGCCGCGTGTGCAGCTCGGCGTCGATCAGCGCCTCGATCTCCCGCTCGACCTCGTCGTTCAGCTTGAACCCGTCGGGCCCGAACAGCTTGATGCCGTTATCCTCGTAGGGGTTGTGCGAGGCCGAGATCATCACCCCGATGTCGGCGCGCATGGAGCGGGTCAGCATCGCCACCGCAGGGGTCGGCACCGGCCCGAGCAGCAGCACGTCCATCCCCACCGAGGTGAAGCCCGCCACCAGGGCGGTCTCGATCATGTAGCCGGACAGGCGGGTGTCCTTGCCGATCACCACCCGGTGGCGATGGTCGCCGCGCTGGAACACGAGGCCGGCGGCTTGCCCGACCTTCAGGGCCAGCTCCGGGGTGATGATACCGTTGGCCCGGCCGCGGATGCCGTCGGTTCCGAAATACTTGCGCAACGTCGCATCTCCGGCGCCGACCGGGGCGCACCCCTCGGACTGTAGCAGATTTCCCCCGCCGCCCGAGGTTCGGACGGCCGTGTGGTGAATCGGGTGCTCCGCGACAAAGGCGGTCGAAATGCGGCGGCGCGCCCCCGTCATCCCCAGCCGGCGAGGGCAGAGCCGAGAAGCGTCAGGCCCGAGGCCGTCAGCAGCAGGAGCACCAGCCGGCGGAACGTCGCCTCGCTGATGCCGAGATAGAGCCGGGTCCCGATGAAGGTCGGCACCAGCATGCTCGGCAGCACGACCGCCAGGAGCGGCAGCGCCTCCCGCGTCACGAAGCCGGTGGCGACGTAGCTCGCCAGGGTGACGCCGAGCATCGCGAGGTTGAAGTTCTGGATGATGGCCCGCTGCGTGTCCCGCTCGTAGCCCCGAAGGGTGCACCACAGGGTCGGCAGCGTCCCGGTGAAGCCCCCGAATCCGCTCAGGACACCGCCGCAGAGCCCGACCGCCGCATCGGTGAGGCGGCCGCCCGCGGCGATGCGCGGCAGATCCTTCGCCCGCAGCATCAACGGGCACCACACCACGAGCAGGGTGCCGAGCAGCGCCCTGAACAGCGCCACGTCGAGATGGGGGAGCAGCAGCACCCCGATGGGGATGCCCGCGAGGCCGCCGACGAGGAACGGGGCGAGGGCGCCGCGATCGAATGTCCGCCGCACCGAGAAGGCCGCGATCACCTGCCCGGTGAACGCGCCCGTCACCGCGAGCACCGCCGCCAGCTGCGGATCGATGACCCAGGCCCAGAAGGACATGGCCACGAGCCCGAAGGCGAAGCCCGACAGGCCCTGGACGAAGCCGGCCGTGGCGGCGCCGAGGGCGACGATGGCGAGGGAGTGGGACATTCCGAACGGGCCCGCGGGTCGCGCAAGTCGGTGAATCGCGCCGGAAGACCCTGCGATGCGCGCGGACGGTAAGGCCAAGCTTTTTCTGCGGCCAGGCGGACAGACGGCGCAGCGTGTCTCAGGGGCTCGCGTACAGATCGCGGTGGGAAGTCACCTGCACCGGAAGGGCGCTCTCCCCCTCACGGCTCGCGCCGACGGGGAGGGGACGGCCAAACGAAAAAGGGGCGCCTTTCGGCGCCCCTGATCGCGTCTCGGATGCTGCGGCTCAGACCTGCGGCTGAGGCTCCATCCCGCCGTCGCTCTCCTTCGGCCGGCCGCGACCGGCGGAGGGGACGGAGGAAGGCCGGGCCGGCGTGGAGGGCGTGTCGCCCCCGTCGCGGACCGGGGGATGGCCCTTGATCAGGTTGCGGATCTCCTCGCCGGAGAGGGTCTCGTATTCCAGGAGCCCCTGCGCCAGGGCCTCGAGGTCATCCTTGCGCTCGGCGAGGATGCGACGGGCCTCTTCGAGACCCGCCTCCACGAGGCGGCGCACCTCCGCGTCGATCTTCTGGGCGGTGGCCTCCGAGACCGACTGCTGCCGGCCCATCGACATGCCGAGGAAGACCTCGTCGTTGTTGTCGCCGTAGGCGACGGTGCCGAGCTCCGGGCTGAAGCCCCAGCGGGTCACCATCATCTTGGCGAGCCGGGTCGCCTGCTCGATGTCCGACTGGGCGCCCGAGGTCACCTTCTCCTGGCCGAAGGTCATCTCCTCGGCGATGCGCCCGCCCATCATGATCGCCAGCCGCGAGGTCATCTGCTCGAACGACATCGACAGCTTGTCGCGCTCGGGCAGCTGCATGACCATGCCGAGCGCCCGGCCGCGGGGGATGATCGTGGCCTTGTGGACGGGGTCGGTGGCGGGGACGTTGAGGGCGACGATGGCGTGGCCGCCTTCGTGGTAGGCGGTCAGCCGCTTCTCGTCCTCGGTCATCACGAGGGTGCGCCGCTCGGCGCCCATCATGACCTTGTCCTTGGCGTCCTCGAACTCGTGCATCGTGACGATCCGCTTGCCGCGGCGGGCGGCGAGCAGGGCCGATTCGTTGACGAGGTTCATCAGGTCGGCGCCCGAGAAGCCGGGGGTGCCGCGGGCGATGGTCTTCAGATCGACATCCGGTGCCAGGGGCACCTTGCGGACGTGGACGCGCAGGATGCGCTCGCGGCCCGTGACGTCCGGGTTCGGCACCATGATCTGGCGGTCGAACCGGCCCGGACGCAGGAGGGCGGGGTCCAGCACGTCGGGGCGGTTGGTCGCCGCGATGATGATGACGCCCTCGTTCGCCTCGAACCCATCCATCTCCACGAGGAGCTGGTTCAGGGTCTGCTCGCGCTCGTCGTTGCCACCGCCGAGGCCGGCGCCGCGGTGCCGGCCGACGGCGTCGATCTCATCGATGAAGATGATGCAGGGGGCGTTCTTCTTGGCCTGCTCGAACATGTCGCGCACGCGGCTGGCGCCGACGCCCACGAACATCTCCACGAAGTCCGAACCGGAGATGGTGAAGAACGGCACGTTGGCCTCGCCGGCGACCGCGCGGGCGATCAGCGTCTTACCCGTGCCGGGCGGGCCGACGAGCAGCACGCCGCGCGGGATGCGACCGCCGAGGCGCTGGAACTTCTGCGGGTCCCGGAGGAACTCCACGATCTCCTGCAGGTCCTCCTTCGCTTCCTCGACGCCAGCCACGTCGTCGAAGGAGACGCGACCGTGCGCCTCGTTCAGGAGCTTGGCCTTCGACTTGCCAAAGCCCATGGCCCGGCCGGCGCCGGACTGCATCTGCCGGGACAGGAAGATCCAGGCTCCGATGAAGACGAGGATCGGCAGCCAGCTCACGAGAAGCTGGATGAACCAGGGCGTGTTGTCGGACGGCGGGCGCGCCGTGATCTGCACGCCCTTGCCCTGGAGCTTGGTGACGAGGTTCGGGTCGTTGGGCGCGTAACTGGTGAAGTTGCCGCCGCCGACATAGGTGCCCGACACGTCCTGCCCGGCGATCACCACCGACTGGATCTTGCCGGCATCGGCATCGTTCAGCAGCTGGCTATAGGCGATCTCGCTGCCGCCGCCCCGGTGTCCAGGATTCTGGAACAGCGTGACGAGGGCGAGCACAAGCAGGAAGATGACGACCCACAAGGCGAAGTTGCGGAAATTCGGGTTCATCGATCAATCCTTGGCGCGCGCGCGGTCCCCTAGACAGCCCCCGCGCAGCAGGGCCAACCCGTCCGATCACGCATCGCCAATGTAGGCGGGGGGGTCTTCGTTGCCAAGTAAGCCAGTCGCCGGTGCCGCAGGCCCGGCATTCTTCCGGGGCGGAGCGCACAGCAGAGTGACGGTGCCCGCCGCATCGGCCGAGACGATAAGGCCTGCGAGGGTCCGCCGCATCGGCCGGCCGAGGCGCAGGGCGGGCAGGAGGACATCGAGCACGAGGGCTTCGAGCCGCTCCAGACGATGCCCGTTTCCCCCCGCCCGGTCGATGGCCCGGTCCACGCAGCGCAGGGCGACGGCCTCGGGCAGCCGGGACAGGGCCGTGCCGTCGAGGCGCACCGTCCCGCCCTGCGCCGGAAGGAGCATTCGGTCGAGGGCTTCGCCGGTGGCCTGCCGGAGGGCCTCGTCGTCGCGGGCCGCCCGGGCGGCGAGGCGCGCCAGCCGCGTGCTGGTCAAGCCCTCGGCGGCCAGGGCCGCGGCGACACTCCGCAGGCGAGCCCGGGCATAGCGGCCATCGGCGTTGGACGGGTCCCGCACGAAGGGGATGCCCTGTGCCTCGCACCAGCCCACGAGGGCCGCCTTGCCGAGGCCGAGGAACGGCCTTCCGAGACGCAGCCCCGGCGCCAGCTCCCGCTCGGGGCGCATGCCCGCGAGGCCGGCCGGCGCACTGCCCGCGGCGAGGCGCATCAGCACCGTTTCGGCCTGATCGTCGCGGGTGTGGGCAGTGAGGACGAGGTCCGCGCCGAGGAGGGCGGCGTGGTCCGTCAGCAGCCGGTAGCGGGCGGTACGGGCGGCGTCCTGGAGGCCGGAGGCCGGCTTCGCCCCGCGCCAGGCCAGGACGGCATGGGGCAGCCCGAGGCCGGTGGCCGCCCGCCCGACCGCCGCCGCCTCGTCGGCCGCCTCCGCCCGAAGGCCGTGATCGACGGTCGCCACGGCCAGCGGCACCGCGGGCCGGAGCGCGGCCGATGCGTGCAGGAGGGCGCGCGAATCGGGGCCACCGGACACGGCGAGGAGGATCGTCTTCGCCCGGCCCGGCCTCAGCCAGGGGCGAAGCGCAGCGAGGACGGGGTCGTCCGCCCCGGTCACGCCGCGCAGCGGGCGCGCTTCTGTTCCCGCGTGACGCCCTGGCGGACGCCGGTGCCGGCGTTCGGGAACTTGCGCTCCAGCTCCGCGAGGGTGGCGCAGGCCTGCTCCTTGGCGCCCAGGGCGTTCAGGGAGACGCTGAGCTTGAGCATCGCCTCCGGCGCCTGCGCGGAGCGGGCATAATCGGTGGAGACCTTCAGGAACTGTTCGGCCGCCTCGCGGGTGCGGCCCCGGGCGAGGTAGCTCTCGCCAAGCCAATAGGTCGCGCCCGGCACGCGGGTGTCGCGGGGGTGCGATTGCAGGAACTGGCGCAGGCTCATTTCGGCCTGTTCGTACTGGCGGGATTGGACCAGTTCGACGGCCGAGTCGTAATCGGCCTCGGCATCCGGGGTGCCGGTGGCGGCGACGCTCTCGCTCGGCCGCGGCGCGACGGAGATCGCCCCGGTGCGGCGGGGCGGGTTCAGGTCGACGGGATCGTCGTAGCCGCCCGCATCGGCGTCGTCGTCGATCGCCCCGCGGGGCAGGGGCGGGGTCGCCTGGGCGGCCTCGGCGGTCTCCCGCGGGGGGAGAGGCGCGGAGGACTCGGTGGTGCCCAGGCGCATCGGGGCGCCCGGCGCGCCGGGATCCCCGGCGGGGTCGAAGGCGTCGCCGCGCTTCTGGGGCTTGGTCGGGGCCGGGGTGAAGCCGGGGTTGCCGCCGTTGATCGCGCCCGGCGCCGCCGGGGCCGGGGCGGGGGACGGCGCGGCGCCCCGGGCGGGCTTGGCGGCGCCGCCGCCCTTCGCCTCGTTGAGGCGGAATTCCACATCCTCCTGGAACTTGCGCAGCTGCTCCTTGAGCTGCCGGTTCTCGTATTGGAGGGTCTCGATCTGCCCCGACATCGTCCGGGACTGGCTTTCCAGCCGCCCGAGCCGGACTACGAGTTCGGAGGCGTCCTGCGCCGCCGCCGGGCCGAACAGGGCGGGCAGGATCACGGTGGCGGCGAGGAGGCGGGTGCGGAGGCGGGCGTTCATGGGGCTCGACTTGCGGTCTGCGGGCGGGGATCCGGGCCCCGGCCGCGGGGCGGACGGGCGCGGTCCCGAACCTCTGGAGTGGCGCCCTCCTTACCGCACCGGCATGCGCCGCGGCAGGGAGCGTGCCCGACAGAACCCCCCGTCCGCGGCAAAAAGACGACCGGGTCGGGCGCTCAGGCCCCGGCGCCCTTGTCGAGCACGATCACCGCGCGGCGGTTCTGCGACCAGCAGGAGATGTCGTTGCACACGGCCACCGGGCGCTCCTTGCCGTAGGAGACGGTCCGCATCCGCCCCGTGGCGACGCCGCGAGTGCTCAGGTAGTCGTACACCGACTGGGCCCGGCGGGCGCCGAGGGAGAAGTTGTACTCCCGGGTGCCGCGCTCGTCGGCATGGCCCTCGACGATGAACGTGTAGCGCGGGTAGCGCTGGAGCCAGGCGGCCTGCTTGTCGAGGGTGGCGGTGGCGGTGGCCGTCAGGTCGGTCGAGTCGGATTCGAAGAACACCCGGTCGCCGATGTTGACGACGAAGTCCTGGGCGCTGCCCGGCGTGGCGGCGCCGCCGCCGAAGGCCGAGGCGTCGGCGAGGTCGCTGTCCTTGCTGCAGGCGCCCAGGCCGAGGGCGGCGAAGACCGAAAGGCCGAGGGCGGCGGCGCGCAGGCGCCGAGTGAAGGTCGCGGACATCTCTGGCAAAAACTCCTCGCGCGGTGCCGAAGGCCGGCTTGGGTCTTCGAAGCGGGGCCGCTGCTATGGGCCGGTGCCCCCCTTAACCTTACGATGGTTAAGCGGGGGTTCAGGGACGCGCCCCGCCGGTCCCTTCGGCCGAACCCGTCCGGTGCGGCGTGCGGCGGCGCACCCGCACCGTGGTGAAGCGCCCCGAATGCGGCCTGGGCGCGGCGCCCGCAGCCGGACAGGCCATTTCGTACCGTGCGGTGGCCGGGGTGACACAGCCGAACACCCGCCGAATACCGGCCGACGTCGTTAACAGGTTCTTAATCGGAACGGCGAAGGATCACGTTCCGCGTTCACCGGTTCGCCCGCCATGCGCCACGCAAAAAGCGTCCTGATCGTCGAAGACAGCTACCTTCTGCTCGAGATCATCGCGAGCCTGTGCGAGGCGCAGGGAATCCGGGTGCTCGAAGCCTCGACGGGCGAGGCCGCGTTGACCCTTCTCCGCACACGGGGGATGGAGATAGACTGGCTGCTCACCGACATTCACCTTCCTGGCCTGATCGACGGCTGGACGGTGGGCGAGGCGTTCCGGGCGATCCGGCCCGGCCGGCCGGTCGTCTATTCCTCGACGGAGACGGCGCTCCTGCGGCGGTCGGTTCCCGGCGGCCTGTTCCTGCGCAAGCCGTACCAGGTCCGGGAGGTCGATGCGGTGGTGAAGGCGGTGGTCCAGGGGCTCGACGCGGCGCCCCTGCAAGCGGCGGGCTGACGCCTCTTATCCCGCGCGGAACAGGGCCACGATCTCGGGGGAGGCGAGCCACGCCTCCACCCTTTGGCTGTGCAGGTCCGCCCCGCTCATCCCGTCGTAGAGGGCGAAGCTCGCCGCCACGAAGCCCGGCAGGTCGTAGAGTGCCGGGAAGGCCCCGCCCCGCGCCTTGGTCTTGAACAGGTAGGAGCCGGTGAGCCCGAACTGCGCGGCGATGGGCGGGTAGACCGGCCAGATCACATCGTGGGCGAGCTCGTCGCCGAGGTAATCCTCGACCTCCACGGCTTCGGGCTCGATGCCGGTCTCGCGCAGCAGCCGCTTGGCGATGTCGCCCACGACGAACGCCTTCGGGTGGTTCATCAGGTGCATGAACGCCCCCCGCCGCGCCCAGCGGGTCAGCTCCCGGTCCAGGGCGAAGCCCACCTGCGCCGCCGCGGCGGTGAGTTCGTGGACCGCCGGCTCCCAGCGGTCGAGGTAGCCGAGCCGCGCGAACACCTCCTCGCGGAACAGTGCCGCCGTGCGGCCGGCGTCGAGCCCAAGGCGATGGGCCGTCAGCACGATGGCCGAATGGTACTGTCCGAGGGGGGAGGGCGCGAGCTTGAGGGCCGCGAGGTCCGACGACGCCCCCGCATAGACCATGTCCGGATGGAAGGCCGAGAACACGATCGACGGCACGAGCGTCAGCCGCGGCTCGATCTCCCTCAGCCGGGCGCTGCCGCCGCCGGGGATCAGACCCTCGGGGAAGGCCTGGCTGAAGACATGATCATGGCCGTGCAGGGTCCGGGCGAGGGTGTCGAGGTGGCCGTGCTCGCGCTTCAGCGTGCCCATCGAGACGTAGCGGACGGGGCTCCGCGGGGCGAAAAGGCGCATCGCCTGCCCGAGGGCCCTGGCTTGGCAGTTCCCGATGATCGCGATCGACGGCCCGGTGCGGGGTGGGGCCTCCCGCGACCGGGTCCGCCACGCTGTCGCCCAGGAAGGGGCCGACAGGGAGAGCGCATCGCGGGCGCGCCGGGGAAGATCGGTCAGGGCCACGGTGCGCGCTGGTCTTGAGCGGAGGGCGGCGACGGCGTAGTCCGCCACCGCGTTGAGAGGGGTCGGGGATGGCGACAAATCCGTATACGGGTCTACCGGCCGAGCGTTTCTGGCGCAAGGTTGTGACCAATGTCCCCCCGTTTGCAGTCAATCCGCACCCGAAGAACACCTTCACGATCGCCCCGACTGACAAGGTCGCGACCGGCGGCTCGTGCTTCGCGCAGCGTGTGGCGGAGGCGGTGCGCGGCGCCGGCTTCCACTACTATCTCACCGAGCCGCCGACCCCCGGCATGGGCGCAGCCGAAGCCGCTGCCCGCCAGTTCGGGACCTTCTCGGCCCGGTACGGCAACCTCTACTACACGCGCCAGTTCGTGCAGCTCTTCGACCGCGCCTACGGCCGGTTCGAGCCCGCGCTGACGGCGTGGCTGCGGGAGGACGGGCGCTATGTCGATCCGTTCCGCCCCACCGTCGAGCCCGCGGGCTACGCCAGCGAGGCGGAGGTGATCGCCGCCCGCGACGCCCATCTCGCCGCCGTGCGCCACCTGTTCGAGACCCTCGACGTGTTCGTCCTGACCCTCGGCCTCACCGAGGGATGGCGCTGGCGGGCGGACGGGGCGGCCCTGCCCCTGGCGCCGGGCGTGGCGGGCGGCTCGTTCGACCCGGACCTCTACGAATGCGTCAACGCGGGCGCCGCCGAGGTCCTGGCCGACCTCGACGGTTTCCTCGACCGGCTGTGGAGCGTGAACCCGAAGGCGCGGGTGATCTTCACCGTCTCCCCCGTTCCGATGATCGCCACCTACATGGACCGGCACGTGATGGAGTCGAACAGCTACTCCAAGTCGGTCCTGCGCGTGGCGGCGGGGGAGGTCGTGGCCCGAAACGACCCCAGGGCGGTGTATTTCCCGGCCTACGACATCGTCACCAGCAACGTGAATGCCGGGCGCTACTACAACGACGACCAGCGCACCATCAACGATGCCGGCGTGCGCCACGTGATGCGGCTGTTCCTGTCCACCTTCGCCGGGGACCGGGCCGCGCCCGCCCCCGTCCAGGCCCCCGTCGACCTCGCCGCCGAGTTCGAGGGCAATGCCGGCGTGATCTGCGACGAAGAGGAGATCGAGCGCAGCGTGGCGTGAGGCCGCCGGAGCGCTACCGGCCCCCGGTGGCCGCCGCCGCGCCGTAGCCCGCGCGGCGGCCGAACACCACGCCGGAGGTGAGGCCGGAGCCACCGGGATAGCCGTTGAAGAACACCCCGCCCACCATCTCGCCGCAGGCGAACAGGCCGGGGATCTCGCTCCCGTCCTCCCGCCGCACGCCGCCGGCCTCGCCGACCTCGACGCCGCCATAGGTGAAGGTGATCCCCCCCGTCACGGGATAGGCCTTGAACGGGCCGGTCTCGATCGCCTGCGCCCAGTTCGACTTGGGCAGGGGCAGGCCCCTCGTGCCCCGCCCGTCGCGGACGGTCGGGTCGAAGGGGACACCCGTCTCCACGGCGGCGTTGAAGGAGGCCAGGGTCGCGCGGGCACCCTCCCGGTCGATGCCGTCGAGCCTGTCGATCAGGCCGTCCAGGGTGTCCGCCTGGACGAAATGCGCATCGTGAAAACGGTATTCGCTGTAGAGCAGGTGATCGACCTTCGCGTCGAAGATCTGCCAAGCGACGTGGCCCGGCTGGTCCATGATCGCCCGGCCGAACTGCGCATAGGTATAGTTGCGGAAATCCTTGCCCTCGTCCACGAACCGGCGGCCCTCGGCGTTGAGCATCACGCCGAGGAAGTAGCAGATCTTGCGATAGTGCTTGCGCTCGCCGTGCGGCAGGTCGAGGTTGCCGTATTCGGGCATGTGCCGGTCCATCGGTGTGGCGTGGCATCCGCCGAAGAAGCCGTGCGCCCTGGCGCCGAGGGTCAGGGCCATGGCGAGCCCGTCGCCCTGGTTGTGCGGCGTGCCGCGGACCCGCGCCCTCTCCCAGCCCTCGCCGATGTAGCGGGTCCGCAGCGCGGCGTTCGCCTCGAAGCCGCCGCAGGCCAGCACCACCGCCCCGGCCCGCAGGGGGCCCTGGGGCGTCTCGACGCCGACGACGGCCCCCTCTTCCACGATGAGGCCCGTGGCCGGGCACTCGTACCGGATCTCGCCTCCGGCCCGCACGAGGGCGTCGAGCTCGGCCCGGGCGAGGCCGAACCCCTCGTCGTGCGTCGCCAGGGTGAGGCCACCCCAGAAGACGAAGCGCCCGTCCTTCTCGAAGGACTGGCGGGAGTAGATCGGCTCGAACTTCACCCCCTGCGCCGACAGCCAGCGGAGGGCCGCGGCCGATTCGTCGATGAGGATGCGCTGCTCCCGGGACAGTGGGCGACCGTCGTTGAAGCCGAGCAGGTCCGATTCGAACTGTGCCGCGGTGTAGGCGCCGAAATCCGTGCGCGGCAGGCGTGGATCCGCCGGGTCGGCGAGGAGGGGCAGCAGCTCCTCGTTGCCCTCGTAGACGAAGCGCATGGCGCCGGCGGTGTAGGCGGTGTTGCCGCCGGCGAGGTCCTTGCCCGCCTTCTCGATGACGAGGACGGAGGCGCCCCGCTCCAGGGCGGCGAGGGCCGCACTCATGGCCGCGTTGCCGGACCCGACCACGATCACATCATGCTGATCCGCCACCGCCGGCCCTCCACCTCCATCCCAGGATATCGTATACGCATGCATGCAAATGCATCAAGGGATTGCCGGCAAGCGAGTCGGGCGGGCATGGTTCAGCCATATTGTCCTAGGATAGCCCACGATGACTGAGGAGGGCGGGATGCGGGGCGGGGAGGCGGAGAGGTCGAGCGCGACCGGCGCCTACGAGCGTTTGCTGCGGGCGATCGAGGAGGGCGAGATCGTCCCCGGCAGCCGCCTGCGTGAGGCCGAGCTGGCGGAACGCTTCGCCATCAGCCGGACACCGGTGCGCGAGGCGCTGGGGCGGCTGGAGGCCCAGGGGCTGGTGGTCCACGAGCCGCACCGGGGGGCGAGCGTCGCGCAGCTCGATTACGGACAGGTCAGCGAACTCTACGACCTGCGCGAGGTGCTGGAGGGGACGGCCGCCCGCCTTGCCGCCATCCATGCCAGCGAGGTCGAGGTGGAGGTGCTGGAGGAGATGGTCGCCCGCGACCGGGCCCATGTCGGCGACGCCATGACGATGGCCCGGACCAACCGGCAGTTCCACCGCCAGATCCACGCCTGCGCGCGCAACCGTTTCCTCCAGGGCATGCTGGAGACGATGCGCCTGTCCCTCGTCCTCCTGCCGGGGGCGACGACCCTGGCCTCGCCCAGCCGGGCCACCGAGGCCCTGGACGAGCATGTGCGCATCGTGGCCGGGATCCGCGCCCATGACGGCGACGCCGCCGAGGCGGCCGCCCGCGCCCATATCCGCGCGGCCTTCAAGGCACGGATCAGGATCCTGCAGGAGGTGTGACGGGGCGCGGCCTCATACGGCCCCCCGTCGAGTGCCCTACGCGAGACTTTCCACGCCGTCTTCATGCGCACAGCCGCGCGATTCTGGCCCGCGCGGGCTCCGCCGCCTCGCGAAGACGACCGGACACACCCTCAAGGTGCAGTCAGAACGAGGATCGCACTTCCGCCCGGCGACCTCGAGGGGCGGTCAGACGCCGATCCACTTCATCATGATCAGCGTGCCCGTCACCGTCAGGGCCCCGCCGATGCGCGTGGCGATCTGCGCGAAGGGCATCAGCGCCATCCGGTCCGCCGCGGTGAGGATCGCCACGTCGCCGGTGCCGCCCTGGCCGCTGTGGCAGGCGTTCACGATGGCGGTCTCGATCGGGTACATGTTCAGGGCCCGGCCGACGAAGAAGCCCACCGTCATCAGCGTGCCCACGGTGGCGATGATGGTGATGAGGTTCACGAGGGTGAAGGCCGCCATCAGCTCCTTCCACGGCGTGAGGGCGACGCCGATGGCGAACAGGAGCGGGTAGGTCATGCTGACCTGCACGAACTTGTAGACCACGAACCCGCCCGCCTGGAGACGGGGGGAGACGGCGCTCGCGAGCTTGGCGAACACCGCCAGGAACAGCATCGCCACCGGGGCGGGCAGCCCGACGAGGTGATGGCACATGACGCCGAGCAGGTAGAGTGTGATGGCGGTGAGGCCGGCCGCGGCGATGGTGGCGGGGTCGATCCCCTGGCGCGCGGCTTCGGATTGGGCCTGGGCGTCGCCGGTCTTCAACTCGTCCCCGTCCGGCTGCAGCTTGCCGTTGCCGGTGAGGTGGGGGTGGCGCTTGCCGACGTAGTTGAGGGTGCCGGCCAGGACGATGGCGGTGAGGGAGCCGAGCATGACCGGGGGCAGGACCTGGGCGAACATCGCGCCCTGCTGGCTCCCCAGGATCGCCGCGTAGCCGAAGGAGAGGGGAATCGCCCCCTCGCCGACGCCGCCGGCCATGATCGGCACGACGATGAAGAAGAAGGTCTTGTAGGCGCCGATGCCGAGCAGCGTCCCCACCAGGGTGCCGACGATGCCCGCGGCCACCGAGCCGATGGCGAGCGGCGCGAAGATCTTGAGGAAGCCCTTGATCAGGACCTCGCGATCCATGCCCAGGATGGAGCCGACGATGATGGTCGCGATGTAGATGTAGAGGAAGTTCGTGAATTTGGTGAAGTCGATGATCGCCTTTTCCATCTGCGGCGGCACGAACTTGTAGTAGACGAGCGCCGAGGGGATGAAGGTCGCGAAGATCGCGCCCGCCCCGATGTTCTTGAGGATCGGGATCCTCTTGCCGATCTCGGCGCAGGTGAAGCCGCCCATGATCAGCACGGCGATCATCGTCGGCCCGTCCGGCTTGATCTCACCCTCCTGCACGAGGATCGCGAGGAGCACGGCGACGATGAGGTAGATCGGCAGGGGGATGATGCCGATCTTGGTGTCGATCAGACGCCACCACCCTTCCGGCCAGAAGCGGCGCGAGACGGGCGAGGCCGCGGGCGGCGCGGTCGCGGTGCTCGTCGTCGAGGCTACGGTGCTCATCGCTGTCCTCCGAAATCCGGCCTCTCGCGGGCCGGTCGGTGTCCGCAGGCGACGGCCTTCGCCGGGGTGGGCGCGGGCGGGCGATGCGAAATCAGCGTCTGGCGTAACAGCGGGTCCAGGCCGTCGCAACGCGGGTCCGGCGACAACGAAGTCGCGATGTAGTTATTCCTCCGGTGTTCATGCCCGGCCGAACCGGTGCCGGCCGAGTGCGTGACCAGTCGTGCCTCCATCGCGACAATAAAAAAGGCCCGGCGCTGAAGCCGGGCCTCGAAGACCGCATGACACGGGGATCGTCGATAGCGCCGGGGATCGTTCTCCCCGGCGCGGAGACTGGCTTAGAAGTCGCGCTGGACGCGGAAGCGGGCCTGGAAGACGTCGGTGCTGGAGATCGTCTTCACCGGGTTGCCGGCGTTCACGTAGGCGGCGGTGTAGTTGAACTTCTGGGTGTCGAGCACCCGGCCGTTCTGGACACCGTACTGGGCGTACATGCCCTCGACACCGATATCGAGGTCCTTCACCGGCGACCAGATCAGGTTCGCGCCGGCATAGAGCATGTAGGTGTCGCGCAG
>NZ_JAKSXW010000110.1 GCF_022829405.1 Methylobacterium sp. J-076
GGGCAGAGCGGGAAGCGCCTGACACCGAGTGAACGACCTGCAGGGAGTGACCTGCACGGCTGGCACGTCGCGTGGAACGCTTCATCCCCTGCGGCCGGCGCCACCGCTTGTCGCGCGGTCGGGCCCCCTTAGAGCGTTTTCTGGAAAACCAAGATCGTGAAGCGCGACGCGCGCTCCCCCCACCCCTCCCCCTTGTGGGGAGGGGTGGGCGACGTCCCGGCCGTCGATCCGGATGAGGCCGAGCGCTGGTCGCGGTCGATCGGCGACTACACCGCCTTCGTCGAGACCCGGACGGCCCCGACCGGCGATGCCAAGGGCACGCCGTCCA
>NZ_JAKSXW010000125.1 GCF_022829405.1 Methylobacterium sp. J-076
ACGTTCAGCGGCCCCCGTCCTTGCGAGCGGAGCGAAGCAATCCAGGGAAGCGCTCCGCTCGCCGACGTCCCGCCGCCCTGGGTCGCTTCGCTGCGCTCGCGATGACGTTCAGCCCCCATCGCCTTGCGAGCGGAGCGAAGCAACCCAGGGAAGGGCTCCGCTCGTCGACGTCCCGCCGCCCTGGGTGGCTTCGCGGCGCTCGCGATGACGTTCAGCCCCGCGGCCTTCCGAGGTGCGCGAAGCAATCTAGCGAAGCGCCTCGCGTGCCGCTTGCCCGCTGCCCTCCGCCGACGTTGATGCATTATGAAGCCGTCATTGGTTCCACGCAGCCCCCCCGCGCGGG
>NZ_JAKSXW010000128.1 GCF_022829405.1 Methylobacterium sp. J-076
CACGGAGCAGCTCCTGGCCTTGGACCGGCACCAGGCGCTAAAGCCGGAGGTGTTCGGAATCTGCGGCACCCTGCGCGCGGGGGACGATATGCTCGATTCGGTGACGGGCGCGCGCATCTCCATCGCGGTCGAGCTGCCGGATATGCCCTGCTACATCAGGGACGAACTCAGCCAGTTCGAGACGGCGCTGATCAACATCGCCGTCAACGCCCGCGACTCGATGGGCTGGGAGATGACGTTGACTCTGCGCATCGTCGGCGGGCAGCCTATGCCCAAGTACCGCGGCAATTCGGGTTCTGAC
>NZ_JAKSXW010000149.1 GCF_022829405.1 Methylobacterium sp. J-076
CGCCGTTGCCCTGGCCGCGGCTGAGGGGGGCCTGGTAGCCGTACTCGAAGCGGGCGCGGCCCGAGAGGCGCAGGCAGGTGTCGGTGCCGGGGATGTAGAAGAAGCCGGCGCCGTAGGCCGAGCACACACGGACGAACTCGATCGGAACGGCCTTCTTCACCGGAAGGTCGGCTGCGTGGGCGGCGCCCATGGCGGCCAGCGCGGCTGCCGAACCGAGCAGAGAGCTCTTCAAGAGCTTCATCATCATCTCCAAAGCTTCGAGACCCAAGATGCGGACTGCTCGGTGTTCCGAGTCTTGCCGCGTTCTTTTATTTGATCTGGCCCGCGTCTTAATTGGCGGGCTCCAGCGGGCCGTCGCTTGGCGATGCCCCCGTGCAGGGTCACCATGTGCGAACGGGGGGAGCGTAGCAACTTGGATTTGTTCGGGTCAGCCTCGTTGCGATCTGATGTTGCCAGTCCGCAACAATTTCCGAAGGCTATAGCCGGCAAAGGCTTGCGTCCTGTGCATGGAGCTCGCCCCGGATGCCGGATCTGCCCATCGTGAGAGCAGTGTACCGGTATCCCGGCCCGCCGCGATGAATGGTTTTCCACTTCCGCGGGGGGCTTCGACCGGATTTCCGTCCTCCTGCCGAGTCGCTTTGGCGCCCAATCGGCGCGGGAGGCGGTATGACGCCCGCCGCCGGCCCGGTTCCGGCTGGGGGAAGATGAGAGACGATGACAGCCGCCCCCCTGCCGATCGCGACCGCCCGCGCCACGTTCATCGGGTTCGGCGCGATCCTCCTGTGGTCGCTCCTCGCCCTGTTCACCGTGGCCTCGGGGGGCGTCCCGCCCTTCCAGCTCGCGGCGATCACCTTCCTGATCGGCGGCCTGGCCGGTTGCGCGGGCTTCGTCCTGCGGCCCGGGCGGGTGCGGGTCCTCCGGCAGCCGCCGACGGTGTGGCTCCTCGGGGTCGGCGGCCTGTTCGGCTACCATGCCTTGTATTTCGCCGCCCTGCGGCTCGCGCCCCCCGCCGAGGCCGGCCTCGTCAACTATCTCTGGCCGCTGCTGATCGTGCTGTTCTCGGCCCGGCTTCCGGGGGCGGGGGGCCTGCGGCCAGGGCACGTCGCGGGGGCGCTGCTCGGCTTTGCGGGGGTGGCGGTCCTGTTGACAGGGCGCGATTCCGGTTTCACCGCCGCGGCGCTGCCGGGATACGCGGCGGCCCTGGCGGCGGCGTTCGTGTGGGCGGCCTATTCCGTCCTGTCCACCCGGGCCGGCGCGGTTCCCACGGAGGCCGTCGCCGGCTTCTGCCTCGTCACCGGCCTCCTGAGCCTCGCCTGCCACCTCGGCCTGGAGCGCACCGTCTGGCCGGACGTGCCCTCCGCCTGGGCCGCCATCGTCCTCCTCGGCCTGGGGCCGGTGGGGGCCGCGTTCTATCTCTGGGACATCGGCTGCAAGCGGGGCGACGTGAGGCTGCTCGGCGTCGCCGCCTACGCCGCCCCGATCCTCTCGACGCTGATCCTCGTGGCGACGGGCTACGCCCCGGCGACGCCGGCCCTGGCCTTGTCCTGCCTCCTCATCGTGGCGGGCGCCCTCTGCGCGGTGCGTGCCTCGCGGGTGGCCTGAGCCGCCCTCACGACCGGGGGAGGGGGCGCCAGTCCGGCGGGGCGAGCTCGAACCCGGCGAAATCGAAGCCCGGCGCCACCGTGCAGCCGACCAGGGTCCAGGCCCCGAGGCTCGTGGCGGTCTGCCAATGGCCGGCGGGGACGACGAATTGCGGCCGCTGCCCGCGCAGGATCTCCGGCCCGAGGTGGTGGGCCGACGCGTCGTGGCCGTTGGGGCTGACACTGATGACGAGGGGCGCGCCGGCATACCAGTGCCAGATCTCGGCGGCATCGACCCGGTGCCAGGCCGAGACCTCGCCCACATCCAGCAGGAAATAGATGGCCGTCCCCGCCGAGCGCCCGTTGGCCTCGACGGGATCGCGGAACGTCTCGCGGTAATGGCCGCCCTCGGGGTGCGGCTGCAGGCCGAGGGCGGCGATCACGCCGGCCGCGTTCATGGAGGCGATGTCTTGCATGGGCCGCGTGTCTCCGAGTTCCGCGCGAGGGTGGAGCGATGAGCTTACACCGCCCGCCCGGTGGATCGGCGGGAAAGTCGGGGGGGAGCCGCCGCCTTGTCCGCCCCTGCGGCCGGTGATACCCGCCGGCCTTTCCCCGACGCCGAGCCAGACCGTTCCGTGAGCCAGAACCCGAACGTCCGCCTTCACCGCGGAGACCTGCCCGCCTCCTACGATCCCGGTCCGTCGGTCGCCATCGACACCGAAACCCTCGGCCTGAACCCGCACCGGGACCGGCTCTGCGTGGTGCAGCTCTCCAAGGGCGACGGCACGGCCGATGTCGTCCAGATCCTGCCCGGCGGTCCGCCCCCGGCGACGCTCATCCGCGTGCTCGGGGATGACGCGGTGCTGAAGCTCTTTCACTTCGCCCGGTTCGACCTCGCGGTGCTGTTCCACCGGCTCGGGGTGATGCCCTCGCCGGTCTACTGTACCAAGATCGCCTCCAAGCTCGCCCGCACCTACACCGACCGCCACGGCCTGAAGGACGTGGTCCGCGAGACGGTGGGGGTCGACCTGTCGAAGCAGCAGCAATCCTCCGACTGGGGCGCCGACAAACTCACCCAGGCGCAGCTCGATTACGCCGCCTCTGACGTGCTGCACCTCCACGCGGCCAAGGCGAAGCTCGATTCGATGCTCGCGCGCGAGGGGCGCACCGATCTGGCCGAAGCGTGCTTCCGATTCCTGCCGGCCCGGGCCCGGCTCGATCTGCTCGGCTGGGACGAGGCCGACATCTTCGCGCACAGCTGAGGGCCGGATGCCCTCCACCGCGACCATTGGCGCCGGGAGACAGCGTAGCAATGCTGCGTTGAAGCCCGTGTGAGGTTTTGCGGTGACGGTATCAGCCGCGGACATTGCTAGATTGCGACTGCCCGAGCTTAGCGACTGGGCCAGATCCTCCTCGCCGGTCACTTCCCGATCAGGCCGGCGAGGAGGGTCCGTCTGACCGCTCCTTCAGAGCCGATCAGACACCGCGCGGAGAAACCTCCGAAGCTCCTGCCCATCGTCGAAGACCGTGTCTGCCGGGGACGATGACCACGGCTTGCAGCGATCTTCTCCGGAGATAGAGATGATTTCGGAGGCGAATCTGTTCCGGATTATCTCTGGATGGGTCCAAAAAGCTGGTTAAACTCGTTTCAATTTGAGAAAATTTCAAAAGCAGCTTGATAAGACTTCGAATCAAGTTTGCAAAAATCTAGTGAAACTACAATTTTAAAAACCCAACGGTGACCGAATAGGCGGTGCAAGCGTAAAATCAGCGCTGACCCGCCGGGACACGTGACTGATTGGGATTGAATGCTCGGATAGCGAGACCGATGCACATGCGTGCGGCCACGATCTGCGTAGCCCCGATGCGTCGGTCCATCCGTCGGTGAATGATCTCTTGCCACGCATCCCTTCGACCGAGGTCGATAGGCAGGCAACGGAGAGGATCGACGACGGGATATGATGGAAATCAGCCCCTATCCGGGATCGAAAGCCGCTCGGGGGACGAGCTTGTCGGGACAACCGCCGCTTTAGACCCCACTGCCGCCGATCCGAAGACAACGAGCCGACGGTCTGAGCTCCCTCGGATCGTGATTTCACGCGAAGCGAGTCCGGCAGCCGGGAAACCTCAAGAGGCGCACGGCTGGGGTGCTTCGCGCGCCGTGTACCGGTGGCACGACTTGCTCAGCAGCCCGATGCTGTGAGATCGGCCCGCGGTCGGAGGCGGCCTCGCGGGCCGCCTCCGTGTCGCATCAGAGCGAGTAGTACTGCACGAACTCGATCGGGTGCGGGGTCATCTCGTAGCGCAGCACCTCGGCCATCTTCAGCTCGATGAACGAATCGATCTGGTCCTCGGTGAACACGTCGCCGGCGGTGAGGAAGGCGCGGTCCTTGTCGAGGCTGGTGAGGGCTTCACGCAGCGAGCCGCAGACGGTCGGGATCTGGCGCAGCTCCTTCGGCGGCAGGTCGTAGAGGTCCTTATCCATCGCCGCGCCGGGGTCGATCTTGTTGCGGATGCCGTCGAGCCCGGCCATCAGCAGCGCCGAGAAGGCGAGGTAGGGGTTGGCGGTCGGATCGGGGAAGCGGACCTCGACGCGCTTGGCGTTGGGGCTCTTGGTCCACGGGATCCGGCAGGAGGCCGAACGATTGCGGGCGGAGTAGGCCAGCAGCACGGGGGCCTCGTACCCCGGCACCAGCCGCTTATACGAGTTGGTGGAGGGGTTGGTGAAGGCGTTCAGCGCCTTGGCATGGCGGATGATGCCGCCGATGAAATACAGACAATCCTGGCTCAGCCCGGCATACTTGTCGCCCGCGAACAGCGGCTTGCCGTCCTTCCACAGGGACAGGTGCACGTGCATCCCCGAGCCGTTGTCGCCGTAGACGGGCTTGGGCATGAAGGTCGCGGTCTTGCCGTAGCTCTGCGCGACGTTGTGGATGCAGTACTTGTAGATCTGCAGGTGGTCGGCGATCGTGGTGAGGGTGTCGTACTTCAGGCCGAGCTCGTGCTGGGCGCTCGCCACCTCGTGGTGGTGCTTCTCGACGGTGGCGCCCATGGCGGCCATGGCGGCCAGCATCTCGCCGCGCATGTCCTGCGCCGAATCCTGCGGCGGAACCGGGAAGTAGCCGCCCTTCATCTGGATCCGGTGGCCGAGGTTGCCGCCCTCGTAATCGGTGAAGCCGTTGGTCGGCAGCTCGGTCGAATCGAGCTCGAAGCCGGTCTTGTACGGGTCGGCGGAGAACTTCACGTCATCGAACACGAAGAACTCGGCCTCGGGGCCGACATAGACGGTGTCCGCGATGCCGATCTCCTGAAGGTAGGCCTCGGCGCGCTTGGCCGTGCAGCGGGGATCGCGGCCGTAGGGCTCGCCGCTTTCCGGCTCCAGGACGTCGCAGACGACGGACAGGGTCGAAGCCGAGAAGAACGGGTCCATGCAGGCGGTGGACGGATCGGGCATCAGCAGCATGTCTGACTCGTTGATCGCCTTCCAGCCGGCGATCGAGGAGCCGTCGAACATCTGGCCCTCGGAGAAGAAGGCATCGTCCACCATCGAGACGTCGAAGGTTACGTGCTGCCACTTGCCGCGCGGGTCGGTGAAGCGGAGGTCGACGTAGCGGACGTCGTTGTCCCGGATCGTCTTGAGCACTTCGGCTGCGGTGGTCATCGAGGCGTCTCTCCTGGCTTTCGTTCAGCCGGGCCGACCCATACAGCCCGGCTCGGCTCGGCACCACCCGGGCCGTGGGAATCACCCCGAAGCCGTGGGCTCAATGAATCCGCATCGGGCATCCGCGCGCTGCGGTCCGACCTCCAAGTCAGAGCCGATCTCGCGTCATCCTCAGGAAGTCCTTGAATCCTTCTGCCGAGCGGAAATAAATATCACTGTCCGTCGCCGACCAAAGTCGCTGCAATTCCTGGTGTGTGAGGTTTGATTCGAGTATCTTGTCGATAAAATTAAGTAATTTAGCTCTTTTAATTCCATCATAGTTTTTGGTTATGCGGTCAATAATTTCCTCAAACGAGTCTCCGAGCAGGTAAAGATCCTGAATGAACATGCGACCATATTGTTTAAATTCGTCGGATGGCTGAATTTTACTCACCGTCGTTTCGCGGATAGGCCGTGATAATGCGATAGCCACGTACTCTTGTTGAATCATTTACGATGAACACGCCGACACTATATGTGTTGCGCATGTAAGGTTCCAAGCCATCTTTACTATAAGCTTCGCGTCCCGTTGGGTAGCCGAAACGCCGAGTTATGAAGATTTCCTCTGTTCTCCCTTCGGCTACCGAATCGACCTGTGCTGAATTCGCTTACAAAGTTCTATTGACAAAATCGTTTGCAGCTTCGAATGAGGAAAATGAGCCGACGCGTCTCCTGACAGTTGTGAGAAGATATGTCCGATACTGCTCGTTCCGAACACGCTGCAGCATCTCTAGATCTGTCTTCTCCACATGCATTTTAATGGCATGGCTGCCGCCACGTTCTTCCTCGCGCAAATCAACGCTGTAGCGTCGGTCATCGTGATCTGCGACAAAGATAATTTTAGCATCATCTTGCGGAGAATCCTGAGCAGCTTCGCCTCCGTTCGTCCACTGGCCGCCATCTGGTTCGCCAGCCGGAACGCGCGGTTGATTTGGGTTGAAGGTTTTGAGGAACAGTCCGCATTGAAGAAAGGCCACCTGCACCTTCAAGGCTGAAAGGCGCCAACGTTGCCGCTGGATTTTGGACGGTAACGATTCCATCCCGCTGCCTCCGATCTAGCGGACCTATTATAGGATAATAGGCAGATTCGCAAGAAAAAAGGCTTGAGAAGTCCGACTCGATCGTTCGATCGGCGCACGACTCTGTGATCGACTGGGATGGAACATCGCAACTTACGCCGCGCCAATGGCACGATGCGTGCTTAGGGTTCGGCGACCGTTGCAAGGCGGCGTGCCGTTCGCCGGAGCCCCATGATCTGCGGGGCGCCGCGTCGACAAGGGATCGAGGGATCGGCGAGAGACCGGAATGACAAAATACAAGCTCGAGTATATATGGCTCGACGGCTACACGCCGGTGCCAAATCTGCGCGGCAAGACGCAGATCAAGGAATTCGACAGCTTCCCGACCCTCGACCAACTTCCGATGTGGGGCTTCGACGGGTCGTCCACGAAGCAGGCCGAGGGTGGCAGCTCCGACTGCATGTTGAAGCCCGTGCGCCACTTCCCCGACCCGGCCCGCAAGAACGGCGTGCTGGTGCTCTGCGAAGTGATGATGCCGGACGGCAAGACCCCGCACGAGTCGAACAAGCGCGCCACCATCCTCGATGACGCGGGCGCGTGGTTCGGTTTCGAGCAGGAGTACTTCTTCTACAAGGACGGCCGTCCCCTCGGCTTCCCCGGGCAGGGCTACCCGGCCCCGCAGGGCCCGTACTACACCGGCGTCGGCTATTCGAACGTCGGCGACGTCGCCCGCAAGATCGTCGAGGAGCACCTCGACCTCTGCCTCGATGCCGGCATCAACCACGAGGGCATCAACGCCGAGGTGGCCAAGGGCCAGTGGGAATTCCAGATCTTCGGCAAGGGCTCCAAGAAGGCCGCCGACGAGATGTGGATGGCCCGCTACCTGCTGCAGCGCCTCTGCGAGACGTATTGCATCGACGTCGAGTACCACTGCAAGCCGCTCGGCGACACCGATTGGAACGGGTCGGGCATGCACTGCAACTTCTCGACCTCCCATATGCGCGAAGTCGGCGGCAAGGAGTATTTCGAGAGCCTGATGAAGGCCTTCGAGACGAATATCGAAGACCACATCGCCGTCTACGGCCCCGACAACCACATGCGCCTCACCGGCAAGCATGAGACGGCGCCGTGGAACAAGTTCAGCTACGGCGTGGCTGACCGCGGCGCTTCGATCCGCGTGCCCCACTCGTTCGTCAACAACGGCTACAAGGGCTA
This sequence comes from Methylobacterium sp. J-076, assembly GCF_022829405.1. Classification (GTDB taxonomy): domain Bacteria; phylum Pseudomonadota; class Alphaproteobacteria; order Rhizobiales; family Beijerinckiaceae; genus Methylobacterium. Next base: position 7,515 of record NZ_JAKSXW010000149.1, read on the forward strand.
CCTTGAGGACCGCCGTCCGAACTCCCAGGGCGACCCCTACCAGATCGCCTCGCAGGTCCTGAAGACCATCGCCTCGGTCCAGTCCGCCCAGTCCGCCGCGGCCTGAAGACCGACCGGTCTGTCTGAATGCGAAAAGCCGGGCCCTCGCGCCCGGCTTTTCCGTTGAAGCATCTCCCGCGCAATCCCCGCATCTCAGGCGAAGCGCCCTGGAGTCGCGAAGGGGGGCGACGCCCCTACCGTCATTGCAGGCGAAGCGACCGACTGTCCTCGCATCCTCCGCGGTGCTCGCGAAGGCGGAATGCGTCGCGAAGACCTGTCGAGGCGTCCGGACTTGTCAGGTCAGACTTTCAGGACGAGGCCGGAGACTCAGCGGCCGCGGGTGCGGTCGTCGTCGCGGATCGCGGCTTCGTGGTACCACGCGCCACCGGTCACGGCGGGGGTGGGTTTGGCCGCCACGGTCGGCTGGCGCCGTGTCTGTGCACGGCGGAACGCGGCCAGATCGTAGACTTTCGCGGCCTCGCGGAGGTCGGTGGCGCCCATCGTACAGCCCTCCAGGCTGTTGTCGGCGACCGGATGGGCCACCTCGTCAGGAGGGATGTAAGGTCTCGGGGCGCCGGCAACCATGGCTGGCCGCCCTTTGCCGGATATTCGTGCAAGTCCGAAAAGAAGGCAGCGGCCGAATAGTGCGGCTCAGCTTGCCACGGAACTCAGATTGCGTCCGGCCCGGTCTCGCCGGTTCGGATGCGGATCGCCTCCTCGATGGTCGAGACGAAGATCTTGCCATCCCCGATGCGGCCGGTCTGGGCGGATTTGCGGATCGCGTCCACGGCGCCTTCGACCAGCGCGTCCGAGAGGACGATCTCGAGCTTCACCTTCGGCAGGAAGTCGACCACGTATTCGGCGCCCCGGTAGAGCTCCGTATGGCCCTTCTGGCGCCCGAAGCCCTTGGCTTCGATCACGGTGATCCCCTGGAGGCCGACCTCCTGGAGGGCCTCCTTCACTTCGTCCAGCTTGAAGGGCTTGATGATCGCTTCGATCTTCTTCATGCCGCTCGGGCCTGTCTGTCAACGCGACGGGACAGTACCATCGCGGCAGGCCAGCCGCCACGGCGTTTTGCTCCGGCCCTGCCGCAAACAGCCCAATCGGTGTGCATTTCCTGCGCATCCTTGAGGCGATCGCCGCGGATTTGTCCACAAAGTGAGCATCGAATGGTCGAGGCGAGGGCAGAGATGGCGGTGGGGACACGCGTGCTCAGCGTCGCGGCGGTGGCCCGGCTCGATGCGGCGGCCATCGCCGGCGGCGTGCCGGGAATCGCGCTGATGGAGGCGGCGGGTTCGGCCGTGGCCGGGCGCGCCCGCATCCTCGCGCCGGCCGGGGGCCGCGTTCTGGTTCTGTGCGGGCCGGGCAACAACGGCGGCGACGGTTTCGTGGCGGCCCGGCACCTCGCGGGGGCGGACTACGCGGTGACCCTGGTGCTCCTTGGCGAGCGCGGCGCCCTCGAGGGCGATGCCGCCCTGGCCGCGGGGGAATGGACCGGCCCGGTTCTCTCCGATCTGCCCGACGATCTCGGCGGCGTCCACCTCGTGATCGATGCGCTGTTCGGCGCCGGCCTGTCCCGGGAGCTCGACGGAGCGGCCCGCGCCATGGTCGACAGGGTGGCCAAGGCCCGGTTGCCGGTGCTGGCGGTGGATGTGCCGAGCGGCGTCGATGGCGACAGCGGCGCGGTGCGCGGTGCGGCCCTCCAAGCGGTCGAGACCGTGACCTTCGTCGCCCTCAAGCCGGCGCATCTGCTCGAACCCGGCCGAGGCCTGTGCGGGCGGGTCGAGGTGGTGCAGATCGGGGCGGGTGCGGACGCCATCGCCGCGGGGCTCGCGGCATCCCTGCCGCCGCTTCACCGCAACGGGCCCGACCTGTGGGGGGCGGCCTTCCCGCGCCTCGACGGGGCGAGCCACAAATACACCCGCGGCCACGCCGTCATCCTGTCGGGGCCCGCCACGCGGACCGGCGCGGCGCGCCTCGCGGCCCGGGCGGCCCTGCGCGTCGGGGCCGGGCTCGTGACGCTGGCCTCGCCCGCCGGGGCGTTGGCGGAGAACGCCGCCCAGCTCACCGCCATCATGCTCCGCCGCTGCGAGGACCCGGACGACCTCGATGACCTGCTGGCCGACGAGCGCCTGAACGCCATCCTCATGGGGCCGGGCCTCGGCGTCGGCGAACCGACCCGGGAGCGCATCGCGGTGGCGGCGTCGGCCGGGCGCAGCCTCGTCCTCGACGCCGACGCCCTGACGAGCTTTGCCGGGGAGGCCAAGCACCTCGCCGGCCTTCTGGCCGATGGCGGGGGCGAGGCGGTGCTGACGCCCCATGCCGGCGAGTTCGCCCGCCTGTTCGACGACACGAAGGTGCTGCGGGCCGGCAGCAAGGTCGCCTGCGCCCGGGCGGCGGCGGCCTTGATGAAGGCGGTGGTCGTGTTCAAGGGGGCGGACACGGTGGTGGCCCACCCGGACGGGCGCGCCGCCATCAACGCCCATGGCAGCCCGTATCTGGGGACGGCGGGGTCCGGCGATGTGCTCGGCGGCCTCGTCGCGGGGTTGCTGGCGCAGGGCATGCCCGCCTTCGAGGCCGCCTGCACGGCGGTCTGGCTGCACGGCGACGCCGGCCTGCGCCACGGCCCCGGCCTCATCGCCGAGGACCTCCCGGAACTGATGCCGGCCGTCCTCTCGGGGCTGGCGGAGCGGTGGGGCACGGCTGTCTGAGGCGCGGCCCCGGCACCGCGCCCCTCGTCGCCGGGCGGACCCGTCAGGTCACCTCGAACATCGTCCAGAGCCCGGTGTCGAACCGCTCCAGCACCGTGGCGCTGATCAGCCACTTGCCGGGGTTGTCGGCCAGGAAGGCGATCCGCGCGGTGCGGCCTTCGAGGAGCTGGAACGTGTCGAGCCAGTAGGGCTCCCAGCCGTCGTCCAGGGGGTGGAGCAGGCGGAAGCAGTGCCCGTGCAGGTGCAGGGCTTGCGGGAAGGCGGTGTCGTTGCGCAGCGCCAGCACCACCACCTGCCCGCGCTTCACCGAGAAGATCGGCGGCATTCCCGCCGCGGCGCTGGTGCCGTTGATGGCCCAGACCTTCTGCGGATCGCCGGTATAGACCGGCTCGGGGGCGGCCTTGTCCTTGGCTTCCTTGGCCTCCTTCGGGATGAAGGCGCCCCCGGTGATGACCACGTCCCGCCGCATGGCGTTCTGGAGCTTCACCTCCGCGGGGAGCTTCTTGTTCTCACCGATGGGGCCGATGGGGGGGCGGGCCTGCCCGAGCTTTGCGCCCCTGGTGGTGACGCTCGCCAGGGTCAGTCCCTGGCCGATCAGCGCGATGACGCTCGCGGTGGCGCCCTCCTCCTCCGGCAGGTCGATCATCAGGTCGTAGCGGCTGCCTGGGGGGAAGGGCAGGGTGGCCCGCAGGGGCTCGAAGGTGTCGGTGGGCTGCCCGTCCACCGCCGCGACGTAGACTTTCACCCCCTCGAACCGCAGGCGGGTTCCCCGGGCGCTGCAGCCGTTGGCGACCCGCAGGCGGATCCGGCTCCCCGGCCGGGCCTCGACGGCCTGCGGAACCGAGCCGCCATTCACGGTGACGGCGTTGCCGAGCCGGCCGTTGGTGGCGGCGAAGGAGGTCTGGCCGAAGGGCATCAGGCTGCCGTCGGCCTCCAGCCGCCAATCCTGCACCAGCAGCCCGAGATCGGCGTCGACGGCGGGGGGGCTCGCCTCCTCCACCACGAGCAGGCCGGCGAGGCCCCGCCCCGACGGTTCGCTCGCCCCGCCCACCACGAGGGGGCGGATCAGGAAGGTGCCCGCGTCGGGGGGCGTGAACGCGTACAGGAACTCGCCCCCGGGGGGGACGGGGGCCTGGGTGACACCGCCGACGCCGTCCATGGCGTTCACGTTGCGCACCCCATGCCAATGCAGCGAGAGCGGCTTGTCGGTGCCGTTGCGCAGCATCAGCCGCACCGGCTGGCCGAGCTTGATTCGGACGAGGGGCGGGGCGCTGCGCCCGTCGAAGCACCAGATCGCCGTCTCCGGGGCGGGCTCCGGCCGCAGGCGGGCCTTGCCGGGCGCGGCTTGGAGCCCGGCGGCCTCCGTCGGCGGTGCCGCGGGGGCCGGGGCAGGCGCCGGGGCGGGGGCGGGTGCCTTGCCGGGTCCGGGGGGGCGGCCCTGCGCCCGGGCCTGGCCCGCGAGGCCGAGCGCCGCGAGGCCGCCCATCAGCGCGCGCCGGGAGGGGGAGGCCGGTCCCCCCCGGTCCGGGCCGTGGGAATCGGCCGGCGAGTCGGCGGCGGATGGCGGCGTGAACGTGGCAGCCATGGGTCCTCGTGGGCGTCGGGAGAGCGACGCTCCATAACTGTGCGGAGGCGGGTGCGCCACCGGAGCCGCAAGCCCGTGGGAAGCTCAAGTTTTTTGCTGCGGGCGCCGCCACGCGTGCTATAGGGCGCGCTTCCGGCGGCCGGCGACGGGCCGGGTTGTCGGCGCGCGCGGGCGTGGCGGAACTGGTAGACGCGCTGGATTTAGGTTCCAGTGTCGCAAGACGTGGGGGTTCGAGCCCCTCCGCCCGCACCAGGCCCACCCGCGACGGCAGGTTTCCACCTGTCCCTGCCGACGCCCGCCCCCCAGCCGCCGCAGAACCTCGACCCGGCTTCGATGGGGCGGGGCCGCACACGATTCTGGAAGAGCGACGACGATGCAGGTCACCGAGATCAACACCCAGGGCCTCAAGCGGGAATATCAGGTCCTGCTGGCCGCCCAGGAACTCGAGGAGCGCCTGACCAGCGAACTCGCCGGCATGAAGGACAAGGTGCAGCTGAAGGGCTTCCGCCCCGGCAAGGTGCCGGTCGCCCACCTGCGCAAGGTCTACGGGCGCTCGGTGATGGCCGACGTCGTCCAGAACGCCGTGAACGAGGCGAATCGCAAGATCGTCACCGACAACAACCTGAAGCTCGCCCTCGAGCCGCAGATCGAGTTCCCCTCCGATCAGAAGGAGGTCGAGAAGGCCCTGGACGCCAAGGCCGACCTCGCCTTCAAGGTCGCCCTGGAGGTGATGCCGACCTTCGAGCTGGCCGACCTGTCCGACGTGAGCCTGACCAAGCTCGTCGCCACCCCGTCCGACGAAGAGGTGACCGAGGCCCTGGACCGCATGGCCGGGCAGAGCCGCCCGTTCGCCGACCGTGACGAGGGCGCCGCCGCCGAGGCGGGCGACCGGGTCACCATCGACTTCGTCGGCCGCATCGACGGCGAGGAGTTCCAGGGGGGCAAGGGTGAGGGCGTCGACCTCGAACTCGGCTCCAACACCTTCATCCCCGGCTTCGAAGACCAGATCGTCGGCGCCAAGGTCGGCGACCAGCGCACCGTGAAGGTCACCTTTCCGGAGGCCTACGGCGCCGAGCAGCTCGCCGGCAAGGATGCCGAGTTCGACGTGACCGTCACGAAGATCCAGCAGCCCGGCGAGGCGAAGATCGACGACGAGTTCGCCAAGACGATGGGCATGGACACCCTCGACGCGCTCAAGGAGGCCATCTCCAAGGCGATCGGCACCGACTACGAGGCCGCCTCGCGCCGTCGCCTGAAGAAGGAACTCCTGGACGCCCTCGACGGTAAGTATGCATTCGAGCTGCCCCCGTCCCTGGTCGCGCAGGAATTCGCGGCGGTGTGGGCGCAGGTCGAGCAGGACCTGAAGACGCGCGGGAAGACCTTCGAGGACGAGGGCACCGACGAGGAAAAGGCCCAGGCCGAGTACCGGAAGATCGCCGAACGTCGCGTCCGCCTCGGCCTCGTGCTTGCGCAGGTCGGCGAGAGCGCCGATATCAAGGTCTCCGACGAGGAGGTCAATCAGGCGCTCATCGCCCGGGTGCGGCAGTTCCCCGGCCAGGAGCAGCAGGTGTGGGACTTCTACCGTAAGAACGCGCAGGCGCTCGCTGAGCTGCGGGCCCCCCTGTTCGAAGAAAAGGTAGTTGACCATGTCCTCGGTCAGGTCAAAGTCGTAGAAGAGCCCGTCGCGAAGGACGCCCTGTTCGCCGACGACGAGGAAGACGAGACGACCGGCGAGAAGCCGGCTGTGAAGGCCGCCGATTCGGCCGAGTAGGCCCGCGCCGTCCGAGGGCAGCGGGCAACCACTTTAGGCGATGGTTAAGCATCGTCGTTGTTCGCTGACATGCCCGGGGGCCCGTGATTCGGCGGGCCCCGGGCCTCACCCCCGGGGCAGGATGAGATGAGAGATCCGATCGACGTCTACAACAATGCCCTCGTTCCGATGGTGGTCGAGCAATCGAGCCGCGGCGAGCGCGCCTTCGACATCTACTCCCGCCTGCTGCGTGAGCGGATCATCTTCCTGACCGGGCCGGTCGAGGATTACGGCGCGTCGCTCATCGTGGCGCAGCTCCTGTTCCTCGAAGCCGAGAATCCGAAGAAGGAAATTTCCTTCTACATCAACTCGCCCGGCGGCGTGGTGACGTCGGGCCTGTCGATCTACGACACGATGCAGTTCATCCGCTGCCCGGTGACGACGCTCTGCGTCGGCCAAGCCGCCTCGATGGGGTCGCTCCTGCTCACCGCCGGCGAGCCCGGCCACCGGTTCGCCCTGCCGAACGCCCGGATCATGGTCCACCAGCCCTCCGGCGGGTTCCAGGGCCAGGCGACGGACATCCTGATCCATGCCCGCGAGATCGAGGCCCTGAAGCGGCGCCTCAACGAGATCTACGTGAAGCACACCGGCCGGGAATACGACACGATCCATCAGGCCCTGGAGCGCGACAACTTCATGACCGCGGACGCGGCCAAGGAGTTCGGATTGATCGACGAGGTCATCCAGAAGCGGCCCGAACCGGCTGCAGCCTGACCCTCGGACCATGCTGCCGCGGCCTTGATCCTGCCGCGGCAGCATGTTTGCATCGGGGGTTGTGACCTCACGGTCAAAGGCGCGCAGCACACTGTTTCTTTAAGCGAACCCCCTTACGTTTCACGAAATGGACATGCGCCCCGTTGCCGGCAGCGCATGTGGGGAATCGGAGACCGATATGAGCAAGTCTGGCGGCAACGACTCCAAGAGCACGCTGTATTGCTCGTTCTGCGGCAAGAGCCAGCACGAGGTCCGCAAGCTCATCGCCGGCCCGACTGTGTTCATCTGCGACGAGTGCGTCGAGCTGTGCATGGACATCATCCGTGAGGAGTCGAAGTCCTCCCTCGTCAAGAGCCGTGACGGGGTGCCGACGCCGAAGGAGATCCGCCGCGTCCTCGATGATTATGTCATCGGCCAGGATTTCGCGAAGAAGGTCCTCTCCGTCGCGGTGCACAACCATTACAAGCGGCTCGCCCACGCGACGAAGCACAACGACGTCGAGCTGGCCAAGTCGAACATCATGCTGATCGGGCCCACCGGCTCGGGCAAGACCTTGCTCGCGCAGACGCTGGCCCGCATCCTCGATGTGCCGTTCACCATGGCCGACGCGACGACGCTGACCGAGGCCGGCTACGTCGGCGAGGACGTCGAGAACATCATCCTCAAGCTGCTCCAGGCGTCGGACTACAACGTCGAGCGGGCCCAGCGCGGCATCGTCTACATCGACGAGATCGACAAGATCTCCCGCAAGTCGGACAACCCTTCGATCACCCGCGACGTGTCGGGCGAGGGCGTGCAGCAGGCGCTCCTGAAGATCATGGAGGGCACCGTGGCCTCCGTGCCTCCGCAGGGCGGCCGCAAGCACCCGCAGCAGGAGTTCCTGCAGGTCGACACCACCAACATCCTGTTCATCTGCGGCGGCGCCTTCGCGGGGCTTGAGCGGATCATCTCCCAGCGCGGCAAGGGCACCTCGATCGGCTTCGGTGCCGCCGTGCAGGCCCCGGACGACCGCCGCACCGGCGAGATCTTCCGCTCGGTGGAGCCGGAGGACCTGTTGAAGTTCGGCCTGATCCCCGAGTTCGTCGGCCGCCTGCCGGTCCTGGCGACGCTGGAGGACCTGGACGAGGCCGCCCTGAAGAAGATCCTTCAGGAGCCGAAGAACGCGCTGGTGAAGCAGTACCAGCGCCTGTTCGAGATGGAGAACGTCGATCTGACGTTCCAGGACGAGGCCCTGTCCCTCGTCGCCCGCAAGGCGATCGAGCGGAAGACCGGCGCCCGCGGCCTGCGGTCGATCCTGGAGACGATCCTGCTCGACACGATGTACGACCTGCCGGGCCTCGAATCGGTCGAGCAGGTGGTGATCGGCCCCGAGGTGGTCGAGGGCAAGTCGCGCCCGCTCTACATCCATGGCGAGCGCGGCAAGGAAGCGCCCGCCAGCGTCAGCGCCTGAGTGCGACACGGCGGCCCGGCTCCATGCCGGGCCCCCAGCCCCGATCTTCCTTGAAAGCGGATCCGGGTGTTTCCATCTCAGGCTGAGCGCAGTGGCCGTATGCTCCCTAGAGGTACGGTACCGCGTCACCAGCCGCCCAATCTTCCTTGACAGACCCTCGCGGCCCGGTCGGCCGTGCCGGCATGCTTGCTTCCTTTATGGAGGAGCGTGCGGCCCGGCAATCCTGATGAGGTTTCCGATATGACCCAGTCGAAATCGCGCCAGCCGGTCATTCCCGGCTCGACGGGCTCCTATGCCGTCCTGCCGCTGCGCGACATCGTCGTCTTCCCGCACATGATCGTGCCGTTGTTCGTGGGGCGAGAGAAGTCGATCCGCGCGCTCGAAGAGGCTGTCCGCTCCGACCGCCACATCCTCCTCGCGACCCAGATCAATGCCGGTGACGACGACCCGGCCACCGACGCCATCTACAAGATCGGCACGCTCGCCAGCGTCCTGCAGCTCCTGAAGCTGCCCGACGGCACCGTGAAGGTGCTGGTCGAGGGCGTTGGCCGTGCCAAGATCGCGAACTTCTCCCGCTCCGACGAGTACTACGAGGCGACGGCGCTGGCGCTCCACGATGAGCTCGGCGACCAGGTCGAGGCCGAAGCCCTCGCGCGCTCGGTGCTCTCGGAGTTCGAGAACTACGTCAAGCTGAACAAGAAGATCTCCCCCGAGGTCGTCTCCGCCGTGACCCAGATCGACGAGCCGTCCAAGCTCGCCGACACGATCGGTTCTCACCTGCTCGTCAAGATCGCCGACAAGCAGGGCATCCTGGAGATGTCCACCGTCGCCCAGCGCCTGGAAAAGGTGCTGTCGCTGATGGAGAGCGAGATCTCCGTGCTCCAGGTGGAGAAGCGCATCCGGACCCGCGTGAAGCGGCAGATGGAGAAGACCCAGCGCGAGTACTACCTGAACGAGCAGATGAAGGCGATCCAGAAGGAGCTTGGCGACTCCGAGGACGGCCGCGACGAGCTGGCCGAGCTCGAGGAGAAGATCGAGAAGACCAAGTTCACCAAGGAAGCCCGCGAGAAGGCGACGGCCGAGCTGAAGAAGCTGCGCCAGATGTCGCCGATGTCGGCCGAGGCGACGGTGGTGCGCAACTACCTCGACTGGATGCTCGGCATCCCGTGGGGCAAGCGCTCGAAGATCAAGAAGGACCTCCTCGGCGCCCAGGCGATGCTGGACGAGGACCATTTCGGCCTCGACAAGGTGAAGGAGCGGATCGTCGAGTACCTCGCCGTGCAGCAGCGGGCGAACAAGCTCACCGGTCCGATCCTCTGCCTCGTCGGTCCTCCCGGCGTCGGCAAGACCTCCCTCGGCAAGTCCATCGCCAAGGCGACCGGCCGTGAGTTCGTGCGCATGTCGCTCGGCGGCGTCCGGGACGAAGCCGAGATCCGCGGCCACCGCCGGACCTATATCGGCTCGATGCCGGGCAAGATCGTCCAGTCGATGCGCAAGGCCAAGACGTCCAACCCGCTCATCCTGCTCGACGAGATCGACAAGATGGGCATGGACTTCCGCGGCGACCCGTCGGCGGCCCTCCTCGAGGTGCTGGATCCCGAGCAGAACGCGACGTTCAACGACCATTACCTCGAGGTCGACTACGACCTGTCGAACGTGATGTTCGTGACGACGGCGAACACGCTCAACATCCCGGCGCCGCTGATGGACCGGATGGAGATCATCCGGATCGCCGGCTACACCGAGGAAGAGAAGGTCGAGATCGCCCGCAAGCACCTGATCCCGGGCGCCATGAAGAAGCATGGCCTCGACAAGAAGGAGTGGTCGATCACCGATGACGGGCTGATGATGCTGGTGCGCCGCTACACGCGGGAAGCCGGCGTCCGGAACCTGGAGCGGGAAATCTCCAACCTCGCCCGCAAGGCGGTAAAGGAGATCCTGATCACCAAGGCGAAGTTCGTCGAGGCCAGCGAAGAGAACCTGCCCGTCTTCCTCGGCCCGCCGAAGTTCCGCTACGGCGAGATCGACGCGGACGATCAGGTCGGCGTGGTGACGGGTCTGGCCTGGACCGAGGTCGGCGGCGAGTTGCTGACGATCGAGGGTGTCATGATGCCCGGCAAGGGCAAGATGACGGTGACGGGCAACCTGAAGGACGTGATGAAGGAGTCGATTTCGGCGGCGGCGAGCTACGTCCGCTCCCGGGCCCTCGATTACGGCATCGAGCCGCCGCTCTTCGAGCGCCGGGACATCCACGTCCACGTTCCGGAGGGCGCGACCCCGAAGGACGGCCCGTCCGCCGGCATCGCCATGGCTACGGCCATCGTCTCGACGCTCACGGGGATCCCCGTGCGCCGTGACATCGCGATGACGGGTGAGGTGACGCTCCGTGGCCGGGTCCTGCCGATCGGTGGCCTGAAGGAGAAGCTCCTGGCCGCCCTCCGCGGGGGCATCAAGACGGTGCTGATCCCGGAGGAGAACGCCAAGGACATCGCCGAGGTGCCCGACAGCGTGAAGAACGGCCTGGAGATCGTGCCGGTCTCCCGGATGGAGCAGGTGCTTGAGCGAGCGCTGCTGCGCAAGCCCGAGCCGATCGAGTGGGACGAGCCCCTTCCGCCGGTGAAGCCCGCCGCCCGCCCGGACGAGGAAGGCGCGACCTTCATCGCTCACTAACGGGGCTGCGCTGACACTACGACGCCCGGAGTCGCAAGGCTCCGGGCTTTGTCGTGGGCACCGCCTGGGTGGACGGCGCCCCTTGCGTCGGCGCCCGGCAATGCCGTATCGAACCCCGCGTCCGGGCGGTTAGCTCAGTTGGTAGAGCGTCTCCTTTACACGGAGAGGGTCGGCGGTTCGAGCCCGTCACCGCCCACCAATTATTTTAATGGCTTAGCGATTTATCTGCTTACCAGAGTTTCGGTGTTGTAAGCACATAGTAAGCAGGCGACTGAAATTTCTCGGTCCGATCTCATCTTTTCGACATGGACGATACGGCCTCCTTGCGCGACGTAGCTGCTCTGGATGCAACCCGAGCGCTGGGAGCCTTCGGTCGCCGCGTGAAGCCTCCTACGCCTGTCCGGCCGCACTGGCTGGTGGACGGCGAGGCCTTCACCCTAACCGAGTTGCTGATCCTGGCGTCCTTCGCGAAGCTCCTGCCACCGCCGGAGCGGGAGAGGTAGCCGTGGCAAAGGAACCGCCCAAGGCAGAACAGCTTCTCGACCTCGTCGAAGCGCTCCTCCACATTCGTGCGGTCGTCGAGGCAACGGCGGACCAGGCCTACGGCACACCTTCAGAGGCCGCCTTCCGCATGATCCGTGATTTGGTGGATAGGGCGGTCCCGCAGCGACGCCGGCAGCGTCGCCCAAAGGAATGATCCCTCCCCTCCGCGGGAAGCAGCTCGCCGCCCTGCGCGCGGTCGCCGGAACGCCGAGCGGTCTCCGGCTCAAGGCCTATCCGAGCGCGATGCCGCTGCTGGTCGAGATGGGCCTGGTCGAGGAGCGGGGCGGGTCCCGGGTCAGCCATCCCAGCGGCCGGGCGTGGTTCCTGACGGTGGCTGGACGGGAAACGATCCGGCGATACGGTGGGGATGAGAGATGATGAGAGCGACGTATTTCCGCGCAGTCCGCACTTGGGGCATGGAGCAAGCCAGTCCGACCGTGTAGTGATTTCGCGGCTAGCGCAGGGAGATCATAGTGAGCGAGCCGAGTAATGATCCGAGCGCTGATAGGGCCCTGGACGACCTCCCGCCCTATGAGAGTTGCTGGCATCCTGGCGGCCACGCCGGATCGACACCCTCGTATCAGGATGGGGCATTTCGATCCGAATTCTCGGAGCACGCAAGCCCCAATACTGCAACGCCTGACGATATCCGTCGTGAGCTTGGCCTGCACGAAAGCTGCTGGCATATCGGGGGCGTTGCGCCCCAGCAATCGGCCACATCTGCGCAGGACGCGATAGAACAAATGCGCCTCGCCGTCTTGGGAGCAGCCCGCGTCAACGAACGCCCGACGTTCGGGGGCACTATGGTAGGCTTCTATGATCCTGACGGCATAGGTGGCACGCAAGTCAAACGCTGAATCATCAGTGGATCCTGATACTCCGCGGCACAATTTCTTATTGCATTAAGGACATCGAGATGACCGGCCCTAGCCGTTGGCATATGTGTCGTTACGATCGCAGAAACCTCGCGGCTCGCCTAGATCTTTTCGAAGATGGCTCGGTAGTCGGCGGCAGCGCCAACGAAACAACTTGGGCCATTGAGGGGCAAGATCTTAAATTAATCGATCAAGAGGGCACAGCTCGCCTCTCATTTTCCCTTACACCTAATTATAATGGCGAGTTATCGGGTGTCTACTTCCCAAGGGAGCCAGATGCTAAACCGATCCCTCATGTACTTCGGCCTCTTGGTCCCCCCGTCGCGCTTTACCGGGGTATTCTCCCAATTTCGACCTCTGACACCGCGGAGGCAACGAAGCTTATCAAGAACAAGACAGACTTTAGCTTCATACTCCACGACCCGGTGACAGTTAGAAACCATTTTGGATCTCTAACTCTAGACGATGCAAATATTGATACCTATCAAGGACATCAATTCTTCCAGCACACATATCTTTCTGAGCCTCTTTTCGTGAACGTTTTGCACGATGCGCAGCTTGTGTGTGGAAGCATTGTCGTGTCCCGCGATGGTCTTGTCATGAATGAGACCACAAGCTTCGCACAAAATCGCGGTCTCAACTTCGATTTCACCCTCGCAGTAGATCACGAGGCAGCGTATCTTCCATCGAGTTCTGGTATTGTTAAGCGGTATGATGAAACTGGATTTCTTTTTAACAATACATATAACAATTATGGCCATTGGCATCTGCAGAGCGCCAGCAATGCACAGGCCTATTATCTATTTAAGTCTATAATACCAAGCACAAAGCTGCTGAGTTTTGACGGTATTGGCGTCGAACATTTCCGCAAAGATGCAATTGCGACGCTTGGCCTGGACCCGGATGAAGTCGTTCGTACGCCGCGCAACGATAGGCTGACCCACGAGCGTTATGAAAGGCTTTTGGTTCCCTCTGCTCTCTGTGTTCCGAACGAATTGCACTTTCATCCAGGCCGCAACGAAGCTCTCAAAAACCTCAGAAAGCCTCGAACTGAGAACGGACATCGACGTTTATACTTGTCGAGACGTGATGTCGGCAACGCTCGGGGCATCGTAAATACTAAAGAGTTATTCGATGCCTTACAAAGTCTCGGGTTTGTCGAAATAGTAACAAGTGAAATGTCTTATGCAAGTGAGTTACAGACTTTTGCTGATGCTGATATTGTCGTCGCCCCGCATGGGGGCGGTCTAACAAATATGATTGCGCATGCCGGCGGATTAAAAATATACGAACTTTTTCATTCGAAGCAATTGAATGGATGGTATAAAAACTTAGCGGCAATCTGCGGCCATCATTACTCGGCTTACTGCATTGATCCGCCGGCAGATGAAGCGCACAAGGGTTGGCACGGCTCCTTCAATGTAGATGTACCAAGAGTTATGCAGTCTCTGAAGCGCTTTGCATTTTCTTGAAGATTTGGACTGAAAAACGGGCACTTCGGCTGAAGCCGAAGCGCCGCTATCGCTTGCGCTCCCGCCGTCTTACGATCCGCGCTCGCTGGCGGATCGTGGCCTCGGTTGTGGGCCAGAGCGCGCACACGACCTCAAACGCCGCCTCTGCCATATCGAGCCGGTACAGCTCGGCGAGGTGCATCTCGACGCCGCCACCCTCAATGTTCCACGTTTCAATGGTGTAGGGCATCCCACCCGGCGTCGGCAGGCTCGTCGTCGGCTGCCGCGGCATCGTGATCCTTGCTTGGCAGACCGCCACGTACTTCCGAGGCTTCGGCGCTCCCGGCGGCTGCTGGTGCCGGCAGGAGGCGCTGAGGGCCCGGAGTAGATCCAGCACTTCGATCTCCAGGCCGAACCGGGCGTGCAGGTTCCGCACGTCGTAGCAGCCGACCCTCCGGCAGCTCACGCATTCGACGCGCACCTGTCCGCGGGCGTAGTCGCCGAGCCGGTCCGCCATGATCCCTCCGCTTCGGAACGGAGGCAGAACAAGCAGCCCTGCGGCGGTGGCTCAACCCTCGTGTGGATAGCCTGTGGAGATCGCGGTGGAGTGGTGTGGACAGCGCCGGAAAAACTGAACGCGCAGACGCAGTTGGCGGGACCTTCCGCTCGGCCCCGCCCCGATCTGCTCACGGGGCGGGGGAGCGTCCGATCTCACCAGCGGCGGCCGATACGCGACGCGGCCTGAGACCGGCATGGACGCTGGCGGTTAGCGAGCCGTGCCGTCATGACTGACTGGAGCGTCCCGGGCTGGGACCGATTAGTTCGAGCTTGCACTACGAAACTGGATGATGGATCGAAGGCACCGTTCAAGCCTTGGATTTTCGATGAAGCTTCACCTGCGCAACCTGTTCTATAGCCGCCCGTCGCTGGTTAGGATGCCGCTTCCCGGCTTCGATCCTATCTACTACCTTTTCTGGTACTCAGACGTGCGGGCGGAAGGTTTCGACCCGCTCGATCACTACTTACATCACGGCTGGAAAGAAGGGCGCGATCCGAGCGCTGGGTTCAGTACATTAGGTTATCTTGCAGCTAATCCGGACGTAGCCTCTTCAGGTCAAAACCCACTCGTTCATTTCGTCAATGCCGGTCTCGCAGAGGGGCGCACTGGCTACGTGAAGGATCCTGCTGCGCCAGCCCCACGGCCTAACTATTCCGCAGAACCGATGAAATTGCTTCCCGCGCCATCAGCTTAGGCAAAAAAAGCCCGCCACGGCAGAGCCGGGCGGGCGAAGCTTCCCTCGGGGAGGGGATGCAGATTTCTACGGTTCACCCGTTGCTCGCACCACTTCTCAAATTGCAGAGCTGAGACGCGAAAAGAGCGCCCCGACCGAAGCCAGGGCGCTCGAGGATGTTGACAGATGTCAACGGAAGGTCAGTGCAGCAGGCCGACCTTCGTCATCACCACCGAGCCGAGGGCGCCCACCGCCCCGGCCACCGCGCCCCAGATCCTCTTGTCCATCGTGTCGAGGCGCTTCTCCACGCCATCGATCCGCTCGTGGAGCGACCTGTTGTCCTTCTCGATTTCCGAGCGCGGCACGAAAGTCGCGATCGCCTGCATCACGTTGGTGTGGCGAGCCTCCGCCGCGGCCTGGGCCGACTTGTTGGCGTCGAGCATCGAGTTCTGCCGCTCCTCGATCCGCGCGAGGGCGACCAGGATGCGGGTATCGGAGTTCGCCTCGGCGCCCCCGTCATAGCCGGCGGACATGGCAAGGGGATCCCTTTCGTTTCGAGCTCGGACGAGCAGGCCTTCGCCCAGGCTCGGCGGGACGGGCGGGGGCACGCGGGCGGCGACGCCCTCGGCGATGAGGTCGAGACCCTTGCGGGGGACTGCCGGCCGGCGCCGTCGCGGCGGAAGGGCGTCGGTCATGGGCGAAGTCCTGCGCGACCCTCCCCCCTCTGCGGGGGAGGGTATGGGGCTACTTGCCGAAGATGCGGCGGACGGTCGGCGCGATGCCGGCGACGCCGATCACGGAGAGCACGATGGCGTTTTCCATCGCGTCGTAGGGGGCCGGCAGCTTCGCCACCTGCCAGTTGAACCGGAACGTCGAGTCCAGGACGATGGCGCCGAAGTGGATCATGCACAGCCCGAACGCCGTGGGGATCATCCAGGCCGTCCAGGGCGAGAGGTGCTGGTCGGCCCGCTCCTGCGCGATGGCCTTGCGCTCCTCGACGTAGGCGGTGAGCTGCGCCTGCGCGATCGTCACGTCCCCGGTCACGTTTTGCCCGTTGGTGAGCACCTCGGCGTCCGAGCGCTTGCCGAGGTAGTCGAGCACCGGGGTGACGATGCCCGTGCCGAGCAGCTTCACCAGGAAGCCGCCGAGGAGGGTGAGCGCACCCATCAGTGCGGGCCGTCGCCCGGCCGGTCGCCCGGGCAGGGGCCCGGCGGACGAGCGGCCTCGCGGATGTTCTTCAGGACCGGCGGCAGGGCGAGGCGTGCGAGCGCAAGGGCCGAGCCGATCCGCGCGCCATATCCGGCATACGCCGGGGGCAGCACGCTCGCCCAATCGAAGCCGACGACGGCGTTCAGGACGTCCGGCAGCGCGAACAGGATCGCAAGCAGGTAGAGCCGCACGCCGACGAGGCGCGCGTTGATGCGCTGGATCAGGGACATCTCAGGCGGCCTTTCGGGAGAGCAGAGCGTGGACGCGGGACCAGAAGCCGGGCGCGGCCGGCGCCGGGCTGGGCGCACGAAAAAGCCCGCCGGAGGGGGCGGGCTGGGGAGGCGTTACCGGTTTTGACGGGCCGGGCGGGTCTGTGACGGTTTCCGACGGTGCCGTGACGAAAATCACCGAAGACCCCGAAGCACCGGTCATCGGCGCGAGCGGATCGGGCACCTTCGGCGGCGGGGCCGGAACCGGGATCCGGACCGAGGCCAGGAGCGCCACCCGGAACTGAGCGTGGTAGCCCGCGATCAGCCTGTCGCAGTCGGTGCCGTTGATGATCCGGCGGGCCCCGACCGGATCGGCCCGGCCCGGCCCGAAGAAGTCGGCGAGCTTCTTGCCGGTGAACCACCCCTCGACCATCCCGGTGAACAGGATCGCCGAGGCCACGTCCGGCCGCAGCGCCAGGGCCGGCGTCTTCACCAGGTCCTCGGACGCCTTCAGCACGCCGAGCGTCCGCAGGCGTGCCGTCGCCTTGGCATAGTTCGCCTGCCACGTGAGCTGCACGAGGCCCCGGCCGAAGAACCCGCTCGGCCCATAGGCCTTGCCCTTGCCGCGGCCGTACTCCTCGATCGGGCGCATGGTGCGCGCCGTCTCGTGGAAGGTGGTGGCGAGGCAGTAGGCCGTCTTGTCGACACCCAGATCCGGCGGGCAGGCGTCGAGGATCGCCTCCATGCCTCCGACTTGGTTGGCCGTCAGCTGACCGGCGAACGGCTGCCGTCGCACGGCGTCGAAGAACACCGCGCGGTCGATGTCGAGGGCCATGTCGGGGCATCCGTGCAGCAGGAACAGGCCGCACAGCGCGGCCAGGACGGGGGACACGTCAGCGGCGCGCTTCTGGGCGCGCGGATGCGGCCCGCAACGCGAGGCGGTGCAGGGGCATCGAAGGGTCCGGACAAAGAAAAAGGCGCCCGGAGGCGCCTTTCGATGATGGAGAGACAGCCCGTCAGTGATCTCAGAAGGCGCTCAAGGCTGCACGCTTCCACGTGTTGGCGGCGACGCAGCGGTATTCGTAGTTCGCGTCCCAGGCGCGTTGTCCGACCGCACAGGCGGCTGTCGATGACGCCGGAGGGTTCGACACGGCTTCACGGATGTAGCCGCTGACCACCAAGTTGGGGTCGATGTAGGCGTCCCCAGCGTTCGACTGGATGTGCAGGGAAGTGACCCCGGTCCCGATGGGGTTCGCGATCGTCAGGCCCTCGCGGGTGTAGTCGCTGATGATCTGGCCGAAGGTGAACTTCGACCGCGATCCGGTTGGGCACCAGACGCTGCATCCGATGGTGACCTGCTGTGTCCCATTCCAGCCGAGGGAGCCGATCTGGCTGCCGACGTAGAACCCCGGCAGCGCTGAGGCCGACGTCCCGTCCAGTGCTGTGCCGAGCGGACCGGCCCAGCCGCCGACGTAACTGCCGGCGAACAGGGGTTGGCTCGTCAGGCCGCCACGATCGACGAAGTCATACCCGACGCCCCCGGGCCGGGTGACGGTCTGCATGCCGAATGAGCCCTGATGCAGCCGATCAAGCGCCCATCCGGGAGCCCACTTCACGACAAGATTGGTAATGCCGGAGAGGTAGCCTTCCTGGTCCGCCGCATTGGTGGAGTAATTCGAGGACATATTGATGTCCTGGTAAATCGAAAGACCGGGCATGTTGTAGTCTTTGGACAGGCTCACGCCATAAGTGAAAGGCGTGATCTCACCTCGTCCAGAGACGACGTTGAGCGTTGCGCCCTGGAAGCTCGTCGAAGCACCGGTATAGGCGGCGGACATCTTAATCCGGTCCATGTTCGCCGGAACGATAACCTTCCCGACAACGAAGCCGTCGGACACCCGGGTTACAGCGGCACCGACTGTCACCTTCGAGACGTCAGTGGCATAATCGATATACGGGCTGTTGGTGAACAGACTTCCGACGAACTGAGAGCCGTTTACCGAAAGCGCGACGTTTTCCATCGTCGTGCCGGTGTAAGTCGTGTCGAGGGCAATAGTACCTGTCACACCAGGATGGTTGCCAGACACGTCTAAATACGTGTTGATTGGAATGCCGGCGGTGGTGCTAGTAATCTTGGCCGGATCGAATACACCTGCCGTACTGTTGCAGTTTGTTGCGTAAATGCTGCCAGCAGTTAGCGTGCAGTTGATGTTTACCCCGTTCCCGTTGTTGGCCCGAAAAATGTTCATCTGGCCACCGAAGATGCCGCCGGAGCCAGCCGAAGGCGTACCGGAGGATCCCCACCCGACATACCCGTAGTAAGCCGGGCCCATGCCATAGTAGGCTGAATTGGAGGGCGGTGTCGGCTGTCCGTCGAATAGGCGGAACGCTGAAAAAGTCGGCTGCTGACTATTCCCGAGAGTGTTAGAATAGTTATAGATCTGGCCGGGCAACTCGATCTTTCGACCCTGCTGTCCCATTCTTCCAGAGCCAACCAGAACCGCTTGATCGAATTGGGTGTTGCCCGAGAACTTGCCGGTGTAGGGCGAGCCGTCGACGTTGGCGAACGAGACGCTGTTGTCGAGCCGGAGCGAGACGTTCTTCCAGTCGATGCTGGGGCTCATCCGGAAAATACCGGTCCCGCCGGTCGAGGCGCTGACCACGAGGGTGCGGCCGAGGGCCGAGGCCGAGTTAACCGCCGCCTGCACAGCGGCGGTATTGTCCGTCGCATTGTCATCCTTCGCGCCGAACGATGCGAGGCTCATCGAGCTGTCGAAGAGTCTGGACAGCGTGCTCGACGCGCCGCGGCCGAGCGGAGTCACACTCATCCCGTCAACTGCGCCCGAGGAGCCTGCACCCGTGAGCGTCAGCACCGGCACTGAAGCGGTCCCGGAGAAAGTCGGCGAAGCGAGCGGCGCCTTGGCGGCGACTGCGGTAGCCTGATCAGCGAGAGCTCGGGCAAGCGTGCCGGAGGCAGCCCCCGGCGATGGGATGACGCTCATTCCAGACACGTCGCCGGTTGAGCCGGTGCCGAGTGTAATCGGGGGCACCTTGCCCGGGTCGAGGGCGAGGACAGGCTGCGGCAGCACCAGGGCTGCAGCCAGGAAAAGGCGAACGAGAGCGCGCATCAGGTGTTCGTCCCGGTGAGGTTGAGGCTGTAGCCGCCCGAGGCGCTGCCCATCTTCCAGGGCTTGCCGGGGCCGAGTCCATCGGGCGCAGTCGGCAGGCTCGCCATCCATGCCCGGAATGCGACATCGAAGGCGAAGAGCGAGAGCACGTCGCTGATCCAGCACCCACGGGCAGCGTCCCACGTCACCCGGACGAAGCGCTTGGGCGGCAGGGCGCCGGTCACGAAGTCAGAGCCATCACCATCGCGCCATGGCTTCGGACCGGTCCCGTCCACGTTGAGCGTGGCCGCATCGGTGTTGGTGCGGTCGATCTGAACGAGGAGGCTCAAGCCAGGCCGGAGCGTCGTGACGCCCGAGGCGGTCGCGGCGACGTAGGCGTTCACCGTACCAGCGGTGACGATGGCGCCACCCTGGTCGTCGGCCAGGGCGCGACTTCCGGCCATCACCCCGCGCAGGAGATCCATGAACGAACGCGAAGATGCGCCGTCCTGCGCTGGGATGGTCGGGTCGGCCGTCCGCCCGTGGCTAAGAACAGCAAGATCGAGTGGACGCACCACACCTTCAACCCGTGGGTCGGCTGCACGCGGATCTCGCCGGCCTGCGATCATTGCTATGCGGAGGGCTGGGCGAAGCGCACCGGGCAATCGCACCTCTGGGCCGGCGAGCGCCGTCGCACCAGCGTTTCGAACTGGCAGCAGCCGGTCAAATGGGACCGCGCCGCTGCTGCGGCTGGCGAGCGCCACCGCGTGTTCTGCGCATCGCTCGCCGACGTCTTCGACAATCAGGTGCCTGCCCGGTGGCGGGACGACCTCTGGCACCGGATCAGCCAGACGCCGAACCTCGACTGGATGCTGCTGACGAAGCGTCCGCAGAACATCGCCAAGATGCTGCCGACGCCGGAGATCGGCGCGGCGGCATGGGGCGCGGGCTGGCCGAACGTATGGCTTGGCACGACCATCGAGGACCGTGAGCGGCTGCGGAACCTCGACCATTTGCGCACGGTGCCGGCGGCGATCCGGTTCCTGTCTATCGAGCCGCTGCTCGAAGGCCTCGGCGCCATCGACCTCACCGGCATCCATCTGGTGATCGTCGGCGGCGAGAGCGGGCCCGGTGCGCGGCCGATGTACCCGGCATGGGTTCGGTCGATCCGTGAGCAATGCGCCATCCAGGGCGTGGCGTTCTTCTTCAAGCAATGGGGCGAGTGGGCGCCGGGAGTGCTGCGCACTGATTGGTCGGTGGTGGCCAACGATGGGCAATTGCTCGTCGACGACCCGCGCCTCGACCTTCAGCAGATCTCGCGCGTCGGCAAGAAGGCCGCCGGCCGCCTCCTCGACGGCGTCGAGCACAATGGCTTCCCGGAGGCTCGCGCCTGATGGTCGCCTACAGCTTCAAGAAGCAATTCGGCCCGCCGATCCTGGCCGGCACGAAGGCGCAGACGATCCGGGCCGAGCGTGTGGGCCGGTCGCGCCACGCCCGGCCGGGCGAGAGAGTGCAGCTCTACACGGGGATGCGGACGCGGCAGTGCCGGCGGCTCGGCGAGAGCCAATGCACCGAGGTTCTGCCTGTGCGGTTCGCGTTCTCGAAGCGCGGAGCCGCCGAGCTGATGCAGATCGGCGAGCGCTACCTCATCACCAGGGCCCAGATGGACGCCTTCGCCCAGGCGGACGGGTTCGATGATCTTGAGGCCATGGCCGGGTTCTGGTGGGCCGAGCACCCGCCGGAGGACGGCAACGTTCTCACCTTCGAGGGCGTGCTGATCCGCTGGCAGGCCCTCGTTCCCGATGACGCACTCGACATCGCGGGGGCAGCGTGACCCGCCGCGCCACGAAGCCACTCCCGCCGCCGACCGACGAGGAGCGCCGCATCGCAGGGGAGGCGGCTCGCGTGCTCCGCGCGGCTATCGCCGACCCGTCCACCATGGGCGCGAAATCCGTCGTGCACGTCGACCTCGCCCGGCCCCGTCGCGGCGAATGGTGGGAGAGCTGGGCCAACCTCCCCGGCTTCTGGCGGATCAACGGCCGGAAGGGCCGCTACCTCCACGCCAGCCTGCCCGGCTGGACCTACGCCCGCGCGGAGATCCGCACGGAGATGATCCCCGACCTCGAAGCCCTGGCCGAGCACGGTGTGCGGCCGACCGAGGCGACCAGCGGAGCCGCAGCATGACCCACCAGGAAGAAGCCCTGACGGATCAAGTTCAGCGCCACATGAGGAAGCACATGTTCGTCGTCTTCGACCTCGACGGGACGCTCGCCCTCACCGAGCACCGCGCGCACTTCCTGAACCGGCCCAGCCGCGACAAGGACTGGCGCGGGTTTTACGCGGCCTGCGATCAGGACGAGCCCTGCCACCCGATCATCCGGACGCTCCTCGCGCTCGACGCGACCGGCGCGCATGTCGAGATCTGGTCGGGCCGGTCGGACGAGGTCCGGGACAAGACGACGGCTTGGCTCGGTGAGCACGGCCTCGGCCATATCCCGATCCGCACCCGCGCGGCCGGCGATCACCGCGCCGACACCGTCCTGAAGGCCGAATGGCTCGACGAGGGCCGCACGCCCGACCTCGTGTTCGAGGACCGGGCCAGCGTGGTCGCCCTGTGACGCTCGCGCGGGATCGTCTGCTGTCAGGTCGCTCCGGGGGATTTCTGATGCCCCGCCGCTACGCCGCCGACACATCGGTCCCGATGAACCGCAGCATCGACGAGATCCGGACCACTGTCCGCCGTTACGGCGCCAGCGAGTTCGCTCACATGGAGAGCGACACGCAGGCTGCGATCCAATTCACCATGCATGGCCGGCGGATCATGTTCAGGCTCGTGATGCCGGACCTGAGGGATGCCGCTTTCGCGAAGACCGAGACCGGCCGCGATCGCTCTGCATCAGCAGCCGAGACCGCGTGGGAGCAGGCTTGCCGATCCCGCTGGCGGGCCCTGGCCCTCGTCATCAAGGCGAAGCTCGAAGCCGTCGCGGTCGGCATCGTCGTGTTCGAGGACGAATTCCTGGCCAACACGATCCCGCCCGGCACCAGCGTCACCTTCGGCGAGGCCGTCCGCGAGCACATGCGCCTCGCCCATGAGAATGGGTCGCTGACACCACTCCTTCCCCATATCCGCCCGAACGGAGGAACCGATGCAACAGGCTGACCCCGCACGCTTCGTCGTCCGCCTCCCGGACGTGGCGCGCGAGTTGGGCCTTTCGCCGACCACGCTGCGCCACATCTGCAGGAACGGCGAGGGGCCGCCGCTGCTCCAGCTATCCGCCCGCTGCTACGGCGTCCGCCGGGGCGAGCTCGATGCCTGGATCGAGAGCCGCAAGATGGCGCGCCCATAGGTCGAGGGCCGCCCTCTTCTCCGGGTTATACAGCGCATAGTTGTAGACCCCGGCCACGCCGGCCTTCGTGCCGGAGACGTGGTTGAGCACCGCCTCGACGACGTGCGGCAGCACCCCCAGGTCGCCCATCCCCGTGGCGACCGTCCGGCGAAGATCGTGCAGCCGCCAGGCCTTCACCTTCGAGGCTGCGTCGAGCGCCGCTTTTGCCCGGGTGAACCCCTGGAAGCCCCCGACCCCACTGCCGAAGACCAGATCGCGCCCCTCGACGCGCGGCGCATCCGCCAGGATCGTCAGGGCAGGGGCCGAGAGCGGCACTTCGTGCGGTAGCCCATTCTTCGTCCGCTCGCGCGGCAGGCGCCAAAGCCCGGCCCCCAGATCGACCTCGTCCCAAGCCATGCAGGCGACCTCGTCGCGGCGCTGGCCGGTGAGTAGCAGCAGACGGACGATCCGTCCGAAGTCCCCGGCTGGGAGAGCGGCGAGCACGGCGCCGATCTCTGCAGGCTTCAGCACCCGTTGGCGCTTCTCTTCCTTCGCCGGCTTGCGCGTGCCGACGACAGGGTTCGCCTCCGCAACGCCCTCCTCGATCAGCCACCGGTAGAAGGCCGAGAACGTCGTGCGGGCCCGGTTCGCGGCGTGCGGCCCGGAGCCCTTCACGACCTCGCCCAGGCGCTCGGCTACCTGGGCGCGGGTGACGGCGTAGACAGGGGTCCGGTGAAGCGGCGCCCAGACCGTTCGCATGTAGTAGGCCGATTCCTTGTGCCCCTTCTCGCGCACCCGCGCCTGCAGGGCGTCGAGGTAGGCGTCGACCTTCGAGGCCACCGTGACCGCCGCCCGCTTCCGCTCGGCCTCGCGCTCGGCGCCAGGATCCGCGCCCAGGCGGACTCGGGCGAGCTTCTCGGCCGCCGCACGGCGCGCGTCCGCCGCCGACAGCAGGCCGACCTTGCCCAACGTCTCCCGCTTCGATTGGCCGAGGGTGTTGCGATACTGCACGACCCAGACCCGCGAGCCGCCCGCGTTGGCACGCAGCCCGAAGCCCGGCAGATCGTCGTCGAAGACGAGGATGTAGGCCTTCCCCTCCGGCACCTTGATCGCAGCGGCCGACTGGTTGGTGAGGC
The DNA here is from genome assembly GCF_022829405.1 of Methylobacterium sp. J-076. Classification (GTDB taxonomy): domain Bacteria; phylum Pseudomonadota; class Alphaproteobacteria; order Rhizobiales; family Beijerinckiaceae; genus Methylobacterium. The sequence goes on from NZ_JAKSXW010000149.1 coordinate 31,582, forward strand.
GCATGGGCTGGTAAGCACGTAGTAAGCAGGGCGAGTACCAGCCAACGGGCGCGTCGGCGAACACGGAGAAGGTATCAGCGAAATTAGGAGCGCAAACAAGGGCGTCGCAGGGCTGGTAAGCGCCAGCCGGCAAGCATCCGCCCCCGGACATCTGATTTACACGGAGAGGGTCGGCGGTTCGAGCCCGTCACCGCCCACCAACCCCATCCCGGCTATCCCTCAGACTGTGCGACGGCCGGGCGAAGTCCGGCGATGCAGAGCGGCCGTCGTGCGGCCGATGGTCTGTGGATAGGTCAGCAAGTGACGCGTTGTCGTTCGACAGTACGAGCGCGTGTGGCTCTTCGCGCGCCAGGATGTCCTGAAGCGACACCATGTCGAAGCTGCCCGACCGGGGGGGCGGAACCAATAATTAATGGCGGAAGGTCTTGATCGGCGGGACAGCTGCGCCAGCGGACCCTCTAGATGTCGTCGATCGATCTTTCCGGTTATCGTCTGACCTTCGATGACGAGTTCAACACCCGGAGCATCTCGCAATCGGGGGTGGGGACGACATGGGCCGATATCCGGCCGGAATGGCGCTACGATGCCAATTCCGACATCGGGTTCGGCCATTCGTCCTTCGTGGATCCGTCGTCGGGCTACGATCCCTTCAAGGTCGCAGGCGGCGCGCTCGCCATCACGGCGGTGCCGGACAAGACACCCTCGGGATATCCCGGGAGCTGGGAATCCGGCCTGATCCATACGAAGAACAGCTTCGCGCAGACCTACGGCTACTTCGAGATCCGGGCCGACTTCTCGAGCCTGCAGGGGGCCTGGGATGCGTTCTGGCTCATGCCCGTCACCCAGACGCCCGATCCCAACAAAGCGGGGAACTGGCAGGAGCTCGACGTGGTCGAGCATTACGGGGCCAACGACCGCGGGGTCTACAGCACCATCCACACCACCGATCCGCAGAACGGGGTGGCGTGGCAGACCAACCGTCAAGTCTACAGTGAGATGGCCAATCCCACCGGCTACCACACCTACGGCGTGAACTGGCAAAGCGACAAGATCAGCTTCTACGTCGATGGACGTCTGATGGGCTCGCAGTCCACCCCGTCGGACATGCACAGTCCGATGTACCTTCTGGCCAACCTTGCGACGCAGAATGCCAGCGGCAACAACGCCGATACGGCCGGCGTCCCGATCTCGTCCCTGATCGACTATGTCCGCGTCTATTCGAACGACCCGAACGCGGTGGCCGTCACCCAGCAGGCCGTCTCCGCGCCGGACGGCAAGGATCCCGGGCTCTACGGCGCGCAAGCCGCCGCCGCCGTGGCGCAGCCGGCCTCCAACGCGGCGCTGAAGACCGTCTCGTCGGATGCCACCGTGACCTTCGGCTTCACCCTGGCGGAGGCGCGGTTCTCCTTCGCGGGCGGGCACGATGTGGTCATCGGCACCGATGGCAGCGTGACCGACGTCACGAAAGCCCACACGGTCGTCTTCGCGGACGGGAGCATCGACACGTCGCCCAACGCGTCGCTTGTCGACAACCTCTACTACAACGCGAGCCAGAAGGACGTGTGGTCGAGCCACATGGACGCCGCGACCCATTACAACCAGTTCGGCTGGCACGAGGGGCGCGATCCGAACGCCGACTTCTCGACCTCCGGCTATCTCGCGGCCAATTCCGACGTCGCCAAGGCCGGCATCAACCCGCTGACGCATTACGATCAGAACGGGTGGAAGGAGGGCAGGGATCCCTCGGCTCATTTCGATAACGAACTGTACCTGCTCAACAATCCCGATGTGAAGGCATCGGGCATGGATCCGCTCAGCCACTATCTGCAATTCGGAAAGGCCGAGGGGCGGCAGGCCTACGACGCCATCGGCAAGGCCGCGTCGTTCACGCATGGGTCGTTCGACGCCGAGTATTACCTCCTGGCCAATCCCGACGTGGCCAAGGCGGCCCTCGCTTCGGGGGGCGACACCTTCGCCTTCGCCTATCAGCACTACGAGGCCTCGGGCTGGACGGAGGGCCGGAAGGCCGACGCGTATTTCGACCCGGCCTATTACCTCGCCCACAACCCCGACGTGGCGGCGGCGCATATCGATCCGCTGACCCATTACGACCAGTCCGGCTGGAAGGAGGGGAGGGACCCCTCGGCCACGTTCCACACCGCGGCGTATCTCGCGGCCAATCCGGACGTGGCGGCGGCTCACATCGACCCGCTGATGCACTACCTCCAGTTCGGCGCCGCCGAGGGGCGCCATCTGGCCTGAACGTCGCGCCGGGTCCCTATCCGGCGGCCCGGCGCACGTTCCAGAACAGGGGCAAGCCGGTGAGCACGCCGTCGAGGTCGCGCCGGTAGGCGGAGGGCTGGAAATACTGGCCGCAGGGCAGGTAGGCCCCGACTGCGAGGGCGCGGGCCTGGATCTTGGCCGCCAGTGCCTGCTGGGCGGGCAGGTCGGGGGCCTCGAACCACGCGTCGCGCAGCGCTTCGATCGGGGCATCGGACAGCCAGCTCGGGATGCCGGCCCGGCCGTTGCCCCTGGCGGCGAGGTGGTAGGCCGGGGAGAGCTGGTCGAGGCCGCCCGAGAACACGCCGAACATCGACCAGCCGCCCTGGTCGATGGGTTTGGCGTTCAGGATGCGCTGGTTCACCGTCCCCCAATCCGTGGCGACGTAGTCGAGGTTCATGCCGAGCTTGCGGCAGACGTCGCCCATCACCTCGCAGATCGCCGAGATGCGCGGCACGTCGGTGCCGGCCAGGAGCACCACCCGTTCGCCCTTGTAGCCCGCCGCCTCCAGGGCCCGCTTGGCGGCCGTGAGGTCCCGGGGGCTGGTCAGGGCCCCCATGCCGGCATCGGAGGCCATCGGGCCGCCGGGGGTGAAGATCCCGCAGGGGCCGCGCCGGATGGCGTGGTCCGTCCCCGCCACCGCATCCATCATCTCGCCCTGGTCCACCGCCGTCAGCAGGGCGTGGCTCACGGCCGGGTTGTCGAAGGGCGCCTGACTGTGGTTCAGGCGGATCTGGCCGATCAGGCCGGCGCTCTCGATGAGGGCGATCCGCACCTCCGCCTGGCTTGCGAGCCCGGGGACGAGATCCACCAGGGGCTGCTCCCACCAGTCGATCTCGCCGGAGCGCAGGGCGCCCGCGGCGGTCGCCCCATCGGGGATGGTGCGCCACTCCACCCGCTCGAAATGCGCCACCTTCGGCCCGGCGGTGAAGCTCGCGGTGCCGCCCTCGCGGGGGCGGTATCCCTCGAAGCGGCGGTAGACGTTGAGGGAGCCGGCCACCCGCTCGTCCGCCGCGAAGCGGAACGGCCCGCTCCCGACCATCTCGGTGACGGCCTGGGTGGGCGGCAGGGCGGCGAGCCGCTCCGGCATGATCACGGGCACGTAGGAGACGGGCTTCGCCAGCGCCTCCGGCAGCAGCGGGAACGGCCGCTTGAGGCGGAACCGCAGCTCCTTGTCCGACGGGGCGGACAGCTCCTCCACCGCCGCGAACAGGGCGCTCCCGAACGCGTCGCGCTGGCCCCAGCGCTTCAGGCTGGCCACCGCGTCGCGGGCGAGCACCGGCGTTCCGTCGTGGAAGAGCAGGCCGTCGCGCAGGGTGAGCCGCCACGTCAGGCCACCATCGTCGATGGTGTGGCCCGCCACCATCTGCGGCTGGGCCCGGTACGAGGCATCGAGGCCGTAGAGGGTGTCGAACACCATCAGCGCGTGGGTCCGCGTAACGTAGTTCGTGGTGATGATGGGGTCGAGCAGCGCGAGATCGGCATAGGGCACGAACCGCAGGGTCGAGGCGGGGGCCGCCCGCACCAGGGCCGGCCGCGCCACCGCCCCCGCCAGCAGGACGCCCGCGCTCGTGATCAGCGTGCGTCTCTTCATCGGGCCCCCTTGGCATTCTGAATAATGTCGCCTCCGCCACGCAACGCCCGTGCCGCCCGGGAGGGGCGTGCGGCCGATCTTTGCTGGGGGAGGGCGGGGGCCGGCGGCCGGCCGAACTAGACGCCCGCCGCATACACATTACGGTGTCGGCGTCCACTCAACGGTTCGGGAGGATACGGCCAAGGTGGCCCGGCGCTTGCAAAGACCGGATCCGAGCCCGGCGATCCCGGTGCCTCATCGCCCGTCGCGCGGATGCGGGCCCCGGCATGGGGGCTCGCGGACCCGTCACCGGGTGCCGCGCGAGCTCAACGAAGGACCGACGCCCTGAGCGGGCTGCCCCACCGGGCGGCCAGCCCCGGCTTGGAGACGACGATGGACCGCAGGACCTTCCTCAAGACTTCCGCCGCCCTCGGCGCCGCCGGCCTCGCGGCCCCCCGCCTCGCCGCGCCGGCCCTGGCGCAGGGCAGCAAGGCGCTGCGCTTCGTGCCCCAGTCGAACCTCGCGAACTTCGATCCGGTGTGGGGGACCCAGTACGTTGTGCGCAATGCCGGCGCCCTCGTCTGGGACATGCTCTACGGCGTCGATGCCGACCTGAAGCCCCAGCGGCAGATGGTCGAGTCGGAGGAGAAGAGCCCCGATGGGCTGACCTGGACCTTCCGCCTCCGGTCCGGCCTGAAGTTCCACGACGGCGAGCCGGTGCTCTCCAAGGACGTGGTGGCGAGCCTCACCCGCTGGATGGCCCGCGACCCGATCGGCGGCATGATCAAGGCGATCCAGGAGGAGCTGGTCGCGGTCGATGACCGGACGTTCCGCTGGGTGCTGAAGAAGCCGTTCCCGAAGCTGCTCTACGCCCTGGGCAAGACCAATGCCCCGGTGGCCTTCATCATGCCGGAGCGGATCGCCAAGACCGATCCGTTCACGCAGATCACCGAGTATGTCGGCTCGGGGCCGATGCGCTTCATGCGCAACGAGTGGGTGCCCGGCGCCCGGGCCGCCTTCGAGACCTTCAAGGAGTACAAGCCCCGCGACGAGCCGAGCTCGTGGCTGGCCGGCGGCAAGCGGATGCTGATCGACCGGCTGGAATGGATCATCATGCCCGATGCCGCCACCGCCGCGGCGGCGCTGCAGAACGGCGAGATCGACTGGTGGGAGAGCCCGATCCCCGACCTCGTGCCGCTCCTGCGCAAGGACGCGAACATCAAGGTGGACATCGCCGACCCGCTCGGCAACGTCGGCTCCTTCCGGATGAACCATCTCCACCCGCCCTTCGACAATCCGAAGATCAGGCAGGCGGTCCTCGTGGGCATGAACCAGGAGGATTACATGCGCGCCATCGTCGGCGACGACGAGGCCCTGTGGAGACCCCTGCCGGGGTTCTTCACCCCCGGCACGGCCCTGTATAGCGAGGCCGGCGGGGCGAACATCGGCAAGGGCGACATCAAGACCGCCCAGAGGATGCTCAAGGAGGCGGGCTACAAGGGCGAGAAGGTGGTCTGCATCGTGGCGCAGGACCAGCCGATCACCAAGGCGCAGGGCGACATCACCGCCGACCTCCTGAAGCAGATCGGCTTCAACGTCGACTTCGTGGCGACGGACTGGGGCACGGTGGGCACCCGCCGCGCGTCGAAGGCGCCCCCGTCCCAGGGCGGGTGGAACATGTTCCACACGTGGCACGCGGGGGCGGACGCCATCAATCCGGCGGGCTACCCGGCGGTGCGCGCCAACGGCGACAAGGCGTGGTTCGGCTGGCCGAACGTGCCGGCGGTGGAGGCCGGCATCGCCGAGTGGTTCGATGCCCCGGACCTCGCCACGGAGAAGGCGGCCATCGACAAGACGAACGCGGCGGCGCTCGATGGCGTCGTCTACGGGCCGACCGGCTTCTTCCTGAACTACCAAGCGTGGCGCGCCAACGTGTCGGGCGTCACGAAGGGGCCGATCCCGTTCGTCTGGGGCGTATCGAAGACCTGAGGTTCCGATGCTCGGTTACATTGGCAGGCGGATCCTCGCCACGATCCCGGTGATGGCGGTGGTGGGGCTGTTCGTCTTCAGCCTCCTCTACCTCTCCCCCGGCGACCCCGCCGCGATCATCGCGGGCGATCAGGCGACTCCCGCCGACATCGAGCGGATCCGGGCTTCGCTGGGTCTCGACCGGCCGTTCCTCGTCCGGTTCGGGGAGTGGGCGTGGCGGATCCTGCACGGCGACCTCGGGATCTCGATCTTCACCAACCTGCCGGTGACGACCATGATCGGGCAGCGGGTGGAACCCACCGTCTCGCTGATGCTCGTCACCCTGATCTTCGCCATCGTCGTGTCGGTGCCCCTCGGGGTGCTGGCCGCGTGGAAGGCGGGCTCGTGGGTCGACCGGCTGGTGATGGGGCTCGCCGTCACCGGGTTCTCGGTGCCGGTCTTCGTGGTGGGCTACGTGCTGGCCTACGTCTTCGCCCTCCAGCTCGGCTGGTTGCCGGTGCAGGGCTACACGCCCATCGCCCGGGGCCTGTGGCCCTGGCTGTCGAACCTGATCCTGCCCTCGGTGACCCTCGGCCTCGTCTACATCGCCCTCATCGCCCGGGTGACGCGGGCGACCATGCTCGACGTGCTGAACCAGGATTACGTCCGCACCGCCCGCGCCAAGGGCCTCGCCCAGCGCAACATCCTGTTCGTCCATGCCCTGAAGAACGCCGCGGTGCCCATCGTCACCGTCATCGGCATCGGCATCGCCCTGCTGATCGGCGGCGCGGTGGTGACGGAGACGGTGTTCGCCATCCCCGGCCTCGGCCGGCTGACGGTGGATGCGATCCTGCGGCGAGACTATCCGGTAATCCAGGGCGTCGTTCTGCTGTTCAGCTTCACCTACGTCCTGGTCAATCTCGCCATCGACCTGTTCTATACGATACTCGATCCGAGGATCCGCTATTGAGCGCGACGATCGCCCCCCCGATGGACGCCGCCGCCCCGGCCGTGGCGGCCCCCCTCCCGGACGTCATCCCCCCCCGCAAGGCCCGGGGCCCGGTCTGGCGCTTCGTGCGGCGCTACCCGACGGTGGTGGCGGGGGGCGTCATCCTCACGCTCATCCTCCTCGCCGCCCTGCTGGCCCCCTGGCTCGGCACCGTGGACCCCACGGCGCTCTCGCCGGCCAAGCGCACGCGCTTTCCCTCCGAGCAGTACTGGTTCGGCACCGACATGCTCGGGCGGGACATCTACTCCCGGGTGATCTACGGGGCGCGGGTCTCGTTGCTGATCGGTTTCTCGGTGGCGATCCTCGCCTCCATCGGCGGGCTGGCCATCGGCCTCGTCTCGGGGATGGTGCGCTGGCTCGACGGCATCGTCATGCGCATCGTGGACGGGATGATGTCGATCCCGCCGATCCTGCTCGCCATCGCCCTCATGGCGCTCACCCGCGGCTCGGTGCAGAACGTCATCGTCGCCATCACCATCGCGGAGATCCCCCGCGTCGCCCGGCTGGTGCGGGGCGTGGTGCTGTCGCTGCGCGAGCAGCCCTACGTCGAGGCGGCGGTGACGACCGGCACGCGGATGCCGGCGATCATCTGGCGGCACATCCTGCCCAACACCCTCGCGCCGATGACGGTGCAGGCCACCTACATCTGCGCCTCGGCGATGATCACCGAGGCGATCCTCTCCTTCATCGGCGCGGGCGTTCCGCCCTCGGTGCCGACCTGGGGCAACATCATGGCCGAGGGCCGGGCGCTCTGGCAGGTGAAGTTCTACATCATCCTGTTCCCGGCGGCGTTCCTCTCGCTCACCGTGCTGGCGGTGAACCTCGTCGGCGACGGCCTGCGCGACGCCCTCGACCCCCGCATGGCCAAGGAAGTGTGAGGCGCGACGCATGACACAGGCCCCACTCCTCGCCATCGAGAACCTGCAGGTCCACTTCCGCACCCCCGACGGGGTGAACCGGGCGGTCGATGGCGTCTCCTTCACCATCGGCGCCGGGGAGACGCTGGCCATCGTCGGCGAGTCCGGCTGCGGCAAGTCCGTCACCTCCATGTCGATCCTACGGCTGTTGCCCGAGCCGCCGGCCGCCATCGCGGGGGCGATCCGCTTCCAGGGCACCAACCTCCTCGACCTCACCGACAAGCAGATGCGGAAGATCCGCGGCAACGACATCAGCGTGATCTTCCAGGAGCCGATGACCAGCCTGAACCCGGTCCTCACGGTGGGCCGGCAGATCGGTGAGACCCTGCGCCTGCACCAGGGCCTCAGCCGGTCCCAGGCGGAGGAGCGGGCGGTGGAGATGCTGACCCTCGTCGGCATCCCCGAGCCGAAGCGCCGGGTGCGGGAATACCCGCACCAGCTCTCCGGCGGGATGCGCCAGCGGGTGATGATCGCCATCGCGCTGGCCTGCTCGCCCAAGCTCCTGATCGCCGACGAGCCGACCACCGCCCTCGACGTGACGATCCAGGCGCAAATCCTCGACCTGATGCGGGACCTGAAGCGCCGGGTCGGCGCGGCGATCATGTTGATCACCCACGACCTCGGCGTGGTGGCCGAGGTCGCCGACCGGGTGGTGGTGATGTATGCCGGCCGCAAGGTCGAGGAGGCGGCGGTGGCGGACCTGTTCCGCAGCCCGCGCCACCCCTACACGAAGGGCCTGATGGGGGCGGTGCCCCGCCTCGGTTCCGCCGCGCACGGCGAGATGACCCGGCTGGCCGAGATTCCGGGCATGGTGCCCAGCCTGAAATCGCGGATCGACGGTTGCGTCTTCGCCGGCCGCTGTCCGCAGGTCACCGACCTGTGCCGGACCAAGGCCCCCGCCCTGGAACGCAAGGGCGCCGCCCACTGGGCCGCCTGTCACTATGCGCCGAAGGACGCGCTGGCGGCGTGATGGCCCTTCAATCCGCGAAAACCTCCCCGTCGTCCCTCTTCCCCCCTGCTCCGCAGAGGGGGGAGGGGCGTGAGTGCGCGAGCGTCGTCTCGCTTCAATCCATTTCCGCGGGGCGGCCATGAGTGAGACCCTCTTGGAGGTCAACGACCTCAAGAAGCACTTCACCCTCGGCGGGGGCCTGTTCGGCCGGAACACGAAGGTGCTCAAGGCGGTGGACGGCCTGTCCTTCACCGTGTCCCGGGGGGAGACCCTCTCCCTCGTCGGCGAATCCGGCTGCGGCAAGTCCACGGTCGCCAAGGCCCTGATGCGCCTCTACCGGCCGACGGCGGGGCAGGTGGTGCTCGGCGGAACCCGGATCGACGAGATGTCGGACGGGGCCCTGCGCCCCCTGCGCCGTCGCATCCAGATGGTGTTCCAGGACCCGTTCTCGTCCCTGAACCCGCGGATGCGGGTCCGGGCGATCCTGGCCGAGCCGATCCGCAATTTCGGCCTCGCCCGGAACCGGGCCGACATGGAATCACGCCTCGTCCGGCTGATGGAGCGGGTCGGCCTGCCGCGGGATGCCCTGGGGCGTTACCCGCACGAATTCTCCGGCGGCCAGCGCCAGCGCATCGGCATCGCCCGGGCCCTGGCCGCCGAGCCGGACCTGATCATCTGCGACGAGGCGGTCTCGGCGCTCGACGTGTCGGTGAAGGCGCAGATCGTCAACCTGCTCTGCGATCTCCAGCGCGAGCTCGACCTCGCCCTGCTGTTCATCTCCCACGACCTCGCCATCGTGGAGCACATGACCCACCGCGTGGCGGTGATGTACCTCGGCAAGATCGTGGAGATCGGCCCCCGGCGGGAGCTGTTCCTGGCGCCCAAGCACCCCTACACGCAGGCCCTGCTCTCGGCGGTGCCGGTGCCGGAACCGGGGGCGGCCCGCACGCGGATCGTGCTGAAGGGCGACGTGCCGAGCCCCATCGCCCCGCCCCCCGGATGCCGCTTCCACACCCGCTGCCCGCACGCCTTCGACCGCTGCCGGACGGAGGTGCCCCAACTCGACCCGGTGGGCCGCGGCCATTACGCCGCCTGCCACCTCAACGACGGGTCACGGGCGGAGGCGGCGCCTCACTTGTCGATGGCGCTGACCGGCGTCCAGTAGCACTGGCCACCCCCGACCGTGGGCTGGAGGCAGGCGTAGCCGACCGTCCGCGACTCGAGGACGACTTCCTCGCCGGTCTTCCAGCCCTTGCACTCGCCGGAGTGGAGGCTCGCCTGGAGGAGCTGGCCGAAGCCGTTCTCGTCCCCCGCCTGGACGAGCTGGAACAGGCGCTCGGTGACTTCCTTGGCGTGGCAGCCGAACCGGTTCTTGGTGATGGTCTGGGTCTGGGCGGCGGCGTAGCCGGTGCCCAGGACAGTCAGTGCGAGGGCGAGGGTGGCTTTCTTCACGGATCCAACTCCTCCGGTGGTTGTGTTCGGCGCGGTCTTGCCGGGCGATCTGGTCGGAAATCGGATCGAAGGAAAGGTGTCGGATCGGCGCGGCGCCCTGGCGCGCCCGTCCGATTCCCTTATGTCAGCCTCCCATGACGCAGGCCCGCCCCGACACCGCCCCGGAGATGCGCCGGATCCCCTCCGTGGAACGGCTGCTGGCCCACCCGTCCGGCCTTCCGCTCGCGGAGGAGTTCGGCCGCACGGCGCTCACCGCCGCGGTCCGGGACGACCTCGCGCGGATCCGCGCGGGCGAGGCGCCGGGGGGGGACGAGGCCACCATCCTCGCCCGCTGCGCGGACGCCCTCGCCGCCGGGCGGCGTCCGTCCCTGCGGCCGGTCTTCAACCTGACGGGGACCGTGCTCCACACCAATCTCGGCCGGGCGCTGCTGCCCGCCTCCGCGGCCCGGGCGGTGGAGGCGGTGATGGTGCAGGCGACCAACCTCGAATTCGACCTCGCCACGGGCAACCGGGGCGAGCGGGATGACCACGTGGAGGGGCTGATCTGCCGCCTGACGGGGGCCGAGGCCGCCATCGTCGTCAACAACAACGCCGCGGCGGTGCTGCTGGTGCTCAACGCCCTGGCCATGCGCCGGGAGGTCGTGGTGTCCCGCGGCGAGCTGGTGGAGATCGGCGGCTCGTTCCGCGTACCCGACGTGATGGCGCGGGCCGGCTGCCGGATGCGCGAGGTGGGCACCACCAACCGCACCCACCTGCGCGATTTCGCGGACGCCTTCGGCCCCGCCACCGGGCTGGCGATGAAGGTCCATCCGAGCAACTACGCCATCACCGGCTTCACGGCCCAGCCCGATCCGGACGCGCTGCACGCGCTCTGCCGGGAGCGTGGCGTTCCCCTCGCGGAGGACCTCGGCAGCGGCAGCCTCATCGACCTCGCGGCCTACGGCCTGCCGCCGGAGCCCACGGTGAGCGCCGCCCTGGCCCGGGCCGACGTGGTCACGTTCAGCGGCGACAAGCTCCTCGGCGGCGTGCAATGCGGGATCGTCGCCGGGCGCAAGGACCTCCTCGCCCGCATCCGCAAGAGCCCCCTGAAGCGCGCTTTGCGGGTCGACAAGATGACCTACGCCGCGCTGGAGGCGGTGCTTCGGCTCTACCTGCACCCCGAACGGCTGCGCGACGAGCTGCCGACCCTGCGCCTGCTCACGCGAGAGAGGGCCGAGATCGCCGAGCAGGCGCACAGGCTCGTCCCCGCTGTCGCCGAACGGCTGGTCGGGTGGGCGACGGTGGCGGTCGCCGACGCCATGAGCCAGATCGGTTCCGGCGCCCTGCCGGTGGAAACCCTGCCGAGCGCGGCCCTGATGCTGACCCCCGAGGGGGGAGCCTCCCGCGCCCGCAGCGCCGGAGGACGCTGCCGACAGCTCGCACGGAGCCTCCGCGACCTGCCCGTGCCGATCATCGGCCGGATCAAGGATGACCGGGTTTTACTGGATTTGCGGACGCTGGAGGACGAAACGGGCTTCCTCGACAGCCTGTCGGCGTTGTAGGCCTGATATTGACGTCTGAGGTGCTAAGGTGCGCCGCCAGAGTGCAGGCGTACGGACAAGCCCCATGCGATCGTCCGACGCCGTGATAAGGCTGTGGAGCTGTACGAGTCCCGGCGGCACCGGGCGATGACGTCGACAGACAGTACTGGACGAGTGTTCGAGATGGCTCACACGGCAGAGACGATCGACCTTCCCCCTGCCACCGACCCGCTGCACCTCGATAACCAGCTTTGCTACGCGCTCTATGCCGCCGCGCACCGGATGACGAAGTCCTACCGGCCTTTGCTGCAGCGGCTCGGCCTGACCTATCCGCAATATCTCGTGCTGCTCGTCCTCTGGGAGCAAGACGGCGTGACCGTCTCGGAGATCGGCCGGCGGCTGCGGCTCGATTCGGGGACGCTGACCCCCGTGCTCAAGCGCCTCGAAGGGGCAGGCTTCCTGCGCCGGACCCGGCGGCAGAGCGACGAGCGCGAGGTCGAGATCGCCCTGACGCCGCAGGGCCAGGACCTGCGCGCCGAGGCCGCCGCCGTGCGGGAATCGGTGATGTGCCAGCTCGAGATGAGCGAGCCCGAGATCCGCAACCTGCGGCGGGAGCTCAACCTCGTCATCGACAGGCTCGGCACGGGCGAGTGAGCCCGGCGGGGCTCACCGCCTCAGGCGGTTGCCCAGGACGAAGCCGAACAGGCCCATCAGGATGATCCCCACCGCACCTTCGAGGCCCACGAGCAGGTTCGTGACCCGCCCCGTGGGCTTGAGGCCGATCTCCGGCGGGTTGGCGGTCATCATGTTGAGGGCGCTGTAGCTCATCAGATCGAGGGGGTTGTAGGTCGGTCCGGCCTCCGGCCCTTCGAGGATGATCAGCCCGCCGGTCATCCCGTAGAGGACGGCGAAGACGCCGATCAGCAGGGCGAAGGCGCGGGCGATGCGCGACAGGCTCTCGCCGTAGTCGCACAGCCATTCGACGAACCGGTCGGCGATCCAGCGGTAGCCATGCCGGGCGAAGGCTTGCCAGTCCCGCGCCGACCATGCGGAGGAGGCCTGCACCCCCGCGTGGTGGCGGCCCATCCGCCGACCGCGCTTGTAGGCCCAGCTCGCCGCATCCTGATCGCCGATGCTCTTCCAGTTCTGCTCCAGGGCGAGGTAGCTCGCCTGCGCCGCCGCGTAGGCGCCATCCACCTCCTCGCCGACCGCGCCGCCGAGCTGCTCGACATGCATCCGCGTGCCGTTGAGCCACGCCCCGGAGAAGCGGGCGTGGCGCAGCTGGCACGTGGCGAGGTTGAGGCGCACGAGGTTCGTGTCCGACAGGTCGGCGCCGGAGAAGTCCGCCCCGTCGAGCTTGGCGCCGGTGAAGCTCGCCCCGCGCAGGCGCGAGCCCGCCAGCACCGCCTTGGCGAGGCTGGCTCCTTCGAAATCCGCATGGGTCAGGTTGGCGTCGCCGAGCTTGGCCTCGTCCAGGCGCGCCTCGCGGAACACGGTGTCGTCCGCATCGGCCCCGGTGAAATCCGTGCCCCAGAGGTCGGCGCGGGTGAAGTCGGCCCCGTCGAGCAGCCCCTCGGACAGGTCGGCGAAGCGCATGGCCGCGCCACCGAACCGCGCATCCTCCATCATCGCCCGCGACAGGCGGATCTGCCCGGCGACGATCCCCGAGAAGTCCGCCCCCGAGAGGTCGGTCTCGGTGAGGTCGGCCTCTTCGAGGATCGCTCCGGCGAAGCGCGCCGAGCGACCCACCGCCCCGGCGAGCGTCGCCCGGCGGAGGTTGGCGCCGCCGAGATCCGCATCGTCGAGGCGGGCGCGGGAGAGGTCCGCCCCCACCAGCGCGAGGCCGCCGCTCTCCGCGTCGCGCCAGGGCGCGGGCTCGCCCTCGGTCGCCTGGGCGGCGAGGGTGTCGCGGCTGCAATCGAGCCGGGCGAGGTCGAGCCCCCGCGCCGCCACGGGCGTGGGGGTGCCGGCCTTGCCGAGCAGGTCGCGCAACCGTTGCTCCGGCGTCGCCGGGGCCGCCGCATGTGTCGTCTGGGTCATGGGCGATCCATGCCGGAGGCCGGCGTTTCGCGCCAGCCTCCCGGCCACCGATGTCAGGCCTCGGCGGTGATCCGCACGGCGATCGACTTGGCCGCGGGCGTCTTGGACTGCGCGTCGTGGTGCCAGAGGGGGATCAGCACGTTCATCTCGGGGTAGTAGCCCGCGCAATTCCCCTGGGGGATGTCGTAAGCCACGATCCGCAGGCCGCCGAGGCGCCGGTCCACCCCGTCATGGGCCACCGTCTCGACGGCGGCCTGCGCCCCATCCCGCAGGCCCAGCCGCGCGATGTCGGCCCGGTTCATGAACAGCACGTCGCGGGTGCCCTCGATGCCCCGGAACCGGTCGTGGTAGCCGTAGACCGTGGTGTTGAACTGGTCGTTCGACCGCAGGGTGATGAGGTCGAGGACCTCGCCGCCCCGCTCCGGCAGGTCGGGATCCGCCTCCAGGCCCCCCGGCACGGAGAAGTTCGCCTTGCCGGTCTCCGTTTCCCAGCGGCGCTGGCGGGCGGGCAGCGGCTTGGCGAGGCCGCCCGGATCGAACATCCGGCCGTTCAGGTCGTGGAACACGCTTGGGTAGGTCGCCTCGATGGCCTTGCGCACGAGGCCGTAATCACCGACCCAGGCGTCCCAATCGATCCGCGGGTTGGCCGGCACGCTCGCCTTGGCGATGCCGGCGATGATCGCGGGCTCCGAGCGCAGGTGCGGTCCGACCGGCTCGGCCACGCCCCGGGACCCGTGGAAGCGGGAGGTGGAATCCTCCATCGACACGCTCTGCGGGCCGCCCGCCTGATGGTCGATCTCGATGCGGCCGAGGCAGGGCAGGAGGTAGGCCACCTCGCCGTTGACGAGGTGCGAGCGGTTGAGCTTCGTGGCGATCTGCACGGTGAGGCGCTGCCCCCGCCACGCCGGCTCCATCACCCCCGTATCCGGCACGGCCCGCAGGAAGTTGCCGCCGAGGCCGATGAAGGCGCGGACGCTCCCGTCGAGGATGCCTTCGCAGGCTTCCACCGTGTTGAGCCCCTTCTCCATCGGCGGCTCGAAGCCGTAGAGTTCGCGCAGCTTGTCCATCGGTGCGAGTTCGGGCTTCTCGGTGATGCCGACCGTGCGCTGCCCCTGCACGTTGGAGTGACCGCGCACCGGGCAGATGCCCGCACCCGGCTTGCCGATGTTGCCGCGCAGGAGGAGCAGGTTGGCGAGCATCTGAACCGTCTCGGTGCCCCGGCGGTGCTGCGTCAGCCCCATCCCGTAGACGCCGATCACCGCCTTCGCCCGCGCATAGACCGAGGCGGCGCTCTCCAGGGCGTGGCGGCTCAGGCCGGAGCGCGCTTCGAGGGCGGCCCAGTCCTGCCCGTCGCAGAAGGCCTCGAAATCGGCGAGGCCGTGGGTGTGCTCGGCGATGAAGGCGTGGTCGAGGACGGGCGGGTGCCCGGTCTCCCGCGCCTCCCGGTCGGCGGCGAACAGCGCCTTGCACAGGCCGGTGATGGCGGCGAGGTCGCCCCCCGCCTTGACCTGATGGTACTGGGTCGAGATCTGCGTGGAGGACCGGGTCACCATCTCCAGCGGCGATTGCGGGTCGGTGAACCGCTCCAACCCACGCTCCTTCAGCGGGTTGAAGGTGATGATCGAGGCGCCCCGGCGCCGCGCCTCCTGCAGCGGATGCAGCATCCGCGGCGAGTTGGAGCCGACGTTCTGCCCGAAGAAGAACAGGAGGTCGGTCTCCTCGAAATCCTCCAGCCGCACGGTCCCGACCGGCGTGCCGATGGATTGCGGCAGGGCCACCGAGGTCGGCTCGTGGCACATGTTCGAGGAATCGGGGAGGTTGTTGTTGCCGTAGAGCCGGGCGAGCAGCGCGTACATGTAGCTCGACTCGAGGGAGGCCCGGCCGGAGGCGTAGAACACCACCGATTTCGGATCGAGCGCCTTCAGCTCGCGGCCGATCTCGGCATAGGCCTCTTCCCAGGTGCAGGGGCGGTAGCGGTCGCTGGCCCTGTCGTAGCGCATGGGGTGGGTGAGGCGCCCGGCCTCCTCGAGGGCGTAATCGCTCCAGCCGAGAAGGTCGGCGACCGTGTGCGCGGCGAACAGGTCCGGAGTCGCCCGGCGCCGGGTCTGCTCCCAGGCCGTGGCCTTGGCGCCGTTCTCGCAATACTCGAAGGCCAGCGGCTTGGCCGGCTTCGCCCAGGCGCAGGACGTGCACATGAAGCCGCCGGGCTTGTTCTGCTTGGTCAGCATGGCGGTGCCGGTGACGGGCACGCCCTCCCGGGTCAGGATCTCCAGGAGGGAGCGCGCCGAGCCCCAGCCGCCGGCGGGGCCATCGTAGGGCTCGATCCGCACCTTTCGGGCCCGGTCGTCCTGGCTGCTCGATCCGTCCATGACCGTCCCTCAAAGCTGCGGTGTCGCAGGTTGAACGCGACAGACACGGGAACGATCAATGGCAGGACGCCGCGGGCGTCAGGAAACGGCGGCGAGCTTGTCGGCCATGGTCTGCACCTTGTCCCGCCGGGTCGAGAAGATCAGCGTGAAGAAGGTCCGCTCGACGCCGAGTTCGGCCAGCCGCGCCTCGCATCTCTCGGCGAGGGCGCAGATGTCCGCGAGGTCCCCGTCGATGTTGGTGCCGTTGGGGTGCATGGTGGCGCTCAGCCCGCTCGACTCGATGATCGCCTTGATCTCGCGGACATAGGGCGACACGGACGGCCCTACGCCCATCGGTACGATGCACAGATCGGCTGAGACCTTCATGGGGCGATCCCAGAAACCTTGAGCCGGATGCCAGGGGGGAGACGGCGTGGAGCGGGTACCGGGAATCGAACCCGGGTATTCAGCTTGGAAGGCTGCTGCTCTACCATTGAGCTACACCCGCGCGGCGGTTCCTCTAGCATGCCCGCCCAGGCCTGAGAAGACGGATGTCAGGGCGCGAGCCCAAGGGCGGCGCGGGCCTCGGCGGGGCTGGCGACCCGGCGCCCGTGGCGGGCGACCGCCTCCGCCGCGAGGCCGACCAGTTCGGCGTTGCTCGCCGCCAGCCGGTCCTTCGTGACGCGGATGTTGTCCTCCAGGCCGGTGCGGACCGCGTCCGCCCCACGGGCCAGGGCCCAGTCCATCACCACCGCCTGGTTGCGGCCGATGCCGGCGGCGGTCCAGGTCGCCTTCGGCAGGGTGCGGCGGCACTCCGCGAGCAGGATGTCGAGGAGGTGCACGTCCGCCGGCATGGCGTTCTGCACGCCCATCACGAACTGGACGTGCGGGCGCTCGTCCATCAGCCCGGCGTCGATCAGGCGGCGGGCGCCGTGGATGTGCGACAGGTCGAAGATCTCGATCTCCGGGCGCACGCCGTACTGCTTCATCTGCGTGGCGAGGTCGGTGACGAGGCCGGCGGCGTTTTCGTAGACGATGCTCGGGAAGTTGACCGAGCCCGTCGACAGGGAGGCCATGTCCGGCCGGTGCTTCAGCGAAAGGCCCCGCGCCGCCGGATCACGCCCGCGCCCGCCGGTGGAGAACTGGACGATCAGGCCGGGACAGTGGCGGCGCAGGCCGTCCTGCACGGCGGCGAACCTGTCCGGGTCGGAGGAGGGGCTCTCGTCGTCGTTGCGGACGTGGATATGGGCCAGGGTCGCCCCCGCCTCGAACGCCCGATGGGTCGATTCGATCTGCTCGGCCACGGTCACCGGCACGGCCGGGTTGTCCTTCTTGCGCGGTACCGATCCGGTGATCGCCACCGCGATCACCACCGGCGCGTCGTTCCCGGATGCCGCCATCGCCCGTCTCCCGTCCCTGGCCGTGTCCCGCCCCGCGGGCGGTGATAGACCCTGGGTCGGCTTCATAGAAGGCCGCGCGGCCGGAGGGCTTGAGTCGCCGCCGCGATTGAAGCACCTCTGCCTTCCGGGCGGAGGCGAGGCGGATGGACGACACGGTGCTGGTCCTGAACGGGCCGAACCTCAACCTGCTCGGCAAACGCCAGCCGGAGATCTACGGCAGCGCCACGCTCCACGATGTCGAGGCGCTGTGCCGGGCCACCGCCGCGGAGTTCGGGCTGCGGGCCGAGTGCCGCCAGAGCAACGCCGAGCACGTGCTGATCGACGCGATCCACGAATTCCGCGTCGGCACGGCCGGCATCGTCATCAATGCCGGGGCCTACACCCACACCTCCGTGGCGATCCTCGATGCGCTGAATGCCTGCGAGGTGCCGGTGATCGAGTGCCACATCTCGAACGTCCACCGCCGGGAGGCGTTTCGCCA
The DNA here is from genome assembly GCF_022829405.1 of Methylobacterium sp. J-076. Lineage (GTDB taxonomy): Bacteria > Pseudomonadota > Alphaproteobacteria > Rhizobiales > Beijerinckiaceae > Methylobacterium. The sequence continues at coordinate 49,519 of NZ_JAKSXW010000149.1, forward strand.
CCACTCCTACGTGTCGAAGGCGGCCACCGCCGTGCTCGCCGGCTTCGGCATCCACGGCTATTCGCTGGCGATTCGGCATCTCGCCCGTCTGCGCTCCGCAGAGGGTTGACGACCGCCCGCGATGGCCTGAGGAACGGAGGAGTCCGCACCCTTGAGCGCCGCGATATGACCTCTTTCCTGCCGATCGACCGGAAACTGATTGCCCGCGAGGCGGCCAAGATGTTCCTGGAGATCGAGGCCGTCCACTTCTACAAGGGCGAGCCCTTCAAGTTCACCTCCGGCTGGGCGAGCCCGGTCTACACCGATTGCCGGAAGATCATCTCCTATCCCCGGCTGCGCACGGCGCTGATCGACTTCGCGGTCTCGACCATCGTGCGCGAGGTCGGATACGAGTCGCTGACGCATATCGCCGGCGGCGAGACCGCGGGCATCCCCTTCGCCGCCTGGATCGCCGACCGGCTCGGCCTGCCGATGCAGTACGTGCGCAAGAAGCCCAAGGGGTTCGGCCGCAACGCGCAGATCGAGGGCGAGGTGGTGGAGGGCGCCAAGACCCTCCTCGTGGAGGATCTCGCCACCGACGGGCGCAGCAAGGTCACCTTCTGCCAGGCCCTGCGGGATGCGGGCGCGATCGTCGATCACTGCTTCGTGCTCTTCTACTACGACATCTTCCCCGACAGCGCCGAGCTGCTGAAGGAGACCGGCATCAAGCTGCACGCCCTCACCACGTGGTGGGACGTGCTGGAGGTGGCCAAGGAGATGGGCACCTTCGACCCGGTGACCTTGAAGGAGGTCGAGAGCTTCCTGCACGAGCCGGCCGCGTGGTCCTCCGCCCATGGCGGCATCTCCGCCTTCGGCCAGGGCTGAGCCCCACCATGGCCGCCGACCCCAAGACCGACGGAGACCGCCTCGTCATCCGCAAGCCGGACGACTGGCACATCCACCTGCGCGACGGCGCGATGATGCGCGCGGTGCTGCCCTACACGGCGGCGCAGTTCGCCCGCGGCATCATCATGCCGAACCTCGTGCCGCCGGTGACGAGCGTGGACGCCGCCGCCGGCTACCGGGGGCGAATCCTGGCGGCGCTGCCTGAAGGCGTGAGCTTCACGCCGCTGATGACCTGCTACCTCACCGACGCCACGTCCCCGGACGAGATCGAGCGGGGCTTTGCCGAGAAGGTCTGGATCGCCGCCAAGCTCTACCCGGCGGGCGCCACCACCAACTCCCATGCGGGCGTCACCGATCTCGCCACCATCGCCCCGGTGCTGGAGCGGATGGAGCGGATCGGCATGCCGCTCCTGATCCATGGCGAGGTGACCGACCCCGCGGTCGACATCTTCGACCGGGAGGCGGTGTTCATGGAGCAGAAGCTCCTGCCGCTGCTGACGCGCCACCAGGGCCTGAAGGTGACGGTGGAACACGCCACCACCGCCGAGATCCTCGACGTGGTCCGCGCACACGCCCCGCGGGTCGCCGCGACGATCACCCCGCACCACCTCGTCATCAACCGGACGCATCTCTTCCAGGGGGGGCTGAGGCCGCACCTGTATTGCCTGCCGGTGGCCAAGCGCGAGCGGCACCGTCTCGCCCTGCGCAAGGCGGCGACCTCCGGCGAGGCCTGCTTCTACCTCGGCACCGACACCGCGCCGCACCCGGTCGGCGCGAAGGAATCCGCCTGCGGCTGCGCGGGCGTGTTCTGTGGCCCCACCGCGCTGCAGACCTACGTGCAGGTGTTCGACGAGGAGGGGGCGCTGGACCGGTTCGAGGGCTTCGCCTCCCTCCACGGCGCCCGCTTCCACGGCCTCGAACCCAACGGGGAGACTCTCACCCTGGAGCGGCGGCCCGGCCGGGTCGCCACCTGCGTCGCGGTGGAGGACAGCGAGGTCGTCGTCTTCCGCGGGGACGAGACTTTGCCCTGGACGATCGGGAGCGCATGACCATGACGGGCGCGGATGGCATCACCGCGCTCGGCGCGGTTCACCTGTCCGCGGCGATCCGCGGCCGGGCGATCTCCTGCCGGGAGGTGATGCGCGCCTATCTCGACCGCATCGCGAGCCTCAACCCCACCTACAACGCCATCGTCGCCCTCCGGGACGAGGCGGCCCTGCTGCACGAGGCGGCCGAGGCGGATGGGAGGATCGCCCGGGGTGAGCCGGTGGGCCTCCTCCACGGCTTCCCCCTGGCGGTGAAGGACCTCGACCCGGTGCGGGGGCTGCCCTTCACCCAGGGGTCGCCGATCTTCGCCGACCGGATCGCGGAGGCCGATTCGATCATGGTCTCGCGCCTGCGCTCGGCGGGGGCGATCTTCATCGGCAAGACCAACGTGCCGGAATTCGGCCTGGGCTCGCACAGCTTCAACCCGGTCTACGGGGTCACGGCCAACGCCTACGATCCGGGCAAGACCGGCGGCGGGTCGAGCGGCGGCGCGGCGGTGGCCGTCGCCCTGCGGATGCAGCCGGTGGCGGACGGGACCGACCATGGCGGATCGCTCCGCAACCCGCCGGCCTTCAACAACGTGTACGGCCTGCGCACCTGCTGGGGGCGCATCCCGGTCGAGGGGGCGGACGTGTTCAGCCCCGGCCTCAGCGTGCCGGGGGCGATCGGGCGCAGCCCCGCCGATATCGGCCTGATGCTCTCCGTGCAGGCGGGCTACGACCCGCGCTGCCCGAATTCGATCCGCCAGGACCCCAATGGGTTCGCCGCACCCCTGGAGCGCAACTTCCGCGGCGTGCGGATCGCGTGGCTCGGTGATTTCGGCGGACGGATCCCCTTCGACCCCGACGTGCTGGAGACCTGCCGGTCGGCGCTGCCCGCCTTCACCGCCATCGGCTGTCGGGTGGACGAGGCGGTGCCGGACTTCGACCTCGAACGGGTGTGGCGGGATTGGCGGGTGCTGCGCGCCTTCACCGTCGCCGCCGCCCTCCGGCCCCTGGTGGAGGACCCGGCGCGCAAGGCCCTGATGAAGCCGGAGGCGGTGTGGGAGGCCGAGCGCGGGCTCGTGCTCTCGGCCGAGCAGGTGACGGCGGCGCAGGAGGGGCGGACGCTCTGGTACGCGGCCCTGCGCCGGTTCATGGAGGTCTACGATTTCGTCGTCATGCCGACGAGTCAGGTCTTCCCGTTCGACAAGGCCCTGCGCTGGCCGGAGCGGGTGGGCGGACGCACGATGGACACGTACCATCGCTGGATGCAGACCGCGATCCCGGCGACCATGGCGGGCCTCCCGGCCCTGGCCGTGCCGGCGGGGTTCGGTCCCGATGGGCTCCCGGCGGGCATCCAGATCATCGGTCGCAACCATGGGGAGCTGGCCTGCCTGCAACTCGGCGCCGCCTACGATGCCGCGAGCGGCTGGGTTCGGCGGCACCCGCCGCCCGCGGCCTGACGGGCGGCCTCCCGCCCACCGCCGCCCCGGGGGGCCGGGATCAGGCCACCCCCGTCGCCCCATCGAGGACGCGCCGGACCCGGCGGGCGAGCTCCAGGCGCTTGTAGGGCTTGTCGATGATCTCGAATTCGGAGCCGCCGGCATCGGTGCGCTCCAGCGAGGCTTCGGCATAGCCCGTGGTGAGCAGCACCTTGATCCGCGGCTGGCGCTCCCGCGCCGCCCGGGCCAGCATCACGCCGTTCATCCCGCCAGGCATGATCAGGTCCGTGAACAGCAGGTCGATCCGCGCCGCGCCGTCGAGGATGTCCAGGGCGGGGGCGGGGCCGTCGCTGAGGATCACCCGGTAGCCGAAATCCTCCAGGATCGCCCCGGCGGTGGCGGCCACGTCCGGCCGGTCATCGACGACCAGGATCGTCTCCGAACCCCGGCGGTCGGCGGTGCGGGTCGCCGCGCGGCGCTCCTCCTCGACCGCCTCGTCGCTCGCCGGGAAGAGCAGGCGCACCGTCGTGCCGTGCCCCACCTCCGAGGTGACCTTCACCGACCCGCCGGACTGCTTGGCGAAGCCGTAGACCATCGCCAGCCCGAGGCCGGTGCCCTTGCCCTCGCCCTTGGTGGTGAAGAACGGTTCGAGGATGCGCGCCAGGATCTCCGGCGGCATGCCCCCGCCCGTATCCGTCACCGAGACGGTCACGTAGGCGCCCGGCGGCACGGACCTGTAGGGAACCGCGTCGTCCTTAACGACCCTCAGGTTCTCCGTCCTCACCGTCACGGTGCCCCCGCCGGGCATCGCGTCCCGGGCGTTGAGCAGGATGTTGAGGAGTGCCAACTCGGCCTGGGTCGGGTCGAGCCGGGCGTTCCAGAGGTCGGGGGCCAGCTCCTTCCGCAGGGTCACGTGGTCGCCCAGCGTCCGCGCGGCCATCTCGCTCATGCCGCCGACGAGGCCGTTGAGGTTGAGGACCCGGCCCTCCAGCCTCTGCTTCCGTGAGAAGGCGAGCAGCTGGTGCGTGAGCTTGGCCGCCCGGTCGGCCGCCTCGTGGACGGCCTCGGCCGCCCGGCGCAGACGGGAGATGTCCACGTCCGGGTGATCGATGAGGGCGAGGATGACCTCGTTATGGCCGGAGATGACCTGAAGCAGGTTGTTGAAGTCGTGGGCGATGCCGCCCGTGAGCTGGCCCAGGCTCTCCATCTTCTGGGCTTGATGGAGCGATTCCTCGGCATCCCGGCGGCGGGAGACGTCGAGCTGGGATCCGAAGAAGTAGATCAGGTCGCCGGATTTGTTGTAGACCGGCGAGACGAACAGGGCGTTCCAGAAGGTGGTGCCGTCCTTGCGATAGTTCAGGATCTCGGTGGCGAATTCCCGCTGCTCCGCGATCGCCGTGCGGATCTCGGCGATCTTGCCAGCATCGGTCGCCGGGCCCTGGAGCAGGCGGCAGTTCCGCCCGACGATCCCGCTCCGGTGGTAGCCCGTCATCTTCTCGAACGCCCGGTTCACGAAGACGATCGGATTGTCCTGCTGGTGAGGATCGGTGACGATCATCGGCATCCGCGTCGTTTCGACCGCGGCGAAGAAGATGTCGTGGTGGCGATCGATCACCCCGGACAGTCCCCCCTGCATGACGGTCGCAGCGGGCCCATCGTTTCTCGGCTTCTCGGGCGGCGACATCGCGATCAGGAACTCCTGTGCGGCTCGCCACCCGGGCAAGGGGCGGCGGTCTGGAATGCATAACCTTAACGTGCACCCCGCCCATCATGGGAGGGAAGCGTGCGGCTTGTCACGAGGTCGCCGGAGTCATCACCGATATCGCCGTCCTGGCGGCGGTGTCGCGGGAGGCATTTCAGGCCCGTGCGGTCGTTGACCGACCGATCGGCTTTCGTTACAGCACAAGATCGTTGGTGCATGGCGGTTCCGGTTTCACCGGGGGCGCGGCGCCGAAACGGTTTTGGAATTTTCGATGCGCGCGGTTCTCATTGTAGCGGTGGCGTCACCGACGGGGCGGCCTTAGTACAGGCCGCGATCCGGTTGGTGACGCTTGCAGGGTCCCTCGGGGCCCTTTTTTGTTGCCTGAGACACGTGCGTCGGAGTGAAGGACGGCCGGGAGAACCGGCCGAGAGGACGAGGAGACGGACATGGGCGGCGAGGTCATGACCGGGGCCGAGATGGTCATCCGGGCGTTCCAGGATCAGGGCGTGGATACGCTCTTCGGCTATCCCGGCGGCGCAGTGCTTCCGATCTACGACGCGCTGTTCCACCAGAATGCCGTGAAGCACATCCTGGTGCGGCACGAGCAGGGGGCGGTGCACGCCGCCGAGGGCTATGCGCGCTCTTCGGGCAAGGTCGGCTGCGTCCTGGTCACGTCGGGCCCCGGCGCCACCAACATCGTCACCGGCCTGACCGATGCGATGCTGGATTCGATCCCGCTCGTCTGCATCACCGGGCAGGTCCCGACGCACCTGATCGGCACCGATGCCTTCCAGGAATGCGACACGGTCGGCATCACCCGGCACTGCACGAAGCACAATTACCTCGTCAAATCGATCGAGGACCTGCCGCGCATCCTGCACGAGGCGTTCTACGTCGCGAAGAACGGCCGCCCCGGCCCCGTCGTCATCGATCTGCCGAAGGACATCCAGTTCGCCTCGGGCCTCTACGAGCGCCCCACCACCATGCGGCACAAGACCTACAAGCCCGCGGTGAAGGGCGATCCCGAGCGGATCCGCGCGGCCGTGGAGCTGATGGCGGGCGCGCGCCGGCCGGTGCTCTACACCGGCGGCGGCGTGATCAATGCCGGCCCGGAGGCGTCCCGCCTGCTGCGTGAGCTGGTCGCCGAGACCGGCTTCCCGATCACCTCGACCCTGATGGGGCTGGGGGCGTATCCGGGTTCGGACGAGAAGTTCCTGGGCATGCTCGGCATGCATGGGACCTACGAGGCCAACCTCGCGATGCACGAATGCGACGTGATGGTCTGCATCGGCGCGCGCTTCGACGACCGGATCACCGGCCGCCTCGATGCCTTCTCGCCGTTCTCGAAGAAGATCCACATCGACGTCGATGCCTCCTCGATCAACAAGGTCGTGAAGGTGGATGTCGGCATCGTCGGCGATTGCGCCTACGTCTTGGCCGAGATGCTGGAGGCGTGGCGCGCCCTGGCGGACAAGCCGCAGAAGTCGAACCTCGACGGCTGGTTCCAGAAGATCCGGGCGTGGAAGGCGCGCGACTGCCTCGCCTACTGGCCGTCGGGCACGATCATCAAGCCGCAATACGCGGTCCAGCGGCTCTACGAGGCGTGCAAGAACCGCAAGACCTTCATCACCACCGAGGTCGGCCAGCACCAGATGTGGGCGGCGCAGTACTTCAAGTTCGAGGAGCCGAACCGCTGGATGACCTCCGGCGGCCTCGGGACGATGGGTTACGGCCTGCCGGCGGCCATCGGCACACAGCTCGCCAACCCGGACGGGCTCGTGATCGACATCGCGGGCGAGGCGTCGATCCTCATGAACATCCAGGAGCTGTCGACGGCGATCCAGTATCGCCTGCCGGTGAAGGTCTTCATCCTGAACAACGAGTACATGGGCATGGTCCGCCAGTGGCAGGAGCTGCTGCACGGCTCGCGCTACTCGCAGAGCTATTCCGAGAGCCTGCCGGATTTCGTGAAGCTCGCGGAGGCCTACGGCGCGAAGGGCATGCGCTGCGAGAAGCCGGGCGACCTCGACGCGGCCATCGCCGAGATGCTCGACTACGACGGCCCGGTCCTGTTCGACTGCGTGGTCGACAAGACCGAGAACTGCTTCCCGATGATCCCTTCGGGCAAGGCGCACAACGAGATGCTGCTCTCCGATTACCTCGGCGAGACCGGCGTCGAGCTGGGCGACGTGATCTCCGAGGAAGGCAAGATGCTGGTCTGATTCCTTCGCCGAAGGTTCAGCCGTGCTGGCCGGTCTCATACCTGCGGATGCTGCCGGTGCGCAGCATCCGCAGCGCCAGGGCGAGGCGCCGCCCGATGCCGCGCACCGGCACCTCCGGCAGCTCGCCGTGCTGGCGCGGGTCGAGGCGGGGGGTCGCCGCGGCACGGGCGGCCGGGCTTGCATCCGCACGTTTGCGCAGGGTGACGAAGAACTCGATGGTGTTGCGCGCCGTCGGGTCGATCCGGGCGATCTCGAAGGGGATGAGCCCGAGCTCGATCACCTCGCGGAACACGGCGAGGAAGCTCACCGGCGTGTAGACTGTGCAGTGGGCGTCGTAATAGCTGCCGTGCGCGGCGACGTTGCGCGCGTCCTCCAGCGCCCGGGGGAGCTGGCCTTCGAAGATCGGCCCCGGGTCGCGTTCCGTGCCGGCCCAGACCGCGCGGGGATCGACCTTGGCGACGCGGGACACGTAGTCGAACACCTGGGTGGGGCTCGCGATCTTCGCCCCCGCGATATGATGGCCGACGAGGTCGCCGGTCGTGGAGGGCCTGCGGTGGAAATCGAAGGTGAACCGCTTGTCGGGCACCGCCAGAAAGATCACCCCGTCCTCCCGCAGGACGGCGGCGAGCTCGTTGAGCCAGCCCAGCGGGTCCGGGATGTGCTCCAGGACGTGGCTCGCCACGATGTAGTCCACGGGCGCCCGCGCGCCGAGGGCCTCGGCGAGGCTCTGGTGTTCGAGGACGAGATCGACCTCGACGATGGACTGCGCCCCCGGCCCGTCCACCGAATCGTGGCCGGCATACTTGGCGCGGAGGTCGTCCGTGCTGCGGTGGTCGGCATAGAGGATGTCGCCGTCCCCGCGCCGGATCAGCGGCCGGTTCAGGGGGCCGAGTTCGACGCCGAGGCGTCCTCCGGGACTCACGGCATCGAGGGCGCGCTGTCGAGGTGTCATCGGCCGCGCCGTTATCACGCGTCTCCGGGAGCGTCCAGGCAAGGACCCGGAGCCGGACTTCGCTCCCATCGGCCCGCCCAGGGCTGCAACGACAGGTTGGGACTACAGGGATGAACGCGATGAACACCCATTACCCGGATCCGGTCCGGGTCGAGCCGGTCAACCGGCACACCCTCGCGGTGGTGGTCGACAACGAGCCGGGTGTCCTGGCGCGGATCTCGGGGATGTTCTCGGGCCGGGGCTACAACATCGAGAGCCTCACCGTCTCCGAGACGGAGGAGGCCCGCCACCTCTCGCGCATCACGATCGTGACCACCGGCACGAACGCGGTGATCGAACAGATCAAGGCGCAGCTCGACCGGCTGGTGCCGGTGCACCGGGTGGTGGACCTGACCCTCCAGGGTAACACCCTGGAGCGGGAGATCTGCCTCGTGAAGGTGCGGGGCGAGGGCGAGCACCGGAGCGAGGCCCTGCGGCTGGCGGCGGCCTTCGGCGCCAAGACCCTGGACGCGACGCTCAATTCCTTCGTCTTCGAGCTCACCGGCGCCACCGAGGAGGTCGACCGTTTCGTGCGGCTGATGAGTGTCATCGGCCTCGTGGAGATCTGCCGCACCGGCATCGCCGCGATGAGCCGGGGCGCCGAGCCGCTTTAGGACGGCGTCGGCGCGTCTGCTAGGATGCGCCCTTGCCGTGGGAGTCGCGAGCCATGGAAGCCAAGGTCGTCCGCTGGGGTGACGATCTCGTCGTCAGATTGACCGACTCGGAGGCTGAGGAACTCGGCGTCCGGGAAGGCGAGACTGTGGAGATCGTCGCGAAGCGGGAACGGGATTCGGAGCGTCGGCCGTGGGCAGGTCGCCGCTACGCCGATGGATCACCGGTCTGTACACTCGAAGAAATGGTCGAGGAGATGCGCCGCCTCGGTCCGGACTTCGAGCCGCCGACCGTAGAGTGGGGGCCGGACCGCGGTTCCGAGGTCATCGACGATGACTATTCCCGGTGAAACGACGCTCCAGGCCGGCGACCTGATACTCGTCGAGTTCGGCCCGGTTCGCGGGACGGAGCAGGATGGGCGCCGTCCGGCACTCATCATCTCGGAAGCCCTGATGAATGCCGCGACGCGTCGCGTAATCGTTTGTCCGATCACGAACAACGTCGAACCCTGGCCGACCAAAGTGATGCTGCGGCCGGGACTGGGTACGACGGGGGCGGTCCTAACCGATCAGATCCGTTCCATCGATCAACGCACCCGTATTCTGAGACGTCTTGGTTTTGTGCCGACGCCGATCCTGAACAAGGTCCGCCATCAAGTCGCGACGTTGATCGGCATCGAAGCCCCCATCAATACTGGACAGCAATGACCGCCCGCACCCTCTACTACGCCACCGGCGCCTGCTCGCTGGCCGCGCATATCGTCCTCGAGGAATCCGGCCTGCCCTACGAGGGGAACGCTCTGGACCTCGCCAGGGGCGACCAGCGCTCCGGGCAATACCTCGCCATCAACGATCGGGGCCGCGTGCCGGCGCTGGTCGAGGATGGGTGGGTGCTCACCGAATGCGCGGCCATCATCCGGCACGTCGCCCGGCAGGTGCCGGAGAAGGGCCTGTGGCCGACGGACCTGCGCGAGATGGCCATCGCCGACGAATGGCTCGGCTGGCTCGCCTGCAACCATCACGTCACCTACGCCCACGTGCGCCGCCCGGAACGGTACACCGGGGACGAGGAGGCCTTCGACGGCATCCGCGCCAAGGCGGCCGACACCTACGGCGACCTCTGCACCATGACCGAAGTGCGCCTCTCCCACGGCGGCTGGGCGGTGGGTGACCGGTTCGGCGTCGCCGACGCGTACCTCATGGTCTTCTGGGTCTGGGGACGTGGCCCGTCCCTGAAGTTCGACATGGCCGGACGCTTCCCGGCCTGGACCGCCCATGCGCGGCGCGTCTGCGCCCGGCCGGCGGTGCAGGCGGTGTTTGCCCGCGAGGGGCTGGCACTTCCGGCCTGACGGCGGACCAGCCCTGTACGGTTTGGCCTTCCGTTCAGGGTCTTACGCGGCTAAAAGCCCGCGCATCGCACGGCCGCACACCACAGGAGCGCCCGCGCGCGCTCACCGTCATCATCAGAGGAAGAAGCCGCCATGCGGGTGTATTACGATCGCGACGCAGACCTGAACCTGATCAAGGGCAAGAAGGTCGCCATCGTCGGCTACGGCAGCCAGGGCCACGCCCACGCGCTCAACCTGCGCGATTCGGGCGTGAAGGACATCGTCATCGCGCTTCGCGAGGGCTCCGCCACCGCCAAGAAGGCCGAGCACGAGGGCTTCAAGGTCCTCTCGGTCGCCGAGGCGGCCAAGTGGGCCGACGTGGTGATGATGCTCACCCCGGACGAGTTGCAGGGCGACATCTACCGCGAGTCGCTGGCCGGCAACATGAAGCAGGGCGCCGCGCTCCTGTTCGCCCACGGTCTGAACGTCCACTTCAACCTGATCGAGCCGCGCGCGGACCTCGACGTGCTGATGGTCGCCCCGAAGGGCCCGGGCCATACCGTGCGCTCCGAGTACCTGCGCGGCGGCGGCGTGCCGACGCTGATCGCCATCGCCCAGGACGCGAGCGGGAACGCCCACGACCTCGGCCTGTCCTACGCCTCCGCCAACGGCGGCGGCCGCGCCGGCATCATCGAGACCACGTTCAAGGAAGAGTGCGAGACCGATCTGTTCGGCGAGCAGGCCGTGCTCTGCGGCGGCCTCGTGGACCTGATCAAGGCCGGCTTCGAGACCCTCGTCGAGGCGGGCTACGCCCCCGAGATGGCCTATTTCGAGTGCCTGCACGAGGTGAAGCTGATCGTCGACCTCATCTACGAGGGCGGCATCGCCAACATGAACTACTCGATCTCCAACACGGCCGAGTACGGTGAGTACGTCACCGGCCCGCGGATCATCACGCCCGAGACCAAGGCCGAGATGAAGCGCGTGCTGAACGACATCCAGTCGGGCACCTTCACCCGCAACTGGATGCTGGAGAACAAGGTCAACCAGACCTCGTTCAAGGCGACCCGCGCCAAGCTCGCCGCCCACCCGATCGAGGAAGTCGGCGCCAAGCTGCGCGGCATGATGCCGTGGATCTCCGAGAAGGCCCTGGTCGACAAGTCGCGCAACTGATCTCCCTTGCCGTGAGGCAACGGGGCCGGCTCCAGCGATGGGGCCGGCCCTTTTCTTTGCGCGCCGCCTCTGGAATGAACGGCTCCAACCAGAAGTATGGGAGGAGCCTTTGGACACGCTGTACGGTGAGGCGCACCGCGCCCTTCAGGACGATTTCGGCACGACCAAGCTCGCCGACTTCCTCGACAAGCACCACGTCCACCGCGCCATCGACGAGCAGGACCGCGCCTTCATCGAATCGCGGGACATGTTCTTTCTCTCGACCGTGGACGAGGACGGCAACCCGACCGTCTCCTACAAGGGCGGCCCGACCGGCGTTGTCAGCGTGGTCGGCGACACGACGCTCGCCTTCCCCGGCTACGACGGGAACGGCATGTTCCTGTCGATGGGCAACATCGTCGGCCAAGGAAAGGTCGGCCTGCTGTTCATCGATTTCGAGACGCCGCATCGCCTGCGCGTCCAGGGCACCGCGCGGATCGTGAGGGACGACCCGCTGACGGCGAGCTACCCGGAGGCGCAGTACATGGTGCGCGTCGAGGTCGAGACGCTGTGGGTGAACTGCCCCCGCTACATCCACCGCTACACGAAGGTCGAGCAGAGCCGCTACGTGCCGAAGGACGGCAAGGAGACGCCACTGGCGCAGTGGAAGCGCCTGGACTTCGTGCAGCCGGTCATCGCGGACGAGGATCGGGCAAGGGTCGCCGCCGAGGGTGAGCTCGATCTCGGGGCCTACGGCGAACTCGTCGCGCGCGGGCAAGGCTGATCTCACAGTTCACCCACCGACGTCATTGCGAACGAAGTGAAGCAAACCAGGGCAGCGGGACGCTTCCGAATGTGGCGCCTACCTGGATTGCTTCGCTACGCTCGCAATGACCGGAGGGTGTCAGGAGGCTTTGCGCGCCACGATGAAGACTCGCGGGAAGGCAAGGAGACGTCTGCCGTCCGCCCGCGGGTCATAGGCCGCATCGATTTTCGCCTCGTAAGCCGCCAGGAAGCCGGCGCGCTGGTCCGCGTCCAGGGGATCGAGGAAGGGGCGGAGCCCCGTGGCTCTCACCCAGGAAACGATCGCCGCCGCATCGGCCATGCGGTGGTGATAGGCGGTGCGCCAGACTTCGACCTCGGCGGCCAGCGGCGCGAGCAGATCGTAGTAGCCGGCGGGCTCCAGCATCCGGCCGAGGCGGCCCGCCACGGCCGGGTCTCCGATCGCCTTGGCCCAGGGGCCGGAGGCCGCCACCTCGCGCATGAGCCGGTGGGTCGGCTCGGCGAGGTTGTCGGGCATCTGCACCGCTAGCACCCCGCCCGGCGCCAGCAGGCCGAACAGGCGCGGCAGCAGGGTCGGGTGGTCGGGGAGCCATTGCAGCACGGCACTGGCGTAGATCAGGTCCAGCGCCCGCTCCGGCGCCCAGGTCGCCGCGTCGGCGAGGTTGAAGCGCAGTGTCGGCAGGCGCGCCCGCGCGCTGTCGAGCATGGCGGGGGAGGTGTCGAGCCCGACGATCTCGGCCTCCGGGTATCGGGCGGCGATGAGGGCCGTCGAGTTGCCCGGCCCGCAGCCGAGGTCAATGGCGAGCGCCGGCCCGTCGAGGGGCACCCGGGCCAGCAGCTCCGCGGCGGGGCGGGTCCGCTCGTCCTCGAAGCGGGTGTAGAGGGCAGGGTTCCAATCGGCCATGGGGGCTCCCCTCTCGCGCGTCAGCGGCAGCCGAGTTGGTCGGCGAAGTCCGCCAGATCGGACGCCGCGTAGGTCACGGGCACGCTCGGCCCCATCTCGCCGCCCGCCGGCCCGTGTTCCGAGGGTCGGGCGATGTGCGCGGTGGAGAGTCCATGGCTCGCCGCCGCCGCGAGGTCGCTCGAATGGGCGGCGACCATCATCGTCTCGTGCGGCGCGAAGCCGAAGGCGGCCACCGCGTCGCGGTAGAGGGCCGGCTTCGGCTTGTAGTCGCGGGAATAGCCTGCGCCGAGCACCGCATCGAACACGAGGCCGTTGCGGCGGGCGAGGTCCACCATCAGCCGCACGGGGCCATTCGAGTTCGGCGCGAGCATGAAGGTGTCCCGGAGCCGGGCGAGGGCGGCCGGCACCTCCGGCCACGCGTCGAGGCGGTGCCACGCCTGAACCAGTTCGGCCTGCACCGCATCGGAGACGTCCGCGATGCCGAACTGCGCCAGCACGTCGGCCAGCGATTCGGCGTGCAGCGTATCGAGATCCACGAAGGGGCGGGCGCCGGAGCGGACGGTTTCCAGAGAGGGCTGGTAGCGCCCCCGCCACGCATCGGCGAAGGCGCCGGCATCGAGGTTTGGGGCCTGAGCCGAGAGGAGGCGCCGCGCCTCCCGCGCGACGCCGGAGCGCCAGTCGACCAGCGTCCCGAAGACGTCGAAGACCAGCGCCCTGACGGTCATGCCCGCTTCCTCCGCACGAACCCGACGATATCCTTCACGGCGTCGAGGGTGTCCTGCGCGATGGCCTCCGCCCGGGCGGCCCCGTCGGCCAGCACCGCATCGATATGGCCGGGATCGGCCGAGAGCCGGCGCATCTCGGCGGCGATGGGGGCGAGGCTGGACACCGCGAGGTCGGCCAGCGCCGGCTTGAAGGTCGAGAACTGCGCCCCGCCGAAGTCGCGCAGCACGTCCTCCCGCGTCTGGCCGGCGAGGGCCGCGTAGATGCCCACGAGGTTGTCCGCCTCGGGCCGGTCCTTCAGCCCTGCCACTTCGGAGGGCAGGGCCTCGGGGTCGGTCTTCGCCCGGCGGATCTTCTGGGCGATAGCATCCGACTCGTCGGTGAGGTTGATGCGGGAATTGTCCGAGGGATCGGATTTCGACATCTTCTTCGTGCCGTCCCGCAGGGACATCACCCGCGCCGCCGGTCCGCCGATGAGCGGTTCGGTGATCGGGAAGAAGCCGCCTTCGTGCCCCTGGTTGGCGATGGAGCCGGCGAAGTCGGTGTTGAACTTCTGCGCGATGTCGCGGGTCAGTTCCAGGTGCTGCTTCTGGTCTTCGCCCACCGGCACATGGGTGGCGCGATAGGCGAGGATGTCGGCGGCCATGAGCACGGGATAGTCGTAGAGGCCGATGGAGGCGTTCTCCCGGTCCTTCCCGGCCTTCTCCTTGAACTGGGTCATGCGGTTCAGCCAGCCGAGGCGGGCGACGCAGTTGAACACCCAGGCGAGTTCGGCGTGCTGCGGCACCTGGCTCTGGTTGAAGACGATGGACCGCGCCGGATCGATGCCGGCGGCGAGGAAGGCGGCGGTCACCTCCCTGATCTGGCCGCGCAGGGCCTCGGGGTCCTGCCACACGGTGATCGCGTGAAGGTCCACGACGCAGTAGAGGCACTGCGCGGCGCGCTCCTGCATCTCCACGAAGCGGCGGATGGCACCGAGATAGTTGCCGAGGTGAAGGTTTCCGGTCGGCTGGACCCCCGAGAACACCAGTTCCTTGAACGCGGCCATCGGCGCCGATCCTGAAAGAGAGGGGCCGGGGTGTCGTAGGGTCACGTCTCGCCAGCCGGGCGGCGGTTAGTGGCACCCCCGCCATCGGAGGGTCAAGGCTGTTGCATCGGACGCGGGCGGAGCCCCGTCGCCTCACCCTGATCCGGCGTCTCAGCGAGGGGGGGCACTCCAGGGAACAGCCACGTTCGTGAACGTCCCGCCGCCCTAGGTCGCTTCACTGCGTTCGCGATGACGGAGCGGGAATTCGAAAGCCACACCGTCTTTGCGAGCGGAGCGAAGCAATCCAGGGAACCGCCCCGTGCGGAGGCGTCACGCTGCCCTGGGTCGCTTCACTGCGTTCGCGATGACGGAGCGGGAATTCGAAAGCCACACCATCTTTGCGAGCGGAGCGAAGCAATCCAGGGAGCCGCCCCGTGCGGAGGCGTCCCGCTGCCCTGGGTCGCTTCACTGCGTTCGCGATGACGGAGCGGGAATTTGAAAACCTCGCCGTCTTTGCGAGCGGAGCGAAGCGATCCAGGGAACCGCTCCGTTCGGAGGCGTCCCGCCGCCTCCGGTCCCGTCACCGCATCCCCGGTGACGGCGGGACGACACGGCGCCGCGCCCTACGGCTCGCGCACCTCGGTGAGGGCGCTGGGGCAGAGGTCGACCAGGGCGCAGCGTCCGCAGGCGGGGCGGCGGAAGTGGCAGACCTTCTGGCCGTGCATCATCAGGATCTCGTGGTTGTCATAGACATCCTGCGCGCTCCAGGCGGCGGGAAGCTGTGCCGCCAGGATCACATGGGCCGGGACGAGCCCGACCCGCTTGCCGATGAGGCCGAGCCGCTGCGCGACCCGGTGGTGGTGGCTGTCGACCGGCAGGGCCCGCATCCGCAGGGACGAGAAGGCCAGCACCGCGGCGCTGGTCTTGGGACCGATGCCGGGGAACGCCTCCAGCCACGTCCGCGCCTCGTCCGGCGCGAGGTCGGCGAGGAAGGCGAGGCTCAGGCTGCCCGCCCGGGCCTCGATGGCGGACAGGATCGTGCGGATCCGCGGCGCCTTCATCTCCGGCCACGTCACCCCCTGGATCGCCGCCTCGATCTCGGACGTGTCGGCCCGCATCACCTCATCCCATGTCGGGAAGCGCTGGCGCAGGGCGGCGAACGCCTGTCCGGAGGCCGCGTTGCGCGTCCGGTGCGAGAGCAGCGCCGAGATCAGCTCCGACAGGGGATCCATCGCGCTGAAATACGGGATGGGACAATTGTAGACGGCGCTGAGCCGGGCATGCACGGCGAGCGCGAGGTCGGAGCCCGCCGGTCCCCGCCCCCCATCCCCCGCCTGCGCAGCCTTGGGGGGCGACTGGTCGTCCGCTGCTAACATGGCGGGCAAATCCCGCGCAGCTTCGCGGCGTTCCCGGAGGGTCGCGGAGGCGGCAAAATGTCCATCGCCGCGCGGCCGGGTCAGGTGCGCCGGCCCCCCGCCATCGCCGGAGATCATTTGGTGAGGGCGTAGATGTTGACGTCGAGGGCGTCGTCCGTGCCGTCCTTCAGGTCGGTCACGTACTCTTCCACGAAGCGGTCCTGCACCACGATGTCCTTGGCATCGAGATAGGCGGTCAGCGTCTCGTAGGTGCTGTCGATCGATTCGTAGGAGCCCCTGTGCGCGAAGCGCAGGGCCTTGCCCGAGGGGGTCGTGCCGAAGCGCAGGCCGTCCTCCATCGCCGGGGCGGGGGCGGGGGACGAGGCGACGGGGATCATCGCCTCGAATTCGAAGCCGTCATCCTCCGTCTTCGTGAACACCGCCAGCGGCCGCCCGGCCGGCTTGATGCCAGCCTTGGCGAGGTCGGCCTCGATCTGCGCGAAGGCCTTCTGCAGGCCCTGCACCGCCTCCTCCCACTTGGCCTTCCCGGACAGGATCGCCGCGGGCTTGGCCGGCAGCGTCACCTCGTCCACGTCGCCGGGCTCGGCGGGCTTCATGACCAGGGGCGGACGGGCGGGGTCGATCACTTGGCCGGCCGGGGCCGTGCCGGTCGCGGCCTGCCCAGCGGGGGGCGGCGTCACCGCCTGCTCAGGCGCGGGGGCAGCGCTGCGGTTCGGGTCCTTGGGCGGGTTCGGGGCGGTGGTCGTTGGCAGCGGGTTGGTCTGGGCCGGCGAGGGCGCCGTGGAGGGGGGCGGTTGCTGCGCGGCCAGCGGCCAGGCCGAGACCAGCCCGGCGGCGAGGGCGCAGAGCGCGGGGACGAGGCGGCAACGGGTCACGCGGGGGCTCCCATCGGCGGCGGCGACTCGGGGTTCGCTGCGGCCTGGCGACAAGGTAGTCGCGTTCCGACGGCCCGGCGAGGCCACCCGCGACAGCTCCGGCCGGTGCGGCGGATCTGCAACGCTGCGGCGCACTCGCGCTGAGGCGCGGGGTTTGCCATAAGCGCCGCGGACCTCTCCGACAGATCGCAGCGTATGAGCGCACTCGCCCATCGACGTTTCCTGAAGATGCACGGCGCCGGCAACGCCATCGTGGTGCTCGACCTGCGCGGCACCGGCCTGCTGGTCTCCCCGGCCGAGGCGCGCGCCATCGCGGCCGATCCCGGCTCGTCCTTCGATCAATTGATGGTGTTGCACGATCCCGTAAGCCCGGGGACCGACGCGTTCATGCGGATCTACAACACCGACGGCACGGAATCCGGCGCCTGCGGCAACGGCACCCGCTGCGTCGCCTACGCCATGCTGGACGACCCGGCCATGGCCCGCCCCGCCGAGGGAAGCCGCCTCCTGCTGGAGACCAGCGTCGGGCGTGTCGGCGTGCGCCGGAACTCCGAGCGGTCCTTCACGGTCGATATGGGCAAGCCCCGCCTCGCCTGGGACGAGATCCCCCTGGCCGAGCCGTTTCCGGACACCCGGCGCATCGAGCTGCAGATCGGGCCCATCGATGCGCCCGTGCTGCATTCGCCGGGCGTCGTGAACATGGGCAACCCCCATGCGGTGTTCTTCGTGGACGCCGACCCGGAGAGCTACGACCTCGGCCGGATCGGACCGCTCCTCGAAAACCATCCGGTCTTCCCCGAGCGCGCCAACATCTCGGTGGCGCAGGTGCTCGGCCGGGAGGCGATCAAGCTTCGGGTCTGGGAGCGCGGTGCCGGCCTCACGCTGGCCTGCGGCACCGCCGCCTGCGCCACCGTGGTCGCGGCTTCGCGCCTGCGGATGATCGGCCGGCAGGCCCAGGTCGCCCTGCCCGGCGGCGAGTTGTTCGTGGAGTGGCGGGCGGACGACCACGTCCTGATGACCGGCCCCGTCGCCCGCGTCGCCGAGGGCACGTTCGCGCCGGAGCTGTTCGCCGGAATCGGCTGATGCGGGATCGGCCGAGCCGCGTCGAGACCCTGTCGTTCGGCTGCCGCCTCAACACCGTCGAGACGGAGGCGATGCGCCGCCTCGCCGAGGCGGACGGGCGGGCGCGGATCGTGGTGAACACCTGCGCGGTCACGCAGGAGGCCGGGCGGCAGGCCCGCAAGGCGATCCGGCGGGCGGCCCGCGGCCGGCCGGAGGCAGAAATCGTCGTCACCGGCTGCGGGGCCGAGGTGGAGACGCAGGCCTACCGGGACATGCCCGAGGTCGGCCGCCTCATCGGCAACGCCGAGAAGCTGAACCCATCCGCCTGGGCCGGCGCGGCCCGGGGGCCGGGGGTGGTGATGGACGCGCGGACCGCCGAGGCGGCCGGCGTGACCGGCATGGCGGAGCACACCCGCACCTTCATCCCCGTGCAGAACGGCTGCGACCACCGCTGCACCTTCTGCGTCATCCCGTTCGGCCGGGGGCGCTCGCGCTCCGTGCCCGCGGGGACCGTGATCGACGAGGTGGCCCGCACCGTCGAGGCCGGCGGGCGCGAGGTGGTGCTGACCGGCGTCGATCTCACCGCCTATGGCCGCGACCTCGGCGAGGGGATCTCCCTGGGCGGCCTCGTCCTGCGGATCCTGGCGGAGGTGCCCGGGCTCGCGCGGCTGCGCCTGTCCTCCATCGATTCGGTCGAGGTGGACGAGGCCCTGCTCGACGCCATCGCCGGGCAGGACCGGCTGATGCCGCACCTGCACCTCTCGCTCCAAGCCGGCGACGACCTGATCCTCAAGCGGATGAAGCGCCGCCACACGCGGGCCGACGCGATCCGATTCTGCGACGACCTCCGCGCCGCCCGGCCAGGGGTCGTCTTCGGGGCCGACCTGATCGCGGGGTTTCCCACCGAGACCGAGGCCCAGTTCGCCCGCAGCCTCGCCCTGGTCGAGGAATGCGGGCTGACGCACCTGCACGTCTTCCCCTATTCGCCCCGGCCGGGGACGCCGGCTTCCCGGATGCCGCCGGTGGCGCCGGAGGCGATCCGGGACAGGGCGGCGCGGCTTCGGGCTTCGGGCGAGGCGGCCCGCCTCCGCCACCTCGCGGCGCAGGTGGGGCGTCGGGTCACGGTTCTGGCCGAGCGCGGGGGCACCGGCCGGGCGGAGGATTTCTCCACCGTGCTCCTGGGCGAGGGCCCGGCGCCGGGCACGCTCCTCGAGGTCCGCATCGTCGGCCATGACGGGACGCGGTTGGTGGCGGGGTGAATACCGAGCGGTCAGGGGGAGGGTGGCCGTGTCACTGCCCCTTGGGAGCCATCGCGTCTATGAACACGCCCACACCGACCTGAGAGCTTGCCCGGAGGGCCGGTTCCTCTTCAACCTGAGGTGCGGCGTCAGCCGCCTCGAAGGTGGGCTCCAAAAGGCTGTGCGATCCCTGGAGCCTCCTTCGGGGCCTCCGCGTCGCTCTGGCGCTTCAGGATGAGGGCGAGTCTGGAAGTCGCCGCCTTCTCGGTCAGCCTCTGAGAGACGCGCTTCGGCGCGCCTTGCGGGAGGAAACAGGCGGGATCGGCCCCAGGCAGGCAGGTTGCGGTCAGATGTCCGGCGTTGCGAACGTTTTGATCTTATCTGCAACATGCCCCGGCGCGGGGGCTTCGACGGAGATCGCGTCGCGCTTCGGGTAGAGCGGGATCGACAGGGCACGGGCGTGGAGGTGCAGGTCGCTGCCCCGGGGGGCGCCGCCGTAGATCGGGTCTCCGAGGATCGGCCAGCCCGATTCGGCGCAGTGGACGCGCAATTGGTGCGTCCGCCCGGTGACGGGTTTCAGTTCGAGCCACGCGAGGCCCCCGCCGCGGCCGAGGACGCGCCAATGGGTGAGGGCGGGGTCGCCGTCCGGGTCGGCCTTCATCCACCACGAGCGCGGGTCCGGCGAGCGCCGCCCGAGGGCCATGTCGATGGTGCCGGCCTCCCCGGCCGGGCCGCCGGAGACGACGGCCCAGTAGGTCTTCTGCACGGAATTGCCGGAAAACAGCTTGCCGAGCCGGGCCAGCGCCTTGGCATGGCGGCCGAGGGCGAGACATCCCGACGTGTCCCGGTCGAGGCGGTGCGCCGCCTCCGGCCGCCGGGGCAGGCCGAAACGGAGGGCGTCGAGGTGGTCGGTGAGCGTCTCGCCGCCGCGGGGGCCGGGATGGACCGGAAGTCCCGCCGGCTTGTCGATGACGAGCAGCAGGGCATCGCGGTAGAGGAGGCGCGCGCCTATGTCGGGGACGTGGAGCATCGGTTCGGGCACATGCGCCTGATTCGACGGGAATGCGAGGGTTTATGACGAGCGAGGACAAGCCCGGCTGGTTCGGACGCCTGTTCGGGCGGAAGAAGGACGAGGGCCAGGTTACCGAGACGCCGGCCCCCGAATCACCTGCCTCGCCCTCCGAGGGGGAGCCCGACTTCGCCACCGGCGCGGAGGACGTGGCCCACATCCCGCTGCCCGAGGACGGGGGTGCCATCGACGCCACCGAGGGCGCCGACCTGCTGCCCGTCGAGGGCGAGCCGGAGAAGCCCCCCGCCGGCACCGCGGGCGACCCGCCGGAGCACGGGGCGGACCCGGTCGATACCGGCACGGTGAACCGCGAACCGCAGGTCGCCCTCGATCCCGACATCCAGCCGACCGATTCCGCCGCCGCCCTGGCCTACGATGCCGGGGTCGGGCCGGACCGGGAGCCGGAGGCGAAGGGCTGGTGGAGCCGCCTCACTTCGGGGATGAAGCGCACCTCCTCGGCCCTGTCGGACCGGGTCACGGGGCTGTTCACCAAGCGCAAGCTCGACGCCACCACCCTGGAGGATCTGGAGGATGCCCTGATCCAGGCCGATTTCGGCCTGGAGACGGCGATGCGGATTTCCGAGGCGGTCGGCAAGGGCCGCTACGAGAAGGGCATTTCGCCGGACGAGGTCCGCACGATCCTCGCCACCGAGGTCGAGCGCGCCCTCGACCCCGTGGCGGTGCCGCTCGAGATCGACTTCGCGAGGAAGCCGTTCGTGATTCTCACGGTCGGGGTCAACGGCGCCGGCAAGACGACGACGCTCGGCAAGCTCGCCTCGAAGTTCCGGGCCGAGGGCCGCTCGGTGATGCTGGCGGCGGGCGACACGTTCCGCGCGGCGGCCATCGAACAGCTCAACGTCTGGGGCGCCCGCACCGGCACGCCGGTCATCAGCGGCGCCCAGGGGGCGGATGCGGCGGGCCTCGCCTTCGATGCGCTGAAGCAGGCACAGGCGGCGGGGACGGACATCCTCCTCATCGACACGGCGGGCCGCCTCCAGAACAAGACCGGCCTCATGGCCGAGCTGGAGAAGATCGTCCGCGTCCTGCGCAAGCAGGACCCGGACGCGCCGCACGCGACGCTTCTGGTGCTCGACGCCACCGTGGGCCAGAACGCCCTGTCGCAGGTGGAGCTGTTCTCCCAGGCCGCGCCGATCACCGGCTTGGTGATGACGAAGCTCGACGGGACGGCGCGGGGCGGCATCCTCGTGGCGCTGGCGGCCAAGTTCGGCCTGCCGGTGCACTTCATCGGCGTCGGCGAGGGCGTGGAGGATCTGGAGCCCTTCGCGGCCCGGGATTTCGCCAGGGCCGTCGCCGGCCTGGAACGGGACTGAGCGGGCGAAGCCCGGTAGAGACGATGACGATGCAGATCGAAGCCATCCCCCCGCGCCGGCACCTTCCGCCGCTCGCCAAGCTCGTCCTGGAGATGGGGCCGCTGGTCCTGTTCTTCTTCGCCAACGCCTTCGGCGAGAGGCTCGGCCTCGTCGGCGACCAGACGACCTACGCCGCCATCGGCCTGTTCGTGGGGGCGACGATCGTGTCGCTCGCCATCCACTTCGTGCTCCTGCGCCGCATCCCGATCATGCCCCTGGTGTCGGGGGTGGTGGTTCTGGTCTTCGGCGGCCTCGCCCTGGCGCTCCGGGACAAGACGTTCTTCGTCATCAAGCCGACCATCGTGAACAGCCTGTTCGGCTTCATCCTGCTCGGGGGCCTGCTGTTCGGGAAGCCGCTGCTCTCGGTGGTGCTCGACAGCGTGTTCTCGCTGACCGACGAGGGCTGGCGCCGGCTGACCTTCCGCTGGGGGCTGTTCTTCCTGGCCCTAGCGGTCCTCAACGAGGTCGTCTGGCGGACCCAGGATTACGAGTTCTGGGTGAAGTTCAAGGTGTTCGGCATCATGCCGATCACCGTGCTCTTCGCCCTCGCCCAGACCCCCCTGCTGATGCGTTACGAGCAGAAGCAGCCGGAGGGGTAGGCGCTCACCGCGCCTCCGCGACCTTGCCGGCGGCCCGGATGCGCGCGAGCACGGACGCGAAGTTCTCCGGGGTGAGGATGCCGACGATCTTGTCGCGGATCACCCCGTCCGGGCCGATGATGAAGGTCTCGGGCACGCCGTAGACGCCGAAATCGATGGCGGCCCGTCCGTCCGCATCCGCCCCCACGGCGGCGAAGGGGACGCCGTGCCGGTCGAGGAACTTGCGGCCGGCGGCGGGGTCGGGCTCCTTGTAGTCGATCCCGACGAGGCGGATCCCGGGCTCGCGGGCGAGCCGCATCAGCATCGGGTGCTCCACCTGGCAGGGGGCGCACCACGAGGCGAAGACGTTGAGCACCGTGATCGCGCCCTTCAACTCGGCGCTCGACAGGCCCGGCACCGGGGCGCCGTCCTTGGCGAGGCCCGGCACGGCCGGCAGGGTGAAGCCCGGCGCCGGCTTGCCGATCATCGCCGAGGGGAGCGCCGAAGGGTCGGCCCCCGACCGCAGCCGCAGGAACATCACCCCCGCCAGCACGGCGAAAACCAGGACGGGCAGGATGACGAGGAGGGACCGCCGGGCGGGCGGGGGAGTGCCGTCGTCGAGGGTGTTCACCGCCTGTCCTCCCCGAAGCGACGGAGCGCCCGCCGCTGCGCCGACCGGTCCCGGACGGCGTTGACGACGAGGCCGAGCATGATCAGCGCCGTGAAGGCGTAGGCGGCGGCGATGAAGCCGCCATGCGATCCCAGGTCCATCACGGGGGCCTACAGGGCTTGAGGGAGCGGGCTCGCCCCGGCCGGGCCGGGGACGATCCGCCGGGCGCCGGCATCCAGGCGCTCGGCCTCGCGGATGGTCAGGGTCCGCACCCGGCGGCGCATGATCTCGGTGCGCATGGCGTAGAGATGGAGGGTCGATCCGCCGAGCGTCGCCGCGCCGATCATCAGGAGCAGCGGGTAGAGCATCGAGGGGTCGATGGTCGAGCCGCCCATCCGCAGGATCGAGGCCGGCTGGTGCAGGGTGGACCACCAGTTCACCGAGAACTTGATGATCGGCAGGTTCACCGCGCCGACCAGCGTGAGGATCGCCACCGCGCGGGCCGCCCGGTTCGGATCCTCGATGGTCCGCCACAGGGCGATGAGGCCGCAATAGATCAGGAACAGCACGAGCATCGAGGTGAGCCGGGCGTCCCACACCCAGTAGGTGCCCCACATCGGCTTGCCCCACAGGGAGCCGGTGACGAGGCAAACCAGGGTGAAGGCCGCCCCGATGGGCGCCGCGGCCCGTTGGGACACGTCGGCGAGGGGGTGGCGCCACACCAGGGTGCCGATCGCCGACAGGCTCATCGCGCCGTAGAAGAACACGCCGAGCCACGCCGCCGGCACGTGGACGTACATGATCCGCACCGTCTCGCCCTGCTGGTAGTCGGCGGGCACGACGAAGAAGGTCAGGTACAGGCCCACGGCCAGGGCCGCCACGGACACGGCCGTCAGCCATGGCACGAGCGTCGCGGACCAGCGCATGAAGTGGCTGGGGTTGGACAGCCGGGTCCAGAGGGAAGGCGTCATCGTCGCGGTCTCGGACATGGTCCTGCGCTCCTAACCCAAGGTGCGGTGCAGCAACAATGCGGGCATCGGGCGCGGGTCTCACCCGCGGTGAAGGGCCTCGGCCTCCGGCGTGAAGCGCCCGTCCGCCCGGTGCAGCACCAGCGGCGGTTGCAGCGAGAAGCCCGCCCGGCTCCCCTTCACGGCGGTGACGAGGATTCGGATCGCCGGGTCGTCCGCCCGCGGGTGGACCGGCCGCACGGCGATCCCGCCGAACCGTCCGGCCAGGACGGCGAGGCATCCGGGCAGGGCATCGGCCCTGTGGATCATTCCGAGGCGGCCGCCGGGGCGCAGGATGCCGGCGCAGGTCCGGACCCACCCCTCCAGCCCCCCTGCGGCGAAGCCGTGGGCGCTCGCCTTGGCGGGGTCGGGGGAGGGGCGGTAGCGCCCGGCCTCGAAGTAGGGCGGGTTTGTCAGCACGCAGTCGAACGAATCCGGATGGAGGCCGGCGGCGGCGCGGACCCGGCCGGGGGCGAGTACGTCCGCCTCGATCACCTCGGCCGGCAGCGCGTTGAGGCTGGCGTTGGCCCGGGCCAAAGCGGCGAGGTCCGGATCCCGCTCGACCAGCGTCACCGACAGGCCCGGCCGCAAAGTCGCGCAGGCGAGGCCGGCGATCCCCGGCCCGGAGCCGAGATCGCACAGGCTCTCCCCCGGCCGGGGCGACAGCAGGTGCGCGAGCAGGATCGCGTCCGTGCCCGCCCGGTGCGCCCCCCGGGGCGGCTGGTGGAGGTGGAGGCGCCCCCCGAGGAAGGCGTCGGGCGGCGCGGTCACGGCGTCCGCAACTCGTGCGCGAGGCCGGCATCCTTCAGGATCCGCCGCGCCTGGGCGGCATGGTCCGTGGGCACGAGGAGCCGCCGGCCGAACATGCCGATGGAGCCTTCCATGGCGCTCATATGCTCGTCGGCCACGAGGACGGGGATGCCGGCATCCTCCAGCAACGAGCGCGCGAAGCCGATGAGAACGATGTCGTTCGCGCGGATCAGCTCGATCACCCCTGTCCCCCCGTCGCGCGGCGCGCCGCGCTCACACCATCGTCATCGCGCGGCCGGTGCAGCCATCCGGGGCGCCGTGCTCGGGTGGCGCGCCGGGTCCCGGCACGGCCCGCCGCCCCGGATTGCGTGGCGGCGCTCGCAAAGACAACACGGCTTGTAGCAGGAAAGCGCGGCGGCCACGGGTATCGCGGGATCGCCTCGGAGGGTTGGCGCATTCGCCGCGTGGAGTGCGGGGGCCGTCTGGCCCATATCCCGCAATGTTGCGACGCCGCAGGCGCCATGCGATTGGACGGCGCCGATGCTTTCCGTGCGGACGTTTCCCGCACGGCCCGGCTTGGGAGTCACGGATCTTGGGTATCGCCGCCACGATCGAGAACCCGACGAAGCCCGTCGATGCCGGGTTGAACGACCTCGTCGCGCTGGTGGCCGACGGGATGAAGCGGGTCAACACCACCATTCTGTCCCGGACGGGTTCCGACGTGGCCATGATCCCGGAGGTGGCGAACCACCTCATCGCCTCCGGGGGCAAGCGCCTGCGGCCGATCCTGACGCTGGCCTGCGCGCAGCTCTGCGGATACGTCGATGAGGCCGGCAAGGACGGCGACGTGAAGCTCGCCGCCAGCGTCGAGTTCATGCACACGGCCACGCTCCTCCACGACGACGTGGTGGACGAGAGCGACATGCGCCGGGGCCGCGTGGCCGCACGGATCAAGTGGGGCAACGAGGCGAGCGTGCTCGTCGGCGATTTCCTCCTCGGGCAGGCCTTTCGCATGATGGTCGAGGTCGGCTCCCTCCGGGCCCTCGACATCCTCTCCGCCGCCGCCACGGTCATCGCGGAGGGCGAGGTGATGCAGCTCGCCGCCGCCAAGAACCTGGAGACCAGCGAGGAGGCCTACCTCGCCGTGATCCGCGGCAAGACCGCCGAACTCTTCGCCGCCGCCTGCGAGGTCGGGCCGGTGATCGCCAAGCGCAGCGAGGCCGAGCAGGCGGCGGCGCGGGCCTACGGGATGAACCTCGGCATCGCCTTCCAGCTCATCGACGACGCCCTCGATTACGGCGGCACCGCCTCCGACCTCGGCAAGAACGTCGGCGACGATTTCCGCGAGGGCAAGATCACCTTGCCGATCGTTCTGGCCTACCGCCGGGGCAGCGAGGAGGAGCGCGCCTTCTGGCGGCGGACCCTGACCCGCGGCGAGATCCGCGACGACGACCTCGCCACGGCGCTCGCCATCCTCCGGCGCCACGGCACCCTGGAGGAGACGGTCGCCCGCGCCCGCCATTACGGCGAGAAGGCCGAGGCCGCCCTGTCCATCTTCCCGGAGGGCCCTGTGCGGTCCGCGCTGCTCGATGCGGTGGAATTCTGCGTGGCGCGGGCGCACTGAGGCCCCGTCCGGCTTGTGCGCTGCAGCACGGCCGAGCTTGCCTCAGGCTTAACGGCGGCGGCGAAGGGGCTTACGCGGGCGGTTCCTCACGATGGAGAGACCGGTGAAGTCCACCCTTGCCCTTACCCTGATCCTGGCCGGCGTCGCCACCGCCCAGGCGCAGACGCCGCCGACCCGCGATCCGGCCCAGATCCCGGCAGGCACCTACGCCGTCGACCCGAACCACACGCAGGTCGGCTGGCGCGTGTCGCATATGGGCTTCTCGAACTACGCGGGCGGCTTCTCGGACGTGACGGGCACGCTGCAACTGCAGCCGAAGGACCCCTCCGCCTCGAAGCTCACCATCAAGATCCCGGTGGCCTCGGTGACGACCACGAGCGACAAGCTCACGGGCGAGCTGAAGGGCGACCAGTGGCTCGACGGCGGCAAGTACCCTGAGATGACCTTCGTCTCCAGCAAGGTCACGCCCGCCGGCAAGGACCATGCGAAGGTGACCGGGGAGCTGACCCTGCACGGCGTGACCAAGCCCGTGACCCTCGACGTCACCCTTGTCGGCGCCGGCGTGAACCCCCTCGACAAGAAGATGACCGTCGGCTTCGAGGCAACCGGCGTGGTGAAGCGCTCGGAGTTCGGCGTGAAGACCTATCTGCCGCTCATCGGCGACGACCTGCACCTCACCATCGCCGGCGCCTTCGAGAAGCAGGACTGACGGCAGAGTTATCGACAAGCCAGACGGCCACGTTAACCGATCCTTTATCCTCCCGGTGAAGGCTAACAGGTGCTTTCCACCGGCAGGATCGACCCGTGGCCGTCCTTCGCTTCTCCGCCCTCGCCCTGACCGCCGCCGCCCTCCTGGCGCCGGCCGCCGCGCTGGCGGGCGACGCCGCCGCGGCGCATTCCTCGTGGAAAAGCTGCCTGGACCACGCCTATGTGAGCCGGGCGGCCGTCACCGGGCAGGACCTCGCCGCGGCGGCGGCCCTGCGCGCCTGCAGGGGGGAGGAGACGGCCTACCTCTCCGCCCTCTCGGCCTCGCCGCTCCTCGACGGGGACGACATCGCCCAGGCGCGGCCGGAGCTCGTGGCGCGGGCGCGGGCCGCACTGACCACCGGACCGCGTTCGGTCCTGCGCTGAGGGCGCCTACGACTTCAGCCGCTGCTTGATCTTCGCCGCCAGCCCGTCCCGCACGTCCCGGTAGGCGTCCAGCCGCTGCTCGCGGGAGGCGTCCTGCACCAGGGTCGGATCGGGGGTCGGCCAATACTCGACGTCGGCCGCGAGCGTATGGGTGAGCGCGATGGCCTTGTGGTGGGCCTCGGGCGCCAGGGTGATGATCAGGTCGAAGTTCAGCCCCTCCCAGTCCTCCAGCTGCTCGATGGTGCGGGGACGGTGGCGGTGCGCGTCGATGCCGATCTCGTCGAGGGCGGCGACCATGAACGGGTCGATGGGCTCACCCTGCCGGACGCCCGCCGACTGCACGTAGATCGACTTGCCGAAATAGTGCCGGGCGATGGCCTCCGCCGCGGGTGAGCGCACCGCGTTGTAGTTGCACATGAACAGCACGGATTGCACCCGCCGCTTCCGCGGGGCCGGATCGGGTGGCGGCTCGGCCATGGCGGCTCAGGCCGGACGGGGGGCCGCCACTGATTCAGCCCTTCCAGTGGAGGGCGAAGATCAGGGTGAACAGACGCCTGGCCGTGTCGTGGTCGAGGTCGACCTTGCCTTCGAGCCGCTGCTTGAGGGTCTCCGAAGCTTCGTTGTGGAGGCCGCGCCGGCCCATGTCGATCGCCTCGATCTGGCTCGGCGAGGCGGTGCGGATGGCGTTGTAGTAGCTCTCGCAGATCATCTCGTAATCGCGGATCACCCGGCGGAACGGCGTCAGGGACAGGAGATGCGTCATCACCGGCTCGCCCTCCACCGTGCTGATGGCGAAGGAGAGCTTGTTCTCCACGAGGCCGAGGAGAAGCCGGAACGGCCCCTCGCGGCCGGGAACCGAGAAGCTGTTGCCCTCCAGGATGTCGTAGAGCGCGATGGCGCGCTCGTGCTCCTGGTCGGGGTTGCCGCGGGCGATGGACGCTTCGTCCAGGGTCACCGAGACGAGGCGATTGGGGCCCTTGTCCGCCCCCCGCTCTTTGTCCGACATCCCCACCGCCTCACAGGTTCAGCCGGATCGCCACGGAGCGGGCATGGCCTTCCAGCCCCTCCGACCGGCCAAGCGTTATCGCCGCGGGCCCGAGCGCCCGCAAGCTCTCCGGCGTGCAGGCGAGGATCGTCGTGCGTTTCATGAAGTCGAGGACCCCGAGGCCCGACGAGAAACGCGCGGACCGGGCGGTGGGCAGGACATGGTTCGGCCCGCCCACGTAGTCGCCGATCGCCTCCGGCGTGTGCGCACCGAGGAAGATCGCGCCGGCATTGCGGATCTTGAGGGACAGGGCTTCGGCGTCCTTCGTCTCGATCTCGAGGTGCTCCGGGGCGATCCTGTCCACGAGGGGAACGGCTTCCTCGAAGTCGCGGACGCGGACGATGGCGCCGTAGTCGCGCCAGCTCGCCCGGGCGATCTCGGCGCGGGGGAGGGTGGTCAGGGCGCGCTCCACCGCCGCCTCCACGGCCTCGGCGAGGTCGGCGCTGTCGGTGATCAGCACGGATTGGGCGGCGGTGTCGTGCTCGGCCTGGGCCAGCAGGTCTGCGGCCACCCAGTCGGGGTTCGCCTCGCCGTCGGCGAGGATCAATACTTCGGAGGGGCCGGCGATCATGTCGATGCCCACCTGCCCGAACACCCGGCGCTTGGCCGCCGCGACCCAGGCGTTGCCGGGGCCGACGATCTTGGCCACCGGGGCGATGGTCCCGGTGCCGTAGGCCAGGGCAGCGACGGCCTGGGCGCCGCCGACCCGATAGATCTCGTCCACGCCCGCCAAATGCGCCGCGGCGAGCACCAGGGGGTTGAGGATGCCGTCCGGGGTCGGCACCACCATGACGATGCGCGGCACCCCGGCCACCCGTGCCGGAACGGCGTTCATCAGCACCGAGGAGGGGTAGCTCGCCGTCCCGCCCGGGACGTAGAGGCCGACCGATTCGAGGGCGGTCCACCGCCATCCGGCGGTGACTCCCAGGGCGTCGGTGGCCCTGTGGTCGGCCGGCTTCTGCGCCCGGTGGAAGGTCTCGATGCGCTCCGCGGCGAGGCGCAGGGCGTCGAGGGCCTCGGCGGGACAGGCCTCGACGGCGGCGGCGACCTCGTCGGCGCCGATGCGCAGGCCATCCGCCGTGAAGTCGGCCCCGAGCCGGTCGAAGCGGCGGGTGTAGTCCACCAGGGCGTCGTCCCCCGTCTGCACCACGTCGGCGATGATGCGGCGCACGGCGTCGTCCACATCCTCGGCGATCTCGCGCTTGAGGGTGAGGAGGCGCGCGAAGGACTCCGCGAAATCCGGGTCCCGGCTGTCGATACGGACCATAATCGTCTCTTTCCGTCTCAGGCTGCGGTCTCGGGCACGTCGTCGTGGCCCGGCCGTGCCCCCGCCTCCCAGACCGGCCCGAGGTCCTTCATCCGGACCTCGACGCATTCGACCTCGATCCGGATCGTCGCATCGCCGGAGAACAGGATCTCGATATGCCCCGAGGGTGGGTCGCCCGGCAGGAAGGTGATGGCCAGAAGGCTGAGGGGCATTGCGTCCGTGCCCCGCCGCAGGCCGCGGGTCCGCACGGACAGCACCCGCTCGAAATGCAGGCCGGTCAGCCGCCGCCGGGGCGGCGCGTCAGGCCCGGCCGACCAGTCGAACCGGCGCAGCGCCATGGCGAAGCGTTTCTCGCCCGCGAGATAGCTGAGATCCTCCGGCGGCAGGATCGCATCCTGCAGATGGGCCGAGATCACGGTGAGATCCTCGGCGTCCAGGGCAGCGAGCTTCAGAAGCTCCATCGGAGGGTCCGGTCGGGTGAGGGAGGCCCTTGCGGGGCGGCATGGCGTCAGTAGCGGCGCCGGCTTGTGCGGGCAACGCCGCCGTGGTCGGATCGGTCCGCCTCATTCGCCGTTCATGATCGCACCGCTAAGTTGTGGGCGACCGTGGCCGCCGGAATGCGGCCTGACGACAAGGCAGGACGATGACGGTGAAGCGCATCACGCTGGCGGTGCTGACCGCCCTCGCGCTCGCCCCGGCGCTGGGGACGCCGGCGAGCGCGCAATATTACCGCGACGAGTACGACTACAGGCCGCGCCGGCCCCCGCCGCCGGATTACTACGAGGACCGTCCCCGGCGTTTCCGCGACGATTACGACTACGGCCCGCGGCGTTTCGGCCGGATCTGCGTGACCGCCCGCGGCAACTGCCCGACCCGGCCGGGTCCGTTCAACGCCCCCTGCGGCTGCGAAATTCCCGGCTTCGGCTTCAAGCGCGGCGCCATCGGCGGCTGAGCGTCCTGGGCGGCGGGCGGCGATGGCTGCCCGCCGCAGCCCGGTCAGGCCGCGTCCCGGTCCAGGCGATAGGGCGCCGCCAGCACCTCGATCGGCAGGTGCCACGCCTCGCTGATGGCCCGGATCTGCGCCAGCGTGAGATACCGCTTGCGGTTCAGGATCTCCGAAGCCCGCGCCCGCGATCCGAGAAGCTGCGCCAGCTCCGCCTGCGAGCGGCCCATGTCCTCGATGGCGAAATGCAGCATGTCCACCGGATCGGCCGGGCCGACCGGGTAGTGCTCGTTCTCGTAGGCTTCCACGAGGGTTGCCAGCACATCCACCTTGTCGCCCTCGGGGGTACCGCGGGAGGCACCCCACAGCCGCTCGATCTCCTTCAGCGCAGCCTTGTGGTCCTCGTCGTTCCGGATCGGCTTGATCTCCATGGCATGCCCCTAGAATTGCGAGACCGTCAGCGCGTCGACATCGTCGTATTCGGCGTGCGTCCCCAGGAACTTGACGAACGCAATCTGCTTCTCGAGGTCGAACGCCACGATCAGGCGGAACTGCCCGCCAGCAATCTCGAACCTGACCCGGTCTCCGTTCAGAACCTTCGCCTTCGGGAAGGTCGCCTGGATGTCCGACATGGACTCAGGGATCATCAACTTGGCGGACCGATGCCAGCGTTCGAGAGCCGGCCTCGCCTTCGGATACTTCCCTGCAAAAGCACGAAGTGAACTGAAAGCGATGACCCGCATCGAATAAAAATAACTTGTTCCCGTCATGGAAACAAGCGCATCCCCCGCCTTATCCCCGCACGCGCTCGATCTGCGCGCCGCAGCGTCCAAGCTTCGCCTCAAGGGCCTCGAAGCCCCGGTCGAGGTGGTAGACGCGGTTGATCTGCGTCTCGCCCTCGGCGGCGAGGCCGGCGATGACCAGGGAGACCGAGGCGCGCAGGTCGGTGGCCATCACCGGGGCGCCCCGCAGGCGCTCGACGCCCTCCACGATCGCCATGTCGCCGTCGAGCCGGATCTTCGCCCCGAGGCGGGCGAGCTCCTGCACGTGCATGAACCGGTTCTCGAAGATCGTCTCGCGGATGTGCGACTGGCCCTTCGCCAGGGTCATCAGCGCCATGAACTGCGCCTGCAGGTCCGTGGGGAAGCCGGGGAACGGATCGGTGGTCACGTCCACCGCGGCGATGCCGCCGCCGTTGCGGCGGACGCGGATGCCGCCCGGCACCTGGCTGATCTCGGCGCCGGTGGTCGCCAGCACGTCGAGGGCGGAGTGGAGCAGGTCGGCGCGGGTGTCCTGCAGGACGACGTCGCCGCCGGCCATCGCCACGGCCATGGCGTAGGTGCCGGTCTCGATCCGGTCCGGCAGCACCTCGTGCCGGGCGCCCCCGAGCCGGGCGACGCCCTCGATCTCGATGCGGGGCGTGCCGGCGCCCTTGATCCGCGCGCCCATCTTGTTGAGGCAGTCGGCGAGGTCGACCACCTCCGGCTCGCGGGCGGCGTTCTCGATCAAGGTCGTCCCGTAGGCGAGGGCGGCGGCCATCAGCGCCACATGCGTCCCGCCGACCGTGACCTTGGGGAAGGAGATCTCCCCCCCGCGCAGGCCGTTCTTCGTCTTGGCGATGATGTAGCCGCCGTCGATCTCGGTCTGCGCGCCGAGGCGCTCCAGTGCCATGATCAGCAGGTCGACGGGCCGCGTCCCGATGGCGCAGCCGCCGGGGAGGGAGACCTTCGCCTCGCCGAACCGGGCCAGCAGCGGCGCGATCACCCAGAAGCTCGCCCGCATGGTCGAGACGAGGTCGTAGGGCGCCGTGGTGTCGATGACGTTGGAGGCGGTGAGCCGGATGGTCTGGCCGGTCTCGGAGGTCTGCCCCGGCCGCTTGCCGACCACCATGTGATCGACCCCGTGATTGCCGAGGATGCGCAGCAGGGCGTTGATGTCGGCGAGCCGGGGCACGTTGATGAGTTCGAGCGTCTCGCCGGTCATCAGGCTGGCGATCATCAGCGGCAGCGCCGCGTTCTTGGCGCCCGAGATCGGGATCACGCCGTGGAGCGGCGCGCCGCCGATGATGTGGATGCGATCCATCGAGTCCGTCCTGGGCCCCTGCTGACGGCGGGGCCGAATTCCGTCGCGGGCGCACGGGCACCCAGGTTTAGCCGGCAGCTGCTATAGACCGGATTTGTCGGAATCGGGACCGTCGCCCGCCGGGGGCCGCGCGTCGATCGCCCCGGCCTGGGGGTTCTCCGGTGCCGCGCGGCCCCGCTCCTGCGCCTTGCGGCGGCGCAGGTTGGCCCTGAGCGCCGCCTTCAGGCGCTCGGCGCGGGCATCGGGCTTGTCCTCGGACATCGGCGGCGGACTCCCTGGCACCGTCGCGAGCATTGCAGGGCACGACGGGCGGACCTTCGACTTGAAGCGGTTCCAGATCGGCGCCGAGGCTGTATACAACGCGCGTCATTCCAGCAGCCCACCGGCGGCGACTCCCCCCTGAAGGACGCTCCATGCCCGCACTCCGGAATCCCGGCAAGACGCTCCCCCCCGTGGCGGAGGCGCGTGCGGGTGCCGGGTACGATCGCTACTTCCGCGGCGCCCTGGAGGAGCTGCACAGCGAGCGGCGCTATCGCGTCTTCGCCGACATCGAGCGCATCTCAGGCCGCTTCCCGGCGGCGAAGTGGCGCCGGTCGGACGGCTCGGTCACCGAGATCACCGTGTGGTGCTCCAACGACTACCTCGGCATGGGCCTGCACCCGGAGGTCGTGGGCGCCATGACCGAGACGGCGGCGCGCTGCGGCGTCGGCGCCGGGGGCACCCGGAACATCGCCGGCAACAGCTCGCCCCTGGTCGATCTGGAGCGCGAACTCGCCGACCTGCACGGGAAGGAGGCGGGCCTCGTCTTCACCTCGGGCTACGTCTCGAACCAGGCCGGCATCGCGACGATCGCGAAGCTGATCCCGAACTGTTCGATCCTGTCCGACGCCCTGAACCACAACTCGATGATCGAGGGCGTGCGCCATTCGGGCTGCGAGAAGCAGATCTTCCGCCACAATGACGCCGGGCACCTCGAAGAGCTGCTTCAGGCGGCGGGTGATCGGCCGAAGCTGATCGCGTTCGAGTCGGTCTACTCGATGGATGGCGACGTCGCGCCGATCGCGGCGTTCTGCGACCTCGCCGAACGCTACGGCGCCATGACCTACCTCGACGAGGTCCACGCGGTGGGCCTCTACGGCGAGCGCGGCGCGGGTATCGCCGAGCGCGACGGCGTGATGCACCGGATCGACGTGATCGAAGGCACGCTGGCCAAGGGCTTCGGCTGCGTCGGCGGCTACATCACCGGCTCGGCGGCGATCTGCGACGCCGTGCGCAGCTTCGCCCCGGGCTTCATCTTCACCACCGCCCTGCCGCCGGCCGTGGCGGCGGCGGCGACCGCCTCGGTGCGCTACCTGAAGCGTTCCGGCACCGAGCGGGCCGCCCACCAGCGGCAGGTCGCCGCGACGAAGGTCGCCCTGGACGCGGCCGGGCTGCCGCTCCTCTCGACCGAGACCCATATCGTCCCGGTGATGGTGGGTGACGCCGAGCTGTGCAAGGCGGCGGCCGACCACCTCCTCGAGCGGCATCGGATCTACATCCAGCCGATCAACTACCCCACCGTCCCGCGGGGGACGGAGCGCCTGCGGATCACGCCGTCACCGTTCCACGACTCGGGCCAGATCGCCCGCCTCACCGAGGCGCTGCGCGAGACCTGGGCGACCCTCGGCCTGCCGCGGGCCGGCACGGTGTTCGTCGAGGCGGCGGAGTAGCCTGCCTTCGACCCTCCCCGTGGGGGATGGTTGCGGACACCATCCCCGATCGGGGATCCCATCCTCACGCCTCGTCCCGAGGTGCCGACGCGCAGCGGCGGCCTCGCAGGAGCCCTCCAGGTGGCTCTGCGATCCCTGGAGCCTTCCTTCGAGGCCCGCTCAAGGCGGGCACCTCGGGATGAAGGTGAGGGTGGGACGGGTGGTGAACCGATCCCGGGTGGGGGTGGAACCGATGTTCCCCCCGGCGGGGCCGGGGGAAATCGCCTGTGGCCTCGTCATTTCCGACGCCTGCCTGTAACCACCGTCGCGACCCCGCGACGCAAGAGCCCGTACCGCTATGATTTCCTCGCCCCTCATGACCGTGATGGTCGATGCCGCGCGCAAGGCGGCCCGCAGCCTGCGGCGTGACTTCGGTGAGGTCGAGAACCTTCAGGTCTCCCGCAAGGGGCCGGGCGACTTCGTCTCCGCCGCCGACCGCAAGGCCGAGGAGGTGGTGCGGGACGCGCTCCTGAAGGCGCGCCCCGGCTACGGGATGGTGCTGGAGGAGGGCGGCATCATCGAGGGCAGCGACAAGAGCCACACGTGGCATGTCGATCCCCTCGACGGCACCTCGAACTTCCTCCACGGGGTGCCGCATTTCGCGGTCTCCATCGGCCTGGAGCGCGAGGGCGTGATCGTGGCGGGCGTGGTGTTCGATCCGATCAAGGACGAGCTCTTCGTGGCCGAGCGCGGCAAGGGCGCCTACCTGAACAACCGCCGCCTGCGCGTCGCCGCCCGCAACGACATGGCCGATGCCCTCGTGGGCTACGGCACGCCCTATCTCGGCCGCGGCAGCCACCCGCGCCTTCTGCGCGAGCTCTCCGCGGTGATGGCCGTCTCCGGCGGCACCCGCCGCCTGGGCTCGGCCGCCCTCGACTTGGCCTACGTCGCCTGCGGGCGCCTCGACGCCTACTGGGAGCGCGACCTGCAAACCTACGACTTCGCGGGCGGCGTCGCCCTGGTGCGCGAGGCCGGCGGCTTCGTGACCTCGGCGGACGGCGCGGCCGAGCCCTTGGGACCCCGCTCCGTGGCGTGCGGCAACGAGAGCCTGCACCGGGATCTGCTGGCGATCCTCAAGAAGGCGCAGGGCGCAGCCTGACACGCCTCCACGGGGGCCGGCTGGCCTCCGGCCGGCCCATCTGATTTAAGCGCCCCCGTTCGTCAGGGAAGGTCGTCCCCATGGAAGCCCGCCGCCACGTCGCGCTCAAGGAATCGATTCGCTCGATTCCCGATTACCCGAAGCCCGGCATCATCTTCCGCGACATCACCACGCTCCTGTCGGACCCGCGTTCGTTCCGGCGGGCGGTGGACGCGCTGGTCCACCCCTATGCCGGCGGCGGCATCAAGCAGGTGGCGGGAATCGAGGCGCGGGGCTTCATCCTCGGCGGGGCCATCGCCCACCAGCTCTCCTGCGGCTTCGTGCCGATCCGCAAGAAGGGCAAGCTCCCGCACAAGACCGTCTCCATGGCCTACGCCCTCGAATACGGCACCGACGAGATCGAGATCCACGTCGATGCGGTGGGCCCGGGGGACCGGGTGCTGCTGGTGGACGACCTGATCGCCACGGGCGGCACCGCCATGGCGGCCGTCAACCTGCTCCGGCAGATCGGCGCGGAGGTCGTGGCGGCCTGTTTCGTCATCGACCTGCCGGAGATCGGCGGCGCTGCGCGCCTGCGCGACCTCGGCGTGGAGGTGCGGACTCTCATGGAGTTCGAAGGGCACTGAGGATCGCGGCGTTTTGGCCGTCAAAACGTTGACTTGTGCCAACCCATCCGCCATAAGCCGCCCACCCGCGACGGGGCGCCCCACTTGGGCGCCCTTCGTGTTTGCGAGACATGCAGGACGCGTGAAGGTCGGGAGCGGCATTGCCGCCCGCGAGCGCGCCTCGACCTTTGAAGGCCAATCGTCATGAAGAGAACCTATCAGCCGAGCAAGCTCGTCCGGAAGCGTCGCCACGGCTTCCGCGCCCGGATGGCCACGGCCGGCGGCCGCAAGGTGCTGGCCCGTCGCCGCGCCCACGGGCGCAAGCGCCTGTCGGCCTGAGCCCGGCGGGTCGCGCCCGCCGCCGCGCCATGGGCGCGGCCCCCTCTGCGGGTTTTGAAGCCGGGATCGAACGGTCGATGGCGACGATCGAACGGCTCAAGAAGCGGCCCGATTTTCTGGCCGCTGCCGCGGGCCGCCGCTACCACACCGACCGGATGACGGCGCAGGGTCTCCTGCGTGCCGGGGAGGCCGATGGCCTGCGCCTCGGATTCACCGTGACCAAGCGCGTCGGCCACGCGACCGAGCGCAACCGAATCAAGCGCCGGCTCCGTGCCGCCGTCGCCGAGGTCGCCGCCGGCCTGCCCGCCGACCTCGCGGACCGTACCGCCGACATCGTCCTCGTCGCCCGTCGCCCCGCCCTCACGGCGGCGTTCGCGACGCTCACGGACGACCTCCGTCAGGCCATCCCCGCGGTGACCCGCCCCGGCAAGCCGGGCCCGGGCGAGGCCGGCGGCCGATCCCGATCCTCATCCTCCCGAAGTGGAAAGCGCGTCGCCGCGCCGTCCGCTCCCCCGAACAAGTGCGTTGGTGTCCCCGATGGGCAATGACAAGACGAACATGTTCGTGGCCATCGGCCTGTCGCTGCTGGTGCTGCTCGGATGGCAGTACTTCGTGGCCGGGCCGCGGCTCGAGCAGCAGCGCCAGATCGAAGCCCAGAACAAGGCGGCCCAGGCCCAGACGCAACCCCCGGGCGTGAGCCCGGATGGCGTGCCCTCGGCCTCGCCGAAGGAGGGCGGCCCGGCCGCCCCGGCACCGGGCACCGCGCCGACGCCCCCGGGCGGCCCGATCTCCCGCGAGGCCGCCCTGGCGCGGGCGCCGCGGGTGCAGATCGAGACGCCGGCGCTGTCCGGCTCCATCAACCTGAAGGGCGGCCGCATCGACGACGTGGCCCTGAAGAACTACCACGAGACGATCGACCCCAAGAGCCCCGAGATCGTCCTGTTCTCGCCGGCCGGGACCGAGACGCCCTACTACGCCGAGTTCGGCTGGGTCGGCGCCAATGCCGGCAAGCTGCCGAACGGCGACACGGTCTGGACCGCGGATGGCAAGACCCTCGCCCCCGGCATGCCGGTGACCCTCAGCTGGGACAACGGCGAAGGCCTCGTCTTCAAGCGCGTCGTCGCCGTGGACGACAAGTACATGTTCTCGGTGCGTGATTCGGTCGAGAACAAGGGCGCGAACGCGATCACGCTCTATCCCTACAGCCTCGTCTCCCGCTGGGGTAAGCCGCACACCCAGGGCTACTACGTCCTGCACGAGGGCATGATCGGCTATCTCGGTGACGACGGCCTGCAGGAGATCACCTACGACAAGCTGGCCAAGGAGGGCGCCTATGGCGGCGCCAACACCAAGGGCCGGGCCTACAGCAACGTGACCGG
The DNA here is from genome assembly GCF_022829405.1 of Methylobacterium sp. J-076. Lineage (GTDB taxonomy): Bacteria > Pseudomonadota > Alphaproteobacteria > Rhizobiales > Beijerinckiaceae > Methylobacterium. The sequence goes on from NZ_JAKSXW010000149.1 coordinate 87,514, forward strand.
TGGCTTCCTCGGCATCACCGACAAGTACTGGGCCGCCGCGGTCGTCCCCGAGCAGAACGCGCCCTATACCGGCGCCTTCACCGACCGCACCGACGGCACCACCAACGTCTACCAAGCGAGCGCCCGGGGCGAGGCGGTGAACCTCGCCGCCGGTGCCTCGGCCTCCACGACCCAGCGCCTGTTCGCGGGCGCCAAGGAAGTGAACCTCATCAACGCCTACCAGAAGGACCTCGGCATCCGGCACTTCGACCTGATGATCGACTGGGGCTGGTTCTGGTTCATCACCCAGCCGATGTTCCGGGCGCTGGACTTCATCTACCACCTGTTCGGCAATTTCGGCGTGTCGATCCTGGTGGTGACCTTCTGCCTGAAGCTGCTGTTCCTGCCGATCGCCAACCGCTCCTACGTCTCGATGGCCAAGATGAAGGCCGTCCAGCCGGAGATGACCTCGATCCGCGAGCGCTTCAAGGACGACAAGGTCAAGCAGCAACAGGCGATGATGGAGCTGTACAAGAAGGAGAAGATCAATCCGGTGGCGGGCTGCTGGCCCGTGCTGATCCAGATCCCGGTCTTCTTCGCCCTGTACAAGGTCCTGTTCATCACCATCGAGATGCGGCACGCGCCGTTCTTCGGCTGGATCCGCGACCTCGCCGCGCCCGATCCGACGAGCATCGTCAACCTGTTCGGCCTGCTGCCCTTCCCGGCGCCCGACTTCGTCCACCTGGGCGTCTGGCCGCTGATCATGGGCGTCACGATGTTCGTGCAGATGAAGATGAACCCCGCGCCGCCGGACCCGGTCCAGGCGCAGATCTTCACCTTCATGCCGATCGTCTTCACCTTCATGCTCGGCTCGTTCCCGGCCGGGTTGGTGATCTACTGGGCCTGGAACAACTCCCTGTCCGTGCTGCAGCAATATGTCATCATGCGCCGCAACGGCGTGAAGGTGGAGCTGTGGGACAACCTGCGGGGCACGTTCCGGCGGGGCGCCAAGTCGGCTGGCAAGCCGGCGACGACCAAGAGCTGACGTGAGCGTGACGGACGACACCGACGACGACAAGGCCGGCCTCGTCGAGGCCGGCCGCCTGCTGTTCGCGGGCAGCGCCGACTTCTACGCCGCCACGCAAACCCTCGACCGGCTGCCGCCGATGGAGGGGATCGAGATCGCCTTCGCCGGGCGTTCCAATGTCGGCAAGTCGAGCCTCATCAACGCGCTGACCGGGCGCAACACCCTGGCGCGGGTGTCGCACACGCCGGGCCGCACGCAGCAGCTCAACTTCTTCAAGGTGGCCGACCGGATGTCCCTGGTGGACATGCCGGGCTACGGCTACGCCGCGGTGGAGAAGGCCAAGGTCGAGGCCTGGACCGAGCTGATCCACTCCTACCTCAAGGGGCGCGCCAACCTCGCCCGGGTCTTCGTGCTGATCGATGCCCGGCACGGGCTGAAGAGCATCGATACGGACGTGCTCGACGGGCTCGACAAGGCGGCGGTGAGCTATCAGGTCGTGCTGACCAAGGGCGACGCGCTGAAGAAGGCGCAGGTGGAGGCGCGGATGGCCGGCATCCAGGCCGCCCTCGCCAAGCGTCCGGCCGCCTTCCCCGAGGTGATCCTGACATCGAGCCGTGACGACCTCGGTGTGGCCGACCTGCGCGCTGCGGTGGCCCGCCTGCTCGCCGAGCGCGGGGTATGATGAGGCTGGCGCCGGTCGAACGCGGCCTTGGCGCCGTCGCCTGCCTCGCCGGGTTGCTCGGCGTGGCGGCGAGCGCGGCGGCGGCTCATATCGCGGGGGCCGATTCGCTGAAGGTCGCCGCGCAGTTCCTGCTGTTCCACGCGCCCGCGATCCTCGCCCTCACCGGGCTCGGCGCCGCCGGTCTGGTCCGGCCGACGCTCGCGCGCCTTGCCGGCGGCTTGATCGCGGTGGGGCTCTGCTTGTTCTGCGGCGACCTCGCCCTCCGCGCCCTCGCGGGCCAGGCGTTGTTCCCCATGGCCGCCCCGAGCGGTGGCTTCGCCCTGATGGGCGGGTGGCTCGTGGGGATCGTGGCGCTGGTGGTTCCGGCCCGGAGCTAAAAGGCTCTCCGTCATCGCGGACGGCGTGATGCGAACCGAGGATGCGCTCCGGTCCGAACGCGTTCCCCGGCCGTCGATGGCTCCGCTCGCGATGACGCCGTGGAGCACGGTGGGGGCTTACTTGCCCCCGTCGCCGGCATTCTCCCTGTCCTTCAGCGCCGCCGCGAACAGGTCGGCTGCGTTCTGGTGCAGGGCCGCCCGGGAGGCGCTGCGGAAGTAGAACATGTGCCCGCCCGGGTAGACCGCGAGGTTCAGCCGTCCGCCGCCGTAGGGCGGAACCTGGGCGATCTGGAGCTTCGACGCGAAATAGGGCGTCACCAGATCGGTGGCGCCATGGGCCACCAGCACCCTCAGCTTGCCGTCGAGCGCCAGGACGCCCTTCAGGTTGGACAGCACTTCCGGCGCCTGACGGCCCGAACCCCAGCCCCAGCCGCGGTTCACCGCATTGTTCAGCAGCTCGTAGCGCTGGTTCGGCACCGTCCATTTCAGCGTGCGGGCGTAGAGATCCAGCATCGCGCTGGTCAGCGGCGCCTGGAGGGCGGTGAGCTGCGGATCCTCGAAGCCGGACTGCAACGAATCCGGATCCGGGTCCCAACCGGTGATGCCGGTGTCGTAGAGGCTGGTCACGCGGCCGGCCTCCCGGTTCAGTTCGCGCTGGACGCCCCGTCCGGAGGGCCGGCCCGCCTGCCGCCGGAGGAACTCCCGGTCGAGCCCCGTGAGCCCGGCGAGCCTGTCGGTCATCCGGCTGATGGCCTCGGCGTCGCCCGGCCCTTTGAGCAGGTCCGCGAGGTAGGACCCCGTGGCGTAATCCTCGGCCGGGGCGAGGAGCGCGGGGCTCGGCGTCTGGCCGCCGCGCTCCAGGCCCGTGGCGGCCAGGGAGGGCAGGCGCAGGACGAAGCCCCACGGGTCGGTGCGGTGCCGTTCGAGGGCGGCGAAATCGAGCACCGGCGAGAGCAGGACCATGCCGGAGAGGCCGACGCCGATCTCCCCCTGCAGTTTTTCGGCGATAAGCGGCCCCCGGAACCCGCCGTAGCTCTCGCCGACGTAGAATTTCGGGCTCGCCATCCGGCCGTTCACCCGCAGATAGCGGGCGATGACCGCGGCCAGGACCGAGGCGTCGCTCTCGACGGACCAGTATTTCTTGGCGTCCCCATCGGCGGCGCGGCTGTAGCCGGTGCCGACGGGGTCGATGAAGACGAGGTCTGTGAAGTCGAGCCACGTCCCATCGTTGGGCACCAGGGCGACGCCCTGGGAGGGGCTGATGCTGTCCTTGCCGATGGGCAGCCGCCAGGGGCCGATGGCCCCGATATGGAGATAGGCCGAGGCGGCGCCGGGGCCGCCGTTGAGGGCAAAGGTGATCGGCCGCTCGCGCCCGCCTTCCGGGGGGCGAGTATAGGCGACGTAGGCGATCTCGGCCTGAAGCTTCCCGCCCTCGTCCACCAGGGGCAGGCTGCCGGCCGTCGCCGTGAAGTCGAGCGTGCGCCCGTCCGGCAGGGCGATGCTCTGGCTGGTGATCGAATCGGCGGGGAGGCGGCGCCCCTCCGGGCCGGGGGCCGCGGCCTGCGGACGCGGCGGCCCGCCGGGGTGGCCCTCCTGCGCCGCGAGCGGCCAGGGGAGGGCGAGGGCCAGGAGAAGCGCCGTCGCGAGGCGGCCGGACTTGATCGGTGTCATGGAGGGCGTCACGCCTTCTTGTTCCAGCGGCCGGATTCGTCCTGCTGCCAATAGGCGACCGCGTGGCCCGCCTCCTTGGCCTGCCGCCACTGCTCCCGCGCCCGCAGGAGCGCGTCCTGATCGGACCCGTCGAACAGGATGCAGATTCGGGCGTAGCTTTCCGCGTCGGCGGGCAGGTCGGCGCCCTCCACGAGGAAGCGGATGGAGGCGCCGTTGGGGTTCGCCTCCCGCAGCGTCAGCACCACCGGCTGGCTCGCCGGGTCGGGCTCCCGGTCCGTGCCATGGGGCAGGAAGCTCTCGTCGGCATAGGTCCAGAGCTGATCGTCGAGGGCGGAAAGCCGCTCCTCGCTCGCCGCCTGGATCGCCGCCTGCCACCCGCGCTCCAGCGACCGCTCCACGAGGGTCGGCAGGACCCGTTCGAGGGGCTGGTGCTGGAGGTGGTAGAACAGGATCTCGGTCACAGTAGGGCTGAGATAGGGCCTCCGGGCCCCGGCGCGAAGGGCGGCACCACTGTCGCATGCCCCGCCGCCCTGTGGAAAACGTGGCGAAGGTCGGGTGTCGACGGCCCACCCCACTCATCCCCTCATCCTGAGGTGCAGCGAAGCTGCCTCAAGATGAGGGGGTGAGTGGAATCGCTGACATCTTCGCCGTCCTTGCAGGCGTGGGCGAAGCGATCCAGGGACGTTCCACGCTGGGAAGCGGCCCTCCCGCCCCTGGATGGCGTCGTCCCTCGCAATGACGGGTCTGGAAAAGGGAAGCGCCTCAGACCAGCCGGCTCTGCTCGATGGCGGCGCCGACGAAGCCCTTGAACAGCGGGTGCGGATCGAATGGCCGGGACTTCAACTCCGGGTGGAACTGCACGCCGATGAACCACGGGTGGCCGACGTGCTCCACCGTTTCCGGCAGCAACCCGTCCGGCGAGAGGCCGGAGAAGCGCAGGCCCTTGGCCTCCAGCCGCTCGCGGTAGGCCATGTTGACCTCGTAGCGGTGCCGGTGCCGCTCGGAGATCCGGTCCGACCCGTAGATGGCCGCGATCTTCGAGGACGGGTCGAGCTGGGCGTCGTAGGCGCCGAGCCGCATCGTGCCGCCGAGGTCTCCCGCGGCCGCCCGGCGCTCCAGCTCGTTGCCGCGCAGCCATTCGGTCAGCAGGCCGACCACCGGTTCCGCCGTCTCGCCGAACTCGGAGGAGTTGGCGTCGGCGATGCCCGCCAGGGAGCGCGCCGCCTCGATCACCGCCATCTGCATGCCGAAGCAGATGCCGAGATAGGGAATCTTCTTCTCACGGGCGTAGCGCGCCGCGCGGATCTTGCCCTCGGCGCCCCGCTGGCCGAACCCGCCCGGCACGAGGATGCCGTTCAACCCTTCGAGGAACGGGGCCGGGTCCTCGCGCTCGAACACCTCGGCCTCGATCCACTGGAGGTTGACCTTCACCCGGTGGTTGATGCCGCCATGGGTCAGGGCCTCGATCAGCGACTTGTAGGCGTCCTTGAGGCCCGTGTACTTGCCGACGATGGCGATGGAGACCTCGCCCTCCGGGTTGCGCACCCGCTCGGCGATGGTCCGCCAGCGGGCGAGGTCCGGCTCGTCGCCGTGCTCCAGTCCGAAATGGCCGAGCACCTCCCGGTCGAGACCCGCGGTGCGGTAGGAGAGCGGCACCTCGTAGATCGAGGCCACGTCCCGGGCCTCGATCACCGCCGTCTCGCGCACGTTGCAGAACAGGGCGAGCTTGCGCCGCTCCTCCACGGGGATCGGCCGGTCGCAGCGGCAGAGCAGGATGTCGGGCTGGATGCCGATGGAGCGCAGCTCCTTCACGGAGTGCTGCGTCGGCTTGGTCTTCAGCTCCCCGGCGCTCGGAATGTAAGGCAGCAGCGTCAGGTGGACGAAGGCGGTGGTGCCGCGGGGCAGCTCCTGGCCGAGTTGGCGGATCGCCTCGAAGAACGGCAGCCCCTCGATGTCGCCGACGGTGCCGCCGATCTCGACCAGCACGAAATCGAACGCGTCGTTCCCCTCGAGGACGAAGTCCTTGATGGCGTTGGTCACGTGGGGAATCACCTGGATCGTCGCGCCCAGGTAGTCGCCCCGGCGCTCCTTGGCGATGATGTCCTGGTAGATGCGGCCGGTGGTGATGTTGTCCGCCCGCGAGGCCGGCACGCCCGTGAACCGCTCGTAATGGCCGAGGTCGAGGTCCGTCTCGGCGCCGTCGTCGGTGACGAAGACCTCGCCGTGCTGCGTCGGGCTCATCGTGCCCGGATCGACGTTCAGATAGGGGTCCAGCTTGCGCATGCGCACCCGGTAGCCCCTGGCCTGGAGCACCGCTGCGAGGGCCGCCGAGGCGAGCCCCTTGCCCAGGGAGGAGACCACGCCGCCGGTGATGAAAACGTACCGCGTCATGGGCCTCGATCCATAAAGAAGACGGCCGCATTTGCCAAACGGTCAGCCCGGGCAAAGCGGCGGTGGCTGGGGATGGCACGCAGAATGTCCGCGGGTCCGGGACCCGCGGGCGCGATCGTGCGACAGTCAGACGGGGCGCGGGCCGTCGCCGGCCCGCGGGTGAGGATCAGCGCGATTGCGGCGCAGAGGGCACGCCCGTCTCGGGGGCGGGCTGGGCCGGCGCCGTTTCCGGCGTGCGGTCCTGCGCCTTGCGCAGCGTGTCGAGGAGGTTGTCGGCCCCGGCCGGGGCGTTGCCGGCCGGCTTGCCCGGCGCGGCCGCGCCCGTGTCGAGGATCGACTTCGGGGCCGCCGAGCGGTGCGACATCACGGCGAGCGTCAAGCTCGTGGCGAAGAACAGGGCGGCGAGGATCGCCGTCGCCCGCGTCAGGGCATTGGCTTGGCCCCTGCCGGTCATGAACCCGCCGACGCCGCCGCCGCCTCCACCGCCGAGGCCGAGGCCGCCTTCAGAGCGCTGGAGCAGCACGACGCCGATCAGCGAGAGGACGATGAGGAGGTGAACGACGATCAGGACGGTCTGCATCGGGGATCCGGTCTTCGCGCGCCCGCGCCGACCGGGTCAGGTCTCGGCATGGGCGCCGGGCGGCGTCCGGCGCCGCTCCAACGAGGTGCCCCGGGCCATACACCATGCGGCGCCATGCGCCAACCGCGCCCGTTCCATCGGGATCAGTAGCGGTCCGGCACATGCATCTCCGCCGGGATCGGCGCGCGGATGTAGTCGGCGTGCCGCACCCGTGCGGGCAGGTGGACGGGGTCGTGCTCGATGTCGCCGTAGGGGACCTGCTCCAGCAGGTGGCGGATGCAGTTCAGCCGCGCCCGCTTCTTGTCCACCGCCTCCACCACCCACCACGGGGCCTCCGGGATGTGGGTGCGGGCCAGCATGTCCTCCTTGGCGCGGGTGTAATCCTCCCAGCGCCGCCGCGATTCGACGTCCATCGGCGAGAGCTTCCACTGCTTCAGCGGGTCCATGATCCGCATGTTGAAGCGCAGGGCCTGCTCCTCGTCGGTGATGGAGAACCAGTATTTCAGGAGTACGATGCCCGAGCGCACCAGCATGCGCTCGAACTCCGGCACCGAGCGGAAGAACTCCTCCACGTCGCCCTCGGTGCAGAAGCCCATCACCCGCTCGACGCCGGCGCGGTTGTACCAGGAGCGGTCGAACAGCACGATCTCGCCGGCGGCCGGCAGGTGCGAGACGTAGCGCTGGAAGTACCATTGCGTCCGCTCGCGCTCGCTCGGCGCGGGCAGCGCCGCGACGCGGCAGACGCGGGGGTTAAGCCGCTGGGTGATGCGCTTGATCACCCCGCCCTTGCCGGCCGAATCACGGCCCTCGAAGATCACGACGACGCGCAGCTTGTGGTGCTGCACCCAGTCCTGCAGGCGGACCAGCTCGTGCTGCAGGCGCAGCAGCTCGCGGAAGTAGAACCGCCGGTCGAGTTCCTTGTGGCGGCCGGGGATGCCCTCGATCGAGTCGAGCCGGCCATCCTCCAGATCCTGTTCCAGCTCCTCGTCGTAGCTGTCCATGATCTCGCGGCGGATCATCTCCACCAACGCGGCGGGGGCGGCACTCAGATCCTCGGACATGTGTCTCTTTCGGTCGGGACTCTCCCGGCCTCAAGACCAACTGAGTGTGACAGCCATGCGAAGGCCGGGGGCGCCCGTGGACGTTCCCGCCACGCCGTTGCGAGGGCGGCGGCGGAAACCGGGGCCGTGGGACCCTCGCCGCCACGTCGCGCACCCCGGAATCGTGTCGCCCCGGGCCTTGCGCGAATCAGGCGTAGGCCGCGCAGATCCCCAGGAAATCCTCGGCCACGAGGCTCGCCCCGCCGACCAGGGCGCCATCGACGTTCTCGACCGAGAGGAGCTCGCGGGCGTTGCCGGGCTTCACCGAGCCGCCGTAGAGGATGCGGATCCTGTGCGCTTCCTCGCCGGCCAGCTTGTCGAGCATGTCGCGCAGCGAGGCGTGGACTTCGGCGATGTCCTTCGGCGTGGGCGTCCGCCCGCTGCCGATGGCCCAGACCGGCTCGTACGCGATCACCGTATCCGCCGCCGTCGCGCCCTTCGGCAGGCCGATGGCGAGCTGCGCGCGGACGATGTCGAGGGCGCGGCCCTGCTCGCGCTCCTCGATGGTCTCGCCGACGCAGATGATGCCGCACAGGCCCGCCCGCCGGGCGCCCAGCGCCTTGGCGTGCACGCCGTCATCGGTCTCGTGATGGTAGGCGCGCCGCTCGGAATGGCCGACGATCACGTATTTGGCCCCGAGGTCGGCCAGCATCTCGGCCGAGATCGAGCCCGTGAAGGCGCCGTTGGCGCGGGCGTGCAGGTTCTGCCCACCGATGGCGATGGACGAGCCATAGGCCGCCGCGACGCAGGACCCGATCAGGGTCGAAGGAGGGCAGATCAACACATCGATCCGGGCGGAGAGATCGGGCGACAGGCCGTCGCGGATCTGCTCAACCACCGCGATCGAAGACCGCGTGCCGTTCATCTTCCAGTTGCCGGCGACCAGGGGCCGCCGCCCGCCCTGCGTCATCCCACGCCCCGCTCTGTCAACATTCGGTGATCTGGCGGCCGTACCAGAGCAAGCTTGGGCGCGCAAACCGTCCGGGTGCCAATTCGGCCCGGCTGTCCGCGGAACCGCGGGGGGCAAGGGTCACGGGCCGGGCCGCCCAGCCTTTGCCTCCTCGCCCGAATGGGCTATCGCGAGGCGCGACACAGCTTTTCCCCCATCGGCGTTTCCAAGACACACCATGCTGCAGGGCATCCGCGCCGCCTCCGAGCACTGGCTCGGCAAGATCGTTCTGGCGATCATCTTCTCGCTGCTGTTGTTCGGCATCGGCATCTACGGCGTGGAGGATCTGATCCGCGGCGGGGGGAGCAACGCGGTCGCCACGGTCGGCAGCACGCAGATCTCGACCGAGCAGGTCCGGCACGCCTACCAGAACCAGCTCGAGCGCTATCAGGTGCAGCTGAAGCGCGCCCTGTCGCCGGAGCAGGCGCGGGCGCTCGGCCTCGACCGGCAGGTGATGTCGCAGCTCATCACCGAGGCAGCCCTGGACCAGAAGACGCGCGACCTCGGCCTCGCCGTGCCGGACAGCGCCGTGCTCCGGGCGATCCACGAGGAGAAGTCGTTCCAGAACGCCCAGGGCGCCTTCGACCCGCAGCTGTTCTACCAGACCCTCCAGCGTGCCGGCCTCAACGAGTCGCGCTTCGTGCAGGAGCAGCGCGCGGTGATCGCCCGCATCCAGCTGGCGGAGGCGGTCTCCGGCGGCCTCACGGTGCCCGTCGCCCTGCGCGAGGCGGTCCACCGCTACACGACGGAGCGTCGGGCGGTCTCCTACCTGTTCCTCACCCCCTCCGATGCGGGGCAGATCCCCGAGCCGGCCGAGGATGAGCTGAAGACGTGGTACGAGGCGAACAAGGACCGTTTTCGCGCCCCGGAATACCGGGCCGTGAACGTCCTCGTGCTCGATCCCGAGGCGGTCGCGCGGTCCGAGACGGTGAGCGACGAGGACGCGCGCAAGGCCTACGACCTCAACAAGGCCCGGTACGGGATGCCGGAGAAGCGCACCATCGAGCAGATCGTCTTCCCCGATGCCGCCGCCGCCGCGGCCGCGCGCAAGGAGATCCAGGACGGGGCGAAATCCTTCGAGCAGATCGCCGAGGCCCGCGGGACCAGCGGCCAGGAACTGACGCTCGGCACGCTGTCCCGCGACGAGCTGTTCGACAAGGCCGTGGCCGATGCCGCCTTCGCCCTTCCGGAGGGCGGGGTGAGCGAGCCGGTGAAGGGCCAGTTCGGCGAGGTGCTGCTGCGGGTCACGAAGATCGCCCCCGGCACGGTCAAGCCGTTCGAGGAGGTCGCCGGGGAGATCCGCAAGTCGCTCGCCCTGCAGCGGTCGCGCGACAGGATCGACGACATCCGCGACGCCATCGAGGATCAGCGCGCGGGGGCCAAGCCGCTGGCGGACATCGCGGCCGAGCGCAAGCTCGCCCTCGTGGCGGTGCAGGCGGTGGATGCCCAGGGCAAGGCGCCCGACGGCCACGGCGTCGCCGGCATCCCCGATGCGGACACCACCCTGCCGGCCGCGTTCCGCGCCGAGGTCGGTGGCGACAACGAGCCCCTGCGGACCAAGTCCGGCGGCTACATCTGGTACGACGTGGCCAGGATCGACCCGCCGCACGACAAGCCGTTCGAGGAGGTCAAGGACGCGGTGAAGGCCGGCTGGACCGCAGCCGAAACCGCCAAGCGCCTCCAGGCCAAGGGCCGGGAGCTGGTGGAGAAGCTCGACAAGGGCGAGACCATCGAGGCCGCGGCCAAGGATGTCGGCGTCAACCCGCAGGAGACGTCGGACCTCGGCCGCAACCAGCCCAAGGACATGCTCACCGCCGACGTGGTGAACCTCATCTTCGCGACGCCGGTCGGGAAGGCGGGCAGCGCGGCCTCGAACGACTCGCGGGCGGTGTTCAAGGTGACGGCGGCGACCGTGCCCGCCTTCGTGCCCGACAGCCCCAGCGACAAGACGGTGACGCAGAACTTCCAGTCGGCCATCGCCGACGACGTGCTCACCCAGTACATCGCCGAGGTGCAGAAGAACGCGGGCGTGAAGGTCGACCAGGCGGCGCTGCGCAAGGTCTTCGGCGGCGAGTACTGATGTCCGACCTGCCCGACTTCGACGCCTTCCGCGCGGCCTACGAGGCCGGGCGGCCGAGCCTCCTCGAGATCGCCCTCGTGGCCGACCTCGAGACGCCGGTCGCCGCGTTCCTGAAGCTGCGCGCCCGGCATCCGGGCCCGGCCTTCCTCCTCGAATCGGTCGAGGGCGGTGCGGTGCGTGGGCGCTACTCGATGATCGGGCTCGACCCAGACCTGATCTGGCGCTGCCGGGACGGCGCGGCCTCCCTCGCCCGCCAGCCCGATTTGACGCAGTTCACCCCCGATGCGGCGCACCCACTGGCGAGCCTGCGGACGCTGATCGCGCAGAGCGCCATCGGCGCGGATGACGGGCGTGACCTGCCACCCATGGCGGCGGGGCTGTTCGGCTATCTCGGCTACGACATGGTCCGGGCCATGGAGCGCCTGCCCGCGCCCAACCCCGACCCGCTCGGCGTGCCGGACGCGATCCTCCTGCGCCCCCGGCTGATGGTGGTGTTCGATTCGATCCGCGACGTCATCACCGTCGTCACGCCCGTGCGCCCCGAAGGGGGCATCCCGGCGCGGGCGGCCTACGAGGCGGCCCTCGCGCGGATCGACGGGGTCGCCGCGGCCCTGGAGGAGCCCCTGCCGATCGAGGCCCGGGTGGACCTCTCGACGGTCGCTGCGCCGGAGCCGGTCTCCAACACCTCGCCGGAGGCATTCGCCGGCATGGTCGCCCGGGCGAAGGAGTACATCGTCGCCGGGGACGTGTTCCAGGTGGTGCTGTCGCAGCGCTTCGAGGCGCCGTTCACCCTGCCGGCCTTCGCCCTCTACCGCTCCCTGCGGCGGACCAACCCGGCACCCTTCCTGTGCTACCTCGATTTCGAGGACTTCCAGATCGTCTGCTCCTCGCCGGAGATCCTGGTGCGGGTCCGGGAGGGCGTCGTGACCGTCCGCCCCATCGCCGGCACCCGCCGCCGGGGCGCGACCCCGGCCGAGGACCGGGCGCTCGCCGACGAGCTGCTGGCCGACCCGAAGGAGCGGGCCGAGCACCTGATGCTCCTCGACCTCGGCCGCAACGATGCGGGCCGGGTCTCGCGGATCGGCAGCGTGCGCGTCACGGACCAGTTCTTCATCGAGCGCTACAGCCAGGTGATGCACATCGTCTCGAACGTCGAGGGCGACCTCGACCCCCGGCACGATCCCCTCGACGCGCTGGCGGCGGGTTTCCCGGCGGGCACCGTCTCCGGGGCACCGAAGGTGCGGGCGATGGAGATCATCGACGAGCTGGAAGGGCAGAAGCGCGGCCCCTATGCCGGCTGCATCGGCTATTTCGGCGCGGGCGGAGAGATGGACACCTGCATCGTGCTCCGCACGGCGGTGGTGAAGGACGGGCGGATGCACGTCCAGGCGGGGGCAGGCATCGTCTACGATTCCGACCCCGCCTCCGAGCAGCAGGAGTGCATCAACAAGGCCAAGGCCCTGTTCCGCGCGGCGGAGGAGGCGGTGCGCTTCGCATCCCGGGCCAAGCGGGGGCAGTAGGGGGCGCTGTTCCCCACCGACATTTAAGCCCGTCATTCCGGGCTCTCGCCTGCGGCGAGCCCCGGGATGACGGAATGACGGGGGAAGGCGTGGTGGCGAGCGATCACCCCGCGCCACCCGACACTGCCCCCGCCAGTTGACCCCTCCGCCCCGAACCGCCACACCGCGGCAGGTTCCGGAAGTGCGCGATGCCCAAAGTCCTCGTCATCGACAATTACGACAGCTTCACCTTCAACCTCGTCCACCTGATCGGGCCGCTGTGCGATTCCATCGAGGTGGCCCGGAACGACGCCCTCACGGTCGCCGACATCCGGGAGAAGGCGCCCGATGCGGTGGTGCTGTCGCCGGGGCCCTGCAGCCCCAACGAGGCCGGCATCTGCCTCGACGTGGTGCGCGACCTCGCGGGCGAGATCCCGATCTTCGGCGTCTGCCTCGGCCTCCAGGCCATCGGGCAGGCCTTCGGCGGCGATGTGGTGCGGGCGCCCGTGCCGCTCCACGGCAAGGTCTCCACCATCCGCCACGGGGCGAGCGGCCTGTTCCGCGGGATCAACGACAGCTTCGAGGCGACCCGCTACCACTCGCTGGTCGTGGACCGGGCGACCTGCCCGGCCGCCCTCAGCGTCACCGCCGAGACGGACGGGCTGATCATGGGGCTCCAGCACACCGAGCTGCCGGTGCACGGGGTGCAGTTCCACCCGGAGAGCATCCGCTCCCAGCACGGCGCCGAAATCGTGAAGAACTTCCTCGATCTGGCAAAGGCTTGGAACGCGGGGCGTGACAGGCAGGGCGCCGACGTGCATTGACGCCGCCGGCCCCGCTTCCCGCGACGAACCCGATGGACAGCTTCAGACCGCTCCTCGCCAAGGTCGCCGGGGGCCAGACCCTCGGGCGTGCCGAGGCGCGCGCGGCCTTCGACCTGTTGCTGTCGGGGGATGTTACGCCCGTCCAGGCCGCCGCGTTCCTCACCGCCCTGAAGATGCGCGGCGAGGCGATCGAGGAGATCGTCGGCGCCGCCGAGGCGATGCGGGCGCGCATGGTCCGCGTGAGCGCCCCCGAGGGGGCGGTGGACGTGGTCGGAACCGGGGGCGACCATTCCGGCAGCGTCAACGTCTCGACGCTCGCGGCCATCCTCGTGGCGGCCTGCGGCGTGCCGGTGGCCAAGCACGGCAACCGCGCCGCCACCTCGCGCTCCGGTGCCGCCGACGTGCTCGCGGCGCTGGGCGTCGCCCTGGGTCTCGATCCCGCGGGGCAGGAGCGGTGCCTCGCCGAGGCCGGCCTGTGCTTCCTCTTCGCCCAGACCCACCACGGCGCCATGCGCCACGTCGCGCCCGTGCGGGCCGAACTGCCGGTGCGGACGATCTTCAACCTGCTCGGCCCCCTGTGCAATCCGGCCGGCGTCACGCGCCAGCTCTTCGGCGTCGCGGATGGCGCCCGTGCCGAGCCCCTGACCCGCGTGCTGGCCGAGCTTGGCAGCCGCCGGGTCTGGACGGTGCATGGCTCGGACGGTCTCGATGAGATCACCGTCACCGGGCCGACCGGCGTCGTCGCCCTGGACGAGGGGCGGATCGAGCGGTTCACCATCGATCCCCGGGATCTCGGCCTGACGCTGTGGGCCCCCGAAGAGCTGCGCGGCGGTGACCCTGCCCACAACGCCCAGGCGCTTGACGCGGTGCTCGCGGGCGCGCGGAACGCCTATCGCGACATCGCGGTCATCAACGCGGGGGCGGCCCTCGTCGTCGCGGGAGGCGCGCAGGCCCTGGCGGAAGGGGTCGGTCGGGCGCAGGATGCCATCGATTCCGGAGCAGGCCGCGCCACCCTCGCGCGGCTGGTCCGCGTCTCGCAGTCATGCTCGAACGGGCAGGAGAGCCGATGACCTCGCAGACGCATGAGGCTGCTCCCGAGGCGCCCGAACGGCCGAACGTCCTGGCGCGCATCGAGGCCTATAAGCGGCGGGAGATCGCCGAGGCCAAGCTGCGCGTGCCGCTGGCCAAGCTCGAGAAGAAGGTCGCGCAGGCCGATCCGCCCCGGGGCTTCGCCGCGGCGATCCGCGCCCATCTGGCCGAGGGGCGCACCGCCCTCATCGCCGAGGTGAAGAAGGCCTCCCCGTCCAAGGGCCTGATCCGCGCGGATTTCGATCCGGCCAAGCTCGCGGCCTCCTACGAGAAGGGCGGCGCCACCTGCCTGTCGGTGCTGACCGACGAGCCGTCCTTCCAGGGCAAGCCCGAATACCTCGTCGCCGCCAGGGAGGCGTGCCGCCTTCCCGTGCTGCGCAAGGATTTCATGTTCGAGCCCTATCAGGTCTACGAAGCCAGGGCCTGGGGGGCCGATTGCATCCTCGTCATCATGGCCTGCCTCGATGACGACGAGGCCACCGCGCTGGTGGAGACCGCCCACGAGCTCGGCATGGACGTGCTGGCCGAAGTGCACGACGAGGCCGAGCTGACCCGGGCGCTGCCCCTCGGCACCGCCCTGCTCGGCGTCAACAACCGCAACCTCAAGACCTTCGAAGTGTCCTTCGAGAACGCCCTCCGGCTGAAGCCCGGCATCCCCGAGGACCGCATCGCCGTGGCCGAGAGCGGCATCGGCAGCCATGCGGATGTGGAGCGCCTGGCCGCCCACGGCCTCGGCACGGTGCTGGTGGGCGAGAGCCTCATGCGCCAGGACGACGTGACGGCGGCGACCCGGGGGCTGATCTTCGGCGACGGCAAGGCGAAGGCGCGGGCGAAGGCATGAGCGGCGGCCTCACCCACCTGGATGCCGCCGGCGCGGCCAACATGGTCGACGTCACCGACAAACCCGCCACCACCCGCACCGCCCGCGCCGAGGGCTGCGTGGTGATGCTCCCGGCCACCCTCGCGCTGATCCGCGAGGGCGACGCCAAGAAGGGCGACGTGATCGGCACGGCGCGCCTCGCCGGCATCATGGCGGCCAAGCGCACCCATGAGCTGATCCCCCTCTGCCATCCTCTGCTGCTGTCGAAGGTGCGGGTGGAGTGCGAGGAGGACGCCTCCCTGCCGGGGCTGCGGATCACCGCCGAGGTGCGCGTCCAGGGGCCGACGGGGGTGGAGATGGAGGCGCTGACGGCGGTCTCCCTCGCCTGCCTCACGGTCTACGACATGGTGAAGGCCGTGGACCGCGGCATGCGGATCGACGGCATCCGCCTGCTCGCCAAGGATGGCGGGCGGTCGGGCGCCTACCGCGCGGACCAGCAGTGAGGCAGGGCCGATGAGCGGCTTGATCCCCGTCGCCGAGGCGCTGGCGCGAATCCTGGCGAGCGTCCGCCGGCCCGTCGAGTCCGAGACGGTGCGGCTGGCCCGCGCCGCCGGGCGCGTCCTGGCCGAGCCCGTCGTCTCGAACCGGACGCAGCCACCGTTCCCCGCCTCGGCCATGGACGGCTACGCCGTGCGGGCGGCCGACGCGGGAGCCGTGGGGGCGACGCTCAGGCTCGCCGGCACGAGCGCTGCGGGTCACGGGTTCTCCGGTACCCTCGGCCCCGGGGAGGCCGTGCGGATCTTCACCGGCGCCCCCGTCCCCGCGGGGGCCGACGCCATCCTGATCCAGGAGGATGCCGAGGCCGAGGGGGCCACCGTCCGGGTCCGCGAAGCGGTGGAGCCGGGCCGGTTCATCCGCCGGGAGGGGCTGGACTTCGCCTCGGGCCAGACCCTGCTCGCCGCGGGCCTGACCCTCGATGCGCGCCGCCTCGCCCTCGCCGCCGCGGCGGGGCACCCGTCCGTGTCCGTCCGCCGCCGGCCGCGGGTCGCGATCCTGGCGACCGGCGACGAGCTGGTGGAGCCCGGCGCCACGCCGGCTTGGGACCAGATCGTCGCCTCGAACAGCCTCGCCCTGGCCGCCCTCGTCGAGGAGGCGGGGGCCGACGCCATCGATCTCGGCATCGCGGCCGACGATCATGCCGCCCTGGAGGCGGCCTTCCGCCGGGCGCGGGAGGCGAAGGCCGACCTCCTGATCACCCTCGGCGGCGCCTCGGTGGGCGACCACGACCTCGTGCAGGCGGCCCTGGCCCGGGAGGGGCTGGAACTCGGTTTCTGGCGGGTTGCCCTGCGGCCGGGCAAGCCGCTGATGCACGGGCGCCTCGGCGACATGCTGGTGATCGGCCTGCCGGGAAACCCGGTCTCGTCCATCGTCTGCGGGCTGCTGTTCGTGGTCCCGGCGATCCGGGCCATGCTCGGCGATCCCCAGGCCGGCGCGGATCGGAGCGAGGCGGCGGTGCTGGGGCGCGATCTCCCGGCCAATGACGGGCGGGCGGATTACATGCGCGCGGGCCTCGCCGGGGAGGCGGGCCGGCTTCCGGTGGCCACCCCGGAGAACCGGCAGGATTCCTCGATGCTCGCCGTCCTCGGCCGCTCGGAGGCCCTGCTCATCCGCGCGCCGCACGAGCCCGCCGCCCGCGCGGGCGACCCCTGCCGGATCATCCGGCTCGACCGGCGGCTGGTCTGACCGGCTCCGGCGACGCGGCCGAGGGAAGCGCGGCCCTCAGCGCGCCACCCGCCAAACCATCAGCGGCCCCGGAACGGGCAGGGCTTCCAGCCACGTCGCCTGCGCCGTTTTGCGGATGAGCCGGGTGGCGAAGGCGGTCGATGCCTGGAGGTCGTCCGCCGGGCGGGTCGGGCAGGCCACGAGGTAGGCGACGCCACGGGCCGCCGTCGCCCGGCGAAGGTCGGACTCGGTGCCGCCGAAACCTTCGATCGCCGCGGCGATCTCCGGCACCGCCCGGTGGTAGGGCGCCGCCACGACCGAATGGGGCGTGTGAAGCAGGATCGCCGGACCCATGAAGATGGGGGCCAGCACCGTCCCCGGCGGCAGGGCGGCGAGCCCCCTGAGGGCTTCCTCGCCCAAGCACGCCGTGGCGCCCTGCGGGTCGGGGGCCGTGCGGGTCCAGGGCAGCAGCGTCTCACCCAGGACGGCGGGCGCGATCCATACGGTGCTGACGAGGCAGGCCGCGACCATGGCTTCGCCCCAGCGCCGGCTCCCCCGGCCCAGCACGCGGTCGATGTAGGCGCCCGCGACGAAGGGCACGAGCCCGCTGGCGACGTAGAGGCCCCGGAATTCCGCCAACCCGAGGATCAGGCCCGGCCACAGGAAGACGGCCGCCACCGCCCAGGCCCGGCCCCGCGGAGCGAACCGCGACGCCACGACGGTCGCGGCGACGAGGACGGGATAGAAGGCCAGCGCCTCCCACTGCCCGCGGGCGATGAACGTCCGGGCGCTCGTCATCTCGTTGACCTTGAGCAGCCAGTGCTCCCGGACCAGATCCGACATGCCCGTGAACGGCCCGGCGAGGCAGACCGGGAACGCCGCGGCGAACCCCGCCAGGACCAATGCCCCGAAGCCGGCGACGGCGGCGAGGCGCGCAGCCGGGCGGGTCGGCCGGCCGTCGAGGGCGGCGCAGCCGAGGGCCAGGACCAGGCCCGCGCCGGCCAGGAAGAGCCAGGGCGGCGAGAGGGCATCGCAGGCGGTGGTGCCCCAGCGGACCGGGGCGGTCTGCGCGGCGAAGAGCACCGGCGCGGTGATCCCCAGGCCGAGGCCGAAGCCGGTGAGGGTGGAGGACGCCCGCGGCCCGCGCCACACCCAGTCGCCGACGAGGAACAGGGCGCCGGCCGCCACGGAGGGCAGCCCTTCGAGCCCCACCGCGAGGGACGCCGCCGCCAGACCGCCGGCCGCGAGACCGGCCCTTCCGCCGCCGCGGATGATCGCGAGGGCGAGGCCGAGGACGATGGTGAGTTGCAGGCCGTGGTGGTCCACCCGCCCGGCGGCGAATTGCACCGTCACGCCCACGGTCTGCGTCGCCACGACCAGGGCGATGATGGCCGCCCGCCCGCCGAACGTCGCCCGCGCGCCACGGAACAGCACGAGCCCGTAGAGACAGAACAGCAGCGTCGGCCACAGGCAGGCGGCGATGCCGACGGCGGAGGCTCGCCCCGCCAGCGGCGTGAAGAGCAGGATCAGCCCGGCCAGGGGCGCGTCCACGAGGCGGGACCAATGGCTGAGGATGCCGCCGGGCGGTCCGAACCGGTGCTGGACGAGGTCGTACCAGCCCTGGCCGTCCACGAGGTCCAGGACCTCCACGAGGCGCATGGCATCGTCGGGGTCCGGCACCCGCAGGTGCTGGAGCGTGGCGAGGATGTCGGCCGGCGCGTTCATGGTCGCCAAGCCGAAGCCCGCGAGGAGCCAGAGCAGCGTCGCCGGGCGGATCCGTCTCGCGGGCCGGGCGGCCGGCAGGGCCTGATCCGGCATGGTCGAATGGCCTCCCCTCGGCCGGGCGGTGTCACGCCCCAGGAAGCACCGTTCGGTTAACCAATCGTCAGCCGATGCTGCCTAGGGTTGTGCGCACCTGGAGCCGACCCGATGCCCATGCCCACATTCCAGCGACGGGAGCTTGCGATCCTCGCTTGTGGCGGCGCCGTGTCGGCGCTCTCCTGGCTCGCGATGATCCCGTGGAACTTCCACGGCTGGATGATCGGCGCGCCGCTGGGCCGCGATTTCGTGAACTTCTGGATGGCGCCGCGCCTCGTCATGGCGGGGCTCGGGGCCGTGCTGGTCGATCTGCCGGCCTATGGCGAGGCGATCAAGGCCACCTTCGGGATCACCCGCGACCCCGGCCTGCTCTTCGTCTACCCGCCGCACGCCCTGCTGCTGTTCGCCCCCTTCGCCGCGCTCCCGTTCCTTCCGGCCGTGCTGCTCTGGACCGCGGCGAACCTCGCGGGTCTCGCCCTGGCGACCCGGCTCCTCCTCCGCGGGGCGCCCGCCGCTTGGCCGATCCTCGTCATCTGCCTGTCGCCCCCCGCCGTGGCGATGATGATGTATGGCCATTTCGGCGGCCTGCTCGCCCTGGCCACCACCGTCGCGCTGGTCGAGGCCGGGCGCCGCCCGGTGCTCGCCGGGCTATGCGTCGCCCTGCTGTCGATGAAGCCGCAATTCGCCTGCGCCATCGGGCTCATGCTGGTCCTCGCCGGGCACTGGCGCTGCCTCGCGGTGGGGGCCGCGGCGACGCTGGCCCTCGCCGCGCTGTCGGTGGGCCTTTTCGGCATCGAGGTGTGGCAGCGCTTCGTGACGATCACGATGCCGATGCAGAGCGCCATCGTCGCCGATTTCCACGCGAAGATGATCGAGACCGCGGTCACGGTCTATTTCGCCGCGCGCTATTCCGGCCTGCCGGCCTCCCTGGCCTGGGCGCTGCAAGGGGCGGTGAGCGCGGCCTGCCTCGCGTTCGGCGTCGCCGCCCTGCGGCGGGGGGCGCAGGAGCCCGGCGTACTCCTCGTCGTGATCCTCAGCGCCCTGGTCATGCAACCTTACGTCTCACACTACGACCTCGCCATCGCGGCGCCGGCCCTCGCCCTCGTGGTGCTCGGCCGGGCGCCGGGGGCGGCCCCCGCCACGGTGGCGGCGTGGATCCTGACGCCGATGGCCCGCATCCTCATCGTGTTCGACCTCCCCGTGCTCGGCGTGCTGGTGCCCGGCGCCCTGTTCGCGCAGGCCCTCCGCCTGTTCCGGCCGGAGGGCCTGGCCGCCCCCCGCCCCGCCGCCCTCGACGCGGCGGCCTGACACGACCGATTCCTCTCACCCGGCGAGCAAATATGGCACGCGTTCTCGTCACGGGCGGCTCGGGCTTCCTCGGGTCGCTCCTCGTCCGCCGCCTCCTCGATGACGGCCACGCCGTCACGAGCGTCGATCTCCTGCCCGCGACCTTCGCGGCGCCGGGCTTCACGCCCGTCGTCGGGGACATCCGCGACCGGGCCCTCCTCGACCGGCTGATGCCCGGCTGCGAGGGGGTCTTCCACTGCGCCGCCCTGCTCGCCCACGGCACGATCAAGCCGCGCGACCTCTGGGCCAGCAACGTCGAGGGCACCCGGGTGCTCGCCGCGGCGACGGCGGCGGCCGGCATCCGCAGCCTCGTCTACATCTCCAGCAACTGCCTCTGGGCCCGGGGCTTCGACCGCCCCGTGCGCGAGGACGACGCGCCCGCGCCCTGCGAGATCTACGGCGCCAGCAAACTCGAAGGCGAGCGCATCCTGGCGGGCCATGCGGGCGACTTCGCCACGACGATCATCCGCTCCCCGACGATCATCGACGAGGGACGGCTCGGCCTGCTCGCCATCCTGTTCGACTTCATCCGCGAGGGGCGGCGGGTGTGGCTCGTCGGCGAGGGGGGCAACCGCTACCAGTTCATCTACGCCAAGGACCTGATCGCGGCGATGCTGCTCGCGTGGCAGCGGACGGCCTCGGGCGTGTTCGGGATCGGCGCCGACGATGTCGGCTCGATGCGCGAGACCTTCGAGCACGTCATCGCCCATGCCGGCACGGGCGCCCGCACCGCCCATCTGCCCCTCCGGCCGACCCTGCTCGCCATGCGCGCGGCGCACGCGCTCAGGGTCTCGCCGCTCGGGCCTTACCACTACCGCATGATCGCCGAGAGCTTCGTGTTCGACACGAGCCGGATCAAGGCGGGGCTCCGCTGGCGGCCGACCCTGACCAACGGCGACATGCTGCTCGCCGCCTACCGCTACTACGTCGCCCACCGAGTGGAGATCGCCGCGCGCCGGGACGTGTCGGCCCACCGCCAGGCGGCGAACATGGGCGTGATCCGTGTGCTGAAGTGGGTTTCGTAGGAGCAGTGAAGTCTTAACCCTGCATGGACATTAATCAGTCCATCCCACGCAAACCCGGAGCGATTCGGGCCGGAGCGATTGATGAGCCACCACACCGAGACGCTGGTGATCGGAGCTGGACCCGCCGGTTTGACGGCGGCCTACCTGCTGTCGAAACACGGTCACGGGGTGACGGTGCTCGAGAGCGATCCCCGGCAGGTCGGTGGAATCTCCCGCACCGTCTCCCATAACGGCTACCTGTTCGATATCGGCGGCCACCGCTTCTTCTCGAAGTCGAAGGCCGTGGTGGACCTGTGGGACGAGATCCTTCCCAACGACTTCATCGAACGGCCGCGGCTCTCGCGCATCTTCTACAATGGGAAGTACTACGCCTATCCGCTCAAGGCGTTCGAGGCGCTGAAGAACCTCGGCGTGGCCACCAGCGTGGCCTGCGTCGCCTCCTACCTCTACGCCCGCGCCCGGCCGGTCAAAGAGCCCAAGAACTTCCATGACTGGGTGCGCAACCAGTTCGGCGAGCGCCTGTTCTCGATCTTCTTCAAGACCTACACCGAGAAGGTGTGGGGCCTGTCGTGCGACGCCATCTCCGCGGATTGGGCGGCGCAGCGCATCAAGGGGCTCGACCTCGGATCGGCGATTCGCGACGGGGTGAAGCGCTCGCTCGGCCTGCGTCGGCGCGCGAAGGCCGGCGGCCCTGTGATCAAGACGCTGATCGAATCGTTCCGATACCCCCGCCGCGGCCCCGGCATGATGTGGGAGGCCGCCGCCGCGAAGACCGAAGGCCAGGGCGGCCGCGTGCTCCTCGACCGGACGGTGGATTCCCTGAACTTCGATGCCAAGACCGGGCTCTGGACCGTCACGGCCCACCGCAGCGATGGCAGCCGCGAGACCTTCACGGCCCGGCACGTGGTGTCCTCGGCCCCGGTGCGGGAACTGGTCAACGCCATCCGCCCGCGCCCGCTCAGCACGTTCAACGCGCGGGCGCTGGCCTACCGCGACTTCATCACGGTGGCGCTCATCGCCAAGTCGGACAAGACCTTCCCCGACAACTGGATCTACATCCACGATCCGTCGGTGAAGGTCGGGCGGGTGCAGAACTTCCGGTCGTGGTCTCCGGAGATGATTCCCGACGAGGCCCATACCTGCCTCGGCCTCGAGTATTTCTGCTTCGAGGGCGACGGCCTGTGGACATCGCCCGACGAGGATCTCGTCGCCCTCGCCAAGGCGGAGATCGGCCGGATCGGCCTGATCGACCCGGCGGACGTGGTCGATGCCTGCGTGGTGCGCCAGCCGAAGGCGTATCCGGTCTACGACGAGGACTACGCGTCCCATGTCGCCACCGTGCGCCGGGAGCTGGAGCGGGACTACCCGACCCTGCACCTCGTCGGGCGCAACGGCATGCACAAGTACAACAACCAGGACCACGCCATGATGACGGCGATGCTGACGGTGGAGAACATCCGTGCCGGCGCCCGCCTCCACGACGTCTGGCGCGTCAACGAGGATGCCGAATACACCGAGGCCGGCGTGTCGGGGGCACAGGACGCCCTCGGCAGCGAGCGTCTGGTGCCGCGCAAGGTCGCCTGACCGGTCCGCCCGGGAGCGGCCCGCCGGGGGGACGCCGCACGGTCCCGGATTTCGCGGTCGCGCCGGCCGCGGATCCTCCGAGCGTTGTCTCGCCGCGCCGGCACGCACGCTTCGGTTGCCAGCGACAAATACGCCCGTCGTTCACCTGTCCGAAGTTTCACGCGACAGGGGCAAGCCCCGCCGCTATCTCGCCACGTCCCGCGCCCATGTGCGCGGGCCTCGGCCGTCCGTGACGGCCGGGGGAACGTCGAGGGAGATGCGTGTGGCGGCGATCAGGACCGGACTCGGTATCCAGGCCGTGGTGACCGCGCTGTGTGCGCTGATCCTCCTGGCCTTCCCGGGCGTGCCCAGCCCGCCCCTCTACGTCTCGCTCGCCGGCTTCGCGATGGCGGGCATCCTCATCGCCGCCAACCCGATCTCGGCCTACCTGAAGGTCTTCGTCTCGGTCTACGGCATCGGCTACCTGCTGCTGGCGGGGTCGCGGGCCCTGGCGGAGGCCGGCGTGCTTCCCCCCGTCCTCGCCGCCCTGCTGCCGCCGCCCTTCGCGGCCACCGGCGCCGTGGTCTTCGCGGCCATCGTGCTCGGTATCTCCTACGTCGAGCCGATCCGCGCCATCACCAGCATCGCCGACCCGTATTTCGCCAACCGCGACGCGCCGACCAAGGAGATCAGCCTGTTCCGCTGGTTCGGCAGCACCGAGGGGCGCATCGGGCGCAACCTCGTCGCCCTGTCGATCTTCGTGAACTTCGCCGACGTCGCCCTGACGCTGCGGTTCAACTTCTTCTACCGCGACATGTACAACTCCCTCCAGGAGTACAACGCGGAGGCGTTCTGGCACCAGCTGCTGTGGATCTTCGTGCCCCTGGCGGCGCTGAACATCGCCATCGGCATGTTCGACCTGTTCGTGGATTCGTCCCTGCTGATCCGCTGGCGGACATGGCTGACCCACAGCCTCACCGAGCGCTGGCTCGGGCAGGGCACCCATTACCGCATCCCCTTCACCGATGAGGAAGCGGACAACCCGGACCAGCGCATCCAGTCCGACGTGGACGCCTTCATCCGGCAGACGGCGAGCCTGTCGATCCGGCTGCTGAGCCAGGCGGCGCAGCTGGTCTCGTTCATCGTGATCCTCTGGACGATCTCCCGGGACTTCGTGCTGCCCTTCACCGACACGGTGGTGCCGGGCTTCCTCGTCTGGCTGGTCATCGCCTACGCCGTCGTCGGGACGTGGCTGACCCACCTGATCGGCCGCCCGCTGATCGGGCTGAACTTCCGCCAGGAGCGGGTCGAGGCCGACTTCCGCTTCTCGCTGGCCCGCACCCGCGTGTACTCGGAGCAGATCGCCCTGCTGCGCGGCGAGAAGGCGGAGGCGGGGCGCCTCGCCAGCCTGTTCCACCTCGTGGTGGGCAACTACACCCACATCATCTTCCGCCGGATCAAGCTGATCGCCTTCACCTTCAGCTACCGGCAGGCGAGCGTCATCTTCCCCTACCTGATCGCCGCGCCGTCGTTCTTCGCCAAGAAGATCACCCTCGGCGTCCTGCAACAGACCGGCAACGCCTTCGGGCAGGTGCAGACGTCCCTGTCGTTCTTCGTGGACGCCTACACGACGCTGGCCGCCTACAAGGCCAACACCATCCGTCTCGGCTCATTCCGCCGGGCCATGACCAAGGCCGAGGCCCTGGCCTCCCCCGGCGGCGGCCTCACCCAGGGCAACGGGACCACGGGCGATGTCACCGCCACCGGCCTCGCCCTGGCCCTGCCCGACGGGCGGGAGATCCTCACGGCCGACCAGTTGAACCTGACCAAGGGGGCGGCCACCCTGGTGACGGGGCCTTCGGGCTCGGGCAAGTCGACCCTGTTCCGGGCGATCGCCGGGATCTGGCCCTTCGGCCGCGGCCGGATCGACGTGCCGGCGGGTCAGTCGGCGCTGCTGCTGCCGCAGCGGCCCTACATTCCCCTCGGCACCCTGCGCGACGCGGTGGTCTACCCCAACGACCGCGCCCGGTTCTCGGACGACGAGATCCGTCAGGCCCTCGTGGACGCCCAGCTCCCCGCCCTGGTGGACCAGCTCGACGAGGACGACGTGTGGGAGCGGCGCCTCTCCGGCGGCGAGCAGCAGCGCCTCGCCATCGCCCGGGCGCTCCTGGCCAAGCCCGCATGGCTGTTCCTCGACGAGTCCACCGCGTCCCTGGACGAACCCTCCGAGGCGACGATCTACCGGATGCTGCGGGAGCGTCTGCCGGGGACGACCATCGTCTCCATCGGCCACCGCTCGACGCTCGAGGCGCTGCACGACCGGCGGATCGTGCTGGAGAAGGACGGCGACCGCGTCGTGCCCCGGGAGCAGAGGGCGGCCGTGCCGGCGGAATAACCCCGCCGCGTCATCGCCTCACGATACGCGCACCGACGATGACGGGAGGGGATGCGCTCACCCCTTTCGCAGGCCCGCCGCCGCCCGCGCCGCCGCCTTGATGGCCGCGCTGTCGGGTGCACCGGGCTTCACCACCCAGCTTCCCCCGACGCAGAGCACGGAGGGCAGCGCGAGCCAGTCCGGGGCGGTGGCCTCGGTGATGCCGCCGGTCGGGCAGAACCGCACCTGGCCGAACACCGCCGACTGCGCCTTCAGGGCCTTGATCCCGCCGGCCGCCTCGGCGGGGAAGAACTTGAACCGGTCGAGCCCGTGGTCCAGCCCGCGCATGATGTCGGCGGCGGTGGCGACCCCCGGCAGGTAGGGCACGCCGTTGGCCTTGGCCGCATCGGTGAGCGGCGCCGTGAGGCCGGGCGAGACGATGAATTCGGCCCCCGCCGCCAGGGCGGCCTCCAGATCGCGCGGATTGAGCACGGTGCCGGCGCCGACCACCGCCCCCTCGACCTCCGCCATGGCGCGGATGACGTCGAGGGCGGCGGGGGTGCGCAGGGTGACTTCGAGGGCGGTGAGCCCGCCCTTCACGAGGGCCTCGGCGATGGGCCGGGCCTGGGCCACATCCTCGATCACCAGAACCGGGATCACCGGCACGGAGCGCATCAGCGTGTCGATGCGGGCGGGTTGGTTCATGGCGGTCTCCCGGTGGGTCTCTGCAGTGGTCTTGGAGGCGCCCGCCATGGCCGGCGGGCTCGCCCGCGCCCGGCGCCCGCCCTCAGAGCCCCGCCGCGGCGAGCATGGCGGACGCGCCCTGCTCCGCCCCGTCGGCACCCGAGCGCATGAAGGCGAACAGCTCGCGGCCGGTGCCGGCCTTCGGTTTCGGGGCCGGAGCGCGGTCGCGGGCGGCGAACTCGCCCTCGTCCACCAGCACTTCCAGCCGGCCCTCGGGGGCTGAGAGGCGCACGATGTCGCCGTCGCGGATCTGCGCGATGGCTCCGCCGGCCAGCGCCTCCGGCGTCAGATGGATCGCCGCGGGCACCTTGCCCGAGGCGCCGGACATCCGCCCGTCCGTCACCAGGGCGACCTTGAAGCCCCGGTCCTGCAACACGCCGAGGGGCGGCGTGAGCTTGTGCAGCTCCGGCATCCCGTTGGCCCGGGGGCCCTGGAAGCGCACCACGACCACCACGTCCCGCTCCAGCTCGCCGGCCTTGAACGCCGCCAGGACCTCGTCCTGATCGGAGAACACCCGCGCCGGGGCCTCGATGATCTGGCGCTGCGCCTCGACGGCGCTGGTCTTGAACGTCGCCCGGCCGAGGTTCCCCCTCACGAGGCGCATCCCGCCATCGGCCTGGAACGGCCGGTCCGGCCGGCGGATCATCGTGTCGTCAAGGCTTTCGGGCACCGCGTCCTCGAACACCAATTCGTCGCCGGACAGCTTCGGGTCGCGGGCGTGGTCGCGCAGGGAGCCGCCGGCCACGGTGAGGATGTCGTCGTGCAGCATCCCCGCATCGAGGAGGGCGGCCATCACGAAGCTGATCCCGCCCGCGGCGTGGAAGTGGTTCACGTCCCCGGCGCCGTTCGGGTAGACCCGGCAGATCAGCGGGACCGCCGCCGAGAGCCGGTCGATGTCCTCCCAGTCGATCACGATGCCCGCCGCCCGGGCGATGGCCGGCAGGTGGATGGCATGGTTGGTCGAGCCGCCGGTGGCCAGGAGGCCGACGGTGGCGTTGACGATCGCCTTCTCGTCCACGCAGCGCCCCAGCGGCCGGTAGTCGTTGCCCGTGGCGCCGATTTCGGTGAGCCGGTGGATCGCCGCCCGGGTCACGGCCTGCCGCAGCTTCGTGCCGGGGTTGATGAACGAGGCGCCCGGCATGTGCAGGCCCATCATGTCCATCATCATCTGGTTCGAGTTGGCCGTGCCGTAGAACGTGCAGGTGCCGGCCCCGTGATAGGAGGCGGATTCGGATTCCAGCAGCTCCTCGCGGCCGACCTTGCCCTCGGCATAGAGCTGGCGGATCCGCACCTTCTCCTTGTTGGCGAGGCCCGAGGGCATCGGCCCGGCCGGGATCAGGATCGTCGGCAGGTGGCCGAAGCGCAGCGCCCCGATCAGCAGGCCGGGCACGATCTTGTCGCAGATGCCGAGCAGCGCCGCCCCGTCGAACATGCCGTGGCTGAGCGCCACCGCCGCCGACAGGGCGATGGTGTCCCGGGAGAACAGCGACAGCTCCATGCCGCGCTGCCCTTGCGTGACGCCGTCGCACATGGCCGGCGTGCCGCCCGCCACCTGCGCGGTGGCCCCGCGCTCCCGGGCGAAGACCTTGATCTGGTCGGGGTAGCGCCCGTACGGCTGATGGGCCGAGAGCATGTCGTTGTAGGCGGTGACGATGCCGATGTTCATCGACCGGCCGGCACGGATGGCCGCCTTGTCCTCCCCCGACGCCGCGAAACCGTGGGCGAGGTTGCCGCAGGCCAGGGTCGGGCGGTGGACACCCGAGTCCCGCTCCCGCTCGATCAGGTCGAGATAGGCGCGGCGGCTGTCCCGCGAGCGCGCGACGATCCGGGCGGTGACGGCCGCGACCTCGGGATGAAGCTCGGTCATGGGATGGTCTCCTGCGGCTTCCATTTCCGGGACTCTACCGCAGAATCCCCAGGGTGAAGACGCCCCCGTTCGACATGCCTGCACCGAGCGCGGAGCGCATGGGGGCGGCGGGCATCGCGGCGACCGGGTCCGGCACCAGCCCTCCCGGTCGAGGGGAGGGCCGCCTCAGGTGGAGAATTCGTCCCCCCCCACGCCGTCCCTCCCCCGCAAGCGGGGGAGGGGGACGGGCGGCGTCTCAGTATTCCCAGAAGATGCGCTGGAGTTCCTTCGTGTCGCTGGTCTTCGTCAGCGCGACGGCGGCGAGGATCTTGGCCTTCTGCGGGTTGAGGTCGTGGGAGACGACCCAATCGTACTTGTCGTCGGGCTGCTCGGCGTTGCGCACCACGTAGCCGTCCGGCACCCGGGCGGAGCGGATGATGAGGGTGCCCTTGGCGCGGATGTCCTTGAGTTTGTCCACGAGGTAGTCCGCCACCGAGCCGTTGCCGGTGCCGGCGTGGACGATCGCCTTGGCGCCGGCCTGGACCTCCGCATCGTACACGGCGGGGATCATGTTGCCCGACCCGTAGACGATCCCCACCAGCGGCAGGCTGTCGATCTGGTCGATGTCGAACTCGGAGCTGGTGTTGTGGCGCTTGGCCAGCGTCCGGTAGAAGTAGGTCTTGCCCTCCACCACCATGCCGAGGGGCCCCCACTGGCTGAAGAAGGCGCTGGGGACGACGTTGGTCCGCTTGGTCACGTCCCGACCGCTCTGGATGTAGTCGTTCATCGTCACGGTGACGCCCTTGCCGATGGCGTCCTTGCTGCCGGCCACCGTCACGGCGTCGAGGAGGTTCAGGGCCCCGTCGGCGGAGAGGGCGGTGGAGGGGCGCATGGAGCCCACCACGACGATCGGCTTGTCGCTCTTCACCACGAGGTCGAGGAAGAACGCGGTCTCCTCCAGGGTGTCGGTGCCGTGGGTGATGACCACGCCGTCGACGTCGTCCTGCTTGAGGAGCGCCGAGACGCGCTTGGCGAGCTCGACCAGCTTGGCGTCGGTGAAGCTCTCGGAGCCGATCTGGAAGGCCTGCTCGCCGCGCACGTTCGCGACGGTGGTGATCTGCGGCACGGCGGCGATGAGCTTGTCGACCGGCACCTTCGCGGAGGCGTAGCTCGCGCTGTTGGTGGCGTCGGCGCCGGCCCCGGCGATGGTGCCGCCGGTGGCGATGATCACCACGTTGGGCTTGCGCACCTCGGACGCCGCGGACGTCGCCGGCATGTCCTTGGCGCTGAGCGGCGCGGCATGGAGCCCCCAGGCGAGGGCCAGCGGCAGGGCCGCGGACCGGAGGAAGCGATGACGAAGCTGCATGAAGAATCCCCCGCGATACGCTTTCGCAGTGCGGTGATCGTAGCGACAGCTTGGCCTCTGGCAAGCCGTTCGCCCCCTCATGGATCGCGGTTCAAGGGGGAGGCGTTACTTCCGATTGTTTGTCGCGCGGAGGTTGCAATGCCGGACCGGTCCGACCTGATGGACGAATTGCAGCGCAGCGAGATCGCCCGGGAGGCGATGGCGCATCTGGAGGCCGCTCTGGCCCGCCGGAGCGACGACGAGCGCGGGGCCTTCTGGCGGGCGGTCGATCTCTACTATTTCTCCCGCAAGGCGCCGCCGGAGCCGGTGGCGGCCACCGGTCCCAGCGGCGCCAAGGCCGGGTAGGACGCGTCCCCCGCCCTCATGGGGCGTGCCGCTCAGAACACCGAGATCAGGACGATTCCGGCCACCATCACCGCCGCACCGAACAGGCGCGCCTTGCCCGCCCGCACCTGCTTCATGCCGAGCCAGCCGAAATGGTCGAGGGCGACGGAGGTGAGGAGGTTGGCGGTGATGAGCAGGCCGTTGAAGGCGCCCGCGCCCACCTTGTCCACGAACAGCAGCCCGGCGAACACCGCCACCGCCCCGGTGATGCCCGCGAGCGGCATCCACCAGCGCACGCCGGCGAGATCCTGCCGGGTCGGCAGCGGCGTGGGCCGCAGCAGGAAGATGAAGGCGAAGACGAACACCACCGGCACGAAGGAGACCGTGGCCGCGAGCCAGGGGTTCTCGAGGGCACCGCGCAGCTGCGCGTTCCACACGACGCCGATCGACATGAGGGCGCCCGCGACGATGATGAACGGGTAGAGCAGCTTGCCGGTGGTGCTGGATTCCTCGCCGCCGTCCTTCTTGCCGCCGGAGCGGGCGATGAAGACGACGCCGATGGCCATGAGCAAGCCGCCGAGCCAGGGCAGGGGCTTGAAGCCCGCGGCCTGGAGGCCGAACAAGCCGAACGCGTCCAGCGCCAGCGACGTGACGATGTTGGCCGTCAGCGTCAGGCCGTTGAAGGGCCCGGCGCCGACCTTGTCGATGAAGGCGAGCCCGCCGAACACCGCCACCGCGCCCGCCACGCCGCCGAGCGGCGCGTACCACGGCATCTTCCCGAGGGTGTCGAGGGTGGGGAGAGGCGTCGGCATGACGAAGAACAGCGTCGCGAACACGAAGACGATCGGCAGGAACGAGACCGTCGCCGCCAGCCAGGGGTTGACCATCTTGCCGCGCAGCTGCGCGTTCATGGAGTTGCCGAGCGCCTGCAGGCACCCCGCGACGATGATGAAGGGGTAGAGCAGGGTTGCAGTCACGCCGCGTGGTCTCCGCAGTTCAAGGGGGGGTCAGAGGTAGAGGAGGGCGGCCAGGGCGAGGATGAGGGCCGGAGGCATCACCAGCACGCCGAGCTTGAGGAAGGCGCCGAACGACACGTTCTGCCCCTCGCGGCGGATCGCCGTGAGCCAGAGGATCGTGGCCAGGGACCCCGTCACCGACAGGTTCGGGCCGATATCGACGCCGATCAGGATCGCCCCCGCCACCTTCTGGGAGACCTGGGCCGTCTGCACGGCCGCGCCGGCCAGCAGGCCCGCCGGGAGGTTGTTCACGAGGTTGGCGCCGACGGCGACCGCCGCGCCGCCCGCCCAGGCCGTCGCCGTCGGATCCCCGGCGGCATAGGACTTGAGGGTGTCGGCGAGCATCTTGAGGACGCCGGTCTTCTCCAGCGCCTCGACCAGCACGAACAGCCCGGCCACCAGGGGCAGCACGCTCCACGATACGTCCTTCACCACTTCGACGACGCCGCCGCGCTTGATGCCGAGTACCACGACGGCGGTGGCGAGGCCGGCGATGAAGGTCGGCAGGCCGAGCTCGATGCCGGCCGCCGAGGAACCGATCAGGGCCACGCCGGTGAGCACGATGCCGAGGCCGGCGACCTTGCCGCCGGTCTCCAGGGGTTTCGTCTCCACGTCAGTCTCGATCCCTTCCTTCAGCGACGAGGCCTGGGTGAGGCGAAGGACGATGTAGGTCGTCACGATCGCCAGGAGCGAGGGCAGGGCGAACAGGCGCAGCCACGTGCCAAGCGGCGGCATATTCTCGGCGAACACCACGAGGTTGGCCGGGTTCGAGATCGGCAGCACGAAGCTCGCCGCGTTGGCGATGAAGGCGCAGATGAACAGGTAGGGCAGCGGCTCGGCCTTGGCCGCCCGGGTGGCTGCGTAGACGGCCGGCGTCAGGACCACCGCGCAGGCGTCGTTGGAAAGGAACACGGTCACCACAGTGCCGACGACGTAGACGAGGAGGAAGAGGCGGGTCGCCGAGCCGTTGGCGGCGCGCACGGCGCGGCTGGCCAGCCAGTCGAACAGCCCTTCCTTCCGGGCGATCTCGGCGAGCAGCATCATGCCCACGAGGAACAGGTAGACGTCCGTCCCCTTGGCGACGCCGTCGAGGGCGACCTGCCAGGGCAGCAGGCCGAGCACGACGAGGAGGGCGGCGCCGAGCACCGCCCAGATCGCCTCCGGCCAGGAGAAGGGGCGGACGATCACGCCCAGGGTCGCCAGGGCGGCGATCCCCCAGGTCGCGAGGTTCGGTGTCAGCGTCAGGGCACCCATCGGGCAGGGGGTCTTTCGGTCAGAAGGAAAGGGAATCGATCACCAATCACGCCCGGCCCGGTTGGGGCCGAGCTGGTCGCCGCGCACGCCCTTCTCGAGCCACGCGCCGAGGCTGAACGCATCGCTGCCGGGTCGGGCCGGTCGCTGCGGGTCGAGGAAGACCCGCCCCACCGGCTCGATCACGTCGCGGTCGATGAAGTCTGGGCCGTAGCCCGGCCAACGGGGATGGACCGCCTCGACCTCGATGCTGCCCATGCCGAGGCTCCAGGGCACCGAGCCCGTGTAGAGTTGGCCGCCGGCCGGCGACATCTCGTGCCAAGCGCCTTCATCGACGCGGCACCGGCAGAGCACCGGGGTCTCGTCCGACAGCACGACCGCGCGGACCGTGAGGCGGCCGGCGGCGTCGGCGTAGACCGGCTGCGTGGCGAGGCGCCGGTCGGCCGGGCTGGTGATGAGAACGAAGGGCGCGGTCCGGTCCAGGGGCCGGAAACGCCAGCTCGCCTCGCCACCGTCGATGGCGCCGACCGCGTAGCCCACCGAGCCATCCTCGTTCTGCCCGACGGAGCGGGCCGCGGCGTAGGTGGTCCGCCCGTCATGGGCGAGCTCGTTGTAGTGGGTGTGGCCCATCTCCCCGAGCCGGACGCCCTCGCTCCAGAACAGGCCCGCGACCTCGGCCGCCTCCTTCTCCTCGAGATCGTCGGGGTAGGCGTGCATGAAGACGGCGCAGGTCTTCGCCTCGGCCCGGGCGCGCACCACCTCGTCGCTCAGCCACGCCATCTGGACGGGTCCGAGGCGGAAATCGAGGCCCTTGCCCTTCTGGCCGTAACCCGCGCTGATCATGTCGAGGAACAGGGCGCGCACCGGCCCGAAATCCTGGGCGAAGTAATATTGCGGGATGTCCTTCCGCTCGGGATCGACCCCCGCCCTGGCCGGCGGCTGGAAGAGCCTGTTCGTCACCGGCGGGTGCCGTTCGGCCATCACGCCCGCGTGGAAGGCGTGGAACTCGTCCATCGTGCCGTATTGCCGGTCGTGATCCCCGGGGATCAGAAGCAAGGGCAGGTGGGCGTGCTCCCCGAGGATCTCGGCGATCAGCGTGTACTCCCCGGCCGCCCCGTTCTCGGCGATGTCGCCGGGGAGGTAGACGAAATCGAAGCTGCCCTGCGGAAGCCCGGCGATCTGCCGGAAGATCGCCATGAGGTCCTGGTGGTGGCGCGCGTCGCGCACGGTCAGGTGCTGGTCGCCGACGTGCAGGAAGAGGAAGGGGCGGGTCTCCCCTCCCGGGATCGGTGCGCTCATGGCTCTCGTCCGATGCGGCGGGGGGTCAGGCGACGGCGGCGCGGGGCAGGCCCCCGTCACCCCCTCCGGCGGCGGCGTCGGCGACGGTGTCCCGGGTCTCGGGCATCAGGGTCAGGTACAGGGCGAACCCGACGCCTGCGATGGCCGCGAGGCTGAGGAACGCCGCCGAGTAGCCGGCGGACACGATGATCAGCCCGGCGAAGGTCGCGCTCAGGGAGGCGCCCACCCCCTGGGCCGTCGCCACGGCGCCCTGGGCGGCGTTGAACCGTCCGCCGCCGCGGGTCAGGTCGGCCACGACGACGGGGAACAGGGCGCCGTAGACCCCCGCGCCGATGCCGTCGAGAAGTTGCACGCCCACCAGCCAGAACGGGTTGTTCGAGAAGGTGTAGAGCACGCCGCGGAGGGCCAGGATGCCGAAGGCGACGAGGAAGATCGGCTTGCGCCCGATGGCGTCGGCCTTGGCCCCCACGAAGATCGCCGTCGGCACCATCACGAGCTGGGCGGCCACGATGCAGACCGCGATCAGCGAAGTCGCGTAGTCCTTGCCCGAGATGTGGGTCAGCAACTGGCCCACCGAGGTCAGCATCGCGGCGTTGGCGAGGTGGAAGATCGCGCACAGGATCGCGAAGAGCAGCAGGCCCTTACTTTTGAAAAGCGTCTTCAGGCCGGAGGGCTGGTCGCCCGCCTTCTCCTCCTCGCTGGTCATGCCGCGGGCGAGGTCGTCGTCGATCTCATTGGCGGGGACCAGTAGCATCGCGCCGATCGACAGCGCCGCGAGGACGCCCATCAGCCAGAACACCACCACCGGGCCGAAGAAGTAG
This sequence comes from Methylobacterium sp. J-076, assembly GCF_022829405.1. Taxonomy (GTDB): domain Bacteria; phylum Pseudomonadota; class Alphaproteobacteria; order Rhizobiales; family Beijerinckiaceae; genus Methylobacterium. The sequence goes on from NZ_JAKSXW010000149.1 coordinate 121,098, forward strand.
GCGAGCCCCCCGGCCAGCGCCGCCGAGGTCGCGTTGCCCGCGTGGTTGAAGCCCTCGTTGCGGCCGATCCGCCTGGAGAACATCTTGGGGCCGACGAGGCCCAGGGTGATGGCGGCGAGGGCGGGGGGGAAGATCGTGCCCGCCACGTGGGCGACGGACTGGGTGGCGGTGACCACGTAGAAGTTCGAGACGAAGGGCAGCACGAGGCAGCTCGCCGTCACGGCGATGGCCGCGCCGATGACCACGAGGCGCTTGTGGTTGGTGCTGTCGATGAAGGCGCCCGCGGGCGTCTGCGCGATGAGGCCGAGGATGCCGGCGATGGTCATCACGAGGCCGGTCGTGGCCTCGTTCCACCCCTGGTCGGGCCCGCGCACGGCGATCAGGTAGATCGCGAGGTAGGGGCCGAGGCCGTCGCGCACGTCGGCGAGGAAGAAGTTGAGGGCGTCGAGGCCGCGCAGGGCCTTCGCCGAGGGGCTCTTCGTCCGGCCGTCCCAGGTCTCGCTCGCAGCCGTCGGCCCCGTCATCGCGCCATGCTCCACCGTCCGCCCGCCCCTCTGGACCGGGCGCCACCAAGACGCGCCAACCCCCCGGCGGTTCCGGGAGGAGACGGCTGGATCGGACTTACGGAGGATAATAGGCGATTCGACTAGTCTCCGACGTCCGGGAGCGTGGTTCCGCTGTCGGGTTTAGCGACATCATCCGTCGCGATTTGCGACAGTGCGGGGTCCTCGCAGGCGAGGCCGTACCGCTCGATCTTGGCGTAGAGCAGCTGGCGCTGGATGCCGAGCCGTTTGGCGGCCTTCGTCCGGTTGCCCCCCTCGGCGCCGAGGGCCCGCTCGATCATCCGCCGCTCCAGCCGGGCCACGGCGCCGGGCAGGTCGGTCGTCTCGTCCTCCGGCACCGCCGCCCCGGCCGCGGCCGATCCCGGCAGGTCGATCTCCTCGGGGGCGATCAGTCCGCCACGCACCAGAAACGCGGCCCGCTCCACCACGTTGCGCAACTCGCGCACGTTGCCCGGCCATGGGTAGGCCAGCAGCCGGGCCGCCGCGCCGGCGCTCAGGCGCTTGCCGAAGGCGGCGAGGAAATGCTCCGCCAGCGGGACGATGTCGGCGAGGCGCTCCTGCAGGGGCGGCAGGGCGATGGGGACGACGGCGAGGCGATAGTAGAGGTCGGCGCGGAAGCGGCCCTCGGCCACCAGGGCCGGAAGGTCCCGGTGGGTCGCCGCAACGAGCCGGACATCGACCCGGAGGGGGCGCCCGCCGAGGGGCGTCACCGTGCGGTCCTGGATCACCCGCAGGATCTTCCCCTGCATGGCGGGGGCCATGTCGCCCACCTCGTCGAGGAACAGCGTGCCCCCGGCGGCCTGGGCGAAGGCGCCGCTGCGGTCGGAGGTGGCCCCGGGGAAACCGCCCCGCGCATGGCCGAACAGTTCGATCTCCAGCAGGTCCGGGCGGATGGCGGCGCAATCCACCGGGACGAAGGGCCTCTCCCGCCGGCTGGAGAAGGCGTGGAGGGCGCGGGCCACCTCCTCCTTGCCGGTGCCGGTCTCGCCGCCGATCAGCACCGTGGCCGGGCCGTCGGCGACGAGGCCGATGGCCTTCTGCACCCGGCGCATCGCCTCGCTCGACCCGACCAGCCCGCCCGCGGGGCGCCGGGTCTCCTGCACCGGGTCGGGCCGGGCCCGCTGGAGCATCCCGTCGAGGGCGGCGGCGAGGTCGGCCCGGCCCACGGGCTTCGTCAGGTGGTCGTGGGCACCCAGCCGCATCGCCTCGATGGTGTTGGCCGGGCTCGCGAAGGCGGTGAGCACGAGGACCGGCGGCGGGTTCGGCTGCGCCCGGATCCGGGCCAGCGTCGCCATGCCGTCGAGGTCCCCGGGCATGCGCAGGTCGAGGAGCACGGCGTTCACCCCACCGGCCGCCAGCCGCGTCAGGGCCTCGCCGCCGCTCGCCGCCACGGCGGGCAGGTGGCCGAGGTCGCCCACCGTCTCGGCCAAGCCCTCCCGCAGGGCGGCGTCGTCATCGACGATCAGGATGGTCGCCATGGGAGCTCCATGATGAAGGTCGCGCCCTCCCCGGGCGCCGTCGCCGCCAACCGCACGTCGCCACGATGCGCCCGGGCGATCTCCCGCACGATGGCGAGGCCGAGCCCGGTCCCCCCCGGCCGGGCGGTGGCGAAGGGCTCGAAGATCTCCGACCGCACCTCCGGATCGACGCCGGGGCCGGCATCGGACACCGCCAGCACGAGAAGCATGGCGCCGTCCTCGACGGTCTGCCGGGCTTCGAGGCGAACGCAACCGCCCTCGCCGCTGTGCTGGATGCCGTTCAGGATCAAGTTCTCGATGGCGCGGACCATCTGCGCCCGGTCGAGATGAGGATGCTCGTGCGTCGGCAGTTCGGCCGCCGCGATGGCGATGGCGATGCCCCGCGCCTGCGCCAGCTCCCGATGGTACTGCGCGCACTCCGCCAGCAGGGGGCCGACCGGGGTGGGGCGGCGCTGGATGGTGCGCGGCTGGGTGAGGTTCAGCAGGTCCCTCAGCAGGGCATCGACCCGGGCGATCTGCCCCAGCACGGCCTTCAGGGCGGTGGCCGCCCGTTCCGGCTCGCCGCTCACCAGGGCATTCTCGGCCTTCAGGCGCATGGCGGCGATGGGGTTGCGGACCTCGTGGGCGAGATCCGCCGCGAGCCGCCCGACGGCGGCGAGACGCTCGGCGGCCAAGGCGCGCTCGCGGGCGACGCGCAGCCGCCCGCCCGCGGCGTTCAGGGCCTCCACCAGCCGGTCGAGCTCGCGCTCTCCGGTGGGTGACAGGTGCGGCAGGTCCCCGGCCTCCGCCAGGGGTGAGGCCAGGGCCGCTTCGAGCTGGGCGATCCGCCGGGAGAAGCCGATCAGGAACCGGCCGAGGAAGGCCGCCGAGACCGCCACCGTGACCGCGAGGAAGGCGAGGCCCACCAGCAGGCGGGTGTAGGGCGGCCCCTCGGCCACGTGGGCGCGCATCATCGTCCAGGCGCTGGCGTCCGGGGCGTAGGCCCTCAGGGGGCAGCCCTGCAGGACGAGCACCTGCGTCCGGTTCGGCTGCCGGACGGTGACGGCGTGCTCCACATGCAGCGCCTCGGCGTTGACCGCGGCGATCATCGGGCGCTCCGCCGAGGGCAGGTCGGTCTTCGGGCCGGTGCCCTCGTAGGTCGGGAAGGCGTAGGCCACGGGGCCGCCGGATTCGGTCCAGATGCCGCCCTCGACGCCGGGCAGGGTTTCGAGCGCCAGGGAGACGACGCGCTCCGGCGACAGGCCCACCGACACCTTTCCCTTCCGCCCGGCCATCCGGTCGATGATCTCGCGGCAGCCGCGGGTCACCGCCACCTCCGCCTCGGCCACCTGCACGGCGGTGGATTGCCCGTAGAGGCCGTACAGCAGCAGGCCCGTGGCGGCCCCGGAGGCCAGCAGCATCATCCAGAGGGCGAGCAGCCGCGCCCGCAGGCTGTTCGTCCTCACGGTCGCGTTCGGCTCGCCACAATTATGCTCCCGGTCCCCCCGGACGCCGGGTCGGGACCATCTCCGCGACGACAACGTGATCGGCCGACGATGGAGCTGAGTTGGAGGATCTGCTTAAGCGGGGCATTCTGCATGGCAGAAAGGCAATCTCCAACTCCAGGAAGCCCGGTCCCGTGTCCACCCCCGAACTCGTCAACGCGAGCACGATCGACGAACTCGCCGACGTGATCGGGATGGAGCGGCTGGAGAAGCTGATCGACCGGTTCATCGCCAGCCTCGCCGAGGCCTTCCCTGGCGAGGGGCGGGCGGCGGCGGAGGTCGGCCGCGAGGCGCACACCTTCGTGTCCATGGCGGGGATGCTCGGCTGCGACGCCCTCTCCGAGGCGTGCCGGACCCTCGAACACCGGGTGAAGCGGGGCGAGGACATCGCCGCGCCCCTCGGCGAGGCCCGGCGGGCGCGGGACGCCACCCACGACGCCCTGGTGAGGCGTCGCGGAGGCTGACCGGAGAAGGGGCTAGCCCGCCATCTGCAGGGCGTAGGGTTCCGCCGGGACCGACAGGAGCGGGCTCTCGAAGCTCAACACGGCCCCGGAGACCGGATAGTCGAGGCGCACGCTGCCCCCGAAGCTGTGGGCGAGGCTCCGGGCGATCAGCCGGGTGCCGAACCCGGTGCGGGTCGGCGGCGCCACCGCGGGTCCGTCCACCTCCTCCCACCGGAAGCAAAGGACCGGCTGGCCGCCCGGGGCCGCGTCCAGCACGGTCCAAGACACCGCCACGTGGCCGGCCCCGGTCGAGAGCGCACCGTATTTCGTGGCGTTGGTGCCGAGCTCGTGCAGCATCAGCGCCAGGGTCATGCCCTGGTGGGCGGTCAGGGTCACGTCCGGCCCGTCGATCCGGAAGCGGCCGGGCCTGCCGTCCCCATGGAGCGTCACCGCCGTCTCCACCAGGGCGCGGAGGGGGGCGCTGGCGAAGGAGCCGCGCACCAGCACGTCGTGGGCCTGCGCCAGGGCGAGGAGCCGCGCCGACAGGGCGTCCGCCGCGGTGGCCAGGGATTCCGCGTTGCGCAGGGTCTGCGCCGCCACCGCCTGGACCAATGCCAGGGTGTTCTTCATCCGGTGCGCCATTTCCTGCATCAGCAGGGTCTGCCGCGCCTCGGTGTTCTTCAACTCGGTGATGTCGCGGGCGACGGCCAGGATGCGCTCGGGCCGCTCGTCCGCCCCGTGGATCGGCGTGACGGCGATGTCCCACCATGTGGAGACGTCGCGGACTTCGAGCTCCGCCTTGAAGCGGTTCGAGTGCCCGAGCCGCGCCGCGTGCAGGCCGCCGAGCACGGCGGCGCGGCTCTCGGGGCAGATCCAGAAATCGACGAAGGGTTGGCCGGTCGCCTCGGCCGCGGTGAGGAGGCCGAGGATCGACGGGCCGTTCTCGCTCATGGTGAGCAGGCCGCCGTCGAGGTCGAGCATCGCGACGAAGTCGTTCGTCGACCAGAGGATGCGGCGGGCGAACTCCTCACTCACCTTCAGCTTCAGGTTCAGGCCCTCGGCATCGGCCAGCCGGGCCGCGCCGTCCTCGAGATCGCGCTGGTAGAGGGCCGCGTTCGTCTCCGCCGCGACGCGCTCCGTCTCGACCACGTGGCCGAGATGGACGTTGCGCTCGCTCGCGATGCCGGCCAGCTCCATCGCTTGGCTCAGCAGCCGGCGCAGGCGGGCATTCTCCCCCTCGAGCAGCCGGAGGCGGCCACCGGCCTGATCCTGTTCCGTCAGCGCAACCCGCAGATCCATGACAGCGCCCCCGCCGTACCCCGCATCGCAGACCCCTTGTCGGGGCGAGACCCAGCCGTGACCCGCCGAAGGCAAGACTGGCGACGATCTGTCGAGGCGAAGACGACGGTGACGGATAGGCCCGCTTCTGAACCGACGCCCCGCCCGCGATCACGCGATTCGAGGGGTCAGGAACGGTAACACGGTGCCGGGGTGCCGCAAGCGAAGTCTGTCCTTCCCCACTTGCGACAAAACGACGAGATACGAAATTCGTATTCGGTGTGCGCCTCAGCGCTTTCGCATGAGAAGCACCAGCCAGCCGATCCCCAGAATAAAGACGACGAGGCCGATCGATACGAAGACCGGCGTGCCCAAATCGATGAGGCGGGGGGCGAGCTGGGTCGCGAATGCAGCCACGACCAGGGCCACTGCGACCCGGGCGGCGGCCCGCTCGATGCCGCGGGTGACCTTTTCCAGGCCCTTGATCTCGATCTCGACGGTGACGCGGCCCTGCTTGAGCCGCACCAGCATCAGGTGGATCAGGGTCGGCAGTTCCGAGGCCGCCCCGAAGAGGCCGGCGCCCAACGCCTCGGCCTTCTGTTTCAGGCCGTCCAGGGAGAATTGCGAGCGCATGCTCGCCTGCACCGTCGGCCCGGCGGCGGCGAACAGGTCGAAGTTCGGGTCGAGGTGGCGCATCACGCCGTCGGCCGTCACGAGGCCCTTGAACAGGATCGCGAGGTCTGTGGGCATCGCAAGGTCGTTCTCGCGGGCCATGTTCATGAAATCGGTGAGGACGAGCCCGAGGTTCAGCGGGATCGTCGAGTGGCTCTCCACGAAGGACTGGGCGGAGACCTGGAGCTTCGTGAGGTCGGGGTTGCTGGTGCCGGTCCAGTCGAGCAGCACGGCCATCAGGCCGTCCGCGTCCTGCTTCAGCATGGCGCCGATCAGCACGAGGAGCTGGGTGCGCCGCCGCTGGGACAGGCGGCCGATGATGCCGAAATCGATGAAGCCGATGCGGTTTCCCGACATCGCCAGCATGTTGCCGGGGTGCGGGTCGGCGTGGAACTGGCCCTCGATCAGGGCCATCTGCAGGAACGCGTCGGTGCCCTTCTGGGCGAGGAGCTTCTTGTCGATCCCCGCCGCCTGGAGCGCCGCGTCGTCGTTGGGCGGGATGCCGTGGATGAAGTCCTGCACGAGCACCCGCTCGGAGCAGTACTCCCAGTGGATCTTCGGGAAGATGATGTCGTCCCGGCCGACGAAGATCTGCGCGAGCTGCTCGCAGTTGCGGGCCTCGTTGAGGAGGTCGAGTTCGCCGTTGAGGCCGTCCGCGAGGTGGCGCATCTGCTCCCGCGGCTGGTAGCGGGCCATGTCGGGCCACTCGGTCTCCAGGATGCGGGCGCCGTGCGCCATCAGCCGCAGGTCGGCCTCGATGATCTTGCGCAGGTTCGGCCGCACCACCTTGACGATGACGTCCTCGCCCGAGTGCAGGCGCGCCCGGTAGACCTGGGCGATGGAGGCCGAGGCGATCGGCTCGACGTTGAACTCGGCGAAGACCTCGGTGGGCGGGGCGCCGAGATCCTGCTCCAGCTGCGGCCCGATCTGCTCCCACGACACGGGGACGACCTGGCTGTGCAGCTTCTGCAACTCCTCCGTCCAGGCGGGGGAGAGAAGGTCGGGCCGGCTCGCCAGGATCTGGCCGAACTTGATGAAGGTCGGCCCGAGCGCCTCGATGGCCCGGCGCATGCGCTCGGGTTCGGAGAGGCGGGTCACGTCGAGGCGCGGCTGGCGACGGGGCAGCAGGGGGAGGGCGCGCAGACCGAGCCGATCCACGACGCGGGTCACGCCGAAGCCGATCAGGATCGAGGCAATCTCCGACAGCCGCTGGCGGTCGCGTGCGGCAACGAAGGCGGTTTTGAGCATGGGGCTGGCGGTGTCCCTGGGGTTGGCCCCCACCGCAGCCCGATCTTAAGGACTTTTTTGGGACCTACTTACGCAAAGCGGACGGCGCCGCCGCGGCATCGCGGCGCCGTCCCCGGGCGTCAGCCCTTCACGGAGGCGTCGATGGCGTCGAGCACCCGGTCGATGTTGTGGGCGTTGAGGGCGGCCACGCAGACCCGGCCCGTCTCCAGGGCATAGACCTCGTGGGTGTCGCGCAGGCGCACCGCCTCGTCGGGGGTGAGGCCGGTGTAGGAGAACATGCCCTTCTGCACCTTGATCGCCTCGAAACCCCGGTCGGGGTGGCGCTGGTGCAGGCTGTCGGCCATCCGCACCCGCATCTCCTTGATGCGCTCGCGCATCTGGCCGAGCTCCTTCTCCCAATCGGCCCGCAGGGCGGGGTCGGTGAGCACCGTCTCGACGATGGCCGCGCCGTGGGTATGCGGGTTCGAGTAGCTCGCCCGCACGAGACGCTTGGCCAGGGCCTCGACCTTGGCGCGCATGGCCGGCTCGGACGCGACGATGGTGAGCGCGCCGACGCGCTCGCCGTAGAGCGAGAACGACTTCGAGAAGGACGAGGCCACGAGGAATTCCTGGCCCGATTCGGCGAACATCCGCACCGGTGCGGCATCGTCGTCGAGGCCGAGGCCGAAGCCCTGGTAGGCGATGTCGAGGAAGGGGATGAGCCCGCGGGACTGCATCAGCGGCACGAGGTCGGCCCACTCCTCGTGGGTGAGGTCCGCCCCGGTCGGGTTGTGGCAACAGGCGTGCAGCACCACGATGGAGCCCCCGGGCAGGGCCTCCAGGGCGGCGCGCATGGCCGGATAGTCGGCCCCGCCGGTCTCGGCGTCGAAATAGGGATAGTCCACGACGGTGAACCCGGCCTGGGTGAACAGGGCGCGGTGGTTCTCCCAGGTCGGGTCGCTCACGGCCACGGTGGCGCCGGGCTTCAGCTTGGCCAGCACGTCGGCGCCGATCTTAAGGGCGCCGGTTCCGCCGACGCTCTGAAGGGTCGCCGCGCGGTTCTGCGACAGGATCGGCGCGCCGGCCCCGAAGAGCAGCGCCTGCACGGCGTCGCGGAACGGCTTCGTCCCCTCGATCGGCCGGTAGGTCTTCGGCAGCGCCTTGTCGATCCAGCGCTTCTCGGCCTCCTGCACGGCGCGCAGGCGCGGCACCTTGCCTTCCGCATCGGTGTAGACGCCGATGGCGAGGTTCAGCTTGCCCGGGCGGGTATCGGCATTGAACGCCTCGAACAGGCGCATGATGGGGTCGAGCGGCGCATCCTGGATGCCGGCGAACAGCGAGGTCATTGAATGTGTCCCGAAACGGCGGAGGCGGCCCGCCGGGGACGAAGTCTCGCCGCCGCGGCACTGCGGGCCGGCCGCCTTATCGCGCAGTTCGCCGCGGATCGCGACCCTGCGGATGCGGGACGCCGGCGGAAAAAGCGTGCGATCGCCTGTGCCCCGAAGAAAAAGCCGCGTTGCGCCGGACTGCGGAGGGCGGCTTATACTCGCGCCACTCCGCACCCGCCGGGGACGCACCGGACCATGAGAGCCCGTTCCGCTACCCTCGGCCTGATCCTCTGCCCGATCTTCGGCCTTATCGGCTCGCTCCCCGCCGCCGCCCAGGCGACGGCCAGGATCGGCCTGTCGGCCCCCCTCACCGGACCGGACGCCGCCTTCGGCCAGGGGCTCCGCCTCGGGGCGGAGCAAGCGGTGGCCGACCTCAACAGGGCGGGTCCGCAACGCTTCGCCCTGACGGTCGCCGACGACGGGGGTGACCCCCGGCAGGCGGGGGCCATCGCGGCGCGGTTCGCCACCGACGGCATCTCGATGGTCGTCGGGCCCTTCGAATCTGCGGCCGTCGCCGCCGCGGCGGCGGCCGGCGAGCGGGCCGGCACCGTCGTCATCGCCCCCGGCGCCACCTACGGCCCCCTGACGGGACGGGGCCTGTGGAACCTGTTCCGCCTCGGCACCGGCGACCCGCAGCAGGGGAGAGCCGCCGCCGACTACCTTGCCAAGGCCTTCGCCGGCCGCCCCGTCGCCATCGTCAGCGACCAGACCACGTTCGGGCGCAGCCTCGCGGACGCCGTCGCCGGGCGGCTCCATGAACTCGACCGGCGCGAGGCCGTCTTCGAGGGCATCGACCGGGGCACCAGGGATTTCGGCCCGCTCGTGGCGCGCCTGTCCGCGGCCAAAGTCGCGGCCGTCTACTTCGGCGGCCTGGGGCCGGATGCCGCCGGGCTTGTCAGGGCCATGCGCGAGGCTCGCCTCGGCGCGACGCTGGTGGCGAGCGACGGCATCCTCGGCGCCGCCTTCGCCGCCCTCGGCCCGGCGGGGGAGGGGACCGTGATGACGATGCCCCCCGACCCTCCCCGTCTGCCGGAGGGTCGGGCGCCGCGCCCGCCCCGGTCCCCCGAGGCCGATGCCGTGGCGACGGGGGCCTACGCCGCCGTGCAACTCTTCGCCCAGGCCCTCGACCGCGGGCGGGCGCTCGACGGCAGGACCGGGCGGGTCGATGGGCGGAAGCTGGCCCAGGCCCTGCACGACGGCGGCTTCAAGACGGTGCTCGGGCCGGTCGCCTTCGACGGGCGGGGCGACCTCAGCGGCGGCGCGGTGGTCCTCCGGGTCTGGCGCCGCATGCCCGACGGGCGCCTCGACTATGCCGGGCAGGAGCCGCCCTCCTGACCGTTCCGGTGACGAAAGAGGCGGTATGGCGGCCGGGGGAACGCCACAGCCGACTTGCGGCGCCCTTCCTTCACGACTAAATCCGTGCTTCGCCGCCGGGCAGCCGCGATCCGTCTTCACGGATCGGACCGTCGCGCTCCGGCGTTTTTCAGACGACACGGGTTGTCGAACGCATTGTTTGCCGGAACGCCTGCTGCCGGACGGTTCGACTGGAGAGGGTGTATGGCAAAAGAAGAGTTGATGCAGTTCGACGGTCTCGTGATCGAGATCCTTCCCGATGCCCGCTACCGCGTGCAGTTGGACCAGGGCCACGAGATCGTGGCCTACACCGCGGGCAAGATGAAGAAGAACCGCATCAAGACCCTGGCCGGGGACCGGGTGACGGTGGAGATGTCGCCGTACGACCTGGAAAAGGGCCGCCTCGTGTTCCGCCACAAGGACGAGCGTGCCTCCGGTCCGCGTCCCCCCGTGCGCGGCGGCCAGTTCCGTCGCCGCTGAGGTGAGAGCGCCGGGCGGCGGCTCCGTCGCGTCGGCCTATCCCCTCCTGACCCTGACGGCCCTGCTCTGGGCGGGGAACGCCGTCACCAGCCGGTGGGCACCGGGCCACGTCTCGCCGCAGGTCATCACGTCCCTGCGCTGGCTGATCGCCTGCGCGGTGCTGCTGCCCTTCGCCGGACCGCGCATCGCGGCGGAGTGGCCGGTGCTGCGGAGGCACTGGGTGCGGATCCTGCTGATGGGCGGGCTCGGCTACACCGCCTTCAACTGCCTGTTCTACGCGGCGGGCACCTATACCGGTGCCGTCAACCTCGCCCTGTTCCAGGGCTCGATCCCGGTCATGGTGATCGTGGCCAACCGGATCGCCTACGGCGTGCCGGTCGGTCTCGGGCAGGCCGTGGGGGTGGTGCTGACGCTGGCCGGGGCCGCCCTGGCCGCGAGCCACGGCGACCTCTCGGTGCTGACGCACCTCGCCTTCAACCGCGGCGACGTGCTCGTCTTCGGGGCCTGCCTCCTCTACGCCGGCTATACCGTCGTCCTGCCGACGCGGCCGAAGGTGTCGGCCCTGGGCTTCTTCGGCGCGATGGCGATCGCGGCGTTCGTCACCTCCCTGCCGCCGCTGGCGGTGGAATCGGCCACGGGCCATGCCGTGTGGCCGAGCCATTGGGGCTGGGCGATGGTCGCCTTCGTGGGGCTCGGCCCCTCGCTGCTCGCGCAGCTGTGCTTCATGCGCGGGGTGGAGCTGATCGGCCCCAACCGCGCAGGCTTGTTCGTGAACCTCGTGCCGATCTTCGGGGCGGGGCTCGCCGTCCTGTTGATCGGCGAGCCCTTCGGCCCGACGGAGGCGGCGGCCCTGGCGCTCGTGCTCACCGGGATCGCCTGCGCCGAGCTCCTGAAGCCGCCGCGGGCTCCGGCCGATCCGGCCTACTCGCAGACGCGGACGCGGCGGAACAGCACGTCGCCGTAGGCATCCACGTAGCGGCGGCGCTCGAAGTGGCAGATCGGGCCTTCATCCTCCTCGACGTAGACCGGCGGCGGGGCGCGGTAGACGGGGCGGCCGGGGTAGTAGCCGTTGTTGGCGGAGCCGGCGATGGCGCTGCCCACGGCGAGGCCGCCGATGACGCCGAGCGCCGCAGCCCCCCCTGCGCCGATGCCGTCCCGCGCCTGGGCGGCCGGGGCGAGGGAAACGAGGCCGCTCAAGAGCACGGCCGTGGCGAATGTCACGCGCATAGCTTAATCCGTAATGGTCCCACGCCTTCAGACGTTCGACCGATCACACATCAGCTTTCGGGCGATTGTTCGGCGAAGGACGAAGGCCTTGCCCGACCGGGTGGACACCCCGGGTGAGGGCGGCAGGGGAGCGGGGAGGTGAGGGACCGCCGGGCGACGCTTGACGGCGGCGGCGCGGCACCCGAAACCGGCCTCCGGGACAAGGGGAACGTGATGGTCACACGCGGCTTCGTCGGACGCAGGCAGCCCCCCGAGACCGGCGCGCGCCTGCCGCCGGGACAGTACCTGACGCAGGACTTCCCGATCCTCCAGATCGGGCCCAATCCCGCCGTGGACCTCGCCACGTGGCGCTTCACGATCCGCGAGGGTTCGCGCCCGATCAAGTCGTGGAGCTGGGACGAGTTCGGGGCGCTGCCGCGCACCCGCTGGGCGGGGGATATCCACTGCGTGACGAAGTGGTCGAAGTTCGACACCGAATGGGAAGGCGTGACCATCGACGACCTGCTGGCCGCCGCCGACATGTCCGCGCCCACCGCCTACCTGCTCGCGGAATCCTTTGACGACTACACCACCAACGTGCCCGTGGCCGACCTGCTGAACGGCAAGGCCATGATCGCGACGCGGTACGCCGGGGCGCCGATCCATGCCGACCACGGGGGTCCGGCCCGGCTGTTCGTGCCGCACCTGTATTTCTGGAAGAGCGCCAAATGGCTGAAAGGCCTGCGCTTCACGGGCACCGACACCGCCGGCTACTGGGAGCTGCGCGGCTACCACATGTACGGGGATCCTTGGCGTGAGCAGCGCTACATCGGAGATTGAGCCGGCCGCCGCCGAGCCCATGGTGTTCCGCTGGCACGAGGCGGAGGTCGCCTCGGTCACGGTGGTGACGCCGCACGTCAAGAGCGTGCGCCTGCGCTGCGGGATCGCCGGCCGCCAGCGGGCGGGTCAGCATGTCGACGTCCGCCTCACCGCGGCGGACGGCTACCGGGCCAGCCGCAGCTATTCGGTCGCCTCGGTGCCCGACGGAAGCGGCACCCTGGAGCTTCTGGTGGAGGGCTTGCCGGATGGCGAGGTCTCCGGCTGGTTCTTCGATTGCGCCGGGGTCGGGGACCGGCTGGAGCTGCGCGGACCGATCGGCGGTTCCTTCTCCTGGGACGGGCCCGACGGCGGGCCGCTTCTCCTGGCGGGCGGGGGCTCGGGCGTCGTGCCGCTGCTGGCCATGCTCCGGCGCCGGGCGGAGGTGGCGCCAAACATCCCGGCGGCGCTGATCTACTCCGTCCGCACCCGGGCCGAGGCCATCGCCCTCTCCGAACTCGAAGCCCGCGACCGGGACGAGCCGAACTTCTCGCTGTTCCTACGCACCACGCGGGAGGGCGAGGGGCGCCGGATCGACGCCGCCGTCGTGGACGCCGCCCTCGCCCGGATCGGCACGCCGAAGAAGGTGTTCCTGTGCGGGTCCAACCGCTTCGCCAGCCCCGCCGCCGACCTCATCGCCGCCGCGGGAGTCCCGCCCGGTATCGTGCGCACCGAGCGCTTCGGGGCCTGACCGCGTCGGGAACCCGGTGCGGGCTGGGCCGTTCGAGCCGTACCGGCATTCGGCCGGTGTCGGAGGTGGTGATGCTCGGCACGCTTTCCCGGATCTCTCTCGTCACGGTGGCCCTCGTCGGACTGGCCGGCGCCGCCTCGGCGCGCGATGCTACGGCCCCCAAGAAGAAGGGCCAGATGACGAGCCTCAACGGGTTCAAACCAGCCTATCGGGCGGATACGCGGGTGTCGGGTTCGGACCAGCCCTACGCATGGCCCGTCAGCGACCGCTACCGCCCGGTCTCCCACCCGTATTTCGGCCGCGCCTTCTGAGACCCACGCGGTCGTGGACCGGTGGCCCGTCGCGGTGCGGCAATCGCGCGGGCCGCTCATTGAGAATTGTCACTACGTAGAAACAGCGGAGACGTAAGGTCGGCGCCGATCCATTCATCATTGCGCGCCCATTGCCCCGCTATTTTATCGACCTTCACGACGGTGCCAACTTCGTCCGGGACCGGGCCGGGTTCGATCTGCCGGACCTCGACGCCGCTCGCGTCCAGGCCGCGCGGATCATGACCCGGATCGCCCAGGGCCTCGCGGAAGGCCCCGAGCGGCAGGACTACGTATTGGCCGTGCGGACGGAGGACGGCGTGGTCCGACTGCGCATGCGCATGTCGCTGGACCCCGACCCCACCGTGTAGGGCACCGACCCAAGCAGGGGCCTCATGCCCGGGGAGGAGTGGTCAGCGCGGCGCCCAGCCGTTACGATTGGGTTTCCGGACCTGAAATGGGCGGCCTTCGGATGGATGCGAACAAGCGTCCCGTGCGTGCGATTGCGCTGCGCGCTCGTTGTCTGAGTATGCCGCATTTTCATACGCCGAACCGGTACCCATCCCGGCGGAAAATGCTCTAACGAAAGCCAGACCGAAGTGCCTTTCCCCACCCTGCCCGCTCCTCTTTCGCGGGCCTTGGCCGAGCGCGGCTATGCCGAGCCGACCCCCGTTCAGGCCGCCGTCCTCGAAGCGGCCGGAGGCGGCCGCGACCTCCTCGTCTCCGCTCAGACGGGCTCCGGCAAGACCGTCGCCTACGGGCTCGCCATGGCGGACCTCCTCGTCGGCCCGGACGAGATCATGCCCGCCCCCGGCGCGCCGCTCGCCCTGGTGATCGCCCCCACACGCGAACTCGCCCTGCAAGTGCAGCGTGAGCTCGAATGGCTCTATGGCGCGGCCCATGGCCGGGTCACCGCCTGCGTCGGCGGCATGGACCCCCGCCGGGAGGCCCGCTGCCTCGCCGAGGGCTCGCAGATCGTCGTGGGCACGCCGGGCCGCCTGCGCGACCACTTGGAGCGGCGCTCCCTCAACCTGTCCACCCTGCGGGCGGTCGTCCTCGACGAGGCCGACGAGATGCTCGACCTCGGCTTCCGCGAGGACATCGAGTTCATCCTCTCGGCGACGCCGCAGGAGCGCTCCACCTACCTGTTCTCCGCGACCCTGCCCAAGGGCATCGAGGCCCTGGCCGAGCGCTACCAGCGCGACGCCCTGCGGCTGGCGGTGAAGAGCGAGACCAGGGGCCATGCCGACATCGCCTACCGGGCGGTGCGGGTGGTCCCCCGCGAGATCGAGCACGTGGTACTCAACCTCTTGCGCGAGGCCGACGCGCCCACGGCCATCGTGTTCTGCAACACCCGGAATGCGGTGCGCCACCTGCAGGCGAACCTGACCGAGCGGGGCTTCTCCGCGGTGGGGCTTTCCGGCGAGATGGGCCAGGGCGAGCGCAACGCCGCCCTCCAGGCCCTGCGCGACGGCCGGGTCCGGGTCTGCGTGGCGACGGATGTCGCCGCCCGGGGCATCGACCTGCCCTCGCTGAGCCTCGTGATCCACGCCGACCTGCCCCATGACGCCGAGGTGATGCAGCACCGCAGCGGGCGCACCGGCCGGGCCGGGCGCAAGGGCACCTCCGTGCTCCTCGTGCCGAATGCCCGCCGCCGCAGGGCCGAGCAGATGTTCGCCATGGCCAAGGTGTCGCCGGAATGGTGCGGCCCGCCGTCGGCCGACACGATCCGCAACCTCGACGCCGAACGGATGCTCACCGACCCCCTGATCGCCGAGCCGCCCTCCGAGGACGACGCGGTGCTGGCGCAGATGCTCCTGGCCCACAAGAGCCCGGAGGAACTCGCCAACGTGGTCGCCCGCGTCTACCGCACGCGCCTGCCGGCGCCGGAGGACATCACCGACCCCGGTGAGGGCCGTGCCCGGGCCGAGCGGCCGCCCTACGATCCGATGAACCCCGAGCAGATCGCGGCGATGGGCCCGGCGGTGTGGTTCCGCCTCAACCTCGGCCGGCGCGACAACGCCGACCCGCGGCGCCTGCTGCCGCTCCTGACCCGGCGCGGCGGCCTCGACCGCCAGGAGATCGGCGCGATCCGCATCTTCGACCGGGAGACCAAGTTCGAGGTCCGCGGCTCGGCGGCCTCGCGCTTCGCCGAATCCTTCGCGCGCAACGGCTCGCCGGAGATCCAGGTGGAGGCGCTGCCGCCGGAATTCGCCCCGGCCCCGCGCAAGGGACCGCCCGGCGGAAAGGGTCCGGCGTCCCCCCGGGCCGACCGCCATCGGCGCAACGCCGGGTTCAAGCCGCAGCGGAGTTGAACCGCACCCCGCGCTTCGTGCAGGCGCGGGGGCCGGCCAAGGGGGGGCTCCATCCCCCGATGCTCATCGTGACAGCTGAACATGAGACGCGCAGCTCTCCCTTTCCCCACAAGGCGGGGGGAGGGGAGCTTGGCAATCACATGATCAAGGCGAAGCCGGCTCGCCCGGCCGGACGGCGGGTTCAGCTGCTTCGAAGACTCGCAAGATCATAAGTCACCACGCGCTCTCCTCCCCCTTGCGGGGAGGAGGTGGAGGTGGGGGTGGTTCAGGGGGCACCGCCGGGTCCCCTCCGGCACCACCCCCACCCCTACCCCTCCCCACAAGGGGGAGGGGACCCGCACCGAGGCGCGGGAACACCCGATCCGAGGTTGGTGGGAGACGCCCTAGAACGCGCTGCGGACGGCGTCCCCGAGGGCGCTCACGCCGTCCTTGAGCTTCTGGCCGGCGGGGGCGAGGGAGGGGATCTTCACGCCGAGGATTTCGGTCTCGTCCGAATCGGTTTCCGCCGCGGCCGTGTGCGTGACGGGTGTCTTGGCCGCGACCGGCTTGACCGTCGGCGTCGGCGTCGGCGTCGGCTTCACGGCGGCGACCTTGGCCGGCTCGGCGGCGGCAGGCTTGGCGGCGACCTTGGTGGGCTCGGGCGACGCGGGGGGCTTGGCGGCGACCGTCGCCTTCTGCGCCTTGGCCGGCGTGGGGGTGGCGGCCGGGTGAGACGGCGCGGGCTTGTCCGCCGCGGCCTCACGGGTCCGGGGCGTCTCTTCCCGCGGCTTGGCTCCTTCCGCCTGACGAGCCGACACGTCCTCGCGGGCGCGGACCGTCTCGGACGGGCGGGGCGGAATGGCCGCGACCGTCCGTGTCGGCATCACGATCTTCGCCGTCGGCGGGGTCACGACCGGGGCGACCTCCGTCGCGACGGGGATGCGCTCGGTCGGCGGCACCGGCTTGCTGGCGGCGGCTTTCGGTGCCGGCGGAAGCGCCGTGGGCTTCGTGGGCGTCCCTGTGGCGAACGCCATCGGGTCGGCGAGGGATGCCATGCGCGGCCCCGGCGCGGCCGGTGCCGCGTCGGTCTTCGCATCCGCCGTCTTCACGGTGATGCCGGCCTTGGCGGGCTGCCCGTCCTTCAGGTCGGGCCAGCTGGAGGCGAGGCCCTGGCCCATGGCGGGCCCCCGGGTGAGCTTGGGCGTCGGCACCACCAGATCCGCCATGACCGACGAGGCCGCCACGCCGAAGCCCGCGAGCAGGACGGCGCAGGCACCGCCGATCATGACCGACCGGAGCGCGGTGGACCGACGTCCCGCCGGGGCGGCCGGCCGGGCCGGCCGCGTCTCCGACGCGTTGAGAAGTAACTCGGACATCCGTTGCGATCTCGGACCTGATGCGCGGCGCCCGCCGGCGGGCCGATCGGTCTCGGATGACCCGGCCCGGGGCTGTCGCCGGATCTCGGCTAGGTCGCCAATTGAGGGTTCACAATACGGCACAATGATGTCGCCTAGCGGCAAGCCTGCGGCAGACCTTGTCGAGTCCGATCGGGTCGAAGTCATCCACAGGATTTACGGCGTTTCGCTTAAGGAATAGTAGTCGAGGCAACGATGACGCCGTCATCTTTGCACACCGGAGCGCCCCCGGGCCGGATGCGCCGGGGCCGGAACCGGGTTATCTGACGATCGTGGATACGCGTCCGAACCTGCTTCCGCCGAACGACATCGCACCGCCCCTCCGCGCGAGGCCCTGGTCGGGCTGGTCGACCCGGGCGCGGCTGATCGCCGTGGTGCTGCTGATCGACGTTCTCGCCGCCGTCACCTCCTGCGCGGTGGTCGTCCTGAACGCGCGCTCGGCGGTGAGGGTCGAGACTCGCGCCTCCCTGGCCACGGTCGAATCCCTCGTCGCCGACACGATCCGCCTGTCCGACACCGCCTCGCCCGAAACCCTGCTGCAGGCCCTCGACCTGCGCTTCCGCGTGCTGCGGCACGTCCGGGTGGCCGTGCTGGATGCGGAGGGCCGGCAGGTCGGCACCAGGGGGCTCGACCGCCGGGCCAGCCGCGAGGCGCCCGCGTGGTTCGCCGACATGATCCTCCCGCCGATCGAGCGGCACACCCTGCCCATCGCCGTGGGCGGCAGGGTCCTCGGCACCGCCCAGATCACGACCCAGCCGATGGACGAGATCGAGGAGATCTGGGGCTACGCCCGCGCCCTGTCGGTGACGGCCTTCGCCATCAACCTCGCGATGCTGGCCGCCCTCTACCTCGCCCTCGGCCGGATTCTCGCCCCCCTGCGTCGGCTCGGCGAGGCCCTCACCCAGCTCGAACACCACGATTACACCGCCCGGCTCGAATCGCCGGGCACCCCCGAACTGGCGGTGATCGCCGAGCGGTTCAACAAGGTCGCCGGGGCGCTGGCGCAGACGCGCTCGGCCAATGCCAACCTCAACCAGAAGCTTCTGACGGCCCAGGACGACGAGCGCCGCCGCACGGCCCTGGAGCTGCACGACGATTTCGGCCCCTGCCTCTTCGCCCTTGAGGCGAATGCGGCCTCCATCGCCCGCATCGCGGCGGGCGCGAAGGAGGTGGACCGGGGCAAGCTCGCCACCCGGGCGGCGGAGATCGGCACCATCGTCGGGCAGGTGCAGGGGGTGAACCGGGCGCTGTTGAACCGCCTTCGCCCGCACGGGCTGGGGCAGGCGCCGCTCGCCACCTGCCTCGACCTGTTGCTGCGTGGCTTCGGGGAGCGCCACCCCGGTACGGCTTTCGTCGGGCGGTTCGACGGCCTCGCCCGGGGCTACGGCGACCTCGTGGACCTGACGATCTTCCGTTGCGTCCAGGAAAGCGCCACCAACGCCGTGCGCCACGGCGGCGCCACGCGCGTGGAAGCTTCCGCGGAACAGGCCGGCGGAACGGTCGATGTGGAGATCCGCGACGACGGCATCGGCCTGCCGGCCGAGCACCGGATCGGCCTCGGCTTGTCGGGCATGCGTGAACGTGTCGAGGCGCTGCAAGGGACTTTCACCCTTGACAATGCCGGCCCCGGCGCGATCGTCCGTATCGCCATTCCCGTGCCCCCCGAGCGGAGCCGGGAGACCGGCGACGATCTCTCCATCGCCCGAAGCGTATGAACGCCATCGCCTCCCAGATCGAGCCTGCCACCACGCGCCTGCCGGTGCTCGTGATCGACGATCATCCGATCGTCCTCCAGGGGTGCCGCAGGGTCCTGGAGGATGCGGGGGTCGAGACCATCGCCGAGGCGACGACGGTGGTGGGCGGCTACCGCATCTTCCACCGGCTGCGCCCGCCGGTGGTGATCTGCGACCTGACGTTCCAGGGCAGCGGCCTCGCCGGCCTCGGGCTGATCCGGCGGATCCGCGCGGTGGCGCCGACGACGCGCATCCTCGTCTTCAGCATGCACAACGATCCGGTGATCGTCGCCCGCGCCCTGGAGGCCGGCGCGCTCGGCTACGTCCTGAAGGATCACGCCTCGGCGGAACTCTACGACGCGTTCGAGAAGGTCCGGATCGGGGAGGTCTATCTCGACCGGCGGCTCGCCACCGAGGTCGCGATGCTCCGGGCCGACGCCCGGCGCACGCCGGAATCGCAGCTTACCCCCCGCGAGCAGCAGATCCTCGCCCGCCTCGCGCAGGGCCGGTCCTATGGGGCGATCGCGACCGACCTGTCGGTGAGCTACAAGACCGTCACCAATTCCTGCTCGCAGATGCGCCAGAAGCTCGGCGTGCGCACCCTGGCGGAGCTGATCCACGTCGCCGTCACCCACGCCCAGCGCCAGGGCTGACCGCAGGGGCCGCCCCGGGGGGCGATGCAAACGCGCCACGGCCGAGCTTGGCCTGCCGGCGCCAGCTTGACGGGAGCGGGACCGGGCCGAAAGGTGCGCGGCACGAGTGGCCCGGAGCGGATATGTCCCTGATCGCACGCCTGCGTGCCTACGCGGTGGAGGCCCTGGGCATCGGCGGGCCTGACGGGCGCGGCGACGCGGCCGACGACACCCACCTCGCCGCCACCGCGCTTCTCGTCCACGTCGCCCGCGTGGACGGCATCCTCGCGCCCTCGGAGAGCGAGCGCCTCGCCCGGCTCGTGGAGGGGCGCTACGCGGACGGTCCCGCGGCGGCCCACGCCCTCATCGCCCGGGCGACCGCCATCGATACGGAGGTCCGGGACGTGGCGAGCCTCGTGGAGATGATCCCCCACGAGGCGAACGGCAGCGAGCGCGAGGCGCTCCTGGCGATGGCGTGGTCGGTCGCCGCCGCGGACGGCCATGTCGATGAGTTCGAGGAGGCCCTGGTGGAGCGCCTGGGCCGGCTCCTCGGGTTCGATGAGGCGGGGATCGCCGCCGCGCGGCAGACCGGCACCGCGGGCGCGGCCACGCCATGATCGCGAGCCTCGCGCTGATCCTTCTGGCGCAGCTCGCCGGGGAGGCCATCGCCCGGGGCTTCGGCCTGCCGGTGCCCGGCCCGGTCATCGGCATGGGGTTGATGCTCGGGTTCCTGCTCCTGCGCGACGCGGAGCGCAGCCCGCTACGCCGCCTCCTTCCCCCGCCCCTGGTGGACGGCTCCCTCGAAGGGATCGCCAAGGGTCTGCTCGCCAACCTGTCGCTGATGTTCGTCCCGGCCGGCGTCGGCGTCGTCGGGCGGCTCGACCTGCTGAAGACCCAGGGCGCGACCCTGGCCATCATCCTCCTCGTCTCGACGGCGGTGTCCCTGCTGACGACCGTGTTCGTCTTCCGGGGCGTCTCCGCCCTAGTGGACCGGGTGGGCCGGAAGGGGGAGGGCTGAGGCGGTGGCCGGCGGCGACTTCTCGCTCTGGGTCTACCTCGCCCGGACCCCGCTCCTGTGGCTGACAGTGACCCTCACCGCCTACGTGGCGGCGGACCGCATCGCGGCGGCCACCGGCCGCCATCCGCTGGCCAATCCGGTGCTCGTGGCGGTGGTGTTCGTCGCCGCCGTCCTGGCCCTGAGCGACACGCCGTACCCAACCTATTTCGAGGGGGCGCAGTTCGTGCACTTCCTCCTCGGCCCGGCGACGGTGGTCCTCGCCTTTCCCCTCTACGAGCGCCGGGCGACGGTGATGCGCGCCCTGGTGCCGATGCTGGCCGCGCTGGCCGCCGGTTCGGTGATGACCCTCATCACCGTCATCGCCCTCGGCAAGCTCTTCGCGGTCCCGCAGCCGATCCTCGTCTCCCTGGCGCCGAAATCCGTCACGTCCGGCGTCGCCATGGGCATCTCCGCCACGCTCGGCGGCGACCCGACGCTCACCGCGATCCTCGTGATCCTCACCGGCATCATCGGCGCCATCCTCGTCACGCCGATGATGGAGGCGTTGGGCATTTCCGACATGCGCGCCCGGGGCTTCGCAGCGGGGCTCGCCGCCCACGGGATCGGCACCGCCCGGGCCTTCCAGGTGAGCGAGGTGGCCGGCACCTTCGCGGGCATCGCCATGGGGTTGAACGCCTTCGTGACGGCCATCCTCGCCCCCCTGGCGCTCCACCTCCTGGCCTGACGGCGCCGGGGCTCAGGCCTCCAGCCGGTTCGACACGTCCTCGGCGAGAGACAGGCTGGAGGTGAGGCCCGGGCTCTCGATGCCGAAGAGGTTCACGAGGCCGGGCAGGCCGTGTTCGGCGGGGCCCTCGATCCGGAAATCGGCGGCGGGCTCGCCCGGCCCCGTCAGTTTGGGGCGCAGCCCCGCATAGTCGGGGAAAAGGGCGCCGTCGGGCAGGCCGGGCCAATACCGGCGGATCGCCCCATAGAAGGACGCGGCGCGGCCGGGATCGACCCGATAGTCGGGCGCGTCGATCCATTCCACGTCCGGCCCGAACCGCACGCGCCCGTTCAGGTCCAGGGTCAGGTGGATGCCCAGGCCCCCATCGACCCGCGGGGCGGGGTAGATCAGCCGGGTGAAGGCCGCCTGTCCGGTGCAGCCGAAATAGTTGCCGCGGGCGAGGTGAAGCCGGGGCACGGACCCTGCGGGATACCCCTCCGTCCGGGCGGCCAGCGCGGGCGCGCCGAAACCCGCCGCGTTCACCACCGCATCGAAGGGCATCGTGCCGGCCTCGGCCCCGCCGAAGGTGGCGTGCCATCGCCCCTCGGACCGTTCCAGGCGCTCCACCCGGGTCAGCACCGCCAGCCCGCCGCCGTGGTCCTCGATCTCACCCTGGAGGGCCAGCATCAGGGCGTGGCTGTCGATGATGCCGGTATGGGGGGAGAGCAGCGCCAGGGTGCAGGTGAGGTTCGGCTCGAGCCGCCGGGCCTGGGCGTCGTCGAGGAGTTCGAGCCCCGGCACGCCGTTCGCCTCGCCCCGGGTACGGATCGCCGCGACGGCGTCGGCTTCGCCCGCATCCCCCGCGACGATCAGCTTGCCGCATCGCCGATAGGGGATTCCATTCCTCTCGCAGAAGTAGAAGAGCCGCCGGGCGCCCTCCACGCAGTGAAGGGCCCTGAGGGATCCGGCGGGGTAGTACATGCCGGCGTGGATCACCTCCGAGCTTCGGGAGGACACGCCCGTGCCGATGGCCTTCTCCGCCTCCGCGACGATGACCGCGTGCCCGCGCAGCGCCATGGCCCGCCCGACGGCGAGGCCGACCACTCCTGCTCCGACGACGAGCACGTCCATCCGGCTTCCTTCCACGCGTTCACCCGCCCGCCATCCTGCCGGACGGTGAGCCCACACGGCCCGGGGCGCACCGCCTCAGGGGTTCGTCCGACCGTTGAAGGGCCGGTTCAGACCGGACAAGCGGGCCATCAGCGAAATAAAAAGCCCTTTCAGCCAAGTCCCCACGCAGTTGACGATTGAATGCAATCATAAGTAGTATAGTATGCTAGTGTACACCGGTTAAAACGGTGGCAGCTCCGAAGGGCGTGACGCCACCCCTCGCCCCGGCTCTGCCCCGTTTCCCAAGGGCATCGTCGTGGATGGGACCGCCGCACAAGGTCCCCCGCGCGAGGGTTGGAAATCAGGGATCGAATGATGACCGAAAACCCGACCGTCGAACTCGCGACCCGTATCCTCACCGCCTATGTCAGTCGGAACCGCGTACCGGCGGCCAATTTGCCCGAACTGTTGACCGAGATCCATCAGGCCATCGGCCATCTGGCCAAGCCGCGGCAGCCGACCCTGCAGCGCCCGAGCGCATCGCAGATCACCGCCTCCATCCGCCCCGATGCGATCACGAGCTTCGAGGACGGGAAACCCTACAAGGCCCTGCGCCGGCACCTGACCCTGCGGGGGCTCACCCCCGAGACCTACCGGGCGAAATGGGGCCTGCCGGTCGATTACCCGATGGTCTGCGCGACCTACAGCGCGAGGCGCTCGGAGATCTCGCGGGAGATCAGCGTCGGCCAGCAGCAGCGCGCCAAGCTGACCCTGGTGGAGTCGTCGCCGAAGGCGGCTACGGCGGCCCCGGCGTCCTGACGGCGTCCCCAGCCCCGGCGACCTCCTGGATCAGCAGCGCCACGAGGCCGGACCAGCCGGTCTGGTGCGAGGCCCCGACGCCGCGCCCCGTATCCCCATGGTAGTACTCGTAGAACAGGACGTGATCCCGGAAATGCGGGTCGTCCTGTTCCATGGGGCTGTCGCCGTAGACCGCGCGGCGGCCGTCGGCCCCGCGGGTCGAGAGGGCGATGAGCCGTCGCGAGAGGTCGTCGGCGATCTCGCGCAAGGACCGCATCTGCCCGGAGCCGGTCGGCGCCTCGACCCGGAACTCGGGGCCGAAATAGTCGTGGAAGCGGTGGAGGCTGGCGATCAGCAGATAGTTCACCGGCATCCAGACCGGGCCGCGCCAGTTGGAATTGCCGCCGAACAGCCGCGAGCGTGATTCGGCCGGCTCGTAGGCGAGGCCGAGGTCGCGCCCCTCCCACGGGAAGCAGAAGGGGGCCTCCGCATAGGCCCTGGAGACGGCCCGCACCCCGTGATCGGACAGGAACTCCGCCGGATCGAGCATCCGCCGCAGGAGGGCCTTCAACCGGTGGCCGCGCAGGAGGG
This sequence comes from Methylobacterium sp. J-076, assembly GCF_022829405.1. Classification (GTDB taxonomy): domain Bacteria; phylum Pseudomonadota; class Alphaproteobacteria; order Rhizobiales; family Beijerinckiaceae; genus Methylobacterium. The sequence goes on from NZ_JAKSXW010000149.1 coordinate 144,839, forward strand.
ACAGCAGGGCCGAGCGTCCGACCCCCGGCTCGTTCCAGTGGGAGACGAGGCGCCAGAGGTCCGGTCGCTGGCGCTGGAAGAAGACGAGGCGCGCCTTGAGCCCCGGCAGGCGCTCGACATCCGCCTCGCGCAGGACGGCCACGGCGAGGATCGGGATGAGGCCGACCATCGTCCGCACCCGGATCGGCAGGCGGGCGCCGGCCGTCTCGATGACGTCGTAGAAGAAGCCATCCTCCTGGTCCCACACCCCATCGCCGGAGGCGGCGGCGATCAGCAGGAAATGCTCGAAGAACTTCCCCGCCATGTCCTCGTAGGTCGGGTCCTCCAGGGCGAGCTCGATGGCGATGCGCATCAGGTCGAGGGCGTACATCGCCATCCACGCCGTCGCGTCGGACTGGGTGAGGGTGGCGCCGCCGCCCAGGGCCTTCGACCGGTCGAAGATGCCGATGTTGTCGAGGCCGAGGAACCCGCCCTGGAACAGGTTGCGGTCGTCGGCATCCTTGCGGTTCACCCACCACGTGAAGTTCAGGGTCAGCCGGTGGAACACCTGCTTCAGGAAGGCGTGGTCCACCTCGCCGGTGAGCGCCCGGTCGAGCTCGAACACGCGCCATGCCGCCATGGCGTGGAGGGGCGGGTTCGCATCCCCGAAGCCCCATTCGTAGGCCGGCATGGCGGCGTTGGGGTGGCTATAGGCATCGCCCACGAGGAGGAGGAGCTGGCCCTTGGCGAAATCGGGGTCGATCGTGGCGAAGACGATCGCCTGCAAAGCAAGGTCCCACGAGGCGAACCAGGGATATTCCCAGGCGTCCGGCATCGAGACGATGTCGTTCGCCCGCAGATGCGTCCAGTCGCTGTTGCGCCCGCCCCGGCGCTGCTCCGGCGGGGCCGGCTGGCCGGGGTCCCCCGCCAGCCACTCGCGGACGTCGTAGTGATAGAGCTGCTTCGACCACAGCATCCCCGCCAGGGCCTGCCGCTGGACGAGGCGCATCTCGGGATCGGCCACCGACGCCTGCAACGCCGCGTAGAATGCGTCGGCCTCCCCTTCGCGCGCGGCGAAGATGTCGTCGAAATCGGCGAAGGGGTCGCTTGCCTCGCCGGCCGGGCGCAGCCGCAGGCGGATCGTCCGCGTCTCCCCCGGGGCGAGGTGCAGGTCATAGCGCGCCGCGCCCTTCGTCCCGGCCCGGCCATCGACGGTGCCGGCCTCGCCGCCCACCACGTGCCGGTCGATGCCGTCCTTGAACAGGCCCTCCGCCGGGCCGACCCCGTAGAGGCGGTGGAGGTTGGTCTCGTTCTCGGTGAACAGCCACCCGGCGGCGGCCTCCGCATGGAGGCGCAGATCCGCCACGTCCGGGTGCGTGGCGAGGACCGCGCCGGCCCTGTCGAGGCACAGGCGGGGTTTCGTCGCCCCCGGCTGCCACGACCATAGGTTGCGCGCCCAGATCTGCGGAAGGAGGGTGATGGTGGCTGGTTCGGGCCCGCGGTTGGTGGCGCTGACCCGCATCAGGATGTCGTCGGGCGCCGCCTTGGCGTAGGCGATCTCGACATCGAAGTAGCGGCCGTCGTCGAACAGGCCCGTATCGAGGAGCTCGAATTCGGGTTCGTCCAGCCCCCGCCTGCGGTTCTCTTCGACCAGCCGGCCATAGGGAAACGCGGCCTGCGGATATTTGTAGACCATCCGTATGAAGGAATGGGTCGGAGTCCCGTCGAGGTAGTAGTAGAGTTCCTTGACGTCTTCGCCGTGGTTGCCCTCATCGTTGGTAAGACCGAACAGCCGCTCCTTCAGGATGGGGTCGCGGCCGTTCCACAGGGCGAGCGACAGACACCAGTGGAGATGGCGGTCCCCGAAGCCGCCTAGACCGTCCTCACCCCAGCGATAGGCCCGCGACCGGGCGTGATCGTGCGGGAAATAGGCCCACGCCTCGCCCCCGGCACTGTAATCCTCCCGCACCGTGCCCCATTGGCGGTCGCTCAGGTAAGGCCCCCATGCGCGCCAGGCCGGGTCGGAGCGCGCCGCGACCAAGCGAAGTCCCTCTGCGGTCTCGAAAATCCTCGGCACGTGGTGGGCCCTTCCATCCGCGCCGCGTCTGCGGGGCCCGGCGGCGGGCGGGAACGGGGCGCCACGAAGCGATGAAGTCGCCGGCCTCCCGCCGTCAAGGCAGACCTTCGCTTTAGCGCCGGAAGTAACCTCGGGGATACAACTTGAGCTTGGCCGTACATGGCTTTCGTGAGATAGTCAGGGGACGTCCACGGATCGGCGTTTTCTGGAGGCGGCGTCGGTGACCGGTCTCGATCCCGCTACTCTGCTGATCGCGAGTTGCGCGACGACCTTTCTGGTCAGCGTGCAATTCCTGGTCTCGTGGCGGCAGTCCCCCGACGCGCCCTGCCTCGGCCTGTGGAGCCTCGCCCATTTCATCGGGTCGGTGGCCTCGGTCGGCCTCGCCCTGCGCGGGGTCATTCCCGATTGGCTCTCGGTGGGCGTCGCCAACAGCGCGATGATCGCCGCCTACGGGCTGATCTGGAGCGGGGTGCGCAGCTTCGAGCGGCGGCCGTATCCACTGGCGATCGGCCTCGCCGGCGGCCTTGCGTGGGCGCTGCTCTGCCAGATCCCCGCCTTCTACGAATCCATCGCCATGCGCGTGGCCTTCGCCTCCGCCATCGCCGCCAGCTACTGTTTCGACGGCGCGTGGTGCTTCTGGCGGGGGCGCGGCGAACCGCTGGCGTCGCGCCGCGCCGCCATCGGTCTCCTGGCCGTCTACGGCCTCTGCTACCTCATCCGCGTCCCGGCCGCGTTCCTGGCGCCGCTGCCCACGCAGCAGACCCCCCTGGCTTCGCCCTGGGTGGCGATCCTGTGCCTGGCGGCGATGCTGTTCTCCATCGCGTCGGCCTTCACCTTCATCGGCCTCGTGAAGGAGCGGGCCGAGAGCAAGCAGCGCCTCGCGGCGGGGACGGATTCGCTCACCGGCGCCCCCAACCGCCGGGCCTTCCTGGAGACCGCGGACGCCCTGCTCGCGGCCCCCTCCGACAAGGCGCTGCTCCTGTTCGACCTCGACCGCTTCAAGGCGATCAACGACCGGTTCGGCCACGAGGTCGGCGACGCGGTCATCGTCGGGTTCTGTGCGGTGGCGATCAACATGCTGCCCGAGCAGGCGGTGTTCGCCCGGCTGGGCGGCGAGGAGTTCGCCTGCCTGCTGGTCGGCACCACACCGGACGCCGCCATCCAGGCGGCCGAGCGGGTCCGCCGGACCTTCGCCGGGATCAGCCTGCCCGAGATGCCCGAACTCCATCTCAGCGTGAGCATCGGGGTGGCGCAGGCCACCCCCGACTGCGACTTCGACCGGCTCCTGCGCCGGGCGGACACGGCGCTCTACGCCGCCAAGAAGAGTGGGCGAGACAGGGTCGAGATGGCGGAGTACGTCCTGCGCGCGGCGTGAGGGCGCGCCGCGCCTTCCGCCGCCAGGACTGCCATGGACCCGACCGACCGCCTCGACACGCTCGAAATCCGCCTCACCGAGCAGGAGGCGACCGTCGAGGACCTGAACCGCATCGTGAGCGAGCAGTGGCAGCACATCGACCGGCTGACCCGGCTGGTGGCCCTGCTGCGCGATCAGGTGGAAGAGGCCACCGCCCGGTCCGCCCAACGCGGCCCGGAGGCACCCCCGCCCCATTACTGAGGGGAGCCTGCCTCCCCCCAGAGCGATTCCCGCGAACCTTCGATCAGGTGTCCCGGGGGGGGCTCGGTGGTGGTCCCCTCCCTCGTGCGGGGAGGGGCGTGCGTCGAGGTTCACGACCGAGTGTTCCAGAAAACCCTCCCGCCGGCACCGCGGGCGACCGGCCGGACGCGCATGTCCCGTCGCGCCCTGTCGGGATGAGGCCAGGGTAAGCGCGATCCGCCGGATCGCGCCCCCTTCCGGTGGGACGCCTCAGAAATTCGCCTGGGTGACGAACTTCGTGACGAGGTAGGCATCGAGCGCTTCGGGGCCGCCCTCGCTGCCGTAGCCCGAATCCTTCACGCCGCCGAAGGGCGTCTCCGGTAGGGCGAGGCCGTGGTGGTTGATCGAGATCATCCCGCTCTCCACCCGGTTCATCACCCGCGCCGCCCGCTCGGTGGAGCGGGTGTAGGCGTAGGCGGCCAGCCCGTAGGGGAGGCGGTTCGCCTCGGTCAGCGCCTCCTCGTCCTCCGAGAACCGGTTGATCATGGCCACGGGCCCGAACGGCTCCTCGTTCATCAGGCGCGAGGTCAGCGGCACCTCAGTGAAGACCGTCGGCTCGAAGAAGTTGCCGCGGTTGCCGATGCGCTTGCCGCCCGCCCGGAGGGTGGCCCCGCTCGCCTCGGCCTCGGCGGTCAGGGCCTCGATGGCGTCGAGGCGGCGGCTGTGGATCAGCGGACCCATCTTGGTCTCGGGATCGAGCCCGTCACCGACCTTCAGGCCCTTGGCGAAGGTGGTGAAGCCCTCCACGAACCGGTCGAACACCGAATCGTGGACGAGGAAGCGGGTCGGCGACACGCAGACCTGCCCGGCATTCCGGAACTTCGACGGGGCGAGGACCGAAATCGCCTTCTCGACGTCGGCGTCGCCGAACACGATGGCCGGGGCGTGACCGCCGAGTTCCATCGTCGCGCGCTTCATGTGCTCGCCCGCGAGCGCGGCCAGTTTCTTGCCGACGAGTGTGGAGCCGGTGAACGAGATCTTCCGGATCACCGGATGCGGCACGAGGTAGCCCGAGATCGTCCCCGGATCGCCGTAGACGAGGGACAGGGCGTCGCCTGGGATGCCGGCATCGAGGAAGGCGCGGACGAGTTCCGCGCAGCTCGCCGGGGTGTCCTCCGGCCCCTTCAGGATCACCGTACAGCCCGTGCACAGGGCGGCCGAGATCTTCCGCACCGCCTGGTTGATCGGGAAGTTCCACGGCGTGAAGCAGGCCACCGGCCCCACCGGTTCCTTCACCACCGCCTGGAGCACGCCATCGGCCCTGGCCGGGATGACGCGGCCATAGGCACGCTTGCCCTCCTCGGCGAACCAATCGACGATGTCGGCGGCGGCCAGGGTCTCGATCCGCGCCTCGGCCAGGGGCTTGCCCTGCTCCATGGTCATGATGCGGGCGATGGCGTCGGCGCGCTCGCGCAGGAGGTCGGCCGCCTTGCGCATGCGCTTGGCGCGCTCGAACGGGGCGACGGCCCGCCAGAGCGGGAAGGCGCGGGCGGCGGCCGCGAGCGCCTCGTCGAGGTCCGCGACGGTGGCGACGGCGCATTGGCCGATCGTGTCGCCGGTGGCCGGGTTCAGGACAGGCAGGCTCTGGGTGTCGCTGCCGGGGCGCCAGCGCCCGGCGATGTGCAGGTCGGTGTTCGGATACATGGTCGCTCCCCGGACGCGCCACGCCTCGGCGCGCCGCCATGGGGATTTCGTCACGCGGCGTGGCCGGGGGCAATCCCGATTTCGCGATTCCAGGCTAGACCCCGTCGGGATGCTCACGCCCCGCGGCCGGTCATGCCGGGGCGGGCGGCCCTCGCCCTGCGTTGCCGCGGGATGACGGTGCGATCCGGAGCGCCCCCGTCGGGGGCGGCGCTCAGGCCGCCTTCCGGGCCGTGACCTTGTGCAGCGTGATGAGGGCGGAGCCGCCCCGGCGGGCCTGGAGGGTCGCGCCCTTCGGCACGACCTGCCAGCCCTCGCGGCAACCGTCGATGGGCTCCGAGACGACCACGAGGCCGCCGGGTCCTTCCCGGTAGTAGAGGCTCGGCGGGCGGCTGTCGCAGGCCCAGCGATAGGCGGTCAGGGTCTCGCCATCCGTCAGCACGGCGGTGAAGCGCAGGGGCTCGGCGACCGAGGCCGCCTGCATCAGGCCGCGGATCGTCTCGATGGTCCGCGCCATGGCGCCGACCGGATCGTCCGCGAGCCCGTTGGCCAGGGCGAGCAGGAAGATCGCCTCGGAATCCGTGCTGCCGCGGCGGCTGTCGTAGAGCTCGTCCGGGATCAGCGCCTCCAGGCGCCGCTTGATCCGGCAATACCCGCCGATCTGCCCGTTGTGCATGAACAGGTGCCGGCCATGGGCGAAGGGATGGCAGTTCGCCCGCGCCGTGGCCGTTCCGGTTGCGGCCCGGACATGGGCGAAGAAGGTCCGCGCCCGCACCTGCCCGCAGAGGTTGACGAGGTTCTCGTCGGACCAGGCGGGGGAGATGTCCCGGTAGATGCCCGGCTCCGCGCGCTCGCCATACCAGCCGATGCCGAACCCGTCCCCGTTGGTCTCGGTCTTTCCCTCGTCCGCATGCAGGGACTGATGCACCAGCGAATGCGTCGGCGCGCAGACCAGATCGGAGAGGAAGACCGGCTCTCCGCTGTAGGCGAGAAAGCGGCACATGTCGGACAAGGACCCCTATACTCGGCGCGGCGGGACATCCGCCCTGGCGTAGCCCCGACCGCGGGTCCAGGCCACGTCACTTGAGTGTAACCGTCGCGCCCGGTTGGTGAACAGTTTCTTAACCCGCGCTGCCATGCGCATATTTGAGGCGGCCCGCCTTTCCACGCAGCGGCGTGACTACAGGGCAGGCATACCGTGCCGGCGGGCGACTCTTGTAGGCGGCTCCGTACCGGGCCAGCATGGCCGAATCAGGGAATCAGCCGCGCGACACGGCGCGGAACCCTTCGAGAGGCATTGCCCACAGACAGGAGTTTCGCATGGACTGCGCACGCACGGACAGTCACGCCCCGATCGCCCTCGTCGTCGAAGACGACGCCGCGGTCCGCCACCTCGCGACGGCCGTGCTGGAGGAGACCGACCTCGGCGTGATCGCCTGCGAAAGCGCGGAGGATGCCCTGTCCGTCCTCGAGCGGGACGACGTCACCGTCGCCCTGCTGTTCGCCGACATCCGCCTGCCGGGGGCGATGGACGGAGTCTCCCTCGCCCAGGCCGTCGGTCGCCGCTGGCCCGACGTGCGGGTGATCGTCACCTCCGGCGGCGCCCGCGACGTCTCGCTGCCCGACCGGGCGGTGTTCATGCAGAAGCCGTGGCGGGCGCTGGACGTCCTCGTCCAGGCCGAGCGCGCCACCCTGGACACGATGAAGGCGGCCTGACACCGCCCTCTCTCCCAAGTCCGAACGGAAAAGGCCCGGACCGTGTGAACGGTCCGGGCCTTTTCGTGTGTCCGTTCGGGACCCCCGCCGCCAGGGCGGGGACGCCGGATCAGGCCGCGGTGGCCGGGCCGGCGTTGGCGGCCGAGAACTGGCCCTGGTTGGTCTGCGCCTGGGCGGCGGTGGGCAGGCCGGGACGACGGCCGGCGCCGGCAACCCGGGGCTTGGGCTTCGGGGCGGCGATCAGCCCCTCGCGGATCGCGGTCTTGCGGGCCTGCTTGCGGGCGCGGCGGACGGCCTCGGCCTTCTCGCGGGCGCGGCGCACCGACGGCTTCTCATAGGCCTTGCGCTGCTTCATCTCGCGGAAGATGCCTTCGCGCTGCATCTTCTTCTTGAGGACGCGGAGCGCCTGATCGACGTTGTTGTCGCGAACGAGTACCTGCAACGGAAGAGATCCTTGATGGCCTGTGTCGTTGGAACGCGCGGCCAGTCGCCGATACGTAAACCGACAAAGTCCCTCGCCCGGATCAGGCCCGGGAGGGACGCCCAAGATCGGTCTACGAATCGGCACGGGGAACGCGCCTTGGCGGGCCTTCTACACCAAGCGCTGCCGAGTTCCAATACGCGGGTCTCACGACGCGGGCGCGATCTGCGCCCCCGCGTGGGGCCCGTCTGCGTCATCGGGTTTGGTCCCACCCGGCCGGGGGGTGCTATGATCCGGCCATGACGCACGACGACGCCCAGCAATTCGCCAGCGACAACTATTCCGGCATCTGCCCCGAGGCGTGGGCTGCGATGGCGGCGGCGAATTCCGGCCACGCCCCGGCCTATGGCGAGGATGCCTGGACCGCCCGGGCCGCCGACGCGTTCCGCGACTTATTCGAGACGTCCTGCGACGTGTTCTTCGCCTTCAACGGGACGGCGGCCAACGCGCTCGCCCTCGCCGCCCTGTGCCAATCCTACCACAGCGTGATCTGCGCCGACTCGGCCCATGTCGAGACCGACGAGTGCGGTGCCCCGGAATTCTTCTCCAACGGCTCGAAGCTGCTGACCGTCCGGACCGAGGGCGGCAAGCTGACGCCGCCGGCGATCCGCGCCCTGGCGACGAACCGCAACGACATCCACTTCCCCCGGCCGCGGGTGGTGACGATCACCCAGCCGACCGAGACCGGGCAGGTCTACACCCTGGCCGAGATCCGCGCCCTGTCGGACGAGTGCCGCCAGCTCGGTCTCGCCCTGCACATGGACGGGTCGCGCTTCGCCAATGCCTGCGCCGGCCTGGGCTGCAGCCCCGCCGACATGACGTGGCGGGCGGGCGTCGACGTGCTGTGCTTCGGCGGCACGAAGAACGGGATGCATGCCGGCGAGGCGGTGGTGTTCTTCGATGCCAAGCTGGCGGAGGATTTCGGCTACCGCTGCAAGCAGGCGGGCCAGCTCGCCTCGAAGATGCGGTTCCTGGCGGCCCCCTGGGTCGGGATGCTGGAGAGTGGCGCGTGGCTGCGCAACGGCGCCCACGGCAACGCCTGCGCCACGCGCTTCGCCGCGGCGGTGGCCGGGATGGCGGGCGTGCGCGCGCTGTTCCCCGTCGAGGCCAACGCGGTGTTCCTCAGCCTGCCGCCGGCCATGGCGGAGGGCCTGAGGCTGCGGGGCTGGCGGTTCTACACGTTCATCGGCGGGGGAGCCCGCTTCATGTTCGGCTGGGATGCCGAGCCGCAGCGGGTCGATGCGTTGATCGCCGACCTCCGCTTGCTGGCGGTGGCGGAGGCGGCCTGACGGGTCGCGCTGCTGTCCTTCCGCACCGCCGCCATGGCGAGCGCCGCGACGCAACGACGGCGCGGGTGGGGGGAGCGCGGGGTGAGGGCTGGGAAAAGCCGGGACGTGGCCGCGGGCGCTTCCCCTCAGATCAGCGCGAGGTTTGCCGGGTCGTTGCCCGGGAAGATCCGCCGGAGGGCGTTCTGGTCCAGGCCGTAGAGACGGCCGAGCAACCCCGCGAGCAGGGACCGGTAGTCGGTCAGCACCGGCCAGTCCCGGTTCTGGAACAGGTGCGCCTCGTCGGCGCGGACCTGCGGGCCGGCGATCCGGCCGCCGCGGACCCCACCGCCCAGCACCCAGTAGACGGAGCCGTGGCCGTGGTCGGTCCCGCGGGAGCCGTTCTCGCGAAACGTCCGGCCGAACTCGGACAGGACCACCACCACCGTGTCGGACCAGCCGGGGCCGATCTCCTCCACGAAGCCCGCGATGCCCCGGCCCAGCTCGCCGAGGCGGTCGGCGAGGTAGCCCCTGGCGCCGCCCTGGTTCACGTGCGTGTCCCAGCCGCCGACATCCACGAAGCCGAGGTTGAAGCTCTCGCGCATCAGGCGTCCGATCCGCCGGGCCGACAGCTCGAAACCCCTGGGGGAGGCCGCGCCGCGGTCGGCTTGATCGGCGTGGCTGGAGATCGACTGGTAGACCTCGTCGCGCACCCGGAAGCCTTCCGCCACGGCGCCCGCCAGCGGCGTGTCCCGGTACATCCCGGCGATCAGCTTGGCTTGGCGCTCGTCGATGCCGGGCTTGCCGACGCCGTTGATGGCGATGTTCGGCACCGCCTCGTGCCCCCGGAAGATCAGCGGAAGCTGCTCGGTGAACGCGATGGGGCGCACCCGCGTCAGCTCCCCGGCCAGCCGGGCCATGAAGCCGGAATTGTAGTCGCGGGAGGCGCCGAGGGTCTGGCCCAGCTCGATCGTGTCCTGCGTCTCGAAATGACTGCGGGTGAGGTCGTCGGTCCCCGCGAAGGGCACGAAGGCGGCCTGCCCCTTGGCGAAGAGGGGCAGGATCGTGTCGCGCAGGGCGGGGTGCAGCCCCCAATCTCCATCGAGGGCGAGGGCGTCCGGACGGGCGACGGCGAGGTTCGGGCGGACGCGGTAGTAGAACTCGCTTCCCGTCGGGATGACGACGTTGGCGGCGTCGTAGGCGCCGCGCAGGAACACCACGAGCAGGCGCGCATCCGCCCTCGGCGCGGCCCAGACCCGGCCCGCGACGGTGGAGAGGCCGAGCCCGGAGGCGAGCCCAAGGAGATCGCGGCGGTTCATCGGGCGAATTCCGGCGAGGCGAGGAAGAGGGTGTTCCAATCCTGGGGGGAGACCGCCTGGGCGAGGGCCGCGCGGGTCGCGGGGCTGAGGCCGCCCTCCAGGACGGTGAAGTAGAACCCATTGGCGATGAGCGGGAAGGCCGGCTCGTCCGGCCTTCCCTCGGCCGGCTTGAACAGGCCCGCGGGGCCTGAGCCGATCTGCCGGGCCACCTCGAACCGGGCGGCGAGCTGCCCCGGCCCGGACCATGCGGCGGCGTCGGTCGGGTAGCCGTCCGGGGTGGTGCGGCCGAACAGGCCCTCACCGAGGCGGTTCAGCCATCCGAGCACGGGGCCGGCATTGAGGATCACCCGCCCGTCATAGGCCATGCGCAGGGCCGAGAGGACGTAGCGCATCGGATCCTTGAACTGGCCGGGCTGCGAGGCCGCGAAGGCGGGGCTGCGGACCAGGGCCTCCATCACCGCGGCGATGTCCCCGTCGCTGCGGGCGAACACCTGCGCGAGTTGGGCCGCCAGGGCCTCGTCCGGTGGATGGCCCAGGTAGTAGGCGGCGAGCGCCCGGGTGACGTTCCGGGCCGTGGCGGGGGAGCGGGCGATGAGGTCGAGGGCTTCCTCCACCTCCGCGAAGCCCTGGCTGCGGATCTCGTGCCCGAGGAAGAGCTTGGCGCCGTAATCGTGTCGGTTGGGGTTGAAGACGAACAGGCCGTCGCGCAGGAGGTCGGCCCGCCGCTCGGGCCTCACCTTGGTCTCGTCGCGGGTCGGCGCGACGCCCACACCGGTCAGGATCCGTGCCAGGGCCTCCACGTCGGCCTGGGTGTAGCCGGAGCCGACGCCCATCGTGTGCAGTTCCATGGCCTCCCGGGCGTAGTTCTCGTTGATGTGCCCGGCGGCGTTGTCCGTGTTGTCGAGGTAGCGCAGCATCGCCGGGTGGCGCAGGCTCGCTTCCAGGAGGTCGCGGAAGCGGCCGAGGGCCCGCGGGCGGATCGCCGTATCGACGTAGTCTCCGATCCCGGCGCGGATCGTCGCCTTGCCCTGGTGGACGTTGAAACGGTTGAACCAGAACCACGTCAGCCGCTCGCGAAGCTGATCGGGGGCGTAGAGCGCCCGGAGGATCGTCGTCGAGGCGGCCTGCCTGCCGGCATCCTGCAGGAGCACTTGGAACGCGTGTTCCGCCGATTTGCGGGCCTCGGGATCCGGCTCGGAATCGGCCGCACGCTTGAACGCGTCGAGGTAGAGGGCACGCTCGTACAGGCTGTCCTTCGGCGTCAGCCCGTCGATCACCGGCTGGACCGCGGCCGGCAGGCGCGATGGGGTCGGCGGATGCAACTGCTCCCTCAGCCACGCCTCCCTGCCCTTCGCGCGCAGTTCGGCGAAGGAGGAGGGCGAGGCGCCCCAGGTCAGGGCGTCGAGGAAGGCCGCATCCTCCGCCGGCGAGGGTGTCGCCGGGGAGGGGGCCGCCGCGAGGGGGCAGGCGGCGAGCGGCAGGGCGGCTGCGGCGAGCAACGCGCGGCGGCACCCCCGCGCGGCCGCCGACACCACCGCCCCCATCGCGTGTGAAATCGCCCGGCGCGCGCGCGCCGCGAAGGGTTCCGGCAAAGCCGCGTGCGGACCGGTCGCCCGAGCCCGGATGGTCTCGCCCCGCACGGCAGGACCGTGCGGGTGGGACCCCACGTCGGGCATGACCGTCGAGCGTTGCTGCATCGTCCCTCGCCCCTCGCCCCGGTGGGGCGCCGGGGAGACGATGCGAGCCGAGAATGTCGGCGGTGTGTCGCGAAGTTTGCGCTTGTTTGCGGTCCGGGGCCCGCCTCCGTGGCCGCTCCCTCGACCGCTCAGGGCGGGCAGGGTACACCGCAGCGAACCGCACCCGCGCGACGAAGACCTTTCCATGTTGATGCAGACACGTACCGACGCGCCCCCGGCCGATCCGGTGGCCCGGCGGCGGACCTTCGCCATCATCTCCCACCCGGATGCCGGCAAGACCACGCTCACCGAAAAGCTGCTGCTGTTCGGCGGCGCGATCCAGCTCGCGGGCGAGGTGAAGGCGAAGCGCAACCGGGTCTCCACCCGCTCCGACTGGATGGGCATCGAGAAGGAGCGCGGCATCTCGGTCGTCACCTCGGTGATGACGTTCGAGTACGGCGACTGCGTCTTCAACCTGCTCGACACTCCGGGCCACGAGGACTTCTCGGAGGATACGTACCGGACGCTCACGGCGGTCGATTCGGCCGTGATGGTGATCGACGCGGCCAAGGGCATCGAGGCGCGCACCCGCAAGCTGTTCGAGGTGTGCCGCCTGCGCGACATCCCGATCGTCACCTTCGTGAACAAGCTCGACCGGGAGTCCCGCGACCCGTTCGATCTGCTGGACGAGATCGAGAAGACGCTCGCCCTCGATGCCGCCCCGGTGACGTGGCCCATCGGCTCCGGCCGCAACTTCTCCGGCACGTACGAGCTCGGCATGAACCGGGTGCGCCGCCTCGACGCCGCCGACGATGCCGGCACCGTCCCGGTCTCGGGGCCGGAGGATCCGCTGTTCGACGCGCTGCTCACCGAGAACGGTGCGGCGGATGCGTGGCGCGAGGAGGTGGAGCTCGCCCAGGGCGGCCTGAAGGAATTCGACCTCGACGCCTTCCGGGAGGGCCACCTGACCCCGGTCTTCTTCGGCTCGGCGCTTCGCAATTTCGGCGTGCGCGACCTGATCGACGGCCTCGCCAAGGTCGCCCCGGCCCCCCGCGGCCAGGATGCCGACAAGCGCCGGGTGGAGCCCACCGAAGCGCGCATGACCGGCTTCGTCTTCAAGATCCAAGCGAACATGGACCCGAACCACCGGGACCGCATCGCCTTCATGCGCGTCTGCTCGGGCCGGCTCAACCGGGGGATGAAGGCCCGTCTGGTGCGGACGGGCAAGCCGATCTCGCTCTCGGCGCCGCAGTTCTTCTTCGCGCAGGACCGGGCCATCGCCGACGAGGCCTTTGCCGGCGATGTGGTCGGCATCCCGAACCACGGGACGCTGCGCATCGGCGATACCCTCACCGAGGGCGAGGAGATCGTCTTCCGCGGCGTGCCGAGCTTCGCGCCGGAAATCCTGCGCCGGATCAAGCTCACCGACGCCATGAAGGCGAAGAAGCTGAAGGAGGCGCTCCAGCAGATGGGCGAGGAGGGCGTGGTGCAGGTCTTCGTGCCCAACGACGGCAGCCAAGCCATCGTCGGCGTGGTCGGCGCCCTGCAGCTCGACGTGCTCAAGGAACGGCTCCAGGCGGAATACGGCCTGCCGATCGACTACGAGATCTCGCGCTTCACCGTCTGCCGCTGGGTGACGGCGGATTCCACCGTGGACCTCGACAAGTTCATCGACAGCCACGGCTCGGCGATGGCGAGCGACCTCGACGGCGCCCCCGTCTTCATGGCCACCACCGCCTTCTCCCTGCGCTACGAGGAGGAGCGTTACTCGGCGGTCCGCTTCACCGATGTGAAGGACTACCAGAAGCAGGCGGGGTAGGGGGCACGCCTGCCTCCCCCCGATGGCGTCGGCGGGTTTCGGCGCCATCGTGAGAAGAGCGAGTTGCCCGGCACCGTCCCGCCCGGAAGGGGAGCGCTCCGGATCGCCTCGGCCCCGCGGCGCCAGGGCGGCGGAGCCTGCGTGGCGCGGCAGTCGCCCGACCGCCGCCTAGTACTTGCCGAGCATCGGGAAGTCCTGCGACAGGCTCGACTGCGCCGCGATCGGCGCCTCGCGCTTGCGCGGCTTGCGGTTGATGACGTGCTTGAGCTTGGTCTTCAGCACGGCGATGTCGAACGGCTTCAGGATGAACGCGTCCGCCCCGGCCTGGTGGGCGAGGTTGATGTCCTCGAACTCGAAGGACGACTCGGTCAGGATGAAGGGGGTGTTCATCAGGGCGTCGTCGCTGCGGATCTCGCGCAGCAGCGTCAGGCCGTCCATCGGCTCCATATCGAGGTCCGAGATCACCAGGGCGTAGCGGCGCAGGCGCAGCTTTTCCAAGGCCTCGGGGCCGCTCGTCACGCCCTCGACATCGGGGAAGCCGATGCGCGACAGCAGCATCACCACGAGGCGCAGCAGCTTCTCCTGGTCGTCCACGACGAGGATCGGCGGGTGTTCGGTCGGCTCGCTCATGGAACCTCAGACGAAGAGATGATCGATGCCCTGGCGGGACATCGCGTCGGCCTGGAGCGCCATCGCCAGGCTCAGGATTGCGGCGGGTTTGGGCGTCCCACGCTGGAACATGGGAAGCAGGTTGGCCTTGGCGAACAGGGTGTCGTTCGCCGCCGCGCGCTGGGCGCACTTGAACGAGTGGACGAATTCCCGCTTGGCGATCTCGCGCCACTCGCAGATCTGCACGTCCCTGTGGCGCTGGTCGGCGTTGATCCGGTCGAAGGTCTCGTGCACCGACGTGCGCTCCCCCTCGATCACCTGGGCGACGAAGGCGCCCTCGATGATCAGCAGGCTCGTGATCACCGCGAACTCGTTCTTCTTCTGCGCGACCCGCGTGATGTCGTCGATCTGCGCCGAGCGCTTGGCCGGATCGGACGACAGGGTGAGCCGTGAAAAGTAGATGATGTGGACGAGGCTCGTCCGCTTGGCCCGCATGTCCTGGTGTCCAGATCCCCGACCGGCCGCGCAACGACCTGCCGTTGGCCTACCCGTCGATTATCGCGGCGGTGAAATAACGGGCCGTAAACAGCCGGCGACAACAGATCGCCCGTCGGAGAATAGAGTGAACGGCCACCGAGCAATTTTTGCCGGGCGGGCCGGTCCTGCCCGGCGCCCTCTGCCGGGCGGGGGCGGGGGATCGCAGTAAAAAGCATGAAATGACAATGTCTTAGGTTTGGCACGGGCGTTGCGGCGACCAACCGTTGCGTGGGCCAGCGTGCCGGGGTCGATTTGCCATGGATATCTTTTCGGCGTTGCAGACCTCGGTCTCGGGATTGCAGGCGCAGTCCTATGCGATCAGTAACATTTCCGGGAACATCGCGAACTCGCAGACGACGGGCTATAAGCGCGTCGACACGAGCTTCATCGACCTGATGGCCGAGCAGACCTCCAAGCGCGAGGTCGCGGGCACGGTGCTGGCCCAGGCGCAGCTCACCAACACCATCCAGGGCAACGTGGTCGCCTCGCAGGTGGCGACCAACATGGCCATCAACGGGCAGGGCTTCTTCACCGTGGTGCAGAAGACCGGTGACGCCAACGGCCAAGCCTCCTTCGGAAGCCAGACCACGTATACCCGCCGGGGCGACTTCAGCCCCGACAAGGACGGCTACCTCGTCAACGGCGCGGGCGACTACCTTCAGGGCCAGAACATGGACCCGGCGACCGGACAGCCCACCAGCACCGGCCTCATCAAGATCGCCAACTCGACGCTGCCGGCCAAGGCGTCCTCGACGATCTCCTACACCGCCAACCTGCCCGCCTCGCCGGTCACGGCGAACTCCGCCACCACGGGCTCGGACCTCTACACGCCGAAAGACGCGAATTCGGCCATCCTGCCGACGTCCACGGGGACCCTGACGCAGGTCTCGTCCGACGACGCGGCCAACCTCGTCAACAACAGCATCGCCGGCCCGGCGGTGACGGCCTACACCGCCTCCGGCGCCCCCGTCACCGTCACCACCCGCTGGGCCAAGCTGCAGGACATCGACACGACGGCCACGCCCGCGGTGACCAACTCGGTCTGGAACCTCTACTACCAGTCGGACACGACCGCCTCGGCCTCCGCCAGCAAATGGACCAATGCGGGCTCGATGTTCACCTTCGATTCGGCGGGGCAGCTCACCAACCCCACCGGGGGTACGATCACCATCCCCAACCTGACGGTCAGCGGCACGAATCTCGGGCCCATCGCCGTCAACTTCGGCAAGACCGGCCTGACCCAGTACGCCGACGC
The DNA here is from genome assembly GCF_022829405.1 of Methylobacterium sp. J-076. GTDB lineage: Bacteria > Pseudomonadota > Alphaproteobacteria > Rhizobiales > Beijerinckiaceae > Methylobacterium. Next base: position 160,867 of record NZ_JAKSXW010000149.1, read on the forward strand.
CACCGGCTCCGCGACGACCAACACCCTCACCCAGGACGGCTACACCTCCGGCACGCTCTCCAGCGTGGCGGTGACGGCCGACGGCAAGATCAACGGCACCTACTCGAACGGGTCGGTGGTGGGCCTCGCCTCGGTGGGCTTCGCCCGCTTCACCAACCCGGACGGCCTCAAGCCCGATACCGCCGGACACTACTTCCAGACGGCGGATTCCGGCTCGCCCCTCGCCGGCCTCGCCGGCAGCACCATCGTCGGCGAGAGCACCGAACAGTCGAATACAGACATTGCTTCGGAATTTTCGAAGATGATCGTAACCCAGCAGGCCTACTCTGCAAACACGCGGGTCATGTCGACCGCGCAGACGATGATGAGCGACCTGCTGAACGTGATCCGGTGACCGGCAAGCCGCACCACCATCGCTCCCGTAGGAAAGGGACCCGGCCGTGAGCCTCGACGCGCTGTGGACCGCGACGGCGGGACTGAAAGCGACCCAGGCGGCGATCAGCGTCGTCTCGCAGAACGTCGCGAATTCGGGCACGGCGGGCTATGTGCGCCGGACCATCGACACGGTCGCGAGCGCGCCGGGCAATACCGGCGTCTCCACCGGCGTCGTCACGCGCAGCTTCGATGCCGCCGCGCTCAAGCAGCTCCGGGCGGAGACCGCCGGGGCCGCCTACACCTCCACCCGCTCCGGCATCACCACCCAGCTCGACAAGCTTTACGGGACGCCCGGCACCGCGACCGCCCTCGACGGGACGTTCAACGCGTTCACGCAATCCCTCCAGGAATTGACGGCGAGCCCGACCTCGGCCGCCGCCCGGAACACGGTGCTCAGCAACGCCTCCACCCTGGCGAGCCAGATCAACAGCGCCGCCACCAACGTGCAGGACCTGCGCACTGGCATCGAGGCGCAGCTCGGCACCGACACCGCCTCGGCCAGCACGCTCCTCAAGAACATCGCCGCCCTCAACCTGAAGGTCCAGAACACCACCGACGCGTCCTCGCGGGCCGACCTGCAGGACCAGCGCGACCAGGCGATCAACAGCCTGTCGAGCTACATGGACATCACCACCACCGACCAGCGCGACGGCACCGTGTCCGTCCTCACCGGCTCGGGCGTGACCCTCGTGGACCGCGGCAACGCGGCGACCCTCAGCTTTGACGGGCGGGGCTCGCTCAACGCCACGTCGCGCTACTCGCCCGATGCGAGCCAGCGCACGGTGGGCACCATCACCGCCACGACGCCCGGCGGGGCGAAGATCGACCTCGGCGCCCCGGGCACCCTGCGCTCGGGCAGCCTCGCCGCCGAATTCGAGCTCCGGGACACGACCCTGCCGCAGGCGCAGCGCCAGCTCGACGACCTCGCCGCCGGCCTCGCCACCTCGCTCACCAACAAGAGCGTCACCGGCACGGTGAGCGGCAACACGGCCTCGATCGACCTGAGCGGCATCAAGGCCGGCAATGCGGTGACGATTCCCGTCACCTTCAACGACGGCAGCGTCCGCAACGTGACGCTCGTCGCCTCGACCTCGCCGACGGCCACCATCGACCCGTCGCTGACGGCCGACGCGACCGGCTTCGCGCAGACCTTCGACATCCGCCAGGGTGCGCCGTACAAGGACGCGGTCAACGCCGCCCTGAGCGCGATGTCCGCCGCCGCCGCCAAGGCAGGCTACAAGAACGTCCCCTTGCTGACCGCAGACGGCAGCGGATCGACCCTGACGGTCAGCGGCAACGCCAGCACGGCCGTGGGCGGCGCCAGCGCCAGCATCACCGTGCCGACATCCGCGAACGACTTCACCTCGGGCTATCCGGAACAGACGCCCCTGTTCACGGACGGAACGACGACGCTCTTCACCGGAAGCGTGGACAAGGGCGCGCAACTCTCCGGCTTCGCCCAGCGGATCGCGGTGAACGGCGCGCTCACCAGCAACTCGTCGTCCCTGACCTCCGCCGGGCCGACCGACACGACGGTCTCCGGCACCCGTGCCCAGAAGATCTTCGACGCACTGACCACGGCCCAGCAGACCTTTTCCTCCGCGAGCGGCATCGGCGGCGTCTCCGCGCCCTACCACGCCACGGTGTCGCAATTCGCGCAGGACGTCATCTCGGCCCAGGGGGCGGCGGCGAGCGCCGCGACGACCCTCGACAACACCCAGCAGGTGGCGCTCTCCACGGCCCAGGGCCGCTTCTCGGCCACCGCCGGCGTGAACATCGATGAGGAGATGTCGAACCTCATCGCCCTCCAGACCGCCTACGGCGCGAATGCCCGCGTGCTGACCGCGGCCCGCGACATGCTCAATCAGCTGCTGCAGATCTGATGACCACCATCGCCCCCTTCGCGGCCGGCAGCTACGCATCGAGCCGCGGCACCAGCCAGCTGGTCTCGCTGAAGTCGCAGCTCACCGACCTGACGACGCAGTTGAGCAGCGGCCTCACGGCGCAGAGCTACGGTGGCCTCGGCAACGGGCGGACCGCCGCCCTGTCGGCCCAGGCGTCAATCAGCGCCCTCAACGGGTACAGCGCCGTCATCGATACGGCGCAGACTAGGGCCAAGCTCGGCACCACGAGCCTGTCGCAGATCGTGACCGTCGCCACCCAGACGAACGCGACGTTGCAGAACGGGCTGCAGAGCACCTCCACCGACACGCAGGCCGCCAAGTCGACGGCGCTCAACAACTTCAATGCCGTACTGGACGCCCTCAACCAGTCGGATGGCAGCGTCTACCTGTTCGGGGGCACGAAGGGTGCGACGCCGCCGGTCCTCGATGCCGAGACGATCCTGTACGGGGGGACGAACGCGAACGGCGTCGCGCTCGACGGGCTGTCCACGCTGACGTCGGAGCAGGTGACCGCGGATGTCGGCCCGCAGGGCAACGGCCGGCTCACGCAGTCCGTCGCGGGCAACACGGTTTCGCTGACGGAGGGGGCGGCGGCCCGCGCCGCCAAGCCGAACGGGGCGTTCGGCTTCTCGATCGCCGGCGTCACGTCGAGCAACACCGCAGCCTTCACGGGCGCCCAGGGCGGCACCCCGGTGACGACGACGATCACCGGGACGGCGCAGCCCAGCGTCGGCGATACGGTGACGGTTCAGCTCAAACTCCCCGACGGCAGCGCCACCTCGGTCACGCTCAAGGCCGCCGCCTCCGCCGACGCCACCTCCACCACCACCTTCGCCATCGGCGGCTCCCTGACCGACACGGTGGCCAACCTCTCGAAGTCCCTCGGCAACGCCCTGCAGAACGCCGCCTCCACGACGCTCAGCGCGAATGCCACCGCACGCACCAGCGCTGACTTCTTCGCGGCCTCCTCCGACGCCGGGACCACGCCGGAGCGGGTGTATTACGACGCGTCGGGGACCCCGTCCTACGTCCACACGGCGGCGTCCACCACGGCCGTGAAGCAGTCGGTGGTCTGGTACAACGGCCAGAAGGACGACGGGACATCCGCGCGGGCGTCGCAGACGTATCAGGTCGGGTCGAGCGCCACGGTTCAGCTCGGCGCCCGGGCGAACGAGGCACCGATCCAGAAGGTGCTCGCGGGCCTCGCCACGGTCGCCCTCGGCATGCCCGCCGGGGGGACGACGGGGACGAACAGCGACGCCTACGCCGCGGTCGTCGCCCAGGCGACGCCGCTCCTGGGCGCCAGCAACACCAGCCCGAGCGTGCAGGACATCGCCACGGATTTCAGCCTGGCCTCGGCCCGCATGACCAATGCCGCGAGCACGAACACGGCCCAGAAGAGCACCCTGCAAGACACGGTCGATGGCATCGAGCAGGCCTCCACAGAAGAAGTCGCCACGCGGCTCCTCGACCTGCAGAACCGCCTCCAGGCCAGTTACCAGATCACGGCCTCGCTCTCGAAGTTGTCCCTCGTCAATTACATTTCGTAGCGTCGGCCCGCCCGTCCCGATCCCGGCGGCTTAACGTCTGGTTGTCCTTCTGGCGGGGGGAGGGGGCCGCCTTCATAGTGTCGCCGTTTTTGCAGGGCGTTTTCGGCCCTTGGCCGCTCGACCGCGTAGCGACGTCGTGCCGAACCGGCCTCCTCTTCGGCGGGACGCTCCGAGCGAAGGCAACTCATGGGGTGTCAGCATGCCGTATCGCCAGTCCATCGATGAGATCGGCCGCTTGGGCGCGGGCGGCGAAGATGCGGCCGGCACCCGCGCCGAGCGGATCGTCGATGCGCATATGGCCGGTTTCTCGCACCACACCGAGAGGTCCCTCGCCCTCGATGCGCTGCTGCGCGACCTCGCCCGGCTGCGCCGCCGCGAGCCCGCCCTCGATGGGTTCATCACCGGGGTGGAGGCCTATATCGACGCCCTGCACCGGGACCTGGTCCGGCGGGCGGCGTGATGCGCCGGTCCGCCCTCGTCCTCGCGGCCTCGCTCGCCGGGTCCGCAGCCGCCCCGGCCCTCGACCTCGACCTCGCCAAGATCGCCCCGTCCTTCGAGGCCTGTCCGGGCCGGCCGGGCTTCGTGCGGATGCCGGGCGCCCGCAACTGCACGCGCCTGTCGGGCCGCGTGGCGGCGGGGGTGGACGCCCGGGCAGGGTCGGGCGGTGCCGCGGCGGCGCCGGTCGTGGCCGGGCGCATCGCCATCGACAACCGGGCGGACACCGAGTTCGGCGAGGTCCGCACCTATGTCCGCGTCGGGAACGGCCGCCGCTGAGGGCGGCCGACCACGCTCACAGCGAGCGGGACATCACCAGCGGGCCGCTGCGGGCGCCGCGGCCGTAGGGCGACGGGGCCGAGCGCGCCGCACCGTAGCCCGCGGGCACCTTCGACTTGGCGATGTCGTCGGCGAGGGAGCGGATCAGCCCTTCGCAGACGGTCCTCGCCGCCGCCAGCACCGCCTGGTTCGCCTCGACGGCGGCGGTGAAGGCGCGGTGGGCGGTGCTGAGGGACTCGACGCCCTGCGGATGCAGGCGGACCAGCGCGACGGCGTTGGCCTTGGCCGATTCGAGGCCCCTCATGTAGGCGGCGGCTAGGGCGGCCTTCGGCTCGGCGGCGACCACGCCGGCCTTCAGGCGCCCGGCGCGGATATGGTCCGCCTCCTCGTCCAGAACCGCCCTCAGGGCATTCATGTTGCCGAGGACGCCGGCGACCAGCGCCTCGGCGCCGGCCCGGTCGACCACCCGGAGTTGTTCAGGCACCGGCATTCGTGGCCCCTTGCATCTTCATCATCTCGCGGAACACCGAATCGGCGATCCCGACGCCGCCACTCTGCACGATCTTGTTTGCGTATTCCTTTGTGAGCATCGACCGGTAGACGCCGCCACCCGTCCCGTTTTCGCCCAGGGGGCCATCCGTTCCTTCCGATTGCGTCATCCGGTCGAGGCTGTTCTCAAGGAACATCTTCTCGAAGTCGGTCGCGGTCTTCTTCAACTTCGAGGTGTTGGCCCCGGCGGTGTTCGCGGTCGTCGATTCGGCGACGCTCCCGGCGATGGCCTTCCCGACCCCAATGGCGGCGCTGGCGGCGATGCTGGCTAGCTGAAGCATGTGTTGTCCCCTCACATGAGTTCGATATCGGCCTGCAGCGCACCCGCCGACTTGATGGCCTGAAGGATGGAGATCAGGTCGCGCGGCCCCACGCCGAGGGCGTTCAGCCCGTCCACGAGGTCGCGCAGGCTCACGCCCTCCTTGACGAGGGCGAGCTTGTTGCCGTCGCCGGTATCGACCTTCACCCCCGTGCGCGGCACCACCACGGTCTGGCCGTTGGAGAGGGGCGCGGGCTGGCTGACCTGGGGCTGCTCGGTGATCGTCACGGTCAGGTTGCCCTGGGCGATGGCGACGGTGGAGACGCGCACGTCCCGGCCCATCACGATGATGCCGGAGCGCTCGTCCACCACCACGCGGGCGGCCTGGTCGGGCTCGACCTTCAGCTGCTCCACCTCGGTGATCAGCCGCATCATGTTGCCGTGGTAGCGCGCCGGGATCTGGATCGTGACGGTGGCCGGGTCCGTGGGCTCGGCGGTGTCGGCGCCCATGAAGTCGTTGATCGCCGAGGCGACCCGCTTCGAGGTGGTGAAATCGGGGTTGCGCAGCGACAGGCGCAGGGAGCGCGAGTCGTTCAGCTTGAAGGCGATCTCCCGCTCGATGTTCGCCCCGTTGGAGATGCGCCCGTTGGTGGGCACGCCGCGGGTGATCTTGGCGGCGTCGCCCTCCGCGGAGAAGCCGGCGATGGCGATCGACCCCTGCGCCAGGGCGTAGACCTCGCCATCCGCGCCGAGGAGCGGGGTGACGAGCAGCGTCCCACCCTGGAGGGACTTGGCGTCGCCCAGGGACGAGACGGTCACGTCGATCCGGGTGCCCTGGGCCGCGAAGGGCGGGAGGCTCGCCGTCACCATCACCGCGGCGAGGTTCTGGGTGCGCATCGTGGCGCCGCGGGTGTTCACCCCGAGCCGTTCCAGCATCGCCTGGAGCGACTGCTTGGTGAACGGGATGTTGTTCAGCGTATCGCCGGTGCCGTTCAGGCCGACGACGATTCCATAGCCGACGAGCTGGTTCTGGCGCACGCCCTCGATGGAGGCGAGGTCCTTCACCCGCGACAGGGCGAGGGCCGGCGCGCAGAACGCCAGCAGCGCCAGCAGCGCGGCGACGAGGGCCGGGATCGGTCGGAGCGTCGTGGGACGGGAATGCATGCCGGGTTTGGAACCATGGCGGGGCCTGCCCGTCCTACGCCAGCGCCGTGCCAGGATGCCCGCGGCGGTAAGTGATTGTTGCGGAAGCGTTTCGCTGTGGGGAGGCCGGACGGGTGACGGCATCCGGCCGGCGCCATTCCTGCCGACCCGGCAGCTTCTGCCGGCCTGTTTACCGCTGCTTAACCGTACCGGGCCGAGGGTCGGGTTCTTCCTTCCCGGCCATTGATGAGATGATGCGCGTCGATACCCGCCAGCCGATCCGGACGACCGTCGGCGTCTCGGCCGGGCGACGCGACGGCGTGCGCGGCTTCAGCCTGGACGCTCCGCCCGAGGCCCCGGCCCACGCCTCGGCCCCGGCTCCGGCGGCGACGCTGGCGGGGCTCGACGCCGTCCTCCTGCTCCAGGCCGAAGCCGACACCCCCCAGGAGCGCCGCCGCCGCACCGCCCGCCGGGGCCACGATCTCCTCGACGGCCTCGACCGGCTGAAGGCGGCGATCCTCGGGGGGCGCGTCGGCGCCGGGGAGCTGCGCGCGGTGGCCGCCCGCCTCGCCGAGCGCGCCGGCGCCTCCGGTGACCCGGTCCTCGACGGGCTGATGGCCGACATCGAGCTGCGCACGGCGGTGGAGCTGGCGAAGCTGGAGATGCGCCGGGGCGTGTGAGCGTTCACGCCGCGCGCTTCGTTCCCCCTTGATTGCACGACGACGGGATGGGAGGGCACCGGGGCGCTTCATCCGGCACCACCCCCACCCCTACCCCTCCTCACAAGGGGCAGGGGACCCGCACAGAGCCGTGGGAGCACCTGCTCCACGCTTCGCGGAAAACGTCCCAGGACCTTCGCGATCAGCCGGCCGGGATCAGGTCGAGGGGAACGAGAGCGATCTCACTCCTGACGGCCCTTCGCCTCGATATCGGCCGGGACAACCCTATCCCAATCGCCGCCGCAGGCCTCCCGCCGCCGGCTGCGGGGCGCCCGGCGCCGTCTCGGTGCCGAGGTCCGGCACCGCGATGATCGGCGCCCCGCGCAGGTCGCGGCGGGTGACGATGGCGCCGCGCTCCTCGAGGAAGGCGAGCATCCGCCGCGCCCGGCCGCCCGAACTGGTGCCGTAGGCCTCCGCCAGGGCGGCGTCGGTGGGGCAGGGCGCGCCCTCGATGGCCGCGCGGGCCACCACCAGGAACAGGCCGGCGAGGTCGTCCGGCAGGCCGGCGGCGATGGCCTGCGCCTTCTCCCAGCCGGACCCGTCGCTCACCTCGCCCCCCGCCTCGGCCCGCGCCACCGCGACCCGCTGCTTGAACTCGGGGAGGGAGAGGGCTTCGCCCCGGATCCGGCGGATGCGGCAGCGGACGGTGAAGTCCTGATAGAGGGTCGCCGGGGTGCAGGTGGCCGCGTCGGCATCGGCGAGCACCGAGCCCAGCACCTCGGCGATGATCGCCTCGCGCTCGGCCGGGTCGAGCGCCTCGTCCTCCGGTTCCTCCGCCGGCACCGGGGGGCGGTACGAGGCGAGCTGCGCCAGCACGTCCTGGACCGGCGCGGCCCTTGGCTGGCGGCGCACGGGCGGGGCGGCCTCGTCCCGGGGCTCCGGCGTCAGGATCAGCGACCGGGCATCCTCGATCGCGTCCGGCAGGGGGAGCAGGCCCGGGGCGGCGGCACGGCTCACCGTCTCCGTCGTGCCCACGGCGATGGTGAGCGGGCGCCGCGCCAGGGCGGGCCCGAGGCCGACGAACTGGCCCCGCGGCAGGTCGCGGAACGTTTCGGCTTGCCGCCGCTCCATCCCGAGGAGGTCGGCCGCCCGCGCCATGTCGATGTCGAGGAAGGTGCGGCCCATCAGGAAGTTCGACGCCTCGGCGGCGACGTTCTTGGCGAGCTTGGCGAGGCGCTGGGTGGCGATGACCCCCGCCAAGCCGCGCTTGCGCCCGCGGCACATCAGGTTGGTCATGGCGCCGAGCGACAGGCGCCGGGCCTCGTCCGACACCTCCCCGGCCGCGGCGGGGGCGAAGAGCTGCGCCTCGTCCACCGCCACGAGCATCGGGTACCAGTGCTCGCGCTCGGCATCGAACAGGCCGCCGAGGAAGGCGGCGGCGGCGCGCATCTGCCCGTCGGCGTCGAGGTTGTCGAGGGTCAGCACCACGGAGACCCGGTGGACGCGCACCCGCGCCGCCACCCGCTGGAGTGCGGCATCGTCGCCGTCCGCCTCCACCACCACGTGGCCGTAGCGCTCGGCGAGGCTGGCAAAGTCGCCCTCCGGGTCGATCACCGCCTGCTGCACCAGCCCCGCGCTCTGCTCCAGCAGGCGGCGGAGCAGGTGCGACTTGCCCGAGCCGGAATTGCCCTGCACCAGGAGGCGCGTGGCGAGCAGTTCGGTCAGGTCGAGGAGAGCCGGGCGGTCGCCCGTCAGTCCGAGATCGATGTCGCAGCGCATCCGCATCCCTTACCACGCCTTGTGCCCGAGGGGCGGGTCCGCCATGCGCCTGTCCACGGCTTCGCGCCTGGACCGGGGACGCGGGGACGGCTAAGCGCCACGCCCCACCCCTCATCAACCGACCGGATTTCCCGATGGCGGCCTGCGGCCTCGACTTCGGCACGTCGAACACGACCCTCGGGCACCTCGGCCCCGCCGGTCCGGCGCTGCTCCCCCTGGAGGGCGACCACGTCACGGTGCCGAGCGCGATCTTCTTCGAGCCCCGCCGGGATCCGATGATCGGCCGGGCGGCCACCGCCGCCTACGTCGCCGGCAAGCCCGGCCGGCTGATGCGCGGCCTCAAGTCGGTCCTCGGCACGCCGCTGATCGAGGAGGCGACCCCCGTCGGCCGCGAGCGCCTGCGGCTGCGCGACGTGATCGCCCGCTACCTCACCATGGTGAAGGCCCGCGCAGAGGAGGCCGCCGGGACGAGCTTCGAGTCCGTGGTGCACGGCCGGCCGGTCCATTTCGTGGATGGCGACCCCGAGGGAGACCGGCGGGCGGAGGAGACGCTCCGGGAGATCGCCCGCGACGTCGGCTTCCGGGATGTGGCCTTCCAGTACGAGCCGATCGCCGCCGCCCTGGACTACGAGCGGCAGGTCACCCGGGAGGAGATCGCCCTCATCGCCGATATCGGCGGCGGCACCTCGGACTTTTCCATCGTGCGCCTGTCGCCCGAGCGGCGACGCCGGGTCGACCGGGCCGCGGACATCCTCGCCAACGACGGTGTGCGGATCGGCGGGACCGATTTCGACCGCCAGCTCAGCCTCGCCACGGTCATGCCGCTGTTGGGCTTCGGCAGTGCGATGAAGCGCGGCGACCTGTCCGTTCCAGGGGCCTATTACCACGACCTCGCCACCTGGTCGGCGATCAACCGCCTCTACGACGGCCGGACCCTGCGGGAGATCGACGACGTGCTGCGCGATTGTGCGCGGCCGGACCTCGTGGGCCGGCTGCGCACGGCCGTGGAAGACGAGCGCGGCCACGCCCTGGCGGGGACGGTGGAGGCGGCCAAGATCGCCGCTTCCGAGACGGGCTCGGCCACGATCGACCTCGGGCCCATCGAGCGGGGGCTCGCCGCCGGTCTCGACAGGGCCGGCCTCGCCACGCGAACGGACGGCCTCTCCCGGGCGGTCGCCGCGCGGATCGGGAGATGCCTCACGCAGGCCGACTTGCCGGCGAGCGCCATCGACGCCCTGTTCCTGACGGGCGGCTCGACCGGGCTGCCGCATCTGCGTGCGGCCCTCGCCGCCGCCCTGCCGGAGGCGCGGATCGTGTCCGGCGATACGTTCGGGTCGGTCGGCCTGGGCCTGACCATCGCCGCCGAAGCCCTGGCGGGCCGCAGCCGGGCCAACGCCTGACCGGCGAGCCCGTTCGGCCGTCCATGAGGAACGAGCGACGAGACGGATGATCGCCGCGGTCGACCTCGGCAACTGCAGGAGATCGGCACCGGTCCCATCGGGCGGGGCAGCGCCGCGCCCAGCTCCACCGTCCGACCGCGTCGCTTGAGTTGACGGGGCGGCGCCGATCTCCGACAAGGCCCGCCGCCTTCGAGGAGCCTGGCGGTCCGGCCGCGCCGCTGAATGCTTTTCAACTCGTACGTCTTCCTCCTCGCCTTCCTGCCGACCGCGCTCGTGCTGCACGGGCTGGTCGCGCGCGCCGCGCCGGCTTGGCGGCTGCCGCTCCTCGTCGTCCTGTCGTTCGTGTTCTACGGCTGGTGGGACGTGCGCTTCGTGCCGCTGCTCGCCGGCTCGATCCTGGTCAATTGGCTCGTCGCCCGCGCCTTCGAGCGGACCGGCTCCCGCTGGCTGATTCCCGCGGCGATCGCCGGCAACCTCGCCCTCCTCGGGGTGTTCAAGTACGTCGATTTCTTCGCCGACCTCGCGAACCTGATTCCCGGGCTTGGGGCGCCGCGCCTCGGCCTCGCCCTGCCGCTCGGCATCTCGTTCTTCACCTTCCACCACATCATGTACCTGTCCGACCTCCGGGCCGGTCGCGCCCCCGCCTTCGGGCTGGTGAAATACGCCCTCTACATCGCCTTCTTCCCGCAGGTCCTCGCCGGGCCGCTGGTGCGCTGGTCGGAGATCATGCACCAGTTCGACGAGCGGCCCTACGCGCGCGCCGACGCCGCCGAACGCTTCGCCCGCGGGCTCGTCCTCCTGGCCGTCGGCCTCGCCAAGAAGGTCTTTCTGGGCGATCCCCTGGCGGCCTATGTCAACCCGGTGTTCCAGGCGGCGGCGCAGGGCCGGGCCATCGGCTCCGGTGAGGCGTGGCAGGCGGCGCTGGGCTTCACCTTCCAGATCTACTTCGACTTCTCCGGCTACACAGACATGGCGCTCGGCATCGCGCTGATGTTCGGCCTCGTCCTGCCGCAGAATTTCGACGTGCCCTACCGCGCCACCTCCCTCCAGGACTTCTGGCGGCGCTGGCACATGACGCTGTCGCGGTTCCTGCGCGACTACCTCTACATCCCGATGGGCGGGAATCGACGCGGCCTGCCCCGGCAGGTCGGCGCCCTCTTCGCCACCATGGCGCTCGGCGGCCTGTGGCACGGGGCCGGGCTGACCTTCCTCGCATGGGGCTCCCTCCACGGCGCCGGCCTCGGGGCGGGGATCCTGGCCCGCCGGGCCCGCCTGCGCATCCCGGCGCCGGTCGGCTGGGCGCTCACCAGCCTGTTCGTCGTCCTGACCTGGGTGCTGTTCCGGGCCTCCTCGTTCGACGCCGCCCTCGCGATCTACAAGGGGCTCGCCGGCCTCACCCCGGGCGGGACGGCGTTCAAGTGGCGCGCCATCGCGGCGGCGGCCCTCGTGGCGACCCTCGGCCCCACGGCGTGGGCCGCCGTCCACCGCCTGCCGCCCCGGCGCAGCCTCGCCATCGGCGTCGCGCTCCTCTTCGTGCTCGTCCTGCTCAAGATCGGCGACGACGCGAACTACGAATTCATCTACTTCCAGTTCTGAGGATGGCGCAGCGTCATCCCACACCGGACCTCGCATGGCGGGGCTTCGCCGCCGCCATCGTCGTCGGCGTCATCGGCCTGACGCTCGGCTACCTCGCCGTCGCCGTCGCGGTCGATCCCTACGAGACCGGGCGGGTCACCCTGTTCTCCCGCGGCGCCCTGCGCCCCCAGGGGCCGCGGACCGCCGTGGCGATGCGCGGCCGAGACGGCGCCTATGATGGCGCGATCATCGGCAACTCGCACATCCAGCTCATCGAGCCGGCCATCCTGAGCCGGGAAACGGGCGTGCCCTTCGTGCAGCTCTCCGTGCCGGCCACCGGCCCCGCCGAGCAATTCGCCGTGCTGCGCTGGTTCCTGCGCCACCACCCGAAGCCCGGGGCGATCGTGCTCTCGGCGGATGCGTTCTGGTGCGGCGACGACCCGACCTTCGCCAGCGAGCATCCGTTCCCATACTGGCTCCTCGGCGACTGGCCGTCCTATCTCCGCGGCCTGCTCCGGCTCACCGCCGCGCAGGAGACGGTGAACCGCATCGGCTGGCTGCTGAACCGGACACGTCCGCTGGCCGTCGCCAATGGCTGGTGGAACTACGAGGCCGACTACCTGAACCTCGGGTTCGCGCTGGACCCGCACCTCCGCCGCAAGCTCGACATTCCCGCCGGGCCGGAGCCCGAGGCCGGCCGGGCCGGGCCGTTCCCCGTCGCCGGGCGGTTCCGGGCGGCGCTCGCGGAGATCCCGGCCGCCACCCCGGTGGTCCTCGTGTTCCCGCCGGTCTACGCCGCAGCGGAGCCGCCCGCCGGCAGCCCCCGCGCCAGGGCCGAACGGGCGTGCCGCGCGGCGATCCGCACCGAACTGGCGGGCCACGGCCGAAGCGCGGTGATCGACTGGCGCGACGGTCGCCCCCAGTCCCGCGACCCGGACGCGTTCTTCGACCAGAGCCACTACCGGTTGCCGGTGGCGCAGGCGATCGGGGCCGAGATTGCCAACGCCATCATCCGTTTGCGGGCCGATGGCGCAAATTGAGGCTTGCGACCGTGGCAACCAAGCCGCACGCACCGACACAGTGCGGTTGACGAAAGACGGAACGCCCCCGCCGCGTTGTGGTGGCCCTGAGCGTCGACTATACGGCACTCGATTATCGCCGCACACCGGCCACCCTATTCGGAAGAGGGCGACGCATGGCGAAGGTGACTCTAGAGGACGGTTACGTCCCGTCCGACGACGAGCCCTTCATGAATGAAAGGCAGCGCGAATATTTCCGGCGCAAGCTGCTGAATTGGAAAAGCGAGATCCTGCGGGAGGCCCAGGACACGCTGACGGCGTTGCAGAGCGAGAACGAGAACCACCCCGACCTCGCAGACCGGGCCTCCTCTGAGACCGACCGGTCGATCGAGCTCCGGGCCCGCGACCGCCAGCGCAAGCTCACCGGCAAGATCGACGCGGCCCTCGCCCGCCTCGAGGACGGGTCCTACGGCTACTGCGAGGAGACCGGCGAGCCGATTTCCCTGAAGCGCCTCGACGCCCGCCCCATCGCGACCCTCTCGCTCGAGGCACAGGAACGCCACGAGCGCCGCGAGCGGGTCTACCGGGACGATTGATCGGCGCCGGGGCGGCCCTACCCTCGTCCGGCGCCATCGTGCGCCTCGGAGTCCCCCATGAAACCCCTGCTGGCCGCCGCGCTGATCCTCGCCCTCTGCGCCTGCAGCGAATCGAAGCCAGGCCCCGCCGGGCCAGCCGGACCCAAGGGCGAGCAGGGCCCCGCCGGCCCGCAGGGTCCCGCGGGCCTGAACGGTGCCACGGGCGCGCCGGGCCCGGTCGGGGAGCGTGGCCCTGTCGGGGCGCAGGGGCCGGCGGGCCCCTCCGTCAACAGCCAGATCCGCCTCGACGTCGCCTGTCATAAGGACGAAGACCTGATCGGCGCTTATTGTCGCGGCATGGCCGTGCTGCCCTCCGTGTCCGTCACGGACGGGGTGGCGACCGTCGCCTGCATCGACATGAACGCCAAACCCGCCAAGGACGCCGCCCCGGTGGCCGTCTGCATGAGGAAGCCGTGAGCCGCGCCCCGATCCTCCTCGCCGTCCTGATCGCCGCATTCCCCGCCGCCGCTGCCGAGCCGTTCGTGCCGGCCGACCGGGCGGCGGTCGATCTGGTGAAGAGCCACGTGACGGACGGGTACGTCACCGTCGCCCGAACCATCGCCTATGCCGAGCGGGCCAGCCGGGGCGCCTTCGCCTTCGCCGGCTACCGGGTCGAGCAGCAGCCCGGCGAAGCGTTCAAGCACGTCCGCGTCTGCTACCAGCTCGGGACCGACCCGCCCGTCTGCGACGTGGAGTATCTCGTGGGCGCCAACCCGCCCCATGTCGAACCGTCGGACCGCTTCATCGGCCTCGGCCGGGACCTCGAGCACGGCCCCCGGGCCTTCCTGCGGGCCCTCGCCCGGCAGGCGTCCCTCCAACGCCAGCCGGAGATGCTGCGCCGGATCCAGGCGGCGGCCGAGCCGTACAACCCCTACGACTGGCGGTAGGCGCGGCATCCGCCACGGCCGCACCGAGGCGTGGGCGTCAATCGCCTCCGGCTTCGCCGCGCGGTCCCGGCGCGATCGATGCGCAGAGCAGGGTTGCCTGGGCGGGAGCGTCCCGCTGAGATCACGCGGGCGGCGAACAGCCTCTGCCTCAGGCCGGTGGGGTATGGCTAGATCAGGCGTGGGAGCCCCATCAGCCGTTGCGGCGCGAAGGGGGTGATCGGCACGGAAGGGCTGCGGCCGGTGGCGAGGTCGGCGACGATCTCTCCGGTGATCGGCCCGGTCGAGAGCCCGATATGGCCGTGCCCAAAGGCGAAGATCAGCCCGTCGTGGCGGGGCGCCCGGCCGATCACGGGCATCCCGTCCGGCGTCGAGGGGCGCGAGCCGAGCCACGGCTCGTTGTCGAGGGGCCCGCCGAGGCGCAGGGTTTCGGCGGCCTCGCGGCTCGCCGCCTCGATCTGCGAATGGTCCGGCGCCGCATGCCGGGCGTTCAGCTCCACCCCGGAGAGGACCCTCACCCGGTCCGGCCCCATGGGCGCGATGATCGACGCCGCGCCGGTGTCGAGGACCGGGCAGGTGAGGGGCGGGCTGTCCGGATGGAGGGCGTAGTGGCGGTGGTAGCCGCGCTCGGCCGCCAGCGCGAGCCTGTAACCGAGGCTCTTGGCGAGGGTGCCCGACGCGGCGCCGGCCGCGAGCACGACCTGCTTCGCCCGCAGGGTGCCCCCGTCGTGGCCGATGGCCCAGCCCCCGGCCTCCGGGGCGAGGCGGCCGACGCTGCCCCGGACCCGGCGCCCCCCGGCCTGCGCGAACAGCGCCTCGCAGGCCTCGATCAGCCGGCCGGGTTCGCGCACCGAACCCGTTTCGGTGAGCAGCATCGCCCGGGCGTAGCGGCGCACCAAGGCGGGTTCGCGCTCGCGCAGGGCATCGCCGTCCAGAAGCTCGAAGGCGACGCCGTGACGTTCGAGGATGTCGCGCTCCAGCGCCGCCCCCGCGAAGGCCTCCTCCGTGCGGTAGGCCTTGATCCAGCCGGTGCGGGCGAGGCGGTCGGTGGTCCCGGCCTTCGCCGCAAGGCGCTCGTGGGCGGCATAGGCCGCGCTGGTGAGCGGCAGCAGCGCCGCCGCCGCCTCGCGCCAGCGCGACTCCCGCGCCCGCGCGAGGAAGTGGGTAAGGTAGGGCAGGATCTGCGGCAGGTGCGCGTAGTCGAGGCGCAGGGCTCGGTCGGCGTTGCGCAGGTAGGCCGGAAGTTTGCTCCAGAGGGCGGGGCTCGCCATCGGCAGGATCGAGCCGCGGCTGACCACGCCCGCATTGCCGTAGGAGGTTCGCGCCCGGGCCTCGCCCGGATCGCACAGCACCACGTCCAGGCCGCGCTCGCGCAGGGCGAGGGCCGAGGCGAGGCCCACCATCCCCCCACCGATCACGATGATGTCCGTCGTCTCGTCCATTCCGCCACCGTCGAGCCGGGCCGTTCCCGTGCCGCCTTGTGGCGGATTCGAACGGCCCGGAATAGGTGCGTCGCGGGAATGGCTGGCGCCTACGATCCGCCGCCCGCGGCACCGCCGCCGCCTTCCTGCGGCACCGCCCGGCTCGGCTGGCCGGCATTGCCGCCCACGGCGGAATCGGTCGTGACGGTGGCCGCGCCCGTGCCGGACCGGGCGATGGTGGTGTTGGCGCCGGGGCCGCTGTTCTGCCCGTCTGCGCCGATCACCACGGTGCTGTTCGGCGGCGTGGTCGGCGCCACCAGCTGGGGTGGGCCGGGCTCGCGCGGGGGCGGCGGCTTGTTGGCGTTCTCGGCCGCCACGGCCCCTCCGGCGGTGAGGGAGAGAACAAGGATCAAGGCAGTTCGCATCGGGCACCCCGTCTGATCGAAGCCGGAAACCGGCCGGGCCACCCCGCCGGCATCGGCGGGGCGTCGTGCCCCCGGGACAGCTCACGCTCCCGTGAACACGGGCGGACAACGTGGAGACGCGCGGGGCGTTTCACGGCCGGGGTGAGGAAATGCCGGGACTGTCTGCGCGCCACGCCGCCTCGCAAAGACGGTGGGAGTTTTCGGGCAGCCTGCTAGAGAGCGGACATGAGTCTCGTCCGTTTCGCCCCGTCGCCGACCGGCTACCTCCACATCGGCAACGCCCGCCCGGCGCTGCTGAACGCCCTGTTCGCCCGGCGGCATGGCGGCCGGTTCCTGTTGCGGCTGGACGATACCGACCTCGCCCGCTCCACCGAGGCCTTCGCGCAGGCGGCGCGGGAAGACCTCGCGTGGCTCGGCATCGCGCCCGATCTCTTCGCCCGGCAGAGCGAGCGCAAGGCCGAGCACGATGCCGCCGCCGCCCGGCTGAAGGCGGCGGGCCGCCTCTACCCCTGCTACGAGACCCCCGAGGAGCTGGACCGCCGCCGCAAGCGGCAGCTCGGCCGTGGCCAGCCGCCGATCTACGACCGGGCCGCCCTGAAGCTCACCGAGGAGGAGAAGGCCGCCTTCGAGGCCGAGGGGCGTGCGCCCCACTGGCGCTTTCTCCTCGAGGCCCGCACGGTCGCCTGGGACGATCTCGTGCGCGGCCCCGCCCATATCGACTGCGCGTCCCTGTCGGACCCGGTCCTGATCCGCGCGGACGGAAGCTACCTCTACACGCTGCCCTCCGTGGTGGACGACATCGACTTCGGCATCACCCATGTCATCCGCGGCGAGGACCACGTCACCAACACGGGCGTGCAGGTGCAGCTCTTCGAGGCCCTCGGCGCCCCCGTGCCGATCTTCGGGCACCACAACCTGCTGACCACGGCGGACGGCGAGGGCCTGTCGAAGCGCCTCGGCCACCTGTCCCTGCGGGGCCTGCGCGAGGCGGGATACGAGCCGAGCGCCGTGCGCTCCCTGGCCGTCCTCACGGGCTCCGCCGAATCGGTGCGCGCCGTCGAGGGGATGGATGAGCTCGCCACGCTCATCGACCTGTCCGAGATCTCCCGGGCGCCGGCCCGGTTCGACGAGGCCGACCTCGACGGGCTGAACGCCCGGCTCGTCCACGAGATGCCCTACGCCGCCGCCGCCGAACGGCTGCGGGCGATGGGCGTGCCCGATGCGGTGGCGGAGGCCTTCTGGCTGGCAGTCCGCGCCAATCTCGGCAAGGTCGCCGAGGCCGCTCAGTGGTGGCGCGTCGTCGAAGGTCCGGTCACACCGCGGATCGAGGATCCGGCCTTCGCCGGGGCGGCCCGCGAGACCCTGCCGGCCGAGCCCTTCGACGGCGGCACCTGGAAGGCCTGGACCGGGGAGGTCCGTGCCCGGACGGGCGCCAAGGGCCGCGCCCTGTTCATGCCCCTGCGTCTCGCCCTGACGGGGCTCGACCACGGCCCGGATCTCGCCGGGCTCCTGCCGCTGATCGGCCGGGAGCGAGCGCTGGCACGGCTTTCGGGGCAGGTGGCGTGAGCGCGGCCCGGCGGTTTTAGGGCCGCCTTAACCATGGGGGAGCGAGCCTCGGGCCATCGCCACCGAGGGATTCGCGGATGACCAAGCTGACGCACGAGGACGAACACGCCATCGACCGTTTGACCCTGCACCTGCTTCAGGACGCGTATTTCGATGTCGTCGCCGTCCTCCGCGGCGCCCAGCCGAAGGCCGCCGCCGCCATCCTGGCGGTGATGGAGCAGCGGGTCGCCAACGCGCTCACCCGCATGTGCCGGGACGATTCCGAGGGCACCGGCTCGCGGGGCATCGCGTTCGCCGTCGGCGAGCGGCTCGGCGACATCATGGAACAGGCCCACGGGCACGTGAGCACGGCACAGGTGGCTTGAGGGGACGCGTCCCGGCAGAACCAGTCATCGCGAGCGGATGGGGGACGATCCTCCTCCCGCACCATGCCGACTGTCCCGCCGCCCTGGAGGTGGGCGGCGGAAGCGGACCGGCCCGGGGAACGCCGTCCCCCGGTCAGGCCTCGTCCGCGATGCGGGTCGCGAGGATCTTGTCGACCCGCCGGCCGTCGAGATCGACCACTTCGAGCCGCCACCCCGCCACCTCGCAGACCTCGCCCGTTTCGGGGAGGCGATGGAGGGCGGCGATGACGAGGCCGGCCGCGGTCTCGTAGTCCCGCGGAAGCGGCAGGATCAGTCCGAGCTGGTCGGCCATCTCGTCGGCGGGCATCGAGCCGGCGATCAGCCACGAGCCGTCCTGGCGACGCACCGCGTCGGGTTCGGGGTTTTCCGAGAGGAAGGCCCCCGCGATGGCGTCGAGGATGTCGGCGGGGGTCAGCAATCCGTCGAAATGGCCGTACTCGTCGTGGATCAGCGCCATGGGCGTCGGCGCCCTGCGCAGGGCGTCGAGGGCATCCAGGGCATCGACCGTGTCCGGCAGGACGAGGGCATCGCGGACGAGGGCGCGGATCCGCGTGTGCAGGCCGGGGCCGTCCGCCTCCAGGAGGGCCGGGACGAGGTCGCGCACCTGCACCACGCCGATCATGCCGTCGGGGTCGGCCTCGGTCACCGGCAGGCGGGCATGGGGGCTCGCGCAGAGGAGAGACCGGATCGCCGCCTCGTCCCGGGACAGGTCGAGCCAGACCACGTCGGTGCGCGGCGTCATCACCCCGCGGACGGCCCGGTCGCCCAGGCGCAGCACGCCGGAGATCATCGCCCGCTCGCCGCCCTCGATCACCCCCGCCGTCTCGGCCTCGGCCACGAGGCTGCGGATCTCCTCCTCCGTGACCGCGCTGGCGCTCGCGGTCTCCTGGCCGATCAGCCGGAAAACGGCGCGGGTGGAGGCATCGAGCAGCCACACCGCCGGGAAGGCGAGCCGCGTCACGACGCGTATGCCGGGACCGACAGCGCAGGCGATTCCCTCCGGGTTGCGCAGGGCGAGGTGCTTCGGGACCAGCTCGCCGACGATCACCGACAGGTATGTGATGATCCCGATGACGAGGCCGTAGCCCACCGTATCGGCCCAGCCCCGGGGAAGTCCCGCCTCGACGAGGGACGCAGCCAGCCGGTCTCCGAGGGCGGCGCCGGAGACCACGCCGGACAGGATGCCGATGAGGGTGATCCCGATCTGGACCGTCGAGAGGACGTGGCCCGGCGATTCCGCCAGGGCGAGGGCGATGGCGGCGCCGGGCTTGCGCGCCTCGGCCATGGTGCGGAGGCGGCTCTTGCGGGCCGAGACGATGGCCAGTTCGGAAAGGGCGAAGACGCCGTTGAGCGCGATCAGGAGGACGACGACGGCGAGTTCGAGCAAAGGGCGGGGCGCGGCGCCGGCTCCTCGCGGCCACCGGACGTCCTCTGATTGGGCGGGGGATCTACAAGTGGGAACCGCCGGGCCGCCGTTCAACGCCGGGGGAGGGGATGCCCCGGGAGGACGGTGTCCCCCGGCCGCCTCGGCCGGGGGCGTCGTCCGCCGCGTCAGCAGCCGCAGCGGTAGCCGTAGGCCGGGGCGTAGCCGTACCCATACCCGCCGTAGCCGTAGCCGCCGTAGCCCGCGGGCGCGTAGCCGTAGGATGGGGCGTAACCGTACCCGCCGTAGCCGGCCGGGTAGCCGTACCCGTAGCCGTACGAGCGGCCGTAGCCGCCGTAATACCCCCCCGTGACGGCGCCCGCTGCCAGGCCAAGTCCGAGGCTGACACCGGCGCCGGCCAGCCCGTAGCCGAGGCCCCGCCCATAGCCGTAGTGCCGCCCGTAGCCGTAGCCGCGGTATCCGGCATAGCCGCGAGAGCCGCCGAACCCGCCACGATAGCCACCGTGATATCCGCCGAACCCGCCATGGTAGCCGGCGCCGCGGAAGCCGCGCGCCTCGGCCGCCGGAGCGACGACCAGGGCCGCGCACAGGGCGATCCCGGCCAGCATCAAACGCTTCATGTCAGAAACTCCAGATCGGATGATCAGCATCCGGCGCGACAACAGCCGTGACTCAGCGGTTCCGCAAGCATTCGCCTAGGGCATCGGTAGTCACGCCCCCTGGAAAACGGGCCACGGCCGGCGGTCGGTGACAGGGCTGTCCGCCCTTGCTATGCGGCGGAGGCGTATGGCGGCCAGCCGGCCGGAAATGCGGTCGCGCCGTCGCGAATCGGGCCTGCCCCGCCGCAACGCTGCATCGCGACCAAGCTCTGAGACGATCCGGAATGAACATCTTCGCCCAGTTCGAGGCGCGTGTGCGCGAGGCCCTGGAGGCCCTGACCCGGAGCGGCACGCTGCCGGCGGGGCTCGATTTCGGCCGCGTCGTCGTCGAGCCGCCGCGCGATCCCGCCCATGGCGACCTCGCCACCAACGCGGCCCTGGTGCTTGCCAAGGAGGCGAAGACCAATCCGAAGGCCCTCGGCGAAGCCCTGGCCGGCGAGCTCCGCCAGGATCCGCGGGTGGCCGAGGTCTCCCTCGCCGGGCCCGGCTTCATCAACATGCGCCTGCAGCCGGGCATCTTCCAGGACGTGGTACGGGCGGTGCTGGCAGACCCCGCCGGCTACGGCCGCGCCCGGCTTCCCGGCGGCCCGGTCAACGTGGAATACGTGTCCGCCAACCCCACCGGCCCGATGCATGTGGGCCACGGCCGGGGCGCGGTGTTCGGCGATGCCCTCGCGAGCCTCCTCGTCGCGGCCGGGCGGCAGGTGACGCGGGAATACTACATCAACGACGCGGGCGCGCAGGTCGATGTGCTGGCCCGCTCGGCCTACCAGCGCTACCGCGAGGCCCTCGGCGAAAGCTTCGCCATCGGGGAGGGGCTCTATCCGGGCGACTACCTCAAGCCCGTGGGGGAGGCCCTGGCGCAGGGCCACGGCCGGGCGCTTCTGGACAGGCCCGAGGCCGAATGGCTGCCGGCCGTGCGCGATCTCTCCGTCGCCATGATGATGGACATGATCCGGCAGGATCTCGCGGCCATCGGCATCGCGCACGACGTGTTCTTCTCCGAGCGCAAGCTGCACGAGAGCGGCGCCGTGGGCGCCCTGCTCGCCGACCTGCGCACGCGCGGCCTCGTCTACGAGGGCCGGCTGCCCCCGCCCAAGGGCCAGCTCCCGGAGGATTGGGAGGACCGCGAGCAGACGCTGTTCCGCACCAAGGATTTCGGCGACGACACCGACCGGCCCCTGCTCAAGTCGGACGGGAGCTTCACCTATTTCGCCGCCGACATCGCCTACCACCGCGACAAGGTCCTGCGCGGGGCGGAGGAGATCATCGACGTCCTCGGCGCCGACCACGGCGGCTACGTGAAGCGCATGCAGGCCGCCGTGAAGGCGGTGAGCGACGGCAAGGCCGTCCTCGACGTGAAACTCTGCCAGCTCGTGCGGCTCCTGCGCGCGGGCGAGCCGGTGAAGATGAGCAAGCGGGCCGGTGAGTTCGTGACCCTGCGCGACGTGATCGACGAGGTCGGCCGCGACGCGATCCGCTTCATGATGCTGTTTCGCAAGAACGACGCGACCCTCGACTTCGACCTCGCGAAAGTGGTCGAGCAGTCGAAGGACAACCCCGTCTTCTACGTTCAGTACGCCCACGCCCGGGTGCGTTCGGTGCAGCGCCAGGCCCGGGAGGCGTTCCCGGATGCCGATCTGACGCCCCGGGCGCTGCTGGCGGAGGCCGACCTGTCCGTGCTGGCCGATTCGGGCGAGGCGGAGATGATGCGGCTCATCGCCCAGTACCCAAGGGTGATCGAATCGGCTGCAATGGCCCACGAACCCCACAGGATTGCGTTCCATCTGTACGAGATCGCAGCGTCGCTGCACGGTTTCTGGAACAAGGGCAAAGACTTGCCGCAATTACGGTTTGTTAATGCAACGGATCGAAAGTCCACATGG
The DNA here is from genome assembly GCF_022829405.1 of Methylobacterium sp. J-076. Taxonomy (GTDB): domain Bacteria; phylum Pseudomonadota; class Alphaproteobacteria; order Rhizobiales; family Beijerinckiaceae; genus Methylobacterium. Next base: position 183,177 of record NZ_JAKSXW010000149.1, read on the forward strand.
GCGAGGTTGGCGCTCGTCGAGGCCGTTCGATCGGTGTTGGCCGACGGTCTCAGCCTCCTCGGGGTGAGCGCGCCGGACGAGATGCGCTAGCCCGATTCGTACCGGTGAGGGACCGGTCCGCCACTGGTTGAGGAAGCTACCATGACGAACGCGTCGCGCGCTCAGATCGATCTGGATGCCCTTGCGCGCGATCTGCGTCACGAAGACGGTTCGCCGAAGGCCAACAAGAGCGACCCCTTGGCCGAACTGGCGCGGATCGTCGGGCAGGACGATCCGTTCCGCGCCCTCCTCGCCGCCCGGGACGGTACCCCACCGGCCGCACCGGAGGACACCGCCCCCGGCCACGACGCCCACTGGCCGCCGCGGACCGAGCCGCGCTTCGCGGCCGAGGAGCCGCCCCGCGCCACGCCCGCGGACGCCTTCGACCAGTATCTCGCCTCCGTCGAGCGCGACATGCAGCCCTACCCCGCTCCCGAGCACGCCGGGGACGAGGGCGCTGCGGAGCCGGACGAGACCTACGACGACGCCCGCTCCCTGCGCCGGGCTGCGCCCCGGCGGCGCTTCGCCTCGGTGGGCGCGGGCATCGCCGTCGTCGCCATCGCGGTGACCGGCGCCCTGACCTACAAGGGCATGCACGGCACCTCGGACGGTGGAAACGTGCCGATCGTCCAGGCCGATTCGACACCGCTCAAGGTCGCCCCGAAGGTGGCCGACGGCGTCGAGATCCCCGATCAGAACCGCCAGATCTACGACCGCAACGCCACCAGCAAGGACAACGGCCAGATCAAGGTCGTGAACCGCGAGGAGCAGCCCCTCGACGTGGCCGAGGCCGCCCGCGCCGCCGGGGGGACTTCCGCCGCCCAGGGTACGACGCCGGGCAACGGCCCGTTCGAGGCCTTCGGCGAGCCCCGCCGGGTCCGCACGGTCTCCGTGAAGCCGGAGGCTCCGCCCACGCCCGCGCCGCAGGCCGAGGCCGCGCCCTCGCCGGTCCCGACGATGGTGCTGCCGGGCACCGAGGCCGCGCCCGCGGCGACGGCGCCCGCGCCGGCCCCCGTCCGTCCGGCCAAGCCCGTCCGCCAGGCCGAGGCGCTTCCCGTCCCGGCGCCCGCGGCCACCCCGGTCGCGGCCGAGCCGGCCGCCGCCGCACCGGCCCCTGCGCCGAAGCCGGTGGTCGCCCGGAAGGCGCCCCAGCGGGTCGCCTCCGTGACCCCCGAGACCCTGGGGGGCACGAGCCCCGAAACGACACAGGCCACCTCGCCGCAGGTCGACACGACCTCGCCGGTCAGCGGCTTCTCCGTCCAGCTCGGGGTCCGCGGCTCTGCGAACGACGCCCGCAGCGCCTTCCGCCAGATGCAGGCGAAGTACACTCAGCTCGCCGGCAAGCCCGAGCTGATCCGGCAGGCCGAAGTGAACGGGAAGACCATCTTCCGCGTCCGCGTCGGGCCGCTGTCGAAGGACGAGGCGTCCAGCCTGTGCAGCTCGCTCCAGGGCTCCGGCGGCCAGTGCTTCGTGGCCAAGAACTGACATCGCCACGGGCGGGGGCGCCGGGCCCCCGCCATCGCCGGACGTCGGGCTGACCGAGTCCGGACGGCAACACCCGCCCGCGCTCGCACGACGACGGCCCGCCGGGCCGGGCTCCCGCCTTGCACCGCGTGTGGCGCCGTCCGATTCTGCCCGCTCCGATCCGCCCGCCCCCCCCCGGCTCCCTCGCCCCGGAACGCTGCCCGATGACCTCCCGCGCCCTGATTCTCGGCTGCGCCGGCACGACGCTCTCCGCGGAGGAGACGGCGTTCTTCCGCGATGCCCGGCCCTGGGGCTTCATCCTGTTCAAGCGCAACATCGGCACGCCGGCGGAGGTCCGCGCCCTCACCGCCGCCCTGCGGGACTGCGTGGGCCGGGCCGAGGCCCCGATCCTGATCGATCAGGAAGGCGGGCGCGTGCAGCGCATGGGCCCGCCCCACTGGCCGAAATATCCGCCGGGTGGCAGCTACGGGCGCCTGAACGGGTCGGCCGCGGCCATCGCGCGGCTCGGCGCGCGGCTCATCGCCCACGACCTCGCGGAGGTCGGCATCAACGTCGATTGCGCGCCGGTCCTCGACGTTCCCTCGCCGGGCTCGCACGACATCATCGGGGACCGGGCCTACGGCGCGAGCCCCGCGGAGGTGGTGGCGATCGGCCGGGCGGTGGCGGAGGGCCTGATGGCCGGCGGCGTCCTGCCGGTGGTCAAGCACATGCCCGGCCATGGCCGCGCCGCGTGCGACAGCCACAAGGGCCTCCCGGTGGTGGAAGCCGGGATCGAGGAACTTCGCGGACGGGACTTCGCGCCGTTCCGGGCGCTCTCCGACCTGCCCATGGCCATGAGCGCGCACGTGGTGTTCACGGCCCTCGACCCGGATCGCCCCGCGACACAGTCGCCCACGATCATCCGGGACGTGATCCGCGGCGAGATCGGCTTCGACGGCCTGCTGATGACCGACGACCTGTCGATGCATGCCCTCACCGGGCCGTTCCGCGCCCGCGCCGAGGCGGCGTTCGCGGCGGGGATCGACATCGCGCTCCATTGCAACGGGGACGCCGAGGAGATGCGCGCCGTCTGCGAGGGCACGCCCCTCCTCTCGGCGGACGCCGCCCGGCGGGCCGCGGCCGCGCTGGCCCGCCTCGACGATCTGGAGGACGGTCTGGACCTGCCCGAGGCCCGGGCTCGGTTCGCCGCCGCCTTCGGCCAGGCCGCCTGACGCGGCGCCCCATCCCTCCACGGCCGTCGCCCTCCGGCCCACCGCTTCCGCTTGTGTTCCGGGAGCGCCCTCCCTAGGTTCGCGGGAAATTCCTCAACGGACAGCGCGCTCCAGTCGCATGGCCCTTGGGCCGAGCGGAGCGCAGGAGGTCGTCATGGGTAGCATGAGCATCTGGCACTGGGTCATCGTCGCGGTCATCGTGATGCTGCTCTTCGGACGCGGCAAGGTGTCCGACCTGATGGGTGACGTCGCCAAGGGCATCAAAGCCTTCAAGAAGGGCATGGCCGAGGACGAGACGCCCCCGCCCGCCCAGCCGGTCACGCCGCCCCAGCAGCCCGTGCGGACGATCCCGCACACGGCCGAGACGAGCCCGGGCACCGCCGTCCCCGCGAGCCACCTGCCGGGCGGCGAAAGCAAGACGATCTGATCGTCTCCGAAGGATTGCCGGGGCGCGCACTCGCACCGCTGTGCGAGGCCGCCGCTCCCCCGGCCGCAGGACCGTCGACGACATGCTGGATATGAGCTGGGGCGAGGTGATGCTGATCGGCGGCGTCGCTCTCATCGTCATCGGGCCGAAGGATCTGCCGAAGGCGCTGCGCACGGTGGGGCAGGTCACGACCAAGCTGCGCCGCATGGCCGGCGAGTTCCAGATGCAGTTCAACGAGGCGATCCGCGAGGCGGAGCTCGATGGGGTGCGCAAGGAGGTCGATGGCATCCGCGATACGATGCGTGGCGCGTCGGCCTTCAATCCGGTCCAGACCATCCGCGACGAGCTTCGCGGCGCGGTCGAGGGCCGAGCTCCGCAAGCCGATCCGTCGCCGCCCGTCGCGGGCAACGAGGCCTATGGCCCGCCGAAGCCCGAGCCCGTCATCGGATCCACCCCGCCCGCGTCGGCGCCTCCGCCTGTGCCGAAGCCGCGCAGCCTCGCCGATGCGACGGCGAAGCTGCGGGCCGAGCGCCAGGGCACCCGGGGCGCGGCCGAGGCGCCGCTGCCGGTTCCCGGTTCCGTCGACGATCCCTACGGCACGCCTGAGCCCGAGGCTGCGCGCCACCCCAACGAGACCGCCGCACAATGAAGACCGAGGCCGACGAGGCCGAGATCGAGGCGTCGCGGGCGCCGCTTCTCGAACACCTGATCGAGCTGCGTTCGCGCCTGATCAAGTCGCTGATCGCGTTCGTGCTGATGTTCTTCGCGTGCTTCTTCTTCTCGCGCGATATCTACAACATCCTCGTCTACCCCTACGTGTCGGTGGTGGGGGCACAGAACGCGGAGCTGATCGCGACGCACTTCCTCGAACAGGTCTTCACCAACATCAAGCTCAGCGTCTTCGGCGCGGCCTTCCTGGCCTTTCCGGTGATCGCGACCCAAATCTACGCTTTCGTCGCACCGGGGCTCTACCGCAACGAGCGGAAGGCGTTCCTGCCCTACCTCGTCGCGACGCCGATCTTCTTCGTCCTCGGTGCGCTGGTGGTCTTCTTCCTGGCGATGCCGCTGCTCATCAAGTTCTCGGTGTCGCTCCAGCAGGTCGGCGTCGCGGGCGAGCCGACGATCAAGCTGATGCCGAAGGTCGATGAATACCTGTCGCTGATCATGACGCTGATCTTCGCCTTCGGCCTCGCGTTCCAGCTGCCGGTGATCCTCACCCTCCTCGGGCAGATCGGGGTGATCGACGCCGCCTTCCTGCGGGAGAAGCGGCGCTACGCGATCGTGCTGGTCTTCGTCGCCGCGGCGATCCTGACGCCGCCGGATGTGATCTCGCAGCTCTCCCTGGCCGTGCCGATGCTGCTCCTCTACGAGGCGTCGATCTTCTCGGTCACCCGGGTCGAGTCGCTGCGCAAGGCCCGGCGCGCGGCGGAGGGGCTGGAGCCGTAGGGCTCCGTCTGCCGCTTCGCCGTCATTGCGAGCAAAGCGAAGCAATCCAGGGTGGCGCCACGTCTTCCGAAAGGTGCGCTTCCCTGAATTGCTTCAGTCCGTTCGCAATGACGATGGCGGGGTTCACTCCACCCGCAACAGCACGTGCTTCTTCTTGCCGAAGGACAGCTTGATGACGCCGTCCGCCGTCAGGTCGGACGGGCGCAGCACCGCCTTGTCGTCGCTGACCTGGACGTCGTTCACCCGCAGCCCGCCGCCCTTGATCTGGCGGCGCGCCTCGCTGGTCGAGGGCACGAGCTTGGCGTGCTCCGGGCCGAAGGCGGTGAGCACGCCGAGGCCCGCATCCAGCACCGAGCCCGGCACCGTGATCGTCGGCAGGTCGGCGGCGAGCGATCCTTCCACGAAGGTCTTGCGCGCCGTCTCGGCGGCGGCCTCGCCGGCCTCGCGGCCGTGCATCAGCGCCGTCGCCTCGGTGGCGAGCACCTTCTTCGCCTCGTTGATCTCCGCCCCCCCGAGCGCCGCCAGCCGCGCCACCTCGTCCGTCGGCAGCAGGGTGAACAGCTTGAGGAAGCGGCCGACGTCTGCATCCTCGGTGTTGCGCCAGAACTGCCAGTAATCGTAGGGCGCCAGCATCTCCGGGTTGAGCCACACCGCACCCGCGGCGGTCTTGCCCATTTTGGCGCCGGAGGAGGTGGTGAGCAGTGGGCAGGTGAGCCCGTAGAGCTGCGGCGTGCCCATCCGCCGGCCGAGATCGATGCCGTTGACGATGTTGCCCCACTGGTCCGAGCCGCCCATCTGCAGGAGGCAGCCGTGGCGGCGGTTCAGCTCCGCGAAGTCGTAGGACTGGAGGATCATGTAGTTGAATTCCAGGAACGACAATTCCTGGTCGCGCTCCAGGCGCAGGCGCACGCTGTCCATGGAGAGCATGCGGTTCACCGAGAAGTGGCGGCCGACATCGCGCAGCATCTCGATGTAGTTGAGCTTCAGGAGCCAGTCGGCGTTGTCGACCATCACCGCGTCGGTCCCGGTCTCGCCGAAGCGCAGGAACCGGTCGAAGGTCTTGCGGATTTCGGCCTTGTTGGCGTCGATCTGCTCGATGGTGAGGATCTTGCGCGATTCGTCCCGCCCGGACGGGTCGCCGACGCGGGTGGTGCCGCCGCCCATGAGGGCGATCGGCTTGCCACCGGTGGCCTGCAGCCAGTGCAGCATCATGATCGAGAGCAGGTGGCCGACGTGCAGCGACGCAGCCGTGCAGTCGTAGCCGACATAGGCCGTCAGCCGGCCCTCCGCCGCCGCGGCATCGATCCCGGCCAGGTCCGAGGCCTGGTGGAGGTAGCCCCGCTCGGTCAGGATCCGCAGGAAGTCGGATTTCGGCGTGAAGTCGGCGCTCATCATGGTCACGGAGTTCGGGGCGGGCGACAGGGTGCGGCCCGCGTGCTAGCTCCCCGTCATGGGGACCGGCCCGGCTCTTAACAGGGCGATCCGCGAAAGGCACGGGGGAAGGCATGGCGATGTCGCGCGCGATCGGCCTGATGAGCGGCACGTCGCTCGATGGGGTCGATGTGGCGCTCATCGAGACGGACGGCGAGACCGTCCGCGTGGTGAAGGGCCCCAACAACTTCCTCGAACCGCTCGGGCCCACCGGGTACCGCGGCTACGCGGAGGAGGAGAAGGCGCTGCTGCGCGCCGCCACCAAGGACGCCGAGGCCATCGTGCAGCCCGGCGACCGGCCCGGGCGCCTGCCGGAAGCGGAAATTTTCACCACGGAGGCCCATGCCGAGGCGGTGGAGCGCTTCCTCGCCGAGAACGACCTGAAGCCCTCCGACATCGACGTGGTCGGCTTCCACGGCCAGACCGTGATCCACCGGCCGGACCACCGCATCTCCGTGCAGATCGGCGATGGGCAGGCGCTGGCCAACCGCCTGCGCATCCCGGTCGTGTCGGACCTGCGCCGGGCGGACGTCGAGGCGGGCGGGCAGGGGGCCCCCCTGGTGCCGGTGTTCCACAAGGCGCTCGCCGAGGCGTCGGGCTTCAACGGGCCGGTCGGCATCCTCAACATCGGCGGGGTCGCCAACGCGACGCTGATCGATTCCAAGGGCGGGGTCATCGCCTTCGATACCGGGCCGGGCAACGCCCTGATCGATGAGTGGATGCAGGAGCGCGAGGGCAAGAACCTCGATGACGGCGGCCGGACGGCGGCCCGCGGCCGGCCGGACGAGCCGCTGCTGGCTTGGCTGCTGACGCACCCGTTCTTCTTCCGCCGCCCGCCCAAATCCCTGGACCGGAACTGGTTCTCCCACAAGCTCGCCGGCCAGCTCTCGACGGAGGACGGGGCGGCGACGCTCACCGCGTTCACGGCCCGTGCCGTCGCCCGCGCCCTCGACCACGCGCCGGAGATCCCCACCCGGTGGATCGTGGCGGGGGGCGGCGCGAGGAACGGCGAGTTGGTGCGCCTCCTGAACTACCATCTGCGCGCCGAGATCACGACGGCGGACGCCATCGGCTGGTCCTCGGCCTATCTGGAGGCGCAGGCCTTCGCCTTCCTCGCGGTCCGCTCGCTGAAGGGCCTACCGATCACCTTCCCCTCGACCACGGGGGTGCGCGAGCCCATCGGCGGCGGGAGCCTCGCCCGGCCGGATGCCTGATCGACGGTGAGCCTCGGCTACGCCCTGCGGCGCATCGTCGAGGAATATCCCCTCGCGAGGCTGGAGCCCCCCGCCGGACACGTCCTCGCGGCCGTGATCCGGAAGGGCGCCCCCGACGAGCTGCGCCGGGCGCTGGAGCCGGTGAAGGGCACCTTCCTCGTCAAGGGAAGCCCCGGGCGCGGCACCCGGTGGGCGGCGGTGCCGTGGCTGGCGGTGTTCGATCCGTCGGTGACGACGAGTGCGACGCGGGGCTACTACCTCGTCTATCTTTTCCCCGCCGACCGGGAGCGGGTGCACCTGTCGCTGGCGCAGGGCACCGTCGCGGCCCTGCGCGAGCATGGGAAGGGTGCGCTCGACCATCTCCGCCGGAGCGGTGACGGCCTGAGGGAACGCCTGTCGGACTTCGGGGAGAGACTCCCCGTGAGGAGCCTGCGGCTCGGGTCCGAGGGCGAGTTGCCGGAGGGCTACGAGGCGGCGCACATCCTCGGCCTCTCCTACGACCTCGCCGATCTCGGCGACGAGGCCCGCCTGCACGCCGACCTCGCCCTCGGCATCGAGGCCTACCGGGCCCTGAAGGCGCGGGGCGGCTTGGACGGGCTTCCCGCCTGAGGGGATGCGTCAGTCCAGCTCGTCCGTGTGCACGTCGAAGCGGGCGAGGTTCGCGAAGCCGAAATTCGTGGAGATCGCGACATCCGTGGCGTCGCGGCCGCGGGCCATGACGATCCGGCCGATCCGCGGCCGGTTGTGGCGCGCGTCGAACGTGTACCAGCGGGGGCCGTCCGGCCCTTCGAGGAAGACCTCGAACCACGCGGAGAAATCCATCGGCGCGGGGTCCTTCGGCACGCCGATGTCGCCGAGATAGCCCGTGGCGTAGCGCGCGGGGAAGTTCATGCAGCGGCAGAAGGCGATGGCGAGGTGGGCGAAGTCCCGGCACACGCCCTCCCGCTGCATGAAGCCGTCATGGGCGGTGCGGGTGGCGTCGGCGCGCTGGTAATCGAAGCGGATCCGCTCGTGAACGTAATCCACGATGGTCTGGACCCGTCCCCAGCCCTCCGGCGCCGAGCCGAACAGCGACCACGCGGTCTGCGCGAGCTTGTCCGTGTCGCAGTAGCGCGAGCCGAGGAGATAGATCAGCACCTCGTCGGGGAGATCCTGCACCGGGATCTGCCTCGCCTCCGGCACGCAGGGATCGGGCAGGCCGCTGTCGTAGACGTCGAAATCCGACGACACCGTCAGGGTGCCGGGGGGCGCGACGATCCGGTGGCAGAGGTTGCCGAAATCGTCCCGGTACTCGTGCGCCGTGACCGGTGGATCGAAAGTGAGCACGTGCGGCGTGAGCACGTCCGGCATCCGGGTGGGATGGACGCTCAGCATGAAGATCATCGGCGTCGGTTGCATGGTTTCGAAGGCGATATCGAAGCCGGTTCTGATCCGCATCGTCCTCACCTTATCCTCTCGGCGCACATCGCCAGACTCGTGCCAACCATCCCATCCGGACGCCGGCAAAATGCGTGCGTTCCATTCAACACGGCAACGGCGCCACGTTCCACTCCCGCGGACGGCCATCGCTGTCCGACAGGTCGTTGACCACAACCGTGACGTTCATGCCGAGGTCGTCGCTCGACAGGCCGAAGAAGGATCCGTGCAGCGGCACCGCCTGGGTGGGATCGCGGGCGACGGCGACGCGGATCAGATCACGGTTGCCGACGATGCCGTTGGTGGGGTCGAACTCGACCCAGCCCGCGCCCGGCAGGTAGACCTGAAGCCACGCATGGGTGGAGCCGCCGCCGACATGGCGTGCGCGGTCGTTGCCCGGATTGTAGAGGTAGCCGCTGACGAAGCGGGCCGCCATGCCAAGGGCCCGCACGGCCTCCATCATCAGCACCGCGAAGTCCCGGCAGGAGCCCCGCCTCGCCCGAAGGGTGGTCAGCGGGGCCTGCACGCCCTTCTCCGACCGGGCGAGGTAGGTGAAGTCCGCCCGGATCCTGCGCGTCATGGCCGCCAGCAGGTCCTGGGTGGGGATGCGCCCCTCCGACGGGATGAAACCGCGGGCCCATGCATCGATCTCGTGCCGGGGATCGGGCCAGGATCGTTCGATCGAGCGGGACAGGTCGGGCATGTCCTCGGCCCCGTAACCGAACGGGTAGAGCACCGCGTGCGGGGCGATGGGGAAGACCGGCGCGTGTTCCGGCGTGTGCTCCAGGGTGATCCTGCAGTCGAAGGTCAGGGTCTCCGCACGGGTGGCGAAGGTGGCCACGGCGACGCAGTTGCCGAACACGTCGAACATCCACCGCAGGGTGGCGGGTTCGGGGCTGATGTCGAGGGAGGCCTCGATCAACCGTTGGTCGTAACTGTCCCGGGGGCGGAACATGATCCGGTGTTCACCGAACGCGACCGGCCGGCGGTACCGGTACACCGTGTGATGGCGGACGGACAGGATGGGCAAGACAAGCTCCGGGCGCAGACCGCCGCGGGTCCCTTCATGCAAGGCGTGGGCCCGGACGAAACCGGGCCCGCCTCAGGCGATGGGTGGGGCCGGTTCCCGGGCGGCGCGCTCGGCTTCCTGCAGGACGTCGGCCGCGCGCCAGGGCTTGGCGATGAAGACCGCCTCGGCCGGAAGGTCCGGCCTCCGGACGCCGTGGCCCGAAGTGATGACGAGCCGCGCCCTCGGCCAGAGGGTCGCCACGGCCCTGGCGAGTTGCAGCCCGTCCATCTGCCCGGCGAGGCGGATGTCGGCGAAGACGAGGGCCACCTCGCCGCCGCGCTGTTGCAGCACCGCCAGGGCCTCCTCGGCGCTCGGGCAGCCGACCACCTGGAGCTCGGTCTCTTCCAGCAAGGTCTTGGCGAGCTCGCGGATCTCGGGCTCGTCCTCCACGACGATGGCGAGGTGGACCGCCCTGGTTTCGCCGGCCGGGCGGGCTTGCCCATGCGACGCCGTCACCGGCGCAGGCTGCGCCTGCTTCACCCTCCGGACGAGCGCGGCGAGATGGGCCGGCACGCCCTCGGTGATGAGGTCGTCGTAGAACGAGGCGAGCGTCTGGCCGATCTGATCGAGCGGTACGCCCGGCGTCAGGGTGTCCGTGAACGGCGAGTGCGGCTCAGGATGCGGCTTCCTCAAGGGTTCCCCCGACACGGTATCGCGCCGCGCTGACGTGCGGCTTCCTGAGAAGAGAAGTCGGTAATCCGCAGGCGGTTGCGAATGGAGGTGGCCGGCGCCCCGGTCTTTTAGCGAGGAAGGTCGCCCCTGGTGCATCACGGACGGCGTGAAAGCCCAGCCTGATCAGCTTGGCGGACCGTCTATCCAGTGTGATCGACGGCCGATCAGGACAATCATACGGCCGATAGGGGGAGTTGCCGCCAACACCGACACGAACACCGGTTTCCGGGACAGAGGGCGCGCTGTCCCACCCTCCCTCGATCGGAGGTGGCGAGAGGCACGAACGAACGTGGAGAACCGCCACCGCAGAGGGGTCGATCTCAGGGACGCCGCGTCTCCCGGCCCGGGGGATTACTGCGTCTCGACCGCCGCATCCGTGTCGGCATAGGCCATGATGCCGGACAAGGCGCGGACGTTCTGGTAGCGGCTGCCCCGGGCCTGCATCATCGCTTCGAACTTCTCGTGGACCTGGGCCACGGACAGGCTCAGCGGCTTGCGGTGGCGGCCACGCCCGACGAAGCGGTTGGCGGCGAAGAAGATGGAGCGGTTGGCCCGGGCCGGGCCGGGCAGCAGGACCGCGGCCGCGGCGGCGGGCTTGTTCACGACCTGATCGAGGAAGTCGCCCGCATCGTCCGGGCCGAGGAAGTGGGCGAGGTAGACCTCGCCGAGGGTGAGGTCACGGCCGATCCGCTGGCTGATCCGGGCGGCATCGCGCTTCAGCATCTCGCCGGCCATCAGGGCGGAGAGGTAGGGGTCGCGGCGCAGCTCGAGGATGCGGGCGCGTTCGGCGGCGTCGGTGATCACCGGCTTGTCGTTGGCGTCGGCGGTGACGAGGCCGGCTTCCTTGGCGAGGCCGTACTTGGCACCGAAATCGCGCACCACGCCGAGCCACGTGCGCTCGATGAACTGGTAGAGGCCGGTCGCCGACGAGGTCTTGGCCTGGACGGCGGTGATGAAGCTCGATTCCTTGTCGGCCACGGCCATCAGCAGCACCGGGTCGGTCTGCACGGCCTGCGCGGCCTTCACGATGGTCTGGACCAAGTGGCGCCGGATCTTCATCGACCCGAATTCGAGGATGTCGTTCGGATCGCCCGTGGACGATTGCGACAGCAGGTAGTCGTAGGACACCCGATCGACGCCGCTCGAACCGAGGTCGGTGTCGAGATCGTGGAGCGGGGCGAAGCTCGACGAGGCGCGCAGGGTCGCGTTCTCCAGGTCTTCGCTGAGGGCCACGAGGTGGAGGTGAGGCCGCGGCATGCGGATTTCGGTGGCCGCCTCGGCCGGCGTCACCGCATGGGGCAGGCCCACCTTGCCGAGATCGATCCCCGAACCGAGCAGCGCGGCGCTGAGCGAGCCGGCGATCAGGGTCACGGTCAGGAGGGAGCGCACCAGGGCCGCCTTGCTGCCGTGGGAGACGCCGACCAGCGGCTGCGCGGCGATGGCGCCGTGGGTGCCCTTTCCGAAATGCCGGACCTGGACCGCGCCAGACTTCGCCACCACCGTCTTCCCCGATCCGACCGAGCGGCCCTGCATCGTGATTCCGTGTCCTGCGGCGCCGGAGGGCGCTGATGGCTTAATCTGGCTTGACAGATGTGGCGACAACACGGCCGTGCTTGTGGCGAGCCTGGGGCAATCCCGGGCTATTTCGCGGCTTGACCGTTCAGGCCGTCGAGCCGGTGTCCCCGCCGGGCGGCGGCAATCCGGGCCGGCGTATCCCGGCGCCCGTGACTCCCGCGGGTTCCATCCTTAAGAGGACGCTCAAGGGGGGTGCGCAGGAGCGTGCCCCCGGCATGTGACGTGAAAAGCCTGAAGAGTCTGCCAGATGAGCGGCGTCAACGAGATCCGGTCGACCTTCCTCGACTTCTTTGCCCGGTCCGGTCACACGGTCCTGCCGTCGTCGGGGCTGGTGCCGAACAACGATCCGACGCTGATGTTCACGAACGCCGGCATGGTGCAGTTCAAGAACGTCTTCACCGGTGTCGAGAAGCGGGGCTACGACAGGGCGACCACCGCGCAGAAATGCGTGCGGGCGGGCGGCAAGCACAACGACCTCGACAATGTCGGGTACACGGCGCGCCACCACACCTTCTTCGAGATGCTCGGCAATTTCTCGTTCGGCGACTACTTCAAGGAACGCGCCATCGAGCTGGCCTGGACGCTCATCACCAAGGAGTTCGGCCTGTCGCCGGAGAAGCTCCTCGTCACGGTCTATGCCGACGACGACGATGCAGCGCTGCTGTGGAAGAAGATCGCCGGCTTCCCGGACCATAAGATCATCCGCATCGGAACCTCCGACAACTTCTGGCAGATGGGCGACACCGGCCCCTGCGGCCCGTGTTCGGAGATCTTCATCGACCAGGGCCCGGAGCTGCGCGGCGGCCCGCCCGGCAGCCCGGACGAGGACGGCGACCGCTTCCTCGAGTTCTGGAACCTCGTGTTCATGCAATACGAGCAGCTGGAGCCGGGGTCGCGCAACCCGTTGCCCCGGCCCTCCATCGATACCGGCATGGGCCTGGAGCGGATGGCCGCGATCCTCCAGGGCGTGAAGTCGAATTACGAGACGGACCTGTTCCGCGCGCTGATCGAGGCGGTGGCGCACGCCGTCTCCCGGGCGCCGGAGCCGTCCACCATGGCCTCGTACCGGGTGATCGCCGACCATCTGCGGGCCTCCGCCTTCCTCGTGGCGGACGGCGTGCTGCCGGGCAACGAGGGGCGCGGCTACGTGCTTCGCCGGATCATGCGCCGGGCCATGCGCCATGCGGAGATCCTGGGCGCCCGGGAGCCCACCATGTACCGCCTCGTCCCCGCCCTCGTGCGCGAGATGGGGCAGGCCTACCCCGAGCTGATGCGCGCCGAGGCGCTGATCGGCGAGACCCTGAAGCTCGAGGAGACCCGCTTCCGCCGGACCCTGGAGCGGGGCCTGTCGATCCTCGACTCGGAGACCCGCGACCTCCAGGCCGGCCAGAACCTCTCCGGCGAGACCGCCTTCACCCTCTACGACACCTACGGCTTCCCCCTCGACCTCACCCAGGACGCCCTGAAGGCCCGCGGCATCGGCGTGGACACGGACGCGTTCCAGGCGGCGATGCAGCGGCAGAAGCAGGCGGCGCGGGAGGCGTGGAAGGGCTCCGGCGACGCGGCCACCGAAGCCGTGTGGTTCGGCCTGCGCGACCGGGCCGGCGCCACCGACTTCCTCGGCTACGAGACCGAGACGGCGGAGGGCGTGGTGACGGCCCTGCTGTTCGAGGGGGCCGAGACCGAGCAGCTGACGGCGGGGCAGTCCGGCTTCGCCGTCCTCAACCAAACGCCGTTCTACGCCGAGTCCGGTGGACAGGTCGGCGACACCGGCACGATCGTCGCCGCCGGCCTCAAGGCGCGGGTCACCGATACGCAGAAGAAGCTCGGCGACCTGTTCGTCCATTCGGTGACGGTCGAAGAGGGCGCCCTGCGGCTGGAACAGCCCGTCGAGCTGAAGGTGGACCATGCCCGCCGCCGGGCCATCCGGGCCAACCACTCGGCCACGCACCTCCTGCACGAGGCCCTGCGGCAGGTGCTGGGCGACCACGTCGCGCAGAAGGGCTCCCTCGTGAGTTCTGAGCGCCTGCGCTTCGATATCAGCCATCCCAAGCCCATCGAGGCCGAGGAGATGGCCCGCGTCGAGGACATCGCCAACGCGGTGCTCCTGCAGAACCAGCCGGTGGTGACCAAGCTGATGGCCGTCGATGACGCGATCGCCTCCGGCGCCCGCGCGCTGTTCGGCGAGAAGTACGGGGAGGAGGTCCGCGTTGTCTCCATGGGCCTGCCGAGCGGCGACGGGGGGACGAAGGCGTTCTCGGTGGAGCTCTGCGGCGGCACCCATGCCGGGCGCACGGGCGATATCGGGGCGATCACCGTCGTGTCCGAGACCGCGGTCGGGGCGGGCGTCCGCCGGATCGAGGCCCTGACGGCCGATGCGGCCCGCCGCTTCCGCGCGGAGGAATCGCGCACCCTTGCCTCCCTGGCGGGGATCCTGAAGGCCCCCGCCTCCGAGGCGCCGGACCGGCTCACCAGCCTCATGGAAGAGCGCCGCCGCCTGGAGCGCGAACTCGCCGAGGCCCGCAAGAAGCTCGCGATGGGCGGGGGCGGGGCGGCCGACGCCGACGCCCCCAAGGACGTCGCCGGGATCCGGCTGATGGCCCGGGTGGTTGAGGGCGTCGAGATGCGTGACCTCAAGAGTCTCGCCGACGAGGGCAAGACCCGCCTCGGCTCCGGCATCGTCGCCATCGTCGGCGTCGCGCCGGACGGCAAGGCCGGACTCGTGGTCGGCGTCACCGAGGATCTGGTCGGGCGTTACGACGCGGTCGGCCTCGTCAGGGCCGGGGCGGAAGCCCTGGGCGGCAAGGGCGGCGGCGGGCGCCGGGACATGGCCCAGGCGGGCGGTCCCAACGGCGTGGGCGCCCAGGCCGCCCTGGACGCAATCGAGGGGGCATTGCGCGGCGCGGCCTGATCTCCGCAACCGCTGGAACGAAAAAGGCCGCACCCGGAGGTGCGGCCTTTTTTGTGTTCGCGTCCCTTACTTGCCGCCGCCGCCACCCTGGGGCGCCACCCGCGAGGGCTGCCCGGCATTCCCGGCCGCCGCGGAGTCGTTGGAGATCGAGTCCGCCGGCCGGCCGGTCGGGGAGTAGGTGATGGCCTGGTCCCCGCCCGTGGCGCCGTCGAGGGGCGTCACCACGCCGGGGCTGCCTGGGGGGACGACCACGGTGGTGCTGTTCGGGGTCTCGATGACCTGGGCCAGGGCCGGTGTCGCGAGACACGCGACGAGGGCTGCGGAGAGCGTGAGCTTGGTGAAAGTCATGACATGTTCCGTCCTGTTCGGAACGGGGAACATAAGTTGTTCGCAATCGATCCGGCGATAACTCGCTCGTGATCGGCTGGTGTGCGGCAGCACACCGAACGGGGGGATCGTTATCTGGTCCGTGTCCAGGACTGGCTCTTGCACACGAAGCCGAGGACGCAGCCCGATACTTCGAGGGTATCCGGCTTGGTCAGGCGCAGGGAGCCCGAATAGGTCTTCCCGTCGTTCGGGTTATACAGGGAGCCGGAAAAGCCGCCGCCGTCGGGCTTGCGGGCGTCGAGGATCTGCACACCGATGACGCTGCGTCCGCGCAGGGCCGGGTCCGGGTTGTTGGCGTCCAGCGCCTTTCCGGGAGCGCTGACGATGGTGCCGCAATAGCCGCCGCCGCAGGGCACGATCTTCACGGTGGAGCGGCCTGTCTCGGTCAACCACAGGCCGCTGGGCTCGCCGGGGGCCGCATAGGCCGGAACACCGAAGGTCACGAGCAGCGCGAGACCTGCGAGGCGGAACGGAACGGTCGTCAAGGGAAGTCTCCGGAAGGGGCGCGCGAGGCCCCGCGAATCGCGCCGGGTGTTCTCTACCGCCCCGTGGGCGGAAGCGTGGCCCCGAGATAGGTCTCGATCACCTCGCAGAACGGCGCCCCCGCGCCGGTGACGAGGAGGGCATCGACGCGCACGAGGGGGGCATCCGGCCCCGGCTCGGCGGCGAGCGGGTAGGTGTGGACGGAGACGACCCGGCGCACCGGCGCCAGGGGGCGCACCAACCGGCCGAACGGCACGTCCGAGCCGTCGAGGGCCGCGTTCATCTCCGGCGTCAGGCGGGAGGGCACGTACCAGTTATCCGCATCGGACAGGACCCGATCACCGCAGGCGAGGCGCACGTGCCGGTAGCGGACGGGCTCGTCCGGCCCGACGCCGAGCCGTTCCCGCTGCTCCGCCGTGGCGGGCTTCTCGATTCCCTGCTGACGCAGGGCCACGAGGCGCGCCTGCCCGGCGAGGCCCTTTTCGGCGCACCAGGATTCGAGGACGGCGGTGGCGCTGTCGGACCGGAGGATGCGGCCGCGCAGGTCGGCGACCAGGGTCTCGGCCGCCGAGGCCGGACGCACGGTGGCGACGCCTTCGGCGAGGGCCGTATCCGGCAGGGTGGTTACGGCGAACAGGATGCCGACCGCACTCACGATGGTTTTGAGCAGAGGTGAATGGGATCCAGGGCGCGACCGGTCAGTAGCAGCACAGGGATCCGGAGGAAAAATGGTGGAGCCTAACGGGATCGAACCGATGACCTCTTCCATGCCATGGAAGCGCTCTCCCAGCTGAGCTAAGGCCCCACTATTGTCCACCGCGGTTGGGTTCCGCGGGGTTCGCCGGTCCGGTTGGCGGCCGGCGAGGGCGGTTCTATAGGCGCCCTGCCGGCCGGACTCAACCCCTTTTTTTCGAGATTTCGCCAGAAAGGCTCAGCTCTCTTCGTCGTTCTCGATATCGCCGTCGATCAGGTCGGACACGTCGTCGTCCCCGGCATCTTCCTCTTCGAGGAAGGTATCGTCGTCGCTGGCCGTGTCGCTGTCGTCGGCGGTCTCGTCCTCCGGCGTCGGATCCGCTTCGTCCTCGGCGGCCTCGACCTCATCGAGGGAGACCAGCTCCGGGCCCTTCTCGTCCGTCTCGTCTTCGTCGTCGGCGACGACGGGACTGCGCGAGATCACCGGCGCCGCCACGCGGCTGGTGGCGGCCGCCTGATAGATCGCTCCGCATTTCGGGCAGACTGCGGGGTCGCGGGCGAGGTCGTAAAACTTCGCGCCGCAGCTCATGCACTGGCGTTTCAGGCCGAGTTCCGGTCGGGCCACGGGGGACACCTCGTCGTCGATACACTTTGTGGGGAGGCGCCCGGTTAGTCGCGGCTGCAGCCCCTGTCAATCGAGCGGCGGCGGCCGCGAATCCGTGCCGGTTTCGATGGACCGCCCCGGTGCCACCGCCCGCATCGGCCGGGGGCCTGTGGATGACGAAGGCCGGCGCCCGTGGTAACCGCGCCGCGAACCGGCATCCGGCAAGCCCGCGCGGCACAACGCGCCGAGGCCCATCCGCCCAGCCGTCGAAGACCCGAACGGACCGCCCGTGTCGCATACCCTCGCCCCCCAGCCCCTCAGCGCCTCCCCCGGCGCGCCCTTGCGCGGGCGGCTGCGTCCGCCCGGCGACAAGTCGATCTCCCACCGGGCGATGATCCTCGGTCTGCTCAGCCAGGGCCGCACCCGCGTCGAGGGCCTGCTGGAGGGCGACGACGTGCTGCGCACCGCCGCGGCGGCGAAGGCGCTGGGCGCCACCGTCGAGCGGATCGGGGAGGGGCGCTGGGTCGTGGACGGCGTCGGCATCGGCGGCCTGACCGATCCGGCGGAGGTGCTCGATTTCGGCAATGCGGGCACCGGCTCGCGCCTGATGATGGGCGTGGTCGGCGGCCAGCCGGTGACGGCGACCTTCGACGGCGACGCCTCCCTGCGCTCCCGGCCGATGCGCCGCATCCTCGACCCGCTGACCTTGATGGGCACGCAGGTCGTGGCCGAGGCCGAGGGCGGGCGGGTGCCCCTGACGCTCCGCGGGCCGCGGGAGGCGATCCCGATCACCTATGAAACGCCGGCCGCGTCGGCGCAGATCAAGTCCGCCGTGCTGCTGGCGGCGCTCAACGCCCCCGGCGTCACCACGGTGATCGAGAGCGCCGCCACCCGCGACCACACGGAGCGGATGCTGCGCCTGTTCGGGGCGCAGGTGAGCGTGGAGCCGCATGGGCCCGAGGGCCACGGTCGCCGGATCGCCCTGACCGGTCAGCCCACCCTCCGCGGCGCGGACGTGGTGGTGCCCGCCGACCCCTCCTCGGCCGCCTTCCCCCTGGTGGCGGCCCTGATCACCCCTGGATCCGACCTCGTTATCGAGGGGGTGATGATGAACCCCCTTCGCACCGGCCTCATCACGACGCTCCTGGAGATGGGCGCCCAGATCGAGCGCCTTGCGGAGCGGGAGGAGGGCGGCGAGACCGTCGCCGACCTGCGCGTGCGGGCGAGCCGCCTCACCGGCGTCGATGTCCCGGCCGAGCGGGCGCCCGCGATGATCGACGAGTACCCCGTCCTCGCCGTGGCGGCCTCCTTCGCCGAGGGCACGACGCGGATGAACGGGCTGCACGAGCTGCGGGTGAAGGAATCCGACCGCCTCGCCGCGGTGGCGGCGGGCCTCGCGGCCAACGGCGTCGCGTACCGGATCGAGGGCGACGACCTGATCGTCGAGGGGGGCGGGGCCGCGCCGAAGGGGGGCGGCACGGTCGCGACCCATCTCGACCACCGCATCGCCATGTCCTTCCTCGTGATGGGGCTGGCGACGCAGCACCCGGTCACGGTGGATGACGGAGCGATGATCGCCACGAGCTTCCCGAGCTTCCTGCCGACCATGTCCGCCCTCGGCGGCCGGATCGGAGCCTGACATGCCCCTCGTCATCGCCATCGACGGCCCCGCCGCCTCCGGCAAGGGAACCCTCGCCAAGCGCCTCGCCGCCCATTACGGCCTGCCGCACCTCGACACCGGCCTGCTCTACCGGGCGGTGGCGTTCGCCCTGCTCAACGCCGGTACGTCCCTGGACGACACCGCCGCCGCCGCCCGCGCCGCCGAAACCCTCGATGCCGGGGGCCTCACCGATTCGCGCCTGCGCGACCGGGCCATGGGCGAGGCGGCCTCGCGCATCTCCTCGGTGCCACAGGTGCGGGCGGCGCTTCTCGCCTGGCAGCGCCGGTTCGCGGAGGATCCGGCCGGGGCCGTCCTGGACGGCCGGGACATCGGCACGGTGGTCTGCCCGGCGGCGAGCGTGAAGCTGTTCATCACCGCCTCCCCCGAGGAAAGGGCCCGGCGGCGCCACCGGGAGCTCGCCGGCCGGGGCGAGGCCGCGAGCCTCGAAGGCATCCTCGCCGACATCGAGGCGCGCGACGCCCGGGATTCCTCCCGCAGCGCCGCCCCGCTGCGTATGGCCGAGGATGCGGTGCGCCTCGACACCACCGAACTCGACGCGGCCGCGGCCTTCGCCGAGGCCCGCGCGATCGTCGAGCGGGCCTGCACGACGATCGGTTGACCCTCCCGATCCGCTCCCCTATTGCGGTGGCCGCCGACCCCGCAGAGCGGGGACGCGAGCGCGTAGCTCAGCTGGTAGAGCAACGGACTTTTAATCTGTAGGTCTTGGGTTCGAACCCCAACGCGCTCACCACACCTACGACCCTCTCCGATCTTTCGAGCGTTCGACGCCGCGCGGCCCTCATCCTGGCCGTGCCATGGCGCGGTCAGTTCCGGTCCTGGGGAATGGGGCCGCCGCCGTTTTCCGGCTCGAGGTCCGGATCGGGTGCCGCCTCCGGGCGGCCTGTGCGGCGGATCGGGTCGGCCTTGGCCGGGGGCTTCTGCACCGTCGGTTTCTGCACCACAGGTCGGGGGATGGGCCCCTGCGGGCCTGCCAGGCCGCGCGGACCTTCCGTCCCCGGCGGTCCGGCGGGTCCCGCCGCGCCCATCGGCCCCGCTTCCCCCTTCGGTCCGGGAGGGCCCGCGGGTCCCACACCGCCGGACGGGCCCGGAACGCCCTGGCCGCCCGACATCCCCTGCAGCCCCACCGGGCCGGCCTCGCCCTGAGGGCCGGGGGGACCCGCCTCGCCGGCCGGCCCCATCGGGCCGGGGGGACCGGGCGGTCCCGACGGGCCCATCTGCCCGCATTCGCCGACCACGACACTGCGCACCTCCAACGGCGTGCGCACCGTCGCGATGCAACTCGCCGGATGGTAGGCCACCCGAAGCTCGAAGTTGCCGCGCCTGTCGGCCTTGGTCGGAAACTTCCCGTCGAGGGTGACCTCGGCGTCGGGCTCGTCGGTGGAGCCGAGGATCCACAATTCTCCGCCGGTGATCCGCGCCGCCTCGATCTGGATCTTGGCGGTCGCGGGCGCGGAGAGGGCGAAGAATGCGAGGCCGACGGAGGACAGTAATCGGTCGGTTCGGCGGATCAGCATTCCACATTCCTGATCAGAAAAGCCGGCGGCATATAAAATCCGGCCGGCCCAGCATCAACGGGCCGACCGGCTTTTACAGTCATACCCGGCAATCCGGCTGGCGGAGAGAGGCCCGCCCGGCCGAAGGCGCGGCATCCCCCGGATTGCCCCGCCGCGGCGGGGTGGTAGACCCGCCCAAGCACGGAACGTTCCCGCGGTGGAGGCCTCGGCCGTCATGTTGAGCTGGTCCACAGAGGGCGACGCCCTGACGGCCCCCGCCGTCGCCCGCAACCGAGAGGCGATCCTCGCCGTCCTGCGGCGGGTGCTGCCCTCCGGCGGGACGGTGCTCGAGGTGGCGGCCGGCTCCGGCGAGCACGCCGTCTATTTCGCCCGCGCGCTGCCGGAGTCGACGTGGCAGCCCAGCGACCCCGAACCGGTGGCCCTGCGCAGCATCGCGGCCCATGCCCGGGCGGCGGGGCTGCCGAACCTGCGCGATCCCATCGCCCTCGATGCCGCCGCGGCGGAATGGCCCGTGGTGCAGGCGGCGGCGATCGTCTGCATCAACATGGTCCACATCGCCCCCTGGTCCGCCGCCGAGGGCCTCTTCGCCGGGGCCGGGCGGCTCCTTCCGGCCGGGGCGCCCCTGGTGCTCTACGGGCCGTTCCGGGAGGAGGGGGTGCCGACGGCGCCGAGCAACGAGGCGTTCGACGCCGACCTGCGCGCCCGCGATCCGCGCTGGGGCCTGCGCACCGTGGAGGCGGTGGGCCGTCTCGCCGCGTCCCGCGGGCTGACGTTCGGGGAGCGGGTGGCCATGCCCGCCAACAACCTCATCCTCGTCTACCGGAAGGCCGGCGCTTGAGGGGTGCCTTGCGCCCCGCTCCCGAGCGGGCGTACAGGCTGTGGGCTAGAGCCCACGGAGACTTGTGAGCGCGATGACCGACCGCCTGCCCGGCTTCAACACCCTGGCGATCCACGCAGGCGCCGCCCCCGATGCGGCGACCGGCGCCCGGGCGACCCCGATCTACCAGACGACCAGCTTCGTCTTCGATGACGTGGACCATGCCGCGTCGCTGTTCGGCCTCCAGGCGTTCGGCAACATCTACACCCGCATCACCAACCCGACGAACGCGGTGCTGGAGGAGCGGATCGCGGCCCTCGAAGGGGGGACCGCGGCGCTGGCGGTGGCCTCGGGCCACGCCGCCGAATTCCTGACGATGCACGCGCTGATGCAGCCGGGCGACGAGTTCGTGGCCGCCAACAAGCTGTACGGCGGCTCGATCAACCAGTTCAACCACTCCTACCGGAACTTCGGCTGGTCGGTGGTCTGGGCCGATACGGACAACCCGGACTCCTTCGAGGCGGCGATCACGCCCCGCACCAAGGCGATCTTCTGCGAATCCATTGCCAACCCGGGGGGCGTCATCACCGACATCGCGGCCCTGTCGGTGATCGCCAAGAAGCACAACATCCCGCTCATCGTCGACAACACGATGGCGACGCCGTACCTGATCCGCCCGTTCGAGCATGGGGCGGACATCGTGGTCCATTCGGCCACGAAGTTCCTCGGCGGCCACGGCAACTCCATCGGCGGCCTGATCGTGGACGGCGGCACCTTCCAGTGGGCCGGCGATGCCCGCTACCCGATGATGAGCCAGCCCCGGCCGGAATATTCCGGGATGGTGCTGGCCGAGACCTTCGGCAATTTCGGGTTCGCCATCGCCTGCCGGGTCCTCGGCCTGCGCGACCTCGGGCCGGCGCTCTCGCCCTTCAACGCCTTCCTGATCCTCAACGGGATCGAGACCCTGCCCCTGCGGATGCAGCGCCATTCGGATAACGCCCTGCAGGTGGCGCGCTTCCTCTCCACCCACGAGGAGGTGGAGTGGGTGAGCTATCCGGGCCTGGAGAGCGACCGGTACTACGCCCTGGCCCAGCGCTACACCCCCAACGGGGCGGGGGCGGTGTTCACCTTCGGCCTGAGGGGCGGCTACGAGGCGGGGGTGAAGCTCGTCTCGAATCTTGAGCTGTTCTCGCACCTCGCCAACATCGGCGACACGCGTTCGCTCATCATCCACCCGGCCTCGACCACGCACCGCCAGCTCACCGACGCGCAGAAGACGGCCGCCGGCGCGGGCCCCGAGGTCGTGCGCCTCTCGGTGGGCCTCGAAGATCCCGCCGACCTGATCGAGGATCTGGACCGGGCGCTGCGAGGGTAAACCCCCGCACGCCTGAGGGCGGGGGCGGTTTCGGACATACTGCCGAGGCCGGCCCTCGGAGGCCGAGAGGCCCTCGCCCCGTCATCCCACTGCCCCTGAGACGATGACGGCACTGGAAGGCTCCGGCCACGGGAGCCTTCCAGAGTGCATCGGCCGGACGCTCGGCGAGGCCCCCCCTCGCGCCTCAGAACGCCTCCGCCGCCAAGGCCATCGTCGTCTGCGCGCCGGCCCTGATCCGTGCGAGGCGCAGGGCCGTCTCGGGCAGGGACCGCTCCATGAAGAACCGGCCGGTGACGAGCTTGGCGTCCCACCGGGCGGTGTCGCCTCCCTGAGCCTTGTTCGCCAGCGCCGCCTTGGCGATCCGGCACCACATGTAGCCCAGCGCCATCAGACCCAGCAGGTGCATGAAGTCGCTCGCCCCCGCACCCGCATGGTCGGGGTCGCCGATGGCGTTCTGCATCAGCCACATCGTGGCCTGCTGGAGGTCGCCGATGGCGGCCTGGAGCGGTGCGGCGAAGGCGGACAGGGCCTCGTCCCCGGCGGCCTCCTTCAGGAAACCCTGGACCTCGCCCAGGAACGCCATCATCGCCCGGCCCCCGTCCTTGGGGAGCTTGCGCCCGATCAGGTCCATGGCCTGGATGCCGTTGGCGCCCTCGTAGATCATGGCGATGCGGGCATCGCGGACGAATTGCGACATGCCCCATTCCTCCACGTAGCCATGGCCTCCGAAGACCTGCTGCGCCTCGACCGCGTTGGCGAAGCCGCGGTCGGTCAGGACGCCCTTCACCACCGGAGTCATCAGCCCCATCAGGTCGTCGGCGGCCTGCCGCTCCTTCGGGTCCTCCGCGCGGTGGAGGATGTCCGACTGCAGCGCCGTCCATAGCACCAGGGCGCGGGCGGCCTCGTTGAACGCGCGGATCTGCATCAGCGTCCGGCGCACGTCGGGGTGGACGATGATCGGGTCGGCGGGGCGCTCGGGCGCCTTGGCCCCCTTGAGGGCCCGGCCCTGGAGCCGGTCCTTCGCGTAGGCCACCGCGTTCTGGTAGGCGGCTTCGGATTGCCCAAGACCCTGGACGCCCACCGCGAGGCGCGCCTCGTTCATCATCACGAACATCGCGTTGAGGCCGCGGTTCGCCTCGCCGACGAGCCAGCCGGTGGCGCCGTCGTAGTTCATCACGCAGGTGGAATTGCCGTGGATGCCCATCTTGCGCTCGATCGAACCGCAGGACACGCCGTTGCGCGCGCCGAGGGATCCGTCCTCGTTCACCAGCACCTTCGGCACGAGGAACAGGGAGATGCCCTTCGTCCCGGCCGGGGCGCCCTCGATGCGGGCGAGGACGAGGTGGACGATGTTCTCGGCGAGGTCGTGCTCCCCGGCCGAGATGAAGATCTTGGTGCCCGAGAGCGCGTAGGAGCCGTCACCGTTCGGCACCGCCCTTGTGCGGAGCAGGCCGAGATCCGTGCCGCAATGGGGCTCGGTGAGGTTCATCGTCCCGGTCCAGGTGCCCTCCACCATCTTCGGGACGTAGCGGATCTTCTGTTCCGGCGAGCCATGGACGAGCAGGGCGGCGACCGCACCCTGGGTGAGCCCGGGATACATGCTGAGGGCGAGATTCGCGCCGGACGCGAATTCCTGGATGGCGGCGTTGATAACCTGAGGTAGTCCCTGCCCGCCATAGGCCTCGGGGATCGAAAGGCCCATCCAGCCGCCGCCGGCATAGGAAGCGTAGCCGGCCTTGAAGCCGGCGGGCGTGGTCACGCGGCCGTCCGGATGATGCTGGCAGCCCTCCCGGTCGCCGGCTTGGTTGAGGGGAGCCATGACCTCGTCGGCGAGCTTGCCGCCCTCGCGCAGAACCGCCTCAACCACATCCGGTGTCGCCTCCGCGAACCCGTTGAGGTTAGACCGGCCCTGAAGGCCCAGGACGTCATTCAGGAGGAAGAGCGTGTCATCGACCGGAGCGCGGTAATGCGGCATTCGGACTGTTCCCACCTTGCGATTCGGGCGGCCGTCTGACGGGCCGCTGCCCGGGCATTGATTAAACGCTCCGGGCGGCCCGCAGCAACAAACCCCGCATGCCGCAGGCCAGGGGTCGGGCAGCATGTCGCAACGCCTAAATCGTTGGGGCGGCAGCATTCCCGACCGCGGCGTGCCACCCGTCCGGTGTCATCTCGCGGAAAGCAGTCGTGGGTTGCATTTCGCGGGATCAACAGTTTCTCGCGACCGCGGCCCGGCACCTTAACCCGATGTTTACCAACAAATTTAATGGTTGATCCCAGGCGGCCCACAGGTTGCAGCGCCGAGGACGACCCACCCTCGGAATGCTCCGGTCGGACGCCAACTGATCGCGAATGACGACAGGCCGACGATGAACCGCAACGCGACCTCGCACTTCGATAGTTTCGATCCTGAGGTGATCGAGGCCGCCCGCGACGTCGCGAGCCGGGCGGGCGTCCCGCTCGAGGCCTGGATCGCATCGGTGGTCCCGCAGCATTTCTCGCCGACCGGCGGCGGCAGCCAGCGGTGGAGCAGCCAGCCCGCCGTGTCCCTCGACACCGCGATCCAGCCGAGCGTGCCGGAGCAGGCCCGCGTGGTGGAAGAGACCGCCCTGGCGCAGGCCAACCCGGCCGCAGCGCCCGTTCCCGAGGGATTCGCAGCCCTGATGACCCGCCTGGATGGCATCGACCGTTCGATGGAGGCCGAGCGCCGCGCGGCGTCCCTCGCCGAACAGAAGCGCCTGGAAGAGATCGAGCTGCGCATCGATCGCGCCCTTCAGGCCAATCCGGTCCAGCAGGTCACCGAGCGCCTCGGCGACATCGAGCGCCGGGTCGCCGAGCTCGACGACCAGGTGTCGCAACCCCGTCCCGTCGCCAAGCGCGGCAAGGCGACCGCCGCGGAGATGCGCGAGGCGGTGCAGGCCATCCGCCAGCGCCAGCGTGAATTGTCCGAACAGGCCCAGCCCGCGAGCGCCGTGGCGTCGATGCGCCGTGACCTCGTCCGGCGCCTCGTCGTCGAGGGCACCGAAGCCGAGGCCCCCGTCTCGCCGCTGGCCGCCCAGGCTCCGGCGGACCCGGTGCGCCGGGCCAGCACCCTCCCGGCCTACGTCATCGAAGGTCTGCAGCGGCAGGCGGCGCAGCTGCGCGAGCTGATCGCCCCCCTCGCGACGGTGGCCGACATCGATGCCCTCGACAACGCCCTCGATTCCCTCGCCGCAGGCATCTCCCGGGCGCGGTCCGACGCCGAGGTCCCGGCGCTGGCCTTGCCCCTGGCGGTGATCCGCACCCGGATCGATGAGCTCGACGTCTCGGCCGCCGCCGCCGCGTTCGTGCGGGTCGGCGCGGATCTCAAGCATTTCGCCAACCGCCTGGATGTCGCGATCGCCTTCGAGGAGGCCGATGCCGACATGACCGCCCTCGACGCGCTCGGCGCCGAACTGGCGGAGATCCGCAGCGCAATCGCCCTCCTGGCCGAGCCCGGGCGCCTCGAAGCGGTGGTCGCCCGCGTCCAGGATCTGAGCGAGCAGATCGCCCTTATCCCCCCGGCCGAAGAGCCGAAGGTCGAGGAGTCGAAGGCCGAAGAGCCGGAGGCGTTCCACGCCGAGGATCAGGAGGCCGGCTCCGTCGAACTCGCCGACGAGATCCACGCCCTGGCCGAGAAGGTCGATGGCCTTCAGGCCCGCGCCGATGTGGAGGCGAGCGCCCGGCCGCAGGGCGCCGCCGAGGCCGACATGGCCTCGATCCACGCGATGCTGCACAGCCTCGCCGAGAAGGTCGACCGCGTCGGCGAGCGCGCCGGTCCCGACGGGCTCGACGCCCTGGAGAGGCAGGTTCTCACCCTCGTGGACAAGATCGAGGCGCCGCACGCCCTCGATCCGGCGCTGACGAGCCTCGAGCGGACGATGAACGACCTGATGCAGCAGGTCGAAGCGCTCCGCGACGTGTCGCCGAGCGATGCGCTGATCGAGCGTGCCGCCCGCACCGCCGTGGCCGAGACCCTGAAGGGCGCGAGCACCGCGAGCCCCACCGAGTTCAGCCTGCTCCGGGCGAGCCTCGCCGACATGCAGGCCCGCCAGATCGCCGCCGACGAACGCCTGGGCGCGACCCTCGAAGGCGTCCAGTCGGCCCTCGACCGATTGGTCAACCGCCTCGGCACGGTGGACTCATCCTCGCCCCGGCCGCCGTCGCTCGACGAGCGCTTGATGACGTCCACCAGCGTCGACGCCGCCCGGAGCGCCCACCGGCCGGCGCAGCGCGACCTTCCCGAGGCGGCTCTGGCCCTGTCGTCCGGCGAGATGCTGCTGGAGCCCGGCGCGCCTCGCCCGGTCCGCGCGCCGACCCCGAACGTCGACAAGCGCGAGCCGGTGTCGAAGGCGCCCGCCGCCGAGAAGCCTCTCGACAACACGGCCTCCGCCGACAGCGACATCAAGACGAGCTTCATCGCCGCGGCACGCCGGGCCGCCCAGGCCGCCCAGGCGGAACTCGCCGCCGAACTGCCCCTCGACCGGCCGGTCCGCGGCCGTGCCGCGGCCCCGGCCGCCCCCGTGGCTGGCAAGATGACCCGCCTGCGGGCGGAGATCGACCAGCACCGCAAGCCGCTCCTCCTCGGGCTCGCCGCCATCGTCCTGACCCTCGGCGCGATCCAGACGGTCAGCCTTCGTTCCGGCGACGACGCGGCGAACCTGCCCAAGCTCACCCCCGCGCCCGGCACGGTCGCCACCGCGAAGCCCGCTGACGCTCAGAAGGTCGCCGAGGCGCCGAAGGCCCCCGCGCCCCAGGCCCTGCCGGCGCCGATCCCCCAGGATCCGGCCACGACGCAGACCGTCGCCGGCCCGCGGGCGCCGGAGCCCCAGCCGGCGCCCGCCGCCCAGGCCGCGCAGGCGAAGCCGGCGGTTCCGCCGGTCCCGAACATGGCGGGGCTCGCAGGTGACCTCGCCAACGTGCCCGCCAGCCTCGCGAAGGTGAAGCTCGCCGCCCTCTCCGGCGACGGCACCGCCACCTGGGAGCTGGCGATGCGCGAAGCGGATGGCCGCGGCATGCCGCGCGACCTCGCCGCCGCCGCCAAGCTGTTCGAGAAGCTCGCCAATGTCGGCTACGCCCCGGCCCAGTACAAGCTCGGCGCCCATTACGAGAAGGGCTCCGGCGTGGCCCGCGATCTCGCCCAGGCCAAGCTTTGGTACGGGCGCGCCGCGGAACAGGGCCACGCCCGCGCCATGCACAACCTCGGCGTGATCTATGCCGAGAACCCCGCCGCCGGCGGCAAGCCCGACTTCGCCTCGGCCGCCTCGTGGTTCCGGCAGGGCGCGGAGCACGGCGTGCGGGACAGCCAGTACAACATCGCGGTGCTCTACGCCCGGGGCCTCGGCCTGACGCAGGACCTCGTGCAATCCTACGTGTGGTTCGCCGCCGCCGCCGCCCAGGGCGACGACGATGCCGGCAAGAAGCGCGACGATGTCGCCACGAAGCTCAACGCCCCCGATCTCGCCCGGGCCAAGAGCCTCGCCGCCTCGTTCAGGCCGCGCAAGCTCGACGGTGCCGTGAACGATCCGCCGGCCTTGGCCGATGGCGGGCAGGGCCCGGTGAGCCTGCTGGGGGCGCCCGTCCCCACGCCCCTCGGCGCGCCGGCCCACAAGGCGATCTGACAGCGAACGCAGCCTCCGCCGCCCCGGGCCCGGTGCCCGGCGCGACCGGGGAGGCACAGCGACGCGGCCGGCGTTCTGAGCTTGACCGCCGACGTGGGATGCGGGACCCCTCCCTGACGAGAGCGGTCGGTCCGGGCCGGGAGGTGCGGTTCCACCGCCGGTCATGGAACCGGAGGTTGGATGGCGCGCCTTCCTGCAGTGCCGTTAAGCGCCATCATCCTTGGCGTGGCCGGGCTGATCCCCTTCCTCGGCTTCGCCGCGCTCGCCGTCTCCGGCAGCGACGGGGGCCTGGGGAATATCGGCCTGTCGCCGCGCACGATCCTGTCGGCCTACGGTGCCGTGATCGCGTCGTTCCTCGGGGGAATCCGCTGGGGGGCCGCCGCGGCCCGGGGTGGCAGCAACGGCGACTATGTCATCGCCATCGTGCCCTCGCTGGTCGCGTGGGCGGCCATGGCCGCACCGGCACCCTGGGACCTGCGCATCCTCGGCGTCCTCGTCCTGGCCTGGGGCCTGGTCGATCAGGACCTCCCCCGCCGGGGTCTCTCCCCCGTCTGGCTCGGGCGCCTGCGCCTCGTCCTGTCCGGCGTCGCCGGGGCGGCGCTGCTCGTCGCCGCCTAGGCGATCGCCCGATCCTCGCCCCTCATGCCGACCGCGTCATCGCCCGCAGGAGCGCGATGACGGCCGCCCGCTGATCGGGGGCGGTGAGGCGGCGGAACAGGAGGGCGACCTCCGCCCGCTCCTCGCGGCCCGGCCCGTCATCGACGGGATGGCGGCGGGCCCGGAAGGTCGCGGAGGTCACGCCCAGCAGGGCGGCGATCCGCGTCAGATGCTTGCGGCTGTCGTGCGGCCCACGGCCTGCCATCGCTCCCTCACAGGCATGGCCGGACGCATCCCCGATGCCGGCATTCGGGAGGCGGGTGTCGAACCTTAGCGCAGGGCCGGGCCAGACACTATTGGAAGTTGTATCTCGTCCGAGCCGTCGGAGGGGGTATCCCGCAGCCCGGTGTGAGCTCTGCCTGCGCGGCGACGGGGAACGACCATCCCCCGCGATTCAATCGAGACGCGACGTTGCGGCTTCGGCGCTTGAAACGAAGAGGGCGGCGGATGCCCTGCACCCGCCGCCCTCCCATGCCACGAGAGTCCTGGCGTTCAGGCGGACATCGCCGTCTTGAGGTTCTGGTCCACCTTGTCGAGGAAGCCGGTGGTGGAGAGCCACTTCTGGTCCGGCCCGACGAGGAGGGCGAGATCCTTCGTCATGTGGCCGGCCTCGACGGTGTCGACGCAGACCTTCTCGAGGGTGGCCGAGAACTTCGCCAGCTCATCGTTTCCGTCGAGCTTGGCGCGGTGGGTGAGGCCGCGGGTCCAGGCGAAGATCGAGGCGATGGAGTTGGTGGAGGTCTCCCGGCCCTTCTGGTGCTCGCGGAAGTGGCGGGTGACGGTGCCGTGGGCGGCCTCGGCCTCCACGGTGTTGCCGTCCGGGGTCATCAGCACGGAGGTCATCAGGCCGAGCGAGCCGAAGCCCTGCGCGGCGGTGTCCGACTGCACGTCGCCGTCGTAGTTCTTGCAGGCCCACACGTAGCCGCCCGACCACTTCAGGCACGAGGCGACCATGTCGTCGATCAGCCGGTGCTCGTAGGTGATCCCGAGGGTCTTGAACTGGGCCTCGAACTCTTCCTCGTAGACCTTCTGGAACAGGTCCTTGAACCGGCCGTCATAGGCCTTGAGGATGGTGTTCTTGGTGGACAGGTAGACCGGGTACTTCCGGGCCAGACCGTAGTTCAGCGACGCCCGGGCGAAGTCGATGATCGACTGGTCGAGGTTGTACATCGACATGGCGACGCCGGCGTCGGGGAACTTGAACACCTCCTTCTCGATGACGGTGCCGTCGTCACCCTCGAACTTGATGGTCAGGCGGCCCTTGCCGGGCACCTTGAAGTCCGTGGCGCGGTACTGGTCGCCGTAGGCGTGGCGGCCGATCACGAAGGGCTGCGTCCAGCCGGGGACGAGGCGCGGCACGTTCTTGCAGATGATCGGCTCGCGGAAGATCACGCCGCCGAGGATGTTGCGGATCGTGCCGTTGGGCGAACGCCACATTTCCTTGAGGTTGAACTCCTTCACCCGGGCCTCGTCCGGCGTGATGGTGGCGCACTTCACGCCGACGCCGTGCCGCTTGATCGCCTCGGCGGCGTCCACCGTCACCTTGTCGCCCGTCGCGTCCCGGTGCTCGACGCCCAGGTCGTAATATTCGAGATCGACGTCGAGGTAGGGGTGGATGAGCTTGTTCTTGATCTCGGCCCAGATGATCCGGGTCATCTCGTCGCCGTCGAGCTCGACGACGGGGTTCGCTACCTTGATCTTCGCCATGGGCCGCTGCCTTTTCGTGCGCTGTCCTCGGGGCGCACAGCATGCAAGGGCCGTGCGGACGCGCCCGGCGACATAGCAAGGGGCCACGGTGAGCGGAAGGCTCGCGCTGTCATCCGGCCGGCGTCGTAACTCGCCCCTCGACGGGCCGGCGGCCCCGTGCCAGAGGGCGGCATGACCCGCGCCGCCGACGAAAAGGACCTCGAGATCCCCCCGGGCACCGCCCCCGCGGTGATCCTCGTGGAGCCGCAGCTCGCCGAGAATATCGGCATGACGGCCCGCGCCATGGCGAATTTCGGCCTCTCGGAGTTGCGCCTCGTCAACCCGAAGAACGGCTGGCCGAAGAAGGGCGTGCGCGAGGCGGCCTCCGGGGCGACTCACGTCCTCGACCGGGCGCAGGTCTTCTCCAGCGTGGAGGAGGCCATCGCCGACCTCCATTTCGTCCTCGCCACCACCGCCCGCGAGCGGGGGCAGATGAAGCGCGTCTACGCCCCCGAGGACGCCATGGCCGAACTGTCGGGCCGCGCCGGCCAAGCGTGCGGCGTGATGTTCGGGCGCGAACGGGTGGGGCTCACCAACGACGAGGTGTCGCTTGCCGACGCCATCGTGACCTTTCCGGTCTCGCCGGACTTCCCCTCGCTCAACCTCGCCCAGGCGGTGCTGCTCGTGGGCTACGAGTGGCGCCGGGCGAGCGGCCGGGCGCAGATCCCGTTCTCGGGCGAGATGCTGTCAACCCCGGCGACCCGGGATGCGCTGACCGCCCTGTTCGCGAACCTCGAATCGGCCCTGGACGCGGCGGGGTTCTACCCGCCGCAGAAGCGCGGAGGGATCGTCCGCAACATGCGCGACAGGCTGCACCGCATGGAGATGACCGAGCAGGACGTGCGCACCTTCCAGGGCGCCCTGCGGGCGATGACCCAGCGGAAGAAACACCAGCCGGGCGGGGAGTGAGCCCGGCACCCGCGCTTTCGACGCGCGGGCGGCGAGATGCTTCAGCGGCGTCCCGCCACCCTCGGCCGCCTCGCTGCGCCCGCGATGGCGGACGGGTGGAGATCCGCTACGAGCCCCGGACCTCCGGCGCTTTGCCGCTCCCGAAGCAGCGACCCACCGCCTCCCAGAAGGCGACCTGCTCCTCTCGGGTGCAGCAAGCCAAGCGGGCCTTCACCATCGCGAGGCCGGCCACGGCGTCCTCGCTGGAGGCGACCTCGGTTTCCGTGGGCACGCTCTGCCGGTCGTCCTGGGTCATGGCGATCCCCCTCGCCGGTCACAACGCGTCGGGGCGCCTGCGCTGTTCCGTCGGCCGCCGCAATCGGGCATGGAGACCGAGCCGGCCGCCTGGATGACGCCGGGCGACCCCTGAGGAACCCTTGCGGCTCGACGTCGACAACCTCGCCTGCCGCCGCTCCGGCCGCCGGATCTTCGCCGGGCTGACCTTCTCCGTAGGTGAGGGCGGGGCGCTCGCCGTCACCGGACGGAACGGCGCCGGCAAGTCGAGCCTGCTCGCCATCCTCTCCGGCCGGCTTCGACCGGATGGGGGGCGGATCGCCATCGCCGATGTGGGGGAGGCGAGCCTTCCCGAATGCCTGCACGTGGTCGGCCACCGGGACGGGCTGAAATCCGCCCTGACGGCGGGGGAGAACCTCACCTTCGCGCGGGATCTCCTCGGCGCCCCGCGCCTCGTGCCGCGGGAGGCCCTCGAACGGCTGGGCCTCGCCCACGCCCACGACCTGCCGGTGGCCTATCTCTCCGCCGGCCAGCGGCGACGGGTGGCGCTCGCGCGGCTCCTCGTCTGTGCGCGCCCCCTCTGGCTTCTGGATGAGCCGACCGCCGCCCTCGACACCGCCTCGCAGGAGGTCCTGGCCGGGCTCATGGCGGAGCACCGGGCCGGCGGCGGCCTCGTGATCGCGGCGACCCACCAAGCGCTCGGGCTCCGAGACGCGATGGAACTCCGCATCGACCGTGCCGGCCCCGAACAGGCCGCGGCGCCCACGGACGCCGACGGGGAGGACTGGTTATGATCCGCGCCGGCCTCGCCCTCGTCGCGCGCGACCTGCGCTTGGCGGCCCGCGTCGGCGGCTCGGGCACGCTGTCCCTCGTCTTCTTCCTGATGATCGTCGCGCTGGTGCCCTTCGCCCTCGGGCCCGATCTCAACCTCCTGTCGCGGATCGGGCCGGCGATCCTCTGGCTCTCGGCGGTGCTCTCGACGCTGATCGGCCTCGACCGGCTGTTCCAGGCCGACGAGGAGGACGGATCCCTCGACCTGATGACCGGGGCGCCGGTGCCCCTCGAAGGGGTGGTGCTCGCCAAGGTCGTCGCCCACTGGCTGACGACGGGGTTGCCGCTCGCACTCGCCTCGCCGCTGTTCGGCCTCCTCGTCGCCCTCGACGGCACCGCCATGGCTGCGACCGCCCTGACGCTGGCCGTCGGCACGCCGGCCCTCAGCTTCATCGGCGCGGTGGGGGCGGCGCTCACCGCCTCGATTCGCCGGGGTGGGCTGATTCTGGCGGTGCTGGTGCTGCCGCTGATGATTCCGACGCTGATCTTCGGTGTCTCGGCTGCGCAGGCGGCGACGGGCGGGACGGTGCCGTTCCTCGTGCCGCTGGCGGTGCTGACGGGGTTGACGCTCATCGCCGCCGTCGTCGGCACGGTGGCGGCGGCGGCGGCGCTGAGATGGCCGGAGTAGTCGTCTCGATCTGCGCCGGCCGTCTCAGAGCCGTTGTCTCGCTCGAAAAAACGGCTCAGAATCATCAATATTTGCAAGGCATTGAGTGACAAAGCAGTTTTGGTCTAATCTCTGCTGCCTGGTCAAACATCATTGCGCGCGACAGCTGATCAATCTAGGGGCTGTGGGACCTGACCGGATATATCTGATCCCTGGATCGCTTTGCTACGCTCGCAGAGGCGGGTGACGTGGCATGAGAAACTTTTTTAGAATGCGCTAATCTAGACTGTTTTCTCTCAGTGTCTTCGTCGAGTATTTAAATCCTCCTTCGATATCTTCCCTTCCATGGGATGTTGAAACTTCAACATGATTATCTTCAAAGCACCCGATCTCAACGCGTAATCCATATAAGGTCACGTTTGCCCGGATAGTTTCTGGTCCGAACCTGTTTAGCGTAAATGGAATTTTCTGATTATCGAGAAGGTGTAAGATATCGAAAGTTGATCGATTTTCCATAGTATCTTCCCATGGTTTGGAAGCGAAGATCAAACAGTAACTTGTATGCCTTCTCGGAGCCGAGCTCGTTGGCTTGTGCAGCTGCCTTAAGATCAGAGACTTCGCGATCAAAAAAGCGTCTCGGAAATTCGTGATTGATCTATACGCAGCAGTTGGCAGATATGTATTTTTTAGCAAGTTTCCGTGGTTAGTTGATATTTTTGCCCCGATACCCCCCCCCGACCGATTGATTTATCGACTGGCCGCCGTTCGATTGTCCAGCGGACGCGCGCGACTGATTTTGTGAATACTAGTGTTGAATCACGTAACGCAATTTTCAAAGCTGCACGTCGAGGGTAAGACCAGCTCGTTATCCGCGTAGAGACTTCATCTCTGAGAATCGGGGTTAGTTCGAGGTCATCGCCCGATAGCCCTCCGCAGCAAAGGTTAGGCCTTATATCTGAATTTAGGCATTTTGTCGCGATTGTTGAGATGCCTAGTTGGCGGAGCGCGCGTTGCAGCGTTTTGAATGATGGCTTGAATGGTTCTCCTGGTCCGCCTGCGTTGACGCAGGCAGGGGCCATGTCTATAGGAGGCGCTTCGCCGGGACTCCTCGCTTTTGCGTGCGCTGCGTCTCGGCCATCGCCTGACAACCTTTCGCGTTGACCGATTCCCGGCCGTGCCGGCCCGTCGGCATCGCTCGACGAGAAACACGAGGACTAATATGGCCAATACCGCTTCGGCCAGGAAGATGACCCGCAAGATCGCCAAGCGCACGGCGATCAACAAGTCCCGCCGCTCCCGCATGCGCACCTTCGTGCGCAAGGTCGAGGAGGCGATCATCGCCGGCAACCAGCAGGACGCGCTCGCCGCCCTGCAGAGCGCCGAGCCGGAGATCATGCGTGCTGCCCAGTGCGGCATCGTTCACAAGAACAACGCCTCCCGGAAGGTCTCGCGCCTCGCCGCGCGGGTGAAGGCCCTGGCGGCCTGATCGCCCCGGCCCATCGAACGAACGATTTCAAGCCCGGCCATCGCGCCGGGCTTTTTCTTTGCGCGCTCGGCGGGTACGTCGCCCGGCAGCGTTGCGCCGGCCTCGCCAGACCGGGTCGTCCCGCTCAGAGATCGTTAACCCTGCGCCGGAATTTGGATTATTGCAGAGTCCACGGGCCGCGTGTAGCTTAACAGAACGTCACCGCGTTCAAGCAAAACCCGTTGGTTTCGGGACTCTCGCGAATCACGAGACGCCGCAAGACTCTAGCTCTTCCCCGGCACCCCCTCGGGAACACTTGGCCCCGGGATTCCACGCCGTCCCCGTAAGTCCCACTGTTAAGGGAACCGCAGGTCTTTGTTGATAGGCTCTTCAAATCGGCTGAAGTTCCTTGTGACGGGATTGACTCGACATACGGAATCAGTCTCGCGCGGTGGTTGCGAGACACTGAGGGCGTGAAGCGTGCGTACGCGCAGCGGGCGGATTTTCGTCGGCGGCGTGGGGAGAGCCAGTGATGCGTGTCGACGGAACGGTGGCGAACGGCGACGAGGAAGGGCGCACCCAGGACGGTGGCGCCCATGAGAACAGCACCCCGGATTACGGCGCGGCTTGGTCGCGCGTGAAGCGCCGCCTCCGCGCGGAGCTGGGGGAGGACGTGTTCGCGAGCTGGTTCGCCAGGCTGGAACTCGAGGGCGTCGTGGGCGGCGCAGGCCGCCTCACCGTGCCGACCCGCTTCCTGAAGAGCTGGATCGAGTCCCACTACATCGACCGGGTGCTGGGCACCTTCCGCGCCGAGGCGCCGGAGGTCGACCGGGTGGAGATCGGCGTGCGCGGCACCGCGGCTCCGGCGCGCCCCGCCGTGGTGAACACGCCCAAGCCCGCCCCGACCAGCGGCCCCCTGGCCCGCCTCCATGCCACCGGCGCGCCCGTCGCGATGGCGGCGATGGCCCCCGTGGTCGAGCCGCGGAACATGGCCGACACCGGCAACGAGTTCAACGGCACCCCGCTGGACGCCCGCCTGACCTTCACGAGCTTCGTGGTGGGCCGCTCGAACGCCCTGGCCCACGCCGCCGCCGAGCGCATCGCCCGCCACCAGGGGGAGGGTGCCCTCTACAACCCGCTCTACCTCCACGCGGGCGTCGGCCTCGGCAAGACACACCTGCTGCACGGCATCGGCCACGCGGCCCGCGAGGGCGGTCGCCGGGTGATCTACCTGACGGCCGACCGCTTCATGTACGGCTTCGTCAACGCCCTGAAGACCCAGTCGGCCCTGGCCTACAAGGAGCGCCTGCGCGGGATCGACCTGCTGATCCTGGACGACGTGCAGTTCATCCAGGGCAAGTCGATCCAGGCCGAGTTCGGCCACACCATCAACGCGCTCATCGACGCCGGCCGGCAGGTCGTCGTCGCCTCCGACCGTCCGCCGACCGAACTGGAAGCCCTGGACGAACGCGTCCGCTCGCGCCTCGCGGGGGGCCTGGTGGTGGAAATCGGCAACCTGGACGAGCAGCTTCGCGTCTCGATCCTGTCGGCGCGGCTGTCCGCCGTGCGGAACTCCCATCCGGGGTTCGATGTGTCGCCGCAGGTGGTGAACTACGTCGCCCGGGCGATCACCGCCAACGGCCGCGACCTCGAAGGTGCGGTGAACCGGCTGCTGGCCCATGCGACGCTCACCGGCACCGCCGTCACCGTCGAGACCGCCGAGACCGCGATCCGCGACCTCGTGAAGAACCGCGAGCCGAAGCGGATCAAGATCGAGGACATCCAGAAGCTGGTGGCGAGCCGCTACAACGTCTCGCGCTCGGACATCCTGTCGGAGCGCCGGACGGCGGCGGTGGTGAAGCCGCGCCAGATCGCCATGTATCTGTCGAAGGTCCTCACCCTGCGCTCGCTGCCCGAGATCGGCCGCCGCTTCGGCGGGCGCGATCACACCACGGTGCTGCATGCCGTGCGCAAGATCGAGAAGCAGATCGGCGAGGACACGGTGCTCGGCGACGAGGTCGAGCTGCTGAAGCGGATGCTTCAGGACTGAGCGCAGGCGTCGCCGGGGCAGGGGGGCCGGCGTCCCCTTACGCCGGCGGCTCCAGCAGCGCGCGCAGCGCGTCCGGCAGGCGGACGGCCCGGCCATCCCGGACGCAGGCCACGGTCACGTCGGCGCTGACGAGAATCTCCGCCCCGCGGCGGACCTCCTGGGCCAGCTTCATCGAGGCACCGCGCAACTCGCGCGTGCGGGTGATCACGGTGAGCTGGTCGTCCATGTGGGCCGGCTTGAGGAAGTCGAGGCCCATCCGGCGGACGACGAAGACGAGGCCCCGGGCCTCCCGGTGCAGGTCGGATTGATCGCCCGCGAGGCTGCGGAGCAGCTCCGTCCGTCCGCGCTCCATGAAGCGCAGGTAGCTCGCGTGGTAGACGAAGCCGGAGAAATCCGTGTCCTCGTAATAGACGCGCACCGGCAGCGCATGGCCCGCCTCATCCATTGATTCCAGCCCCGAGACGGGGCGTGGTTCGGCCCCTCCGGCGGGCTCTATACTCAATTTCCACGCCCGTAGATGCGGCGAAGGCCGCCCCCCGGGTGGGGGACGGCCTTCGGGCATTCCGGTGAGCCTGTCGTGCTCAGCCGCCGTAGCGGACGGCCAGCGTCGAGGACTCGGCGTGCTCCTGGGCGATGTAGGGCAGAGCCTCGTTCGCGAACTGACGGCCCTGGGCGTTCTCGCCGCCCTTGGCGTAGGTGTCGTAGAGGGCGAGGGTGCGGGCGTCGGAGCGGGCCTGTTGGTCGATGTAGGTCCGGTCGAAGGCGCGGCCGTTCGGGGCGGACTGCAGCTGCGAGAGGCGGGCCTGACCACGCTCGCCAAGGGCCACGCGACGGCCCGGCTCGGTCGGGCTGTTGTCGACGAGGCCGACCGCACCGAGGGTGCCGCCGACGATGGTGGTGCCGAGGTTGGCGGCCAGGGTCACCGGGGCCAGGATCACGCCGACCGGGTTGCTGAAATCGGTGCGGATGCCCTGGTTGTCGGACACGACCGAGCCGCCGCGGCTCAGCGAGGTACCGGGGGGCAGCAGGGCCTCGGTGGTGGCCTTCCGCTCGACGAGGACGCGGTTGGCATAAGCACGGACGCGGGGGTTGCGCGACCGCTCGAGGGCCATGCGGCTCGCCTCGATGCTGGCGGCGTCCGAACGCAGGGCCTCGGCCCGGAAGGCGGGGGTCGACGTGGTCGTGGTCGGAGCGGTGTCCGACAGGTTCGGGAAGATGCGGACGGGGAGGGCGTCCTGGGCCAGGGCCGGCGTCGCGAACGCGGCGACCGTGAGGCTGAGGGCGGCGAGCGTGGTCTTCGTCATGGGTGAGGGATTTCCTCTCATATGATGGACAGGCGGCGCTGGGCGGACTGGCCCGGCAGCCGGAAACGACATCCCGCATCCGAGATGAGTCGGGCGCACAACAGCAGCGCTCGGCCGCTGTTCCATCCGTTGTGCCTCGCGTTTCCGTGACGATGCCGCGGAGGCGGCAAGATGGGATTACGCACACCCAGCTTTGCGGCGCACAAAAACAGGCGCCATTACAGCCGGTTACCGCCAGATATAGCTACGTAGACCGGCGAACGGCCAAGCTTATACTGCGCGATCTGCCATGACCCGAGCGAAATGCTGCCCGGCCGCTTGTGCATGCCGGGCGGGTCAGGCGTCCTCGTCGTTGAAGGAGAGACCGAATTGCGAGGCCGGCTCACGGCGGGGCTCGGCGAAGCCCATATGTTTGAAGGCGTGCCGGGTCAGGACCCGGCCCCGGGGCGTGCGCTGCACGAACCCCTTCTGGATGAGGAACGGCTCGACGATGTCCTCGATGGCGTCGCGCGGCTCGGACAGCGCCGCCCCGATCGTCTCGATCCCCACCGGCCCGCCGCCGAACGAGGTGGCGATCAGCGTGAGGTATTTCCGGTCCATCACGTCGAGGCCCGCAGCATCGACGTCGAGGAGTTGGAGCGCCCGGTCGGCGATCGTCCGGGTCACCATCTCGGCATCCGCCACGATGGCGAAGTCGCGGACCCGGCGCAGCAGGCGCCCGGCGATGCGCGGGGTGCCGCGGGCGCGTTTGGCGATCTCGTTGGCGCCCTCCGCCGACATGCCGAGGCCGAGCACCCGCGCCCCGCGGGCGACGATCTGCTCCAATTCGTCGATCTCGTAGAATTCGAGGCGGATCGGGATGCCGAAACGGTCGCGCAGGGGCGTCGTGAGTAGGCCCGCCCGGGTGGTGGCGCCGACGAGGGTGAATTTCGGCAGCTCGATCTTCACCGAGCGGGCCGCCGGCCCTTCGCCGATGATCAGGTCGAGCTGGTAATCCTCCATGGCGGGATAGAGGATTTCCTCCACCGCCGGGTTGAGGCGGTGGATCTCGTCGATGAAGAGCACGTCGCGCTCTTCGAGGTTGGTGAGCTGCGCCGCGAGGTCGCCCGCCTTGGCGATGACCGGGCCGGAGGTGGAGCGGAAGTTCACCCCCAGCTCCCGGGCCACGATCTGCGCCAGGGTGGTCTTGCCCAGCCCCGGCGGACCCACGAACAGCACGTGGTCGAGGGCCTGGCCCGTCTTGCGGGCCGCCTCGATGAAGATCTTCATGTTGGCGCGGGCCGCACGCTGTCCGATGAACTCGGACAGGTTCAGGGGCCGGATGGACTGGTCCGCGTCCTCGCCGCGCTTCTCGGCCGACAAGAGCGGGTTCGTCGGGGGCTTCGGCTTGGTCATGAACCTTTCGGAGCCTGCGCGTCCGCGGGCGTTCCTCCTACCGCGGGGAGGGGACGAAGTCTAAGCGGTGGACGAGTCTCGCCGCTGGCGCGAATCGTCGTGAAGTTGCAACCTTGGCCATGCAATCAAATCCGGCCGTGCCGCACTTATGAGAGTGCCGGGCACCGGATCGTCGCCCCTCATCAGGACCACCATGTTCCGCACGCTCATCCTCGGCGCCGCCAGCGTCGGCCTCGGGCTCGCCTCGGCCCATGCCCGTCCGCTCCACCCGGTGGAGGACGAGCGGCCCATCGCCGCCAACGAAGCGGCGGTACGGCCCGTCGCGGCGGTGGTCACCGAGGGGCAGCCGGTCTGCACCCACACCCGGCGTCGCCTCTGGCTGGAGAGCGAAGGGTGGGTGGTGCGCAAGATCTCCACCTGTCGTTAAGCGGGGGTTAACAGGGCATACGCAGTCCGCGCGGCTGGCGGCGTCGCCGCTGCCGGAACGACATCGGAGGTGACCCGTTCCCGGTGAACCACCGGCGGACACCGGAGCCCCACACGATGCGCCTGCGCGCCTTGACGATCCTCGCCGCCCTGGCGGTCCTGCCGGCCACCCTGCCGGCTTCCGCCGAGGGCTATTACGGTCACGCCCCCTACGGCGGGTACCGGAGCTACGGCGCGGGCGTGCCGCGGGTGGCGTATGGCCAGGGCTTCGCGCAACCCTTCATCGAGGGTGACTACATCGGTGCGCCGTTCACCAAGATCCCGCGGCCGAACGACCTCGTGCCCGCGCCGTGGAGCTACGGCACCTATGGTGTGCCCACCGTGTCCGGCATCGCCCGCCCGCCGACCGGGCAGCCGACCCTGACGGTGATCCATGCGCCCCGCGCCGGGATCGCGTCCCGCCGGTCTGCCGCCCCCCCGGACGAGGAGCAGGCCGACTTGCGGGTGGTGAACGTCACCGTTCCCCGTCGCTGACCGCCGCGAACCACGCGGCATAGGGCGTGGTGTGGGCCATATGCCGGTTCAAGTCCGGCGCCCCGTCCGTCCACCAGACCGGCCCGCGTTCGCCCAGGGCCGTCTTGGCGGCGTCGACCCCCGCCCTGGCCGCCTTCATGGCATCGGCATCGCCGCTGCGCTTGGCCTGTCCGACCGCCCGCCGCGCATTCATGAGATCCGCCACCAGAGCCTGCCGGCGCTCTTCAGGCAGCGACGGATCAGCGCACCGCCAGAGGCGCCCGCGGACGATAATATAGCGGCCATCGGGAGTTGACCGGATTTCGTCTTTTCCCCGGCGCGACCGCGTTGGCGCCGGCTTAAGTTTTCTGGGGTGACGGTCCACCGGAATTTTG
The DNA here is from genome assembly GCF_022829405.1 of Methylobacterium sp. J-076. Taxonomy (GTDB): domain Bacteria; phylum Pseudomonadota; class Alphaproteobacteria; order Rhizobiales; family Beijerinckiaceae; genus Methylobacterium. Next base: position 223,834 of record NZ_JAKSXW010000149.1, read on the forward strand.
CCGGTGCCTCCATGCAGATCGTCGTCGTCGATTCCAGCCAGGTCGTCCTGCGGGTGATCGGGTCGCTGCTCGAAGCCCGGGGTCACACGGTTCATGAGTTCACCGAGTCCGATGCGGCTCTGGAGTTCCTGACGGTGGCGCCGGACGTGCGGGTGCTCATCACGAGCCTCGAAGTCCGCCCCATGAACGGCCTCGAACTCTGCTGGGCCGTGCGGCTCCTCGCCGAGGACCGGCGCCCCCTGCACATCATCACGATGTCCTCCGCCAACAGCGTCCACAATCTCGCCGAGGCCCTCGACAGCGGCGCGGACGACTTCATCGAGAAGCCGCCGCGCGCCGAGGAGTTGCATGCGCGCCTGCGCGCCGCGGAACGGATGACGAAGCTTCAGGAGGAGCTGATCCGCCTCGCCGAGACGGACGGCCTCACGGGCCTGCTCAATCGCCGTGCGTTCCGGGAGCGCACCGAGGCCGCCGTCGCCCGGGTCACCCCGCTGCGGAGGCCGTCGCTGATCGTGGTCGATATCGACCACTTCAAGCGCATCAACGACGTGCACGGCCACGATATCGGCGATCGGGCGATCTGCGCCGTCGCCCACCTGTTCCAGGAGGAGGGCATCGTCGGCCGGCTCGGGGGCGAGGAGTTCGGGATCTTCCTGCCCGAGCGCGACCGGGACTCGGCCATCTTCCATGCCGAGGGCCTGCGGGTGCGGGTGCGGGCCCTGCGGATCGCCTGCGGCGACGGGACGGTCGGCCTGACCTGCAGCTTCGGCGTGTCGACCTGGTCGGAGGGCGACACCATCCCCGCGATGTTGAAGCGTGCGGACATCGCCCTCTACGAGGCCAAGGCCGCGGGCCGCAACCGCGTCATGGTCGAGACGCGCCCGACCAGCTTCACAACACCGATCCGGACAAGCGTCTCGTAACGGATCGCGAGAAATCATTACAATTTTACGTACTCTCGGATCGAGACACGCAATAGCCTCCCGAGAGCTGAAACCGGCCCATCTGCGGTTAAATAAACCTTAATTTCCGGGTCCGTGGCCTGGAACGTTTCTTGGACCGTCTTCCAAAGACTTGGCGGGAATGTCCCGGCCAGGGAAATTGGGGTGTGGGGACCATGAACACGCCTGTTGGCGTTCTCATCTTGGATGAGCCGGACGATCTGTGCGCCACGGTGCGCGCCAGCCTCGAGCACATGCCGGAAGTCTCGACCATCGGCGAAGAGGATCTCGCCCATGGGGGCCGCCCGGCGGTCGCGCTGGTGTTCCTCGACGAAGTGCGCCTCGCCGATGGCGTCGCCCGCATCGTCGGGTTGAAGGAGCGGCAACCGACCCTGCGCGTGCTCGTGTCGTTCAAGGCCCTGACGGCCGACGACCTGCGGGCCGTGCTGGCGGCGGGCGCCGACGCCTTCGTGGCCCGCACCAAGTCACCCCGCGACCTGGGCGCCGCGATCCTGGCCCTGGCGGAGGGCGCCGACTGCCTCGTGCGGATGGAGCCGGTTCCGGCGGCCGAGGTGATGGACGGACAGGGTTTGACCCCCCGCGAGGCGGAAGTGCTGCGCTTCCTCAGCGCCGGCTTCAGCAACAAGGAGGTCGCCCGCCGGCTCGCGCTCAGCGTGCGGACGGTGGAGACGCACCGCCTCAACCTCCGGCGCAAGACCCAGACCGGCCGGCTGAAGGACCTCGTCTCCCTGGCGCGGCAGCTCGGCCTGTCCCCGGTGGTCGATGCGGAGCCCGTCCGCCGCGGCGGCGAATCGCGCGGGGCCGCCCCGCAGGAGGATCACTCCTCCCGGCACTGACAGGCGATCAGGCGGCCTCGGCCGCCGGACGCCGCGTGGGCTTGATGCTGCCGGCGGCGGCTTTGGCCTTGGCCTTGTCCTTGCGGCCCCCCTTGCTCCGGGCCTCCGCCTGCACCCGCGCCAGGCGGGCCTGCAGGAGCCCGAGCACGGCGGCTTCGTCGGCCCGCAGGGAGCCGGGGTCCTCCGTCAGCTCGGATTCCACCGCGCCGCGCATCTGATCGACCAGCGCCCCTTCGAGGTAGCAATCGAGAACCTCGGGGTGGATGTAGCACTTGCGGCAGATGGTCGGCGTGTTGCCGAGGCGCTGGGCGACGTGCTCGATGGCCGTGCGCACGTTGCGCTTGGCGCCGGCTTCGCTGTCGAATGTCTCGAACGCCTTCAGGGCCAGGGCGGCGAGCACCGTGCCCGCCCAGGTGCGGAAATCCTTGGCGGTGAAGTCTTCGCCCGTGATCTCGCGCAGATACGCATTGACGTCGGACGAGGTGACGTCGCGCTGGACCCCGTCCTCGTCGATGTATTGGAACAGCTCCTGGCCCGGCAGGTCCTGGCATGCCTTGACGATGCGGGCGATGCGCCTGTCCTTCAGGGAGATGTTCCAGTCCTTCCCGCTCTTGCCCCTGAATTGGAAGGTCATCTCCGCACCGGCGACCTTCACGTGCGGATCGCGCAGGGTCGTGAGCCCGTAGCTGCGGTTGGTGCGGGCGTAATCGTTGTTGCCGACGCGGATCAGGGTGTTCTCCAGAAGGGCGACGACGGTGGCGAGCACCTTGTCGCGCGGCAATCCCTTGCGGCGCATGTCGGCCTCGGCCCGGCGGCGGATCCCGGGGAGCGCGTCGGCGAAGCTCATGATCCGCGAGAACTTGTTCGCCTCCCGCGCCTGCCGGAAATCGGGGTGGTACCGGTACTGCTTGCGGCCCTTCGCGTCGCGCCCCGTGGCCTGGATGTGGCCGTTGCGGCGCGGGCAGATCCAGACATCCGTGTAGGCGGGGGGGATTGCGAGCTTCTTGATCCGCTCCAGCGTGCCCTGGTCGCGGATCGGCGCGCCCTTGGCGTCCCGGTAGCTGAAGCCCGTCCCGCTGCGGCGCCGCGTCAGGCCTGGGCGCCTGTCGTCCACGTAGGACAGGCCGGCTTCCTCGGCCGCATCGCGGAGATCGGTGACGCGTCCGGCGGATTCGGCCGCTTCCATCGCGAGAGTCCTCCCGTTCCGGGAACGGGCGCCCCGGCCTCCCACAACCGGAAGGTCCTGTGCCGTGTTCCGGCCCGGACGCCGCGCGCCTGTGCAGGAACCGCCTTTCGTTTCTCGCGCGGGCGGTGCAGGAGCGCGGGATGGAGCATTCCGATCCGCCCCGCCGCCTCGTCTTCATCGCCACCGAGGACTGGTTCTTCGCCTCCCACTTCCTCCCCATGGCCCGGGCGGCGGTGGCGATGGGTCTCGACGTCACTGTGGTGGCCCGGGTCCGCGACCATGCCGAGGTGATCCGCGCCGCCGGTGTGCGGGTGGTGCCCCTGGAGGCGGAGCGGTCGAGCCTCAACCCGATGGCGGCAGGCTACGCGGCGGGCCAGCTCGCGGCGATCCTGAAGGCGCTGAAGCCCGATATCGTCCATTGCATCGCCCTGCGTGCGATCCTCGTGGGCGGCACGGCGGCGGCGATCGCCGGCATCCCGTCCCGCGTCTTCGCGGTGACCGGGCTCGGCCTGATCGGCGCCCGGGAGGACCGGGTCGGCCGGGCGGGGCGCCTCGCCCTGCGCGCCCTGATCCGCGGACCCCTGGCCACCCGGCGGACCCGCTTCCTGTTCGAGAACCCCGACGACGCCATCGCGCTCGGCCTCGACCCCTCCGACCGGACCGTGACGGTGGTGGGGGGCGCGGGCATCGATCCCGCCGCCTACGCGCCGCGACCGCTCCCCCCCCAACCGCCCCTGCGGGTCGCCGTCGTCTCGCGGATGCTGTGGTCGAAGGGGATCGACGTGGCGGTCGCCGCCGTGCGCAGCGCCCGGCAGCGGGGTGCGCCGGTCGAACTGTCCCTCTACGGCGCCCCCGATGCGGGCAACCGCCGGGTGATCCCCGAGGCGACCTTGCGGGGCTGGGATGGGAAGGGAATCGCGTGGCACGGGCCGACCCGGGATGTCGCCGGCATCTGGGCCTCCCACCACGCCGCCTGCCTGCCCTCCCGCGGTGGGGAGGGCCTGCCGCGCAGCCTGCTCGAAGCGGCCTCCTGCGGGCGCGCCTGCCTGACGACCGACGTCCCCGGCTGCCGTGCCCTGGTGCGCGACGGCGCCGAGGGGCTGATCGTCCCCCCCGGTGACGCGGATGCCCTCGCCGCCGCCCTGGTCCGCCTCGCCGCCGACCCCGCCATGGTGGCCCGCATGGGTGCGGCGGCCCGCGCGCGGATCGAGGCCGGCGGATTCACCGAGGCCGCCGTCACCGACGCGACCTGCCGCCTCTGGCGCGACCTGCTGGAGGGATGACCATGCGCCCCCCCGACGATCCCGCAGGTTTCATCCGCGCCAACACCCGCCTGCTGCCGGTTCCGCATACCCCGGAGATTCGCCTGCACGTGGCGGACGAGGCCACGGAACTCTGGCAGCGCACGGAGGACGAGCTTCAGGAGATCGGCCTGCCGCCGCCCTTCTGGGCCTTCGCCTGGGCGGGGGGGCAGGCGCTCGCCCGCTACCTCCTCGACAACCCCACCTCCGTCGCCGGCCGGCGGGTGATCGACTTCGCCTCCGGGTCCGGCCTCTGCGCCATCGCGGCGGCGATGGCGGGCGCGCGGCATGTCCTCGCCAGCGATCTCGATGCCTTCGCGGTGACGGCCATCGGCCTCAATGCGGCGGAGAACGGCGTCTCTGGCCGCATCGAGGCGACGGCGGCGAACCTCCTCGGCACGTCCTGCCGAGCGGACATGGTGCTGGCGGCCGACGTGTTCTACGAGCGCGACCTCGCCGCGACGGTGACGGAATGGCTCGCCCGGCTCCAGGGCGAGGGGTGTGAGGTGCTGATCGGCGACCCCGGCCGGACCTACCTGCCCCGGGACCGGCTGACCTGCCTCGCCACCTACAGCGTGCCGGTGATGCGCAGCCTCGAGGATGCCGAGGTGAAGCAAAGCCACGTCTGGCGGCTGAACGGTTAAGCTCGAACCGCCGCCCGTCCGGACGACTTATCCCCCGCGGCCCGAACTTTGCCATGAGGGCTCCACCTGACCCAAAGGTGTTTCATCGTGACACTCACGCCGCGCCTTCCCCGCGTCGTCGCCTTCGCCGCCAGCGCCAAGCGCCCCGCGCGCACGCGCTTCCTCGTCGAAGCCGTGGCGGCCGAACTGTCCCGCCTGCGCCGGATCGACCTGAAGGTCTACGATCTCATCGATGCCGGCCCCGGCCTGGGCGTGTCCCGGCGCGAGGACCTGACGCTCCCGGCGGCCCGATTGGTGGACGCCATCGAGAACGCGGATGCGTTGATCCTTGGCACGCCGGTCTACCAGGGCGGGTATGCCGGGCTGTTCAAGCACGTCTTCGATTTCGTGGATCCGGCCAAGCTCGCGGGGCGGCCGGTGGTCCTCACCGCCACGGGGGGAGGCCTGCGGCATTCCCTGGTGGTCGAGCATTCCATGCGTCCGCTCTTCGGCTTCTTCGCCGCCCATGTCGCGCCGACCTCCGTCTATGCCGGGCCGGACTGCATCGCCCACGATGCGGTGACCGATCCCGCGATGGTAGGACGGATCGCCGCGGCGGCCTCCGAACTCTCGGCCCTCATCGAAGTCGCCCGCGCCGCCTCGGCCGGCGCCGCCGCCTGAGGCTATCCGCCCGCCCCGGAAAGCCTTAGCTTGGCGTATGGGCGAACCGAGGCGGGACTGATCCGTCGGTGAGCCATGCTACAGGCCGCCGTGCAGCCGCCCGCCCCGGAAGCGGGACACTCGTCGTCGCGCGGCGCTGCAATCCGGTCGGGGGTGTCATGGCCAATTCCACGGTGACCACACGGCGGACGGGCGGACCGGCGCTGCCGGCGACCTACACCACCGCCGCCGGCCTTCCCCGCTACAACCCGCTCTCGCAGCTCCTGCACTGGCTGACGGCCGCCTTCGCCCTGGCCGTGCTGCCCCTGGCCTGGGTCGCCCTCAGCCTTCCCGCCGGGGAAACCAAGGGCACGATGTTCGTCCTGCACAAGTCGGTCGGCCTGACGATCTTTGCCATCGTGGTGATCCGCATCCTGTGGCGGGCGGTCCATCCCGCCCCCGCCGATCCGAACACGCCCAGGGCCCTGGAGCTCATCGCCACCGTCAACCACTGGCTGCTCTACGCGATCTTCCTGATCATGCCGGTCAGTGGCTACCTGCTCAGTGCCCTCTCCGGTCGGTCGACACCGTACTTCTGGCTGTTCACCATCCCGGGCCTCGATAAGAACGAGTCGCTGCAGAAATCCTTCGAGGCGGTCCACGTCTTCGGGCAGTTCGCCGTGTACCTCCTCGTGGTCCTGCACGTCGCCGGCACGGTGTGGCACCTCGTGATCCGCCGGGACGGCATCCTCGAGCGGATGCTCCCGGTGCAGGACGGGCGCGGGACACGCTGAGACCGCACGACAGCCCAGCCGGGCGGAGCCCTACGGCTCGGCCCGGCGCAGGACGAGCGTGGTGCCGACCTCGGGGTCGCGGCGCCAGCCACCGTCCCCGTTCGGGACGAGGCCGATGGTATGGCCGCGCTTGGCGGTCAACGTGAGACGCCCTCCGGCGTAGTGCCAGCGCACCGGATTGAACACTTCCATTCCCTCGTCCTGGCAACCCGGCAGCAGCTTCACCGCCCCGCCCGCCCCGAGGTCGAGGCGGCAGGTGCCCTGCTGGCGGAAGCGGTCCAGCAGATAGGTGCCCGGCCGTGGCGCCGCCCCGTCATCCGGCGTGCCGGCGGCCGTCTGCGCGCGTGGCGCGGCGCCCGCAGGCTGCCGGAGCGGTTCGGGGACGGGCACCGGTGCCGGCGCAGGGGCGGGCGCGGCCTCCGGCGGGGGCGGCTCGGCCCCCGGAGGCCGCATCCCGACGATGTCGAGGGGGACGAGGCTGTAGGTCTCGCCGTTCTCGGTGGCGGCGTAGCTCCGCCGGTCCGGCCGCCGCTTGAACAGGAGGAGGGGGCGGACATTCGCGTCCACCAGCCGCACGGTTTCCTCGGCGTAGAGCCAGCCCGCCACGTTGCCCATGAACGGGAGCGCCCGGCGACAGCCGGGGGGGAAGTTCACCTTCTGGCCCGCCGGCCCCCTGTCCCGCAGCAGCGTCATCACGCAGCGCCGGTTCGTTCCGTCGCGGGACAGGTCCCACGTGCCGGGAACGTCGGCCACCTTGGTCGGCAACGTCTCCTCCGGCTGGTCCGGGCTCTGGGGCGCCGCCGCCGGAGGGGGAGGGGAAGGGGTGGTGGGGGCGAACCCGTAGGAGGGCGCGGGCTCCTCCTGGGCGAGGGCCGACCCGGAGGCCAGGGCCAGCAGGACGCCCAGCGTGGCGGTGCCGAGGCGGCTCACGCCCGCGGCCTCCAGGGTGTTTCGGCCACGGGGGTGATCGGCCCGCGCCCCTCGAACCACGACAGGATGTTGTCGACCACGAGTTGCGCCATGGCGTTGCGCGTGTGCTCGGAGGCCGAGCCGACATGCGGCAGCAGGACGGTGTTCTCCAGGGCCGCGAGGTCGGCCGGCACGTGCGGCTCGTTCTCGAACACGTCGAGGCCGGCGCCGTGGATCGTGCCGGCCCGAAGGGCCGCGATCAGGGCCGCCTCATCGACCACGCTGCCCCGGGCGACGTTGACGAGGATTCCCTCCGGCCCCAGAGCCTCCAGCACCTCGGCCCCGACGAGGCCCTTCGTCTCGGGGCCACCCGGCGCGACGACGATCAGCACATGCACCGCCCGGGCGAGGCTGACCGGAGTGTCGTGGTAGGTGTAGTCCACGCCGGACTGCCGGCTGCGGCCGAAATAGTCGATCGCCACATCGAAACCTTCGAGCCGCCGGGCGATGGCCCGGCCGATCCGCCCGAGGCCGAGGATGCCGACCCGCCGGCCCCGCAGGGAGGCGGTGAGCGGGAAGGGCGCCTTGGGCCAGTGCCCTTCGCGCAGGTAACGGTCGGCCTGCGGCAACCGGCGGATCGTCGCCAGGACGAGGCCGATCGCGAGGTCCGCGACCTCCTCGGTCAGCACGTCGGGCGTGTTAGTGACGATCACGTTCCGTGCGGCGGCGGCGCCCGCATCCACCGCATCGTAGCCGACGCCGAAGTTGGCGATGAGTTCGAGGGCCGGCAACCGTTCCATCAGGGCGGCATCGACGGTGCCGCCGGCGCACAATCCCCGGATCCGCGGCCCGACCTCCCGGAGCAGGGCGTCGCCGTCGGGGGCCTCGTCCAGACGGTGGATCGTGAAGCGGCCGCCGAGCGACCGCTCGATCAACGGGTGCATCTTGCGCAGGAGCAGGATGTCGGCGGACGGGGCTCCGGTCATCTGTGCGAGATCTCTTCCGACTTGGCCCTGGCGTGGGGACGGGGGTTTGCGAGCCATACGCCCTGGCGGGACGGAGGGGCTAGCCGTGGCGCGCAGACACCCTGACAGCCGCGACGCTTTCGCGCCGCAACTCCCCCCCGCACACCGACGGTGCCCCTTCCGAAATCCGCCGCCGAACCTTACTAAGGGCTCTCGGACAGAAGCGACAGCGCTGAACCGAGGCCATTCTCGAAGACAGCAAGACCATGACCAGCCCACGCACCCTCTACGACAAGATCTGGGACGACCACGTCGTCGATGTCCAGCCGGACGGCACGAGCCTCCTCTACATCGACCGCCACCTCGTGCACGAGGTGACGAGCCCCCAGGCGTTCGAGGGGCTCCGCGCCGCCGGCCGCAAGGTGCGGGCGCCGGGCAAGACGCTGGCCGTGGTGGACCACAACGTCCAGACGTCGGACCGCAGCAAGGGCATCGACGATCCCGACAGCCGCACGCAGCTCGAGGCCCTGGCCGAGAACGTGCGCGACTTCGGCATCGAGTTCTACGACGCCCTCGACCGGCGCCAGGGCATCGTCCACATCATCGGGCCGGAGCAGGGCTTCACCCTGCCGGGCCAGACGATCGTGTGCGGCGATTCCCACACCTCGACCCACGGCGCCTTCGGGGCGCTGGCCCACGGCATCGGCACGTCTGAGGTGGAGCACGTGCTCGCCACGCAGACGCTGGTGCAGAAGAAGGCCAAGAACATGCGGATCACCGTCGACGGCACGCTGCCGGCGGGGGTGACGGCCAAGGACATCATCCTCGCCATCATCGGCGAGATCGGCACGGCCGGCGGCACCGGCCATGTCATGGAATATGCCGGCGAGGCCATCCGCGCCCTCTCGATGGAGGGGCGGATGACGATCTGCAACATGTCGATCGAGGGCGGTGCCCGGGCGGGCATGGTGGCCCCGGACGCGATCACCTTCGCCTACGTGAAGGACCGGCCGAAGGCGCCCAAGGGCGCGGCGTTCGACAAGGCCCGGGCCTACTGGGAGCGCCTCATCACCGACGAGGGCGCGCATTTCGACCGGGAGGTGCGCCTCGACGCGGCCAACCTTCCGCCGCTGGTGAGCTGGGGCACGAGCCCGGAGGACGTGATCTCGATCCAGGGCCGGATTCCCGACCCGTCCGAGATCGCCGACGAGAACAAGCGGCAGTCGAAGGAGAAGGCGCTGGCCTATATGGGCCTGACGCCGGGCACCCGGATCACCGACATCGCCCTCGACCGGGTGTTCATCGGCTCCTGCACCAACGGCCGGATCGAGGACTTGCGGGAAGTCGCCCGCGTGGTCGGCGACCGCAAGGTCCACCAGAACGTCTCGGCCATGATCGTGCCGGGTTCGGGCCTCGTGAAGGCGCAGGCGGAGGCCGAGGGCCTCGACCGGATCCTGAAGGCGGCGGGCTTCGACTGGCGCGAGCCGGGCTGCTCGATGTGCCTGGGCATGAACCCCGACAAGCTGCGGCCGGGCGAGCGCTGCGCCTCGACCTCGAACCGTAACTTCGAGGGCCGCCAGGGGCCGCGGGGCCGGACGCACCTCGTCTCCCCCGCCATGGCGGCGGCGGCGGCCGTGTCCGGTCGTTTCGTGGACATCCGCGAGTGGCCGCAGGCCTGACGACACGAAAATGACGGCGCGGCGGAATCGCGATTGACGCAAGGCCCCGCGCCGCCTAAACGAACCCCGTCGCCGGCCAAGGCCGACGGCGAGCCCAGGTGGCGGAATTGGTAGACGCGCTGGTTTCAGGTACCAGTCTCGCAAGAGGTGAAGGTTCGAGTCCTTTCCTGGGCACCATCAGCGGCCTAAAGCGCTGATCCGCAAAGACAGATCTTCTACAATCGCACGTCACACGACCACCGCCCGCACAGGGCAGGGATCGGTCATCGACGTTTCGATCCCGCACCCCGTAGTGCCGGGTTCGTAGTTACTTCAAGTCCAACTCGCCGTATTTATGCTGCCGGAAGCGCGGCACACTCCTGGTCGTGAATGCCGTCGCAGGCGCCTTCGTCTAGCCAGGCTCGCCAGCGACGCGACACGGGTTGTCGCCCTTATTCTCCGCCACGACCTTCTCCCGAGCTGCCCCCAAGGGCCTCCGGTGAACGCCGGCATTCGCGCGCAGTCGGCAATCGGTCGCCGCGGCCCCTCGGCATCACCCGCGGAGCACCGACGTCGGAGCAGTGTCGGTCGGCCCGGCCCGTACGCCACGGCAAGTCTCCAATTGGCTCGCACTTGCCAACTATACAATCGCGGCGGACGACGGCGATCAACAACGCGCCATCGAGAGAGCTAAAAGTCGCTATACGTACTCGCTCGGACTTGTGGAAACGGCCCTGGCCAGCGCACATAGGCGGGTCCTTTGTTTCGCCGGAGCGATCCTTGCGCCCTGCCTTTCGCACGCTCACCGCTGCGCTGCTGGTCGCAGCGACGGCGGCACCGTCGCTGGGTGCGCCGCAGGGCGCGGGCCATGGGCGACCGGCCGCCGATGGGGATCGAGACTCCGCCCCGGCGAGCCAGACCGCGACCCTCGACCGCCACGAGAATCTGTGGGGCAAGCTCTCGGCCTCGATCTGCGTGGGCTGCATCACCGCGGCCAACCGCGTCGCACCGCCGAGCTATGAGCGTCCCGGGGCAACTGCGGTCGCCGAGGCGAAGGCCGAGCCGATCAAGACCGCATCGCGGGTCGCCGCGGCGCCGCGGAAGTTCGTGCAGCTCCGGAAGCGCTACGCCGCGCTGCACCGTCGCGACCGGCGCAGGCTTGCCGCCCGCGCCCGGATCCTGAGGGCGGCGATGCATGCGAAGCGGCGTGCCCTGCGCCTGGCCGCCGCCCAGAGGCATCGGAGTGTCCACGCCCAGGCCGCGCTGGTGCCGGCCTATGGGCCGGGCTTCGAGAACCGGGTGTATCGGATCCCGGTCGACCCGCCCTGGACCCCGGGCGACGATGGCCGGTGGCGCGAGACGATCCTGCCGACCCTCGTCCGGTTGCGGCGCACCTGAGGCGCCCGCCCGGGGGCGGGCTTGATGCCGCGTCCAGGAACCCCGCGTGCCACCGCCCCTTGTCCGGGGACCGCATTGGCGCGGACGGAGCTCTCACGATGCGACATACTTCGGCGGCCGCCCTCGGGCTGGCCCTCTCGCTGCTGCCCACGCTGGCTCTCGCCGAGGGAAAGCCCTTGCCGCCGCCGTCGAGCGACGTGGTGCCGCCCATCGAGCTGACGATCACCATGAAGGACGGCAAGCCGGTCTGTGCGCCGGCCGAACTGCTCGTGCCGGCCAACACCAACGTCGCCCTGAGCGTCGTCAGCAGCGCCGACGCGGAAGTCACCCTGACGATCCCGGGCCAGTTCGCCAACGGGCTCGTGCTTCACGCGGACGGGGACCTCGTCCACGTGGCGAGCGAGCACGGCTATCTGGTCAAGCGCAACGGCAAGGGCACCCTCAAGCTGCGCACCGAAGGGCCGGGCAAGGAAGATTACGCCTGCACCAGCACCACAAACCAGAAGGCGCCGTTCATCGGCAGCTACGTCCGCAAGTCGCCCGCCGGCTAGGCCGCCTGCGCCTCACGCGTCATCCGGGCGGCGGGTGGGGCTCACCTCCGGCTCGTCCTCGGACAGGGGGATCGGTTCGTTGGTCATGCCCTCGTCCCCCTCGGCTTCCGCCCCGGGACGGTCGAGGGGGCCGTCCAAGGGCCTCACCGTGCCGAAGGGGATGTCCCGCGGGGATGGGGCGAGGCGGTCGCCTTCGAGATCGATCGAGGGCCGGCGCGGCGTCTCGGTGTCGTGCGGATCGGCGCCCATGCGGCCTCCCATCGGATACTCCACGTCAACACGGGTGCGGGCGCGGCGTTTCCCGGAACGGTCCCGGCACGGGGCCGGGACCGCCGCTGGGTATGCTCAGTCGATGACCTTGCCGTCCGGCCCGACCTTCACGGTCTGCTCCTTGTCGGCTCCGGCGACCTTGATCTCGTACTGCACGGCCTTGCCATCCTTGGAGACCTCGGCCTCGTAGGCCTTGCCGCCGCCGGCCTTCTGCTCGGCGATGGCGAGGGCGTCCTTCAGCGACGTCTTGGCCTCGTTGAAGTTCTTCGGGGTCAGGAAGGTGAAGTAGCGCTCGATCGGCTGGTTCTCGGTCTTGTAGACCGCGCCGGTCTCGGCGTTGATCCCGTATTCCACGAGCTTGCCGCTCGGGTACACGACCTTGACCGCGTAATGGACGGGGTTCTTGCTGTCGGCTTTCTCGAAGTCGGCGTCGATGGCCCGGCCGCCCTTCTCATCCCCGTGCGTCTCGGCGGTGCTGATCGCCTGCGGCAGGGTGACCTTGGCCGTCTTGGCCACCTGCCACTCCTTCATGTCCTTCATGTCGCCCGCGCTGGCCGAGGGGGCCGGCGCCGGGGTCGGCGCGCTGCTCTGGGCCAGGGCGACGGAGGTTCCGAACGCGAGCAAACCGGCGGTGACGGCAATCTTCTTCAGCATGGCGGATCGAATCCTTGTCGTGTCGCTATCGCCGTGTTGAACGCCCAAAGGCGCGGCCTGTTTCATGGCTGCGCATGGACTATTCGTCCCCGCCCGCACGGATCCTCATGCGGCCCTTATGCGGAGGGGCCGGTCGCCCTCTCGAACCCTCACGCGGTTCGCGGGCAGAATCGGTGACGGCAGGGGCCGGCCGCGGGGCGTCCGCGCCCGCCTGCCGACCGGACCCCATGACCATGCTCGATCTCGCCTTCGTCGCCGCGGGTCTCGCTTTCTTCGCCGCCAGCGCGGGGTACGCCACCCTGTGCGAGCGGCTGTGAGGAGGCGGCCGTGACCCTCGACCTCGCCCTCGGCGCCCTCGTGACCGCCGGTCTCCTCGTCTACCTCACCTACGCCCTCGTCCGCCCCGAGCGGTTCTGAGCGGCCCGACGGACCCCCTCCCATGACACTCAACGGCTGGATCCAGATCGCGCTGTTCTGCGCGGTCGTGCTGGCGCTCGTGAAGCCCCTCGGGCTCTACATGACCCGCGTGTTCGGCGGGGAGCGCACCTTCCTTTCGCCCCTCCTCGGCCCGGTCGAGCGCGGCCTCTACCGCGCCGCCGGCCTCGATGCCCGGCAGGAGCAGACATGGCTCGGCTATGCCGGTGCCCTGGTCGTGTTCCACGTCTTCGGCTTCCTCCTGCTGTACGCGATCCTGCGCCTGCAGACCGTGCTGCCGCTCAATCCGGCGGGACAGGGCGAGGTGGCGCCCGACCTCGCCTTCAACACGACGACGAGCTTCATCACCAACACCAACTGGCAGTCCTACGGGGGCGAGACGACGCTCTCGTACCTGTCCCAGATGGTGGGGCTCACCCACCAGAACTTCCTCTCGGCGGCCACCGGCATCGCCGTCGCCGTGGCCCTGATCCGCGGGTTCGGCCGGGCCTCGTCACGCACCCTCGGCTCGTTCTGGGTCGATGTGACCCGCGCGACCCTCTACGTGCTGCTGCCGCTCAGCCTCGTGTTCGCGCTGTTCCTGGTCTGGCAAGGCATCCCGCAGACGCTCGGCGGCTCCGTCGATGCGACGACGCTGGAGGGGGCCAAGCAGACCATCGCGGTGGGTCCGGTGGCGAGCCAGGTGGCGATCAAGATGCTCGGCACCAACGGCGGAGGCTTCTTCAACGCCAACGCCGCGCATCCCTTCGAGAACCCCACCGCCCTGTCGAACTTCGTGCAGATGGTGGCCATCTTCGCCATCGGTGCGGCGTTGACCAACGTGTTCGGCCGGATGGTCGGGGACGAGCGCCAGGGCTGGGCGATCCTCGCCGCCATGGGCGTGCTGTTCCTGGCCGGCGTCGCCGTGGCCTACTGGGTCGAGGCGCAGGGAAGCTCCGTGCTGAACGGACTCGGCCTCGCGGGCGGCAACATGGAGGGCAAGGAGGTCCGCTTCGGCATCGTCGCCTCGGCGCTGTTCGCCGTGGTGACCACGGCGGCCTCGTGCGGGGCGGTGAACGCCATGCACGACTCGTTCACGGCCCTCGGCGGGCTGGTCCCCCTCGTCAACATGCAGCTCGGCGAGGTGATCGTCGGCGGCGTCGGCGCCGGCCTCTACGGAATGCTGATCTTCGTCCTCATCGCGATCTTCGTCGCCGGGCTGATGGTCGGCCGTACTCCCGAATACCTCGGCAAGAAGATCGAGGCGAAGGAGGTGAAGATGGCCATGCTGGGCATCCTCTGCCTGCCGCTGACGATGCTCGGCTTCACCGCCCTGGCGACGGTGCTGCCGGCGGGCCTCGCGGGCCCGGCCAAAGCCGGACCCCACGGCTTCTCGGAGATCCTCTACGCCTACACGTCGGCGGCTGCCAACAACGGCTCGGCCTTCGGCGGGCTCTCCGCGAACACCCTGTTCTACAACGCGACGTTGGCCGTCGCGATGCTGGCCGGGCGGTTCTTCGTGAAGATCCCGGCGCTCGCCATCGCGGGTTCGCTCGCGGCGAAGAAGACGGTCCCCGCCTCGGCCGGCACCTTCCCGACCCATGGCGGCCTGTTCGTCGGCCTGCTGGTGGGCGTGGTGCTGATCATCGGCGGCCTGACCTTCTTCCCCTCCCTCGCCCTCGGCCCCGTGGTCGAGCACCTCGCCGGCGCCGCCGGGCAGACCTTCGGCACGGGGGGCTGAACGCCCCCCACCCGCCGCCATCGCGCCACACCCGACAATCGGACATCCCCCATGTCTCGCCCCACCACCTCCCTGTTCAGCGCCGCCCTCGTCGGGCCGGCCCTCCTCGGCGCCGCCGCCAAGCTCGACCCCCGGACCATGATCCGCAACCCGGTCATGTTCGTGGTGGAGGTGGTGGCCGGCCTCACCACCATCCTGTTCCTGCGCGACCTCGCGACCGGCGGGGCCGATCTCGGCTTCTCCGGCCAGATCGTCCTCTGGCTGTGGTTCACGCTGCTGTTCGCCAACTTCGCCGAGGCCTTGGCCGAGGGGAGGGGCAAGGCGCAGGCGGATTCCCTCCGGCGCACCCGCACCGAGATGACCGCCAAGCGCCTCACCGGCACGAACCGCTCCATCGAGGTCGTCCCCGGAACGTCCCTGAAGGTCGGCGACCTCGTGCTGGTCGAGGCGGGCGACCTCATCCCCTCGGACGGCGAGGTAGTCTCGGGGGTCGCCTCGGTGAACGAGGCGGCGATCACCGGCGAGTCGGCCCCGGTGATCCGCGAATCCGGCGGCGACCGCTCGGCGGTGACGGGGGGCACGCAGGTGCTCTCGGACGAGATCACCGTGCGGATCACCGCGGCGGCCGGCTCCACCTTCGTGGATCGGATGATCGCCCTGGTGGAGGGCGCCTCG
This sequence comes from Methylobacterium sp. J-076, assembly GCF_022829405.1. Classification (GTDB taxonomy): domain Bacteria; phylum Pseudomonadota; class Alphaproteobacteria; order Rhizobiales; family Beijerinckiaceae; genus Methylobacterium. Next base: position 239,431 of record NZ_JAKSXW010000149.1, read on the forward strand.
CGCCAGAAGACGCCCAACGAGATCGCCCTGAACATCCTGCTCGCCGGGCTCACCTTGGTCTTCGTCTTCGCCGTGGCGAGCATCCCGAGCTTCGCGCGCTACGCCGGGGGCAGCATCCCCGTGGTGGTGCTCGTCGCCCTGTTCGTGACGCTGATCCCCACGACGATCGGCGCCCTGCTCTCGGCCATCGGCATCGCCGGCATGGACCGGCTGGTGCGCTTCAACGTGCTCGCCATGTCCGGACGGGCCGTCGAGGCGGCGGGCGACGTGGACACGCTGCTGCTCGACAAGACGGGGACGATCACCCTCGGCAACCGGCAGGCGACGGAGTTCCGCCCCGTCCGCGGCGTCTCGGAGCAGGAGCTGGCGGACGCGGCGCAGCTCGCCTCCCTGGCCGACGAGACCCCGGAGGGCCGCTCCATCGTGGTCCTCGCCAAAGAAAAATACGGCATCCGCGCCCGGGACATGGCCAGCCTGAACGCGACCTTCGTGCCCTTCACGGCGCAGTCGCGGATGTCGGGGGTGGACCTGCAGGGTTCGGCGATCCGCAAGGGGGCGGTGGAGGCGGTGCTGTCCTCGCTCACCGGCCAGCCCGCCGCGCACCGCGGGTCCAGCGCCGCCCTCGCCCTCGCCGAGCCGGAGGCGGCCCCGGACGTGCGGGCGATCGCCGAGGAGATCGCCAAGGCCGGGGGCACGCCGCTGACCGTCGCCCGGGACGGGCGGCTCCTCGGCGTCGTCTACCTCAAGGACATCGTGAAGGGCGGCATCCGCGAGCGGTTCGCGGAGCTGCGCCGCATGGGCATCCGCACGGTGATGATCACCGGGGACAACCCCATGACCGCCGCCGCCATCGCGGCCGAGGCGGGGGTGGACGACTTCCTCGCCCAGGCCACGCCGGAGGACAAGCTCGCGCTGATCCGCCGGGAGCAGGCCGAGGGCAAGCTCGTCGCCATGTGCGGCGACGGCACCAACGATGCCCCGGCCCTCGCCCAGGCGGATGTCGGCGTCGCCATGAACACGGGCACCGTCGCCGCCCGGGAGGCGGGCAACATGGTCGATCTCGACAGCGATCCGACCAAGCTCATCGAGATCGTCGGCATCGGCAAGCAATTGCTGATGACCCGGGGCGCGCTCACCACCTTCTCCATCGCGAACGACGTGGCGAAGTACTTCGCCATCATCCCGGCGATGTTCCTGACGCTGTATCCTCAGCTCCAGGCGCTCAACGTCATGGGCCTCGCCTCGCCCCAGAGCGCGATCCTGTCGGCGATCATCTTCAACGCGCTCATCATCATCGGGCTGATCCCCCTGGCGCTCAGGGGCGTGGCCTACCGCCCGGTGGGGGCGGCCGCGCTGCTGCGGCGGAACCTCCTCGTCTACGGCCTCGGCGGGGTGATCGTGCCCTTCATCGGCATCAAGGCCATCGACCTCGCCGTAGCCGCCCTCCACCTCGCCTGACGTCGCCCCCGACCCTGCCGGGACACGAAGGGCGACGTTCCTCCCCACCCTCCCGCGGCCTCGCCCGTTCCGCCACGGCGAGCGACGTGAGGCGATCCAGGGACACGCCACGGCCGGAAACAGCCCGCTCCCCCGGCTCGCCGAGCGCCACTCACGATGACGGGCGTCGTTCGCCAGTCACATCACCGACGAGATTTGCCATGCTCTCCCATCTCCGCCCCACATTGGTGATCGGCCTCGGCCTGACGGTGGTCACCGGGCTCGCCTACCCGCTGGCGGTGACCGGCCTCGCCGGCACGCTCTTTCCGGCCAAGGCCGCCGGGAGCCTGATCGAGCGGGACGGCCGCGTCGTCGGCTCCAGCCTGATCGGCCAGAGCTTCACGGCGGACGGCTACTTCCATGGCCGCCCCTCCGCCACCACCGCCCCCGATCCGGCGGATGCGAGCAAGACCGTCCCCGCCCCCTACAATGCCAGCAACTCTGCGGGCTCGAACCTCGGCCCCACCAGCGCCGCGCTGGCCGAGCGGGTGAAGGGCGATCTCGCGACGCTGAGCCGGGAGAACGCCGGGCCAGCGGTTCCGGTGGATCTCGTCACCACCAGCGGCTCTGGCCTCGATCCCGACATCTCCCCCGAGGCCGCCCTGTTCCAGGTCCCTCGCATCGCCAAGGCGCGGCACCTCCCCGAGGAGCGACTGAGTGCACTGGTGACGTCCCGCATCGAGGGCCGTACCCTCGGCGTCCTCGGCGAGCCGCGTGTGAACGTGCTGGCCCTGAACCTCGCCCTGGACGACCTCGCCCACCCCTGACCCATGCCCGAGCCCGGCCGCGACCCGAACCGCCCTTCGCCCGATGCGCTGCTCGATGCGGCCCGCCGGGAGGAGCGGACCCGCGGGCGGCTCAAGGTGTTCCTCGGCGCCGCCCCCGGCGTCGGCAAGACCTTCGAGATGCTGACCATCGGGCAGGCGCGGCTCAGGGCCGGGGCCGACGTGGTGGTGGGCGTGGTCGAGACCCACGGGCGGGCCGAGACCGAGGCGCTTCTCCACGGCTTCGAGACGATCCCCCGGCGGCGCGTGGCCTACCACGGGGCGACCCTGGAGGAGATGGACCTCGACGCGCTCCTCGCCCGCCGCCCGGCCCTGGCCCTGGTGGACGAACTCGCGCACACCAACGCCCCGGGCTCGCGCCACCCGAAGCGCTACCAGGACGTGGAGGAGCTGCTCGACGCGGGCATCGACGTCCTGACGACCCTCAACATCCAGCACGTCGAGAGCCTGAACGACGTGGTGGCCGCGATCACCCGCATCCGCGTCCGCGAGACGGTGCCCGACAGCGTCCTCGACCGGGCCGACGACATCGAGGTGGTGGACCTCAACCCCGACGACCTGATCCAGCGCCTGAAGGACGGCAAGGTCTACGTGCCGGCGAATGCCGAGCGGGCGCTGAACCACTATTTCTCCCGGGGCAACCTCACCGCCTTGCGCGAGCTGGCCCTGCGCCGCACCGCGGACCGGGTCGATGACGAGCTGTTGAGCCACATGCGGGCGAACGCCATCGCCGGCCCCTGGGCGGCGGGGGAGCGGGTGCTGGTCTGCGTGGACGACGACCCCCGGGCCGGCAACCTCGTGCGCTACGCCAAGCGCATCGCCGACAGGCTGCACGCCCCCTGGACGGCCCTGGTGGTGGAAGGGGTGCGCTCGGCCTCCCTCAGCGAGGCGCACCGCGACCGCATCGCCGACGCCCTGCGCCTGGCCGACAGGCTCGGCGGCGATGCCGTCACCGTCCCGGGCGGACGGCGCATCGCCGAGGACATCCTGGCCTATGCCCGCGGCGCCAACGTGAACCACATCGTGGTCGGCAAGGCCTCCCGGTCCTGGCTGTTCGAGGTGGTCAACGGCTCGGTGGTGCACGACCTCGTCCGGCTCTCCGGCGCGATCAGCGTCCACGTGGTCCCCGGCGAGGCGATGGCGTCCGCCCCCTCCCGGGCGCGGGGCGCCACGGTCTCGGCGACGGGGGAGCGGGCGGGTGTCGGCCCCTACCTGATGGCCATGCTGGTGACGGCCATCGGCCTCGGCCTCGCCCTGCTGCTCCAGCCGACGCTGGGCACCGAGAACGCCGACCTGTTCCTGCTCACCGGGGTCGTGTCCGTCGCGATCCGGTGGGGGCTCGGCCCCTCCCTCGCCGCCGTCGTGGCGGCATCCCTGGCCTACAACTTCTTCTTCCTGCCGCCGCTCTACACCTTCACCATCGCCGACCCGTCGAACGTGGCCGCCTTCGTGCTGTTCACCACCGTGGCGGTGCTGGTCTCGAACCTCGCGGCCCGGTCGCGGTTGACGGCGGTGCTCAGCCAGTCCCGGGCACGGGCGACGGAACGGCTCTACGGGTTCTCACGCAAGCTCGCGGGTTGCGGCACCCTCGATGACGTGCTCTGGGCCACCTGCGCGCAGATCGCCGCCATGCTGAAGGTCCGCACCGTCCTGCTCCTGCCCGACCACGACACGGTCACCGTGCGGGCCGGCTACCCTCCGGAGGACCGGCTGGACGAGGCCGACCTCGCCGCCGCCCGCTGGGCCTTCGCCAACGAATGCCCGGCCGGGCGCGGCGCGGACACCTTGCCGGGGGCGCGGCGGCTGTTCATGCCCATGCGCACCGGCCGCGGGATCATCGGCGTCATCGGTCTCGATGCGGATGGAAAGGGCCCGCTGCTCACGCCGGAGGACCGCCGCCTCCTCGACGCCCTGGCCGATATGGGGGCGCTCGCCATCGAACGCGTGCGCCTCGTGGAAGACCTCGACCGGGCCGAGCGTGCCGCCGAGACCGACCGCCTGCGCCAAGCCCTGCTGACCTCGATCAGCCACGACCTGCGCACGCCCCTGTCCTCCGTGCTGGGCGCGGCGAGCACCCTGCGCGACCTCGACGCCGCCCTCGGACCGGAGGCCAAGGGCGAACTGCTCGGCACGATCATCGAGGAATCGGAGCGCCTGAACCGGTTCATCGCCAACCTCCTCGACATGACCCGCCTCGAAGCCGGGGCGGTGGCGCCGAACCTCGCCCTCTTGGACGTCGCCGAGGTCATCGACACGGCCCTCAGGCGGACCGAGAAGGTGCTGGCCGGGCACCGGGTGGCGCTCGACATCGGGGCGGACCTCCCGGCCCTGCGCCTCGATCCGGTTCTGTTCGAACAGGTGCTCGTCAACATCCTCGACAACGCCGCCAAATACGCCCCGGAGGGCTCGGCCGTGACGGTGCGCGCCCGCCGCGACGGCGGGCGGCTGCGCATCGACCTCCTGGACGAGGGGGACGGGCTCCCCGAGGGCGAGGCCGAGCGGATCTTCGACAAGTTCTACCGCGTCCGGAAGGGCGACCGGGTCCGGGCCGGGACGGGGCTCGGCCTCGCCATCTCCCGCGGCTTCGTGGAGGCCATGGGCGGGAGCGTCACCGCCGGCAACCGGCGCGACCGCAGCGGCGCCTGCTTCACCGTGAGCCTGCCGGTCCCGCCGGGCATCGGCCGGAGGGACATCGCCGCATGAGCGCCACCGTCCTCGTGATCGACGACGATCCGCCGATCCGCAAGCTCCTGCGGATGGGCCTCGCGACCCAGGGCTACGCGATCCTGGAAGCGCCGGACGGCCGCACCGCCCTCGACCTGCTCGCCCGCGAGGGGGCCGACCTCGTGATCCTCGACCTCGGCCTGCCCGACATGGGCGGCCACGACCTGCTGAGGGCGATCCGCGCCAACCATCCCGACCTGCCGGTGGTGGTGCTGTCGAGCCGCGACGACGAGACCGGGAAGGTGGAGGCCCTCGACTGCGGCGCCGACGACTACGTGACCAAGCCGTTCGGCATGGCCGAGCTGCTGGCGCGCCTCCGGGCGGCCCTGCGCCACCAGTTCGCCACCCAGGGCGAGCGGCCGGTCTTCCACGCGGATCGCCTCACCGTCGATCTCGTGCGCCGCATCGTGCGGGTGGACGATGCCGAGGTGAAGCTGACGCCGCGGGAATACGATTTCCTCCGGGTGCTGGTGCTGCATGCCGGGAAGGTGCTCACCCACGCCCAGCTGATGCAGTCGGTCTCGACCTCGTCGGACCCGCAATACCTGCGGGTCTACATGCGCCAGCTCCGCCAGAAGCTCGAGGCCGACCCGGAGCGGCCGCGCCTCCTCCTGACGGAGACCGGCGTCGGCTACCGGCTGCGCGCGCCGGACGCGCCCTGACCCCCGGTCACGGGCGCAGCTCGATCAGGCCGCCCGAGACGACGACGGCCTCGGGGCAGCGCCCCGTCTCGGCGGACGCGTAGTGGAACGCGGCCTGCCTGTCCCGGAACAGTCCGCCGCCGCGTCCGTGGATCTCGAGGGCGACCCAGCGCCCCTTCGAATCCTGGCCGACGACGAAGCGGTTCGCTTCGGCCGCGACGAAGGTGGCGGGAAGATCGTGGATGGACGGGATGGGGGACATGGATCGGGTGGGGTTCGCGCGATCCTCTCGGGACCGCGCCCTTCACGTGAGGCCAGTGGCATAAAGGGTCGAGCGGGCACCGGGCGCGCCCGCGTGAGGATGGCGTGAGGAACGGCACAAGCCGGCCTCAGAGCGCTCGTTCCGGCTTGCGGCTGGTGAGGCGCAGGTTGAGCGGCCGGCCGGCGATGGCGCCGCCCAGACCGTCGGTGATCTCGGCCGGGAGGCAGCGCGACACGGCCCCGAGGGCCGCGCCCACGAAGGCGCGCTGGTCCGCCTCGCTTCCCAACAGGCGCGAATGCGTGATCCTGGGTTGTCCGAGGAGCGAGCCGTCGCGCTTCAGGCTGAACAGCACCGTCACCTCCGATCCGACCGCCCCCGGCGTCACGCCTTCGAGCGTGGCGCAGCCGCCGAGGTAGCGCCAGAGCGCGGCGAGGCTGTCGGCCGGCGCGCACCAGGCCGGCGGCACCGGGGCCGCCGCGCAGAGCGCCGCCGCGAGGGCGAAGGACCGGCGCACCGGGCTATCGGGCCGCCGCGGTCTGGCCGAACATGATCTTCTTGGCGTCCTCGCTCATCGTCTTCCCGAAATCGGGATTGACCTTCGGGGCGTGGGCGTAGGCCGCCTTGGTGCCTGGGCGCTCGGCGATGGCGTGGAACCAGCGCTTCAGGTTCGGATGCTCATCGATGTTCTGGCCCTGCTTCTCCCACGGGACGATCCAGGGATAGCTGGCCATGTCGGCGATCGTATAGTCCGGGCCCGCCAGGAATTCCCGGTCGGCGAGGCGCCGGTCGAGGACGCCGTAGAGCCGGTTCGTCTCGTTGACGTAACGCTTGATCGCGTACTCGATCTTCTCGGGGGCGTACTGGCTGAAATGGTGGTTCTGCCCCAGCATGGGGCCCAGACCGCCCATCTGCCAGAACAGCCATTGCAGCGCCTCGTAGCGGCCGCACATCTCCTTGGGGAGGAACCGGCCCGTCTTCTCGGCGAGGTAGAGGAGGATGGCACCGGATTCGAACAGGCTCATGGTCCCGCCGCCCTCGGGGGCGTGGTCGACGATGGCCGGCATCCGGTTGTTCGGGGCGATCTTCAGGAAATCGGGGTTGAACTGCTCGCCCTTGCCGATGTTCACCGGCTTGATCGTGTAGGGAAGCCCGGCCTCCTCCAGGAACATCGTGATCTTGTGGCCATTCGGGGTCGGCCAGTAATACAGGTCGATCATCGCACGTCCTCGCTGCGGGCCGTCGTCCCGGCCCGGCTTCCCTCGCGCAGGAGGTGGGTCGCGACGCACCGCGGATCAAGCCGACCGAACCGAATCGCGTCGCCGGACTTATTCTCCCGGTCCGTGCCCATACCGGGCAAGGGAGACCGCAAAGCGAGGATCGAGCCCCATGCCGTGGTACGCCGTGCGTCCGCGAGACCCCGCCGATCCCCGCTGGCCCCTGCCGGGCAAGGAGCGGATCGTCCTGAAGGCGGACAATTCCGACGACGCGAGGGCGCGGTTCGAGGAGGCCTATCCCAGCGAGCCCTTCGGCAGCCCCACCGTGCCGGTCCGCGGATCCGGCCTGGGCAGCTTCCACGGCAAGGCCGTCGCCCTCATCGTCGAGGAGACGGACGAGCCACCCTCCCCGAAGGAGTGACGCCATGGACCCGATGAACCCGCTCCCGCGCGCCACCCTGGACGGTCAACTGGTGGACTACTGGCTGCGCGAGGCGGCCCGCCTCGATGCCCTGGCGGCCCAGGCGCGGTTCGGCTGGCAGAAGCGTGGCCTCGCCCGGAAGGCGGCCAGGGCCCGCGGCCAGGCCGAACGCAGCCGTGTCCGCGAATCCGCCCGGGCCGGCACGACCGAGGGGGCGTCCGCCGAACTGAGCCAGGGCTAAATCGTATTCCCCACGCTCGAAGCTTTGCCATGGCCTTCCGGGGACGACCTCGGATATGCAGCCCGCGCCCCCCCTCGGTTCGGTTCGGCCATGGAACGCTCGCAGCAAGCAGCCCTGCTCAGCGCAGGGATCGGCATCGCCGTCACGGCGCTGAAATTCTACGCCGCGTGGCTGACCGGCAGCCTCGCGCTGTATTCCGACGCCCTCGAGAGCATCATCAACGTCGTCGCGGCGGCGGGGGCGTTCATTGCCCTGCGCATCGCCGCCCAGCCCGCCGACGAGGACCATCCCTACGGGCACCACAAGGCGGAGTTCTTCTCCGCGGTGGTGGAGGGGGCGTTGATCGTCATCGCGGCCCTGATGATCCTGCACGAGGCCTATAACGGCTTCCTCAACCCGAAACCCCTCGATGCCCCGGCCGCCGGCCTCGCCATCAACGGCGTCGCGGGGGTGATCAACGCCGTCTGGGCCTGGGCGCTCCTGCGCTGGGGGCGGGAATGGCGCTCGCCGGCCCTGATCGCCGATGCGCGGCACATCTTCGCCGACGTCGTCACCTCCATCGGCGTCCTGGGTGGCGTCGCGGCGGTGTGGTTCACCGGCTACCCCGTCCTCGACCCCGCCATCGCCGGCCTCGTCGCCCTGAACATCCTCTGGTCCGGCTACCGGATGGTCCGCGAATCGGTCGATGGCCTCATGGACAAGGCCGCCTCGGCCGAGGTCGTGGGGCAGGTGCGCACGGTGATCTCGCGGCACGGGGAGGGCGCCTTGGAGGCCCACGACGTCCGCACCCGCTCCGCCGGCCGGGCGACCTTCGTGGATTTCCACCTCGTCGTCCCCGGCGACATGACGGTCGCGGAATCGCACGCCATCTGCGACCGCATCGAGGGCGCGCTGGAGGTCACGATCCCCGGCACCGTCGTGACGATCCACGTGGAGCCTGCAGACGAGGCGAAGGCCCAGGGCGTGCCGGTGCTCTGACGGGGCGGAGACGCGCACCGCTCCGCCGCGCCCGCCCCTGCGACGGGGCAGGCGGGGGGACCTTGTCGATCCATGGAAACGAGTCCGGAAACGCCGCGGGTCAGGCTGGCTCGTTCAGGCGGCGCCACGCGAACACGCCGAACACGCCCACGAGGCAGGCCGCGATGCCGAACCATGTGAAGGCGTATTGCAGGTGGTTGTTGGGCAGATCGACCCGGAGCTGCCCCCCCCGGGGCCACGTGGTCTGGCCCGGCGTGGCGTCGGCCTCCACGAGATAGGGCGCTACCTCCCCGAGGCCCCGGGCGGCGGCGATGCCCTGCACGTCGCGATTGAACCACTCACCCCGCACCGGGTCCGGCGCCGGCACGAACATCGTGCGCGGCTCGCTGGCCCGGAGGATGCCGGTGACGCTGGTCTCGCCCTCGATCAAGCCCGCCTTGCGGTCCCCCGGCGCCTTCAGCTCAGTCGGCACGAAGCCGCGGTTGACGAGCACGGTCCCGCCGTCGCTCCGGACGAAGGGGGTGATGACGTAGTAGCCCTGGAGGGCGCGGCCGGGGGTTTCGCCTGCGGCGAGGCCGTGGACCAGCGTTTCCCTGTCGTTGAGGAAGCGCCCGGTCATCCGGACATGGTGGAACTCGTCGGCCACCGGGTCCCAGGCCGAAGCCGGCGGGGGCGGCACGGGCGCGGCCCGCGACTCGCTCACGATCCGGGCGATCAGGTCTTCCTTCCACGCCTTCCGCTCGACCTGCCACACGCCGAGGCCGATGAGGATGGAAAGGGCGATCAGGCTCGCGAGACCCGGCGCGACAAGGCTGCGCCACGCACCGGACCGCACCGCGCTCAAAGCTCGAAACGGCCCTCCTCGGCCTTGTTCTTGAACTGGAGGGCGATGAGCAGCCCCTTCAGCGGCCGCACGAGCAGCAGGCTGAGGCCGATCGACAGGGTGAGGGCCACGACGGCGTGGACCCAGATCGGCGGCTCGTAGCTGATCTCCAGCCAGAGGGCCGTGCCGACCACCACCAGGCCGACGATCGACATCACGAAGAAGGCCGGCCCATCCGCCGAATCGAAGCCCGAATAGTCGAGATGGCAGGCCTCGCACCGCGGGCGCAGGGCGAGGTAGCCCTGGAACAGGTGGCCCTCGCCGCAGCGCGGACAGCGGCCACTGAGGCCTGTCGGGATCGGCGGAGGCGTGGGCATGGTAGTCCAGACTTGCTTGGGGCCGCGATCCGGATAGCCCATCGGTGCCGAACGAAGAAGGGGCGGCCGAAGCCGCCCCGCCATGTGCCTAGGACATTTTACCCCTGATCGCCGTGGGGTCAGTGGGCCGAATGGCCGATTCCCGAGCCCCAGACGTAGATGGAGGCGAAGAGGAACAGCCACACCACATCGACGAAGTGCCAGTACCAGGCGGCGAACTCGAACCCGAGATGCTGCTTGGGGGTGAACGAGCCGGCATAGGCCCGCATCAGGCAGACGGCGAGGAAGATGGTGCCGATGATGACGTGGGCGCCGTGGAAGCCCGTCGCCATGAAGAAGGTCGAGGAATAGATGCTGCCGGTGAAGCCGAACTCCGCATGGCTGTACTCGTAGCCCTGGCAGGCGGTGAAGATCGCGCCGAGGATGATCGTCAGCCACAGGCCGTACTTGAGGCCCTTGCGGTCCCCCTCGAGCAGGGCGTGGTGCGCCCAGGTGATCGTGGTGCCGGAGGTCAGCAGGATCAGGGTGTTGAGGAGCGGCAGATGCCAGGGATCGAACGCCTCGATGCCCTTGGGCGGCCACACGCCGCCGGTGAACTCCACCCGCGACACCTGGATCGGGTCGGCGGTGTAGAGGGCGGCTTCGAAGAAGGCCCAGAACCACGCCACGAAGAACATCACCTCGGAGGCGATGAACATCATCATGCCGTAGCGGTGGTGGAGCTGGACGACGCGGGTATGGTCGCCGGCATCCGCCTCGTGCGCAACGTCCTTCCACCACGAGAACATCGTGTAGAGCACGCCCACCGTGCCGAGGCCGAAGACGTAAGGGCCCGGCGTCAGGGTGCCGATCTGCAGGCTCTTCATCCAGAACACGGCGCCGAACGCCATGAGGAAGCCGGAGAAGGCCCCGATCAGCGGCCACGGACTCGGGCTGAGGATATGGAAGTCGTGATTCTTGGCGTGCGCCTCGGCCATCGTCCCGTCGCTCCTCACCGGCGGCGTAAGCCCTTTCGGCACCACCGCTCTTGCCCAGCTTACCCGCAGCTTTAATCGCTGCCGGCCCTTATTGTCACGCGCTCGCGATCAGAAATCGCGTTTCGTCCCCGGAGCCGCCGTGTTGGCCACCGCCGCCGTCACCGGCTGGCCGTTCTTCGAGGCGAAGTAGGTGTAGGACAGCGTCATCTCGGAGAGGTGGGCGGTGTTCGAGTCGTCCCGGACGGCCGGATCGACGTAGAAGACGACCGGCACGTCGATGGTCTCCCCCGGCTGCAGCGTCTGCTCGTTGAAGCAGAAGCAGGCGACCTTCACGAAGTAGCCGCCCATCAGGCCGGGCTGGACATTGAACGTCGCCACCCCGGTGGAGGGCGTCGGACCGGTGTTCGTCACGCGGAAGAACACAGTCTTCGTCTCGCCGAGCTTCGCGTCGATGCTGCTCACCTCCGGGGCAAACTTCCAGGCGATGCCGGGCGCCACGTTGGTGTCGAAGTGGACGACCATGCTGTCGTCGCTGCGCGCCGCCGCCAGCGACAGGGCCGGCCCCTGGCGGGGCGTGCCGTCGTAGCCCGTCGCCTTGCAGAAGGCGTTGTAGAGGGGCACCGAAGCGTAGGCGAGCCCGACCATGCCGAACGCCAAACCGGCACACAGCACGGCGGTACGCGCGGCGCCGCGCGAAGGCGTGGGGCGAGGGGAGGGGGCTGTCATCGCGTCTCCCTCTAGAGGGGCCGGTTGAGGACCTGGGGTCCGAGCTTCGCGATGGTCAGCACGAAGAACAGCAGCACCATCGCGCCGAGGGCGAGGGCGATCGCCACCGACCGCTTCCGCCGCCGCACCTCCTCCTCGGGGGTGAGCGGCCGATACTCGATCTTGGGTTCCAGCGGCATCGGCTCAGGCCACGACCGCGCGGAACAGACCGAGGCTCTGCTCGGCCAGCAGCGCGGAGAACAGCGCGAAGAGGTAGAGAATCGAGAAGCCGAACAGGCCCATCGCCGCCTTCTTCTCCGCCTCGCCCGTGCGGTTCCGCAGAACGCGCACGCTGAGCGCCACCATGCCGATCCCGCCCACCGTGCCGACGACGGCGTAGAGGAGGCCCCCGAACCCCATGGCCACCGGCACGAGGCCGAGGGGGGCGAGGAACACGGAATACCAGACGATCTGGCGACGGGTGGACTCCGGCCCGGCGACGTTGGGCATCATCGGGATGCCGGCGCGGGCGTATTCCCCCGCCTTGATCAGGGCGAGGGCCCAGAAATGCGGCGGCGTCCAGATGAAGATGATGGCGAACAGGACGAGGGACTCGATCCCCACATGCCCGGTCACCACCGCCTGCCCGATCACAGGGGGCAGGGCGCCGGCCGCGCCACCGATGACGATGTTCTGCGCGGTCGCCCGCTTCAGCCACATCGAGTAGATCACCGCGTAGAAGACGATGGTGAAGGCGAGCAGCGCCGCCGAGAGCCAGTTCGCCGCGAGCCCGAGCACCAGCACAGAGGCCACGGAGAGGAACAGGCCGAAGCCCAGGGCCTCGCCGGAGGTGATGCGCCCCGCGGGGATCGGCCGGTCGGCCGTGCGAGTCATCACCGCGTCGATGTCGGCGTCCCACCACATGTTCAGGCAGCCCGACGCCCCCGCGCCGACGGCGATGGCGAAGAGCGAGATCACCCCGATGGCGGGCGGGACATGCCCGTGCGAGACACTCATCCCCACGAGGGCGGTGAAGATCACCAGGACCATCACCCGCGGCTTCAGCAGGGCGAAGTAGTCCGGAACGTCGCCGCCGACCGCCGTGGCGGTGGGGCTCAGGGTGCTGGTGGCGCTTGTCATCAGGTCCGCTGCTATTCAGCCCGTGATCCGGTGGTTCGGGTCACGATCGGATCGTCCCTCGAAATCAGATCGGCTCAAGGCGTCGCCCGCGGCGACGTGCACCCCCGGTTTCGGCCCCGGGGCGCCCTTGCCGGGAGGTCGCCTCGGTGGCGGCCTCCGGGAAAGGGCGGGGGCCGCAAGCGGCCCCCGGCTTCTGGTTCAGTGCGCGCCCGGCTCGTCGACGATGTGGGGCAGCGTCTCGAACTGGTGGAAGGGCGGCGGGGAGGACAGGGTCCATTCCAGCGTGGTGGCACCCTCGCCCCAGGGGTTGTCCGCGGCCCGCTCCTTGGAGCGGAAGGCGAGGACGACGCCGATCACGAAGACGAACATCCCCAGGCCGAAGATGTGACCGCCGTAGGTCGACACCTTGTGCCAGCCGGCGAACGCCTCCGGATAGTCGGCATAGCGCCGCGGCATTCCGGCGAGGCCGAGGAAGTGCATCGGGAAGAACAGGACGTTCGCGCCGATGAAGGCCAGCCAGAAGTGCAGCTTGCCGGCCCATTCCGGGATGATGCGGCCGGTCATCTTCGGGAACCAGTAGTAGATGCCGGCGAAGATGATGAACACGGCGCCGAGCGACAGCACGTAGTGGAAGTGCGCGACGACGTAGTAGGTGTCGTGGAGGTACTTATCGACCGCCGAGTTGGCGAGCACCACGCCGGTCACGCCGCCGACGGTGAAGAGGAAGATGAAGCCGACCGCCCAATGCATCGCAGCGGTGAAGCGGATCGAGCCGCCCCACATGGTCGCGATCCACGAGAAGATCTTCACGCCCGTCGGCACCGCGATCACCATGGTCGCGAAGACGAAGTAAGACTGCGTCTGCAGCGACAGGCCGACCGTGTACATGTGGTGCGCCCACACGACGAAGCCGACGACGCCGATGGCGACCATCGCGTACGCCATCGCGAGGTAGCCGAAGACCGGCTTGCGCGAGAACGTGGCGATGATGTGCGACACGATGCCGAAGGCCGGCAGGATCATGATGTACACTTCGGGGTGACCGAAGAACCAGAACAGGTGCTGGTACAGGATCGGGTCACCGCCGCCGGCCGGGTCGAAGAACGTGGTGCCGAAGTTCCGGTCGGTGAGCAGCATCGTGATGGCGCCCGCGAGCACCGGCAGCGAGAGCAGCAGGAGGAACGCGGTGACCAGCTCGGCCCAGGCGAAGAGCGGCATCTTGTGCAGCGTCATGCCCGGGGCGCGCATGTTCAGGATGGTGGTGATGAAGTTGATCGCCCCGAGGATCGAGCCCGCGCCGGACAGGTGCAGGGCGAAGATCGCGAAGTCGACGGCCGGGCCGGGATGGCCCATGGTCGAGAGCGGCGGGTAGACCGTCCAGCCGGTGCCCGCGCCGCTGGCCCCAGGGGCGCCCTCGACGAACAGGGAGCACAGCAGCGAGCAGAAGCCCGCCACGGTGAGCCAGAAGGAGATGTTGTTCATGCGCGGGAACGCCATGTCCGGCGCGCCGATCATCAGCGGCACGAACCAGTTCCCGAAGCCGCCGATCAGGGCGGGCATCACCATGAAGAACACCATGATGAGGCCGTGGCCCGTGACGAAGACGTTATACGTCGCCGGGCTCGAGAAGTACTGGAGGCCGGGCTCCTCCATCTCCATGCGGATGCCGAAGGAGAGGAAGGCGCCGATCATGCCCGCGCAGAACGCGAACAGCAGGTAGAGGGTGCCGATATCCTTGTGGTTCGTGGAGAGGAACCAGCGCGCGAAGAAGCTCGGCTTGTGGTCGTGGGCCTCGTGAGCCCCGGCATGGGTGGCGGCTGTTGCCATCTGTGACGTGCCTTACGGGTGGACGGGTGCGTTTCGGAAAGCGGGCGCGCCTCAGCGCGCCTCGGCGAAGCTCTTGCCGTTGTCGAGGGCGGCGTACTTGGTCTTGGCCTCCTTCAGCCAGTCCGCGTAGGCCTGCTCGCTCACGACGCGCACGACGATCGGCATGTAGGCGTGGCGCTGGCCGCACAGCTCCGAGCACTGGCCGTGGAACGTGCCTTCCTTCTCGGCCTTGAACCACATCTGGTTCAGGCGGCCGGGCACCGCGTCGATCTTGAAGCCGAACGACGGCATCGCCCAGGAATGCAGCACATCCGCGGCGGTGACCTGGATCTTCACGATCTTGCCCACCGGCACGACCATCTCGTTGTCGGTCTGCAGGAGGCGGGGCTGCTTGTCCTCATCGAGGTTGGCGTCGAACGTGAAGCCGCCGCCCTGCTCGGTCTGCGGATACTCGTAGGACCAGTACCACGCGTGGCCGATGACCTTGACGATCATGTCCGCCTTCGGGTCCGAGAGCTGCGTGCGCAGCAGGCGGAACGAGGGGATCGCCACCGCGACGAGGATCAGCACCGGGACGATGGTCCAGGCGACCTCGATGGCGGTGTTGTGGGTGAAGCGCGAGGGCGTCGGGTTCCGCTTCTCGCCGAAGCGGAAGACGCACCACAGGATCAAGCCCAGCACGAACAGGGAGATCGCCAGCGAGAGCCAGTGCAGCCCGATCTCGAAATTGAGGATGTCGCGGGCGTTCTCGGTGACCGGGATCTGCCGGCTCATCTCCCACGGAACGGGTTGCCCGAACCCGGCGGCCGACACCTGCGACGTGCCGGCAAGGAGTGAGCCGAGGAACGGTAAAGTCCAGAATGACCTGGTGATCGTCCGCACCGTCCGCATGCCTCTCATGGCTCCCCGTCCACTTGCTTCAGATCAGCCGCCCCGTCTTGACTGTGCGGGAACCATCGCCGACCTGACGGATAGCGCGGCCAATCGCTGACCGAGCTTCCGCGTGTGGCTTCAGATCACAAGGACGTTCCCGGTGCAACCACCCAAGCGTCGCATGGAAGGCTTTCAGGGCGTCGTTCCTGTGGCCTGCGCACGGTCCATCGGGACGGTACGCTGATGTCCGCGGAGACGGGGAACGGCGGCTCCGGGCCGGCGGGAATGCCACTGTCGGTCGAGGTGCCGATGTCCGTCATCGCCTACGACGATCCGGCCGCCAAACCCGGCCTGCGGCCCCTGGCCGTCGAGGCCCCGGTCAACCTCATCTACGGCAGCGTGCCGCATGCGGTGATGATGACCACCCCCGGCGACCTCGAGGATTTCGCCTACGGGTTCAGCCTCACCGAGGGGATCATCGAGGAGGCCGCCGAAGTCAGGGAAGTCCGGGTCGAGGCGGCGCCGGACGGCCTGCGCCTCCTCGTGGAACTCGCCCCCGGGCGGCTGCGCGAGCATCTGGCGCGGAAGAGGGCGATCAGCGGGCGCACCGGATGCGGCGTCTGCGGCATCGAGGATCTGGCCTCCCTTCCCCATGCGGTCCCGCGGACGGCGCCTTCCCTGCGGCTCCCGGTCGAGTCGGTGGGGCGGGCGCTCTCAGCCCTCGATTCGGAGCAGCGTCTGGGGGCGAGGACGCGGGCCGTCCATGCGGCGGCCTGGGCGCGGCTCGACGGGACGTTGACGGCCGTGCGCGAGGATGTCGGCCGGCACAACGCCCTGGACAAGCTCATCGGCGCCCTGATCCGCGCCGGCACCGATCCGGCCGACGGGTTCCTCGTCATCACCAGCCGGTGCTCATTCGAGATGGTGGAGAAGGCGGTTCGCCTCGGCGCGGGCGCGGTCGTGGCGATCTCCGCGCCGACCTCCCTCGCTCTGGAGCGGGCGAAGGCGCACGGCCTCACCCTCTGTGCCATCGCCCGGTCCGATTCCCTCACCGTCTTCACCGGTGGGGAGCGGCTCGTCCACGGCGGGGCCTGAGGTCCGCTACGGCTGGGGCTGCGGCGCCTCGCCGTCCTTCTCGGGGATGCCCGGCACGATCGTCGCGCCGCCGATCACCCGGACGGGGCGCTTGCCCTCTGCGGGCGGGTCTCGCCACTCCTGCTTCGGGGCGGCCACGGCGACGGGCTTCGGCTCGGCGGCCGGAGCGGGGGCCTCCTTTACGGCCGGGGCCCTGTCGGGCGCCGGGTTCGCATTGGCCGCGGGAGTGGGAGGAGCCGGCTCCGGCCGAGCCGCCTCGGGGGTCACCTTCGGCGCGGGTGCGGCCGGGCTCACCCGGGCAGGGGGCCGGTCGGGCGTCCGGGTCGGACTGGTGCGGGCGACCCGGCGTGGGGGCTCCGTCCGGTGGCTGCCATCGGGATTGAGGCCGAGCGGGTTCCCCTCCCCGGGCCGGGCGGCGTCGGGGCCCGGTCGGCGGGGCAGGCGCATGCCCGGGCCGGGCTCGGCGGGAATCGGCACCGGGCGGGCGACGTCGTCCTCGGTCCAGCCGTAGCCCGGCATGGGACGCGTGGGCGGCCGCTCCAGGCGGGCATACACCTCCTGGCCGGGCATGCGCCCGCGGCCGACGATCGCCCCGTTCATCGGGTCGAGGACGAGGCGCACGGGCAGGCCGGCCGGATTGACCGCATCCACAAGATAGAATCGCCCGTCGAAGTGCGGGCGCGACAGGTTGGTGAAGCCGCGGTCGGCCAACCGCCACGCGATGACGCGGGGCGGCAGAACGTCGTCATCGAAGAAGGTCCGGTCGAAGCCCTGGGCACCCGCGCCTCCGGCACCGGCGAGCAGAAGGCCTGCCGTGAGGATGGCGGCGCGGAACGCGCGGTGCCCCGGCCAGCCTCCTGAACGGGGATATCGACCTATGGGGGCGCACTCGGAGGCGCTCTCGGACATGGCGCGCTCGCTCATCACACTCGTTCCCGATTCTGGAGACCCGGCCGGGTAGTCCGGTTCCGGCATGGCCTCGTCCGGTTCGCCCGGTCGTCGGCCATGCCGGCGAGGTCGTTGCCCCGCATGCCGCTTGTGCTCGGCCTCTCCCGTAGAACCCCGGATTCGGGCGATATTGCGAAGGGTGGGGCCGTGCTAATTCGCCCCGGCCGCGGGCCGGGGTGAGGGGTGGGCCAACGTGCTGCGGCCCTTGCTGAAACCACTTCAATCTGCCAACTTCACAACTTAGGACAGGAGCACTGTCCCATTCGCCTCGGTCGCATGTCGCGCGTGGGCGCCAGAGCCGGCAGACGAGACCGCGACGCCTTCGTGCATGCGGGCCTCCGGGCACCGCCACACGGGGCGGTCCGCTGCGTCTTTTGCGCCCCGGCCGGCCGTAGGTGATATCGAGGCACGAAACCTGCTCGCAGTTCCCGATGGGTCGGGCGCGGCTCGCGACGAGGGAAGGGACAAGAGGAAGCATGGCTGGACGCGGATACGCCCCCGAGCCGAACGCTCCCCGCGGCGCCACGATGCCGCTGATCGTGCGTGACCCTGCGCTTCCCAAAGCCCAGGGCGCGTACAACCCTGCCCATGAACGCGACGCCTGTGGCGTCGGTTTCATCGCCGACATGCACGACCGGCGCAGCCACTCCATCGTCGCGCAGGGCCTGAAGATCCTGGAGAATCTCGACCATCGGGGCGCCGTCGGCGCGGACCCGAAGATGGGCGACGGTTGCGGTATCCTCACGCAGATCCCGCATGCCTTCTTCGCGGAGGAGTGCTCGCGCCTCGGCTTCGAGCTTCCCCCGGCGGGGCAATACGCCATCGCGCAACTCTTCCTGCCCAAGGCCGAGCAGCCGCGCCGGGTGATCGAGGGGATCGTCGCCGCGACGCTGGCCGCCGAGGGCCTGCCCCTGCTGGGCTGGCGCGACGTGCCGGTCGACTCGTCCGACCTCGGCAAGGCGGTGCTGGCGACGGAGCCCTGCCACAGGCAGGTCTTCATCGGCCGTCCGGCCTCGGTGAGCGATCAGGATGCGTTCGAGCGCCGGGTCTACGTGGCCCGCAAGGCGATCTCGAACACCATCTACGGTCACGACGACGCGCGGATGAAGGAGTTCTACCCGGTCTCTGTGTCGACCCGGACCATCGTCTACAAGGGCATGGTGCTGGTGAACCAGCTGGGGAACTACTTCCTCGACCTGAAGGACGAGCGGTTCGTCTCGGCGCTGGCCCTGGTGCACCAGCGCTTCGCCACCAACACCTTCCCCACCTGGCGCCTGTCGCACCCGTATCGGTTCGTCGCCCATAACGGCGAGATCAACACCCTGCGCGGCAACGTGAACTGGATGGCCGCCCGGCAGGCGAGCGTCGATTCCGAGCTGTTCGGGAACGACATCTCGAAGCTCTGGCCGATCTCCTACGAGGGTCAGTCCGACACCGCCTGCTTCGACAACGCCCTCGAGTTCCTGGTGATGGGCGGTTACCCGCTCGCCCACGCCATGATGATGCTCATCCCCGAGGCCTGGGCGGGCAACCCGCTCATGGACGAGGAGCGGCGCGCCTTCTACGAGTACCACGCCGCCCTGATGGAGCCGTGGGACGGCCCGGCCGCCGTGGCCTTCACCGACGGCCGCCAGATCGGCGCGACGCTGGACCGGAACGGCCTGCGTCCGGCCCGCTACATCGTCACCGACGACGGCCTTGTGGTCCTCGCCTCGGAGGCCGGCACCCTTCCGATCCCGGACGAGAAGATCGTCCAGTCCTGGCGCCTCCAGCCGGGGCGGATGCTGCTCATCGATCTGCAGAAGGGCCGGATCGTCTCCGACGAGGAGATCAAGGGCGAGCTGGCGCAGGCGCATCCCTATGCCGACTGGGTGCGCAACACGCAGATCGTCCTCGAAGATCTGAAGCCCGTCGTGCCGCGCGAGAGCCGCAGCGACGTGGCGCTGCTCGATCGCCAGCAGGCGTTCGGCTACACCCAGGAAGACCTGAAGCTGCTGATGCAGCCCATGGCCGTCACGGGCCAGGAGGCGGTCGGCTCCATGGGGACGGATACGCCGCTTTCGGCCCTCTCCGAGAAGTCGAAGCTGCTCTACACCTATTTCAAGCAGAACTTCGCGCAGGTGACCAACCCGCCGATCGATCCGATCCGCGAGGAGGCGGTGATGAGCCTCGTCTCGTTCATCGGGCCGCGGCCGAACCTGCTCGACATGGAGGGCGCGTCCCGCCGGAAGCGGCTGGAGGTGCGCCAGCCGATCCTCACCAACGGCGACCTCGAGAAGATCCGCTCGATCGGCCACTTCGAGGACCGGTTCGACACCAAGACCCTCGACATGACCTACCCCGCCGAGAGCGGCGCGGCGGCCATGGAGGGCGCCCTCGACCGCTTGTGCGACCGGGCCGAGGCGGCGGTGCGCGGCGGCTACAACATCATCGTGCTCACCGACCGCGCGGTGGGGCCGGATCGTATCCCGATCCCGGCGCTGCTCGCGACCGCGGCGGTCCACAACTACCTGATCCGCAAGGGGCTGCGCACCTCGGTGGGGCTCGTGGTGGAATCCGGTGAGCCGCGGGAGGTGCACCACTTCGCCTGCCTCGCCGGCTACGGTGCGGAGGCGATCAACCCCTATCTCGCCTTCGAGACCCTCACGGAGATGAAGGACGAGTTCCCGCCCGACCTCACCGACGACGAGATCATCTACCGCTACATCAAGGCCATCGATAAGGGCCTGCTGAAGGTGATGTCCAAGATGGGCATCTCGACCTACCAGTCCTATTGCGGCGCGCAGATCTTCGACGCGGTCGGCCTGAATTCGGCCTTCGTGGCCCGGGACTTCTTCGGCACGGCGACGACCATCGAGGGCGTCGGCATGGCCGAGGTCGCCGAGGAGACCGTGCGCCGCCACCGGGACGCGTTCGGTGACGCCCCGGTCTACCGCAACGCGCTGGATGTCGGCGGCGAGTACGCCTACCGCCTGCGTGGCGAGGCCCACACCTGGACGCCGGACACGGTGGCGACCCTGCAGCACGCGGTGCGCCTCAACGTGCCCGAGCGCTACCGGGAATACGCCAAGCTGGTGAACCAGCAGGAGAACCAGCTCAAGACCCTGCGGGGCCTGTTCCGCATCCGGTCCGCCGAGGAGATCGGCCGGACCCCGGTGCCGCTCGACGCCGTCGAGCCGGCCGCCGACATCGTGAAGCGGTTCGCCACGGGGGCGATGTCCTACGGCTCCATCTCCAAGGAGGCGCACGAGACGCTGGCCATCGCCCTGAACTCGTTCGGCGGTCGCTCGAACTCGGGCGAGGGCGGCGAGGAGGTGGAGCGGTTCAAGCCCCTGCCGGACGGACGTTCGCGCCGGTCCGCGATCAAGCAGGTGGCCTCGGGGCGGTTCGGCGTCACGACGGAGTACCTCGTCAACTCCGACATGATGCAGATCAAGGTCGCCCAGGGCGCCAAGCCCGGCGAAGGCGGCCAGCTGCCGGGCCACAAGGTCGATGCCAAGATCGCCAAGGTCCGCTACGCTACGCCGGGCGTCGGCCTCATCTCGCCGCCGCCGCATCACGACATCTACTCCATCGAGGATCTGGCCCAGCTGATCTTCGACCTGAAGAACGTGAACCCGTCGGCGGACGTGTCGGTGAAGCTCGTCTCTGAGGTCGGCGTCGGCACCGTGGCGGCGGGCGTCGCCAAGGCGCGGGCCGACCACATCACCATCTCCGGCTTCGACGGGGGCACGGGCGCCGCGCCGCTCACCTCGCTCAAGCATGCAGGCGGCCCGTGGGAGACCGGCCTCGCCGAGACCCAGCAGACGCTGGTGCTCAACGGCCTGCGCGGGCGCGTCGCCCTCCAGGCCGATGGCGGCCTGCGCACCGGGCGGGACGTGATCATCGCGGCGCTGCTCGGCGCCGACCAGATGGGCTTCTCGACCGCCCCGCTGATCGCCGCGGGCTGCATCATGATGCGCAAGTGCCACCTGAACACCTGTCCGGTGGGCGTGGCGACGCAGGATCCGGTCCTGCGCAAGCGTTTCAAGGGCACGCCCGAGCACGTGGTGAACTACTTCTTCTTCGTGGCGGAGGAGGTGCGGGAGATCCTGGCCGCCCTCGGCTTCACGAAGCTCGAGGAGGCGATCGGCCGCTCGGACGTCCTCGACAAGGTCGCGGCCATCTCCCACTGGAAGGCGCGCGGGCTCGACTTCACGAAGCTGTTCCACCGGCCCGAGGTCGGGCCCGACGTGGCGCACCGCCATGTCGAGCGTCAGCACCACCCGATCGAGCACGTCCTCGACCGGCGGCTGATCGAGGGGGCCCGCAACGCCCTCGCGACCGGCGAGCCGGTG
The DNA here is from genome assembly GCF_022829405.1 of Methylobacterium sp. J-076. Taxonomy (GTDB): domain Bacteria; phylum Pseudomonadota; class Alphaproteobacteria; order Rhizobiales; family Beijerinckiaceae; genus Methylobacterium. The sequence goes on from NZ_JAKSXW010000149.1 coordinate 261,296, forward strand.
GTGCTCACCGACACGATCCGCAACTCGGACCGTGCGGCGGGGGCGATGCTGTCCGGCGAGGTCGCCAAGGCCTACGGCCATGACGGGTTGCCCGACGACACCATCAAGGTGCACCTGTCGGGGACGGCCGGGCAGAGCTTCGGTGCCTGGGCCGCGGCGGGGGTGACCCTCCAGCTGACCGGCCACGGCAACGACTATGTCGGCAAGGGCTTGTCCGGCGGCAAGCTGATCATCCGGCCGAGCGACGCCCTCCGGGCGCCGGCCGAGCGGACGATCATGGTGGGCAACACCGTCCTCTACGGGGCCATCGCGGGCGAGTGCTACATCCGCGGTTCGGCGGGCGAACGGTTCGCCGTCCGTAACTCCGGCGCCATCGCCGTGGTCGAGGGCATGGGCGACCATGGCTGCGAGTACATGACCGGCGGCGTCGTGGTGTCGATCGGCGAGACCGGGCGCAACTTCGCGGCGGGCATGTCGGGCGGACTCGCCTACGTCCTCGACGAGGACGGGTCGTTCTCGAAGCGGTGCAACCTGTCGATGGTGGATCTCGAACCCGTCGAGGAGGAGGACGACCTGATGCGTCGCTTCCACCAGGATGGCGACCTGGAGACTAAGGGCCGGGTCGACATCCTCGCCGACATGTCGGGCCACGACGAGGAGCGGCTCTCGCAGCTCATCACCAACCATCTCAAGTACACGGGCAGCCCGAAGGCCAAGGCGATCCTGGACGACTGGGCGGGCTACCGCACGAGGTTCGTCAAGGTGATGCCGGTGGAGTACCGCCGGGCGCTCCGTGAGATGGAGATGGCGCGGATGCCGGTGGCGGCGGAGTAGGGGAGGCCGAACCATGGGGGAGCAGGTCGCGCGCGTCCGCCTCGTGCGGACGCCAGGAGGGCAGCGGGTCGAGATTCCCGCTGGCTTCGCGTTGCGGGCGGAGGAGGCGATCCTTCGCACCGACGGCGGCCGGCTCGTGCTCGAACCCGTGGCGCCATCCTCGCTGCTGGCCGTGCTGGCGGGGCTCGACGACCTCGATACGGATTGGCCGGACATCGTGGACCCGCAGCCGGACGAAATCCGGCTGTGAATGCGCTACCTGCTCGACACCAACATTCTCTCGGCGCTGGTGCGGCATCCGGGGGGCGTCGTGGCCGAGACGATTGCGAAGGTCAGCGAGGAGGCGGTCTACACTTCCATCGTCGTGGCGGCCGAATTGCGTTACGGCGCTGCGAGAAAAGGGTCGGAACGGTTGACCCGGCAGGTGGAGGCGGTGCTGGCGGCCATCGCCATCGCGCCGTGGCATCCGCCCTGCGATAGGATCTACGCCGATCTGCGGACTTTCCTCGAGAGGGAGGGGACGCCGATCGGGGGCAACGACTTGCTCATCGGAAGCCATGCGGTCGCCGACGAGAGCATTCTGGTGACGGACAATACGAGAGAGTTTGGGCGGATCCCCGGCCTGACGATCGAGAACTGGCTTCGGCCCTGACGATCTTCGGCCAGGGCACACCGGCTTCAACGGACAGAGACAACGGCGCGAGTGGACTGATCGATGGGCAAGATCACGGGCTTCCTCGAATTCGATCGGCAGGAGCAGAAGTACCAGCTCGCCGCTGACCGGGTCCGGCACTTCCGCGAGTTCACGCTTCCGCTGGACGAGCACGACCTCACCAAGCAGGCGGCCCGCTGCATGGATTGCGGCATCCCGTTCTGCCACGGCCCCACCGGCTGCCCCGTGCACAACCAGATTCCGGACTGGAACGACCTCGTGTTCCAGTCGGATTGGGAGGAGGCCTCGCGCAACCTCCATTCCACGAACAACTTCCCGGAATTTACCGGCCGCGTGTGTCCGGCGCCCTGTGAGGAAGCCTGCACCCTCAACCTCGAGAACCAGCCGGTCGCCATCAAGACGATCGAGCAGGCCATCGCCGACCGCGCCTGGAATATGGGCTGGATCAAGCCCGAGGCACCGGAAGTCCGCACGGGCAAGCGCGTGGCGGTGATCGGCTCCGGGCCGGCGGGGATGGCGGCGGCGCAGCAACTCGCCCGGGTCGGGCACGACGTGCACGTCTTCGAGCGGGAATCCAAGGCAGGTGGCCTGCTCCGCTACGGCATCCCGGACTTCAAGATGGAGAAGCGCCACATCGACCGGCGCGTGAAGCAGATGGAGGCCGAGGGCGTCGTCTTCCACTACAACCAGAACATCGGCGTCACGAATTCCGTCGAGGAGCTCAAGGCGAAGTTCGACGCGGTGATCTTCTGCGGCGGTGCCGAGGATCCGCGCAACCCGAACCTGCCGGGCCAGGAGCTCGACGGCGTCCACTACGCCATGCCCTACCTCATCCAGTCGAACCGCCGGGTCGGCCAGGAGCCGATGCGCGGGAACGGCGAAGCGCCGATCCTGGCCAACGGCAAGAACGTCGTGGTGATCGGCGGCGGTGACACGGCCTCGGATTGCGTCGGCACGGCCTTCCGCCAGGGCGCCCTGTCGGTGACGCAGCTCGACATCCGTCCCCGGCCGCCGGAGCGGGAGGACAAGCTGACGGTGTGGCCCTACTGGCCGACCAAGATGCGGACCTCGTCGAGCCAGGCCGAGGGCGCCGAGCGCGAGTTCCAGGCGGCGACGCTGCGGCTCGAAGGCAACAAGAAGGGCGTGCTGACGGGCGTAGTCTGCGCCCGGGTCGATGCCAAGCGCCAGCCGATCCCGGGCAGCGAGTTCGTCATGCCGGCCGACCTCGTCTTCATGGCGATCGGCTTCGCGGGCTCGGTCCAGAAGGGATTGCTGGAGCAGTCGGGCGTGGGTGTCACGAAGCGTGGCAACATCGACGCGAACGAGGAGGATTACCGCACCTCCGACGCGAAGATCTGGGCGGCGGGCGACATGCGCCGCGGCCAGTCCCTGGTCGTCTGGGCGATCCGGGAGGGCCGTCAGGCCGCCCGCGCCATCGACGAGGCACTGATGGGCGCCAGCGTCCTCCCGCGCTGATCGGGTTCCGGGGTGGCGGGTGTCGGGGCGTCAGCCCCGACGACATCCGTCACCCTGGAGGCCAGCGGAAATCGTCGGCCCGCCCCGGCTGCGGGGCGGGGGCGTTCCCCCGCAGGAGCGTGCGCTCCACGGTGCCGGTCGCGTCCCCGTCGAGGGGGCGTCCGCTCATCAGAGTGCCGCCGGGCGAGGTCTCGTTGCGGAGGAGCGGGACGACGGGCCCCGCCGCCGGCTTCACCGGCAGGGCGGGGATGCCGGCGGGCTCCGGCAGGCTCGGCAGCATCGCGGTGATCTGGCGGTCGATGGCCGCCGTGTCGGAGGGGGCTGTTTCGCCGCCGTCGAGGGTCGCGCCCGGTACGCCGACCGGTGCACCCGGCGCGACGGCTGCCGTGGCGGGCTGCTCGGACACGGGGGGCGAGGCGGTGCCCATCAGCCGCTTCAGCTCGATGTCGGCGAAATGGGCGAGCTTCCGGTTGCCGGCCTTCGTGAAATGGACGCCGTCCGACGTCCGCAGCTTCGCGATCTGACCCTCCGGGTCCGGCCCCGAGGAGGCGTAGCGGTCGCGGTCGTCCACGAAGCCGGGCCAGATGTCGACATAGGTCGCCCCCGCCTTGGTCACCGCATCCCGCACGACATCGTTGATGGAGGCGAGGTCGCGGGTGAGGCCCGCGCTCTCCATCGGCGGCAGTCCGACCCAGATCAGGGGGACCTTCCGGTCGGTGAAGGGCTTCACCATCGCCTCGACGCGGGCGCGGTAGAGCTCCTTCCAGCGGTCAGTGAGCGGATCGACCGTCACATCGCCGTCGCGGATCGGTTGCCGGTCGTTGGCGCCGACCATCACGAGGCCGTAGCGCACCTTGTGATTGGCCTGAAGGTAGTCGTCCGCCACCTTCGGCCAATCGACCACGTCCTTTCGGACGAGACCGCTGTCGCCCTTCGCGCGGTCGATCACCGCGACGTCGGAGTTGTCCTCGAAGGCATCATCGAGGCCCTTCGCCAGATGGTCTGCGAGGGAATCGCCGAACACGGCGATCTGGACGCTGGGATCGCTCTTCGCCGCGGCGGCCTTCGGGGGCTCCGGCGTACGGACGGGGTGCTGCCTGCGCCGGGTCGTGGTCGCGCTGGGGCCTCCGCCGCCCTGGCGGTCGGCGGTCGCGGGGACGCGCTGGCGCGGCGGCGGCGGGCGGTAGGCCCGCTCCGGCGGCGGCGCGGCCTGCTGGGGGCGGTCCTCCCACGGCCAGTAGAACTGGCGCTGCGGCTCCGGCTGCGGGGCGTAGCGAGGCTGGCGGGCGTAGGCGCCGTCGTCGCGGTAATAGGCGTCCCGCGGGCGGCGGCGGGGCGGTGCCTGGTAGTAGCCGCCCCGCGGATCGGAATAGCCGTCCCCCCATTGCGCCGCGGCGCCGGTGGGCGCGAATGCGGCCAGGCCGGTGAAGCCCAGGAGCGCCGCAACGAGGGCCCGCCGCCGCGCAACACTCTGGGGAGGAGAGAAGGACACCGTCATGCACTCACGCCTTGCGCGCGCCCGTGGGCACGCGCCACGATAGCGGATGCGGCCTTCGCCGTCTAAGCGCCTGTTCGCGCCGTCCCCCCGTGCAGGGGATCAGACTGGGGAGGATGCGCGATGCGGGTCCGACCGTAGCGGGCTCATCGCCCCTGGAGATGCGCGAGCAGCGCCGGTGAGGCGTAACCGTCCGCGGGCAACCCGGCATCGATCTGGTAGCGGCGCACCGCCTCCCGCAGCTTCGGCCCGGCCCGGCCATCCGCCTCGCCCTGATAGAAGCCCTTGCCCGCCAAGCCCTGCTGCAACGCCTTCAGCCCCGCGGTGTCGAGGCGGGGGGCCTTGACCGGCCACGGGGCCGCGAGGGGAGGTCCACCGGCGAGCCGGTCGGCGAGGTGGCCGACCGCGAGCGCGTAGGAATCCGACGTGTTGTAGCCCCGGATCACCTCGAAATTGCCGGTGAGGAGAAAGGCCGGGCCGCCCAGGCCCCCTGGCAGGAACAGGCTCGCCTTCCCCGTCCGGGGCAGCGCCCGGCCATCAGCCCTGACCACGCCACGGCCGGCGAAATCCGGGAGTTCGGCCGCGGGACTGGCGAGGTCGAATCCCTCGGGGAGGCGCACCTCGTAGCCCCAGGACAGGGACGGGTTCCAGCCCAGGTCCTTCAGGTAGGCGGCGATGGAGGCCAGGGCGTCGGCGTCGTCGCGCCAGATGTCCCGGCGTCCATCCCCGTCGAAGTCGACGGCATGGCCGAGATAGGTCGAGGGCAGGAACTGCACCTGCCCCATCGCCCCCGCCCAACTGCCGGTCATGGCGGCGGGGGTGACATCGCCCCGCTGGAGCACCTGGAGCGCGCCGAGCAGCTCATCCCGGAACAGGGTGCCGCGATGGCCGGCGACGGCGAGGGTGGTGAGGGCGCGGATCGTCGGCACGGTGCCGGCGCTGGCGCCGAAATCCGATTCGACCCCCCAGATCGCCAGGACCACCGATCCGGGCACACCGTAGCGGTCCTCGATGGCGCGCAGGGTCGCCGCGAGGGTCCGTCCCCTAGCCTGGCCACGGGCGATGCGGCCGGGGGACACCGCGCCGACGAGGTAGTCCCAGACCGGCCGGCTGAACTCGCCCTGGCCGCGGGTGCGCGCGAGGATCGCCGGATCGGGCGCCCTCACGTCGCGGAAGGCGGCGTCGAAGGTCGCGTCCGTGATGCCCCGGGCGGCGGCATCGCGGCGCAGCTCGGCCAGGAAGCCCGCGAAGGGTGTGCCCCCGCCGGGCTCGGCCGCCGCCGGCGGGCCGAGGGTCAGCGCGAGGGCGGCCAGGGCCGCCGCGAGCCGGCGCACCGCGGTCAGACCCGGTTGCGCTTGGCGAGGCGATCCTCCCAGGCGAGGGCCTGGGTGACGATGGTCTCGAGGTTGTCGTAGCGCGGCACCCAACCGAGGTGATGGCGGATCCTCTCGGCGCTCGCCACGATCTGGGCCGGATCCCCCGGCCGGCGCGGGCAGATCCGCACGGAAAAGTCCTTCCCCGAGACCTTCTTGACCACCTCGACCACTTCGAGGACCGAGTAGCCGCGACCGTAGCCGCAATTCATCACGAGGCTCTCGTGGCCGGCGCGGAGGTGGTCGAGGGCGAGGCGGTGGGCCTCCGCGAGGTCGGTGACCTGGATGTAGTCCCGCAGGCAGGACCCGTCCGGGGTCGGGTAATCCGTGCCGTAGACGTCCAGGCGCTCCCGCTGGCCGAGGGCGGCCTGGGTGGCGACCTTGATCAAGTGCGTGGCGTTCGGGGTCGATTGACCCGAGCGGCCCTTGGGGTCGGCCCCGGCGACGTTGAAATAGCGCAGCACCACGTAGGTGAAGCCCAGCGCCGCCGCGGCGTCGCCGATCATCCACTCGCTCATCAGCTTCGAGCGGCCGTAGGGATTGATCGGGTTGAGGGGGACCGTCTCCGTCACCGGCACGGTTTTGGGCTCGCCGTAGACGGCGGCCGTCGAGGAGAAGATGACGTGGCGCACGCCCGCGCCGACGGCCGCCTCGATCAGCGCCCGCGTCTTCACCGTGTTGGCGAGGTAGTAGCCGAGGGGATCGGAGACCGATTCCGGCACGACGATCTTGGCGGCGAAATGCGCGAGCGCATCGATGCCGTACTCGCGGATGGTGCGGGCCACGAGGTCCTGATCGGCCACGTCGCCCACGACGAGGCGCACGCCCTCCGGCACCGCCCAGTCGAATCCCGTCGAGAGGTCGTCGAGGACGACCACCTCCTCGTGCCCCGCATCGAGGAGCGCGAGCACCATGTGGCTGCCGATATACCCGGCACCGCCTGTCACCAGGACCGCCATCTCATCTCCTTCGTTCCCGCCGCGCATTAACTCAACACGTAGCGACCGACGATATATTTACGGCGAACCGCTTGGCAGTATCATGAAGTGGCCCTTGCGGCGTCCGGCCCGGTCTGTCTCATCGTTCGGGTCGTTCTTCAACTCTCTGGATCTAAGGCCAACGTTCGATGAAACCCATCCGCAAGGCCGTCCTCCCCGTTGCGGGTCTGGGCACGCGTTTCCTGCCGGCGACCAAGGCCGTCCCCAAGGAGATGCTGACCGTGGTGGACCGGCCCGTGGTCCAGCACGTGGTGGACGAGGCGCGCGAGGCGGGCATCGAGCATTTCATCTTCGTCACCGGCCGCGGCAAGGCGGTGATCGAGGACCATTTCGACATCGCCTTCGAACTGGACCGCACCCTGCAGGAGCGGGGCAAGACCGCCGCCTACGAGGACCTCAAGAAGGACCTGCCCAAGGCCGGGCAGACGAGCTTCACCCGTCAGCAGGCGCCGCTGGGCCTCGGCCACGCGGTCTGGTGCGCCCGTGAGATCGTCGGCGACGAGCCCTTCGCCGTGCTGCTCCCCGACATGCTGAGCCGCGGCTGCATGGGCCAGATGCTGGCGGCCTACGAGCGGCACGGCGGGAACGTCATCGCGGTCGAGGAGGTCGCCCCCGAGGAGACTCATCAGTACGGCATCGTCAGCGTCGGCCAGACCTTCGGCCAGACCTTCGAGATCACCGGCATGGTGGAAAAGCCGAAGCAGGGCACGGCCCCGTCCAACTTCATCATCTCCGGCCGCTACATCCTCCAACCCGAGATCTTCGGCATCCTTGAGCACGGCAAGAAGGGGGCGGGCGGCGAGATCCAGCTCACCGACGCGATGATCGACCTGATGGGCGAACAGGAATTCTTCGGCATGCGGTACGAGGGCAGGACCTACGACACGGGCTCGAAGCTCGGGTTCCTCACGGCCAACGTCGCCTACGCCCTGGAGCGGCCGGACCTCGCCGGGCCCCTCAAGGCGGAGATCGCCAAGCTCCTCGGCGAACACTGACGGGTCTGCACCCGCGCGGTGGGAGCCATGCGCGCAAAGCGGGCTCGAGCTCCGCTTTGCCCCTTGTGTTTTGTGCGGCGCACTTTAATTTGTGCATTGCAGGAACGCGATGGCGTCGCGGGCCTGTTGCCCTTCTTGGGCGTTTCCTCCCTAGACTTCGGGCCGCTCCTTCGGGGGTGGCCTTTTTCTTTTGGGCCACCCCGCCGAGATGGGGGGAGCCGCGTTCACTCCGCGGCCATGCGGGGGAACGTGACCTCGGCGGAGCCCGTCGCCACCGCCGCCACGATGCTCTCCAGCGCCACGACGAGCCCTGCGAAGTCCGCGGTGAGGGCGAGGCTCGTCTCGTTCATGTAGAGCGCCCGGTTGATCTCGATCTGCAGCGCATGTCGGCCGAGGTTGGGCTCGCCGTAATGCTCGGTGATGAAGCCGCCGGCATAGGGCTTGTTGCGCACCACGCGGAACCCGCGCGCCTGGAACTGCGCCTCGAAGGCATCGATCAGGGCGGGGGTACAGGCGGTGCCGTAACGGTCGCCGAGGATGACGTCCGCCTTGGCGTCGTCGCGCCCGAGGCTCGTCGAGGGCATCGAATGGCAATCGATCAGGATGCAGCAGCCATGGCTCTTCGCCGTGCGCTGGATCAGCCCCCGCAATGTCCTGTGGTAGGGCTTGTAGAGCGTCTCGATCCGCGCCACCGCCTCGGTCGCGGGGATGCGGCCGCCGTAGATCTCCTGCCCGTCCGCCACCACGCGGGGCACCGTGCCGAGCCCCCCGGCCACGCGCATGGAGCGGGTGTTCGCATAGGGTGGCAGCCGGCCCTCGAACATCCGGGGGTCGAGTTCGTAGGGCTCCCGGTTCACGTCGAGGAAGGCCCGGGGGAAGTGGGCGCGGAGGAGCGGCGCGCCGAGGCCCACCACCGGCGCGAACAGCCGGTCGACATGGGCATCCTCCGAGCGGCGCAAGCTCAACCCGTCGAGCCGCGAGGCCGCGAGGAAGGAGGCCGGGTAGACGGCGCCGGAATGCCCGGTATTGAAGACGAAGGGGATGGCGTGCCGGTCCGGCTCGTCCACGACGAAGGGCGGGTCGAACAGGGCGGCGGGCCCTGACGGTTCTGTGGCGGAGATTGTCATCGTCGGCGTGGACGCTCCGATCGCGATCCCGTATCCCGGCAGTCACACAGTCTGGGGCGCGGATTCGCCCCTGTCCACTGGTCGTCATCCCGCCCGCGGCATACCGCCGTTCGCGGGTTTGTCAGTTTGCGGGACCGGATCGGTTACCCGTTGTTTACCAAGTCGTCCCTTTATGGGATCAACGCTTCGATTCAAGGGCTCGGAACCGTCCGATGAAAATTCTGCTGGCGGAAGACGACAATGATATGCGCCGCTTCCTCGCCAAGGCGCTGCAGAACGCAGGCTACGACGTGCTCTCGTTCGACAACGGCCTCTCGGCGTACAACCGCCTGAGGGAGGAGCCGTTCGAGCTGCTCCTCACCGACATCGTGATGCCGGAGATGGACGGGATCGAGCTGGCCCGCCGGGCCACCGAGCTCGACCCGGACATCAAGGTGATGTTCATCACCGGCTTCGCGGCGGTGGCGCTCAACCCCGACTCGAAGGCCCCGAAGGACGCGAAAGTCCTGTCCAAGCCGTTCCACCTGCGCGATCTCGTCAACGAGGTCGAGAAGCTGCTGGCGGCCTGAGGCCGCCGGGCGCGTCTGTGTCCGGCGTGACCTGAGGGTCATAGGCAAGTCCTGCGGGAAGCCCCTATATGGGGGACCTTCCGCGCGGGACGCAGCCGACATGCAGCCGGTCACGATCTATACGACATCCTGGTGCCCCTACTGCGCGGCGGCCAAGAGCCTGCTGGCCAAGAAGGGCGTGGCCTTCCAGGAGATCGACGTCGAGCGCGTGTCGGGCTCCCGGGCGACGATGGTCGAGCGGGCCGGAGGGCGGACGAGCGTTCCGCAGATCTTCGTCGGCGCGACGCATGTCGGCGGCTGCGACGATCTGTACGCCCTCGACCGCGGCGGCGAGCTCGATCCGCTGCTGAAGGCCCCGGCCAATGTCTGAGCGGTTCGTCGCCGCCTGCGTGCAGATGCGCTCGGGCCGCGACCCCGCGGCCAATCGCGATGCCGCCGTCGCCGGCCTGCGCGAGGCTGCGGCGCAGGGGGCACGCTACGTCCAGACGCCGGAGATGACCTCCCTGGTGGAGCGCAGCAAGGAACGGCTGTTCGCCGTCGTCACCGACGACGCCTCGGACCCGACCTTGGCGGCCCTGCGCCAGACGGCGCGGGAGACGGGCACCTGGGTGCAGGTCGGCTCCCTCGCCATCCGCAGCGGGGACAAGATCGCCAACCGGGCCTTCCTCATCGGCCCGGATGGCGCGGTCGTCGCCTCCTACGACAAGCTTCACCTGTTCGACGTCGATCTGCCGAGCGGCGAGAGCTGGCGGGAATCATCGACCTATACCGGCGGCGGCTGCGCCGTCGTCGCCGAGACGCCGCTCGCCACATTCGGCCTGTCGATCTGCTACGACATCCGCTTCCCCGCCTTGTACCGGGCGCTCGCCGAGGCGGGGGCCGAGGTGCTCACCGGCCCGGCCTGCTTCACCCGGCAGACGGGCGAGGCGCATTGGCAGGTCCTCCAGCGGGCGCGGGCCATCGAGGCGGGCGCGTTCATGGTGTCGGCGGCCCAGGGCGGGCTGCACGAGGACGGTCGCGAGACCTACGGGCATTCGCTGATCGTCGATCCCTGGGGCCGGGTGCTCGCCGAGGCCGGAACCGAGCCCGGCGTGATCCTGGCCGAGATCGATCTGTCCCTGGTGGCCGATGCGCAGGCGCGCATCCCGGCGCTTCGTCACGCCCGGCCATTCACCGTCGCGCGCATCGCCGCCCGTTCCTGACACCTCATCGATACGAGAATGATCCGGTACAATCTGGTCTGCGAAGCCGCCCACGGCTTCGAATGTTGGTTTCCCTCTTCCGATTCCTACGAGACCCAGGTCGGCCGCGGGCTCGTCACCTGCCCGACCTGCGGCACCGTCGCGGTCTCCAAGGCGGTGATGGCCCCCATGGTGGCGCGCACGGACAGGCCATCCGTCCCCGCCCCGTCCCCGCAACTACCCGCCGAGGCTCCGGTGCGGATGATCTCGGAACCGGAGCGCAAGGTCCGGGAGGCGATCAAGGCGCTGCACGCCCACGTGACCGCCACGTCCGAGCATGTCGGCGAGCGTTTCGCCGAGGAGGCCCGGAAGATCCATTACGGCGAAGCGGAGGGCCGCTCCATCCACGGCCGGGCAAGCCTGGACGAGGCCCGCGCCCTCGTGGAGGAGGGCATCGACGTGGCGCCCCTGCCGCCCCTGCCGGTCGACCGGAACTAGAGGCGTTATCGAACGAGTTGGCCCCCCCCTCCACCGCATCCCGAGAGTCTGGCCGGACAGACGCCAGCTCCCTCCGTCTTTGCGAGCGGAGCGAAGCAATCCAGGGCAGCGGGACGTTTCCGAACCATGGCGGATCCCTGGATTGCTTCGCTCCGTTCGCATAGACGGTGAAGAAGCGAGGGCTCGCCTTAAGGCGCGGCACAAACGATAGGGCCGCGCTCATCCTGCCGGTCTGCGCGAAACAGAGAGACTTGTCTCGGCCGAAATTTCGCGGCTACGGATAACGTCGAATCCATGAACTTACCGTCTTACCGCGGCCATGCCCGCCAGGGAGGCGAGGGCGAAGGAGACGAGTGCACTCCAGCCGGCGAGCGAGACGCCGAGGACGCGCAGGGCCGCGACAGAACAATCGACCACCCGCACGGTCTGAAGCGAATTCATGAAGTCGTTGACGGCGGCGGGGTTGGCACCCGTACCGCCGCCGCAATCGGTCGGCCCCGGCCAGAAGCCCCATTCGGCGCCGGCATGGTAGACGCCGACACCCGCGCCGTAGAGCAAGCCGAGCGCGGCGAGGCCCAGCGCGAGGCGGGCCACCCGCACGGGCGCGAACAGGGCGATGATCCCCAGCGGCACCGCGGCGTAGTAGGGCAGGCGCTCCGTCAGGCACAGTTTGCAGGGCACGTAGCCGTAGACGTACTGGAGCGTCAGGGCCGCGCCGACCGTGATGGCCGCCCCGATGGCGAGCCAGAGGCCGGCGGTCTTGATGCGCAGGGCTGCCTTCGTATCCATCGCTAGAGGATCACCTTGAACAGGACGAAGCCGAGGATGATCGCCGCCACCGAGATGGCGACCACCACGTTGAGGTGACGGTCGAGCACGCCGCGGATCTGTACGCCGTAGCGGCCGAGGAAGAAGGCCAGCAGGAAGAACCGTGCGCCGCGCGTGACGATGGACAGCACGGTGAACCAGAACAGGCTGTAATGGGCGAAGCCCGAGGTGATGGTGACGATCTTGTAGGGGATCGGCGTCAGCCCCTTCAGCAGGATCACCCAGTGCCCGTACTCGGCGTAGGACCGCTGGAACGTCTCGGCCGAGTTCTGCAGGCCGTAGAGCTTGATGAGCACTTGGCCGACGGAATCGAACAGGAGCGCGCCGATGGCGTAGCCGAGAAGGCCGCCGACCACCGAGCAGACCGTCGCCACGGTGGCGTAGAGCCAGACCCTATCGGGCCGGCTGACCGACATGGGCACCATCATCGCGTCCGGCGGCAGGGGAAAGAACGAGCTTTCCGCGAAGGCCACGGCCCCGAGGACGTAGGGTGCGGACGGCCGATCGCTGAGGGCCAGGATCCAGGCATAGAGCCGGCGCAGCATCAGATCGTCCGGACAGAGGGAAGGGAGCGGCGCCCCTTCAAGCACAGGCCACCGCGTAAGGCCAGAGAGGGCGGCTTGCGGAGAAACCTCTTGGCCCCCCGGGCCGACCTGTGCCATGAGCCCCGGCGCGCGGGTATGGCGGAATTGGTAGACGCGGGCGACTCAAAATCGCCAGCCGCAAGGCGTGGGGGTTCGATTCCCTCTACCCGCACCATCGGCACGCTGGGCCGGCCCTCCGCCCCGCCTCAGTCCCGGTCTTCCGTCAGGTCGCGGAACTCGATCTGGACGCTGCTGTAGAGCCGCTTCAGCCACATCTGCGCCTCCGCGAGCTTGGCGCGGTTCAGCTCCGTCTCCTCCTCCGCCCGGCGGGCCCGCGCATCGGCCATCTGCGCCGCCAACTCCGCACGCTCGGCGCGGATATGCGCGTCCCGGGCGGCCGATTCGGCGAGGCGGAGGCGCCGTTCGGCCTCCTCGAGCCGGTGCATTGCGCCGTCGACCACGGCCTGGGAATGCTCCACCACGTCCTGGGCGAAGCGGCGGGCCTGCCGCATCCGCGTGCCGACATCGCGGATCAGTTCGATCGCCGCGGGCCAATTCAGTTCCCCGGACGCGCCGTCGGCGGCCGAGGCCTCGGGGAAGAGGTGCACCACGCCGAAACGCTCGTCGCTCAGCCGTGAGGGAGCCAGGAGTTGGCGCAGGGTGGGGCGCTCCAGGGCGTCTCCCCCCTGCGGAAGGGTCTCGTCCAGCCGGACGCCCGGCTGGGGCGGACGGTCCTGCGCGCTGCGCGACATCAGGACCGGCCCTCGTCGATGACCGCGAACTCGCTGAAGATCGTCTCGTGGATGCGTTTCAGCCATTCCTCCGAGGTGCGGGCCCGCGCCTCGGCCTCGGCCAACCGCGCCTCCGCGGCGCGGATGCGCTCCGCGGCGGCGGCTTCGGCCCGGGCGGTCTGCGCCTCGGCCACGCGGACGCGCTCCTCCGCGGCGCCGAGATCGGCCCGCACGCGTTCCAGGATCCCCTCGATCAGGGTCTCGCGCTCGCTGGCCTGCGCCTCCACCTCCCGGACCCTGGCGGCCGAGGCGCGGATCCGCTCGATGAGGACGGACCAATCCGAACCGGACTCGCGCATCGGGGGCCTCGGCAAGTCGTCGTCGATGGATGATCCGAAGGCTTTCAAAATGATCGCAATGCTGTCGGCAGGTGCAACCCCGCCTGTGCCGGACGGCACCGGGGCGTTGAAGTCTTCAGTGCGCTCGAACTTAAGTTTCTTGACCGGATTAATATTTGGAAACATGATCGGCAGCGCCCGTACGAAGGCAATGCTCAACGCTGAGCCATGTCCTTAATTTTGTCTGAATTCGGCGCCGACTCAAGTGCCAAACCGTTGGCACGGGCATGTTTTCCCGGTTTTCGCCCCAACTCTATCCGACGGATCGTGATGACAGTTAATGTCGGACCGTTCCGGAAGTCTAGCCAGTAGCCTTCCCTCGGCCGAGGGGGCGAGTCGGGTTCCGGAGTGTGCAGCCCGCCGGGGCCGGCCCCGATCATCGGATGAATGTGGAAACCGGAGCTGCGCATCCTTTCCAAGCAAAACGAAAAATGTGATCAATTGTATTCGTTGGACGGGCGATCGCGCGGGGCGCGGCGGTGGCCGGTGCGGACGCGGACGGCCTGTTGGCCGGCGGCGTTTACGGTGTCCGGCACCGCAGGTTCGGTTGAATGAGCACCTACGCCGTCGGAGACATTCACGGTTGCTTCGATGGCCTGCGTCTCGTGCTTGAGCGGATCGCACAGCATTCCGGCGGCAAGGCTGCCCGGGTCGTGCTGCTCGGCGACTACGTCAATATCGGGCCGGATTCGCGCAAGGTGCTCGATTGCCTGATCGACACCCCGTCCATCACGGCCCTGCGGGGCCACCACGACATGATGCTGCTGGCGGCGGCGCGGGGGGATACGCGCTCGGTCTGGAACTTCGACTATCACGGTGGCGGACAGACCCTCCGTAGCTTCGGCGTGGCGAAAGCCTCCGAGATCCCGGATCGCTACACGGACTTCCTGCGCCGGAAGCTCGTGCCCTACGTCGAGGACGCGCACCGCGTCTTCGTGCACGCCTCCATCGATCCTGCCATCGGTGAGATGGACCTGCAGGACGAGACGTTGCTCCTCTGCGCCAGAGCACCCCTCGCCCCCACCGCCGGCCTGTTCCCGCGGTTCCTCGTCCACGGCCATTTTCCCCAGGCCGACGGATTGCCGGAAATCCTGCCGCACCGTTGCAACCTCGACACCGCCGGGTGCCAGACCGGCGTGTTCACATGCGGCATCTTCGACGACAGCCAGCCCGATCCGATCGACATTATCCAGGTCCGGTAGGTGAGCGGTCCATTTGCCTGTGACCGCAGTGAGGTCGGCGCCGAAGGTTGCAAATTTGCAACAAGCAGAAAAAGTGTTGTCCTTCATTGATTTCGTCGGCGCCGGATTTCCTGCGAGACTGGCAAAAATCCGAGGAAAGCATTGTTTGACTGTTGCACCTCCCGGCGGATAGGCGGAGAAAACGTCGCGGTGAGGCTGCGCAACCTCGCTGACGCATCTTAAGGTTGTCCGATCCGGCCCCGGCCGGTCTGGTCTTGCCGTCGGGAAGTCAATAGGGTCTCTCGGGCGCTTTGAACGAGGGGTGGGCCTGGCCGTGGCTGAGCGCGAAGGAGATCGGGCAATGGCATGGATGCCGATCAAGCGCCTGCTCGGGCAGGGATCGGGATCGTCTGACTCGTCCCGGGGCTCCCTGCCGCCGTCGAACACCGATTGGTTGCCTGAACTCGAGTTCCAGAACGGCGTCCGGCAGGAGGCGCCCCGTCAGCAACCCCGGCAGCCGCAGGAGCCGCCGCAGCGGCAGCCGCAGCCGCCGCGGGAGCCTGCACGCGAGGTGCCGCAGCGGCAGCCGCCGCGCGAGCCGCCGCGCCAGGAGGAGGTCGCCGCGCCCCATCCCTACAGCGCGTTCGACGCCATCGGGCAGCGCGGCGAGATGGTCCGCGTGCGGATCAGCCAGATGATGGAGCGGCTGGACGACCTGAAGACCCTTCAGGCCGATTTCGCCCAGATCCTCGCCCCCCTCTCCGGCGTGGCCGACGAGCTGCCCCAGGCGAAGATCAAGATCGCCGAGCTCGAGGTGCTGCTGGCCCGCGAGCAGGAGCACATGCGCGGCCTCCAGCGGGAGCTGGCCGAGGTGAGCGGCCGCGCGGCCACCAGCTCCAACGAGCTGGCGGCGGCGACCACGGAGCTGCAGCGTCTCGAATCGCAGCTGCGCGAGCGCGATTCCGAGAACGAGGAGCTGCGGGTGCGGGTGCGCGACCGGACGGTCGCCGTTGAGAACATGGAGCGTCAGCTCTTCGCCGAAACCGAGCAGGTGCGCGCGCTCACGGGGGAGAACAAGTCGCTCAGGATCGAGGCCCAGGCCGCCGATCAGGCGATGACCCGGGCCGAGCGGGAGCTGACCGATCTCGGCGAGCGGCTCAGCCTGAGCGAGCAGGATGCCCGGCGCCTCCAGTCCCTCGCGGGCGAGCAGGCGGTGCGGCTGTCGGAGGCCGAGGCGCGGGTCGTGGAGCTGACCCAGCAGATCGAGGTGCTGCGCCAGCGCAACCGCGATCTGGAGGCCCAGCTCGCCGCCGAGACGGCGGCGCGGGAGCGCGGCGAGAGCCAGTTCGAGACTGAGATGGCGTCGATCCGCGCCGACCGGGCGAATCTGGCGATGAAGCTCGACGCCTCCCTCGGCCGGGCCGGCACGCTGGAACAGCTCCTCGCCCAGGTCCGCAGCCAGCTGCGCGAGCGGGAGGAGATGGCGCGCACGGCCGACCGGACCCTGAAGGAACTCCAGATCGAGCGGACGACCATCGACCGTCGCCTCGAAGGGCTGCAGGGGGAGCTTCAGCGCCAGACCGAACGCGTGTCGGAGATCCAGCGCCTGCGCTCGGAATCGGACAACCGCTCGGAGATGCTGACGAAGGCGTTGGCGGCGAAGGAGGCTGCGATGGAGCAGTCCCAGACCCGTGTGACCGCCCTGGCCGACCGCATGGAGCAGCTCGGACGCCGGCACGAGGCCGAGAAGGCCGAGCTCCAGGCCGCCAACCGCAGGCTGGTCGAGGAGCTTCAGAACGAGCGCTCCGAACGGGCCCTGGCCCAGGGCGCCCTCGACATCGCCCGGGAAACCCGCGCCTCGCTCCAGAAGCAGCACGAAGCCCTCAAGCGCGCCGTGCGCAACCTCCACGGCGTCGATCCGGCGAGCTTGCTCGGCCTGTCCATGCCGGAGGCCAGGGTCGAGCGAGTCGAGGAGAGCAATGTCACGCCTTTCATGCCGCCGGAGCGTGACGGACGTGACAACAGATCCAATACCGACATGAATACGTGAGTAGGTCACCGTGATGGAACAGGTCCGTATGCCCATCGACGACGACAACGAGGCGGCGGCCTACGCCGCCCTCAAGGCTCACGCCGCCGCCGCCGCCGCAGCGGCCGAGGCGGTGCAGAATTTCGAGCCTGTCCCGCTGCCGGGCAACGTGTCCTTCTTCCCTCACCAGCCTCCGGCGTCCGAGGGCGGGCCCGTCCGCGACTTCAAGTCCGCCATCGACCTCATCAAGGAGGCGAGCGAGGCGATCCGCTTCTCCGAGGAGCGCGCCACCGAGCTGGAGCAGCAGCTCCATCAGGTCTCCGGCCGCTCGGCGGAGCAGGTGAAGGCGCTCGAGCTTCAGGTCGCCGCGCTGGAGCGCAGGCTGATCAAGTCCGAGGAGCGCGCCCGCGCGGCCGAGGTGCGTGCCAACGACGCCGAAACGTGGCTGTCGCGGCTGCACGATACGATCATCACCAGTTTCCGTCGCCCGTTCCATCCGGGGGATGGCGAAGCGCATTGAGGCTCCCCCGCCACCGGGACGGCAGGGGGCGGCGCGAGGGACGCCGCAGCATCAAGGATGGGAGGGGCATCGTCGCGGTCCGAAGGATCGCCGGAGATGCCCGCCGGCGTCGGTGACGCCGGACCACCGATGGCGTGACCGGAAAGGGGCATGCCGCCGGGTTGTCGACTGTGTGATCCGGAGCGGAGCGGGGCGGTGGCAGAGATCAACGTGACGGTCGCGATGCGCGAGAGGACCATGGAACCCGCTCAGCTTCTGATGACGCCGGCCATGCGCAAGGAGTTGCAGTCCCTCACGCCGATCGAGCGGTCGGGGGGCTCCGACCTGCCCAAGGTGACCAAGCGGTTCGGCCAGGAGGAGTGGGCGGCGGTCTGCGAGCGCATTCAGGACGCGGCCGAGTACATCCAGGAGATCGAGGCGAGCCGGCATCAGCAGGAGATGCAGGCCCAGAAGATCTTCGCCAACATGCAGGACGAGATCGCCTCGGCGAACGCCCGCGCCCTGGCCGCCGAGCGCATGCTGCAGGATGTGCAGCAGCGCGCGACCAATGTGGTGAAGACCCTGGAAGACAAGCTCCAGGCCGCCGAGGACCGGGCCAGGGAGTCCGAGGATTGGCTGACGCGCATCTCAGAGGCCGTGCGCTCCAACCTCAACTTCCCCTGAGAGCCGCGCCGGGGCGGCCGTCCTGGCACCGGGGGGTGGGGAAGGACCATGCCCGCCACCGCCCTCATCCGGATGTGCGGTCTGCGCCCCGCTCATCCCGCAGGGACCGACGGGCGATCCTGCCATTCGAGGCCGATCCCTCTCATCCCGTGAGCCTGACTGGACAGGTCTGAAAGCCTCGGCAGGTTGAAGACGCGCCACACCCTCATTGCGAGCGCAGCGAAGCAATCCAGGGGAACGGGCCGTGGCTCGTCGTGGCGTCTGTCGGAGTCGCTACGTTCGCGTCGAGAGGGCGGGGGGTGATCGTTCCCCATGAACGCTCAGGATGGGGAAGGGCGGGGGGGGCGATATCGCTCCGATCCCCATCTCGGGCGTTTACCGTAAAGCTCGGATCAGGCCTCCCGTGGCTCAGCGCGAATCCCCTCCCCCCTGTGGGGAGGGGGAGGGGTGGGGGTGGTGCCGGAGAACGCTCGGCGGTGCCTCCTGAACCACCCCGCCCACTCCTCCCGACCCAGATCGGGCGAGCCCGAGATGGGCGGGGAGGAGAGCGCGTCGCGCCCCGCGATCCCCACCGGGTGCCATCTCATCGAGAAGGGAAACCGCCGTTCCGGCAGCGTCCCGAAACGGGGTCGCGGGTGGGTGGGTGAGGCCGCTCAGGCTGCCCTGATCCGAGCCGGCTTCGTCTCGATGGCCATGGCGTTGCCCCGCCAGACGACGTCGCTGCGCATCCAGGCGAGTCCCCACACGAAGGGGATCAGCAGGTCCCGGACGATGAAGGCGGCGACGAGGGCGGGGGATCGGAGCCAGCCGGCCCGCCGGGCCAGGACCAGTTCGGCCGCATAGGCGAAGGCGACCATCAGGCCGAGGCCGAGGGCGGCATCCACCGTGCCGGCCAGGAGTGCCACGGCAAGGCAGGGCACCAGCATGCCGCTGACGATCTCCGGGGCGAAGAACAGCGGGAAGGTCACCCGGCGCAGGCGCGCCCAGCGCAGTTGCCGCGACCAGATCTCGCCGAAGCTCCGGCGCCCGAGGGGCTGGGGGAAGGGCACGGCCACGAGGTTCACCCGCCGCCCGGCCGCCCGGACGATCTTGGTGGCGGCGGCATCCTCCGCGATCTCGGCGGCCAGGGCGCGGATGCCCCCCTGGGCGTCGAGGAAGGGCCGGTGCCAGAGCATGCTCTTACCCTGCGCGAAGCCGATGCCGATGGCATCGGCGGCATATTGCCAGCGGGCCTGGAGGGTGTTGAGGAAGGCGCATTCCACCAGCGCCCAGAAATTGTCGGGCCGGGCGCCGATGGGCGTGGCACAGACGAGGCCGGTCTCCGGGCGCCATGCGGCCTGGAGGGTCTGCAGGTAATCGGCCGGCATCAGCACGTTGGAATCGGCCAGCACGATCCAATCGTGGGCCGCCGCGTCCCAGCCACGGACGCAGTTGTTGAGCTTCGGGTTGTCGCTGACGCGCTCCTCCCCGACGATGACCCGCGCCGTCACCTGCGGGTGGCGGGCGATCAGCCGTCGCACCAGGGGCAGCACCGGATCGCCGGCATCGGCCACGCAGAAGATCAGCTCGTAGTCGCGGTAGGTGAGGCGGAAGCCACTCTCCAGCGTTTCCTCGCTGAACCGCTCCAGGCCGCAGACCGGCCGGATCACCGAGACCGGCGCCCCGGCCGGAAAGGCCGAGCGCGGCATGGAGCGCCGGAGGCGCGAGCCCGCGAGGACCATGCTGGCGAGGTTCACCAGCAGCATCACGCAGCAGGCGGCGAGCAGGGGGAAGGTGGCGTCCAGCGCGCTGATCATGCAGGGGGCCGTGGGCGCCGAACCGGGCGCGTCGCCGGGGCGCACCTGCGCCCGTGGCGGCCGGGTAACAGCCGCAGCATATCAGTTGTATGACGCGGCGACGCTTCCTGTAGCCGGCGGGCGAGGGCGCCTTTCGCGCCGATCGGAGAGGTATGCGACCCCCCATCTGCTTCCACCCGGCCTACGAGGCGCCGCTTCCCGACGGCCACCGCTTCCCGATGCGGAAATACGGGCTCCTGGCGGAGGCGTTGCGGGCCAGGGGCCTCGCCCCGGACGGCTTCGTTGAGCCGGAGCTGGCGAGCGCCGCCCTGCTCGAACGGGCGCACGATCCGGCCTACGTCGCCGCTGTCCTCGCCTGCGCCGTGCCGAGGGCCGTCGAGAAGGAGATCGGCCTGCCGGTGAGCGAGGCGCTGGTCCGGCGCTCCCGGGCCAGTGTCGGCGGCACGCTCCAGGCCGCCCGGCTCGCCCTCTCGCTCGGGCTCGCGGGGAGCGCGGCGGGCGGCAGCCACCATGCCCGGCGGTCCCAGGGGGCGGGGTTCTGCGTGTTCAACGACGTGGCGGTGGCTGCGTTGACCCTGCGCGGGGAGGGGCTGATCGGCCGCGCCATGGTGGTCGATCTGGACGTGCATCAGGGCGACGGCACCGCGGATTGCCTCGCCCGCGAGCCCGACCTCTTCACCCTGTCGATCCATTGCGAGAAGAACTACCCGTCCCAGAAGATCCCCGGCGACCTCGATATCGGGCTGCCCGACGGGCTGGGGGACGGGGACTACCTGGCGGTGCTCGAAGCGCGGCTGCCGCCGCTCCTAGATGCGATCCGGCCCGACATCGTGTTCTACAATGCGGGGGTGGACCCGCACCGGGACGACCGGCTCGGCCGCCTGAACCTCAGCGACGAAGGGCTGGCGGCCCGCGACAGGTTCGTGGTGCGGTCGGCGCGGGCGAGGGGACTGCCCATCGTGGGGGTGATCGGCGGGGGCTACACCACCGATGTCGAGGCCCTGGCGCGGCGCCACGCCTTGGTCTTCGAGGCGCTGGCGGCGGAGGCGTGAGGCGCCCCGGCCACGGCCTTTGTGCAATGCGGTGAAATCTCACCGTCGTAAGAGTTTGAGAAGGTACGGACCCGAGGATCCACCGGACCGCACCGCCGGGCCCCGCAACCGGGTCCGCGATGCGCTCAACCGGGGTGGCGTCGAGGTTCGGCCATGCTTGCGCGAATCTGGGAAGCGATCAAAGCGACGCTGGCGGTCGCCCTGCTGATTGCCGCCGCCCTGATCTCGGCGGACAAGCTCGACCGGGAGAAGGCTGCGCCGACTCGCGGCGCGGCCCTGGTCGAGCCGCTGGTGACGGGGACGATCCCGTCCCCCCGCTGAGCGGCGGGGGGCTTCAGCCCGGGGGGATGCGGCCCACCGAACAGAGGGTGCGCATCACGCTGCTCGCAGGGTCGGCGTAACAGCTCGCCGACCAGCCGTTCTGCTGGATGAAGGATTTCCGCCGCTCCGACAGGGCCGTGCGGTAGGCGTTGGCGATGATCGGCTCCACGGTCGAGGCCGATTCGCCGACGAGGATCTCGGAGGCCGCGGAGAGTTCCTGAAAGAAGGCCGCCGACGGCGTCGGCTCGGCCGATGTCGCCTGCACGATGGGCTCGGCCCGACAGGTCACGTCGAACTTGTTCGGGCCGGGGACGCGGATGTCGATGCTCGGCCCGGCGCGGCGGCCGACCTTGCCGCCGATCGCCGCGGCGATCTGACGGGTGAGGTCGTCGCATTCGTCGGCCCGCGCGGCCGCGGGGAGCAGGACGAGGCAGGCGGCGAGGAGGGTGGGCAGGCGCAGCATCGCAGGGGTGTTCTCTCTCTCGGGTCGGCCGCTGGTCTGGCGCGGGACGGGGGCGGTGTCGAGGCTGTACGCCGATGCGCCCGGACCCTTGAATCGTTTGCCTCCTTCGGCCGGATCGACGGTCCGCCGCAGCGGTGATTGAGGGCTGGGCAGGCCGACGAACGGACATGTGACGGGCGCACCCTCGCCCAGCCCCGCGATCGTATCAAGAAGCTCGCGGCCGAGCAGGCCGTGGGCGAGGGACGGGGTGGGCCCACTCGCTCACCCCGTCCCGGCGTCGGTGTGATCACGCGACGCGATCCGGGGTTCCGGGACGCTCGAAAGCCCTCGGCTGCGCTGGATCGGTTCGCTTTCGCCCGCACCGGCGGCTGTGCTCGAGACTTTTCAATGAAAGTCCCGGCTGCGGTAGGGGTGTCGCTGGGTCGGCACCGCGAAGTCGTTCATCTCCGCCGGAAGCTTCATCCCGGCCTCCCGCAGGTCCCTCAGGGATTCGGTGAGGTCGCGGAACCCCTCCGCCACGAGGTGGACCACCTCGCCCGCCCGCTGGACCCGGCCCCTCACCGCCAGGAACCGGGCCTGCATGGCCACCCGGCGGTTGGCCTCGAAGACCTTCTTCCAGACGACGACGTTGGCGATCCCTGTCTCGTCCTCGAGCGTGAGGAAGACGACGCCCTTGGCCGTGCCCGGCCTCTGCCGCACCAACACGAGGCCCGCCACCGTCACCCATGCGCCCTGGGTCAAGGCGGGGTCGGCATGCGCCCGGGCCGTCATCGCCCCGATCCGCCCCAGGCGCTCCCGGAAGAACGCCACCGGATGCCCGCGCAGGGACAGGCTCGTGGTCGCATAATCGTCGGCCACCGTCTCCGATGGGGCCATC
Source organism: Methylobacterium sp. J-076 (assembly GCF_022829405.1). Taxonomy (GTDB): domain Bacteria; phylum Pseudomonadota; class Alphaproteobacteria; order Rhizobiales; family Beijerinckiaceae; genus Methylobacterium. The sequence continues at coordinate 283,958 of NZ_JAKSXW010000149.1, forward strand.
GCAGGGAGGGCCGCTTCGGGCTCGTGCCGGAACAGGCCGTCGTCGGCGTGCCACGCGAAGAGCGGCAGGGGAGCCGCCAGCAGGTCGGCCCGGCGCTCGTGACTCCCGTCGTCGGGGCGTCGGGAGAGCCCTTCCAGCGCCCGCACCGCCCAGAGCGCGTCCCGCCGCGCGAGGCCCAGCGCCCGGAAGGCATCGGCCTCGGCGAGGCGTTCCAGCACGTTGCGGGGGAGGGCGAGGACCGCCTGCAACCCTTCGATGCTCGCGTATCCGTTGGCCCGGAGGCGGACGAGGCGGCGCATGGCGGCCTCGGGCAGGCCGCTCACCTGCCGCAGGCCGAGGCGCACGGCGCGGAGGCGCGGGGTCTCCCCCGGCTCCAGGGTGCAGTCCCAGTCGCTGGCGTTCACGCAGATGCCGCGCACCTCGACCCCGTGGGCGCGGGCGTCGCGGACGAGCTGGGCCGGCTGGTAGAAGCCCATCGGCTGGGCGTTGAGGATGGCGGCGAGGAAGACGTCCGGATGGGCGCACTTCATCCAGGCGGAGGCGTAGACGAGGAGGGCGAAGCTCGCCGCGTGGCTCTCGGGAAAACCGTAGGTGGAGAAGCCGCGGATCTGCGCGAAGCACCGCTCGGCGAAGTCCTGCGGGTAGCCCCGATGGGTCATCCCGCCGACGAACTTCTCCGCGAACCCGCCGATCGAGCCCACATGCCGGAAGGTCGCCATGGCCCGGCGCAGCCCGTCCGCCTCGGCCGGGGAGAAGCCCGCCGCCGTGATGGCGATCTGCATGGCGTGCTCCTGGAACAGCGGCACGCCGTAGGTCTTCCTCAGGACGGATTCCAGTTCGTCCGCCGGCCCGTGGTCGGGGTGGGGGGCGGGGTAGACCACAGGCTCCACGCCGGAGCGGCGCCTGAGGTAGGGGTGGACCATGTCCCCCTGGATCGGGCCGGGGCGCACGATCGCCACCTGCACCACGAGGTCGTAGAACTCCTTCGGCTTCAACCTGGGCAGCATGGACATCTGCGCCCGGCTCTCGACCTGGAACACGCCCACCGAATCGGCCTTCGAGAGCATGGCGTAGGTGGCCCGGTCCTCCTGCGGCAGGTCGGCCAGGGTCGGGTAGTCGATCCCGTAATCGCGCTTCAGGAAATCGAGGCCGCGCCTGAGGCAGGTGAGCATCCCCAAAGCCAGCACGTCGACCTTCATCAGGCCGAGGACGTCGATGTCGTCCTTGTCCCACTCGATGAAGGTCCGGTCCGGCATCGCCCCGTTGCCCACCGGGACGGTCTCGTCGAGGCGCCCCCGGGTCAGGACGAAGCCGCCGACATGCTGCGACAGGTGGCGGGGGAAGCCGATCAGGTCGTGCGCCAGCCGCAGGGCCTGGCGAAGCGCCGGATTGGCGGGGTCGAGCCCCGCCTGGGCGACATGGGCATCGGGCAGGTCCTTGCCCCAGGAGCCCCAGACGGTATCGGCGATGGAGGCCGCCACGTCCTCCGAGAGCGCCAACACCTTGGCGACCTCGCGGATCGCCATGCGCGGGCGGTAGTGGATCACCGTGGCGCACAGGGCCGCCCGCTCGCGGCCGTAGCGCTCGTAGAGGTGCTGGATCACCTCTTCGCGGCGCTCGTGCTCGAAATCGACGTCGATGTCGGGCGGCTCGCCGCGGTTCTCGGAGATGAACCGGGCGAAGAGCAGCCGGTGCTTCGACGGATCGACGGCGGTGATGCCGAGGCAGAAGCACACCGCGGAGTTGGCCGCCGAGCCGCGGCCCTGGCACAGGATGCCCTTGTCCCTGGCGAAATCCACGATCTGGCTTATCGTCAGGAAGTAGTGGGCGAACTTCATCTTCGCGATGAAGGCAAGTTCCGTGTCCAGGGTCTCCTCGACCCCCTTCGGAATGCCGTCCGGGTAGCGCCAGTAGCGGGCGCGGTGCCACGTCTTCTCCGCGAGATATTCCTGCGCCTCCCGGCCGGGGGGCACCGGCTCGTCCGGGTACTCGTAGTGGAGCTGCGACAGGGTGAAGTCGCAATGGGCGGCGATCTCCAGGGTGCGGGCCAGCGCCTCGGGGTGGTCGCCGAACAGCCGGGCCATCTCGCCCGGCGGCTTCAGGTGGCGCTCGGCGTTGGCCTCCAGCCGGTAGCCCGCCGCGTCGAGGGTGCAGCCCTCGCGGATGCAGGCCAGCACGTCCTGCAGGGGGCGCCGGTCGGGGTGGTGGTAGAGGGCGTCGGCCAGGGCGACCATCGGCGTGCGGAGGCGCCGGCCGATCCCGTCGAGGAGGCCGAGGCGCAGGCGGTCGTCCCCCCGGCGGCGGTGGCTGGCGCCGAGCCACACCCGGCCCGGTGCCGCCGCGGCGAGGGCTTCGAGCCGGGCGAGGAAGGCTGCGGAGGGTTCCGGCCTGCGCCCGGAGGGCATGGCGACGAAGACCTGTCCGTCGGCGGCCTCCAGCAGCTCCGTGAAGGAGAAGCGGCACTCGCCCTTGCGGACCCTCCGGTTGCCCGCGGTCAGCAGGCGGCACAGGCGCCCCCAGGCCCCCCGGTCCATCGGATAGGCCAGCGTCTCGAACCCGTCCTCGGTGACGAGGCGCACGCCGGGCATGAAGCGCAGGGGCGTGCCCTCGTTCTCCATCTGCAGCGCGGCGGAATGCGCCCGCACCAGCCCGGCCACGGTGTTGCGGTCGGCGATGCCGATCCCCGTGAGGCCGTAGGAGGCCGCCTGCACCACGTATTCCTGCGGGTGCGAGGCGCCGCGCAGGAACGAGAAGTTCGTGGTGACGGCGAGTTCGACATAGCCCGCGCTCATGGGAACATCCCGTGGACGAACCACGCGGCCGGGCGCTCGGGGCCGTGCGGCCCGTCCCGGTAGAGCCACAGGCGGCGGCCGATCTCACACTCGATCCGGTAGTAGTCGCGGGGCGCGCCGCCCCCACGCCACCATTCGGGGGCGATGCGCTCCGGGCCCTCGGCGCGGGCGACCCGGTATTCCCGCGCCCGCCACCGGAAGCGGTGGGGTGGGCCGTCGGGGGCCGCGGCGAACACGTCGTGGGCCGCTTCGCCCTGGGCGAACAGCACCAGGGGCCGGGCCGGCAGGCTGCGCGGGTAGGGCAGGGGCGGGGCGACCCACGGGACGACCCCCTCCGCCCGCTCCGGCAGGTGGCTCTCCTGGGGGGCGAGGCGCACCAGCCGCCGGCCGATGCGCTGGGCGAGGATGTCGGCGAGGCCCGCCACCCGCTCCCCCGTGCCCGCGCCCCCGAGCTCCGCCTGCCGGGCGTCCATCGTCTCCGCGGAGGTGACGGTGAGTCCCACCGTCTCGAAGCCGAACCCGGCATCGAGGCCGGCACCCAGCCGTTCGAGGCGCAGGCGCACCAGGGAGGCGATCCGCTCCGGGCTGCGCTCGGGCCGGGACAAGCCGATCTCCAGGGTGCGGGGGGTCCCATCGACCCGGTGCAGCGTGAGGCGCAGGGCGCAGGCGCCGAGTCCGGCCCGTTCGAGCCGGGGGGCGATCTCCTCCATCAGCGACCGGGCGGCGGCGACCACGTCCCCCTGCCGCCCGATGGGGTCGAGGAAGCCGCGGACGCCCGAGAAGGTCCGGGTCTCGGCCAGGGGCGACAGGGGCTCGGGCCGGCGGCCGTGGGCTTGGTCCAGCCGCAGCAGCGGCGCCAGGCCGAAGCGGCGGGCGAGGCCCGCCCGGGGCAGGGCCTCCACGTCCGCGACCCGGCGCAGGCCGAGGCGCCGCAACCCGGCGGCGGCATCGGCTTCGAGGCGCAGCGCCTCGACGGGGAGGGTGGCGAGATGTGCTGCATGTTCGCCGGGGGGGACGATCATGGAAGGTTCCAGGGCGGCAGATGGACTCTCCCACCAGACATCCTCATCCTGAGGTGCGGCGTCAGCCGCCCCGGGGGAGGGCTTCAGGGATCGCGGTGTGTTCTGGAGCCCTCCTTCGAGGCCACCGCCAGGGTGGCGGCGCCTCAGGATGAGGTCGCGGGTGTGGGCAGGCTTCTCGGGGGACTTCCCTTTTCCGAACCGCGCCACGGCGTAGGCGGCGCCCGGTGTGTCGGCCAGCGCGAGGCGCGCCGGAATGCGCGCTCGCGCGAGGCGTCCGGCGAGGTCGTCGAGGAGCGCCGCCTCGCCGCCGAAGAGGTGGGCCGCCCCCTCGGTGTCGAGATACAGGCCGTGGCAGGTTTCCGCCGGGCCGAAGGGCGCGACGACCGGCGCGTAGCGCATCGCCCAGCGGCAGAGCCGGTGCAGGGCCTGCATCTCCGCCTCGGGGTCGGCCGGGTGGACATGCAGCGGCACCCCGATCCGTGCCCGGACCCGGCCGAGGAGTTCCCCCGGCCGCAGGCCCAGGGCGTAAGCCTCTCCGTCGAGGGCGACGAGGCGCAGGCCCCCCGGGCCCGCGGCGGCGACGGCGTGCGGCCCGTCCTCAGGGGCGAGACCCGCGCGCCGGAGCCGCGTCATCGGCCAGTCGTTCAGGCAGATGCAGGCGATGCGCGGCACTGTCCCACTCCACAAGCCAGGATCCGCCGCGTCCGTTGCGGCACCGTTCGAGCCGCACCCCCCAGCGGGGCGCGTGCAGGCCGCCGAAGCGGTCGACCGCCGCGGGGGCGGAGGAGACCTGCCAGCGGGTCGCGGCCCCGTTGGGCTGCCCTGCTCCGGCCGGTCTGAGAACGAGGAGGAGGGGCGGGTCGCTCCCCTCGGAGGCAAGCTGCAGGCGGCGGCTCGCCTTGAGCGGCAGGCCCTCGCCGACGAGCCCGACCACGGCCGGGAGGCAGCCCGCATGGAGGGCGGCTTCCAGGGCGCGGAACACCTCCCGGTCGCCGGCCGCCTCCAACAGGAGGACCCGCCCCGGATCGAGGCCGAGGGAGGCGAGGCCGTGGCCGTAGGGGAGGGGGTGCCCGGAGGTGGCGATCAGCGCCTCCCCCGGCACCCCGGCGAGGCGGCGGGCGCAGAGGGCCAGGGCGAAGGCCAGGGCCGCGATCCCGTCGCAGGGCTCGGCGGGGGCGATCTCGTGCGGCGGCCCCAGCACGAGGCCGCCGCCGGGGAGGTGGGAATCGAGGGCCGGAAGCCCCAGCGGCATCACGGGAGGGGCCGTCCCCGCCCCGGCGGACAGGTCTGTCCGCAGCCGCGCGAGCCGGTCCGCGACCGTTGCCTCCTGCGGCTGCCTCATCGGCTCCTGCGCCATTCTCATCGGGTCCGGTCATGGCCCGAGATAGGAACATAACAGGAACAAACTCAACCGGATCCGTGGCCGTATCGGATTCCGTTGCAGCAGCAGGCCCTTAGCCTGTGGACTGGTGTGGATGGCTGTGGACGCCGCTTCCGAGTCACCGGCTTCCACAACCAGAAGCGAGATTCCGCATTCTAACGCCTTCCGGAGAACGATTCATTCGTGAAGGTCTGCGAGTCTACGACTCAGGGTGAGTTCACTATTCCTGTTCCAAAACTTAATTCGCTCGCCGCAAAAGCTCAAAATTTACGGTAAACAACGGCAAGATTTGACAACGCTCATGCGCGGCGTATGAGTGCAACTAACAGTAGAGGACATCACAATGGTCTCCGATGAAGTCATAAGGGACATCCTTCGGCAGAACGAAGCGATGTCACCGATCGTCGACCGTCTTGGAGAGGACGACGATCTGTTCGAGAAGGGCCTCGACTCCTTCGGATCGGTCCAGCTCATGCTGGCCCTCGAAGAGCGGTTCGAGGTCGAATTCCCCGATACACTGCTGAACCGCCGTTCCTTCTCGACCATCCGGATCATCCGCGAGACGGTGGCCAAGCTTTCCCTCGGAGCGGCGGCGTGATGAGCGACCTCGCCCGCCGGGCCAAGCGCGTCGCGCAGGTCGCCGCGCTTCATGCGGACGCGGTCGACCGCGAGGGACGCTTCCCCGCCGAGGCCGTGGATGCCATGAAGACCGAGCGGCTGCTCGGCCTCCAGGTGCCGAGCCAGTATGGCGGCGAGGGCGCCGGCCTCGCGCAGATCGCCGAGGTGTGCTGCACCCTCGGCCAGGCGTGCAGCGCCTCGGCGATGGTGTTCGCCATGCACCACATCAAGCTGGCGAGCCTCGTCACCCACGGGCTCACGAGCGACTGGCATTGCGGCCTGATGGCGAAGGTCGCGGGCGAGCAGCTGCTTATCGCCTCCTCCACCACCGAGGCGGGCATCGGCGGCGACCTGCGCAACAGCCTCTGCGCCGTCGAGGCCACGGGCGACGTATTCTCCCTGGGCAAGGATGCGAGCGTCATCTCCTACGGCGCCCGGGCCGACGTGATCCTCGTCACCGCCCGGCGCAACCCCGAGGCCCCGACCTCCGATCAGGTGCTCGTCGCGCTGATGCGCGATCAGATGTCCCTGGTGCGGACCTCGACCTGGGATACGCTCGGGATGCGCGGCACCTGCAGCGAGGGCTTCCGCCTGGAGGCGAAGGGCGTGCCCTGCGTCCAGGTCTTGCCGAAGCCCTTCGCCGAGATCGCGGCCCAGTCGATGCTCGCCTCCTCGCACCTGCTGTGGAGCAGCGTGTGGTTCGGCATCGCCAGCTACGCGGTCGACCGGGCCCGCAGCTTCGTCCAGGGCGAGGCCCGCCGCCGCCCCGGCACCGTGCCCCCGAGCGCCATCCGCCTCGCCGAGGCGGCCAGCGCCCTCCAGGCGATGAAGGCCACCGTCCTCACCGGCCTGCGCCGCTACGAGGGCGCCCAGCACGAGCCGGACGAGCTGAGCTCGATCGGGTTCGCGGTGACCCTCAACAACGTCAAGACGACCTCCTCCAGCATGGCCGTCGACATCGTCCAGCGTTCGCTCGGGATCGTCGGGATCTCCGGCTACCGCAACGACACCCCGTTCAGCCTCGGCCGTCCGCTGCGCGACGTGATGTCGGCGCCGCTGATGATCGCCAACGACCGCGTCCTTTCCAACACCGCCAACCTTCTGCTGGTGCAGAAGGGCGGCGGCCAGCTCCTGAGCGCCTGATGGACAGCCTGCCCGCCCTCGACGCCGACGCCTCCTCCGAGGCGTTCTCCGGCTCCGCCGCCGCGGATGCCCCGACCTTCCTCGACCGGCTGTTCGATGCCGGCCTCCTCGTCCGCACCGGTGTCGATGGCCTCTACGGCCGCAGCGGTGCGTTCGAATCGGTGGTGGAAGCCCTCGACCGCCTCGTCTCCCGTCTCGGGGCCGAGGACGGAGCCGAGGTGATGCGCTTCCCGCCGGGCATGAGCCGCCCGGCCTTCGAGCGCAGCGGCTACCTCAAGGGCTTCCCGCACCTCGCGGGCACGGTTCACAGCTTCTGCGGCAACGAGGCCGACCACGCGCGCCTCCTGGCCTGCGTCGAGGCCGGCAAGGACTGGACCGACAAGCAGGCGGCCACCGACATCGTCCTGACCCCGGCGGCCTGCTACCCGCTCTACCCCACCGCCGCGGCCCGCGGCCCGCTCCCGCAGAACGGCCTGCTGTTCGACCTGCAATCCTACTGCTTCCGGCACGAGCCCTCGCTGGAGCCGACCCGGATGCAGATGTTCCGGATGCGCGAGTACGTCCGCATGGGCAGCCCCGACGAGGTGCTGGCCTTCCGCGAGGTCTGGCTCGACCGGGGCACCAAGATGATGGCCGGGCTCGGCCTGCCGCTGGCCGTCGATCTGGCCAACGACCCGTTCTTCGGCCGCGCCGGCAAGATGCTCGCCAACAACCAGCGCAATCAGAACCTGAAGTTCGAGCTGAACGTGCCGGTCAACAGCGTCGAGAAGCCGACCGCCTGCCTCAGCTTCAACTATCACCAGGACCATTTCGGCACGACCTGGGGCCTCACCCAGGCCGACGGCAGCGTCGCCCACACGGCCTGCGTCGGCTTCGGCCTGGAGCGGATCACCCTGGCGCTGCTGCGCCACCACGGCCTCGACCTCGCCGCCTGGCCGGCGGAGGTCCGCGCGACGCTGTGGGGCTGAGGCCGTGAGCGCCGCCCTCGCCAACGGCCTTGCCCTGCGCGACGACACACCGGATGCGCCCGCCTACGCGGCGCATCCCCTCCACGGGCAGGACCGGGCTTGGCCCGAGACCAACTGCTACGTCGATCTCTGGATCGAGCTGCTGCACCACCGCGGGCGCGTGCCGGAGGCGATGCTCGGCTTCACGGTGCGGCAGGATTTCGAGGGCGACCAGTTCACCTTCTTCAAGCCGTCCATGGCCGAGATCGAGGCCCTGTACGGCCTGCGGCTCGACGAGCTCGCCATCTATGACGGGCTCGAACGCCATGCGCTGATCCAGGCGGCGCGGGGCAACGTGGTGCTGGTGGAGGTGGACGCGATCCACCTTCCCGACACCGCGGGCACGACCTATGGCCGCGAGCATTCCAAGACGACGATCGGCATCCTGGCCATCGACAAGGCCGGGCGCCGGCTCGACTACCTGCACAATGCAGGGCGGTTCCAGCTTTCGGGCGATGATTACGACGGCATCTTCGCCGAGACCACGCTTCCCCCCTACGCGGAATTCGTGCGGCCGGTCGCCGAACCCCTGCCCCCCGACGACCTGCCCAAGGCCGCCCTCGGCCTGCTGCGGGCGAACATGCGCCACGCCCCCGGGCGCAACCCGGTGGCGGCCTTCGCCGCCGCGCTAGGAGAGGCCGGCGAGCCCCTGGTCCAAAGACCCCTCTCGGTGTTCCACAAATACGCGTTCAACACGACGCGCCAGCTCGGGGCCAATTTCGAGATGCTCGGCAGCCACCTCTCCTGGCTGACGGCTTCCGGCGCCGGGGAGTTCACCGCCGCCGCCGAGGCCGCCACCCGCCTCGGGGGCGAGGCCAAGGCCTTCCAGTTCCAGCTCGCCCGCGCCTTCGCCAAGCGCAGCGCCGCCGGCCTGCCGCAGCGCCTCGAGCGGGCGACCGCCACTTACGACGACGTCTTCGGCGCGCTGCGCCACGCCCTGGCCTGACCGGATGGCCCGGATCCGCACCATCGACGGGGCGCCACCGCGTGCCGTCGCGGGTCCCTGGCGGCTGCTGGCCACGCCGGCGGGGTCGTGCGCCGGGCCGGGGGACCTCGACGGCCGCGACGGCTGGATCCCCGCCCCGGTGCCCGGCACCGCCGCCCGGGCGATGTCCGACGCCGGCCTCTGGCGCGAGGACGAGCCGGCGCCGATCCACGACCGGGACATCTGGTACCGCGCCCCCATCCCCGGGGCGGGCCGGGAGCGCCTGCGCTTCGAAGGGCTCGCGACGCTGGCCGAGATCTGGCTCGACGGCGTGCCGGTCATTGCCACTGATTCGATGTTCCGCCCCTGGACCTTCGAGGCCGAGCTGACCGGGAACAGCGAACTCGTCCTCTGCTTCCGCTCCCTCGCCGCGGCCCTGGCCAAGCCCCACAAGCGGGGCCGCTGGCGCCCCCGCCTCGCCACGCCCGGCTCCCTGCGCCATGCGCGCACCAGCCTGCTCGGCTTCATGCCCGGGTGGTCGCCAGTCATCGACCATGTCGGCCCGTTCCGGCCCGTGACCCGGGAGCAGGCTGGCGCGGGTCCCTTCGAGGCCGACCTGCGGGCCTCCCTCGACGGCACCACCGGCCGCCTCGTGGCCCGCCTGCGCCTCCCCGGTCTCGGGGGGAGGGCGGTGCTCCGCTGCGATGGCCGGGAAGCGTCCCTCGCAGAGGAGGAGCCCGGCCTGTTCGTCGGCGAGGTGGCGCTGCCGGGCATCGCCCCCTGGTGGCCGCACAGCCATGGCGAGCCGCGCCTCCACGGTGTGGAGGCCGACATCGGCGGCCGGAGGCTCGATCTCGGCCGGGTGGGCTTCCGCAGCATCGCGACCACCCGGCCCTTCGCGGAGGGCCTGAGCCTCTCCGTCAACGGCGTGCCGGTCTTCTGCCGGGGGGCGGTCTGGACGCCCGCCGACCTCGTCGGCCTCTCGGGCCACGCCGACAGCCTGCGCCCCCTGCTCGACCTCGCCCGGGAGGCGGGGGTGAACATGCTGCGCGTGCCGGGCATCACCCTCTACGAATCGGACGCGTTCCACGACCTTTGCGACGAGTACGGCATCATGGTCTGGCAGGATCTGATGCTGGCGAACTTCGATTACCCCCACGACGATCCGGCCTTCCGCGGGAGCCTCGCCGCCGAGATCGCCTCGTTCCTCGACCGCGCCCAGACGTCCCCCTCGCTCTGCGTGCTCTGCGGCGGCAGCGAGGTTTGGCAGCAGGCCGCCATGCTCGGCCTGCCGCGGGAGGCGTGGTCGGGCGGTTTCCCGGCGGAGGGGCTGCCCGGCCTTGCGGCCGAGGCGCGGCCGGACCTGATCGTGGTGCCGAACTCGCCCTCCGGGGGCGACCTGCCGTTCTCGGTGCGCGCGGGGGTGACGCATTACTTCGGCGTGGGCGCCTATCTCCGCCCCTTCGAGGATGCCCGCCGCGCCGAGGTGGGGTTCGCCAGCGAATGCCTCGCCTTCGCCAACGTCCCGGAGCCCCGCAGCCTGCGCCGCGCCGGGCTCACCGACCCCGCCGACCCACGCTGGGCGGCGGGAATCCCCCGCGACCGGGGGGCCGACTGGGATTTCGAGACGGTGCGCGACCATTACGTCGCCACCCTGTTCGGTGCCGATCCGGCGCGCCTGCGCACCGACGACCCGGAACGCTACCTCGCCCTCGGCCGGGCCGCCGTCGCGGAGGCCATGGAGGCGACCTTCGCCGAATGGCGCCGGGCCCGTTCGCCCACGGCCGGCGGCCTCGTCCTGTCCTGGCGCGACCTCGCCCCCGGCGCGGGCTGGGGGGTGATCGCCCATGACGGCGTGCCGAAATCCGCCTGGTATGCCCTGAAGCGCGCCTTCCGCCCGGTGCAGATCCTGCTGTCGGACGAGGGGCTCGACGGCCTGCACGTCCACGCCCTCAACGAGACGCCCCGGGCGGTGGAGGCGACGCTGCGCCTCGCCTTCCTCGACGCCGCCGGGACGCCGGTGGCCAAGGCCGAACGCCCGGTGACCCTGGCCCCGCGGACGTCGCTCAGCTGGAGTTCGGCCGACCTCCTCGGCCGGTTCTACGACGCGGCGGTGGCCTATCGCTTCGGCCCGGCCCAGCATCGCCTCGCCCACGCCGTCCTGCTGGACGGGGCTGGCGAGCCCATCGCCGATGCCTTCCAATTCCCCGCCGGCTGGGACGTGACGCCCGGACCCACGGGCCTCTCGGCCGACCTCCTGCAGGGCCCGGGGGGCTGGACCCTGCGCGTGTCGGCGGCACGGCCGGCGCTGTCCGTCCAGATCGACCTCGAAGGCGAAGGGCGGCCCGCGGAGAACGGGTTCCACCTCGTGCCCGGCCTCCCGCGGACGGTCCCGCTCCTCGGCGGCGACGGACGTCCACGGGGCACCGCACGCGCGCTCAACGACGACGGATCGGTGAGGTTCTGACGCCATGACGCTCGCCCTGGCCGAATCGGCCTTCACCGGAGGGACGCCGATCTCCTCCACGCCCGTCACCTTCGGCGGAATGCTCGGCTGGTACGGTGCCGGGCGCTCACGCCGCGGCGTCGTCCTGTGCGGCACCCTCGGCTACGAGCAGATCTCGGCCGGACGGGGATGGCGCCGGCTCGCGGACGATCTCACCGCAGCGGGCCACCCGACCCTGCGCTTCGACTATCCGGGCGAGGGTGACTCGGCCGATCCCGACACCGCCGACGTGGACGGCCTCGTCCGTGCGATCGGGAGCGCCGCGCGCTTCCTGCGGGGGGAGGGGGGCGCGGAGGAGATCGTCCTCGTAGGCCTCCGGCTCGGCGCGACGCTGGCCGCGCTCGCCGCCGGGGAGGGCGGGGTCGACCGCCTCGTGCTGCTGGCCCCCTTCGCCTCGGGCCGCGCCTACCTGCGCGAGATGACAATCCGCACCAAGACCATCGACCAGCTGCCGGACGGGCGCCCGTTCCCCCAGGACCCGGCCGCGCCCGTCTTCGGCGGCTTCCGGCCGGCTCCGGGCCTCCTCGCCTCCCTCGCGACGCTCGACCTCGCCAAGGTGCCGCCCGCGCCGGTGCCGAAGGTCCTGCTGCTGGGGCCGGACCCTTCGGGCCTCGCCGGACGCCTGCGGGACGGCGGCAGCGCCGTGGAGACGGGGCCGTTCCCCGGCCTCGCCCCCTTCCTGTCGAACGCCCTCATCTCCGAGACACCCCGCGAGGTCTTCGCCCAGGTGCTCGGCTTCGTCGCCGACGACGCGTCGGCCCGCCCCGGCACCCCGATGCCGGCGCCGCCGGCCGGGCCCATCGCGCATTCAAGCTGGACGGAGACGCTGGTGCGCTTCGGCGGAAACGCCGGCATCGTCTGCACGCCGCGTGTGTCCGATCCCACCATGCCGTCGGTATTGTTCCTCAATTCCGGCGTGAACCCGCGCTCAGGTTATGGCCGCCAGACGACGGACCTCGCCCGCGGTCTCGCGGCGATGGGCGTGAGGTCCCTGCGCATGGACCTGCGCGGCGTCGGCGACAGCGAGGACCGGGCGGACGGGAGCCTACCCCTCTACGCCCTCGACGCCCTCGCCGAGGCCCGGGCCGGCATCGACCGACTCGACGACGGCCGCGGCGTCGTCGTCACCGGCAATTGCAGCGGCGCCTTCCTCGGCTTCCATGCCGTCTGCGCCGATTCCCGGGTGCGGGCCGGCATCCTCTCGAATCTCTATTGTTTCGACTGGGACCCGAAGGCCGACCTCGCCGCCGCCCTCAAGCCAAGCTTCCGCAGCCCGGCGGCCTACGCGTCGCTGCTGCGCCGGCCCGATGCGTGGCGGCGCGTCCTGCGCGGGGAGGTGAAGGTCGGGGCCATCGCCTCCCGCCTCGCCGCCCTGGCGGGCGGGCGCCTGCGCCACGCGGCGGCGACGCTGCTGCGTCCGTTCCCCGCCCCGGACAGCGTCGCCGGGCGGGTCGCCGCGATCCGCAAGCGGGGGGCGCGACTCGTGCTCGTGTTCAGCGCGGGGGAGGCGGGCCTCGGCGAGGTCGCCGCCCATCTCGGCCGCTCTCCGGCCAAGGTCGCCCGGCGCCTCGGCCACCCCCTCGTGATCCTGCCGGACACCGACCACAACCTCAGCACCGCGGGGGCCCAGGAGCGGATGCGGGAGATCCTCGTGGCCACCCTCGCCGCCGCCGCCGCCGGACAAAGCCCGGGCCACCGGCGGTCCGCGGGGGAATGAGGCGCGGCCCTCAGAACCACGCCCGTAGGACGCCGCCGTCGAGGCGGTCGACGATCGCCCGCACATGGCTGAGCAGCCCGGCCCGAAGCGGCTCCGCGATGTCGGTCAGTCCCCCGATCTCGGCCGTCAGCACCGCCTCGACCTGCCCGGCGGGGTAGGCGATCTCCATGCGCAAGTGGCCCCGCGCTTCGCGCACCACCGAGAACAGCTCCCAGTAGGTCATCACGCACCAGAGCGGGAGGTAGCCGAACGGGGAGCGCGAGATGACCTGCTTCGGGTCCGCGCTGAGGGACGCGAAGACGTCACACAGGTAGGGCCACGAGGACAGTTGCGAGCCGGCGGCTCCGGTCCTGCTGTGCATGCTGCTCGTCCGCGGCTCGAATTCGCGGAAGACGGACACCTCCTCCAAGAGATCCATCACGCGGTAGCCCAGACGGGAATCGCCCGCGAAACGGCCGGCGACGAGGCACCCGTACCGCCCGCGCACCCGATCCAGGAGTTCGGCCGTGTAGACCGCGTGGCAGGCGAACGGCATGTCGAGATGCGTCGCCACATGCGGCCCGCCGTAGCCGTGCTCGCCGAAGAGGCGCACGTTCTCCGCGAACACGTCCCGGCTCTTCAGGACCGTGGGGCCGGACCCGTCCCACGCGCTGCCGAACTCGTATTGATGGAGCGGCTGGGCATTCTCCCCGTCGGCGTGGATGTCCACATCGACGTACAGCGACCTGAACGCGAAGCACGGGAGATCGGGGTATCGCGCGATGATCCGGTGCAGGTTATCGACGGCATCCGCCCGCCACATGGCCTTGTGCGTCATCGGGCAGACATAGGCGCCGCGCGCTTGGCCCAGCGCGTATTCGAACGCGCCCGCCATGTCGGGATCGGCCAGGGGCACCCGGGCGTAGCGGAACCGGCTGTCGAGCCGGGGGGCGAAATCCCGCCACCACCGTTCCTGCGTGCGCGTGTCGGCGCTCGTATCCACCAGCACATGCTCGAACTCCCCGCAGGTCTGGCGGAGAAGGCTGTCGAACACCCGGTCCATCAGGTGCGGGGCATGACGGGTCGGCGTCACGATGGAGAGGAGCGGCATGTAACCTGACGAATGTGGCGTACCCATCTGTCCACGATGTTTCGAAATGCCGACGCGCGAACATCTCCATTATAAGACGGCGTGAATTCGATAAACCAATTGGGGATTGTATTACTTAAGTCGCGGTTCAATCCTTGGGATCGAGGATCTGCGCCGCTTCGAACGCAAAAGGCCAATGCGATGCGCGGGGGCGCGGTCGCATTGGCCTTCCACCGTGGGACGGCCCGACGACGTGTCGGGCCGCTCCGTCGCGGGGCGTTACGAGCAGCCTGTGGTGCCGCCGCAGGTGTCGCACTTCAGGCAGGTCCCGTTCCGCACGAGGGTGAAGTTCGCGCATTCCGGGCAGGCTTCGCCGACATAGCCCTTCATCTTCGCCTCGGCCCGGCGGTCCTCCACCGTCCGCACCGGCGCGGCGAAGGCCAGGGTCTCGACCAGCTGGACCTGCTCGGCGGGTTCCGCCTTCAGGGCCGTCGCACCGCGCACGGCGTGGACCGTGCCGCCGGCCGGGGCGCTCTGCCCCGCCGAGGCCGAGGCCACCCCCAGGATCGCCCCGGCCGGGCCGCCCTGGATCACGGTCAGCCGGTCGGCCGAGCCGCGGAGCAGGCCGCGGGAGACGATGGACGCCGCCGAGGGCGCCTTCGGGGGCTCGCGGGTCGTGTCCCCCGCCTCGCCGCCGCCGAGCACCGTGTTGCCGATCTCGGCCGGGCTGACATGGGCGAGGTCCGTGCGGCCGAGATACGAGATCGCCAGCTCGCGGAACACGTAGTCCAGCAGCGAGGTCGCGTTCTTGATCGCATCGTTGCCCTGCACGAAGCCCGAGGGCTCGAACCGGGTGAAGGTGAAGGCCTCCACGAACTCCTCCAGCGGCACGCCGTACTGGAGGCCGAGGGAGATCGCGATGGCGAAGTTGTTCATCAGGCTGCGGAAGGCGGCGCCCTCCTTGTGCATGTCGATGAAGATCTCGCCGAGACGCCCGTCATCGTACTCGCCGGTGCGCAGGTACACCTTGTGGCCGCCGACCACGGCCTTCTGGGTGTAGCCCTTGCGCCGGCCCGGCAGCTTCTCCCGCGAGCGGATGCGCTCCACCCGCTCGATCACCCGCTCCACGATCCGCTCGGCCGCCGCCGCCGCCTTGGCCGCCGCCGGAGCCTGGACCAGGGCCTCGATCACCTCGTCCGCGTCCTCCTCCTCGTCGGCGATCAGCGCCGAGTTCAGGGGCTGCGAGAGCTTCGAGCCGTCGCGGTAGAGGGCGTTCGCCTTGAGGGCGAGGCGCCAGGACAGCAGGTAGGCCGCCTTGCAATCCTCCACCGTGGCGTCGTTGGGCATGTTGATGGTCTTGGAGATCGCCCCCGAGATGAACGGCTGGGCGGCCGCCATCATGCGGATATGGCTCTCCACCGAGAGGTAGCGCTTGCCGATCCGCCCGCAGGGGTTGGCGCAATCGAACACCGCGTAGTGCTCGATCTTGAGGAACGGCGCGCCTTCCAGCGTCATCGCCCCGCAGACATGGGTGTTGGCGGCCTCGATGTCCTTCTTGCTGAAGCCGAGGAAGGGCAGCAGCTCGAAGGTCGGGTCGGCGAGCTTCTCCGCCGGGACCTTGAGGGTCTGGATGAGGAAATCGTCGCCCAGCGTCCAGCGGTTGAACACGAACTTGATGTCGAAAGCCGACTTCAGGCCCCTCTCCACCGAGGCGATCTTCTCGTCGGTGAAGCCCTTGGCGCGCAGGCTCCCCGGGTTGATGGCCGGGGCCTGGCCGAGGGAGCCGTGGCCGACGGCGTAGGCCTCCATCTCGGCGATGTCGCTCTCCCGGTAGCCGAGCGAGCGCAGGGCGTCCGGCACGGCGCGGTTGATGATCTTGAAGTAGCCGCCGCCCGCGAGCTTCTTGAACTTCACCAGGGCGAAGTCCGGCTCGATGCCGGTGGTGTCGCAATCCATCACGAGGCCGATCGTGCCGGTGGGCGCGATCACCGTCGCCTGGGCGTTGCGGTACCCGTGCTCCTCGCCGAGCATCAGCGCCCGGTCCCAGGCGGCGCGGGCGTGCTGGCCCAGATCCTCCTGCGGGATGTTGGCGTGGTCCAGCGGCACCGGGGCGATGTTCAGGAACTCGTACCCGTCGGCCTCGCCGTGGGCGGCCCGCCGATGGTTTCGGATCACCTTCAGCATCGCGTCGGCGTTCTCGTCGTAGGCGGGGAACGCGCCGAGTTCGGCCGCCATCTCCGCCGAGGTGGCATAGGCCACGCCGGTCATGATCGCGGTCAGCGCCCCGGCGAGCGCCCGGCCCTCATGCGAGTCGTAGGACAAGCCCATGGTCATCAGCAGGCCGCCGATGTTGGCGTAGCCGAGGCCGAGCGTCCGGTAGCGGTAGGACAGCGCCGCGATCTCCCGCGAGGGGAACTGCGCCATCAGCACCGAGATCTCGAGCACCACCGTCCAGAGGCGGTTGACGTGCTCGTAGCCCGCCACGTCGAACCGCTTCGCGGCGCGGTCGTAGAGGGTCAGCAGGTTCGTGGAGGCGAGGTTGCAGGCCGTGTCGTCGAGGAACATGTACTCGGAGCACGGGTTCGAGGCCCGGATCCGCCCGCCCGCCGGGCAGGTGTGCCAATCGTTCATCGTGGTGTTGAAGTGCAGGCCCGGATCCGCCGAGGCCCAGGCCGCCTCGCCGATCTTCTCCCACAGGTCCCGGGCCTTCACGGTCTTGGCCACCTTGCCGGTGACGCGGGCGGTGAGGTTCCAGTCCTTGTCCGCATCGACGGCGCGGAGGAAGTCGTCGGTCAGCGAGACGGAGTTGTTGGAGTTCTGGCCGGCGACGGTGAGGTAGGCCTCCGAATCCCAATCGGTGTCGTAGAGGGGGAATTCGATCTTGGTATAGCCCTGCTTGGCGAACTGGATGACGCGCTTGGTGTAGCCGTCCGGCACCATCTCCTTGCGGGCGGCCTTCACGGCCTTCTTCAGCGCCGGGTTCCGCTCGGGATCGAAGCAGGCATCGCCCTCAGCCTCGCACTGGGTGCAGGCCTTCATCACCGCCTGCAGGTGCTTGGACACGATCTTGGAGCCGGTCACCAGGGCGGCGACCTTCTGCTCTTCCTTCACCTTCCAGTCGATGAAGGATTCGATGTCCGGGTGATCGATGTCGACGATCACCATCTTGGCCGCCCGGCGCGTGGTGCCGCCCGACTTGATGGCGCCCGCCGCCCGGTCGCCGATCTTCAGGAACGACATCAGGCCCGAGGACTTGCCGCCGCCCCCGAGCTTCTCGTTCTCCGAGCGCAGCATCGAAAAGTTGGAGCCGGTGCCGGAGCCGTACTTGAACAGGCGCGCCTCACGGACCCACAGGTCCATGATGCCGCCGTCGTTCACGAGGTCGTCCTGCACCGACTGGATGAAGCAGGCATGGGGCTGCGGGTGCTCGTAGGCGCTGCTCGAGCGCGTCAGCTCACCGGTGCGGTAATCGCAGTAGAAGTGGCCCTGGCCCGGCCCGTCGATGCCGTAGGCCCAATGCAGGCCGGTGTTGAACCATTGCGGCGAGTTCGGCGCCACCATCTGGCGGGCGAGCATCACGCGCAGCTCGTCCATGAACGCGCTCGCATCTTCCTCGGAGGAGAAGTAGCCGCCCTTCCAGCCCCAATAGGTCCAGCAGCCCGCGAGCCGGTCGAACACCTGCGTGGCCGAGATCTCCGAGCCGAAGCGCTCCTCCTCCGGCACCTCGGCCAGGGCCGCCTCGTCCGGCACCGAGCGCCAGAGGAACGAGGGGACGTCGTTCTCCTCGACCTTCTTCAGGCGGGCGGGGACGCCGGCCTTGCGGAAGTACTTCTGCGCCAGGACGTCGCTCGCGACCTGGCTCCAGCTTTCCGGCACGTCGATGCCGTCCAGCCGGAACACCACCGAGCCGTCCGGATTGCGAATCTCGCTCAGCGCCTTGCGGAACGGGATGTCCGCGTAGGGCGACTGGCCGGCTTTGGTGTAGCGACGCTCGAACCGCATAAGACACACCTCTCCCAGCGGGGCGACGTGCCCCGTTCCCGCCCATGGCGGGGGTTGGCCCCCTCGCGAGGGCGGCGGAACCGGCCCTGCCCGCACTGGGCAAGTTCCGGTGTCGCCATGATGATTCTAGAGGCGGCGGTGGCCCGCTGAACGCATCAACCGAGGGGCACCACCTTGACCCGGAGATTAGCGCCGGGCGCCTCTTTCCGTCAACAAGTGGTGTTGGGACCCGGAGTTCCCCGCTAGATGTAGTAGGCTGCGCCAAATCCCTGTGGATATCTGCACGGCCCCGCTTAAGTGCCCTTCCTGGCCCGAGGATTTCCGGCGGGAATATTTTGTGTCCACATGCGTCCGGCGGGGTGGGGGAAGTCCGCGGCGGTATCGCGCAGGTGCAGGCGTGGCATCCCTGCGACAGGGGGCCCGGCACTGGACTCGCGGGCGCGCGCTGCCCATAACCGCGTCCGACGCGCCCGCGGCGCGCTCGAAATCGGATCCGGTGATGGCCCTCAAGGACACCCTGCTGCGCATCTTCACGTGGTGGAACGGCCAGACCGTCTCGGTGGCCGTCCAGACCGCGCGCTCGGGCATTTTCGTGGGCGAGGACGATTTCGGCAACAAGTACTACAAGGCGCAGGGCGCCCTGATCGACCGTTCGGTCGGCAGCGAGCGGCGCTGGGTGGTCTATAACGGCTACGCGGATGCCTCGAAGGTGCCTCCGGGCTGGCGCGGCTGGCTCTGCCACAACGTCGATGTCGCCCCGAGCGAGGAGCAGTACACCCCCAAGCCCTGGCAGAAGCCGCACGTCGAGAACCAGACCGGCACGGCCAATGCCTACCGGCCGCAGGGCTCGCAGCTCTCCTGGGGCTCGCGCCCGGCCGCCACCGGCGACTATGCGCCCTGGTCGCCGGAATAGGCCCCTCCGCACGCCCGGAGCGATGCGGGGCGCCCTTTTGCCGCCACCGTTGCGGTGTTGAACCGGACGCGTTCCGCCCGCCGCCAGACCGCCGAGAGGCACTTGCCTTGAGCCGCACCACCTCCCGCGCCATCCGGGCGCTCTGCTTCGGCGCCGCGATCCTCGCCGCAGGCCCGGCGCTGGCCGACAAGATCAAGAACCCGACCGCGGTGTTCTCCGGCCTGGACAAGATCACCGGGCGCATCGTCTCGTTCGAGGTGGCGGTGGACGAGACCGTCCAGTTCGGCGCCCTGCAGCTGACGCCCCGGGTCTGCTACTCGCGCCCGCCGACCGAGCCGGCCAAGACGACGGCCTTCCTCGAAGTCGACGAGGTCACCCTCGACAACAAGTACCGCCGCATCTTCACGGGCTGGATGTTCGCATCGAGCCCCGGCCTGCACGCCATCGAGCACCCGATCTACGACGTGTGGCTCGTGGACTGTAAGGGCGGCAACGACGTGATCGCCGAGGCGAAGGAGCAGGAGGACGTCCCGGCCCTCGCCGCCAAACCGGAGAAGCCGAAGCGGAAGGACGCGAACAAGGCTGTCCAGCAGGTGAATTCGGCCGGGCAGGTGGATGTCGAGGCGCCCCGCGGCGTCCCCGTCCAGCCGAAGCAGAAGCCCTCACGGAAGTTCTTCCCGTCGAACGAGGGCCCGGCCCCGGCTCCGCCGCCGCCCGCCCAGCCGCAATCGATCTTCGACGCGATCTTCCGGTAGGGAGGCTTTTCGCGGCGAGGCTTTCGCTCGCAGAGGCACTCCCGCCGCTCATTTCGTCCCAGCGATCCGCGCCCTTTCGTCTTTGCGAGCGAAGCGAAGCAATCCAGGGCAGCGGGACTCTCCAGGACATCGCGCGTCCCCGGCTTCCTTCACTGCGCTCGCACAGGCGGGATGGGATCACGGCGGGCGATCCCACCTCCCCGACCCCTCCGGCCAGACACCGAAGCGGGAGGTGGGAGGATCCGACTGTCCAACGAACCTTCCGAGACAGTGAGGCGCGTCTCCACGAACCGCGCCGGGCGGATCACCCGAGCGCCGCCATCACCTGCTCCCCGGTGACGCTGCCGTCCCGCGGCCAGACGGCCCAGTCCGCCTCCGCATCGAGGGCGGCGGCGAGGCGCCGTTTGTAGGCGTGCCGGGGGATCTCCTCGGCGCCGAACTGGGCGAGGTGGTCCGTCACGAACTGAGTATCGGCGAGTCGGTAGCCCCCCGTCCTGAGGCGGGCCATCAGGTGGACCAGGGCGACCTTCGACGCGTCCCGCTCCAAGTGGAACATGCTCTCGCCGAAGAAGGCCGCGCCGAGGGACACCCCGTAGAGCCCGCCGACGAGCCGGCGCGGCTCGCGGGCGTAGACCTCCACCGTGTGGACGTAGCCGTCATCGAACAGGGCGCCGTAGAGGTCGCGGATGCGGCCGTTGATCCAGGTGCGCTCGCTGTCCCGGCGCGGGCCGGCGCAGCCCTGGATGATCCCGTCGAAATCCGTGTCGGAGCAGACCTCGAAATGGTCGGCCCGCACCGTCCGGGCGAGGCGGCGGGAGATCCTAAACCCGTCGAGGGGCAGGATGCCCCTGGCCCGGGGCTCGACCCAGTACAGCGTCGGATCGTCCGCATCCTCCGCCATCGGGAAGATCCCGGCAGCGTAGGCCTTCAGGAGGATTTCGGGCGTGATGTCGATACGGGCACCGTCATGCATGCCGGAAATGTCGCCCGGCGGAGGCCGAAACGCCAGAGCCCGAATGGGCCCGCGGCGTCAGGTCTTCAGGTCGCCCGAGGCGAGGGCGGTCTCCAGCCAGTGGATGTCGTACATGCCGTTCTGCACGTCCTGATTGCGGACCAGGGCGCGGAAGAGGGGGAGGGTGGTGTCGACACCGTCGATGACGAATTCGTCCAGGGCCCGGCGCAGGCGCATCAGGCACTCGTTCCGGGTGCGGCCGTGGACGATGAGCTTGCCGATCAGCGAATCGTAGTTCGGCGGGATGCGGTAGCCCTGGAAGGCCGCCGAATCGACGCGCACCCCAAGGCCCCCCGGCGGGTGGTAGTAGGTGATCTGCCCCGGCGAGGGCCGGAAGGTCTCCGGGTCCTCGGCGTTGATGCGGCACTCGATGGCATGGCCCTCGACGCGGATGTCCTCCTGCGCCACGGACAGGGGCGCCCCCGCCGCCACCCGGATCTGCTCGTTCACGAGGTCGATGCCGGTGATCATCTCGGTGACCGGATGCTCGACCTGGATCCGGGTGTTCATCTCGATGAAGTAGAAGCGCCCGTCCTCGTACAGGAACTCCACGGTCCCGGCGCCCAGGTAGCCGAGCTTCTTCATGGCGTTGGCGCAGATGCCGCCGATCTCGGCCCGCATCGCCTCGTTTAGGGCGGGCGACCCGCCTTCTTCCCACACCTTCTGGTGGCGGCGCTGGAGGGAGCAATCGCGCTCGGCGAGGTGGACGGCACCGCCCGCGCCATCGCCGAGCACCTGCACCTCGATATGGCGCGGCTTCTCCAGATACTTCTCGAGGTAGACCGAATCGTCGCCGAAGGCCGCCTTCGCCTCCGAGCGGGCCATGCCGATCGCCTGATCCAGGTCGGCCTCGGTGCGGGCAACCTTCATGCCGCGACCGCCACCGCCAGAGGCGGCCTTCACCAGCACGGGGTAGCCGATCTCGGCGGCGACGCGCTTGGCCTCCTCGCCGGTCTCGACCCCGCCCTCGGAGCCCGGGACGCAGGGGATGCCGAGCTTCAGCGCCGTGCGCTTCGCCTCGATCTTGTCGCCCATGATGCGGATGTGCTCGGCCTTGGGGCCGATGAACCCGATCTCGTGGTGGGCCAGCACCTCGGCGAACCGGGCGTTCTCCGAAAGGAAGCCGTAGCCCGGATGCACCGCGTCCGCCCCGGTGATCTCGCAGGCGGCGATGATCGAGGGGATGTTGAGGTAGCTGTCGCGCGCCGCGGGGGGGCCGATGCACACGCTCTCGTCGGCGAGGCGGACATGCATGGCGTCCGCATCGGCGGTGGAATGCACCGCGACGGTGGCGATGCCGAGTTCCTTCGCCGCCCGCAGGATCCGCAGCGCGATCTCGCCCCGGTTGGCGATCAGAATCTTGTCGAACATGGGGGCTGCTTCTCGGGCGACGGAGCGTCAGGCGATGACGAGGAGCGCCTCGCCGAACTCGACCGGCTGACCGTCCTCGATGAAGATCGCCGTGACGGTGCCGGCCCGCGGCGCGACGATCTCGTTGAAGGTCTTCATCGCCTCGATCAGCAGGAGCTTGTCGCCGACCTCGACCCGCGACCCGACGTCGATGAACGCCTTCGCCTCCGGCGAGGGCCGGAGGTAGGCGGTGCCCACCATCGGCGAGGGGACGGTGCCGGGTTCGACGCGCGCCGGCTCGGCCGGGGCGAGGGCTGCCGGCAGCTGCATCGGGGCGGGGCCGGCCGCCGCGACGGGGGCGGGCGCCGCCATCTGCACGGTCACGGGCTCGATCCGGCGCGCCACGCGGATGCGCAGGTCGCCCTTCTCGACCTCGATCTCCGACAAACCCGTCTCTGTGACGAGGTGGGCGAGCTCGCGGACAAGCTCGGGATCGATGGAGTCGTGCTTGGGCATCCGGCCTTCTTCGTCTGGCATCGGTCCGATCGTCCGGCGGGCGGGGGCTCAGCTCGACCGGGCGCCGGGGGGGCATCCGCGGATCACCGCGGGCGCCCGCGGTCTTAGACGAAGGCGCCCCGCCGCGACAAGGCCGCCATCGAACAGGTCAGTCCCGCAGGATCAGCAGGAGGCGTGGCCGCACTGCCGGACGTCGGTGATCGTCTTGCGCATCGGCTCCACGCCGACGGCACCCGGGATCACTTCGTCGCCGATGATGAAGGCCGGCGTTCCCGACAAACCGAGACGGTCGCCGAGGCCGCGGTTCTCGGCGATCACCGCCTTCACCTCGGGGGACGCCATGTCCTTCTGCAGCTTGGCGGTATCGACGCCCATCTGCTTGGCCACGTCCAGGGCCTTGGCGCCGTTCACCCGGCCCTTGGACTCGAGCAGCTTCTGGTGAAACTCGAAGAGCTTGTCGCCCTTCAGCTGCTGCGCCACGGCGACGGCGACCTGGCTCGCCTCCACCGATTCCGGGCCGAGCACCGGGAAGTCCTTGATGACGACCCGGAGCTTCGGATCGGCCTTGATCAGCGACTGCACGTCGCCGAGCGCCTTCCGGCAGTAGCCGCAATTGTAGTCGAAGAACTCCACCAGGGTGACGTCCCCGGTCGGGTTGCCGGCGACCACGTCGTGCTTGCCGTTCACCAGCAGCTCGCGGGATTCCTTGAGGGCCGCCGACTGGGCGAGGCGCTGGGTCTCGACCTGCCGCTTCTCGGCCTCGGCCATCACGTCCTGCAGGACGTCGGGGTTCTTGATCAGGTAGTCCTTGATGATCCCCTCGATCGCCGTGCGCTGGGCGTCGGTGAAGGGGGCCGCGGCACTCTGCGCGAGGACGGGGGCGGCAGCGCCGAGACTGAGCGCCAGCGCAAGGGCGGGGAGGGCACGGGAGAAGGGCATGGAACCTCGCGAGACGCGAATGCCGGCCATGCCGGACGCGCATTGAGCGTATTGTCGAGGGGTTTGGCGATTTCGCGGCACGCGGTCAAATAGGCCGTGAGCGCCGGTAGGGCGCGCGAACCTCCACGGATCCAATGCCGCGTCCCTCCCGCCGGGCCTCGACCGTCGCGCCGTTCATGGTCATGGACGTGATGAGCGCCGCCGCGGCGCGGGAACGCGCCGGCCTCGACGTGGTGCACATGGAGGTCGGGCAGCCCTCGGCCGGCGCCCCCCGGCCGGTCATCGAGGCCGTGCAGCGGGCGCTCGCCCTCGGCCGCGTGCCCTATACGGAGGCGCTGGGCCTGCCGGCCCTGCGCGAGCGCATCGCCCGGGATTACCGCACCCGCTACGGCGTCACGGTCTCCCCCGAGCAGGTGGTGGTGACGACCGGCTCCTCGGCGGGCTTCCTCCTGGCCTTCATGGCCCTGTTCGATGCGGGCGACCGGGTCGGCGTGCCGCAGCCGGGCTACCCGGCCTACCGCAACATCCTCGCATCCCTGGGCGTCGAGCCGGTGCCGATGGTGCTGCGCGACGAGGATCGCTTCGCCCCGACCGCCGACCTCCTGTCGGCGACCCATGGCGCCGGGGCGCTCGACGGTCTGCTGGTGATGAGCCCGGCCAACCCGTCCGGCACGGTCATCACGCCGGAGGCCCTGGGCGAACTCTGCGCCCGCGCCCGGCTCCGCGGCCTGCCGCTCATCTCGGACGAGATCTACCACGGCCTGACTTACGGCGCCCCGGCCGCCACGGCCCTGCAGTTCGAGCCGGACGCGGTGATCATCAACTCGTTCTCGAAGTACCATTGCATGACCGGCTGGCGGATCGGCTGGATGGTCGTGCCCGAGAGCCTGCTGCGCGCGGTCGAGCGGCTGGCGCAGAACCTCTACATCTCGGCGCCCTACCTCTCGCAGGTCGGCGCGCTGGCGGCCTTCGACGCGACGGAGGAGCTGGAGGCCGTCCGGGAGGGCTACGCCCGGAACCGTGCGATCCTGCTCGACGCCTTCCCCGGCCTCGGCCTCGGCAAGGTCCACCCGGCGGACGGGGCGTTCTACGTCTACGCCGACGTGTCGAACCTCACCGGCGACG
This sequence comes from Methylobacterium sp. J-076, assembly GCF_022829405.1. Taxonomy (GTDB): domain Bacteria; phylum Pseudomonadota; class Alphaproteobacteria; order Rhizobiales; family Beijerinckiaceae; genus Methylobacterium. The sequence continues at coordinate 308,750 of NZ_JAKSXW010000149.1, forward strand.
CGGCGGGCTACTGCCGGAGGATGCTGGACGAGGCCGGCATCGCGGCGACGCCGGGTCTCGACTTCGACCCGGCGGCCGGAGGGCACCACATCCGGTTCTCGTTCGCTGGCTCCGAGGCGGATTGCCGGAACACCGTGGCCCGGCTGCGGACGTGGCTCGGCTGACGCGCCGACCCATCGCGGTCCTGCCCGGAAAGCGCAGCGATGCCGGGATGCCCCTCCGTCATCGGTCGCGATGACCGCGAGGGGGTGGATCTCCCCACCCGGCTCCGTCAGCCCGCCCGAACGAGCGACACCACCGCGTCGTGCAGCTCCGAGAAGTGCCCGATCACCCGGTCCGGCGCCAACTCGGCCACGGGGGTGTCGGTGTAGCCGAAGGTCACGGCGACCACGGGGATCCCGGCCGCCTTGGCGGTGTCGATGTCCGTGCGCGAATCGCCCACCATCACCGCCCGCGCCGGGTCTCCGCCCGCCCGCGCGATGGTTTCGGTGAGGTGGCGGGGGTCGGGCTTGTACTGCGGAAACGTGTCCCGGCCGCAGATGGCGGCGAAGCGGTCGGCCACACCCAGCACGGTGAGGAGCTTCACCGACTGCCCCTCGTACTTGTTCGTGCAGACGGCGAGGCGGAAACCTGCCTGCTCCAGCCGGCCGAGGGCCGGGACCACGCCGTCGAACAGGTGGGACGAACCGGCCAGATGCTCGCCGTAATGGGCGATGAACTCATCGAACAGCCGGTCGTGCTCGGCGGGCGAGAGGGCGCGCCCCTCGGCCTCGAAGCCCCGGCGGATCAGGGCCTTCGCCCCGGCGCCGATCAGCTCGCGGGCCTGGGACAGGGGAAGCTCGGCCAGCCCTTCGCGCGTCAGGAGGACGTTGAGCGTGCCGATCAGGTCACCCGCCGTCTCGGCGAGGGTGCCGTCGAGGTCGAACACGGCGATGGGCGGGGCGGCCATGGCGTTTTCCGTCTTTTCGGTGAGGCGTCGCCTCGCTATCCCCCGCCCGGGCAGGCGGCAAGGGGCGCACCTTGCCTAACACTCGCCCGAAACCTCGGCGAAAGCAGCGCTTCCTTCCTGCGGATGTCCCATGCGCCCGATCCTGCCGACGCTCCTCGTCTGCGCCACCCTGAACGCGGTGCCCGCCGTGGCGGCGTCGTATGAGTTCGTGCCCGCCCCGCAGACCGACCTGAACCGCATGTACCGGGTCGACAAGGTAACCGGCGAGGTCACCTCCTGCCAATACGGATTGCAGGAATCCGGCGGCGGCATCGGCCAGACCGTGTGTTTCGGGGCCGGGGAGGGGGCGGGGCCGCAGCCCCCGTCCGAATACGGCCTCGTCGCCAGCCGCCACGCCCGCGAGGCGGGGGTGTTCCGGGTGAACTACCGCACCGGCGAGATGAGCATCTGCTTCGTGCTGGTGAAGAAGGAGCAGGTCGTCTGCACCCAGCAGAGCCGCCCCGGCGCCGAGCCGCCCGAGGGCGCGGCGATCCCGAGCACCTCCGCGGGCCGGCCGGGACCGAGCGCCACTCCTCCACAGGGCGGCCGTCCGTGAGGGCGAAGGCGCATCCCACCCGTTCCGGTCGGGCGGGCGACATGGTAGGGGCGCGACGAACGTCCCTCCCGGGCCCCCGGACCATGTGCGCCACCGACCACGATACGATTCACCGGAACGCCGCCCGATGAGCGGCCCGGACCTCCGCCGCGCCGCCGCGGCCCGCGCCCTCGACCTGGTCGAGCCCGGCATGCGCCTCGGCCTCGGCACGGGCTCCACCGCCGCCGCCTTCGTAGACCTGCTGGGCGCCCGGGTGCGCGACGGGCTCGACGTCGTCGGCGTCCCCACCTCCGAGGCGACCCACCGGCAGGCCGAGGGCCTCGGCATCCGCCTCGCCCGGTTGGACGAGGTGCCCCATCTCGACCTCACGATCGACGGGGCGGACGAGGTGGACGATCACCTGCGCCTCATCAAGGGCGGGGGCGCGGCCCTCCTGCGCGAGAAGATCGTCGCCTGTGCGAGCGACCGCATGGTGGTGATCGCCGATGCGGCCAAGCGTGTGGCGACGCTGGGCGCCTTCCCGCTCCCCATCGAGGTCAACCTGTTCGGCCTCGCCGCGACCCGGCTCGCCGTCGAGGCCGCCGTCGCCGCCGCGGGCTGCCAGGGCCCGGTGGACCTGCGCCTCGGCAAGGATGGAAAGCCGGTGATGACCGACGGCGGCCACGCCATCCTCGATGCGAGGCTCGGCACGATCCCCGATCCCGAGCGCCTCGGCGCCGCCCTCTGGTCCGTCCCCGGCGTGGTGGAACACGGTCTGTTCCTCGGCATCGCGACGGCTGCGATCCTGGCCGCCGATGTCGGCGGCCGGGCGGAAGTGACCGTCCTCGGCCGCCTCGTCTGACTCGAATCCCCTCTCGACAGGACCCAGCAATGTCCCGCCTCCTCGCCGTCGTGCTCGGCCTCGCGCTCGCGGCCCCCAGCCTCCCGGCCTTCGCCCAGGCCAGGAAGCTGACGCCGTCCACCCCCGCCGCCAACACGCCGGCCGCGCCGGCCTACAGCGCCAACCACCTCGCCCTCGCCCGCGAGGTGATGCTCAGCTCGGGCATCGCCCGCTCGTTCGATTCGATCATCCCGTCCTTCGCCGACCAGATCCGCAAGCAGGCGGTGACCCGGCCGGAGATCCAGAAGGACCTCGACGAGGTGCTGGTGTCCCTCCAGCCGGAGCTGGAACTGCAGAAGCAGCGGATGATCGACATCGCCGCGCGGACCTACGCCGCGAAGTTCTCCGAGGCCGAGCTCACGGACATCGCCGGCTTCTTCCGCTCCGCCGCCGGCAAGCGCTACGTGGAGATGCAGCCCGCCCTCCTGGACGAGATGGTGCGCGCCATGCAGGGCTGGACCGAGGAAGTGTCCGAATACATCATGGTCCGCGTCCGCGCGGAGATGGGCAAGCGCGGCTTCCAGCTCCAGTAGCCCACCGGTGAGTGCGACGCGTCCGTTCTACGCGGCCGGCGGTGCGGCGCTGGCGCTGCTGCCGCTGGTGATGGTGCTCGCCAACCGGTCGAGCCCGGCCATCGTCGGGGTGGCGGGCCTCGCCTTCCTGGCGGGGCGCTGGCGTGAGGCGCCGCGCGCCCTGCCGGCGCTGCTCTCCGCGCCCGTGCGGACCCCCCTCGGGCTGGCGGCCCTGGCCTTCCTCGGCTGGGCGCTCCTGTCGATGGCGTGGAGCCCGTTCCCGTCCCTGTCCCTGCGGGTGCTGGGAGAGTTCCTGCCGACGCTGCTGGCCGCCTACCTGCTGGTGTGCCTCGCGCCGGGCCGGATCCCGGCTTTCGTCCCCGCGCTCGCCTGTGCGTCCTTGGCCGCCGCCGGCCTGTTCATCGCCGTCGATCTCGCCCTTGACCTGCCGGTGGAGCGCCTGCTCGGACACCGGGTCGCGGGCTTCGTCTTCAACCGCCCGGCCCTGACCCTCGACTTGGTGGCGGGGCCCCTGGCCCTGGTCCTCTGGCGCCGGTCCCTGCGGGCGGCCTCGCTCGCCACGCTGGCCTTCGCCGCCCTCGGGATCCTGCGCTCGATCAGCGGCGCGGCGGCGATGGGGCTCATCGCCGGGCTGGCCATGGCGGTCCTCGGGCGCGTGCTGCCCCGGCGGGGCGCCATGGGGCTGGCGGGCCTGGGGCTCGGCCTCGCGGTCGCCCTGGCTCCCGTGGAGGGCGACCTCCTCGCCCGCATCATGCCCGAGGCGGCCCACGCGCAGCTCACCCAGTCCTCGTCCCGGGCGCGGGTGGCCATCGCCCGCAGCTTCGGGGCGGCGGTGGCGGCCTCCCCCTGGCTGGGGGCCGGGTTCGGCACCAGCGCCCGCTTTGCCGAGGCGCCCGTGGCCGGACGGGTGGCGCCGGAGATGCGGGTGCTGCTCGGCGTCGGCCACCCGCACAACAGCTTCCTGCAGGTCTGGGCCGAGCTCGGCCTTCCGGGTGCCTTCCTGGCCTGCCTCGTCCTGATGCTGATGCTGGCCCGGCTGGGATCGCTCCCGGCGGCGGACTTCGCCGTCGCGCTCGGCCTCGTCGCCTGCGCGGCGGCCATCGCGTTCGTGGAGCACAACGGCTGGGCCGCGTGGTGGACGGCGGGGCTCGGGGCTGCCATCACCTGGGCGCGGGAGGCCCGCTCCCGACCACCCGTCACGGACCTGCCGGCATGAGCTACGACGTCGATCTCTTCGTCATCGGGGGCGGCTCGGGCGGCGTCCGCGCCGCGCGGATCGCCGCGGGCTATGGCGCCAAGGTGATGCTGGCCGAGGAGTACCGGGTCGGCGGCACCTGCGTGATCCGCGGCTGCGTGCCGAAGAAACTCATGGTCTATGCCGGCCGCTTCGCCGACGAGTTCGAGGATGCCGCCGGCTTCGGATGGACCGTGGAGAAGCCGCGCTTCGACTGGAGCGTGCTGAAGACCCGGCGCGACGCCGAGGTGACGCGCCTCGAGAGCATCTACGACGCCAACCTGATGCGGGCCGGCGTCGAGATCGCCCCCGAGCGGGCGGTGATCGTCGATGACCATACGGTCCGGCTCGTGAAGTCGGGCAAGACCATCCGGGCGGACAAGATCCTCGTGGCGGTCGGGGCCCATCCGGTGAAGGAGCCGGCCGTGCCCGGAATCGACCTCGCCATCACCTCGAACGAGGTGTTCGAGCTGGAGACGCTGCCGAAGCGCATCCTCGTGGTCGGCGGCGGCTACATCGCCGTGGAGTTCGCGGGCGTCTTCGCGGCGCTGGGCAGCCGCACGACCCTGCTCCACCGGGGCGACAAGCTCCTGCGCGGCTTCGACGACGACGTGCGCGATGCCCTGGCCGACGCCTACGCCCACCGCATGGACCTGCGCCTCGGCCGCACCATCGGTGGGATCGCGCGCGCGGGCGGCACCCTGGCCGCCACCCTGGACGACGGCAGCGTGATCGAGGCCGATCAGATCCTGCTCGCGACGGGGCGCCGGCCGAACATCGTCGGGCTCGGCCTCGATGCGGTCGGCATCGTGCCCGACGCGGCCGGGGCGATCCCCGTCGATGCCTTCTCGCGCACCTCCATCCCCTCGATCTTCGCGGTGGGCGACGTGACGAACCGCGCGAACCTCACCCCCGTGGCCATCCGGGAGGGCCACGCCTTCGCGGACACGGAATTCGGCGGCCGGGCGACCACGGTGGACCACAGCCTCATCCCCACGGCGGTGTTCTCCACGCCGGAGATCGGCACGGTCGGGCTGAGCGAGGCGGCGGCCCGCCAGGCGTTCGAGCGGATCGACGTCTACAAGGCGGCGTTCCGGCCGATGAAGGCGACCCTCTCGGGGCGGGAGGAGCGCGTGCTGATGAAGGTCATCGTCGACTGCGCCAGTGACCGGGTGCTCGGCGTCCACCTGTTCGGTCAGGATGCGGGCGAGCTGATCCAGGCGGTGGGCATCGCCGTGACGATGGGTGCCACGAAGGCCGATTTCGACAGGACCATCGCCGTCCATCCCACCGCCGCGGAGGAGCTCGTGACGATGCGCGTGCCGGCCTGCACGAAGCATCCGGTGGGTGTCGGCTGACCGCCCCGGCGACCGCGCGCAACGGAAGCATAGGTTAGGCCCTCGACGCCGTGCGCCCCTGAGCCATATCAAGGCCATGGGCAAAAACGGCTCGGGCAACAGCAAGCGCGACGACGCCCATGCGCGGCGTCAAGCGATCATCGACGGCCTCCTGGCCGATGCCTTGCGGCCGGCGTTCACGTACCGGCTGCCGAGCCAGGACTCGCTGCCCGCCGACATCCGGCGGGCGATCGACCGGCTCCTGGCCAAGGCGGAGGCGCAGCGCAGCCGCTGCCTGACATACGACGATCTCGAGGAGGCCCTGCCGCCGCGGGACGTCTCGGCGGAGGATCTGGAGGCGATCTTCTGGATCCTGGCCGAGCACGGCATCGAGGTGGAGGACGGCGAGCCCGGCCTCTGAGCGTCGGGAGCGGGCCAGCCATGCCCGCCTCCGCCGCCATCCCTCGGGCCCCCTCGCGATCTCGGATGAACTTCTCTATAAGCCCCCATCCGCGCGAGGGGCGCGGCCGCACGAACGAGGTGCGGGGAGAGGGATCATGGGCGAGCGCTGGACACCGACGACGTGGCGGAACCTGCCGATTCAGCAGGTGCCGGCCTATCCGGACGCCGCCGCCCTGGCCGCCGTCGAAGCGCAGATCGGGACCTTTCCGCCGTTGGTGTTTGCCGGTGAGGCCCGCAAGCTGAAGGCGGCGCTGGCCCGCGTCTCCACCGGCGAGGCATTCCTGCTCCAGGGCGGCGATTGCGCCGAGAGCTTCGACGAGCACTCGGCCGACAACATCCGCGACTTCTTCCGCGTCTTCCTGCAGATGGCGATGGTGCTCACCTTCGCCGGCGGCTCACCCGTGGTGAAGGTCGGCCGCATCGCCGGCCAGTTCGCCAAGCCGCGCTCGTCGCCCAACGAGACGCAGGACGGCGTGTCCCTGCCGAGCTATCGCGGCGACATCGTCAACGGCATCGGCTTCTCGGAAGAGGCCCGGGTGCCCGATCCCCGGCGCCAGCTCGAAGCGTACCGGCAGTCGGCGGCGACGCTGAACCTGCTGCGCGCCTTCGCCACCGGCGGTTACGCGAACCTCGAGAACGCGCACCGCTGGATGCTGGGCTTCGTGAAGGATTCGCCGCAATCCTCGCGCTACCAGGATGTCGCCTCGCGCATGTCGGACGCGCTGGGCTTCATGCGCGCCATCGGGATCAACCCGGAGACGCACCAGGAGGTGCGGACCACCGATTTCTACACGAGCCACGAGGCGCTGCTGCTCGGCTACGAGCAGGCCCTGACCCGGGTCGATTCGACCAGCGGCGACTGGTACGCCACCTCGGGCCACATGCTCTGGATCGGCGACCGCACCCGGCAGCCGGACCACGCCCATGTCGAGTACGCCCGGGGGATCAAGAACCCGATCGGCCTCAAGTGCGGCCCGTCGATGACCGGCGAAGGCCTCATCAAGCTCATCGACCTCCTCAACCCGGAGAACGAGGCCGGCCGCCTCAGCCTCATCTGCCGCTTCGGCGCGGACAAGGTAGGCGAGCATCTGCCGGCCCTCGTCCGGGCGGTGGAGCGGGAAGGCCGTTCGGTCGTGTGGGTGTGCGATCCGATGCACGGCAACACGGTCTCCGCGGGCGGTTACAAGACCCGCCCGTTCGACCGGGTGATGCAGGAGATCGAGGGATTCTTCGGCGTCCACCGGGCCGAGGGCACCATCGCGGGCGGCATCCACTTGGAGATGACCGGCAAGGACGTGACCGAGTGCACCGGCGGCGCCCGGGCGCTCACCGCCGACGACCTGAGCGACCGCTACCACACCTACTGCGACCCGCGCCTCAATGCGGAGCAGGCGCTGGAAGTGGCCTTCCGCACGGCGGAACTGGTGAAGCGCGAGCGCACCGACCTCGAAACCCCGCGCCTCGACGCGGCGGAGTGACGGAAAAGGCCGGGCCTCGGGCCCGGCCTCATTTGCCCGCCTGTGCCTCTCAGGCGATGGCCCGCGCCATCCCGTTCCAACGGGCGAGGAGGGCCGGGACGCCGCCGATGGGGACGGGGCGGCTGAAGAGATAGCCCTGCACCTCGTCGCACCCCTCGGCCCGGAGCCGGGCCAGCTGTGCCTCCGTCTCGACACCCTCGGCGGTGGTCGTCATGCCGAGGCTGGCGCCGAGGCTGATGACGGCCCGGACGATGAAGTCGGTGCCGTCCTCCTCGCACAGGTCGCGGACGAAGGACTGGTCGATCTTGATCTTGTCGAAGGGGAAGCTGCGCAGGTAGCTCAGCGACGAGTAGCCGGTGCCGAAATCGTCCATGGACACCCGCACGCCCATCCCCTTGAGGCTGTGCAGGATCGCGGTCGTCACGCCCGGATTGGCCACGAGGACCGATTCGGTGATCTCCAGCTCCAGCCGGCGCCCTGGCAGGCCGGTGGAGCGGAGGGCATCGCGCACCACGGACACGAGGCTTGCCGAGGTGAACTGAACCGCGGAGACGTTCACCGCGATCTTGAGCCCGTCCGGCCACCGGGACGCGTCGGCACAGGCCTGGGCCAGCACCCATTCGCCGAGGGGCACGATCAGCCCGAGTTCCTCCGCCAGGGGGATGAACTCGGCCGGCGAGATGTAGCCGCGGACCGGGTGGTTCCAGCGCAGCAGGGCCTCGAATCCGCAAATCCGCTCGGTGCCGAGGCTGTAGATCGGCTGATAATAGACCTCGAACGCTTCCGTCTCGAGGGCGTGGCGCAGGTCGCGCTCCAGCAGGCGGCGGGCCTGAAGCCGGGCGTCCATGTCCGGCTCGAAATAACGGAAGGCGCCGCGGGCTTCGGCCTTCGCCCGGGCCAGGGCCACATCCGCGTTCTTCAGGAGCTTGCCGGAACTCGTGCCGTCGCCCGGCGCGACGGTGATGCCGATGGTGACGCCGACGCTCGCCGTATGGCTCGACAGGGTGTAGGGCGCCTTCACGACGTCGATGATCCGGCGCGCCAGGACGGCGGCATCCTCCGGCCGTTCGATTGAGCGCTGCACCACCACGAACTCGTCCGCGCCGATGCGCGCCACGCAGTCGATCTCGCGCACGCAGGCGCTCAGCCGGTTGGCGACGGCCACCAGCAGTTCGTCGCCGACCGCGTGGCCCAGGGTGTCGTTGACCGGCCGGAAATCGTCGAGGTCGAGGGCGAAGACCGCAAATTGCTGATCCCGGCCGGCTTGGGCGATGGAGTTGCTGATCTGCTGCTCAAGCGCCGTCCGGTTCGGAAGGCCGGTCAGCACGTCGTGGTGGGCGAGGAACGCGATGCGGGCTTCGGCATGCCGCCGCTCGGTCACATCCTCGAAGGTCGCCACGAAGCCGCCGTCGGTGGTGTTGCGCCGCTCGACGGCGATGACCTTGCCGTTGGTGAGTTCCTGAGTGATCGGGAAGCCGCCGGAGCCGGCGAACGGGTCAGCGCCACCCTGCGACGGGCCGGGCAGCTCGCGGGTGTGGCCACCGCTCCCCGCGAGGCTGACGTGGAGGACCTGCTCGGCCGTCATGCCGGGCAGGATCGCGTCGGCGGGCAAGCCATAGATCTGCGCGTAGCGGCGGTTGACCACCATCAGCCGGTCGTCGGCATCGAACAGGCAGAGGCCCTGGGACATGTTGTCCAGGGCTGCGTCGAGCCGGAGGTTCGTCTGGCGCAGCTGCGCTTCCTGTTCCTTCAGCACGCTGATGTCGCTGCACACCGCGACGAGGCCGCCTTCCTCTATGGCGCTGCGGCTCACCCGGAGCCAGCGGCCGTTGGGGAGCTGGAACTCCCCGTCGCGGGACAGGGCTTCGCGGCAATTGGCTTCGCCGAATCCACCCCCGGCCGTGCAGGGGCCGCAGAAAAACTGCATCGCCACCGGGTTTGTGAAGGCGATGCGGCCAGCGGCATCCAGGACGATGACGGCTTCGCGCGAACTCTGCAGGGCGTCGGCCAGCAGGCGCTCCGCCGATTGGCGCTGCCGGACCTCGCTCTCCATCATGGCGCGGATGTTGTCGCGCATCGCCGCCATGGACCGGAGGAGGCTCCCGAGCTCGTCCCGGCCATCGGTGGGGATCGAGTCGTCGAGGTGCCCGCCCGCGATCCGCTCGGCCGCGATCGAGGCGGAGACGAGGGGCCCACGGATGCGCCGATGCAGCATCCACGCGATGACGAAGGAGCCGAAGAGCGCCAGCGCGGCCACCGCCATATTCAGGCGCAGCTCGCTGCCCACCGCCGTGCGGGCCGCCTGCCGGAAGGTGAAGCCGTCGCCGGCGGTGTAGTTCACGAGCAGGTCGAGCTGCGCATCGATGGCGTCGGCCTGATGGTCGAGGGCGTCCCACCGCTCCGGGCGCACCGAGGTGAGGTCGCCGAAGCTGCGGCGGATGTCGTCCCACGCCGCGACGCCGGCCTGCACCGCGAGGGCCGCGCGCACCGCCCTGTCCGACTGGGCGCGCTCCACCGCGATGGTCAGGTCCTCGGCGAGGGTCGTGTGCAGCTCGTTGATCTGCGCGTCGAGCTTGGCGGCGACGCCCTTATCCTTGGTGAGGCCCTGGCGGGCGAAGGCGGCGCGCATCTTCGCGAAGTCGGCCGCGGTGGCCCGGGCGTAGTTGATCGACATCAACGACTGGTCGTACGTCCGCCCGACGAGGTCGCCGACATGGGCGATCGCGATGATCGCATAGAAGCCGAGGCCGCCCGACAGGAGGCTCATTGCGAAGAACGCAATGAAGATCCGCGCCTTGATGGTCGCGGCAAGGGCGCCCAAGGAGAAGGCCGGCTTGCGCGCCAGCGCCTTCGCCTTCACCGGAACTGTCGCCTCGAAATATTGCATTTCACCGGATCACCACTCGGTCCGCGGCGATCATCCTATGTGGCACATCTTAAGGTGTGATTAGCTGAGCGTTTCCCTGTTCTAGGAGATTGCATAGCCAGCACTCCCCGCCGGACGGGAAGCCAAGCAGGGCGACCGAGTGCGCCGAGTAAAATGCTTTTTTTAACCTGGTGGCGATAGGACCAAAGGCGATCCGGAAGCTCGCATGGCGCGCCTCGTGACTGTCCTACCCGTCAAATCGCGCCGCGCGATCGTCGTTTCGGCCTTGCTGTCCCTCGGGCTCGGCGCCGTGGCCGGCCTGTCGGTCATCGGGGGCCTCCAGGCCTCGGGCATCATCGTGTCCCAGAAGGGCCGCACCTTCCATCCGGATTCGCTGACCGTGGGGAAGGGCGAGACGGTCATGATCGTCAACGACGACAGCGACCTGCTCCACCACGCCTACATCGATTCGCCGACCTTCAGCTTCGATTCCGGGGATCAGGAGCCGGGGAGCCGCACGCCGATCACCTTCACGCAGACCGGCGTGTTCCAGGTGCTCTGCGGCATCCATCCGAAGATGAAGCTGGTGGTGCGGGTCAACTGAGGGGCCCGCCGAGGGCGAGCCCCGTCAGCGGGCGGCGGCGCGCATCGGCTGGCCGCGCACCGGCTTGTCGCCCGCATCGACGGGCTGGTCCTCGCGCAGATCAGGCGGTGGACCGACGACGATCCGCGTCTCGGGCTCGAGACCGCCTTCGAGTTCGAGCATCCGGCCGAAGTCGCGGCGCAGGCTCACATCCCGCCACGTCACCCGCCCGTCGTCCTTCAGCACGGCGACGCGCAGCTTGCCGCCGCTGAACACGGCCGCCTCCGCGGGCACGACGACGCCGGGCTTCTCCCGTGGGATCTGGAGCGTGACGTCCGCATGCAGTCCGGACCGGAGGATCCCGTCGCCGTTCCGCACATCGACCTCCGTGGTCAGCGTCCGGGAGGCGGCCTGGAGGGCCACGGAGCTGCGCTCCACCGTGCCCTTGAAGACGCGCCCGGGCAGCTGCGGCACGCGGATCCGCGCCTCGACACCCGGCATGACGCCCCGCGTGAGGTTCTGCGGGACGTTCACCGCGATGCGCAGGGTGCTGTCCTGATCGATCGTGACGAGGGGCGTGCCGCCGTTATCCGCCTTCACGAGGTCGCCGACGTCGACGCTGCGGGTGGTGATCACGCCGTCGAAGGGGGCGACCACCCGTTCGAACGCCGCGAGGGCCCTTAGGCGCTCCACGGCGGCCTGTTGTGACTTGATGTTGGCGTCGGCGACCTTCACCCCGGCCTCGGCCCCCGCCAGGGTCGCCGCCTGGGAGAGGACGCTCGCCTGCGACGTGTCCGCGTTCTGACGGGAGGCCCAGCCCTGGTCGGCCAGGGTGGTGGTGCGGTTGTTCGTCAGGTTGGCGAGGGTGACGTTGGCCTTGGCCTGCTCCACCTGCGCCTGCGCCTGCAGGAGCTGCGCCCGGAGCTGGCCGAGTTGCGCCTCGGCCTGGACGAGTTGCTGGTCGAGATCGGGCGCGGCGATGCGCAGGAGGAGATCGCCCGCCTTCACCCGTGAGCCGATATCGATGCGCCGCTCGGCGATGTAGCCCGTCGCCCGGGCGGCGATGGCCGCCGTCAGGAAAGGCCGGGTCTCGCCGGGCAGGGTGAGGTCCAGGGGCCCGTCGGCCCGCTCCGCCAGGGCCGTCTGGACCCGCGGGACGACCGTCCTGATCCTGTCGAGGGTGCGGGTGGCTTCCAGGTCCCGTTGCCAATGCCCGTAGGCCCCCCAGCCCACGAGGCCGATGCCGGCCAGGAGCAGCAAGAGGAACGGCGCCTTGCCCGGCGGGGGCGGCGGCTCCCGACGGTCGTCGTCACTCGCATGCATGCCCGGCGCGCTCCGCCCCGGCGAGGGCCAGGATGCCGGAGGCTACCGGAGGCCGCGCTGGGATACCAGGGTGCTGGGTTGCCGCATCACCCTCAGCGGGGCAGCGTCAGCGGCTTGCTCCGGGCGGTGAGCCGCTTGTGCAGGTGCACCATCAGGGCGATGCCGAAGAGCGGCGTGATGAGGTTGACCACCGGCACGATCATCAGCGCCGCGAGCAGGCAGCCGGCGAGCAGGGTCCGGGTCGCGTGGGCCCGCCGCATCTGCGCGGCGCCGTCGATCCTGCGGAAGCGGGCCGCGGCCATCTCGAAATATTCCCGCGACAGCAGGTACGCGTTGGCACCGAAGAACGCGGCCACGCCGATGACCGGGACGAAGAAGATCACCAGGGCCACGAGGTTGACGAGGAGCGTCAGGCCCGCGAACCGCAGGGCGTAGAGCATGGAGATGCCGAAGGGCATGGCCTGCCCCGGCGGGTCCCCCGGGAAGTCGGTGCGCTCCACGATCTCGGCGGCATCGTCGAGGAAGAAGCCGGCGACGACGATCGAGATGGCCGGCATCAGGTAGGCGAGGGCGACGAACAGCCCGAAGCCCGCGAGATAGTAGGCGAGGCTGTCGAGGATCGGGTACTGCGACGAGATGTGATGGCTCGCCTGGAACGCCTGGACGAAGCGGGTCAGCCCGAGCCAGAGCAGAGCCAGGATCCCCAGGGTGAGACCCAGCGATTTCCAGAGGATGCCGCGCAGGGCGGGGGACAGCGTCTGACGCAGGGCCGCGGCAGCGGAATCGAGAATCATCGGTTGGTGTCCGGATGTCGAAGCGGCTGGTTTGTGGGATCGCGGCCGGCGCGGCGCAAGGTGTGACGGGAGCGAAGGCGCGGCGATGGTGAGAGCGATGGTGGCCGTCCCCCCGGAGACGGCGCACGCCCCGGACTACCGGCCCACCCTGGCGCCCCTGCCGGAGGCGCCCGACGTGGTGGTGGTCGGCGCGGGCGCGGCGGGGATCGCCGCCGCGCGGAGCCTCCTGGCGGCGGGCCTGTCCGTGGCCGTGCTGGAGGCGCGGGACCGGGTCGGGGGACGGGCCTGGACGGTGTCGCTGCGCGGCCATCCCGTCGATCTCGGCGCCCACTGGCTCCATGCCGGGCCGATCAACCCCCTGGTCGCGCTCGGCCGGGCGCGCGGAGAGCGCCTGCGCCGGGCACCGCTGGACAGCCACACCTGGGTGTCCGGGCGGCCGGCGCGCCCCTGGGAGGCCCGGGCGGGGGCCAGGGCCTTCGACAAGGCCGACCACGCCATGACCGGGGGCGCCGGCAGGGGCGGGCAGGACCGCCCCGCCGCCAGCGCCTTGCCGGTGGCCCTCGGGCCGTGGGGCGGCCGCGTGGCGCAGGTCCACGGCCTCGTCTCCGGCCGGCCCCTTGAGGAAGTGTCCCTGAACGACTTCCCGAGCATGGAATACGGCGACAACTTCTTCATTGGCGCCGGCTACGGCAACTACCTCGCCCGGCTGGCCGCGGGCCTGCCGATCCGGCTGTCCGCCCCCGTCCGCCGCATCGACTGGGCGGGGGAGGGCGTGCGGATCGAGACGGAGGGCGGCCCGGACCTGCGCGCGAGGGCGGCCATCGTCACTGTGCCGATGATGGTGCTGCGGGAGGGCCCGGCCTTCTCGCCGCCCCTGCCCAACGCGATTCGCGCGGCCATCGACGGCTTCTCCACCGGCATCTACGAGCACGCGGTGCTGCACTGGCCATCGAGCCCGTTCGCCGGCCGCGACCGCCTCGCCGGGTTCCATGGGGGCCGCCGTTCGCCCGCCGGGCTGCTGACGCGGATCGACGGCACTCCCTTCCACTTCTACGAGCTCGACATCCACGAAGCCGCCCGGCTCGACGCGGCCGGCGGCGGCGCGGACGCCGTGCGCCGGCACGTCCGCGCGGTGCTGGCCGAGCAGGTCGGACGGGCCCGCCTGCGCGACCTGACGATCCCCGCGGTCAGCGCATGGCGGCACGATCCCTACGCCCGCGGCTCATGGGCGGTGGTGCCGCCGGGGCATGCGGAGGCGCGGCTGACCCTGCGCGACGGGATCGGCGGGAAGGTGTGGTTTGCCGGCGAGGCCCTCTCGCGCGAGCAATGGGGGACGGTGGGCGGCGCCTTCGAACAGGGGCTCCGGGCGGCGGAGGCCGCCGCAGGCGCGATCCGGGCGACAACCGAGGGGTGAATCGGTCCTTGCCCCCCGCGATGCGGACGGGCATTCCCGCCCCGCACAGGCTTCCGGGGAAGGCGATGAACTGGATCGAGGCCATCGGCTACCTCGGCACGGCGCTGACGATCGCCGCCTCGGCCATGAGCACGATGATTCCCTTGCGGATCATCTCCCTCTGCGCGAGTTGCGCCGTGGCCACCTACGGGTTCCTCATCGGCAGCATGCCGGTGGTGCTGACGGAGTGCATCCAGATCCCGTTCAACGCCTACCGGCTCTGGGAGATGGTCCGCCTCGTCCGCGACACGGAGGCCGCTGCGGCCGGCAACCTCTCCCTCGAATGGCTGACGCCCTTCGGCAGCAAGCGGCGCTTCGGAACCGGCCAGACGGTGTTCCGCAAGGGCGACCCGGCGGACGAACTCTACTACGTCGAGAGCGGCGTTTTCCTGATCCCCGAGGTGGGCGTCGAGATCCGGCGCGGCGGCATCGTCGGCGAACTCGGGCTGCTGTCGCCCGGCAACACGCGAACCGCCTCGCTGATCTGCCTTCAGGCGGGGAGGGCGCTGCGGATCTCCTATTCGGAGGTCAAGCAGCTCTACTACCAGAACCCCGAATTCGGGTTCTACTTCCTCAAGCTCACCAGCGAGCGCCTGTTCAACAGCGTCAAGGGAGGCGACCGGGTCGCCGCTGGGGATGCGCTGTGACGCGGCCCCTACGATTTTGAGGCCGCCGCCTTCCTCGATCGCGTCACCGCGCCCGCCATGACGGGCCGGGTCGTTAGGTGCTGAGGGTCCGCGAACTGACCCCTTCAGAGCATGCTGGGGAGGATGCGATCCGGCGGGCGGTGCCCGTCCATGAAGGTCCGGATGTTGATGATGACCTTCTCACCCATGTCGATACGGCTCTCGTGGGTCGCCGATCCCATATGCGGCAGCAGCACCACCTTGCCCTGCCGGGCGAGCTTCACAAGGCGCGGGCTCACCGCCGGCTCCTGCTCGAACACGTCGAGCCCCGCCGCCGAGACGTCACCCGCCTCGATCAGGCGGGCGAGGGCGTTCTCGTCGATGACTTCGCCGCGGGCAGTGTTCACGACGATCGCCTCGGGCTTCAGCAGCTTCAGGCGCCGCGCCGAGAGCAGGTGGTAGGTCGCCGGCGTGTGCGGGCAGTTCACCGAGACGATGTCCACCCGGGCCAGCATCTGGTCGAGGGATTCCCAGTAGGTCGCGTCGAGGGCAGCCTCGGTCGCCGCCGGGACACGGCGCCGGTTGTGGTAATGCACCTGCAGGCCGAAGGCCCGGGCGCGCTTGGCGAGGGCCTGCCCGATCCGCCCCATGCCGACGATGCCCAGGCGCTTGCCGGTGATGCGGCGGCCGAGCATCCAGGTGGGCGACCAGCCGGTCGTCCAATCGTCGTCCGGGATGATCCGGGCGCCCTCGGGCACCCGGCGGGCGACGGCGAGGATCAGCGCCATCGTCATGTCGGCCGTGTCCTCGGTGAGGACACCCGGCGTGTTCGTGACGGTGATGCCGCGCTCGAGGGCGACGCCGACATCGATATGATCGACGCCGTTGCCGAAATTCGCGATCAGACGCAGGTTCGGCCCCGCCTGGGCGAGGAGCGCCGAATCGATCTCGTCCGTCACCGTCGGCACGAGCACGTCGGCCTCACGCAGGGCGGCCGCCAACGCCTCGCCGCCGAGCGGCGCATCGCTCTCGTTGAGGCGGACGTCGAACAGCTCGCGCATCCGCGTCTCGACGGCGTCCGGCAGGCGCCGCGTCACCACCACGAGCGGCTTGCGCTTCGACACGTCTCACTCCCCCGGGCCCAGTGGCCGCAAGCATCCGTTAACCGAGTTCGGCCACACAGGACCGGCTTCCGCACCCCGGTTGCCGGCTGGTGCCGGCTCCGATGGCCTGTCTAGCAGAGGCCCGGCGGAACACAATCGGACCCCCGGCCCCCTCGGGGAGATCCGGTCCGGACCTTATCTCAGGAGGGACGATGCGCGCGCTACGCCCGAGTCTCATCGCCGTCCTCCTCGCCACCGCCTCGGCCTGGGCCGTCCCGGCGTCGGCGCAGGAGAACGGTGTCGGCCCGGTCACCAAACTGCCGCTGCCGCGCTATGCCAGCCTCAAGACGGACCGGGTGAACCTTCGCGAAGGCCCCTCGAAGGATCACCGCACCCTGTGGGTGTTTCAGCGGGCCGGCTTGCCTGTGGAAATCATCGGCGAATTCGAGACATGGCGCCGGATCCGCGATTCCGAGGGCACCGAAGGCTGGGTGCTGCACTCGCTCCTGTCTGGTCGGCGGACCGCCATCGTCAGCGCCGGGCCTGACAAGGACGGGGTGAAGGCCTCGATCCCGCTGCGCGCGAGCGCCGACGATACGGCCCGGGACGAGGCCCGCCTCCAGACGGGGGTGATCGGCAACGTGAAGAAGTGTGACGGATCGTGGTGCCGCCTCGTCGTCACCCTGCCCACGAAGCGCGACGTGGACGGCTACATCCGCCAGACCCGCCTCTGGGGCGTCTACCCCAACGAGAAGGTGGATTAGCGGGGCCGCCCCTTCCCCGCCGTCATCGCGGGCACGGCGCAACGGTCCCCGGTAGCGGGGCAATCGCCGAGCGCCGCGCCGCAGGGCCGCGCCACCGCCGTCGCGATGACGACGTCGCGGCCGGACAATAAAAAACCCGGCCGAAGCCGGGTTCTGCATCACCTTCACGCCGAGAGGGCGGGTCTCACCCCTGCTGGCGGCGGCCGGCGGGGCGGCTGCGGCGGAGGCGGACGATGACCTCCACACCGGCGATCTCCATGCCCTCGGGGGCTTCCGGCAGCGAATCGACCGTGATGCCGCAATCCGGCATGTCGATCACCGCGCCCTCTTCCTCGAGGTAGAAGTGGTGGTGCTCGGACGGGTTGGTGTCGAAGTAGGCCTTCGACCCGTCGAGGGCCAGTTGGCGGAGCAGTCCCGCCTCGGTGAACTGGTGCAGGGTGTTGTACACCGTGGCCAGGGACACCGGCACCTTCGCCCGCATCGCCTCGTCGTACAGCATTTCCGCCGTCAGGTGACGGTCCCCCCGGCCGAACAGGAGCCATCCGAGGGAGAGGCGCTGACGGGTCGGGCGCAGGCCGGCGCGGCGGAGACGCTCGCGCAGATCCGAGAGCGGGCAGCCACGGCGACCGGCCCCATTCGCCTCCAACTGGAGGGTGGGGATACGACCGCTCAGAACAGCCTGCAGGGGCACCATCTCTGACATATCGGACTGAACGCTCGACGCGAGGACAGACAATTCCTCGGAGTATACGGAAGGCGACGCGGCGTCGCAACCCGGCATAGCTTGACCGGGCGAGACGCTTTGAACCGGCCCTCGCCCGTGCTAACCCGCGCCCGGATGTGTCGGCGGTGGGCGCCGGCCCGTCGCTACTGAACGGGAATTGCTGCGCTTTCATGCCGCCTGACGCCGACACCGCGCAATCGCCGGCTCCGAGCCGCCGCTCGAGCTACTCCTACGAGGACCTGTTGGCCTGCGGGCGCGGCGAGCTGTTCGGACCGGGCAACGCGCAATTGCCGCTGCCGCCCATGCTGATGTTCGACCGCATCACCTCGATCGGGGAGGATGGGGGCGCCCACGGCAAGGGCCACGTCCTCGCCGAGTTCGACATCCGGCCGGACCTCTGGTTCTTCCCCTGCCATTTCCAGGGCGATCCGGTGATGCCGGGCTGCCTCGGGCTCGACGCGCTCTGGCAGCTCGTCGGCTTCCACCTCGGCTGGCTCGGCGCCACGGGCCGCGGCCGGGCCTTGGGTGTCGGCGAGGTGAAGTTCGCCGACCAGGTGCTGCCGACCAACAAGAAGGTCGTCTACGGCATCGACATCAAGCGGGTCCGCCAAGGCCGCCTCGTCCTGGGTATCGCCGACGGCTGGCTGGAGGCTGACGGCAACCGGATCTACGAGGCGAGCGACCTGCGCGTCGCCCTGTTCCGGGCCTGAATTCCCGAATTCCCTCGTCCTTCGGGGGTCGCCGCCGGGCCGGTGTGGGCCCGGCGCGGTTCGATCTTTCCGCCGGCCGGGGCAACGCCATGCGTTCCCGGCTGTTGAGATTGTACCGGCTACCCCTTAGCTGACCGCAACGCGGCCCGGGCAACCGATGCCGCGACGGAGGTTTGGTCGTTCCATGCGCCGCGTCGTCATCACGGGGATGGGCATCGTCTCGTCCATCGGCAACAACACCGAGGAGGTCCTGGCCTCCCTGCGCGAGGCACGCTCGGGCATCACCCGCGCCGTATCCTTCGCCGAGCACGGGTTCCGCTGCCAGGTCCAGGGCGCGCCGACGCTCGACCCGGAGACCGTCCTCGACCGGCGGGCCATGCGCTTCCACGGCGGCGGCACCGCCTGGAACCAGGTGGCGATGGAGCAGGCCATCCGCGATGCCGGCCTGGAGGAGAGCGACATCTCCCACGAGCGCACCGGCATCATCATGGGCTCCGGCGGGCCCTCGACCCGCACCATCGTGGAAGCCGCCGACATCGCCCGCAGCAAGGGGCCGAAGCGCGTCGGCCCGTTCGCGGTGCCGAAGGCCATGTCCTCCACCGCCTCCGCCACGCTGGCCACGTGGTTCAAGATCAAGGGCGTGAACTATTCGATCTCGTCCGCCTGCGCGACGTCGAACCATTGCATCGGCAACGCCGCGGAGATCATCCAGGGCGGCCGGCAGGACATCATCTTCGCGGGCGGCTGCGAGGAGCTGGACTGGACGCTCTCGGTCCTGTTCGACGCGATGGGCGCCATGTCCGCCAAGTTCAACGACACCCCGGCCCGCGCCTCGCGGGCCTACGACGCCGCCCGGGACGGGTTCGTGATCGCCGGCGGCGCCGGCGTGGTGGTGCTGGAGGAATACGAGCACGCCAAGGCCCGCGGCGCGAAGATCTACGGCGAGGTCGCCGGCTACGGTGCCACCTCGGACGGCTACGATATGGTCGCGCCTTCGGGCGAGGGCGCCATCCGCTGCATGCGTCAGGCGATCGACGGCCTGAAGGGCGCCCGGATCGACTACATCAACCCGCACGCGACCTCGACGCCCGTGGGCGACGACAAGGAGATCGGGGCGATCCGCGAAGTGTTCGGCCGTGGCGATTCCTGCCCGCCTATCGCCGCCACCAAGTCCCTCACCGGCCACTCCCTCGGCGCCACCGGCGTGCAGGAGGCGATCTACAGCCTGCTGATGATGAACAACGGCTTCATCTGCGAGAGCGCGCATATCGACGAGATCGACCCCGCCTTCGCCGACATGCCGATCCTGCGCGCCCGGCGGGACGGTGCCAAGCTCGGGCACGTCCTGTCGAACTCCTTCGGGTTCGGCGGCACCAACGCCACGCTGGTTCTGAAGCACATCGACGCCTGATCCCTCCGCCCGCGGGCCGCCCGATTGGACAGTGCCGCGAGCGACGGGCTAAGGCACTGGATCGAGGCCGCCTCCGTCACCGGGGGCGGCGGGCGTTCGGAAGACGGTTTCGCATGACGGGTTTGATGGCGGGCAGGCGCGGCCTGATCATGGGCGTGGCCAACGACCATTCGATCGCCTGGGGCATCGCCAAGATGCTCCACGCCCACGGGGCACAGCTCGCCTTCACCTACCAGGGCGAGGCCCTCGGGCGCCGGGTCGCCCCGCTGGCCGCCAAGCTCGATTCCGACGTGGTGCTGCCCTGCGACGTGGAGGATCTGGCCTCCGTCGATGCCACCTTCGCCGCCCTGGACGAGCGTTTCGACGGGAAGCTCGATTTCGTCGTCCACGCCATCGGCTTCTCGGACAAGGCGCAGCTCAAGGGGCGCTATCTCGACGTCACGACGCGCGAGAACTTCGCGCGCACGATGACGATCTCGTGCTTCTCCTTCACCGAGATCGCCCAGCGCGCGGCCAAGCGGATGCGCGACGGCGGCTCGCTGCTGACGCTGACCTATGGCGGTTCGACGCGGGTCATGCCGAACTACAACGTGATGGGCGTGGCCAAGGCGGCGCTGGAGGCCTCGGTGCGCTACCTCGCCTCCGATCTCGGGCCGGACGGCATCCGCGTCAACGCGCTCTCGGCCGGTCCGATGCGGACACTGGCCGGGGCGGGGATCGCCGACGCGCGGCTGATGTTCAACCACCAGCGCGCCCATGCGCCCCTGCGGCGCACGGTGACCCTCGATGAGGTCGGCGGCTCGGCGCTCTACCTGCTCTCGCCGCTCTCGGGGGGCGTGACCGGCGAGGTCCATTTCGTCGATTCGGGCTACAACATCATCTCGATGCCGCGGCCGGACGTGCTTCAGGCCCAGGACGAGGCCGGCGTCGTCGGCGACGCCTGAGGGCGGCGCCTACTCCTCCGGAATCCGGCCGGGCGGGAGGGGCCCCGCCTCCGCACCCCGGGACCTCCGGGCCGCCCGTTCGGTCCGGGCCGCCGCGACCTCCCGCGGGGAGGGCGGCGCGGACGGGTAGTTCGAGGCGAAGGGGTTGGCCGGCGCCGCCCCGGGCGTCCCCCCGAACAGCCGGTCGAGGAACCCGTCCTCGGCATGGGCCGAGGCGGCGCCGCCGAGGGTGGCGGCGCAGGCGATCAGGGTGAGGGCGAGGGGGCGCAGCGGCATCGGCGGAACCTGTCGAGTCGGGACGCCTGCCTCTGACGTGGGTTTCCGGCGGATCGGAGGCCGCGGAACCGGTTCGACACCCCGCGGGTTCGCGCACCGAAACCAAGTTGCGAGTTTCGGAGGCGTCATGGCGGAAGTCACCTATCACATCGTCGAGCACGACGGCGGCTACGCCTACAAGGTCGGCGACGTCTTCTCGGAGACTTTCCCGAGCCGAGAGGATGCCCTTCAGGCCGCCCAGGCCGCCGCGGCGGAGCAGCAGGTTCCGGGTTCCACCGAGGGCATCCGCTACCAGGACAAGGCCGGCGCGTGGCACGACGAGACCGCCCAGGGCAACGACCGGCCGGTGGCCAAGGTTGAGGAGTAGGGCGTTTTCGGGAAATCTCGGATCGACTCGTTCCAGGCGATCTTAACCCCGCCCTTCCTGGACTTGCCCGATCAGGGTGGGGAGGATTGAGAATATGGGGTGGTTCCGGAGGTTTCGCAGAGCCCTCTCCGGCACCAACCCCACCCCTGCCCCTCCCCGTAAGGGGGAGGGGATCCGCACCGAGCCTTGGGACAACCTGATCCGAGGTCTGCGGAACGCGTTCTGATCCCGGGCCCTACGAGCCGTCGCCCTTCAGCTCGACGGTCCCCAATGCATCCGCGAGGCGCGCCTGGGCGCTGCCGGGCTTGAGGGGCTTCTGCTGGCTCTCGTGCGGAGCCCAGCCCAAAAGCCACACGATCTCGAAGCTGGCGCGGATGCGGCCGTCTCCGTCGGCGAAACGCTCGGCGTAGATCTGCGCCGCCCGGAGCAGGGTGCTCCGCCGCAGGGGGGCCTTCCGCCGGTCGGTGAGCGCGTTGGCCATGCCCATGGCGCGCAGGTCGCGCATCAGGGCGAAGGCATCGGCATAGCGCACGGTCAGCAGGTCCGAATCGGCCACCGGCAGGGCGAATCCGGCCCGCTGCAGCAGCCCGCCCGCCTCGCGGATCGCCACGAAGGGCGCCACCCGCGGGCTCGCCCCGCCCTCGATCTCGCTCTCCGCCTGGGTCAGGCTCTGGCGCAGCTCGGTGAGGGTCGCGCCGCCGAGGAGGCTGGCGACGAACAGCCCGTCCGGGCGCAGGGCACGGCGGATCTGGACCAGCACGCCCGGGAGGTCGTTCACCGCATGGAGCGCCAGGAGCGAGACCACGAGGTCGACGCTCGCCGGCCCGAGGGGAAGGACCTCGGCATCGGCCACGGCCCGTCCGGGCCCCGGCTCGGGCAAGGGCGACAGGCGCATCCGCTCCGCGTCCGGATAGCGGCGCGCCAGCATCGCCCCGGCCGCGTCGGCGGGGGTGGCAAGGTCGATCACCCGCCGGAAATCGCGGAGCACGGTGCCGAGGCGATCATCGAGGTCCTCGGCGGCGCGGTCGAGGAGGAAGCCGGCATAGCCTCGTGCCTGCGCCCTCGCGAGGCGTCGGCGGATCAGGGCCGTATCGAATAAGGGATGGGGCGTGCTCATCACCCGATGAAATGGCGTATGCTGGCGTAGGATGCCACCCGCGACAACGTGATGCCCGGTCGAGTCGCCTCCGCGGAACCGGATGGGCGCGCCGCCGTTCCTGCCGCGAAAGCCAGTCGGCTTACGTCATTGGACGGGAGTATTGGGATGAAGCGTCTGATCCTGGGCACCGCATTTGCCCTCGCCGCCCTCACGGCCACCGGTGCCGCCGAGGCGAAGGGCTGCATCAAGGGTGCCATCGTCGGCGGCATTGCCGGCCATTATGCGGGCCACCATGGTCTGGTTGGCGCCGCCGCCGGCTGCGCCATCGGCCGTCACCGGGCGAACGCCCGGGCGCGCGCCGAAGACCAGCAGGCCATGCAGCCTGCCATGGCGCGCTGAGCGCCTTCGCCGACAAGCCGGGCGGCGCCATCCATGGCGCCGCCTCGGTCCTGCGCCGCCTTCAGGCGGCGGCCCTCGCCCTCGTTTACCCACCGACCTGCGCCGGCTGTGGCGCGGCCACCGCGGATGCCGGCGCCTTCTGCGCCGCCTGCTGGGCCGGGTTGAGGCTCATCGAGGAGCCGTTCTGCGACAGGCTCGGCGTTCCCTTCGCCATCGATCTCGGAACGGGGCGGCTCCTGTCGCCGCAGGCCATCGCGCAGCCGCCCGTCTTCGGGAGGTCCCGCGCCGTCGCCCTGTACGACGAGGTCGCCCGGGGCCTCGTTCACCGTCTAAAATACGAGGACCGGCACGACCTCGCCCGCCCGATGGCGCGGATGATGGGCGCCGCCGGTCGCGCGCTGATCGACGAGGCCGACTGCGTCGTGCCGGTCCCGCTCCACCACTGGCGGCTCTGGCGGCGTCGCTTCAATCAGTCGGCGCTGCTCGCCCGCCCTATCGCCGAGGGGGCCGGCCCGCCATTCCTGCCCCACGCGCTGGCCCGGCGGCGCGCCACCCGCTCACAGGTCGGGCTGAGCCGTGCGGCGCGGGCCGAGAACCTGTCGGGCGCCTTCCGCGTCCCGCCCGAGCGGGCGCACCTCGTCGCGGGGCGGCGGGTGCTGCTCGTGGACGATGTCCGCACGACCGGGGCCACCGGCAATGCCGCCGCCCGGGCCTTGCTGCGCGGGGGCGCCGCCTCCGTCGACCTCCTGACATTCGCCCTGGTGGGAGAGCCGGTCGGTTGATCGCCTGTCAGGCGGCGTCTCGCCGGTCGGCGGGCGGCATCGTCACCGAAAGGGTGAAATCGAACGCCTCCGCGATGCTGCCGTACCAGAACGACAGGGGTGTCGCCCGGTCGAGGTGCAGCGCCCCATCGGCCTCGAGCCCGTCCCGGATGAGGGCGGCCCCCTGGCGGGTGGCGAGGCGGATCATCGGCCCGTTGCGCGAGAAGCACCGGACATGGAGATCGCTGACCCCGCGGTTGCGCGCGGCCTGCGTGATGCGCCCGAACAGCGAAGCGCCGAGCCCCTGCCGCCGGTACGCCCGCTCCACCGCGAAGGCCGCCTCCGCCTGGGGCCCGAGGAAGTAGCTGGACTGCCCCGGCCCGGCCGGGCGCAGTTCGCCGAGGCCGCGCAGGGTCCCGTCCACGAAGGCGCCGAACATCACGCCGCGGGCCGCCATGGCCTGGTCGGCATAGGCGCGGATGCCGGCCTCGCTGACCTGGCCCATGAATCGGTTGGCACGGGTCTCCGAGTCCAGGCGGCTGAAATAGTCGAGCACGGCCTGTCGGTCGCTCAGCCAGAGGCGGCGGACCAAGGTGGGGTGGTGCGAAAGCCGAAGGTCGGCCATGAACGTCTCCGGTCTGCTGGCGCTTCTGCGCCACGGGATCCGGACGTTCCTCCCGAGAGGCCGGCAGCTATGCCAGACCGCCGGTCGTTGTGCAACGCAGCAAGACTGCGCATGCCGGCCCTGCGACCTTCACCGCCGCGCGCAAAGGGCGCCGGTCGTCACCACCCCACCGCAACGAAAGACTTGCTTCGGACTTGCCAAGCACGGCACAGGAACGCGCCATCCGGTGCTGCGGCCCGGGGACCATGCGAGGAACCGCTTTCGTGAGCCAGACATCCGGGGTGGGGCGCGGCCCGTCTCCCGAGGCGCGGCGCAGCGCCGTCTCACCCGGCCCGGTCCATGAGCGCTACGAGGCGCTGATCGCCACCGGGGCCATCGAGCGCGACCCGGCACAGGTCGCCGCCGTCCGCTCCCTGGACGCGATGATCCAGGACCTCGAACGGCGCAAACGGGCCAGCAAGGGCAGTGCGCTGGGCTGGCTGTTCCGCCGCAAGGACGAGCCCGAGCAGGTGCGCGGCCTGTACATCTGGGGCTCGGTCGGGCGCGGCAAGACGATGCTCATGGACCTGTTCTACGAGGCCGCGCCGGGCTTGAAGCGCCGGGTGCATTTCCACGGCTTCCTGGCGGACGCCCACGAGCGCATCCACGCCTACCGGCAGGCCCTGAAGCGCGGGGAGGTGAAGGGCGACGATCCCATCGGCCCGGTGGCCGACCAGCTCGCCGACGAGGCGACCCTGCTGTGTTTCGACGAGTTCACCGTCACCGACATCGCCGACGCGATGATCCTGGGGCGCCTCTTCAACCACCTGTTCCGCCGGGGCGTCACGGTGGTGGCGACCTCGAACGTCGAGCCGGACCGACTCTACGAAGGGGGCCTCAACCGCGCGCTGTTCCTGCCGTTCATCGCGGTGCTGAAGGAGCGGGTAAGCGTGCTGCGGCTCGATTCGCGCACCGATTTCCGCCTGGAGAAGCTCGGCGGCGCGGCGGTCTGGCATGTCCCGGCGGACGATGCGGCGCGGGTGGCACTCGATGCGGCGTTCAAGGGCCTGACCGGCCGCGCCAGGGGCGGCGCGGGGAGCCTGACGGTCCATGGGCGCGAGGTGGCGGTGCCGCAGGAGGCGGGCGGCGTCGCCCGCTTCGGCTTCGACGATCTCTGCCGCCAGCCGCTCGGCGCGTCCGACTACATGGCGATCGCCCGGGCCTTCCACACCGTCCTCATCGACGGCATCCCCGTCCTGGGGGAGGCCGAACGCAACGAGGCCAAGCGGTTCATCACTTTGATCGACACGCTCTACGACAGGAACGTGAAGCTCGTCGCCTCGGCGGCGGCGGAGGCACAGGATCTCTACCCGGCGACCTCCGGCCGGGAGGCGTTCGAGTTCGACCGCACCGTCTCCCGGCTCATCGAGATGCGTTCCACCGAGTACATCGCCAAGCCGCACGGACGGGCGACCTCCGAGGCGAGCGGGGCCAGCACGGGCCTCGCCGAGACGTAGCGGGGGGGCGATCCGCGCTTAAAACCCCCGGAACGCGAGCGTCAGCGCGCCGATGGCGATGCCCCACAGGGCGAGGGTCGACCACACCGCTCGATTGCGCTCGTTCCGGGCGAAGCGTTCGAGACGCCGCGCATCCCCAGTCCCGGCCTCGTCGAGGCGGACCAGCACGCGCTTGAGGCGCTGGGCGAGGTCGGGGATGTCGCCCACCACGTCCGCGATCACCCGCACCGCCTCCGCGCCGCTCTGGAAGCGGCCGACGGGGCCGAGGTTGTGGGCGATCCACGAGCGCACCACCGGCTCGGCGGAGGTCCACATGTCGAGCTTGGGGTCGAGGGAGCGGGCGACGCCCTCCACCACCACCATCGTCTTCTGGAGCATCACCAGCTCGGTGCGGGTGCTCATGTCGAACAGGGCGGTGATGTCGAACAGCAGCGTCAGCACCTTGGCCATCGAGATCTCGTCGGCCTTGCGCTGGTGGATCGGCTCGCCGATGGCGCGGATGGCCTGGGCGAAATCGTCCACCGAATGGTGCGGCGGCACATAGCCCGCCTCGAAATGCACCTTCGCGACCCGCCGGTAGTCGCGGGTGATGAAGCCGAGCAGGATCTCGGCGAGGAAGCGCCGCTCGTTGGCCCCGAGCCGGCCCATGATGCCGAAATCGACCGCCACGAGGCGGCCCTGCGCGTCCACGAACAGGTTTCCCTGGTGCATGTCGGCGTGGAAGAACCCGTCGCGGATCGCCTGACGCAGGAAGCTCTGGATCACCGTGCGCCCGACCGCCTGCGGGTCGTGACCCGCGGCGATCAGCGCGGCCGGGCCGTGGAGCTTGATGCCGTCGATCCATTCGGACGACAGCACGTCCCGGGCTGTCAGCTCCCATTCGGGCTTCGGCACGCGGAAGTCGTCGTCGCCCCTGGTGTTCTGCGCCAGCTCGGAGGCGGCGGCGGCCTCCAGCCGGAAGTCCATCTCCATCATCACGGAGCGGGCGAGGATCTCCACCACCTCCCGGGGGCGCAGGCGCTCGGCCTGCGGGGAGAGGGCGTGGACGATGCGCGCCATGAAGCGCATCACCTCCAGATCGCGCTTGAACCCGTCGCGGACGCCGGGGCGCATCACCTTCACGGCGAGCGTCCGCCGGGTGCCGTCCTCATCCTCCACCACCGCCCTGTGGACCTGCGCGATGGAGGCGGCGGCGATGGGCTCGCTGAACGAGACGAACAGCTGCGCGATCGGCTTGCCGAACGCTGCCTCCACCACGCGCACCGCCACGGCCTGCGGGAAGGGGGGCACCCGGTCCTGCAGCTTCTCCAGGTCGAGGGCGGCGGCCATGCCGACGATGTCCGGCCGGGTCGCCAGGAACTGGCCGAACTTGACGTAGGACGGCCCGAGCCGGGTCAGCGCGGCGGACAGCCGGGCGGCGCCGTCGTCGAGGCCGGGCCGTTCCAGAAGGCGCCCGAGCTTGAGGGCGAGGCGCAGGTGCGCCGGCAGCTCCGACGGGTCGGCGAAGGCCAGAGCCCCCTCGCGCGCCAGCACGAAGCCGACATGCGCGCCACGGAACAGGTTGATGGCGGCGCCGATCACCGGAGCACCTCGCTCAAGAGACCTTCCAGCCCGAATGGATCGCCACGATGCCGCCGGACAGGGGCCGCTCGGACACGTGGCGGAAGCCCGCCTGCTCGATCATCCCCGCGAAGGCGCCCCGGGTGGGGAACTTGCGGATCGATTCCACGAGGTACCGGTAGGAATCCGCATCCCCCGCCACCCGCGCGCCGATGCGGGGGATGACGTGGAAGGAATAGGCCTCGTAGACCTTGTCGAGGAACGGTACGTCGACGGCCGAGAATTCGAGGCAGAGGAAGCGCCCGCCGGGCTTCAGCACCCGCCGCGCCTCTTCCAGGGCCAAGTCGATCCTGGGCACGTTCCGGATACCGAAGGCGATAGTGTAGGCGTCGAAGGCCGCAGCCGGCAGGGGCAGGCTCTCGGCATTGCCGGTGACGAAGGCGACGCGTTCGCCGTAGGTCGCCTCGGCCCGCTCCGCGCCGACCCTCAGCATCGATTCGTTGATGTCGAGCACCGTCACCCGCGTGGCCGGCCCGCCCGCGTCCAGCACCCGGAAGGCGACGTCGCCCGTGCCGCCGGCCACGTCGAGATGGGCGAAGGGCCGGTTCTTCGGCGGGCGCAGCATGGCGACGAGCTGCGCCTTCCAGGCCCGGTGGAGACCGGCGGACATCAGGTCGTTCATCAGGTCGTAGCGGCGGGCCACGGAGTGGAACACGCTGTCGACGCGCCCCTGCTTCTCGCTGAGGGCCACGCGCTCGAACCCGAAATCCGTCGTCTCGCGTCTCGCGCCCTCGTCCGCCACCGTCATGCTCTTCCCGCCATTCGTGCCCGGACCTTCGAGCCTGAGGGGCGTCTTAGCCGGAGTCCGGCCGAGCCGCCATGCGTCCGAGGCTCCCCCTCAGCCGACGCGCAGCTTCAGGGCGTCGGCGATGGCCTGGGCCATGGCCTTGGTGCCCATCGGGTTGGCGCCCTGGCCGGCGATGTCGGCCGTGCGCGCGCCCCCGGACAGCGCGTCGGTGATCGCCCCGTCGAGGGCGTCGGCGGCCTCGCCCAGGCCGAAGGAGTAGCGCAGGCACATGGCGAGGGAGCCGATCATGGCGATGGGGTTGGCCCGGTCCTGCCCGGCGATGTCCGGGGCGGAGCCGTGGACCGGCTCGTAGAGGGCGCGGCGCAGCCCCTTGTCATCGACAGCCCCGAGCGAGGCGGAGGGCAGCATCCCGAGCGAGCCGGTGAGCATCGCCGCGATGTCGGACAGCACGTCGCCGAACAGGTTGTCCGTCACCAGCACGTCGAACTGCTTCGGCCGCCGGACGAGCTGCATGGCGCAGTTGTCGGCCAGCACATGCTCCAGTTCGAGGTCGGCATAGTCCTCGGCATGGACGCGGGTGACGACCTCCTTCCACAGGACGCCAGTCTTCATCACGTTGTGCTTCTCGGCCGACGCGACCCGCCCCGAGCGCTTGCCGGCGAGATCGAACGCCACGCGGGCGATCCGCTCGATCTCGCCCGTCGTGTAGACCTGGGTGTCGACGGCCCGCTTGCCGCCGTCCGGCAGCTCGGTGATCTCCTTCGGCTCGCCGAAATAGACGCCACCGGTCAACTCGCGCACGATCATGATGTCGAGGCCCTCGACCAGCTCGCGCTTCAGCGCCGAGGCCTCGGCCAGGGCGGGGTAGCAGATCGCCGGGCGAAGGTTGGCGAAGAGCTCGAGGTCCTTGCGCAGGCGCAGGAGGCCGGCCTCCGGGCGGTTCTCGTAGGCGACGCCGGCCCATTTCGGCCCGCCCACGGCGCCGAGGAGGATCGCGTCGGCGTCCTTCGCCCGTTGCAGGGTTGCGTCCGCCAGGGGGACGCCGTGGGCGTCGATGGCGCAACCGCCGACGAGGTCGGTCTCGGTCTCGAAGGACGCGAGCCCGGTCTCGGCCAGGGCGTCGAGCACCACCTGCAAGCCGCCCGCCACCTCCGGGCCGATGCCGTCGCCGGGCAGGAGGAGGAGCTTGTAGCTGGCCATGGTGGGTCTCGCGCTGTCTGTCAGGGGAGCCCGGTCGACATCACCCGCACCGTCCTCGCGAGCGAAGCGGAGCGACCCCGGGCAGTGCACGGACGGCCCGTGTGGCGCATCCCTGGGTCGCTCCGCTTCGCCCGCGGGGACGGTCAGGCCAGCCCTACCGAGCGAAATCGGTCTTCGGCGGGCTTTAGAGCGGTCTCCGCCCGAGGGGAAGCCGGGTTCGGGCGCCATGCCCTTGAGTTTCGCGGAGGCCGGATGTACCTCTCTGCCCCTGACGTGCGGCCGCTTCGGCATGGCCCGCGCGAGCCTGAGGAGAGACGAGCCTTGGCCAGAGCCGGCTCAGCGTCGGAGATCGCCGGTGCCGCTTGCGCGGCGCAGCGGTCGCGCGCGCCCTCGGCCTTCCTCCTCCTCGACCTTCTGCTTACCCGCCCCTGAGGGCCGTCCGGGCGTGCGCCTGGGCCCTTAGGGGAGATTTCGCGATGCAACGCCCATCCCGGGCATCCCCCGCCTCCGGCCGCGCGCCGGGCGGAGCGCGACAGGGTTCAAGAAGGCACCTCCCATGACCATCCCATCCGACACCCCGGCGACCGGCACCCGCGACCGCGTGCTGATCTTCGACACCACGTTGCGCGACGGCGAGCAGTGCCCCGGCGCCACCATGACCTTCGATGAGAAGCTGGCGGTGGCCGAGCTGCTCGACACGATGGGCGTCGACATCATCGAGGCCGGCTTCCCCATCGCCTCCATCGGCGATTTCGAGGCGGTCTCCGAGATCGCCCGGCGGACCAAGCGCGCCACCATCGCCGGGCTGGCCCGGGCCATCACCGCCGACATCGCCCGCGCCGGCGAGGCGGTGCGGCACGCCCGGCGCGGGCGCATCCACACCTTCGTCTCGACCTCGCCGATCCACCTCGCCCACCAGATGCGCAAGACGCAGGACGAGGTGCTGGAGATCATCCTCAAGACCGTGGCCCAGGCCCGCGACCTCGTGGAGGACGTGGAGTGGTCGGCCATGGACGCGACGCGCACGCCCATCGACTACCTGTGCCGCTGCGTCGAGGCGGCGATCAAGGCGGGCGCCACCACGATCAACCTGCCCGACACTGTGGGCTACGCGACGCCGACCGAGTACCGGGAGATGTTCCGGGCCGTGCGTGAGCGGGTGCCGAACGCCGACCGGGCGATCTTCTCGGTGCATTGCCACAACGACCTCGGCCTCGCCATCGCTAACTCGCTGGCGGGCATCGAGGGCGGCGCCCGGCAGGTGGAATGCACCGTCAACGGCATCGGCGAGCGGGCCGGCAACGCGGCGCTGGAAGAGATCGTGATGGCGATCCGCACCCGCGCCGACGTGATGCCCTACGACACCGGCATCGAATCGCAGATGCTGACCCGGGCTTCGAAGCTCGTCAGCCACGCCACCAACTTCCCCGTGCAGTTCAACAAGGCGATCGTCGGCCGCAACGCCTTCGCCCACGAGAGCGGCATCCACCAGGACGGGATGCTGAAGAACTCGGAGACCTACGAGATCATGACCCCGGCCTCGGTCGGCCTCACGAAGACATCCCTGGTGATGGGCAAGCATTCCGGCCGGGCGGCCTTCCGCTCGAAGCTGGAGGACCTCGGCCTGCACCTGTCCGACAACCAGTTCCAGGACGCGTTCGAGCGCTTCAAGGCGTTGGCGGACCGGAAGAAGCACGTCTACGACGAGGACATCGAAGCGCTGGTGGACGAGAACCTCGCCACCGCCCAGGACAGGATCCGCCTCGTCTCGCTCTCGGTCATCGCCGGCACCCGCGGCCCGCAGCGGGCGACCCTGCGCATCGTGGACGAGGCCGGCTCGCGGGTCGAGGAGGCGGACGGCAACGGGCCGGTGGACGCGGTGTTCAACGCCATCCGGGCCCTCGTGCCGCACGAGGCGCAGCTCGACCTCTACGACGTCCACGCGGTCACCGGAGGCACCGACGCGCAGGCGGAGGTGACGGTGCGCCTGCGCGACGGCGACCGCAGCATCACCGCCCGCGGTGCCGACCCGGACACCCTGGTGGCCTCGGCCAAGGCGTATCTCTCCGCGCTGAACAAGCTCGCCGCCCAGGCCGTGCGTCTCCATGCGCAGCACGCCGCGGCGGAATGAGGGAAAAAATGGCGGCCGGGGGTGGACAGCCCCCGGCCCCATTGCTACTAGGCCGGCGTCGGCGGCGGTTGGTGGCCACCGAAACGGTCGCAACAGCGATCGGGCGCATAGCTCAGTTGGTAGAGCAGCTGACTCTTAATCAGCGGGTCCTAGGTTCGAACCCTAGTGCGCCCACCAAGATTTAAACTCCTCACAGCACAGCGGAAAACGGCCTTCCAGTTCGCCGCGCCCGGGACGACCGAAACGGGCCGAAAACGGCCTTGGGCGGCATTTGGGCGGGGAACGCGTTTCAACCCCGCTCGCGGGTGGCTTCCGCGGCAGGGTTGTCGGCGCCCTCGATGACGGGGCGCGGCGTCCGGTTCGATTGTCCCCCCGCGCCGCCGATCCGCACAGGGGGCCCGTGTCAGCCCAACGGCGGGGAGATGGTGTGGATGGCCGGCGGACCGCCTGTGTCGTGCTCGATGCCGGAGCGGATCTCGCTGGCCGCGTCGAGCTCCTCCCGGTGAAGGCCCAGGCGCGAGCCATCGCTTGTCATGGACCGACAGATCTCATCCTTCACCGCGCGCGTCCCCAGCATCACGAAGGTACCGGGGCCACGGGGTGGGCGCCCGTCGAGCTCGCCGAGTTCCCTATAGAGCGATTGCAGCGACCCAATGCCTACCGCACTCGCCGCCCAGCCCCGCCCGCTGGCTATTAGCGTTTCGGCTTGCTCGATCTCGCGCACGACGTCGTCGCGGGTCCTCGCTGGTGCGGCCCGGATGTATCGCCGCCGCATGCCCATCGCGACGGGTGGCAACCGGACCTGCACGAGGAACGGGTCATCATACATGCCGAAGTCCCCCATGGGGATGACGACCGGATAGGACGGCGGGTGGTCGCGCCCTTCGAGGTACAGGGCGTACGTGTGGTCCCCGTTCGCCACGAGGGTGGCGTCGACGGGCCCCGAGATCCGCAAGGTCAGGACCGTCTCGCCACCGTCGACATCGACGCCATGGATGAGGCTCGAGCGCATACCCGCGGCCATGGCATCGATCATGTCCAGTCTGCCGCCTCCGGTCACCCTTATCCTGCTGATGGCCCCTTCGAGGTTGAGCCGCGCAGCATTGGCGTCCTTCACGACCTGGAGCGCCTTGTCCGGCCGCCAGGTCCGCCCGTCCTCCCCGGTCAGGGCGGTGCCCTCGTGGAGGCGCAGGGTAGCCCCGACGTCCCGGAAGGCGGCCACCAGGTGGCGTAGCTGACGGCACGACCATCCGGAGGGCTGGCTGTTCTTCGGGCCCTCCGCGTTGCCGGCGAAGATGTCGTCACGCTGCACGTTCACCGAGATGTCCATATAGCTGAGGCCGGCCGCCTTCCGCAGGGACCAGACCTCGGTCGAGACGAGGTCCTCCTCGCCGGCGGTGTCCGCGTAGTGCCCCCGGGCGAGGCAGTTCTGCATGCACCCGCCCTCGCGGCGGAGGGCCTGCTTGGTGACGAGGCGGACCCAGTAGCCGCCGTCGTCGGCCTCGATGCGGTCGGCGGTCCCCTTCTCGGTCGCGGGCGTACGGTCGGACACGGGTCATCCATCGGTGCACGGGTTGCAGCGAGGAGTGGCGGTGCGCCTTTCCCGACGTTCCGGCAGGCCGCGGCCCCCGGTGGGTACGGCCCTCCCGAGCCGCCACCGGGGAGTCTAGCGGGATGCCGCGATTCGTGGAGGTCCGTGGGATTTTACGAACCGGACTCACTCAAAGGCGATGGAACCCGCGGATACTGCCGTCCACCACAGGATGGTTCGCCCGATGCGCCTCTACCACTTCACGTCCCTAGGTCACCTGCCCGTCATCCTCGCGACGGGAGGGTTGTGGCGCGGCGAGGTCCCGCTCCTCGACGGGTCGAGGATCACCCGGGCGAATTGGCTGACGTCGGACCCAGACCCCGGGGGACATGGCTTGGACGGCTCCGAGGTGGACAAGCGCGCGGTCCGCATCGAGATGGAGTTCGGCCCCAGGGAGGCGTACCCGTGGCTGCGCTTCGCCAGTACCCGGGCTGGGTACCTGGAACCCCAACTGGTCGAGGAATTGGTTCGGACGGGCGGTGGCCAGCGCAAGGCGAGGTCCTGGTACGTCTACCCGAGGCAGATCCCGCCCAGTCGGTTTCTAGCCATCAAGTTCCGTCGGGAGAACGGAGGCTACAGCCCAGCCACACCCAGCGAGATCGAAGCGCTCGTCCCGCATGAGGAACTCGCGGACGTCGCCGAGGAACTCCGCCTCGCCCGTTTGGGCACTGAGAAGGCATACGCCTGAACTGAAGGCTGAACGTCCACGAGGGGCCCTGGCAGCGATGCCGGGGCCCTTTCGCGTTCCGTGTTACCGGAATGCCCCCGGGGCTCCCCATACGGCCTCCTGTTCCGGCGTGTCGTCGCGCTCGTTCTGGGTTTGGACTTCCTCAAGGGTCGGGGGCCGGTACTGGTAGCGGACCACCCGCAGGTCCAGGCCGACCCTGTTCATCGCGGCCAACACGACACGGAACGGAACAGTCGGTGCCCGCCCGTCCTCCAGGAGGAGGATGAGCTGTTTCGTGCAGCCGGCGGCCTTGGCGACCTCCTGCTGGGTCAGCCGACGCCACCGGCGATGCTGCCGGATGAGCTTGCCGATCTCGAACAAATCTAAATGCGGCACGTCGGGCCGATGCCTCCCACAACGTACTTTTGAGCCGAAATCGCCTCAGAAGTACGTTACTGGAGGCATTCTGAAGATGCCGGGAGGCCCTGAAACCCACAATTCGAGCGGTGCCGTTAACGGTCTACAGCCCCGCGGCCGCCTCGACGGCCTCGCACCGAGTCCGCGACCACAGGGCCTGCTCGCTTCTCTCGATGGCCAACCTGAGGCGACGGGCATGTGAACCCGGGGGGTGCTCCCACCATGGTCCGGGGTTCCTGCGCGCGATGCGGGCGTGTTCCCGCCACCTGGCCTTCGTCTCCGGGGACCGCAGCCGCCCGTGCGGGCCGCACAGGAACTCGCCGTCGCGGAATCCCGCCTCGACACTGGCCGTCCGCCGGCAGAAGGGGACGGCGCAATGGGCACGGGAGGTCATCCACCCGCACTCCGCTCCGCCAGCATCGCATCTATGGCCACGATCCGGGCAGCGATTTCGTCCTGCATGGTGCTGAAGAACGCGAAGTCGCCCAGGACCGCACGGCACCGCCGCAGTTCCTCCTGCATCATCTCCACCGTGCCCGCGCGGACCTGCTGGATGGCCGTCTCGGGCTTCTCCAAGTGTTCGAGCAGCGGAGGCACGACCTGTACAAGGACGGCCAAGCGGCGGGCGGTGGTCTCGTTCGCGGCGGTACGCCCAGCAGTAACCGTATCGTCTTCTCCGGCCGTGCATCGAGCCGCCCACCACTCGAAGGATCGCTCGCGCATTCCTGTCATGCCGTCCTCCCGTTGAGATGGGTCTGCAGGCGGTCCACGGCGGCACCAATTTGGCGCCCCAGGACGAGGAACCCCAGCGCCACGGACTCGCCAACCTCCGCGCCCTTGCGGGCGGCCCGGGCGGCCTGCAGGTCGCCCCCGAGCCGGTCCGCCCGGCGCCTGGCCTCGGCCTCGATGATGGTGTCCATCGCGTCCGCCAAGGCAGCGCCATGGGCTTGCACTGCCAGGCGACGGGCAGTCCGGCGGCGCAGGTGAACCGGCACGGCGGCGCGGCGGAGATCCCGGCGGATGCTGCGTTCGAGTGCGGTCATGCCGCGTCCCCATCGGCAGCCGTGGCCAGTAGGACGTCAAGGTCGGCGGCCAGCAACCGATGGAACGACACCGGCGTCCTGGGATACCATTGCAACTCCCAGACTTCGACGGTCGCCAGCGCCTTCTCGCGCTGCGCAAGACTGACCCAGGCGGTCTCGGGATACGTCCCCGTCTCAATCGCCTCCAGGACCGTCTCGTAATAGGCCTTGTGCTGGTTGTGAGTCAGGTGAAGCGAGGCGTCGTGCTTCGGGAACTGCATCGTCACGTCTCCCAGGGCCATCAGCCGAAACTCCCCACCGCCGGCGTGCCGGTGCCACGGGTGCGCGCCATGTGCGTGGCGGTCTCGGCCTCGCAGCGGGCCAAGGCGGACCGGGCGCGCTCGCGGTCGAGCTCGGCGGTGAGCTCCGTGACGCGCACGGCGAGCTCGCGCTTCGAGCATTCCATCAGGGCCGCCAGGGAGACCACCGGGGCGGCGACCTCGTTCGTCCGAACGGTCGTCACGCCGTCCTCGGTCGTCGTCACGCGGATGAGGGGGCGCATGTCAGGAGACCTTTCCGAAGATGCGGTCGGCGATGGAGAGCCTGCCGAGGTTGGCCGCCAGGCGACCGGTATGCTTCCGGCCTTCCTCCCAACGGCGGTACATGTCCTCGCGGTGGGCATCCATCTCGGCCGGCGGGAAGAGTTGCTCGATGTGGTGCCGCATGTGAGGCATCCCCATCGGGTCAGGTACCCAGATCCGGAACACGTCGTCGAGGAACGCGTCCCAGGTTCCCCATCCCCGCAGCACGTCCGCGCGGGTGCGGACCGGAATGCCCATGAACCCGAACAGCACCGGGGACCGCAGTGGGCGCTTGCGGGGTGTTGGGGGCACCGGCATCGCCAGGCCGCGGGCGCGACGGACGCGGGTGTAGTGGAGGCGCATGTCAGGCAGCCTCCTCGTCGTCCTCCGGCTCCTCGTAGGGATGCCCGTGGACCTGCTCGTAGACGAGCTTCGACCACTCGGTCCGGCGGTACGAGAACGTCCCCAAGGTGAAGACGCCGGAGCACGAGTAGAACCCACCGTCCTCGATGCCCAGCACCCGCCCGTAGAACTCGGGGAAGCGGCGGGCGATCTTTTGGAAAATGAGTTCGGCGTCGCCGTTGAAGGCGTCGAACCGCACTTCTATCTCGCCGGGCTCGTCGCGGATGAACTCGAAGTACGCGGCGTTGTAGCAGCTACCCCAGTTCTCGTAGGCCCACTCGCGACCATCGCTCTCCTGGTACGCTGTGAATGTCTCGAAGCTCAGTCGGACCGGGCAGTCGTCGTAGCCGCGGTTCGTGTTCTCGACGATGTGGGCGGCCTTGAACGCCGCGATGACCTCGGGCGGTCCCGAGAGCGTCAGGCGTAGGGTCGTGTTGTTCGCCACGTCATCCCCCTCCCGGAATCCAAAGGGGGTCCGCAACCCTGGACGGTTGCGGACCCCCTACGTCGACCGGCCGGTGCTCCGGCTCACTGAGCTACGTCCACGCAGTTGGTGTGGGGGCAGGAATCGAACCTGCTACCTCCGTCCGGCGACGCGGGCCTGAGCCCGAGGACAGGGTACCCAGGAACCACGATTCGGCTAGCCGCCCCCCGCCCGCGCGGGCTATCCCGGGGCATGGAACTGCTGCTGGCCAACGTCGATCCCGAGACCGATCCGGTCCCTGCCGGCTGGACCGCCGTCGGCTTCGTCCTATCGGCGCCGGTGCGCACGGTCCTGGCGTACGCGCCCGACCGGCAGCCGCACGCCGTCGTGCCCGGGGAGCCGCCCAAGGCCCTC
Source organism: Methylobacterium sp. J-076 (assembly GCF_022829405.1). Classification (GTDB taxonomy): domain Bacteria; phylum Pseudomonadota; class Alphaproteobacteria; order Rhizobiales; family Beijerinckiaceae; genus Methylobacterium. Next base: position 345,759 of record NZ_JAKSXW010000149.1, read on the forward strand.
GGCCCAACGGAGGTCAACGCGGCCCTCGTGGACGCCGTCGACCGCGCCGGGCTGGCCGTGTGGCCGGGCGGCTGGCTCCACGCCCTGCCGCTGGCGTTCGGCGCGAACCGCCGGACCTGGCAGAAGGACCGCATCGCCAAGAAGGGCCTCCATCCGACGGCCCTGCGGACCCTGGCATGCCTCGCGGATGCCGAGGATGCCGAGGCCCGGGGATGGCTGGCGACGGCGCTGGGCCGGTACGCGGACGAGGCCGGCACGTCCCCCCACGTCGACGACCGTTTGCACGAGGCCCGCGACGCCGCCGACCGCGTGCTGCGACTGCTGTTCACCGTGCGCCAGGGGCGGACGTTCGAGAACCGCGGGGAAGGCTTGGACGGGGGTGAAGTTCGTTAACCCCTCGCTAGGACCTGTCGTGTACGATGGCGGCTCACGCCCAGGGTTCGGTTCAGCCGACCCGGTGCAACGGAGACCATCCGATGACCGACCCCCTCGCCGGGGCTGAGTGCTATTCCGCGCTCGCCATCCTCTCAGGCCGCACCCCGCCTCCCGTTCGCGAGGACCTGCCGTACGATCCGTACTTCCGGTACGTCGACTCGCGGTACCCGACGATGCCCACGCCCGAGAGCCCGGGCATCGAAGTCCATAACAACGTCCCGCTGGCGCACCTCGGCCGGTCGGGACGGTACATCCGCCAGGACTGGATGGAGCCGTCGCCCTACGACGACGACGCCCAGGCCCGCGTCACGCTGACGGCGCTCGGCACGCTGCACCACGAGTGCATGCGGCACGCCGGCATCGTCCAGCGCCGCATGACGTCCGGCATCCCGCTGCCCGAGCGGCGCGCACTCCAGCACGTCGAGGAATCGATGCTGTCGCTGGCCCGCATCGCCCTCGTGCCGCTCGCCGAGACCGGTGACCGCCATGCCATCAAGACGCTCGTCCTCGCCGCCGAGGAGCGCGTCCACGCGATCCCGGGCCTGCTGCCGTTCTGCGTCGGGGCGCGCGCGAACCTCGCGTCGCCCGAGTGGCCAGTCGTCGACTGGAGGCCTGACATGGGCGCCTTCGGGATCATCGAGGACTGCATCCGCCAGGGCACGAAGATCCTCGACCGCCGTGCCGCGCTGCAGGACATCGACGAGGACAGCGCGGGCATCGTGCGCCGTGCCACGCCGACTGGCCGCAAGGGGCCGCACCCGGGACCCGGACCCGTCGATGACCGGTATCCCGGGCCCGAGGACGCCCCCGCGACGGACCTGCCGGCCGACATGGAGCCGGAGGGTGTCGAGGTGTTCCCCGCGAGCATCCTCGACGCCGTCGGCAAGGGCGAGAACAAGACCGCGGTGAAGCAAACCCTGGGCTCGGCGCTGGGAGCCCGCCTGCCGCTCGCCGAGGTCCCGGCGGACTGGGACGCCTGGGAGGCCGAGCTCGTCGGGGAGGCCCCCTGGCTGGCCGCGGTCCCGCGCGCCCTCCGCGCCGAGCACGAGGGGCGCACGCACTGGCGCCACACCGTCCTGTGCGTCGAGGGCCCGCCCGGCGCCGGCAAGACGCGCATCATCCGCCGGATCGCGCGGCTGTCCGAGCTGCCGTACGTCCGCATCAACTCAGAGTCGGCCTCGGACACGAGCACGTTCGGCACGAGCATCCGCTGGATGTCGGCCCAGGCCGGCGTCATCGAGCGTGAACTGGCGGGCTCGCGCTGCGCGTCGGCGCTCGTCCACTACGACGAGTTGGAGAAGGCGGCCGGGTCCCGGCAGTCGAACAGCGGCAAGATCACCGACCTGCTTCACGGCCTGTTCGAACAGGAGACAGCGCAGTCCTGGCGCAGTCCGTGGCTGGGCGTGCCTGTCGACGTCGGGCACCTCGTCCACGTCGCGACGGTCAATTCCCTCGGCGGCCTGCCCCCGTCCCTAATGGACCGAATGCGGGTTATCCGCGTCGGCGAGCCCGGGCCGGAGCACCTGGCCGGGCTGGCGGCCCGGATCAGCGGGCAGTTCTGCATCGACCGCGGGATGGACCCCCGCTGGGGCACCATCGACGGCGAAGAGCTCGCCGCCTTGGCGGGGGTCTGGCCCGGCGGGTCCGTTCGTCGCCTGCAGCGCCTAGTTGACGGCCTGCTGAGGGCGCGCGACGGCGCCCCCGGCCCCCGGCATTAGGGGGCCGCCATGTCCGACCTGAACATCGTCCGCCGGCGCATCGCCGACGCGGCCCGGGCACGCACGGCCAACGCGCTGTTCTGCATCGCCGCCGACCTCACCGTCACCCGCCTCGCCGCGCACGTCGCGGCGGGGACGATGTCACCCGCCGACGCACTCGCCGAGGCCCACGACGCCGAGGCGGCCGCGATGCGGACCCGCCACGTCAACAACCCGGAGCACCTCCATGGCCGCCACCGCATCTCCCTCTGAGCCCACGTACGAGCGGGCAGTTGCGCTGCTCGAACTCGTATTCCACGTCGGGCGGCTCACTGACGAGGGGCGTCTCTGGAGGACGACGGCGCCGTCGTCATCCGGCTGCTCAAGGAGTTTGCCTTCGCCGACTGGGCCGACGGCGGTGACTGACATCTATCGCCACCGCCCGAAGCGCCTGTGGTCTGTCCGTGATTCCGGACGCGTCTCCGGGCACCGGCAGGCCGTCGCGCTCGCCGATTGCCGGTTCCGCGTCAGCGAGGCCGGCCGCCTCCGGGCGCTCCGGGGGCGCCGGGAGGTCCACGCGCACGTCTCCGGGACGCTTCTCGACGCCCTGCCGCCGGCCGGGGCCGTGCCCATCGGCTACCGCATCGACGAGCCGGGATTCCGGCGCCGGGACACGGGCGAGATCATCCACGCCGCGAAGGCGGTCTACTTCCTTGAGGACGGGTCATGCGTAGCAGTTCTCTAGTATTCGCAGTATTCGCGATGGTCGCACCGGCGGCCGCCGCGCCGTTCCCCGACGAGGGCGACAGCTTCCTGATGTCCGTGCGCGAGCCCGCGGGGCCGTCTCGCGAGGCGTTCGGGCGGTGGGAGGGGACACCGCGGCCCCGCGGGGGCGGCTGGACGCTGCGGGTGACCTGCGGCCTCGTGGATACGCGCACGGGGCGGGAGACGGTCCTGTACCAGGGCCGCGGCGACGCTACGGTCACCAGCCGGGGGCGGTCGCTCGCGGCCATCCGACCGGTACCGGATGTCGCCGCGGCGCAGACGTCGGGCGTGGAGTGGTCCGGGAACCCCGGGCGGGGGACGGCGGACGTCGCGACGCGCGGCCCGGCACCGTGTCCCTCCGGACTCGCCGACGTCTCATCCGGCGACTAGGCCGTCGCGACCATGGCGCCCGGGGGCGCCGAGGGTGATGCTGTCGGCGTAGCCCGGGGAATTCTTGGATGCGTCGACCGTTATTGTAATCCTGTCGTTTCTGGCGGCGCTCGTATTGCTCGCTTTTATGGGCGGCCCGGCCGAGCATCCAGTGATGCTGCTCGATGCGCAAGTTAGCATCGCAAACACTCTCAAGGGGTGGCACACCGGGGTATCCGCCGGGGTGGACATGATAATGCGCCAATTTCTAGCGCAGCAGTGAGGTAGGCCGGCTTCGCGCGGCCGTTGGCATGGCGCAGACGCTATACTGACCGGAGCTTGTGGGACCGACTACTGTCAGACAGCGGGACTGTTGGGTCGAGGCAATGCGCATCATGGTCGACGCGCTGAGGGGGGGAGAGCTTGGCGCTGGACGCGGACGAGTTCTGGGTTGCGGTGAGGTTGGCGGTGGAGGCGGCGATGGCCCAGCGCGGCGCGGTGGCCGCGCACCACCTGCACGACGCCCTGCCGACGGCGTTAAAGGTCGACGGCAAGTGGATCGGGCAGCCGCTGACTACGTCCTGGCCGCGCTACCACCTGTTGCGCGAGGCCGCGGCGGGCAAGGGCATCGTGGAGGCGGCGGGCGGGCGTTTCGCCCAGGCCGGCCTGCCGGCGCTGGCACCCGACCCGGCGCCCGAGGCGAATCTCGCGGTCTCGCCGGCGCTGTCGGGCAGGCAAATCTAAATGTTGTTCCTGGCGACGGCCCACGACGTGCTGACGGCCCGGGGCCCGATGTCGGCGCAGGGGATCATCGCGGTGATGCCCACGGGATGGGTGGAGGCAACGAGGCGGTACGGGACCGCGGATGCCAACCTGCCGGTCCGGCCCGGCGAACTCAGTTACAAGCTGCGCGAGCGCATCGCGCGGTTCGAGCGGGAACGATATCCGGGCGAGGCGCTGCCCTTGTCGGAACTCGCCGACGGGCGCTTCGAGGCGACGGGCCCGTGGCCTGGCAGGGGGTCCGAACGTCCGGACGAGGCCGCCTGAGCCAATGGTCGCGGTTACGGAGGGACCCTGCGGTGGCAGTGATCACTGCCCCCCGATGTGACCCACGTTCAGGCATCGGGTGCCGGACGGGGATGGACAGATAGTACCCGGCGCTTTCCCCGCGTCCGCACCTTGCGGGCTCCGACCTGTGACGTACTAGCGGCGGGTGCGGACGGTAACGGCGGTCCTATCCGCCACGCGCCGAAGTGGAGCGCAGATCGCTCACGAACAACATCGCCTCGTCATCCGTGACGCGTTCCCGGTCTAATTGGGCATCCATACCGACGATGGGTGAGAAGGGCATCAGCGACGGTTCCACGAACGGGGCACCGTCGAGATGGGAGATGACGGCGCTCGCGAGCTCGACGATGTTCACCCATCGGACGAGGAAGGTCGCCGGTCGGTTCGCGATCAGCAGCCGCTGAAGGTCGATCTCGTCCTCGACGAAGTCGTCCGCGGGGCTGGGGAAGCCGGCCCGGACGGCCTTTGAGAGGACGGGGATGGGTATCGGCAGTCCGATCAAGACGGCTGAGACCTGCACGCGCTCGCTCCACGAATCCAACGGAACAGAAGTGGAACATAGCGGGACGGTTACGCCAAGCGGCTAAGCTTGTGCAGTCGCCGGCGTGTGGACGGGTTTGGATTACCTCGCGCATCCTACCGGCGAGGGATCGGACGAGGCGGCCAACGCCGGCCATGGCCCGAAGGCCGCTGCCCCGGGCCATCGCCGCATCGGACATGGCCGGCTACGGGCGCCCGGCACCCTCAGGTTTCTACAGGCGAAGTCCCTCCGTTAGCGTCCGTACCGGTCGTCGTTCGCGAGGGCGGGTAGGAAACCTCCGGCGGTCTCGCGACCTAACCCCATCCCAACAATGCGGAGGTCCCCATGCGCATCCCCATCGCAGCCGTCGTCCTGACGACCATGGCCGTCGCGGCCCATGCCCAGACCCCGGAGGGAACGGTCGCCGTCGGCCCGTGGAAGGTCGACGCGGTCTCGAAGGGCCAGAAGTTCGAGCGTTGCACGATGACCCGTACAACCGACGACGGGGTCGACGTGCAGTTCACCCGCGACGCAATCGGGCTCGACCTGACCATGAGCTCGCCGAAGTGGAAGCTCGGGCGCGGCAAGAGCTACCCGGTCGAGCTGGCGGCCGGCTCGTCGGTGTTGCAGGCCGAGGTCGCCGCCTCGGGCAACGCCGTGTCCCTGCCGGTGAAGGACGAGCGGTTCGTGAAGGCGCTCAGGCTGGCCGACGCGCTCGACGTCAAGGGCGAGGGCGCGACCATCAAGGTGGCGCTGGACAAGAGTGCGGCCGGCCTCGACCGGCTGGAGGCGTGCTACGCAAAGAACGGGTCGGCGACCGAGACGAACCCGTTCGTCGCACCGAAGGCCAAGCCGTAGGCTGCAGGTTCGGTTTCCCGGCGTCCTGGCGGCGACGGGGGCGGTGGTTGGGTCGGCCGGCCGTACGACCTGTGGCGGGTTCCGCTTGGGTCCCTCGAAGGGCACCGGGACCAAGGCCGGGCGACATCGCGAAGAGCGGCCGGAACGTTACCGGTCGGACGACGCGGCCGAACCCGGAGCCGCCTCGACGTACCCCCGCCGGCTAACGCCGACGCGGGGACTTGGGGTCGGACTGGACAGGGGGGCTCCGATGCCGTCCCGGAAGCGCGCGGTTCAGTACCCCCCGTAGTACCGCCGCGGGCCGTCGTAACCGTCAGGGCCGCGTCCGTGGCCGTCATACCCACCGCGGCCCGGGCCGCGGTAGCCGTAGCCACCGCGCGGTCCGCCCCAACCGCCCCTTCCCCAGTCGTTCGGGCGGCAACGCCCCCAGGGGTTGGGGTGGAAGCCGGGACCGCAGCCGCCGGCCACCCGCTCGATGATCGCCTCACGCTCGGGCGGCCCGAAGCCGTATCCGACCGGGGCCGCGACCGCCGCCGAGGAGGCGAGACCGACGCTGATCAACGCGGCGAGACCCGTCACCTTCAAGACCATCATGACTGCATCCCCAATGGTTGGCGGCCCGACCATGTCGGACGGGATGACTCGGAGGCTGCCACCCGGCGGCTGACCGGGATCTGACGGGTTCGTTCATCGCACCGACGGGTGCGACCGGGTTCAGAGCCGCCCGGTCACCAGCAGCACGATCAGGACGATGATCAGGACGCCGCCCAGGCCGATGCCGCCGATGCCGTTGTAGCCGCCGCCATAGTAGCCGTAGCCGCCGCCCCCGAGCGCCAGGACGATCAGCACGATGAGGAGGATGGTAACGAGGTTCATGCTCTGATCCTTATCGGGTCGGGAGGCGACCGCCGGTTGCGTCGGTCACCGTCCGTCGAGGGAAGGGCCGCCGGAGGTGCCGCCGGTGCCGGGTGGTCCGCCGGTCGGGGTGCCCCCGATGTTCACGTCTGGCGTCGTGCCGGGCACCGACGAGTTGCTGGGGTTGGCCTCATTGCCCCGGGTGATCGGGCTGGGCCCGAGGTCCCGGGCGCCGGGACCAACGCCGCCGACGGTGGCGGGCGGGGTGACGCCGGTATTGCCAGCGCCACCCGTGGTGACCTGTTGCGCGCCGACCGGGCCGGCCACCATCACTCCCAGCGTGGCCAGGAGGACCAAGTTCGTTCGCATCGTCGGATCGCCCTTCCGCTCGCGGCGGGACCTTGCCCGCCGCCATTCAGAGACCATCCGTAGCCGTCGGCCTCAGTACCGGCCGCGGGGCGGCACGCCATCCTCGAAGTCGCGGCGGCGCTCCTCCCGGCGGATGTCGTCACGGATGGCGTCGCGCCGCTCCTCGCGCAGTTCCTCCCGGCGCTCCTCCCGGCGGATGGCGTCATACTCGCGCTCGCGCGGCGAGCGCGGGTCAACCCGGATGCCGCTGGGACCGATGTCGATGCTCTGCGCCAGGGCGGGCACGGCGGGGAACAGGCCGGCGACGACGAGTCCAGCAGTGAACAAAGCCTTCAAGTGTCTTCTCCTGGGTTTGTCGCGTAGGCGGATCGGGGGTCAGCCATCTTCGTCACGGGTGAGTTCGCGGCCCATGACTTCATGCGTCTCGACCTGGGTCGACCGGGCATCCCTCGACGAGGCGTGCGCCGTCCCCGTGCCCGAGACTGTTGTCGGGTTCGCGTGAACCAGGCGCTTGGCGGCCGTGGGCTGTCGTCGCGCCCCGGTGTCCCGAGATTGACCGACGGCATTCGCCATCGCTGCTGACAGGATCGGCATCATCGTTAATCCGGGCGGCAGCGGCGCGCTCAAACGCGGAGCCAGCACAGCGATCTCGGGCGACAAGGCGCTCGGCCGCATGTACAGGCCGAAGGGCGGCTCGGCCCTCACCGCGACGGAGGTCAACGCTGCCTCGGACTGCGACGCGACCGGCCGCGCAGGCCGGGGCAATTCCTCGAAGTTGCCCGGGTGCAGCACGCGCGCGGCCACGAGAAGGCCGATGGCGGCGACGGCGGCGGTGCCCAGGGTGGACCGGTAGTGTTCCATGGCCCAGGTAACAGGTTACCGAAGTCCGCCGTTCCGCACCGGTCAAACGATGCGCAGGGGCGTGGCGTCGACGCAACATCCGGGGTGAGCCAGGTGATCTGACCAACTGGGCATCGTATGCGGAGGGGTCGGCCGTGGCGGCCGATCCCTCCGCGGCCCCGAAGGCCACGTTCAAGCTGGCCGCTTGAGGTGGCCACGCAGCGTGCTGATACGACTGCCGACAAGCCGCACGGCCTTGCGCAACTGGTCTTCGCTGACTCCGAATTGTCGTGCGTAGGTCTCGCGGCTGGACCGGTCGTGAATGTCGAGATGGGTACGTTCGTCCTGCATGATCAACGCCCGATTGATTGCCCCGGGAGGGTACCGGGACGGTCGTCAAGCGAACGTCGGTCGAGCCTACGGGTTGCGCGGCCGAGCCCCATCCTCCTGGTCATGCACAGGGACGTCGCCCGTCTTCCGGCAACCGCGCCGAAAACCCTTCGCGCCGGTCCAATTGATAACGCGAAGCGGTCCCGGCCCTGCCAATCCACTTGGCGAGGAAATCGACCATCACGTCGGGTGACATCGGATTACCGCGGAACGGTTCCGGCGAGGACCGGTTCGCCATCCAATGGAACCGTACGTCTTCGTCGTCGCCGGCTTCGGCGCACTCGTCCTATTCACGGCGTGGTTGCCGATGGTCCTGCGGGCGTTGCCGCTGTCCCTCCCCATCTGCTGTGTCGGGGCGGGCGCGGCGCTGTCCTTCGTCCCACCCCTAGCTGGGCTGGCGCGATACCCGGCCGAGCACCTTCCCGTGGTCGAGCACGCGACCGAGGCCGTCGTTGTCATCTCGTTGATGGGCGCCGGGCTGAAGATCGACCGGCTGATCGGCTGGAAGCGCTGGGCGACGACGTGGCGGATGCTCGGGCTTGCCATGCCGCTCACCATCGCCACCCTCGCAGCACTTGCCTCGACCCTCCTCGGACTCGGGGCCGCATCGTCCCTGCTACTGGGCGCGTCGCTCGCCCCTACCGACCCGGTGCTCGCCTCCGACGTGCAGGTCGGGCACCCGACCGAGGGCCGGGAGGACGAGATGCGGTTCGCTCTCACATCCGAGGCCGGCCTCAACGACGGCCTCGCCTTTCCCTTCGTCAACCTCGCCATCGCCCTCGCGGCAAGCGGCTCCGCGGACCTGTCCCTCGGCCATTGGCTTGCCGTCGACGTCCTGTGGAAGGTGTCGGTCGGCGCGGTCCTGGGCGCGCTCGTCGGCCGGGCCCTCGGCTGGCTGACCTTCCACCTGCCGAACGTCTCGAAGCTCTCGCGCACCGGCGACGGCTTCGTGGCGCTGGGCGTCACTTGTCTCGCCTACGGCATCGTCCAGGCGGTCGACGGCTACGGCTTCGTCGGCGTCTTCGCGGCGGCGCTCGCACTTCGCGCCTCGAACCACGGCCACGACTACCATCGCAAGATGCACGACTACGCTGAGGAGCTCGAACGGCTGCTGATGATGGTCCTGCTCGTCGGGTTCGGCTTCGCCCTCGCCGGTGGAGGCCTGCTGACGGGACTGACGTGGCCGGCCGCCGTGTTCGTGGCGCTGGCCCTGCTCGTCGTGCGTCCCCTCTGCGGATGGATCGGCTTGACCGGATCCGGTCTGCCCGGCGACGAACGGGCCGTGATCGCCTTCTTCGGCATCCGTGGGCTCGGTACGGTGTACTATCTCGCCTACGCCCTTGGGCACGCCCCGTTCGAGGCGCCGGACCTGCTCTGGTCCACGGTCGGCCTCGCCGTCCTGGTGTCCATCGTGCTGCACGGCGTGACGGTGACGCCGGTGCTGCGGTTCCTCGACAGGCGAAGCGGACGCGACACGGAGAGCGCGCAACTCGACCTCGTCCTCTCCCCGGCCCCGGGTCCGTAGCTCCGTCCTACCTGTCCGAAGATACGATCCGACGGGACGTCGACGTCGGAGCCGCCGAACCTTCGTGTTGCTGGCGGCCATGATCTCGGACCCGGGATGCCCCGTGGGTGTCCGGGAGCGCGACACGGAAGGTAACGCATCACGGGTAATGATACTCGCTACGCGTTACGCCTCGGGCAAGAGAAAGGGGCCGATGGCGAGGTCGGGCCGGAACGCCGTCTCCTCCTCGACAAGACCCCTGGCGTCTCACACGATCTGGGTTCGTCCGACGCGATAATCGACGTGCCCGTGTACCCGGGGGGCCGGTCCCCTTGCAGGGAGCAGAGGGGTAAGGTTGGAGGCGTCGCACCAGGCGAGATGTGCATGCCGGCACGGCAGGCGCGCGCACAACCGAGTTGAGGACGTGCTTGGCGTGGTGGGTCACGACCACGGTTCCGCTATCGCGCAATTCCTATTGTGATCTTTACAAGACACTGTGCGTAGCGCCCGGCCTACTGGTTATACAGAAAGGGCATGAGCCTTCCACGTGGCTACCTGTCCATCGTCTTCGACGGTGGTTGCTCATATTTCGGTTGAGGGCCGACCTTTTCGAGCAGCGTCTCGAACGAACCTGGGGATTTCATGAGCGACCGTCCGAAACGGACGAGTTCGCTAATTTCGGCATCACCGCGTACGTAGCCGCCAAGGTTCGACGGGACCTCGAACGGCAATTCGGCCAGGAGGTCCAGGAGCACCTCGCGGCGTCCGTCGACCTTGAGGGACTGCATGTAGGGGGCCTTGGCCATCTCGCGGGCGAGCATGGGGTCAGTATCCACAATGATTTCTGCCACATCGAGGCCTCGCCTCCTCAAGGAGACGAGTCGCGCGCCGGGTTACTCACGCGGAGAACCCGTCGTGTTCGATCCCGTCCGGCCCGGCTGGCGGAATCAGCATCTGACCACCGCCCGCTGGACGACCCCCGCGTCATTCTTGCCGACGGGCGGGAAACCGATGGTCATGTTTCGGGCCCGATGGCTTGTGCTACAGGGGGGCGGTTGCAGTCCCGGCATCACACGTCATGACCTGTCGCGTCGTCCCGACCCATCCCATCGCCTCCGGTCACGCCATCACCACCGGCGTGGTCGCGCCCGTCGCGGCGGCGGTCCCGGGGACCGTGCGCCATCCGGTCCGGACCGATGCGACCCGGAACTGATCCCGGCGTCGTTCGCGGCTACGCGGGGACGGCTGCGCCATCGGCGTCGGTCATCATCGACCCGGCGCGATTGTCCGCACTCGACGGGCTCGCGATCCTGGACTCCCTGCCCGAGGCGGGCTTCGACGACGTCGTGCGCTTGGCGACCCGCCTGTGTGCGACGCCCGTCGCCCTGGTCAGCCTCGTCGCCGTCGACCGGCAATGGTTCAAGGCGCGGGTCGGCTTCCCCCATTGCGAGACCGATCTCGACAGTTCGGTCTGCAAGTTCGCGCTCGCCGAGCCGGACCTCCTCGTCGTCCCCGACCTGACGGCGGACCCCCGCACGGCTGCCAACCCGCTCGTCACGGGCGCACCGCAGATCCGCTTCTATGCAGGCGCGCCCCTGCGCTTGACGAATGGGCAGGTCGTCGGCTCGCTTTGCGTCATCGACACCGTGCCGCGTCCCGGGGGCCTGACACCGGAGCAGTCCGACGACCTCCGTGCCCTCGGGCGTCAGGTCAGCAGGCTCCTCGAAATGCGCCGCGCCCTCGGGGCCCGCGACGCACTCCTCGCCGAGCAGGAGGCCGGACGGCGCGAGCGCGACCTCCTCGCGCGAACCAACGCGACCGTGTCGGCCGCGGGCGGCGCCCTCGACGGCATCCTCGACGCGGTGACCGCAGGGGTCATGCAGGCCGTGCCCGCGGCGGAGGGCGCGGTCGTCGAGCTGATCGACGGCGATGAGCTCGACTATCGCGCGGTCGCCGGCAACCTGGACCCGTACCGGGGGTTGCGCGTGCCGCTACACGACAGCCTCGCCGGGCGATGCGTGCTGACGGACATGCCGCTGCTCGCGGACGACGTGCTCCGCGACGGGCAGGTCAAGCCGCATCTCGCGGACAGGCTTGCCATGCGCTCGGCCGTGCTTGCGCCGATCTCGCGCGGGGGGCTTCCCGTCGGCGTGCTGAAGCTCCAGTCCGGCCGGGTCGGCGCTTTCCGGGAACGCGACCTCGACCTGGCGCGGCTGTTCGCGGCCGCCGCGACGTCCGGCCTGACCGCGGTCGCGGCAGCCGAGGAGGCGGCGGCGCGCCGCCGGGCCCAGCAGCGCCTCGACCTGCTGTCGCAGGTGTCGGCCGCCCTGCTAACGTCGGACGATCCGGCCCGCGCCGTCGAGCCCATCCTGGCTGCCGGTGCCGCAAGCCTCGGCTTCGACCAGTGCTACCTCTACGACATCGCGCCGGGCGGGGGGCACCTGCGACTGACCCATGCCATCGGGGTGAGCGAGGAGAGTCAGACCGCCCTACGTCAGGTGGACATCGACGGGCCGCTATGCGGCATCGTCGCCGAGACCAAACGCCCATTCGTGCTCACCGGCGTCCAGGCGACGTGGGAACCGCGCTATGGCTTGGCCCGGCAGGTCGGCATCGATGCCTTCGCCGGCTACCCGGTGAAGAGCCGCGGGTCCGTCGTGGGGGTAATGTCGTTCTGCTCGACCCGGGAACCCGCTTTCGACGCCGAGGCCCTGGCCTTCTTCGAGACCGTGGCCCGGTACGTCTCGGCGGTCCGCGACCGGCTCGCGGGCGAGGCCGCTCTCCGGGAGGGGGACCGACGCTCGCGGCTGGCTCAGGAGGCTGGGCAGGTCGGGACGTTCGAGGTCGACGTCGGCACGGGCCTGATCAACGTCTCCGCGGAGTTCGCGCGCTTGTACGGCGTGCCTCCCACCGGCCTGTACTCGGTAGAGCGATTCGAGACGCTGGTCGTGCCGGAGGACCGCGCCGTGCCGTCGAACGACGGGACCAGGCAGGCCGGGACGGCCGTGCTCGACGTCGAGTACCGCATCCGCAGGGCCGACGACGGCGCGTTGCGCTGGATCGCGCGGCGCGCCAACTTCCTGCGGGACGGGAGCGGCGTCGTCACCCAGATGTTCGGCACCGTGCAGGACGTCACCGACCGCCACGAGGCACAGGATGCACTGCGCCGGAGCGACGCGCGTTTCAGGACCATCCTGGACACCATCGAGACGGCGTTCGCCATCGTCGAGGTCAAGTTCGACGCTGACGACCGGCCGGTCGACTACCGCTTCGTCGAGGCCAACCCGGCGTTCGAGCGGCAGGCCGGGGTAAACTTGCGCGGCAAGTGGGTCACGGAGTTCGCCCCGGACCTGGAGCGGTTCTGGTTCGAGACCTACGGCCACGTCGCCCGGACCGGGGAGCCAGCGTCCTTCGAGAATTACGCCGAGAGTTTCGGGCGGTGGTTCGACGTGCGCGCGGTCCGTGTCGGGGACCCCGGGGAGCGGCGGATCGCAATCTTCTTTAACGACGTCACCGCCCGGCGGAACGCGGAGGAACGCCTTCGCGCCAGCGAGGCTGTCGCCCGTCAAAACGTCGAGCGGGTGCAACTCGCGCTCGCGGCCGGCGCGATCATCGGGACGTGGTTCTGGGACCTGCCCTCCGACCGCTTCACCATCGATGAGGGATTCGCGTCGAGTTTCGGCCTCGACCCGGCGCTCGGTCGCGAGGGTATCCCGCTCGCCCAGATCGTCGCGACGGTGCATCCCGACGACCAGGCAGGGTTGGGGGAAGCCATCCAGCACGCCATCCTGCGCGGCGGCGCCTACGCCCATCAGTACCGGGTGCGGCGGGCGGACGGACGCTACTACTGGATCGAGGCCAACGGGCGAGTCGACCACGGCCTGGACGGGACGCCACTGAGCTTCCCGGGGGTGCTGCTCGATATCGAGGAGCGGCGTGCGGCCCAGGAAGCGCTGCGCGAGAGCGAGGAGCACTGGCGCGGCTTGTTCGAGCGCTTGAGCGAGGGCTTCCTCGTGGGCGAGGTCGTCCGGGATGACGGGGGTGCCGTCATCGACTGGCGCTACGTCGACGTGAACGCCGCCTGGGGCGCCCTGGTCGGGATCGAACCCGCAACCGTCGTCGGACGCACGATCCGGGAGGTCATTCCCGGCATCGAGGACGAGTGGGTCGAAGAGTTCGCGGCCGTCGTGGCAACGGGCCAACCCATCACCTTCGTCCGCCGTGTGGGAATGCTCGGGCGCTGGTACGAGGGCCGCGCGTTCCCGCTCGGACCCGAACGCTTCGGCGTCATCTTCCTGGAGGTCACGGCCCGCGTCGAGGCGGACGCGCGTCGCGACGCGCTGCTCGCCCTGGGCGAGCGCCTGCGCGAGACCGACGACGTGCCGATGCTCGTGCAGGCCGCCGCCGAGATCATGTCCGACGCGCTTGGCACCACCCGGGCGGGCTACGGGCTCGTCGACGCGGCCGAGGAAACGGTCGAGATCCCTACCGACTGGTGCGCCCCGGGGGTCGTATCGGTGGCGGGGTTGCACCAGTTCCGGGACTACGGGAGCTACATCGACGAGTTGAAGCGCGGCGAGGTCGTCGCGGTCGAGGACGTCGAGCGCGACCCCCGAAGCAAGGTGACGGCCGCGGCGCTGCTGGCCATCGGGGTGCGCGCCCTCGTCAACGTGCCGATCATGGAGCGCGGGCAGATCGTCGGGCTTGGGTTCGTCCACTACGCCGAGCCCCACGCCTTTACGCAGGATGAGATGGCCTTCGTGCGCACAGTCGCCGACCGGATACAGACGACGGTGGCCAGGGTCCGTGCCGAGTCGGATCAACGCGTGCTGAACGAGGAGCTTTCCCACAGGCTGAAGAACTCGTTCGCAATGGTGCTTTCCATCGCCACGCAGACCTTGCGCAGCGTTCCCGAGCGGGCGCCCGTCGAGGCGTTCGAGAAGCGCATCCATGCCCTTTCGTCCGCCCATGACGTGCTTTTGCGCCAGAGTTGGACGGCCGCGCCGGCGATGGAGGTGGTGAAGGCCGTGCTCGCGGGCGTGGGCCACGCTGATCGCATCGAGGTGACGGGTCCGGAGATCGACCTCGGCCCACGCGCCACCCTGTCGTTGTCCCTGCTGCTCCACGAGCTGGCGACCAACGCTGCGAAGTACGGAGCGCTCTCCGTTCCAGAGGGCCGCGTCGCGGTCGACTGGCGCCTCGACGGCCAGGACGAGGAAAGGGAGGTCACGTTCGATTGGGTGGAGCGCGGCGGCCCGCCCGTGACACTGCCCGCCACCGGCGGCCGAAAGGGGTTCGGTTCGCGCCTGATCGTCCTCGGCCTCGTCGGAACGGGGGGCGTGGACCTCCGTTACCCCCCGTCCGGGTTCCAGGCGACGATGCGCGCCCCCCTCGTCCAGTTGCAGCATTCCTGAGGAGGCGGGTTTGGGTCAGGCGATGCCCCCGGCGAGTTTGGTCGTCCTCGTCGTGGAGGACGAGCCCCTGCAGCGCATGATGGCGGTGGATCTCGTCGAGGACGCCGGGTTCGAGGCCCTCCACGTGGCCAGCGCCGCGGACGCGGTCCTCATCCTGGAGAGCCGGTTGGATATCCGCGTGGTGTTCACCGACATCGACATGCCGGGCGGCCTGAACGGGATGCAGTTCGCGGCGGCCGTCCGCGACCGCTGGCCCCCCATCGAGCTCATCATCGTATCGGGCAAGCGACGCCCCCTGCCGGAGGAACTGCCGAAGCGGGGCGTGTTCTTCCAGAAGCCCTACAAGCGGGACGAGGTCACGGCGACGATGCAGCGGATGATGGCTTGAAAACGAACCTCCGCGAGACAGTCCCCGCTCCGTGTCCCGACATGGGAGCTCGGTGGAACGGCCTTCGTACTCCATCACGGATACCATCGTTCCAGGGGGGCGGACGAAGGCGTCAGACCCGTCGACCGACCTGAGCAAAACGTGACCATCGTTCCACGCCAAGCACGGTCCGAAGTCGGACGGCTGTCCTAGCATGGCCACGAGGGGTGAATCGCGACGACGCGGCCGGGGAGCCGAGCGCTACCGGGGTCGTTGTGATACCGGCGGCCAGGGTTGGTGGCCGTTGGCCGGGAACGGGGTTCGATGGAAGGCGAGGTCGAGGAACTCCGACGGCTGCTCCGGGAGGCGAACGCGGAGAACGAGCGGCTGCGGCAGCGAGACGGGCGGCACGTCCGCACCCCGACCGGCGGCGAGCGCACCTCCGCCGCCGGGACCGACCTCCTGTTCACGGCGGCGGAGAAGACCCGCATGCCGCAGATCATCACCGACCCCAACCTGCCCGACAACCCCATCGTCTTCGCCAACCGCGCCTTCCAGGAGATGTGCGGCTACGAGGCCAGTGAGTTGCTCGGTCGGAACTGCAGGTTCCTACAAGGCCCCGGCACGGAACGGACGGTCGTGGCAAAGGTGCGCGACGCCGTAGCGGCCAGACGGGACGTCGTCGTAGAGCTCGTGAACTACCACCGGGACGGCACGCCGTTTCGCAACGAGCTTTACATCAGCCCGGTCTTCGACGCCGACGGTCGGCTGCGTTACTTCTTCGCCAGTCAACTCGACGTCACGCGCTTCCGAACCGAGGAGGAGCGTCTCGCCGAGAGCGAGGCGCGTTACCAGGCCTTGTTCGAGGCCGTCGATGCCGGCTTCTGCGTGATCGAGATGCTGTTCGACGTCGAGGGCCGCGCGGTCGACTACCGCTTTATCGAGGTGAACCCGGCATTCGAGCGGCACACCGGCATCAGGAACGCGACCGGACGCTGGGTCAGCGAGATCGTGCCGGGCCTGGAACGGTCGTGGTTCGACGCCTACGGCGAGGTCGCGATGACGGGAGCGTCGAGGCGATTTGAGAGTGGCGCGGTCGCACTGGGTCGGTGGTTCGACGTCCATGCCCTGCGCATCGGCGAATCCGCAAGGCGCCAAGTCGCAATCCTGTTCAACGACATCACCGACCGCCGCAACCTGGAGGACCACCTAGCCTCGGCCGCCCGGGAACGAACCGAGGAACGCGATACCTTGTGGCGCGCGAGCCGCGACCTGTTCGTCGTCTGCGGCTACGACGGCCTGTACCGGGCGGTGAACCCGGCCTGGACTGCGACCCTGGGGTGGTCCTCGGCGGAGCTAGTCGGCGTTCGCTTCGATGTCCTCGTCCATCCCGAGGACCGGGAGTCGACGGAGCGCGCGTTCGAACGCGTGGTGGCCACGGGGAGGCTCGACGACATCGACCTGCGCCTGAGGGCGAGGGACGGCGGCTATCGCTGGATCTCATGGAACGTCGTCCCGCGCGACGACCACTTCTACGCCTCGGGACGCGACGTGACGGAACGTCGGGCCCTGGAGGAGCAACTTCGCCAATCGCAGAAACTGGAGGCGGTCGGACAGTTGACCGGCGGCGTGGCGCACGACTTCAACAACCTGCTCACGGTAATCAAGTCTTCCACCGACTTGCTCAAGCGCCCGAACCTCGCCCAGGACCGACGCGACCGCTACGTCGGGGCGATCTCGGACACCGTCGACCGCGCCGCGAAGCTGACCGGGCAGCTGCTCGCCTTCGCGCGGCGGCAGGCGCTCAAGCCGGAGATTTTCGACGTCGGTCGCGGCGTCGCTTCGGTCTCGGAGATGGTCGGGACGCTGACGGGCGCACGCATCGCGGTCACGACGAGCATCGAGCCGTTCCTGGACAGTGCCGGACGCGCGATGCCCTGCCTCGTCGACGCGGATCCGAGCCAGTTCGACACGGCCCTGGTCAACATGGTCGTCAACGCCCGGGACGCGATGGACGGCGAGGGCCGGCTCGACATCCGCGTGCGGCCCGCGGACCGCATCCCGGCCGTGCGGGCCCATGCCGCCGTGCCGGGGGACTACGTCGCCGTGTCCATCTCCGACACGGGCACCGGCATCGACGCGGACGTGCTCGACCGGATCTTCGAGCCGTTCTTCACGACCAAGGGCGTCGGCCAGGGCACCGGGCTCGGCCTGAGCCAGGTCTTCGGCTTCGCCAAGCAGTCGGGGGGCGAGGTGGTGGTCCGGAGCGAGGCCGGACGCGGCACCACGTTCACGGTCTACCTGCCGCGGGCGCCCCGGGCCGCGTCCGAGGCGCCGCACGCGCGCGAGCCGGCCCCGCTGGCGGAGGGGCACGGCACCTGCGTGCTCGTCGTCGAGGACAACCTCGACGTCGGGGCGTTCGCGAACCAGGCCCTCGCCGAGCTCGGGTACGAGACCGTTTGGGCGACGGACGCCGAGAAGGCGCTGGCCGAGATCGAGCACGTCCCCTTCCGCTTCGAGGTGGTGTTCACCGACGTGGTGATGCCCGGCATGAACGGCATCGCACTGGCCCGCGAGATCCGCAGGCGTTACCCGGACCTGCCGGTGGTACTCACGTCGGGCTACAGCGACGTGCTCGCCGATGAAGGCAGCCATGGCTTCGAGCTGCTGCGCAAGCCGTACTCGGTGGCCGACCTATCGCGCGTCCTGCGCCTGGCGGTGGAGCGCGCCGCGGCGGTCCGGGGCAGGCGGTAGGGAAGTCATCGAGAGGTGGGGCATCGAGCAACGAGGGCATGGCAGATGGCCCCTCCGGTTTCCCTCGTCGACGCCGCGCCTCACTCGATACTCGTACCCGCATCACCCCATATCGGCATCATGCCGCTCCGCTGCGTGGCCAAGCCGGTCGACCTCGGCGACGAGGGACTGCAGGCTCGCGTCGCCCTTGCGCAGGACCCGGTCCGCCCCGGTGAGCCTGCGCCGCTCCTCGCCGGACACGTCGCGTGCGCTGAGCACGACCACCGGGATCTCCCCGCAGCCCGGCCGTGACCGCAGTTCGTGCAGGAAGGTGAACCCGTCCATCACCGGCATCGTCAGGTCGAGCAGCACCACGCGTGGCTTGGACTCCGTCAGGCGTTCGAGGGCCTCGGCCCCGTCGCCGGCCTCGCGCACCGCCCAACCGTCGCGTTCGAGCACCGCGCGCAGTCGGCCGCGCATGTCCGCGTCGTCATCGACCACGAGGACGTCGCCGGGCCCCGGGCCGAAGCGGTCGAGCACCCCTTTAAGCCGCGCCCAGTCGACCGGCTTCGGCAGCGCGTCCGCCGCCCCGAGGGACGCGCTGAGGGCAGCGTCGGCCACGAAGCTCACCATCACGACGGGGATGTCCCGGGTGACCGGATCGGACTTCAGCGACGCCAGCACGGCCCATCCGTCCACGTCCGGCATCATGACGTCGAGCAGGATGACCCTCGGGGCAAGGGACCGTGCGAGGTCGAGGCCGGTGCGCCCGTCCGCGGCGGTGCGGACCGAGAAGCCCTGCCGCTGCAGGAAGCGGCCCATCAGATCGCGCTGGCTCCCCTCGTCGTCGATGACGAGAACCAACCCCCGCCCTCTTCCCGCCAGGGCGGTCGCGATCCCGGGCTCGTCCGATTCGAGGGCATCCCCCGTTTCCGGCAATGTCGCGGGCACCGTCAGGACGAACCGGGTACCGCGCCCGACCTCGCTCGCCACCGTGACGTCGCCCCCGAGCAGGTGGGCGAACGCCTTCGTCAGGGCGAGTCCCAACCCCGTCCCGCCGTAGCGGCGCGTCGTGCTGCCGTCGGCCTGGACGAAGCGCTGGAACAGGCGCTCGACCTGTTCCGGGCTCATGCCGATGCCGGTGTCCTCCACGGAGAACGTCAGGCCGCCGCCGTCCGGTTCCGCCGTACGGCGTACCCGTAGGGTGACCGTCCCGCCCTCGGTGAACTTGGCGGCGTTGGAGAGCAGGTTGAACAGGCCCTGGCGCAGCTTGGTCGCGTCGGTGCGGGCGGTTCCGAGCCCTTCAGGGACGTCGAGGACGAGGCGATTGCCGCGCTTGGCTACCAGGGCGTCGATAGTGCCGGCGGCGTCGCGGACGAACTCGCCGACGTCGATGTCCTCGGCGAAGGTGTCCATCTTGTTCGCCTCGACCTTCGAGAGGTCGAGGACGTCGTTGATGAGGCCGAGCAGATGCTTGGCGTTGGACTTGATCTTGCCGAGGTCCTTGAGCAGCGTGTCCTGCCCGAGCTCCTCCGCCTCCTCCTCCAGCATCTCGGAGTAGCCGATCACGGCCGAGAGCGGCGTGCGGAGCTCATGGCTCATGTTGGCCAGGAAGCTGCTCTTGGCGCGGTTGGCGTCCTCGGCCGCCTCCCGGGCCGCCTCCGCGTCGCGGCGCGCGTCCTCAAGCTCCGCCCGGCCGGCGCGAAGGCTTGCGTTGGCGGCGTCGAGGCGACCGAGGGTTTCCTCACGCTCGACCATGGTTCGGCGAAGCGCGTCGCAAACCCAGACCATCGCACCGCCGACGACGAGATACTGCACGAGGGCGATGACCTGCCCCGGGCTGAACGAGACCGTCCCGTCGGAACGGCGGAAGAACCACGCGGCCGCGGCCAACGAGAAACCGACCGCGACCGCGCCGGGGCCGCGACCGAGGGCCAGCGTGACCAGGAAGACGAGCGGGAGGTAGAGAAGGAAGGGGGCGACGTCGAGCGGGGCGAGGAACCTGAGCAGGGTCGCGAGGCCGACCGTCGCGACCGGCAACCCGTAGCGCGCGAGCGGGCCGAAGCCATGGCCCGAGATGGCGTCCATGAACCTGCGCAAGTTCCAGTCCCCCCGACGGTCGGAGGGCCGCCCTCACGCCGTTCCGTCGACCTCGTCGGTCCTTACCGTGAACCCGGCCAGCGGCGCCTGTCCGAAGCTGGTGGTGATCGCGCAGTCCGTGGCGTCACGTCCATATGCCATGACGATGCGGCCGATCCGAGGCCGGTTGTGACGGGCGTCGAAGGTGTACCAGCGCGGTCCCACCGGCCCGTCGAGGTAGACCTCGAACCACGCCGAGAAATCCATTGGCGCGGGGTCCCTCGGCACGCCGATGTCACCGAGGTAGCCGGTGGCGTAACGCGCCGGGATGTTCATGCACCGGCACAGCGTGATGGCCAGGTGGGCGAAGTCCCGGCAGACGCCGACCTGATGGCCATGGCCGTCGAAGGCCGAGCGAGTGGCGTCCGCCTGCATGTAATCGAAGCGTAGGCGTCCGTGCGCGTAGTCGACGATGGCCTGGACGCGCGGCCAGCCCTCCGTGGTCGACCCGAACAGGTTCCAGGCGGTCTGCGATAGCTTGTCGGTGTCGCAGTAGCGCGAGCCCATCAGGAACGGCAGGGCCTCGTCCGGGAGGTCCTGGACAGGTATCTGCCGGGCCTCCGGGACGTGTTCATCGGGCTTGCCGTGGTCCTCGATCTCGAAGTCCGCCGACATCGTGATGCGCCCGCCTGGGACGAGGATGCGCGTCGCGACGTTGCCGAACGGGTCGCGGAACTGCCTGGCCGGTAGGGGTGGATCGAACGTGATGACCTCGCGACTGCGCAAGTCGCTCCGCCGCTCGGGACGGACGTTGAGCAGCAGTGTCATCGGGGTCGGGCCGAACGTGTCGAGGGCGATGGTATAGCCACAACGAATGCGCATGGACGGCTCTCCATTCCGGGGCGCCTGTCCAGGCAAGATGTCCGCCATCCGGTCGTTCCGGAATCGGATGGCTCGTGCAGTCGATCCGGGGCGTGTACCCACCGTCGCGAGCGTATCGGGACGAAACGGAGCCGACGGCGTTATGTGCTGGCACGCCGTTCCCTGCTGGGCGGCGAGGAGTTCCAGCGTATGCCGATGGCCGTCACCGATGCCCCGAAGCCTCCCGCCCAGGTTCCACCGCCGCTCGTGCCCGGCCTGCGCGGCCTCCTGACCCTCGCCGTCGGCGTCGTCTTGATCGCCGCGCTGTACTTCGGGCGCGAGGTGTTCGTCCCCCTCGTGCTAGCCATCCTGCTGAGCTTCGTCCTGGCGCCCGTGGTCAACCTGCTGCGGCGGATCAAGATCGGGCGGGTACCCTCGGTCATCGTCGCGGTGCTGCTAGCGCTAGCCGTTCTGGGCGGCATCGGTGCGGTCATCGGCACCCAGGTCGCGGGGCTCGCAGGTAACCTGCCGCAGTACCAGACGACCGTGCAGAAGAAGTTCGCCGGCCTGCAGCAGGGCTGGCTCGGCGAGGCCAACAAGCTTCTCCAGAAGTTCAATCATCAAGTCCAGGACGTCACGCAAAAGGCCGACGCCGCCGGCACCACGGCGGAGACCGGTCCGACGGGCGATACGCCCAAGGCGCAGCTCGTGCGCGTCCAGGAACCCGAGCCCTCGCCCCTGGCGCTCGCCGAGAAGGTGCTCGGCCCGGTCGTCTCGCCGCTGACCGACGTCGGCATCGTCCTCGTCGTGGTGGTGTTCCTGCTCCTGCAACGCGAGGACCTGCGCAATCGCATGATCCGCCTGTTCGGATCGAGCGACCTGCACCGCACGACGGTGGCCATGGACGACGCGGCAGGTCGGCTCGGGACCTACTTCCTCGCCCAGCTCGGCATGAACGCCGCCTTCGGCATCATCGTCGGTGTCGGACTGTGGTTCATCGGCGTGCCCAACCCGCTGCTATGGGGCGTGCTCTCTGCCATCATGCGCTTCATCCCGTACATCGGCGCCATCGTCTCGGGCGTGTTCCCGGTCGCTCTGGCAGCCGCGGTCGACCCGGGTTGGTCCATGGTCATCTCGACCGCCGCGTTGTTCCTGATCGCAGAGCCGGTGTTCGGGCAGGTGGTCGAGCCACTGCTCTACGGGCATTCCACCGGTCTCTCGCCCTTCGCGGTGATCGTCTCGACCCTGTTCTGGGGCTTCCTCTGGGGGCCCATCGGCCTGATCTTGGCAACCCCGTTCACTGTCTGCCTCGTGGTGCTCGGTCGGCACGTCGACAGCCTGGAGTTCTTCGACGTGCTGCTCGGCGACCGGCCGCCGCTCACCCCGGTCGAGAACTTTTACCAGCGCATGCTCGCGGGTGACCCGGACGAGGTTCGCGAGGTGGCCGAGGGCATGCTGAAGGACCGCTCGTTGTCGTCGTACTACGACGAGGTGGCGCTGAAGGGACTGCAACTCGCTGCCAACGACCACGCCCGCGGGGTCGTCACCCCTGCCCAACTGGAGAACATCCGCGCCTCGGCACGGTCCCTTGTGGAGGACTTCGAGGGCCACGACGACGTCGAGCCGACGGTCGACGACAAGGCGGTGAACCCGTCGGACACCCCGACCCTGGCCGAACGGGCGCATACGAAGACCGAGGCGATACCAGGGCAGGCCCCGCCGCGGGACGCCCTGCCGGAGGCATGGCGGGGCGAGGCGCCGGTCCTGTGCCTGGCCGGGCGCGGCCCGCTCGACGAGGCTTCCTCGGCGATGCTGGCGCAACTGCTGCGCAAGCACGGGCTCGGCGCCCGCATAACCCCCCACCAGTCCGCCTCGCGCGAGGGCATCCGCGAACTCGACCTCTCCGGCGTGGCGATGGTGTGCATCTCGTACCTCGACATCACCGGGAATCCTTCGCACCTTCGCTACCTGCTGGAGCGGTTGAAGCGGAGAGCCCCGGGGGTCCCTATCGTGGTCGGGCTCTGGCCGACCGGCGAGAAGGTGCTGACCGATGCGGCCCTCGGCCGCGAGGTCGGGGCGGACGCCTACGTCACGTCGCTGCGCGAGGCCGTGGATGCCTGTCTTAAGGTCGCCGAGGGTTCGTCGCCGGGTAAAGGGTCGCCCACGTTGGTGCGCGTGGCCTGACGGTCCGACGTCGCACGCTGCCGGATACGGCGTTCACCGTCGCGGCGGTCGGATGCCTAGCAGGCGGATCAGGACGAACGTCGCGACGGCCGATACGACGGAGACGGCCACGACCCATAGGAAGCCGCGCGGGTTGTCGCCGAACGGCAGGCCCTTGACGTTCATGCCGAACAGCCCGGTCACGAAGGTCGGCGGCAGGAAAAGGGCGGACAGGATCGACAGGACGTAGAGCTGCCGGTTGGTCTCCTCGGCGATGCGCTCGGAAACCTCCTCCTGCAGCAGCCGCGCCCGTTCGGCCTGCAGGGCCATGTCCCGGTCGAGCGCGTCCAGTCGCTGCGCCAGGCGGGCCGCCGCGGTGACGGCCCCCGCGTGGATCTCGTCGGTCGCCCCGTCCGTCTCCAACCGGTGGAATACCGCGGCCAGCCCGAGAAGCTGGCGGTGGAGCCGCACCGCGTCGCGTCGAACCGGACCGAGGCGGCGACGGTCATCGCGCGGCCTTTCGACGAGGATGTGGTCCTCGATCCCGTCGAGCGCGTCCGAGAGCTTCTGGCCCGTGGCGGCCATCGCCGACACGACGTGGCCGACCAGCATTTCCAGCAGGAGCACCGGCGAGGTCACGGCGTTCCCACGCTCGACCGCCGCCCGCGTCGCGTCCGGGCTCTCGGCGGGGCCCCTGCGACCGCTGATGAGACTGCGCGGTCCCAACACGAAATGGAGCCGCCCGGCCGGTGCGGGTTTGGCGCCGGGGCGGGCGAGGTCGGCGACGACGCCACCGATATGGTCCCCCTCCACCGTGACCCTCTGATGCTCGTCGCGTCCGAACACGGCCCCGGCGAGGCGGGTGGGACCGAACCTTCCGTCCCGGGCCAAGTCGCCGATATCCGCGGC
Source organism: Methylobacterium sp. J-076 (assembly GCF_022829405.1). Taxonomy (GTDB): domain Bacteria; phylum Pseudomonadota; class Alphaproteobacteria; order Rhizobiales; family Beijerinckiaceae; genus Methylobacterium. The sequence continues at coordinate 369,955 of NZ_JAKSXW010000149.1, forward strand.
ATCCAGGTCGTAGTGCACCCAAAGGAACCCGCCGCCGAACGCGTCGAGGTCCTTTGTGGCTCGCGACGGCGGGACGGGCCGCCCCCGCCCGTCCAAGTCGAACGCCATGGCCCAGAGCGGCTCGTACCCCCGGCCCGATCCCTCGACGTTCGATGCGGCCGGCGTCCTGCTCTCGGTGACCAATGAGCGATCCAAAGACTTCATCGGAAAATCCACTCCACGTTCAGCTTGGCAGCAGCGCCTATGCCTGGGGCCGAACCGTAACGTGGGACGTTGCGTACGCTGACGCAGCGCCCGTAGGGTTTCGTCGGTACTCGAATCGCGCGTGATCGACGAGTGGCATGGACAGCCTACGCGACATCCATGGGATACGTCGGTTTCCGGGCGAGCCGACCAGCCCATCGCGGCCACGTCGACGGGTCCGCAACGCGCGAGGCTCGCGCGCCACGCTCGCCGCGGCCCTGTGCCTGGGCTGCGCGCCGTTTTCCGCGTCCGGGCAGACGGCCAACACGGGCGCCGGCGGCGACCCGCGCACCTCGGTCGCCCAGCCCGAGGTATCCGGCAAGCCATCCGCCGTCGCCACGACCTCGATCCAGGCGACGCTCGGCGATGCCGCTGACCCAACCGGGTTGCGCCGCTTCCTGTCCGACCGGGGCATCGTCCTCAGCTTCAACGCCATCGCCGACATCCTCGGGGACACCAGCGGCGGCACGCGCCGCACAGCCACCGTCCTCGGTCGCCTCGACATGCAGCTCGATGCCGACCTCGACCGACTCGCGGGATGGAAGGGTTTGGCGTTCCGGGTCGAGGCCTTCCAGATCAACGGCGCAGGGCTGTCCCGGGCCGCCGTCAACGACCTCGCCGTGGTCAGCGAACTGGAGGCGCTTCCATCGACGCGCCTGTACGAACTCTGGATCGAGCAGCAATTTCTCGACGGCCAACTCGGCATCAAGTTGGGACAGGTCGCCGCCGACACCGAGTTCCTGGTCAGCCAGACCGCGACGCTGTTCATCAACTCGACGTTCGGATGGCCGACCCTCACCGGGACCAACCTGCCGAGCGGCGGCCCGGCTTACCCGTTCGGAGCCCCGGCGGTCCGGGCCAAATACCTGCCGACGCCGAACCTGTCGTTCCAAGTCGGGCTGTTCGACGGTGACCCGGCCGGACCGGCCCGGCCGTGGAACGACCCGGACCCGCAGCGGCGCAACCGTACCGGCACGAACTTCCGGCTTTCCGACCCGGCGTTCCTGATCGCGGAGGCAGCCTACGCGTACAACGTCGAGGAACGGGACCGGACGGGGGCGGTACTCGCCGAGCCCGGGACGGTGACCTTCGGGGGGTGGCACCATTTCGGCCGCTTCGATTCGCTCAGGGTGGACGACACGGGTCGCTCGCTCGCCGACCCCTCGACCAGCGGGGTCGCCCGCAGGTTTCGGGGCAACGACGGCCTGTACGGGATCATCGATCAGACCGTGTACCGAGAGCCGGACGACAGTGGTCAGGGCGCAAGCGCATTCGTGCGCGCTATGGCCTCGCCCGGCGACCGCAACCTGGTTGACCTCTACCTCGACGCCGGCGTGGGCTACCGCGGGCTGATGCCCGGGCGGTCGAACGACACCGCCGGCGTCGCCGTGTCCTACGCGCGCATCTCGTCATCCGCCCGCGGGGCCGACCGGGACACCATCCTGGAGACGGGTGTCGCGATGCCGCGCCGCCGGTTCGAGGCGCTGGTCGAGGCGACGTACCAAGCGGTCCTTGGTCCGGGCGTCACGGTGCAGCCGAACGTCCAGTACGTCTTCCATCCGGGGGGCAACGTCCCGGACCCGCGCGACGAGCTCGGACGCCGGATCAGGAACGCCACGGTCGTGGGTATGCGGGCTACGCTGACCTATTGAGCGAGCTTCGACATCGTACGGTCCCTCGGAGGGGGGGCCGCCTCTAGGGTGATCCCATTTCGGTAGATGCCGTCCGGATACCGGTCGTCATACGTGCGCTCGCGATGGCTCTTCGACCTGGTCGGCGCCGTAAACATTCGGCGGCGCCAGGACGAGCAGGCGGTCTTCCTCGGCGGGGACGGCGTGCTCGTTGTCGACCGACAGGAGGTCGACCGCCCCGTCCGTCTTGATGACGATCAAGGCAAGCGCGTCGACCTGCGCCCCCGTGTCTGCGGCAACGACATCGAAGCGCCATCCAGCCTCGTGCCGCCCGGCCAGCGCGTCGAAGTCGGTCCCGCCGTCGCCGAGCACCTTGCCTCGCGTATCCCGGCTGACGCCGGTATCCTCGTGCAGGAGATGATCTGCCGAGAGTGCGAGTTGATAGACGCGTTCGCGGCCGATCTCGGGGGCCAGCCGCGTGCACACCAACGCGTTGTAGAGCTCGTCCCGGGTCGCGGCGAGAAGGTGGTCCGGGGGATGGTCGGCCAAGCCTTCCTCCGCATGCCGAGAGAGCAGCTCGGCCTGCAGGGTCGGCACGCCCGCATCGCGGGCGGTCTGGAGCGCGCCGGGGTAGGTATCGATCAGCACCACCGGCACCCCCGCGCGATGCAACGCGACGACCATGTCGCTCGCCCACGGAGACGCTCCCACGACGGCGAGCCGCTGGGTCTCGGCCGCGGTGGACAGTCCCAGTCGTCGGGCCAGCGGCCCCAGCGAGAAGCCGTGGAGGATGACCGTGGCCACGATGACCGCGAACACGGTGCGCTGGATCAGGTCGCCGCCGGCATGACCCGCCTCGCTCAGACGAGGCCCGGCCAAGCCGGCGACGGCGGCCGCGACGATGCCGCGGGGGCCTATCCAGCCCACGAACAGGCGCTCCCGCCGGGACAAGTCGCTACCCAGCGTCGCGAGCCAAATGGCGGCCGGGCGAACCACGAACAGGATGGCCGCCGCGAGCCCGAGGATCGGCAGGGACAGCTTTCCGAGGACGCCCAAGTCGAGGTCGGCAGTCAGCACGACGAACAGGCAGGACACGAGCAGGACGACGAGCGCCTCCTTGAACCGCCGCAACTCGCCCAGGCCCGGCACGTGCCGGTTGGCCAGCGCGATCCCGAACACGGTCGCGCCGATCAGCCCGGCCTCGTGCATGAGCAGGTTCGGGACGACGGAGGCGACGAGTGCGAGGGCGAGCAGCACGGGCGTCTTGAGCGTTTCCGGGACGAGATCGCGCCGGAACGCCCAGGCGACCGACAGGGCGGAGCCGACGCCGAGGCCGCCCGCCACCAGCACGCCTTCGGCGAGGTGGAGCGCCAAAGCGGCCGCCGGGGTCTCGCCGGCGCCGTGGGGTACGCCCACCAGGATCTCGATGACGACTGCCGTGAGGATGGCCCCGACCGGGTCGTTGACGATGGCCTCCCACTTCAGGAACGCCGCCGACCGTCGTTCCAGGCGGGCATGGCGCAGCAGGGGCAGGATCACGGTCGGCCCGGTGACGACGAGGATGGCGCCGAACACCGAGGCGGGCCCCCACATCATCCCGCCGATCAGGTGGGCGGCGAGGGTGCCCAGGACGAAGTTGACCGGCAGCGCGAAGGCAGTGAGCCGCAGCACACCCTCGCCCGAGGCCCTGAGTTCGCGGAAGTCGAGGGCCAGACCGCCCTCGAACACCACGATGGCCACGGCCAACCCGATAAGGGGTCGCAGGTTTTCCCCAAAGTCGCGGGTGGGGTGCAGCAGGCCGAGCACGGGCCCAACGAGGAACCCGAGCGCGAGCAGCAGCACGATGGCGGGGATGCGCAGGCGCGCGGCGAGCACCTGGGCGGCGATGCCGCCACCCACGATGCAGAGCACCGCCGTCGCTAAACCGTGTTCCATCCATCCCCCTCCGGGCAAGCCTATCGCCGTGGCAGTCCGACTGCCTCACCGGCGGAGGGATCGGTGCCACCTCCGGCGTATGAGCCGGATGGCATGCCCCACAACGGGTCGAGGATCATAGGACTCCCGATACGGCTGCAGTCGTGGTCGCATCCACGGCATTCGCCTGGCGGTTGTCGAGCTTGCGCAGCTCGGTGGCGATGTCCTGCAGGCTGGCGTCACCCTTACGCAGCACCTGGTCGGCCTCTGACAAGCGGTCGCGTTCCGCGGCCGTGACGTCACGCGCGCTGAGCACCACCACGGGGACCTCGGCGCATCCCGGCAGGTCGCGCAGGCTGTCGAGGAACGAGAAGCCGTCCATGACCGGCATGGTCAGATCCAGCAGCACGAGGCGCGGAACGCCATGCCGGACCTGGTCAAGGGCCTCGCAGCCGTTCCCGGCCTCGCGGACGCTCCAACCGTTGCGCTCCAGCACGGTTCGAAGGCGGTGGCGCATGTCGGCGTCGTCGTCGACCACGAGCACGTCGCCGTCCGCCGCCCGGAACTGGTCCAGGATCGTGCGGAGGCGCGTCCAGTCCACTGGCTTGGGTACCGCCTCGACCGCACCGAGGGATGCGCTTAAGGCCGCGTCGGCGACGAAGCTGACCATTACCACGGGGATGCCCGCCGTCTCCGGATCGGCCTTCAAGGCGGCGAGCACCGACCAACCATCCATCTCCGGCATCATCACGTCGAGCAGGATGGCCCGGGGACGGAGCGACTTGGCCAGCTCCAAACCGGTGCGTCCGTCGCCCGCCGTACGTACGGCGAAGCGCTGCCGTTCGAGGAACCGGGTCATCAATTCGCGCTGGTTGGCCTCGTCGTCGATGACCAGCACGAGATCGCCGATGCCGACCTGGTTCTCGGGTACCGTCGACGGTGCCTCGACGGCATGGTCCGGGGCGGCCGCGGGGATGCGTAGGGTGAAGGTCGTGCCCCGGCCCTCGACGCTGGCGACGGTGATGTCGCCGCCGAGCAGTTGCGCGAAGGCACGGCTCAGGGCCAGCCCGAGACCGGTCCCGCCGAACTTGCGCGTGGTGGTCTCGTCGGCCTGGGTGAAGCGCTCGAACAGGCGTCCGACCTGCTCCGCGCTCATCCCTATGCCCGTGTCCGCCACGCTGAATCGGAGCCAATCCGCGCCCGCATCCCTCTCGCGCGCGACCCGGAGGGTGATGGTACCGCCCTCGGTAAACTTGGCGGCGTTCGAGAGCAGGTTATATAGGCACTGACGCAGCTTCACCGCATCCGTTCGGGCCTGGCCGACGTCCGCCGCGACGTCCATCGCCAGCACGTTGCCCTTCTTCGCGACCAACGCCTCGACGGTGCCGGCGGCGTCGGTGGCGAAGGCCGCGATGTCGATGTCCTCCGGGTAGATTTCCATCTTCTCGGCCTCGACCTTCGAGAGGTCGAGCACGTCGTTGATCAACCCGAGCAAGTGCTGGGCGTTGGACTTAATCTTGCCGAGGTCCTTCAGCAGGCTGTCCTGGCCGAGCTCCTCCGCCTCCTCTTCGAGCATCTCAGAGTAGCCGATCACCGCGGACAGCGGCGTGCGCAATTCGTGGCTCATGTTGGCGAGGAAGCGGCTCTTCGCCCTGCTGTGCTCTTCCGCCGCCTCCCTGGCGGCCTCCGCCCGTGCGTTGGCCTCAGTCAGTTCCGCCTGTTTGCCGACGAGGACCCGGTTCGCGGCGTCGAGGCTTCCGAGTGTCACCTCGTTGCGAACGACGGACCTTCGCAGGGCGTCGCAGACCCAAACCATGACCGCGCCGACCGCCGCGTACTGGCAGAGGAGGGAGAGGTCGACGCCGCTGAGGCTCCCATCCCGGGTGTAGAACCACGTCGCGATCCCGGTCGACAGTGCCAGTGTCAGCACGCCGGCTTCCCGGCCGAAGGCGAGGCTCACCGCCAGCAGAACGGGTATGTAGAGCAGGAAGGGAGCGACGTAGGCCGGCGCCAGGAAGCGCACGAACGTCATGACGGCGATGGCCAGCACCGTCACCCCGTAGCGCACGGTGCTGGAGGGCCGGTGCCGGGACAGGGTGTTGATGAATCCGTACGAGCTGACCATCCCGGAGGAGTGTCATGCCGCGTTCGCTTTGCAAAGCGGGAGCGGTTCGTGAAGCAGGCTTCGATCCTTCGTAGGCCCCCGGGGAGTGTCTGCACCTTCGACCTCTCCGCCTGGCCTCGCGTGACCGGAAACTGGCCGCGTCGGCGTGAGTGGGCTGTCGGGGCCACCGGTCTGGTCTGAAACTTTCCTCTGCACGCCTCCGTACAAGTCGGCGTACGCCCGGCCTGGGCGCGGCGCGAGGCCCTGTCTCGACGTCGGCTTTGTCGTGTCCAGACGCTCCCACATAGCGATTTATATTCGATAAATCAGGAACTTGGTGGCGGCACCTTCTCTTCCCTCCTTGTGCGAAAGGGGATTTCTTCCCCGTACAGGAGAGATTGAATGAAGATCACCACCCTTGCCCTCGCCGCCTCGGTACTCGGCAGCCTCGCGTTCGGGGCTGGCGCCGCCTCCGCGGCCCCGATGGGCCCGAACGGTCTCCAGGCCGGCTCCTCTGCCGTCACCCAGGTCCGCATGGACCGCAGCGAGCGAATGATGATGAAGAAGCGCATGATGCGGAAGCACATGATGAAGCGCCGCATGATGAAGAAGCGGATGATGATGAACCGCGGCATGTAATTCCGAGGCGCCGTGCGCTTCCGGAGGCCCCGCTTCAGGGGCCTCCGCCCTGGCCGTTCAGAGTGCGGGGAAGACCGTTTGGCTCGAACCTATCTGACCCGATCAGCACCCAAGGCCGGTGAAGTCGAGCGACGCCGCTGGATGTTCCGCCATCCCCTCGTCATCCGGGTCACCCACTGGGTGAACGCGGTCTGCCTGCTGGTTCTACTGATGAGCGGCCTGCAGATCTTCAACGCCCATCCGGCGTTGTACTGGGGCAAGGTCTCGACCTTCGACGCGCCGCTGCTGGCGATGTCCTCGACCGAGGACGACCCGCCGAAGGGCGTCACGACGGTCCTGGGGCGGACTTTCGACACCAACGGTGTTCTGGGTTCCTCGACCGGCGCAGACGGTGAGGCGGCAGACCGCGGCTTCCCAGCCTGGGCGACCTTGCCGAGCGACCAGGGCCTCACCGGCGGCCGTTCCTGGCACTTCTTCTTCGCCTGGGCCTTCGTCCTGAACGGCCTCGCCTACCTTCTCTACGGTCTGGTCAGCGGGCAGCTGCGGTTCCGGGTGATCCCGTCGCGTGACCAGATACGGCATTTCGGCGCGTCGATCTGGAAGCACCTGACGCTGCGCTTCCCTCAAGGAGACGAGGCCAAGCGCTACAACGTCATCCAGAAGCTCACCTACCTCGTCGTGCTGTTCGTCCTCCTGCCGGTGCAGGTGCTGGCCGGGCTCGCGATGTCCCCGCCGATGGACGCGGCGTTCCCCTTCCTGCTGACGCTGTTCGACGGACGCCAGTCGGCCCGCACGGTCCACTTCGTCGTTGCGGCCCTGCTGGTCCTGTTTGTAGTCGTGCACGTCGTCCTGATCCTGCTATCGGGCTTCCGGAACAAAATGCGCGGGATGCTCACCGGGTGGTTCGTGATCGAGCGCAAGGTCGAGCCGGCCGTCTCCGCCGGAGGAGAACCCCGGTCATGAGCCGCTTACCCAACCGACGCGCCCTCCTGCTGGGGGCTTCCGCTAACGCCGCGGCGGCCATGCTCGGGGGCTGCGACCGCCTCGGCAACGCGGAGTGGTTCCAGCGCACGCTTAAGACGGGCGAGGACGCCAACCTGTTCGTACAGCGCCTGCTCCTGGGCAAGGCGACGCTGGCACCGGAATACGCCGAGGCCGACATCTCGCCGTGGTTCAAGCCGAACGGCACCGAGGACCCACCGGACAAGGCCTACAAGGCCCTGGCGAAGGGCAAGTTCGCCAAGTACCACCTGGTGGTCGGAGGCCTCGTGGAGGCGCCTCTCAAGCTGTCCCTGGCCGAACTCCGCCAGCTTCCCGCCCGCACCCAGATCACCCGGCACGACTGCGTCGAGGGCTGGAGCGCCATCGGCAAATGGACCGGGGTGCCCGTCGCCGAACTGCTCGACCTCGCCAAGCTCAAGCCGCAGGCGCGCTACGTGGTGTTCCACTGCGCCGACACCATGGACCAGGGCAGTTCGCTCGAAGGCGGGGAAGACGACGGGGAGGCCGACGAGGTCCCTGCCGGCAACGCCAACCCGAGCATGACCAAGCAGTCGGGCGGCGACGAGAGCAAGAAGGACTCCGGCGGCCAGCAGGCGGCGGATGACGACGCGGCCAGCGGCGGGACGCCGGTGCGGTTCTACGAGAGCATCGACCTGGTCGACGCTTTCCATCCGCAGACCATCCTCGCCTACGAGATGAACGGGGAGGCGCTTCCCGTGTCGAACGGCGCCCCGCTGCGCCTGAGGGTCGAGCGCAACCTCGGCTACAAGCAGGCGAAGTACGTTATGCGGATCGAGGTGGTCGAGAGCTTCGCCAACATCGGCGAGGGCAAGGGCGGTTACTGGGAGGACCAGGGCTACGCCTGGTATGCCGGCATCTGAGGCGGCGACGACGCAACGTCGGCGTTCACGCTATCCCTCGATGCGGACCATCTTCGAGGATACATCCAGCAGGGTTTCTCCGATGACATCCGGCCTTTGCAGCACCGCTGAGTACGGCCGCCCACGAGCGACGCAGCCGGACATCAACCCAGCGACCTTGGCACCATGCAGGTCCCAAGGGTGCGTCGCGATCAGGGCCATCTCGCCGGGTGCGACGCCTGCGGCCTGCGCCGCGTAGAGGTAGACCTCGCCACGCGGCTTCGAGAGCTTCACGTCCTCGACAGATAGAACCTGCTCGACCAGCCCATCCATGCCCGCCGCGGCAAGCAGCCCCTGCGTGGTCTTGGTGGCCCCATTGCTCAGCGCGAAGACCCTGATGCCGGCGTCAGCCAGGACCTGGAACGCGGCCCTCGCGTCCTGGTGCGGGGGTAGGGCCTTCATCATGTCGAGGACGGCATGCTTCTCCTTCGAGGAGGCTTCCAGGCCATGCATGGCGAGCAACTCGTCGAGGCACTCCGACAGGACGGACTGGAAGGGTGCGAAGGTGTTGGTCGCGGCGAGCGCGAAGGTGTCGCGCAAGCCGGTCGCGTAGAGAAGGTCCAGGGCCAGCGCCGGGAGGCCCAACGCCACCAGCGCGGGCCGCATCGGCTCCATGCTGAACACCGTACCGATGATGTCGAAGGCGACGACCTTGGGGCGACCGGGCATGGGTTTTCCGAATGCGATAGTCACGCGGGAACCGACGAGGACCAAAGGGTCTCACACCGAATCATCCATCCTGCGTCAGGGTGTCCGTCGCCGGATACGTACCAGGCCGCAGTGACCGGCCGGCCCATCGAAGAGCCGGCCCGTCTCGATCATCCCGCGGCCTCGGTCATGACGCCGACAAGGGAAAGCTTACCTGGTACCGGTGGAACTGTTGGCCGATCCGCCGAACGCAGCCTTGAGGTCACCGACAACGGCGGACGAGGAATTCGTCATCCCTCGATGGCACCGATCTGCTTGAGGATGCCGAGCTCGTCGGAGGAACCCCACCGCTCGACCATCTTGCCTTCGACGAAGCGACCGATCTGCATGCCGCGGACCTTGATGGCCTTCCCGGTCGGCTTATGGCCGTTGAAGTCGCCCTGGTGCGTGCCGGTGAGCGTGTAGGCGAAGGCGACGTCGTCCCCGTCCGCGACTAGCTTCTCCACCTCGACCTGCATGTCGGGAAAGGCGGAGCGGAGCTGCGTGAAGAACGCTTGGTATCCCTCGGGACCCATGTGCTGGCCCGGCGCCGGGTCGTGATCGTGGCAATCCGGGGCGACGACCTCGGGGAAAGCATCGAACCGGCCGCCGTTTACGAATTCGCCGAATTTCTCGGTGGCCTGGATGCTGGTCTCGCGGGACATGGTGTTCCTTGGGGCTTGGATGCGGCGAACCGGCGTCCGGCATCTTGACACACGGTAAACTCCCGCCGCGGTCGGATGTTGCTGGTGCCGCACACGACCGGGTCGAGATGACGGCTGGGCATTACGGCGGATCGTGGCGGGATGCTGGATCGACCGCTGGCGGGGACGTCGTCCACGAAGGCGGATGGAGTCGGCATACCGTGTCACCCGTTCCTAGGTGACGTTCACCCGCACCCGGTGCCAACAGGCGCATAGGTAGCCCTTGTGGTTCCAGGTCTCGTCCGGCAGTGCCGGCTGCGTCTGGCCCGCTTCGTCCCACGCGCGCACGACGAGCTCATGCTCGCCGGGAGGCAGGTCGAAGTCCGCGCTCCAGAACGTCCAGGCGAACGGGGCGTCGGCCTCGTGTTCGAGTTCGGCCTGCACCCAGGACCGGCCGCCGTTCCCGGAGACGTCGACGCGCACGATGGCCCGGTCGCCGCTTACCGCGTAGCCCCGGACCCTGTTGTCCCCTGACGTGAGGGTGGCCCCGCGTGCCGGCTCGCAGATCGCCGAGTTCAGCGGCATCGTGTCGATGGTGTGCCCGTTGGCCGGATCGGCGGTCTCGGCGTTCACGTCGGCCGGGTACAGCTTGTAATCGCCGGCCTGGATCGGGTTGTCCGAGGGGTGGTCCTGGACGCTCAGTCGCCGGAGCCATTTGGGGCTGCGCACGCCGGCGAAGCCCGGCACCACCGCGCGGACCGGGAAGCCGTGCTCCGGGAGCAAGGCTTCGCCGTTCATGGCGTAGGCCAGCAGGGTCTCGGGCGCCATGGCTTTGGCGAGCGGGATCGAGGCTCCGTAATGGTGACCTTCGACCGTGTCGTGGCTCTCGAAAGCGACATGGAGGGCCATGCGCTCGGCGACCCCCGCCGCGCGCAGGACGTCGCCGAGCCGTACCCCGGTCCATTCGGCGGTGCCGATGGCGCCGGCGTCCCACGGGTCGCCCGTCACCGGTGCCACCGCCCGCATGTCGGCGCGGCGATTGCCAGCGCACTGCATCGTGGCGGTGACCGTGGTTTCCAAGAAGCGGGTCCGCAGTTCGGATAGCGACAACTGAAGCATGGTACCGGTTCCGCCATCAACGGTGAGGCGCCAGTTCGCCTCGTCGAGATCCGGTAGATCGCCGTGCGAGCGGACGTAGAAGTCCTTTGCCGGCGTCCGGTAGGCGGCCCGCAATCGGTCGAGGGGCGGTTCGGCGTTGTAGGGTTGGTCGCCGTGGACCATCAGGCGTGCCTTCCGCTCGCTCAGGCTCGACATTGGTGCTCCAGTGCGGGTGAGGTCACTGGAGTGAACGCGCCGGCGACGGGAAGGGTCATTCGGCCATCCACGGGCCAGGGCGGCGGCAGCACTGCGCAACCGCTGGGTTCGGTCGAGCCTTCGCCGAACGTCGCAAGGACCCTCGCGGACCGACCTTTTCCGAGCCGTTTCTCGTGCCCAACCGAAAAAAAGCTGAGTCCCGCCCCGGGGATCGATGGTTTGGACGGACCGTTATGGGCGGTCTGGTCTATCCTTTCGTGTTTGTATTTTGCCTCGCTCACGATTTAACCAAGATAGTCGTGCTTTCGCCCTATTCGCGTGCCAAAAATGAATATTTCCACTAGTTATTTGGGCGCATTGCTCTTGTTGCAATACAGTCATTTTTGCAAGAACATAATGCAAAAGGGCCCAGCTCGTTTGCACGAGTTGGGCCCTTTATTCCGCGCGTAAGCACGGTGCTGCTTCAATGATCGCCTTAAGGGCGAGCAGTGGGTCATCCGCGATAACGCACGGTCGACCGGTCCCGAGAGATGGCCAGGCAGCGGTTTTATAATACCCCAAATCGTTCGATCGTCAAATTGATGTTTAATCTATGCTTAATATAGCTTTAATGACGCACAATTGCGGTGTCGCTATAACTAGAGCGTTTTCGGTTTGAGCTGAATCGGATGGCTGGGGCTCACGCACGGCTGCTGGGCTGATTCAATGCGCGATCCAGGTTAGGAGCATGGCATGGGCCGACCCTACAGCCAGGATCTGCGTGAGCGGGTAGTGGACGCGGCAGGCGCGACTTCGCGCCAGCAAGCGGCCAAGCGCTTCGGGGAGGGGGCTGCGACAGCGGTCCGCTGGATGACGGCACTGGCCACGACCGGCATAGTGGCGGCCCGGCCCCAAGAGCGGGCACACCGCTCCAAGCTCGATCCGCACGAGGCGTTCCTGCGCGGCCTGATCGCCATGACCGAATTCCGCCTGGCCGCAATCCACGCGTTTCATCATTGGCGGTCCAAAATGGCCATGGGCTCTATGTAATTTTCCATGGCAACGGGAGAGACTACGGGCAGCTGGGAGCGGCGACCCAAGAAAATTAATACTTAGCTCCTGAAACGGTCAGGGAGACCGTCTCTGGAGGTTTCGGTGGCTCAGGGGTCTTGGGACTATCCGGCATTCGGACTCAGGGTGATCCCCATGGCCAGATCGCCGTCTCGCTGGGGACGACACCTGCTTGCCCCTAACGCTTGGAGTCGGGGTCGCGCGAGGGTGCGCGTGGCTCCCGGTGCCCTTGTTCGAGGCGGGACCACAGGGGACGATGGACTGTCGCGTCGGGTGTGGTGCCCCGGCGAGCCGACGTGCCCGCCGAGAGGACCTCATGCATTCCGAGTACGTCCGAGGGTCGGACGCCTCACTCAGCTACCGATGGAGGGCCGACCCGGCCGCCATTGAGCGCCTCGGCTTGACGCCGGGCCGCACCGCAGACGACCGGCGAGTTCAGGCGAGCATCATTGCCTCCCTTCGCATCGAGGCCGACGGCCAGAACCGGCGCGTCTCCTATTCCCGGTCTAGCGACTTTTACGACGTCCCGGGCCGGTACCGGGACACGCCGTACACGAAGGCCCGCGTGTGCAGGACCATCGACCGTCTGGCAAAGGCCGGCCTCGTCGACAACTTTGTGCAGGTCGCCGGCGCCCACCTCCATCCCGACGAGGCCAAGCGCATCCAGAGCGCGGCAAGGGCCTATCCGGCCCTCTTAGCACGCCTGGGCGACACACCCCTGGAGTACAACCGCCGCCGCTGCTCGCTCATCCTCCGGGACGACACCGGCGGGCTCGTCGACTTCGCGGACACGCAGCGGACCGAACGCCTCCGCGCCGGCGTGGACCGCATCAACGGCTGGCTGGGAACCATGGACGTCACGGTGTCCCCGGACGCCGACCAGGCGAACTGGAGGCGCAGCGCGCACCACCTGCACGCCCGGAAGGTCAAGGGCAACAGCAGCGAGACGTGGGCCTGCACGCTGCCAACTCCCACCCCCGAGGTGGTGCGGATATTCAGCCGGTCGAGCTTCGATGCCCACGGCCGGTACTACGGCTGGTGGCAGGGCCTGCCCAAGGCCAGGCGGAATGAACTGCTCATCAACGGTGAGGTCTGCATCGAGCCCGACTTCCAGTGGCTGCATCCGACCCTGCTGTACGCCATGGCCGGCGAGGTCATCGCCCACGACCCCTACACCACGGGCTACTGGCCACGGGCGGCCGGGAAGTTAGCCTTCAACACCGCCGTCAACGCCCGCACCATCCCTGAAGCCATCGGGGCCCTACTGGGCAAGCGCGCCGAGGTCGGAGACGACGGCGAGCCCGTGTGGCGATACGGGGCCAGGCAGACCGCCCGCATCCTGGAAGACATCCGGGAGGCCAACCGGCCCATCGCCCACCTGTTCGGGTCCGATGCCGGCGTGAGGCTGATGCGCATCGACAGCGACATGGCGACGGCGGTCATGGAGGGGTGCAGGAATGCGGGGGTGCCGTGCCTCCCGGTCCACGATTCCTTCCTCACCCCGGCCCGAACCGAGGGTGTCGTGACCGCGAAAATGGCGGAGGTTTTGACCGCCGCCAGCAACCAACTATATCGAGGTATTACAAGGGGTTCGCTTCGAACCATCCTACATAATGAGGGAGGGGGGTCGTTCCCGGCCTCTCCGGCCTCCCCGGTGGGACCTCCCCCAGCCCCCCGGGTCACTCCTCCGGAACCCCCAACCTCCGCCTCCGCCGGACCTGTCTCTGTAGACCCCGGTTCCGTATCTCCGACCCCTATAGGAGGCCCTGTATCAAGAACCTCGGTCCAGCTAGACCATGACCTCGCGGTGGCCTTCCTCACGGACCTCGGTCACGACCCTCGTAGTCAAGAACCTTCGAAACCCGCGCCGGTTGTCCAGCCAGCCCCGGCTAGGCCCCTCGCGCGTCAAAGGCGGAACCACCCACGGTCCAAAATTGAGGGGCCTGTGCGGCCTTCCCTGGACCTGACCTCCGCCTCGTCCATCCTCGTCCCGCCCCCAGAGTACCCCGTGTCCCTTCCTCACGACCCTCCACCCCTCCCACGCCGGTCATGGGAGGACTGTCGACGACCCTCGGTCTGGCAGGTCACGGAACCCGACGGCACGGTCCGGGCTGGCGACCCTGAGTTCATGGCGGCCCGGGCGGCCGAGATCCGGGCCATGGGCTACGACCCGCATCGGCCGAGACCACCGAAGATCGCCCCGGGTCTGTAGCGGCGCGCCGTTGTGGCCGGCGTCGCAGGGTGTATAGTGTCGGCACCCCTCGGCGGGGCGACTGCACCACGGTCGAGACGCCCTGGCACGGCGTATGGTCGATACCAGCACGTGCCGGGGCGTCGCCGTTTCAAGCCCCGCTCTATGTCCGAAAAAACCGCATGATGGTCTTTTCGTGTATAGAGGCGGCCCCGATGTCCCTTGCGACTGGGGGTGGCATCATCCCGGCATGAACATTCCCATGCCTGTCTCCGAGCCCGCCCGCTCCCTTGCCCGCGTTATCGCCGCCGCAAAGACACGGGCTTGGCGGGAGGCGCGCAAGGCCGAGGCCGACGCGGACGCAGCCATCGTCCGGGGCCTCGTGAAGGCGCTCGACGGCCATCTCTCGCCCGAGGGCCGGATGAAGTGCAGGAACGGGGCCGTCACCGTCCATCAGGTCGTCGTCGAGGCGATGGCGGGCCTCTCCATCGCGAGCGGCCTCGATGCCGCCGTCGCCAGGGACCGGGTCATCGCCCGTCTCACGGTAGCCGCCACGCCTCGCAACTGACCGACCGAATCGCGGGCACGTGCTACGCTGTCCCCGGCTGTCTTCGGCCTTCACCTCGGGCTCCGTCGCGTCGCCTCGCCCCGGGGCCCTCCTTCCCCCAGGAGTCTCGGCCGACGCCACCGACGACGATCTCATTGTCGCGTTCCGCCCGGCCTTCGCCGTCACCCGCAACTCGACGTCCGGCCGGCATCCCGAGACCGAGGGCCGGGTCGAGTGGTCGGCCGAGTTCGAGGAAGCGTGACATGTTGCACCTCGTCCACCTCCTTGGGCTGCAGGACCCTATCACCGACGCCAGCCTGGCCGGCGCCGTCGACGTGCTGGAATTCCGGCTGACCGAGCGCCGCGGGCAGGAGGCGGAGGCCTCCCTGAAGATCAGGAACCCGGGCCTCTCCATTTTGACCCGGTCCACGAACGTGGCCGTGGTCGAGAGCCCGGACGGGACGGTCGCGAACGCCAAGATCCTGTGCCGGGCCCGCGTCGTGGCGGCCCCGAAGTCGCTGACCGGCAACGAGGCGACGCTGGAGCTGAAGTGCAGCTCGCCGTCGTTCCAGACGGATCTCCAGACGGCGGCCAACGCGGCGTGCTCCGGCGCGGCCATCCCGCCGTGGACCGTGCGCGTCGTGCCGACCCCCGACCCGGGCAGCATCGGCGTCGTGTTCACGGGCACGCCCGGCTCCGTGGCCTCGTGGGGCAACCTGCGGGCCGGCGCGATCAAGGTGCGGTCGTTCTTCCAGGAGGACCTGGTGCGCTCCGTCTACGCGCGCGTCCCCTGGAACACCATCAACGCCACGAACGCGCTCCTCGTGCTGACGCTGCCGGCGACGGCGGCCGCGGCGGCCCGGGCGGCGGCGCAGGCCGGGCAGTTCGCCCTCATCGGCGTGTCGGGCGATTCCGACGCGACCCACGGCGCCTTCTACACCTACGGCGTCGTCATGCGGCTCGTGCCCGGGCTCGACGGCACCGTGGACGTCTACGTCAACCTGGCGGACCCGAAGCTGACCGGGTCGGGCTTCGCCTACGCCGCCGGCGACCCCGGGCTGGCCGGCCTGCCGTTCTACGACCCGCTGTACGGCGGGGACGTCAACGACCTGGCGACGACGGCGCTGGAGGCCCGCGCGGCCGCCTGGCACGTCGACCCAGTCACGCACGCCATCACGCTGGAGCCGCTCCTGACCGGCCCCGTCGTCGACCTCGGCGGTCTGGGCGACGACGCCTCGACGGATTCCTCGACCGGCCAGTCGCCGGTGAAGGCGGTGAAATTCCGCGTCGTGGCCGAATGGGAGCAGCACGCCGCGGGTCCGGTCGACATCGCCTCGGTCATCGCCACCGCCGCGTCCCCGTCGGGCTTCATCTCGTCCATGCAGGACAAGGTGGTCGAGGGCGGGTCCGACCAGAAGCTCGACTTCCAGGGCTGGTCCGGCTGGACCAAGGGCGACTGGCGGCAGGTGTCCGTCCTGTCGCAGTCGGCCCCCTTCTTCACGGGCCGCACGATCCAGGCGACCTACCAGGACTACACGGTCCACCCGGGCTACACCGACGACCAGGGGAACTACCAGGCCCCGACCACGACGTACGGCGACCCCTACACGTACGTCCATTCCGAGACCGGGAATTTCAACATCCGGTCCGTCCGCTACACCGCGGCGTGGGTGGCCTACGAGTACAGCCAGCCCCGCCGCGAGGTCGTGGACTTCGTGCTGGACTGCCAGGCGCAGGTGACGGTCCAGGCCACCGAGACGGCCACGTTGCCGACGGTGAACCTCGGCGACCTCCTCGTGGCCGCCGGCATCGCGCCCTACGCCCCGGAGACGGTCTACTCGACCGGGGACCGCGTGAGCCTGTTCGGCCGGGTCTGGGAGAGCCTCGTCGACGGGAACATCCGGTTCTACGAGCCCGTCTCGAAGGCCTCCGCGGGGATCTCGGGCCTGTCGGTGTCCGTCCAGTACCTGCCGGTCAACTGGAGGGACTTGGGGACCCTCGCGCCGATGCCCGACCCCCGGGCGCCGAGCTTCTTCGACACGGATCGCGGCCGCGGCTGCCTGCAGCACGCCCTGTGCCGGATGGGTGCGGCCGCGCTGCGCCGCCTGGAGATGATTAGCATCTCCCGGACGTACCCGTGGACGCTCGCACGGGACCTCACGCTGCACCAGCGCGTGCGGCTGCTGTTCAAGGACGGCGACAAGGCGACGCCCATGGTGGGCAAAGTCACGGTCATCGAGCGCGTCGTGACGGGGGAATCCGCCACGGTGCGGCTGACCATGGCCGTGCCGCTCGGCACCGGTGCGAACGGCACGGTCGACGCCGCCGGGCGCACGACCCCGTTCGCCCCGGTGCAGGCCGTCGCGCCCCAGAACCCGCTCCTCGCCCCGTCCGTGGCCGCGACGAGCTCCATCATCACCGTGGGCGGGAACATCGAGGCCGTCGTCACGCCGGACGACCTGGTGCTGCCCGTCGACGCCTACCGGCTGTCCGACCCCTGGTACGCGGTCGGCGAGGTGTTCGTCGACAACCAAGCCGACCGGCAGATGGCCCTGGCGCTGTCGCGGGCGGCGTCGGGCGGGGACCCGCGGGCGGTGACGCGGGACTACCCGACGACACTGCGAGTGAACATGAGATTCATGGTCAGCCACGCGGTCATCGAGCGCATCTACCGGGTCCACGCGGCGCTGCTGACGTCGCCGCGCGGGATCGACCTGGCGGGAGGGGGAGAGCCATGAGCGACGACGGCACCATCGTCGGCAACGCGGACCAGCTCGCGGATGCCATCCAGTCCCTCATCCAAAGGAACCTGCGCTCGACCGCGGGCGCGCCCCGCGCCCCGGGGACGTCCCAAGTCGACACGACGGCGGACCAGTCCGACCCCGTGCCCGGGCGGGACGTGGCCTACGGCTCGTTCGCGAAGATCCAGTATTTCCCTTCGCCCATCAACACGTCGTCGCCCCGGGACAACCCGGACGGGTCGCGCACCTTCGTCAAGGTGATGAACGCGCAGGTCATCGGATGGACCGCGAATCGGGGATCATCCTACGCCGAGGACACCAAGACGACGGTCCTCGGGACGGACGGATTCAGCGGGACCTTCACCGGTTGGTCCAGCCAGTACCAGAGCTGAGGACAGGACATGGGCGCGCCGCTCAACATCGCCATCACCTACGCGTCCGAGAAAGGGTCGGACATCAACGGGGCCGAGGCCGACGCGAATTTCCACGCGCTCGTGGCGGCCATCCAGACGCTGGCCACGATGGGCTCAGGCACCGGTATCGCGGCCATCGAGATCGACCCGAACACGCAGATCGCGACGTTCGTGGACACGAACAACGTCGTGTTGGGTGCGTTCACGCTTCCGTCGAGGCCGGTGCGCCCGGCGGGCGTCTGGGCGGCCGCGGTCAAGTACGCCGCTGGCGACGTCGTGCGGATCAGCGCCTCGGCGACGGTCCCCCTGGGCCTCGTGGCCCTGGCTACCAAGATCTTCACGTCGGACGCCAAGGACGCGGCGGTCGACCTCGCGTCGGGGGCCATGATGCCCCTCGTGTACGACGGTGCCCCCTTCGCCACGCAGCGTGGTACGTACAGCGATACGTATACGTATGCGGTCGGCGACGTCGTGTTCTACCCGGCCACCGCCACGTACTATCGGCTCATGCAGCCGACGCCAGCGGCCTCGAAGCCGGACCGCCCGATTCTGGCGGCGGACGGAACGGTCTCGGTCCCGTGGACCCCGGTGTCCGTGCCCGGCTACCGGGCAATACGTATCAGGGCGGACGGCCTCCCTGCCGCGGGGGCGGTCGTGTGCCGGGAGATGATGGACCGGTTCGGTACGTTCGGGGCCAACATGGTGCCGGCGAACGCTCCGGGCTCGGGCCCGTCCCCCATCCTGCGGGCCAAGACCGCCGCCAAGGCCCTGTGCTACTTCACCGTGAAGCTCAATGGCACGTCCATCGGCCTCCTGGCGTTCGCCGCCAACAGCGCGGTCGCGGGGTTCACCACCACCGGGGGGAAGACGATCCAGGTCAACCTCGGCGACGTCCTGGAGATCTTCGCCCCCGCGACGCAGGACGCCACGCTGGCCGACGTCCTGGGGTTCCTCAACCTGACGGTCTACTGAGGTACGACTTCCGCTGACCTTCCGTTACGCATCCCATGATATTCCGTTACGCGGATGGCATGTAACGGGACGCCACCCTGGTTACGTACGGGACCCCTGCAGCGCGCCCTCAGGGCCTCCCGTACGAACGCGGTCATGCACAGGGCCGTTACGGACCGGCAACCATCCCTGCTGGTTCCCCTCGACATTGGGCCCGAGATGTCGATCCCTGGGCGACTCAGCAGGGGGAGGCGGTCATGAGGCCAGAGGATTTCGGGAACAGCGCAGAGGCCTTCACGTACGGCATCGCGGCCATTCTCGCGAACCGAGCAAGCGACGCGCGGGCAGCGACCGCCGCCCGGATGACCGACCAGCTTGCCGCCCGCATCATCATCGAGCGCCGTGCCCAGAAGGCCTCCATCGCTCGGCAGCGGGCGGACGGGGAGCGGCGCCGGAGGATGATCATCGCGGCCGGAGGGCGGTAGCATCCCGTGAGCATCACTGATGCTCACATGTGTGCAGAGATGTGCACAGGGAAAGCCACAACCCACAGAATGCGGTCATCCCCAAAATAATCGCGGGTCGCTCGCAGACAGCAAAAAGCCCGCCTCGGGATGCCGGGGCGGGCTTCGTCGTTCCGGTGATGGCGTTAGGCGGCGAGCTTCTCGTCGAGTTCGTCGATGCACTCCTGAATGCACGCGAGGCTGAATTCGCGGTTCGCCTCCTCGATGTCCTCGGGCCGCGTTCCGTCCCGGATGTCCAGGTACGCGTCGAGGACGCGGGCGGAATGCTGAGCCAGCGTGGGGACGACCGGGAGGCCCGGAATCGTATCGACGCCCCGAAGGTGCCTGCCGATGCGGTCGGCGGTCTTCGATGCCATCTTCATGCGCTCCGCGACCGTCAGCGACCGCACGTAGTGCTCCTGGTGCGCCGGTAGCTCGACCGTCGGCTCCTCGCCGGCGAACGGCGCGATCAGCCCCAGCGCGGCCAGCCCGGTCTCCTCGTCACCCGAGAGCTCGGCGGCCGGGGCCTCGACGGCGTCGGCTTCCGCGAGGGCCTCCGAGACGTCCGGCGCCGGCGCGCCGAGGACCGCCCTGGCGACACGCCATGTCCACCGGCATCCGTCCCAGACCAACGCGGGCGCCAGGGCCAACGCTGCCATCACCATCATCATGAACCTGCGCATTCCGACCTCCTGTGTGCGCCCAGGGAATCATGCGCCCAGGGTTTGATAGCTACAACCCCCATTTCGACTGTCATCCCGTTTCCGGAACACTGTTCCGAGAAACGCTGCGCGGGGGATGTGTAACGAAAGATCATGAGAGTGCGTCAATCTGTACTGGGTAGATTTTCGTCCACTACTACCGCCAGGAATGTCGCCGGCCTACGTCTAGTCGTCGAAGCGCCGCCGCGTCGGCGCTTCGTGGGATTCGGAGGCAGCGGTGAAGATGACCATCGAGGATGTCCTGGAGAGAATGCGCGACCGGACCGAGCGGGAGGGCAGCGTGGCCGCCTGGGCACGCCGGCACGCCGTTAGTCAGGTGTACGCGAGGGACGTCCTCGCCGGCCGTCGTCCTCCGGGGCCCGGCATCCTGGAGGCCCTCGGGCTCTCTCGCGACGTGTCCGTCACGTACCGGGAGGCCCCTGCCCATGACTGAGGCCGCCACCGCTCTCCACCCCGCCGACGACCTCGCCTTCGTGCGTCATGAGCTTGCCTCGTGCGTGTCCCGTCAGCGACTCCTCTCCATCCGCGAGGAGGCCCTGACGACCGGTCTGGTCGCCGACCGCGAGGCCCGGGTCGGCGCGCTGCATCACGCCGTCGTCACTCGTGTGCGTGGCCGGGATGTCGTCGACGTAGAGCGCCTCCCCGACCTGCAGCGCGTCCTGCTGCTGCTGCAGGGACCGGTCGTGGTGGCGGACACGGAGACGACCGGCCTCCACGTGCTGGAAGGCGACCGCCTGATCAGCGCCGCGTTCCTGCGCATCCATCCCGACGCCGTCAGCGAGACGCTCCTGGAGATCACCGTGAACCCGGGCCGGGCGTCCGACGCGGCCGCCCTGGCGGTCCACGGGCTGACGGAGGCCGACCTGCGCGACCGCGCCCCGTTCAGCTACTCGCACGCGCGCGCGATCATAGACGTGTGCCGCGGCGGCACCATCGTCGCGCACAACGCACCGTTCGACGTCGGATTCCTGGACGCCGAGTTCGAGCGCGAGGGTCTGTATTTCACGGGCGTGCCCAGCGACGTGGTCGACACGCGCATAGTCTCGAAGCTCCTCTGGCCGGGCGAGAGCGGTTCTCTCGACGCCCTCGCGACCCGGCTCGGTGTCGACCGCGGGGGCCGGGACGTCCGGCACACCGCCGCCGGGGATGCCCGTGTCCTAGCCGCCTGCCTGCCGGGCATCCGGGACGCGCTGCGTCGGTGGATAGCCCGATGAGCAAGTTCGTCGACGGCCTCGTCGAGCTCTCTCAGCCCCCCGCCCAGGGGCCTGTCGTCACCGACCGCGCGGTGCGGGAACGCCTCCGCCGCGCGGTCACGGAGGCCGGCGGGCAGAAGGCGTGGTGCCAGGCCGTAGGGCTCCATGCCTACGGGGACCTGTCAGCGCTCTCGAAGTCGCTCAGGCCGAACGCCCGCGTCCGGTCGCGATTCCTGCCGGCGCTGGGCCTGCGCATGGATGCCCACGGCTACGTCCGGGAGGCGCCGCAGCCGTCGGTCTCCGTCGTGGCCCGGTCCGACGACGACGGCCGCCTCCTGGCCGTCCATGCCGAGGGCGAGGCGGGTGTCGCGGCCGCCGTGCAAATCGTCTCCGCCGTCCTGGGGAGGCGCTCGTGAGCCTGCCCGGCAAGCCTGCCTCCATCTGGGAACGGTTCCCGGGCACGGACCTGTCGTCCGAACCCGCGGTGCTGCGAGCCCGCCTCGTGGCCGCGCAGGAGCGGGCACGAGCGGTCGCTGCTGCAGACCCCGCCTCGGACGTGTCGCGGGAGGCACGCATCGCGCTGGAGGTCGCCCGCATGGGTCTCCTGCTGGCCTCACGGAAAGCCATCGTCGCGCTGGAGGAGGCCTGCCCGCCGTCCCTCGACGAGATCACCGGAACACCACGGACCTGACTGGTCCGTTCGCCGACGCGCCGGGCGACAGCGGCCAACGACCCCTGCAACCACCCATGGAGCATCCCAACCAATGTTCGACCAGCTTCTCTCCGCCCTCTCCGGTTCGACCTCGATTCCCGGCCCCGCCAACACCCCCGCGAAGGCGCTCGACCCCGACGACATCCTCAAGCGCATCACGGGGGCGGTCGAACGCTACGCCGAATGGCCTCCCTTCAGCGTCGGTGATCTCGTCACCCCGCGTGCGAACTCGGCGATGAAAGGGGCCGGCGAGCCCCACGCAGTGGTCGAGATCCTCGATGACACGGGCGGTAGGAACAGCGCCGTCTTCGTGCGGTCCGCGCAGATCTCGCCCGAGCAGACCTACTCGAACGCTTACGGTCGCATCCTGAACATGCGCGTCATCAGGTCCATCGATAGCCACGTCGCGGCGCACCTGGTCGAGGCCGCCGACTTCGAGGCCTGGACGCCGGAGCACGAGGCGGCGTGGCGCGAGAAGCTCACCAAGGCCGCGGCCGGCCCACAGCCGATGACCCTCACCGAGGCCGTGGCGGACCTTCGCGACCGGGCCGCCGGCAAGGAAGTCCGGGCCGAGTGGAAGGAGGGCGACACCGTCGAGATCGTCCCCGATGCCCGGGGCATCGAGGCGCCCATGGCCATCGAGGGCCTTCACGTCGGCATCGTCCGCAAGGTCGACCCGACGGACGGGACCACGCACGTCCTCTACCACGCGGCCTCCACGGGCAAGGCGGGGACTGCCTGGGCGCGGAACGTGGACCTGAAGAAGTGGGGGCCAAAGCCGGTCGAGGCCTCCGCCCCGTCCCCCGCCGACGCCACCGCCTGAGAAGGCCGTCGCGCGCCAGGCGGCAGTGGCGCCTCATACCCCCAGCAACCCCACCACCGAGAGGAGCGCGCCATGGAGCGCAGGATTTCCGACATCCGAACCAACTTCGACATCACGGGTGCCCGAGCGGTCATCGCTGCGGCAACCAACGCTGCGCAGAACTCGGTGAGAACACTTCATGACTACGAGAAGCAGGCGGACCTCATCGCCACTGCCCTCGATGCCGGCGGGTTCGCCATCGTCAGGAAGGTCGTCTCGGACGTCGACGTCCTCGACCTGCGCAGCGGGGTGTTCGTCCAGGACGGCAAGGCCGACCCGCTCACCGGGTACGAGGCCAGCGCCTGGCTGGTGTCGATGCGGGCGCTCCCCGTCGACCCGGCGACCCGCCCGACGGGCGAGGACGTGGCCATCGTCGTTGTGATGCCCAACGGCGAGTCCGTCCCCCTGACGAGCGACGAATACCGCGAGAGGTCGGAGCACCGCGTGAACCCATCCGTTCCTACCGGCCGCACCATTGAGGTGATGTACGCGAATCCAGACGGGAGCACCTTCAAGGAGAGGCACATGGAGGTCCTGCGCGAGGGCAAGTTCCACCTCGACGTGTCACCTGCCTTGCCCACCGTTGGCACGAAGATCTTGGGGGCTACCGTCATCTACGCCAGGGAAACGGTCGAGGGTCCGCCCAGCGTCAAGGACGCGGCTGCCGTCCCCCTGGAGGCTGGTAGCGTGTTCAGTCCGCCGCCAGGGATGAAGATCTCGCCGGCGGCCGCGGACGAAGCCTTCGACCCGTCGTCCATGCAGATGAAGCTGGTGCCGGGCAAGCCGTACAGCCCCATGCCCATCCGGCCCGTCCCCATCCTCGCGGTCTTCTACGAGGACGGCATCATCAGCTTCGCCGGCGATGGGAACGACTGGATCGCCTTCCGCGACATGGCCGCGAAGGTCGTGGACCCCTCCCGCCGAGAGGCCTGACGCCGCCCGTCGCGCGCCCGGCGGCAGGGGCGCAGCCACCGTCATCCCCCGCAACAATGGTTTTCAGGAGCGCGCCGCGTGCGCCACGATTCCCATCGCACCACGACCGCCGTCGCGCAGGCCCTCGGGCGCCCCGCCGACCTGACCGCAGCCATCGGCTTGCTCGATGCCCTCCATGACGCCGGATACTCCGTCGTCCGCCATGCGCCCCTCCTGACGGACCCGGCGGCGTCCATCATCGCCGGCGAAATCGTCTCGGGCGGCCGGCTCCCCGCCACCGAGGTCGCCACCCGCATCATCGGCAAGCTCGCTCAGGCGGGCCTCGCCCCGGGCGCCGGGCAGCCGACGGGGCGGACGGTGCCGCTCACGATAGCGGGTGTCCCCATCGTCGCGCTGATCAGCACGACCGAGGCGACCGCCTTGGCCGCCGCCCTCGCTCAGGGGAGGACCGCCTAATGCGCCGCGTCACCGAGATCCCCTACGAGCCGCACCGGTACGTAGACGAGCTTCCTAACACCGCATGGGCGAACGCGTTGGTCTGGGACTCCCGCGTCCGGGCCGGCGATGAGGATGCCCTCGCCCTGGCCCGCGACCTCGGGCTGGGCAGTGCCAGCCTTTCCGGTCCGGACCGCATCGACGCGTTGCTGTACGGCGTCGCGCTCGGCGTGGCTGCCCTCCCGGACCGCAAGGCCCAGGAGAAGGCCATTGTCGCGGTGTTCGGCTCCCACGGCATGCGCGACGTCCATGCCCTGTTCGAGGCCATCGGCGGCGACCCGCTCGTCGATGACGAGGACCGCGCGGCATACCTCCAGGAGCGCATCCTCGGCCGGGTCGAATGGGGCCAGCACAACGATGTCGATGTGGCCTGGCTACGGGCCAAGGCGGCCGCCACCGTCACCGACGTCGACTTCCTGCAAATGGTCCCCTTCCAGGGCGACGAGACGGAGGTGACCGAGCTCGACCGGCGTGTCGTCCGGGCTCGCCGGGAACACCGGTGCTACTTGACCGGCCTGCCCATCGCGGTGGGTGAGCGGCACATGGTCCTGCGCGAGGTCGCCGAGGGGAAGTTCACGACGACCCGGCACAGTGCCGTGGCCGCCTGGTTCGAGGCCCACGCGGGGGTGCCCGCGGAACGACTGATCCCGGCCGAGCCCATCGACACCAGGAGGGCCGCATGATGCGCCAGGTCCTCGTCACCGTCGCCGGCGCGCCCGGGCGACTCGCCGCCTCGGGTGCCGCCCTGGCCACAGTCGTCCTGACCGCGGGCGGACATCTCCAGGCCCTCGCCGTCAGCGCGTGGATGCTGCTCGTCTGGGGGTCGATCTTCGCCGTCGCTGTCATGGGCCTGGGCATCGCCGCCCAGATCACCGGAGTCTACGACGACGCCCCCGCTGCCCCGGTCCGGGAGGAGGATCCCCATGGACTATTATGAGGCGCCCGAGGCAACCATCTCCCCGACGCGGTTCGACGGGGCCGCGATCTGGGCCACGTTTTCCCCCGAGAAGCAGGCCCGCATCGGGGCGGCCGCGGTCGAACTCGTGATGGGTCATCACCTCGCATTTGCCGGGGGGTACGCCACCGATTCCGACGCGGTCTCCAGGGCCGCGGCGCAGGCCTTCGCCCTGGCCCGAGAACTCATCGACGCGGAGGTGTTGGGCTGGCCCGACGGCATCCCCCCCGGCGAATGGTTGGAGAAAGGCCCACACGGGGCCCAGTACCGCATCCCGTCCATCATCGGGATGGTGTGCCTCTCGTGCGGCTGTTCCGAGGGGGACGCCTGCGAGGGCGGGTGCGGGTGGCACGACGAGACGACGTGCACGGCCTGCGTCGCCGACCGCCCGGAAGAGTAACCGCGTCTCCTCTCGGTTTAACCTTAATCGTTCGCGTTAACCGCCAGCATCGAAAGCATTTTGGGGAGGCTGAGCTTCGGTTTAGCCTCCCTCATCTTTTTCAGGAGCGCCGTAATGACCAAGAAGGTTCGCACGAAGTACGTCATCCGCGACCACAACATCCATTCGCTGGCAATCAATGCCGTCCACTCGGGCCTGCGCGAGTTCGAGGCCGACTTTCGCACGGGCGCCATGCTGGCTGGACGCGACATCGAGGATGAAATCCATCCTGGCGCGATGACCAGGTACGGGCGATGGAAGGCCGCCGTTGGCGCAGGGGACGAACGGGCGCTGGCGACATACGCGCGGCTGCGCCCCGGTCTGATCACCGAGCTAGACGTGACGTTTCTGGCCGACCGCATCGACGATGCGAACCCCGCGGTCGAACTGGAGATCATCGCCGAAATTTTCGGCAAGGAGTTCGCCCCCGTCGTGCATCCTGTCATGAGGGACGAGTTCATGCGCCGGCTCGACGAGACCGAGTGCGCCCTGGAACGCCTCCGTGTGCGGCTCGCCGCGAACTGCGCCACCGCGCACGACTTCGAGCGCGTCCCGTGGATTGCCAACGCCATGGTGACCGACGAGATGATGGAAGCTTTCTGCGATGCAATGTCTCAACGGTGGTTCTTGGACAACAGGGTCAAGGAATGCCGGGTTGTTTCCGACCGAGGGACCCACACGTGCCACTTCACGGATGTGGAAATACCTTCCGGCGAACCGCATGTACGGTGCGACATCGATTGGGAGGATGACACCCGACGGGTAGCACTGGCATCGAAGTCTGCGGTGTGGTGCCTACTGATCTTGAGGGACCTTGGGAACGCGTTCTACCTCAGGCCGTGCTGAAATTCCGAAACCGACCCTTGTGGCGCCCATGCACGAGGTCTACCTTTCGTGCGTGGGCAGGCCATGCCGCCCTGATGACGGAGTACCGCAGATGACCGACACCACATCCATTCAGTCCGGCACCGAGCGCACCAGGGCGAAAACGGCCTGGGAAGAAGCCGTGGACGCCCAGGCGCACGCGGATGCGCTGGACGAGCGCTACCGCCCCGACAGGGAAGCCGCCACGGCCGCCGAGCGCGCCCGTCGCGAGGCATACGAGCTTGAACTTGAGGCAGGCGAGCGCGCCCTTGCCGAGCATCAGATCCGCCAGGCGGATGCCTATCACGCCGAGGTGGACAGGGAAGCGGCCCGCAAGGCGCGTCGCAGGCGCTGACCCACAGCCGGGGCACCAGCCCCGGCCTCCCGCCGGCCGCCACGATGATGGCGGCCCGCCGGGGGCCGGACAGTCCACCCCCACCACGGGCAGGCCATGCCGCCCGAAGCCGGAGTACCGCTAATGACCACCAAGGCGCACGTCCTGAAATCCCCGATGACCCGCCGGCAGCGGGAGGACCTCGCCGACGGCGTGGCCCGGTCGCTCGCCGACGGCGTCGACCTCGTGTTCACAATCACGACCGTGGACGCGCGCTACCAGCCGATTCCCGGCACCGGCCTGGACCTGGTGGTCCGGGCCCCGACGCCTGAGTCAGCGTTCGTCGCGTGGGAGCGCCATGCCGACGCGCTCGGCGCGGAGGGCGTGCATCGGGTTTGCCTGACGTACACCCATCCGGAGCGCGACGGCGTCCGCCAGCCGGAGCGCGAGAAGATCAGGCACATCGACCTCGATTGGCTTCTCCTCTGCGACACGCTGGAGCCCTACGACGACGAGGACGAGGCCCTGGGCCTGTCCGTGGACCGGTTCTGAGGGAGGCGACGATGCAGATCGGCACCTTCATCGCCACCCCGGCCCATTTCCTGGCCGCCTGCGCGCTCCTCTGCCAGTCCACCGAGTCCGTCAAGCAGGCGGTCGGCGGCTGCAACGCCGTCGAGGCCGAGCGCGTCACCGACCGCCTCGCCGCGGCCCGCCCCGGCACCCCGCCGGCCTGGTTCTCCGGGGACACGTCACTCGGTCGATTCGTGTGCGTCCTCGACGACGGCCACGTCCTCGCATGGACCGTCTTCGGCGCTGGCACGCCCCCGGCCCTGGTGGCTTGGTACAACACCTACAGCGGCCACGTGCTCTGGAGACCGACCCATGCATCGTGAACTTCTGGCCCGCGCGGGGGAGGCACTGCGCGCGGGGGGCGATTGGATACGCGCCATCGCCGAGGTCCTCGGGCCCCGGCACCCCAGCGGTCCCCGGGAGGCCCTTGACCGGCGCATGGTGCAGCGGTGGGCGACCGGGGCGATGGAGATCCCCGACTGGGTCGCCCCCGCCCTGGCGGAGGCCTTGAGGGAGGCGGGGGACCATCTCCACGCCGTGGCGGACGAGCTCAACGCACCGTCCCCTCCGCGACCGCGCTGAACGACGAAGGGCCCCGGCAGCGATGCCGGGGCCCTTTCTCATTCCGCGTCCGCCAGCCGGCGCTCCTCGGGCTCGTCCTCGACGGTCGCCATCCGCTCGCGGATCTCGGGCAGGTTGATCGGCCGGTAGGCCCACTCGTCCACCCCGACGTCGAGGCTACGGGACGTGCCGGGCAGCTTGCCGTGGCTATGGCCGAACAGGTGCAGCGCCCCGCGCCACATGCCGTTCCAGGTGCGCAGGGCGTAGTGGCAGAGGACGATCCGCGTGCCGTCCACGAACACCGTCCGCAGGTCCGCCGGGGGGCTGGCCCAGCCCAGGCCGATGTGCCTCGGGCCGTCGTGGTTGCCGATGATCAGGTGCTTCCGGCCATTGAGCCGGGCAAACACATCCTGGCACCGCTCGGACGACGAATTCATCGCGAAGTCGCCCAGGAAGAAGATGTCGTGGCCCTCACGCACGCGGCTGTTCCAGGCGTGGATAAGGTCCTCGTCGTGGCGGGCGATGTCAGTCCACGGGCGGCCCTCCATGGCGAGGATGCCCCGGTGGCCAAAATGCGTGTCGGCGGTGAACCACGTGGTCGAGGACGAGAAATTTTGCTTCATGGCGGCAGCCTCCTGAGGGGCTGCGCGCGTGGCGTCACGCCCCCGTGTTGCGGTCCTTGGTTCTGGGGGCGGCTATCGGTTTCACGGCGGCCTCGGCGCGCTGGAGGAATCCCTGGCCTGCCAGCTCCCGGACAGGGCGGCAAGCACCGGTTGGCGGTGTGGTTTACGGTTCCCTGGTCGGGTCGGCGGCGAGGATGCGTGCGGCCTCGTCGTGGGTCAGCAGCCCGTCCTCGACCGCAATGGCGACGTCGTTCTCCAGGAGGAATCGCGCACGGCGGCCGCAGCGGACGCGGGCGGCTTGAACTCGCGTCCCTTCTGACGGGCCTTGGCCACGAGGAAGTCCGCCCGCAACTTGTCGAGATCGAACCGCGCCGTCGCCACGTACTCCTCGACATGCGTCCACCAGGCGGTCGCCACCGGAATCTTCAGGTCGAGCCGGTCGTCGTCGGCGTAGTGCCGCTCCGACACAGACCCCGGGGCGACGCCCTCGGCGTGGTCGAGGATGAGGTCCAGCGTGCTGTCCGGCAGGCGCAGCGTCCTGGCACCATGGGACCGAAACGCCCGCCGGAGGTCGTGGGGCGAAGCGTCCACCGGCAGGGCGGCCAGCAGGTGCGTGATCGCGGACTCGGACAGGTGCTCGATGGCGACGCCGGCCCGCCGCGGCCGCATCCCCGGGAACAGCCACGGACCTTCACCGGCGCGCTCGACCTGTTCCCGCACGGCGGACCAGACCGGGGGCGGCAGGGGGACGGCGTGGTGGGCCTGGGCCGAGGCGCGTTCTCCCGTCTTTCGGCGCACCGGCGGCAGCCGCCAGATACCCCACCCCGGGTGGTCCGGCACCGGGGCGAGCTCCTCCAGGCGCGCGGTCGCGATGGCCCGCCGGCGCTGCACCGTCGAGACCAGGAGCATCACCGCCGCCGAGAACCGCGGCTCCAGGAGATCCGTGCGCGCCAGGGCGACGAGGAGGCCAACGCGATCCATCGTCGGGAATCGCACGCGCGAACCCCGCGGCGACTCGCCCTCCTTGGCCTTGGGCCGCTTCGGCCGTTGCAGGTCGTCCAGCCACCCCTTCGGAACGCCGCTGTCCCGCCGGGGGCCGGGGGTCGCCAGCCAACCATAGAAGTGGCGCAGCCGGACGAAGATCGCCTCGGACTGGCGGTGGTGGGCTTTGGCCTTCTCCCCGAGGATGGGCTGCAGGTCGTCCGGCGTGATGGTCGCGACCGGCAGCGGCGCGAACCGACGCAGGACCGGGTGCCGGAGCACCTTCCTCGCATCGTCGTGGGCGGCCTTGCGCCACTCGTCCGCGTGGGCCGCGAGGTACTCGTCGACGGCCTTCGTGTAAGTCCACGTGCGGGGCGCGACGGCCTTCAGCGGCTTCAGGTGGACGAGGTCCGGGTAGGCCTCCTCCGGGGTCGTCAGCCCCATCTCGACGCGGTGGAGGACCAACCACCGGTCGGTCGGGAGGCCGTTCCCGGACCGCAGCATGGTCGTGGCGGCGGTGCAAATCGCGCGGGCCTGGGCGATGGTCAGCCCGTCCACCGGGCCGAGGTTGAGGCGCATCGTCTTCCCGAACCGCTCCGCCTTCCATCCCCACGTGACGGTCCGCGGACTGACCCGCAGCAGCAGCCCCTGCGCACGGCTGTCCCGGACGTCAACGGCGGCGACGCCCGGCCGCTGCTCCCGGCCGGCGCGCTCGATGAAGGTGGCCGTGATGTCGACGGCGCCCCGGGGCGGCCAGTCCACCTTCGGCTTGGGCGGGGCCTTCGGGGTAGCCTTGGCGCGGGGCATCTTGGGCGGATTCCTTGGGCGGGTTTGGGCGGGGCCAGGAAAATCACCCGTCCCGCGGTCCCCGTCGAGGGGAATCGCTCGCGCGAGGGTAAACCGCTGTGGACGCTACCGGAAGTGAAACGTCGTTCAGTATCTTTTGGGCTGCCTGCCCCCGCCCGGGAGGGGCATGGGCCGCTGACTCTTAATCAGCGGGTCCTAGGTTCGAACCCTAGTGCGCCCACCAAACAAATCAGACATCCCGATCTTACCTCCGATGCGAAGCCTGACGGTTTCGCAGGCCGGGTCGTACGACGCGACGACTGGATGTCATCGGCCTTCCATCGTGCGACCGGCTGCCAGGGCGATCATCACATCGCCGGCCGGTCCATGACGCCCTCGACCGCCCTTCACACGGTTCAGAGCGAGCGAGCGCGGGCAGGCCATCTGCCCCGGCCCCCGCGCGGGCGGACCGCGAAACGCTGAGCCCTGCAGGATCCTGATCGGGGAGGGCGAGTTGAATCGCCGAGCCCCATGGGATCAGCACACCATGAATTTGCGCCGTCCCGCTCCCATCCCGCCCGGTCCCGGCCAAGAGAGCGTCTGGGACTACCCGAGGCCCCCGAGGCTCGAGAAGGTGGCCCTGCGGCTGCGCGTGGTCTTCGACGGCGTCGAGATCGCCGACACGGTGCGCGGCTGGCGCGTGCTGGAGACCAGCCATCCCCCGTCTTACTACCTGCCGCCGGAGGATATCCGGCCCGGCTGCCTCGTCGCTGCGGGAACGGGCAGCGTCTGCGAATGGAAGGGGCGCGCCTCCTACTTCGATGTCGTCGGCCCGCGGCACAGGGCTGCAAGGGCGGCTTGGACCTACCCGTCACCGACGGACGCGTTCGCCGGCTTGGCCGACCACGTCGCGTTCTACGCCGCCGCGATGGAAGCCTGCTACGTCGGCGAGGAGCGCGCCAGCCCTCAGCCCGGCGGCTTCTACGGCGGCTGGGTCACAGCGGGGGTCGTCGGCCCGTTCAAGGGCGAACCTGGGACACAGGGGTGGTGACAGGATCGGCCGGAGGCCGTGTCCTGTCGTGAGGGCGCCGGGCTTGCGTCCCTTCACCCAGCGCGTGGGGTGGCCGTGCCGGGCGATGACGTCCTGGCAGCTGTCCTTGGCGCGCGATCTCAGCACACCTTGCTTGACCAGGATGGCGTGGTTGGCGGGACACAGGTCCGCCGGCTTCCGATCATGTTCGGCGAGGCTGCGCGGAAAGGCCATCACGCACCCCTCCATGTCGAGATGACCGGCGCCGTGGACGATGGATCGAAAGATCGACTTGTAGAGGCGCTGCGCCAGCAGCGCGGGCTCACCGACGGCCGTATCGGCGTGCGGCGGGGTGAAACGTGCGGTGGAGACGACCTGGACCCAGGTGTTCCCGGGCCCGAACGCACCTCCGCGTGCGAACACATAATTGTACGGCTGGCTCTTCAAGTCCTGCGCGACGATCAGCTCGCTGACCGTCCCTTCGTCGCTCTCGCCCGCAACCGCTTGCCAGAAGCGATCGACCACCTTCCCGGCGTCGAACTGGGTGCCGTTGATGGAGAATTCCGGGCCAAGCTGCAGGTTCATGTCCTGCACCACGACTGGCGCC
The DNA here is from genome assembly GCF_022829405.1 of Methylobacterium sp. J-076. Classification (GTDB taxonomy): domain Bacteria; phylum Pseudomonadota; class Alphaproteobacteria; order Rhizobiales; family Beijerinckiaceae; genus Methylobacterium. The sequence continues at coordinate 402,116 of NZ_JAKSXW010000149.1, forward strand.
ACCAGAACACGCTCGAGCGCACACACGAGGGGCTCGACGAACCGTCGATCCGTCACATCCGCATGGATGTAGACCATCACGGCCGACAACTTCCAATCCGGCCCTCGAATCAGCTGTCCCTGTGCCGAAGCGCTGCCGTGCGCGGCGAGAAGCACCACGACCGCAAGCGTGATCAGCAGGGCGCGGGGTCTCGCTCGCAGAAGCCTATGACAACCCGACGGAGATAGACGGTTGGTCAACACGGCTGGTCTTTGAATTTGGCGATTACGAGTTGCAGACCGCGAGCACTGAGCGAACTACGGTCGCTGTTTCGCGCTTTATAGCATAGATCGACCTTGAGCGGTCCATCCAAGCGCCGTCGTCGGAGTGATCCAAACCGGGAGCGGACGCCTCGGCTTCACGAACGCAAGAACGCGGCGTTCAGCTCATGAAGTGCCACGCCGCCTGCGATCTGGTCCGCTCCGCGGCTGCCACGCCATCGGGCCGAAGCCCGGTCTCTTCGGTCCTGGCCTTCTCGGAATGGTCGAGGGCCAGATCCCGCTCCTTCGCGGCGGCGGTGGGGTGGCCGTTCGCGAGATGCCGCGCCGAATACCGGTAATGGGCGGCGGCCCGCTCGTGCTGGTGTGCCGCATCCTTGCAGCTGCGTGCCATCTTGCTCATCGCCATCGTCGCTCTCCTCCACATCCCGTCCTTAGGCCGGGCTTCCCCGGCCCGCCGGTTCAGCCGCGGACCTGCGCACGCCCCATGTCGCGGTCCCAGGTGGTCCTGGCCGCCTCGCGGGCCGCGCGGGCGGCGTTCGCGGTGGCCGTGGCGGCCTTGAGGATGGACGCCCGTGCCGTCGACGCCGCGCGATGCATCGCCGTCATGTTGGCCCGAACCGAGACCTCGGCGGCATTCCTGGACGTCTGCGCCGCCAGCCGGGTCGCCTCCACCGACTTGCGCGCGGCCTCCGCAGCCTTTCGCATCGATGCGTTCGCCGCCATGCCCGCCGCCCTGTTGGCCTCCACGATCTTGGCCTCGGCGCGGGTCGCCGCCTCCGCCGCGTCGGTGGCGAGCTTGCCGATCATGTCGGCCGAGCGCTTCGGGGCATCCGTCACCGCCGCCTTCGATGCCTGCATCGCGAGCCTTGCCGCCTCGCGGGCCGCATCGGCGGCTTGGCTCGCTTCGCGCCCCGCCTCCCGCATCGTCGATGCGGCATCCACGGGGGCGGTGGCCGGCTGCTGCGCCCGGGCCGAGGTCATCGTCGCCAGGACGAGGCAAGTCGTCGTCAAGGCTGTGATCGTTCGCATGGGAAGTTCCAATCGTTGGGTTGGTTGTGAAGGACGGCGGTCTTCGGCCGGGCGATGCGCGGCTCAGTCCGTCCGCGGGATCTTGGCGGCGGAGTTCCAGTAGGCGTCCGCCTTCTCCGCCTGCTGGGCGAGGGACTCGGCCTTCGTGAAGCGGCCGCCGATGATCTGCGGGGCCCGATCCATGCCGTCCCTGGTCGTGTCGAGGACGAGGATGTTCAGGTTCGGCGTGATCTTGAAGCGGTCCCAGGGGACCGCGACGTGGTGCTGTCCGAGGCCGAGGACGCCGCCGCGGGCGACGACGAGGTAGGCGATCCTGCCGCCTTCGAGGCCCATCACGATGTCATCGACGCTGCCGAGGGCCACGTTGCCTGGGGTGCGCACCTCGCTCCCGAGCAGGTCGTCCAAGCGGAAGGCCGTCGTCCGCGATACGACGGGCTTCGCGAGCGAGAGTTCCTGGGTACGGAAGCCGAGGGCGTTCGCCACCCGAAGGTCGCGGCCCTGCGTGTCCGCCTTGTAGGCGTCGTAGCTGGCCCGGACCTGGACCAGCACGTCCTCGCAGACCTCCTGCTTGCCGTGACGCGCCAGGATGTCGGCGCCGCCGAGCAGCACCCGGACTTCGTAACCGGGGCGGACGTTCGCGTAGCGCAGCATCGCGGAGGCGGCCCCCATCGCCATGCCCGCGTCGGAGCCCACGCTTCCCGCCCAGTACCCCCCGAGCGGGTACCCGTAGCCGGAGCTCGACCCGCCCAGCCAGTACCCGTCCTTCTCCATCATCGCGTCGAAGGCCTTGAGATGGTCGAGGCAGGCCTGGGCCAGCTGGGCCTCGGCGCCCAACGTGGTTTCGGCCACCGGGTCGGGTCCCGGCGCGCCGACGGCGGGCGGCGGCGTGGTGAGGACCAGGGCGGCAGAGACGCCGAGGGTCAGGCAGCGGATGACGTGGCGCATGGAAGCTTCCTCGGCTCGCAGAACAGGACGCCGTCCCCCGTCAGAGGATGGCGAGGTCGTTCTCGACGATGGCGACACCGGGGGAGGCCCACGCCGTCGCCGCCGCCAGCCCGCGTTCGTGCTCGCTGTGGACGCTGCCGATCAGCCGGACACGGTCGCCCTCGACATCGACTCCCACGCGCTTCGGGTCGAAGAACCAGGAGCGTCCGAGCGCGCTGCGAATACCGTCGGCAATGTGGTGGGCGTTCGCGCGGGGCTTGATCGTGATCTGGTTCGTGAGGCCCACGACGCCGAGCAACGATCTGACATCCTGGGCCGCAATGTCCCTCTGGAAGTTCCAGTCCACGACCCCGTTCAGGGTAACCCAGCCATCCTGAACCCGCGCCGTGACCGTGTTGGGCATGATCGCGGCATCCCAATCCAGTCGGTTGACCACGGCGGACGCGATGTCCCCGTCGATCCGCCGGTGATCGAAGGGGAGGTCCACCGCGATCTCCCCGGCGACGGCGTTGACCCCTTTGACGCGGCCGGCGGCGGCCTCGGCGGCATGCTTCTGGGCGAAGCTGGCGACGCGACCCGTCAGCGTGACGATGCCGTCCTTGGTGCTGGCACCGAGGGACGCCTCGCTCACGCTCGGATCCCAGGACAACTCGGCCAGCACGTCGTGCGTCAGTCTCTCGTCGGGGCTCATGGTGGTTCGCCTTCGTCGATACGATCCCGGCGCCGGATGGGGCGGCGGATCTCATCGAGACCACGCTAGGCCGTTCGTAAAATACATACGCCAATCAAATTTGAGATTTAGCTATGTGTGGACGGACGCGCCAATATTCCGTGGACACACGATGTCGTTCTTCAGCGATCATAAAGCTGGCTACACGCGGCGAGGAAACGTCGATCCGATTTGCCTCGGCTTATCCAGTGCGCGTGGCTTCACACCGAGGCCGGGTCACGGAAATTTATCGTTGAGCCTTCGGTCGTAAATCGTATCGTCAACCCCCATCTTCATGATTCAAGCGATGGCGAGGTTCGACCCATGTCTAATCTGCCGTTTCATCTTCGCATCCAACTTGGAACGTTGGCCTCGAGAATCACCACCCTCGAAGCCACCGCCCAAGTCATCCGCGACGAGTCCGAGGCTGCCAAAGTAAATTTCAACGAGTTGACGGCGCGCCTCAGGGCATTGCGCAGCGCACGCGATGCAGAAATCAAAGTTCGAGAGTCACTCCGCCGGCCGGTGCCACGCGCGACAGTGAAGAAATTTCGATGAGGGACGTCATGCTGAGCCCGATTGAGGCGCTTTACAAAATGCGCGACGAAATGGTGATGAACCGCCGCAAGTTGGTCGATCAGCTTGAAAGCGTTCAGAATGTACAAGCTGAGATCGAGGTCATCGATCGCGCTATTGCGGACGAATGCGCGGCGCAATCCGAGCTGGACAAAGACCGCAAGTGAGCCGCATGAACGTATTCGGTGCAGCTCGCAGCGTGAAACGGCGGGGGTTGCGGCTTATGGCAATTGCTGTTCTGTAGGTGGGACGAGTTGACCGTCGGATGGGGATGCACGGCCCGTGCAATCCGGAAGGCCGACCCACTCCTGGATGTCCTCATGGCCACCGACAATAAACGCGGCAACCGCGAAGCGAAGAAGCCGAAAGCGCCGAAGATCAAAACAAATGCCTCGGCGCCTTCCACAAAAGGTACGGTGTTGGCCAAGCCTGCGACCGGTTCCAAGAAGTAGCATATGTGCCCGAGCCGGATAGATATTCATTTCACCCGGTCATCGGCAGAGTCGTCGAGTACCAACACCGATTCATCGGCAGCGCGCCGCGGTGCGCTGATCGGTGAATGTCGAGTGCGATCAGCTTCGCGACTGTCGTGGAGTGGGTCGAGGTTCGGCAAGATGTGGTTGACGGGATCGACCCTGCGGACACCGGCTTCATCGAGACCGACATCCTGAACGGCGCCAGGGGCGCACGGTGCCGCGACAGACCGGACGCGCCCTTCGGATCGGGGGAGCGCCACCGGTCTCAGCCACGAACCGAGACTTCCCCAGGTCGCTGGCTCGGTCGGGATCCCGGTCGCCGATATCGCCCTGGCCTCCAGGGTCTCACGGCTGCCCCGCGACGGCCCGAACCTCGTGGTCGGCAACATCCCTCGGTTGCAGGATTGGGCCGAACTCCTGGATGCACTCGGTGATGTGGGTGAGCACGGCCCGGATCCGCGGCGTGTCCCGGTTGTCCTTGTGAACCAGAAGCAGGATGTCGGCGCTGGGCGGGGTGACCGAAACCGGGATCCGGATCAGTCTGGCTTCGGCATCCGCCCGAAACCGCGCGAGGCATGCCAGGCCACCGCCGTTGGCCGCCGCGAGCACCGCGGCTTCGTGACTGCTGGTCTGGAGGACCACCGTCGCCCGGGATGCCATCTCGGTCAGCCACGCGACTTGCGTCATTTCCTGGGTGTCTTCGAGCTGGGTGATGAGGCGGTGCCCCGAGCATCCGTCGTCCGGGTCGGGTGTCCCGTGTTCCCGGAGGTATTCCGACGTCGCGTAGAGCCCGAATGCGATCCCGCCGATACGGCGCAGGACCAGATCGTGCTGCTCGGGCTGTCGCGACCGCACCGAGATGTCCGCCTCCCGCATTGACAGGCTGAGCTCCCTCGGGTTGGGGATCAGCTCGATCATCACATCGGGATACGAGGCGTTGAGGCGGGCGAAGCTGGGCGCCAGGATGTGGGCCCCGATGGTCTCGGCGCAGGTGACGCGGACCAGCCCCCGGAGCCTCGTATCCCGGCCGCTGATGTCGCGTTCGAGCGCCAGAACCTCCGCTTCGAGCCGTTCGGCCTGCACGCGCACGGCGGATCCCGCCAGGGTCAGCACGTAGCCGTCCGGGGTGCGATTGAGCAACCGCACGGCAAGGGTCGCCTCCAGCGACGTCAGACGTCGCCCGACGGTCGATTGAGAGACGTGGAGCACCCGGGCCGCTGCAGAGAGCGTACCGTGCCGGGCAAGAGCCAGGAAAAACCTGAGGTCATCCCAATCGAGCATCAGTGCGCCACACTCCGTTTTTGCATCTCCCCTCGTCCATTTTGACTGACGATTTATTGCGCGAAAAGTCTATACTAAAAGTTCGATCACGATCAAAGAGCAAATATTTCAGCGCCTAAAACATATATGTTGGATATTCGCAAAGAAGGATATGCGTATGGCATTGCCCCCGGTCAAACCTGGATTCCCGCTCACCGACACCGCCGACGGGCGTCGGCTCCAGGCTGTCATCGCCGAGGGGAAGTCGGACCCGGAGGCGATCCGCACCCTGCGATGCCGCACGGTCGCGCAGGGGCGCCTGCACCAACTCAACTACATCCGGGACCTGCCGCCCCAACCGGTGATGGAGGACGAGCCCGACGGCTTGCTGGGCGAGACCACCGCGCCGAATGCCTCCGAAGCCCTGCTGGCGGCGTTCGGCTCGTGCCTGTCCATCGGCATCCATGCCAACGCATTGGCCCAGGGTATTCCGATCCGGGCGCTCGAACTCAACGTCGAGGCGGACATCAACACGACCGCGGCCTGGGGAACGGGTGACCTCCACCCCAAGACCATCGGCTTCGAAGCGATCCGGGTCTCCGTCAAACTGGATGCGGACGCATCGCGGAAGGTGCTCGATGCCATCGTCAAGCATGCCGTCCTCTGGTCGCCGGTGGCGAACACCTTGCACAATCCGGTTCATCTCGACGTGACGCTGCAGATGGCCCCGAGAGCCTGACGCCGTCCTCCGTTCGGCTCCGTCCATCGACGAAACCGGTCCCGATCCTGGCGCAGCCGAGCCCGCAGCGGCATCCGGGGCGAGACGGCCTCGGAACGTCGGAGCAGAAGCGCCCCTGGCTTTGCGGCCCCACCGCGGACGCCGTGGCCACCGCCCTGGAACCGCTCGCCGACCGCCCGGGCCACCCCGTCCGGCTATGGCAGCGTGAACACAGTGGGATGACCGTGGAGGACGTTCGCCAGCAGGCAGGACAGGCCGATACCGGTCACCCCGACCGTGCATGCGATCGCCACCACGCTTCGTTGCCACGGCGCGGTGCCGAACGACGACACGACCGGCGACGGCGCGATCATGGTCCGGCGGGTCATGTCCATCCTATTGGCTGTCAGGCCCATGCACGGACCGCGATGCGGGCAGCCGTCCCGGCGGGGACACCACCCACCGGTAGTCGGCAATGATCTCGTTTTCGAGCGCACAGCGCTGGACGTCCTCCAGGTCGGGGAGGATGTCGACATCCGAGGCGTCGCGGGCCGATATCAGCATGACCACGCCTGCGATCGTCTCGAACGCGACCAGAACTTCCTCCTGGGCGTAGGGGTCGTTCGGATCGATGCAGGCGTGGCTCGGCAACGGCGTCCTCCGACATCATTGCGGGGTCGGGACAATGGTGCTTGGGCACGCTCGTGGTGCCCGCCCCGCAGAAGTCCGATGCACGGGTTTCAGGCCAGGGACAGGATCCCCGCGCGTCGGCCGGGCGACCGTGAGATCGCCTGAACGGTGAGGCTAACAGGAAGGTGGAACGGACCCACGAACCGTTTCCGGGGACCGGCTTTGCAGAATCGCGACCTATAATGTCGCATGGGACCGGGATAAAGCGAGGTCACGATTGGGCTCTACCTGACGGGGAGCCCGCGCGATCTCACTGGCCGCGTCCCAACCATCGCGGCTGCATTCGGGCGCGACATAGCGATCGAGGCGGCGACCGTCCGACAATGGTCGGTCGCTTCAATCGGTGTCCGGGCCCCCGCGCCGCCTTCCCTTCGCGCCGTCCCGGAAGAAAGAGGCCGCCGGTCTGCTTCCGAAAGGCGGCGCGGGTTGGACGGACACTTGGCGTCCCCCCAGTTCGTGCCGGCAAAAGTCCGCGTCTGCCCATTCACTCGCACGGGACTGTCTTGCCGCCGGACCATGGGACGGGGGACAGTGATCCGATGCGCCCGGTCATTGCCCTCTCCGCGATCCGCATCTTCGAGGCCGCCGCCCGGCGCCGCTCGTTCAAGGCCGCGGCCGCGGAACTCGGCCTGTCCACCAGCGCCATCAGCCACGCTGTCCGGAAGATGGAAGAGGGGCTCGGTGTCGCCCTGTTCGAGCGCACCGGCCAGGGCGTCGCCCTGACCTCGGCGGGCGAAACCCTGCTCGACCATGTCGGGCGGGCGTTCGAGGTGCTGGACCGGGGCCTCAACCTCGTGACCAGCCGGGGCTCGCAGCTCCTGCGCCTGCACTGCGCCCCAAGCTTCGCCGCGCAGTGGCTGACCCCGCGCCTCGCCCGGTTCCTGAACGAGAACCCCGGCATCGAAGTCCGCCTCGCCGCCGGCATGGACTATGCCCGCTTCACCAACGACGATTTCGATGCGGATATCGTCTACGGCCCGCACCGGGGCGACGGTCTCGTGCGCATGGGGCTCGGGGAGGAGGTCGTCACGCCCCTCTGCGATCCGGCCCGGGCCGCCGCCATCGCCGCCGCCCCCGACCTCGTCGGGCAAACGTTGATCCAAAGCGACAACAAGCAGCTCCGCTGGCCCCACTGGTTCGAGGCGAACGGCCTCGCCGCCCCCGCCACCGCCGGCCTCCGGTTCGACCGCAGCTTCCTCGCGCTCGCCGCCGCCGCCGATGGGCTCGGGGTCGCCCTCGAATCGACCCGGCTCGCGGAGCGAGAACTCGCCTCCGGCCGCCTCGTGGCCCCCCTCGCGGGACGGGCGAAGGACCTGCGTTACGTCGGCCACCACTTCGTCTTCCCGGCCGCCTCCCGCCGCCGCGCGCCCCTGCGCGTCTTCGCACGCTGGCTCGCGGACGAACTCGCGATCCCGCTCGAGGCGAGCCTGACCTGACCCGCCCTCGTGGCGCGTCCGGCGACGTGACCCGGAGCGCCGTGAGGTTCCGAGCGTCCGAACAAGTCCGGAACACGATCCTGGCCGTCGATCTCCGGTCCCGTCTCTGCAAGGGCCACGAAGCAATTTAGGGACGCGCCACATCCGCGAAGTGGCCCGCTGCCCTGGATCGCTTCGCGTTGCTCGCAAGGACGAAGTGGGCGGCGACATCCCGGCCGCTCCGAGGGACCTGCCGCAGTCCTGAGTCACTCCGTCGATCGCGGGATGACGGGGGACATGGCGCGCAGGTGAGCCAGATTCATCCGGCGTTGCAGATTTCGCGTTTGCCAGGACCCGGCGGGCGGACGCAGTATTCGCGCAACAAAAGCACGACAAGACTTCCTGGAGGACGGGATGAAGCTGCTCGATGACAAGGTGTGCCTGATCACCGGGGCGGCCTCCGCCCGGGGCATCGGCAAGGCAACCGCCAAGCTCTTCGCGGCGCACGGCGCGCGGATCGTGATCCTCGACCTCGACGCGGGCCAAGCGGAGGAAGCCGCCCGCGACATCGGCGCCGGCCATCTCGGCCTCGCCTGTGACGTCACCGACAAAGCCGCCTGCCAGGCGGCGGCCGAGGAGGCGACGGCCCGGTTCGGCCGGATCGACGTGCTCGTGAACAACGCGGGCATCACCCAGCCGCTCAAGATCATGGAGATCGGGCCGGAGAACTACGACGCGGTCACGGACGTGAACCTGCGCGGCACCCTCTACATGAGCCAGGCGGTGATCCCGGGGATGCGCCAGCAGCACTCCGGCTCCATCGTGTGCATGTCCTCGGTCTCGGCCCAGCGCGGCGGCGGCATCTTCGGCGGGCCGCATTACAGCGCGGCCAAAAGCGGCGTCCTCGGCCTGCAGAAGGCCATGGCCCGGGAGCTCGGACCGGACGGCGTGCGGGTGAACTCCGTCACCCCCGGCCTGATCCAGACCGACATCACCGGCGGCAAGCTCACCCCCGAACTCAAGGTCGAGATCGCCAAGGGCATCCCGCTCAACCGCCTCGGCTTCGCCGACGACGTCGCCAATGCCTGCCTGTTCCTCGCCTCCGACCTGTCCTCGTACATCACCGGCGCGGTGATCGACGTGAACGGCGGCATGCTCATCCACTGAAGGAGGGCATCCCATGTCCACCGAACCCACCCGCGCCGGCTCGAACGTCTCCCTCAGGGAGCGGGCCTACCGCATCCGGCGCAACGCCCTGCTGATGGGCGAGGTCCAGGGGCAGGGCTACATCGCACAGGCGCTCGGCATCTCGGACGTGCTGGCGGTGAGCTACTTCCACGCCCTCCGGTACAAGCCGGAGGACCCCGAATGGGAGGGCCGCGACCGGTTCTGCCTGTCCATCGGCCACTACGCCATCGCCCTCTACGCGGCGCTGATCGAGGCCGGCATCCTCCCCGAGGACGAGCTGACGAGCTACGGCGGCGACGACAGCCGCCTGCCGATGTCGGGCATGGCCGCCTACACGCCGGGCATGGAGATCACCGGCGGATCGCTCGGCCACGGCCTCGGCATCGCGGTGGGCATGGCGCTCGGGCTAAAGCGCAAGAAGTCCGACAGCTTCGTCTACAACCTGTTCTCCGACGGCGAGCTCGATGAGGGCTCGACCTGGGAGGCCGCGATGTCGGCGGGCTCGCACAAGCTCGACAACCTCATCGGCATCGTGGACGTGAACGGGATGCAGGCCGACGGCGCCTCCCGCGGCGTCCTCGATTTCGAGCCGCTGGCCCCGAAGTTCGAGGCCTTCAACTGGTTCGTGATCCGGGTCGACGGCAACGACATCGATGCCGTGCGCACGGCCTTCGACGCCGCCCGCCACCACACCGGCTCCCAGCCCCGGATCGTCATCTGCGACACGCGGATGGGCAAGGGCGTGCCGTTCCTGGAGGCGCGGGAGCGCAACCACTTCCTGCGGGTCGAGCCGGACGAATGGCGGCAGGCCCTGGCGATCCTGGACGAGGGGAGGGGCCGATGAGGCGCTCGAAATACGAGAAGCCCGCACCGCGCACCGGTGGCGGCCTCAAGACCTCGGCGATGATCGCCTCGCTGGCCGGTCCCGACCAGCGCACCAGGGCGGCGCCCTTCGGCCATGCCCTCGTGGAACTCGCCAAGTCCCGGCCCGACCTCGTCGGCCTCTCGGCGGACCTCGCCAAGTACACCGACCTGCACATCTTCGCGCAGGCCCATCCCGACCGGTTCTACCAGATGGGCATGGCCGAGCAGCTGCTGATGAGCGCGGCGGCGGGGCTGGCGCGGGAGGGTTTCACGCCCATCGCCACCACCTACGCGGTGTTCGCGGCGCGGCGGGCCTACGACTTCATCTGCCTCGCGATCGCGGAGGAGAACCTCAACGTCAAGATCGCCTGCGCCCTGCCGGGGCTGACCACCGGCTACGGCCCGAGCCACCAGGCGACGGAGGATGTCGCGATCTTCCGCGGCATGCCGAACATGACGATCATCGACCCGTGCGACGCGCATGAGATCGAGCAGGTCGTGCCGGCGATGGTGGCCTACCGGGGGCCCGTCTACCTGCGGCTGCTGCGGGGCAACGTGCCCCTCGTCCTCGACGAGTACGGCTATACCTTCGAGTGGGGCAAGGCGAAGACGATCCGCGACGGGCGCGACGTGCTCGTCATTGCCTCCGGCCTGATGACCATGCGGGCGCTGGAGGTGGCGCAGGCGCTCGCCGACGACCGGATCGACGTGGCGGTGCTCCACGTGCCGACGATCAAGCCGCTGGACGAGGCGACGATCCTGGCCGAGGCCCGCAAAGGCGGGCGCCTCGTGGTGGTGGCCGAGAACCACACCGTCATCGGCGGCCTGGGCGAGGCGGTGGCCGGGGTCCTGATGCGGGCGGGGGTGATGCCGGATCGCGGCTTCCGGCAGGTCGGCCTGCCGGACGAGTTCCTGGATGCCGGCGCCCTGCCGACGCTCCACGACCGCTACGGCATCTCGACGGAGGCCATGGCCCGGAGCATCCGGGAATGGCTCTGAGCCGCATCGCCTTCGTCGGGCTCGGCGCCATGGGGATGCCCATGGCCCGCCACCTCGTCGCCGCCGGCTTCGATGTCCGCGGCTATGACATCCGCCCGGAGAGCCGGGCGGCGCTCGCCGCCGCCGGGGGCGGGGAGGCGGGCACCGTGCGCGACGCCGCCGCCGGGGCCGAGGCGATCCTGCTGATGGTGGTGAACGCCCCCCAGGCCGAGGACGTGCTGTTCGCGCAGGGCGCCCTCGACGCCCTGGCCCCCGACGCCACGGTGGTGCTGATGGCCACCTGCCCGCCCCAGGCGGTGATGGACATCGCCGCCCGCGTGGCGGCGTCCGGCCGCCGCTTCATCGATGCGCCGGTCTCCGGCGGGGTCGTGGGGGCCGAGAGCGCCACGCTCACCATCATGGCCGCGGCGCCGGCCGGGGTCCTGGCCGCGATGCGCCCGGTCCTCGACCGCCTCGGCGACAAGGTGTTCCACGTCGGCACGGAGCCGGGGCAGGGGGCGACCGTCAAGGCGGTGAACCAGCTGCTCTGCGGCGTCCACATCGCCGCCACCGCCGAGGCCCTGTCGCTCGCCGAACGGGTCGGCGTCGACCTCGCCGTGGTGCTGGAGATCCTGTCGGGCTCCTCCGCGTCGAGCTGGATGCTGCGCGACCGGGGACCCCGGATGCTGGAGGACGAGCCCCGCGTCACCAGCGCCGTCGACATCTTCGTGAAGGACCTCGGCATCGTGCTCGAGGCCGGGCGCGGGGCGAAGGCGGCGCTGCCGCTCGCGAGCCTCGCCCACCAGCTCTTTCTCTCGACCTCCGGCCGCGGCGAAGGCGCCCGCGACGACAGCCAGGTGATCGGCGCCTACCGGGCCCTCAACGGCCCACAGCGCTGACCCCCACGGGAGACCGGAAAACCGGCCCCGTTCCAACCACCAGGGAGTGAAACCATGCGGGACCTTCGCCTCAGCCGCCGTGCGCTCCTCGTGGGCGCGGCCACCGTGCCGGCCTTCGGCATCCTGACCCGGCCGGGGCAGGCGGCCGAATTCACCTACAAGCTCGCCACCGGCCAGGATCCGACCCATCCGGTCAACATCCGCGCCCAGGAGGCCATCGACCGCATCCGCGAGGCGACGAACGGTCGGCTGGAGATCAAGCTCTTCCCGGCCAACCAGCTCGGCTCCGATACCGACCTGCTGGCGCAGGTGCGCAACGGCTCGGTCGAGTTCTTCAACCTCGCCACCTCGATCCTCTCGACCTTCGTGCCGGCGGCGAGCCTGCCGAACACCGGCTTCGCCTTCAGGGATTACGACGCGGTCTGGCAAGCGATGGACGGCGGCCTCGGCGAGTATGTCCGCGGCGAGATCGGCAAGACGCCGATCATTACCATCTCCAAGGTCTGGGACAACGGCTTCCGCCAGATCACCTCCTCCACCCGCGAGATCCGGAAGCCGGAGGACCTGAAGGGCTTCAAGATCCGCGTCCCCCCGGCGCCGATGCTGACCTCGCTGTTCAAGGCGCTGGACGCCGGTGCCGCGCCGATCAACTTCAACGAACTCTATTCCTCCCTTCAGACCAAGGTGGTCGAGGGCGAGGAGAACCCGCTGCCGATCATCGCCACGACGCGCCTCTACGAGGTGCAGAAGACCTGCAGCATGACCGGCCACGTCTGGGACGGGTACTGGATCCTCGGCAACAAGCGCGCGTGGCAGCGCCTGCCGGAGGACCTGCGCGGCATCGTCTCGCGGGAGTTCGACCGCTCGGCCGCCGACCAGCGCGCCGACGTCGCCACGCTCAGCCAATCCCTGCGCCAGACGCTCACGGAGAAGGGCATCGGCTTCATCGACGTCGACCGCACCCTGTTCCGCGAGGCCCTGGCCAAGACGAGCTACTACAAGGACTGGAAGGGCAAGTTCGGCGAGGCCGGCTGGGGCCACCTCGAATCCGTCTCCGGCAAGCTGGTCTGAGGGAGGCGGCGGTGGAACTCACGGCCTGCGTCTCGACACGGCGCTCGGCTGGCTGGTGGAGGTCCCCGCCCCCCTGTCGGTCCTGGCCGGGATCGGCGTGCCGCTTTCGGGCGCCGTCAGCCGCTACGTCTTCCACGAGCCGCTGATCTGGTCCGACGCGCTCGCCGGCATCCTCGTCCCCTGGGTCTCCATCGGGTTCCTGTGAGGGGCTGCGCCCTGTCCCCCACCCCCATCATTGCGAGCGAAGCGAAGCAATCCAGGGCCGCGCCACGTCCGGCAAGCGGCCCCCGCCCCTGGAGGGCTTCGCTCCACTCGCAATGACGGTTCAGCATCGCCAGTGAGGTCTCCCGCCATGCCCGATCCCACCCTCACCGCCCGCATGGCCGATGCCATCCGGTTCCTGTCGCTCGACGCCATCGAGCGGGCGACGGACGGGCACCCCGGGGCGCCCCTCGGCTGCGCGGAGATGGCGGTGGCCCTGTTCACCCGCCACCTGCGCTGCGCCCCGCAGGACCCGCTCTGGCCCGACCGGGACCGCTTCGTGCTCTCGAACGGCCACGGCTCGATGCTGCTCTATTCCGTGCTGCATCTGGCGGGCTACGCCGGGATGGGAATGGATCAGATCCGGGCGTTCCGGACGTTGGGCTCGCACACGCACGGCCATCCCGAGATCGCCCCCGAGCACGGCATCGAAGTGACGACCGGTCCCCTGGGCCAGGGCATCGCCAACGCGGTGGGCATGGCGGTGGCCGAGGCGAAGCTCGCCGCCGCGTTCGGCCGCGAACTGGTGGACCACCACACCTACTGCATCGTCGGCGACGGCTGCCTGCAGGAGGGCATCGCCCACGAGGTGATCTCGCTCGCCGGCCACCTGCGCCTGGGCCGCCTCATCGTCCTGTGGGACGACAACCGCATCACCGACGACGGCGCCACCGCCCTGTCGATCTCCGAGGACGTCCGCGCCCGATTCCGGGCCGCCGCGTGGCAGGTGATCGACGCGGACGGGCACGACGTCGAGGCGGTCTCGGCGGCGATCCTCCTCGCCAAGGGCGACCCGCGCCCGAGCCTGATCGCCTGCCGCACGGTGATCGGGAAGGGCCTGCCCCGGCTGGAGGGCCAGCGCGGCGCCCATGGCGGTCGCGTGGTGCCGCAGGATCTCGTGGAGGCCCGCGTGGCCAAAGGCTGGACGCATCCCGCCTTCACCGTGCCGGAGGACGTGGCGGCCGCGTGGCGGGAGGGCGTCGCGGGCCGCAACCGAGCCGCCTACGAGGCGTGGCGGCAGCGCCACGAGACCGCGCCGGGCCCTGCGCGCCAAGTCTTCGACCGGGTCACCGCCGGGGACCTGCCGGACGGCTGGCGTGAGACCCTGCGCGCCGCCCGCGACCGTCTCGCCGGGCAGGCGCGGCCGGGCATCGACGTGGCGGCGGACCTCGCGGGCGAACTCGCACAGGCGATTCCCGAACTCTTCACCGGCGCCCCGGACCTCGAAGGCCCGACCCAGCACAAGCGGGCGCTCCCCGCCTTCACCGCGCGGGAGCGCAACGGCCGCTACCTGCATTACGGCATCCGTGAGCATGCCATGGGCTCGATGATGAACGGCATGGCCGCCCATCGCGGCCTCGTGCCGGTGGGCGCCACCTACCTCGTGTTCTCCGACTACATGCGCCCGTCCCTGCGCATGGCGGCGCTGATGAACCTGCCGGTCGTCACCGTCTACAGCCACGATTCCATCGCCATCGGCCGCAACGGCCCGACCCATCAGCCCGTGGAGTTCCTGGCGAGCCTGCGGGCGATGCCGAACATGCTGGTGCTGCGCCCCGCCGACGCGATGGAGACGGCCGAGTGCTGGGAACTCGCCCTCGATCACCGTACCGGCCCAACCTCCCTGGTCTGCGCCCGGCAGGAGCTTCCGCCCGTGCGCAGGGTGGCCGGCGGCGACAACCTCTCGGCCCGGGGCGCCTACATCCTCGCGGAGGCCGACGGGGAGCGGCGGGTCACGCTGGTCGGCACCGGCTCGGAGGTGGCCCTGGCGCTCGCCGCGCGGGACATCCTCCAGGGGGAGGGCGTGCCGACCGCCGTGGTTTCGATGCCCTCCTGGGAGCTCTTCGCCCGGCAGGACGCGGACTACCGCGCCCATGTCATCCGCAGGGACACGGCGCGCGTCGCCGTCGAGGCGGCGATGCGCTTCGGGTGGGACCGCTGGATCGGCGAGGAGGGCGGCTTCGTCGGCATGACGGGCTTCGGCGCCTCGGGGGCGCCGGAGGATCTGGCGCGCCATTTCGGCCTCACCGCCGAGGCGGTGGCACGGGAGGCCCGCCTTCGCCTCGGCTGAGGGTGGAGGCCCCGGCTGACGGTGTCCCACGGCGCGTGCGCCGGGTGATTCGGGCTATCGATCCGCTGCCTGCGCGCCGTGTCGCGCCCGACCTTCGGCCATGCCGAGGAACCCCCGGCGGTGATGCTGGACAGTCGCCCCCCGCGCGCGTAGCCGGGGGGGCAACGAGCCGCCCGACGCTGTGTCAAACGCGGGTTCAGCTTTTGTTAAGGGCTCGGAGATCCATTTTCGGAACAGAGATCGTCTGCACCGGGGCGCACCCCCGGCGTGAAGCCGGTCACGTAACCGTGGCCGTGGAACGTCTTTGCGGCCTCGGAACTTCCTCTCTCGGGCGCCCGGCGCCGTGTTGTTCTCTTGAGCGATGGTTCATCGCGAGCCTTTCTGGATGTTGGTCACCACCGAATACGAAGATTCTCACGACGCGAACCTGGCCGACGCCGCCGCGAGGCTGGCCGCCGCCGGGACGATTGCCGACGTCGTCGCGATCCTCGGCGACACCGCCCGCGAGATCGTCGGATCGGACGGGATCGCGGTGGTCCTGCGCGAGGGCGAGTGCTGCCACTACGTCGCCGAGGACGCCGTCGAGCCGCTGTGGCGCGGGGCCCGCTTCCCGATGAGCGAGTGCGTTTCGGGCTGGGCGATGCTGAACTGCCGCGCGGTGGTCATCCCCGATATCGAGAGCGATCCGCGCGTGCCCCAGATCGCCTATAGCCGGACCTCGATGCGCAGCCTCGCGATGGTGCCGCTTGGGTTCCCCGAGGCGGTGGCCGCCCTCGGCGCCTACTGGTGCGCCTATATCGACCTGAACGACGACATCGTCGCGCGCCTCGAACGGCTCGCCGCGGCGGCTACGGCCGCCCTGAACCGCGTTTCCCACCCCCAGCACGAACCCCTGAGCCGATGATCGATCTGACCCTGGAGGCCGCCCGCACCATCGTGGCGACGGCCCTCGACACCGCGCGCGGACGCGGCCTGAAGCCCCTCGCGGTCATCGTGTACGACGCCCGCGGCGCCCTCAAATGCGTCGAGGTCGAAGACGGGACGTCGCTGCGCCGGGCCGAGATCGCCTGCGGCAAGGCCAACGGCGCGCTGGCGCTCGGCACCGGCTCGCGGGCGATCCTGGCCCGGGCGGAGGCGCAGCCGTTCTTCGTCGCGGCGGTCAGCCACCTCGCGGGCCCGGCGGCCCTGGTGCCCGTGCCGGGCGGGGTGCTGATCCGCTCCAAGGAGGGCCGCCTCCTCGGCGCGGTCGGGATCTCGGGCGACACGTCCGACAACGACGAGATCTGCGCCGTGGCGGGTATCGAGGCCGCGGGGCTCGTGGCCGAGACCGGCGCCTGATGCGGCTGCGGCGGCGGGACTGGCTCGCCGGCACCGCCGCCCTCACCCTGGCCGGCCCCGCCGCCGCGGACGACCTCCTCTACCGGCGCGGCAACGATGCCGACCCGGAAACCCTCGATCCGCACAAATCCTCGACGGTGGCCGAGGCGCATATCCTGCGCGACCTCTGCGACGGGCTACTGACCTACGACAACTTCGGCG
Source organism: Methylobacterium sp. J-076 (assembly GCF_022829405.1). GTDB lineage: Bacteria > Pseudomonadota > Alphaproteobacteria > Rhizobiales > Beijerinckiaceae > Methylobacterium. Next base: position 419,065 of record NZ_JAKSXW010000149.1, read on the forward strand.
CCATCGTGCCCGGCGCGGCGAAGGACTGGTCCGTCGCCGCGGACGGGCTCGCCTATCGTTTCACCCTCCGTCCGGACGGACGCTGGTCGAACGGCGAGCCGGTGACGTCGGCCGACTTCGTGTCCTCCCTCCGGCGGATCATGGACCCGGCGACGGGGGCGAAATACGCGGAGGTGCTGTTTCCGATCGCCGGGGCCGCCGCCGTCAACCGCGGTGAGAAATCCCCGGACACCCTCGGCGTCGGCGCGCCGGATACGGGCACCGTCGAGATCAGGCTGGAGCAGCCGACGCCCTATTTCCTCGAACTCCTGACCCACCAGACGGCGGCCCCGGTCCACGCCGCCTCCATCGCCCGCTACGGCGAGGCCTTCACCCGGCCGGGCAACCTCGTCACGAACGGCCCCTACCGCCTCCTCGACCGCGTGCCCGGCGACCGCATCCTGCTCGAAGCCAATCCGCATCACCCGGACGCGGCCTCGGTGGCGATCCGGCGGGTGGCCTACCTGCCGACGCCCGATCTGTCGGGGGCGGTGCGCCGCTACGCGGCCGGCGAGATCGATTCCCTCTCCGACCTGCCCGGCGACCAGATGGAGGCCCTGCGCGCGCGGTTCGGATCCCAGGTGGTGCTCGGGCCGGCCCTAGGCTTGGCGGCGTTGGCCGTCAACACGCGCAAGGCGCCGTTCTCGGACGTGCGGGTGCGCCGGGCCCTCTCCCTGGTGATCGACCGGGAATACCTCGCCCAGGCGCTCTACGGCGGCACGATGAGCGCGGCCTACTTCCTCTGCCCCGACGGGCTCGACAACTACCGCACGCCACCGGAGACCGAAGGCCGCCAGGGCCTGCCCATCGACCACGAGGAGGAGGCGCGGGGGCTCCTCGCCGCCGCCGGGTTCGACCCGAAGACGAACCCGCTGCAGATCGAATACCGCTTCAACATGAGCGACAACAATCGCAACACGGCGGTGGCGCTGGCGGAGATGTGGCGCGACCTCGGCATCGTCACCCGCTTCGTCTACACCGACGCGAAGACGCATTTCGCCTACCTGCGCGATGGCGGCGACTTCGACATCGCCCGGATGTCGTGGCTCGCCGACTACGCGGACCCGCAGAACTTCCTGTTCCTGCTGCAGACGGGCAACGACGGGTTCAACGCCGGCCATTGGTCGAACGCCGCCTACGACCGATTGCTGGCGGAGGCCGCCCGCGAGCGCGACCTGAGACGCCGGGCCGGAATGATGTACGACGCGGAGGCCATCGCCCTGCGCGAGCTGCCCTGGATCCCGCTGATGCACTACCGCACCAAGGCGCTGATCGCCCCGCGCCTCCAGGGCTACCACCCGAACCTGCGCAATGCCGCGCCGACCCGCTACCTGCGGCTGCGGGCGTGATCGGCCTCGTCCTCCGGCGGTTGGGCCAGGGGGTGCCGACCCTCCTGGCCGTCGTGGCGGTAAGCTTCTTCCTGATGCGCCTCGCCCCCGGTGGCCCGTTCGACCTCGAACGTCCGCTCTCGCCCGCGGCGATGGAGAACCTGCGCAGGGTCTACGGCCTCGACCGGCCGCTGATCGTGCAGTTCGGCAGCTATCTCGCCGCCCTCACCCGGGGGGATCTCGGCCCGTCCTTCTCGTTCCGCGACATGAGCGTCGCCGGGTTGATCGGCCGGGGCCTGCCCGTCTCGGCGACGCTGGGCGCCCTGGCGCTGGTGCTGTCCTGCGCCCTCGGCATCGGCCTCGGCTGCGTCGCGGCCCTGCGCCGGGGCGGTTGGGCGGACCGGGCGATCGGCCTCGCCGCGGCCCTCACCCTGTCGCTGCCGAGCTTCGTCGTGGCGCCGCTGCTCCAGATCGCCTTCGGGCTGACCCTGCGCTGGCTGCCCCTGAGCGGGTGGGAGGAGGGCGATCCGCGGCACCTGATCCTGCCCGTCGTCACCCTCGCCTTGCCGCAGGTCGGCGCCCTCGCCCGGCTCACCCGGGCGTCCCTCGGGGAGGTGCTGCGCACCCAGCCGGTGCGGACCATGCGGGCCTTCGGCCTGCCGCCGGCCCGCGTCGCCCGCCACGCCCTGCGCGGTGCGCTGCTGCCGGTGGTCGCCTATCTCGGGCCGCTCGCCGCCGCCCTCCTCACCGGTTCGGTGGTGGTCGAGACGATCTTCGGCCTGCCGGGGATCGGCCGCTACTTCGTGGAGGGGGCGGTCAACCGCGACTACACGCTGGTGATGGGCGTCGTGCTCCTGGTCGCGGCCCTCGTCATCGTCCTCAACCTCGCCGCCGACCTCGTTTGCGCGTGGCTCGACCCGCGCCTGCGGACGGACGCGTGAGGGGGCGGGGCGCGAACACCGCGCGCACGCTCGGCCGGCTGGGCCGGGAGCGGGGCGGCGTCGGCGCCCTCGCCGTGCTCGCCGTCATCGCCCTCGCGTGCCTCCTCGGCTCGGCGCTCACCGGGCATGCGCCCGACCGGTTCTACCCAGACCTGCGCCAGCTCCCCGCCGGGCTGGCGGCGCAGCCGGACGCGGCGCATCTGACGCCCGCCCTGGAGCGCATCGCCTTCCGCATGCGCGCCCACGTGGCCGCGGCCGACCGCACGGGCGACAGGCTCCGCCTCACCCTCACCTCCGAGCATTCCATCGACAGGCGCAGCCTCGTCTACCTGCCGCGCTCGGACCTGTTCGGGCCGGCGACCGTCGTCGTCGACGGGGAGGGCGGGCGCCGGCTCGTCCTCGACATGCCCGTGCGCCGGCTGCACTTTCTCCTCGGGACGGACATCCACGGCCGCGACCTGCTGACCCGCAGTCTGGTGGCGGGGCGCGTCTCCCTGGCGGTCGGGCTGACGGCGACCCTGGTGGCCCTGCTCATCGGCATCGGCTACGGGGCGGTCGCCGGCTATGCGGGCGGGGCCGTCGATGCGGCGATGATGCGTGTGGTCGATGCGCTCTACGCGCTGCCCTTCGTATTCTTCGTCATCCTGCTGCTGGTGTTCTTCCGGGCGAGCCTCGTTCTCATGCTCCTCGCCATCGCCGCGGTCGAATGGCTCGACATGGCCCGGATCGTCCGGGCGCAGACCCTGTCGCTGCGCGGGCGCGATTTCGTCCGCGCCGCCCGGGCGTTGGGGCAACCGGCGTCCCGTATCCTCCTCCGGCACGTGGTGCCCAACACCCTCGGCCCGGTGGCGGTGGCGGCGACGCTCCTCGTTCCGCGGGTCATCCTGCTGGAGAGCTTCCTGTCGTTCCTCGGCCTCGGCGTCCAGGAGCCGCAGACGAGCTGGGGCGTGCTGATCGCCGAGGGGGCCAGGGCGATCGAGGCGGCGCCGCACATGCTCGCCGCCCCGGCCGCCTTCCTCATCGCCACGCTGGTCTCCCTGAACCTCCTCGGCGACGCCTTGGCCGACGCCCTCGACCCGCGTGCGGGATGAGGCGGCTCAGCCCAGTTGCCGGATGGGCGCCCCGGCGAGCCACGCGTCGAGATCCTCCACCGCCTGGGTGAAGAACCGCGTGTAGTTCGCCCGCGAGACGTAGCCGAGATGCGGCAGGGCGAGCACGTTCGGCAGGCGCCGGTACGGGCTGTCGGCGGGGAGGGGTTCGGTGTCGAACACGTCGAGCCCGGCCCCGGCGATCCAGCCCTCCTCCAGCGCCCGCAGCAGGGCCGCCTGATCCACGAGGCCCGCGCGCGATGTGTTGACGAGATAGGCGCCCGGCCGCATGCGCTGCAGCTCCGCCTCGCCGAGAATGCCCTTGCTCCGCTCGCTCAGGACGAGGTGCAGGGTCAGGAAGTCCGACTCTTCGCACAGGGACTCCTTGGAGGGTGCGAGCGTGACGCCGGCCTCCGCCGCCTGCGACGGCGTCAGGTTCCGGCTCCAGGCCATGACATCCATCCCGAAGGCACGCCCGATCTGCGCGACCCGCGCGCCGATCTTGCCGAGGCCGAGGATGCCCAGCGTCGCGCCGGACAGGTCGGCGCCGATGGTGCTCTGCCAGGGGCCGTTGGCCCGCAGGTTGGCGGTCTCCGCGGGCAGGTGCCGGGCGAGGCCGAGGATCAGCGCCCACGTCAGCTCCGTCGGCGGCGTCGGACTCGACTCGGTGCCGCAGACGGTGATGCCCCGCGCCCTCGCCGCGGCGAGGTCGATGGCGGCGTTGCGCATGCCGCTGGTGACGAGGAGCTTCAGCTTCGGCAGCCGTTCGAGCAGGGCCGCCGGAAACGGCGTGCGTTCGCGCATGATGACGAGGATCTCGGCATCCCGCAGCCGTGCCACGAGGGCGTCCCGGTCCGCGATGTGCTCCGTCACCGTCGAGACGGCGACGCGGTCGGCCAAACGGTCCCATCCCGCGAGGCCGAGGGCGGCATTCTGGTAGTCGTCGAGGATCAGGCAGGTCTTCATGGGGCTCTCAGGCGGCCTGGGGCTCACGCCGATCGTGGCGTCTGCCGCCACGCCTGACAACGCCCCCTTCGCCCCATCCCCCAACCGCCCCCTCCTCCATTGACACGACCTTGGCCGCGGCTATCGATGGCGGTGCATACAAAATCCGTGGGGTGCACCCGCGGGCCACGAGGAAATGCCGGGCTTTCGAGGCCCTGACTGGGAAGGCGTACGCCATGCTTGTCACCCGCCGCCGTTTGCTGTCGGCCGGTTCCACCGCCGTGCTCGCCGGGGTCGCCGCACCCCATGTGGCCCGGGCCCAGCGGGCCGAGTTCACCTACAAATACGCGAACAACCTGCCCGACACGCACCCGATGAACGTGCGGGCCCGGGAGATGGCCGACGCCCTGCGCACCGAGAGCGGCGGGCGCTTTGACCTGAAGATCTTCCCCACCAGCCAGCTCGGGTCGGACACCGACACGTTGAGCCAGCTCCGCAATGGCGGCGTCGAATTCTTCACGCTGTCGCCGCTCATCCTCTCGACGCTGGTGCCCAACGCCTCGATCAACGGCATCGGCTACGCCTTCTCCGACTACGACAAGGTCTGGGCGGCGATGGACGGGGAGCTCGGCGCCTGGGTGCGCGGGCACATCGCCAAGGCGAACCTCATCGCCATGGAGAAGATCTGGGACAACGGCTACCGCCAGACCACCTCCTCCACCAAGCCGATCACGGCGCCGGACGACCTCAGGAACTTCAAGATCCGTGTCCCGCCGTCGCCGCTCTGGACCTCGATGTTCAAGGCGTTCGATGCGGCGCCGACCTCGATCAACCTGAACGAGACCTACTCGGCCCTGCAGACCAAGATCGTCGAGGGGCAGGAGAATCCGCTCGCGGTCATCTCCACCACCAAGTTCTACGAGGTGCAGAAGTACTGCTCCCTCACGAACCACATGTGGGACGGCTACTGGTTCCTGGCGAACCGCCGGGCCTTCGAGAAGCTGCCCCCGGACCTGCGGGAGATGGTGGCCAAGCACATCAACGCCGCCGGCATGAAGGAGCGCGAGGACGTCGCCAAGCTCAACGCCAACCTTCAGGACGAGCTGACCAAGAACGGCCTCGCCTTCAACAAGCCCGACCCGGCCCCCTTCCGCGACAAGCTGCGCAAGGCCGGGTTCTACACCGAGTGGAAGGGCCGCTACGGCGAGGAGGGGTGGTCGATCCTCGAGAAGTACACCGGGAAGCTCGCCTGATGCAGGCGGACGCGCCGCGCGGAGGGGTCGCCCCCTGCACGCGGCGGGCGATGAACCTCGCCCACTTCCTGCGCAGGAACGGCCGCCGCCTGCGCGACGGCACCGGCCTCGCGCAGGGCGGGCGGCGATGGAGCTGGGCCGCACTGGATGCCCGCGTCGATGCGATGGCGGCGGCGCTCGCCGCCCGCGGGGTGGCGAAGGGAGATCGGGTGCTGGTGCAGTCCCGGAACTGCCACCAGCTCTTCGAGTCGATGTTCGTCTGCTTCCGCCTCGGCGCGGTCTGGGTCCCGGCGAATTACCGCCAGACTCCGGCAGAGGTCGCCTACCTCGGCGGGGCGAGCGGCGCCCGGGCGCTGATCTGCGGGAGCGCCTTTCCCGGCCACGCCGCCGCCATCCGCGCCGGGTGCCCCGGCCTCGACGTGGTGATCGAGATCGGGGGAGCCGCGTTCGGCGAGGATTACGACGCCCTCGTCGCGACCCATATGGGACAGGCGGCGCCGACCGCCGATGTCGAGCACGACGACCCGTGCTGGTTCTTCTTCACCTCCGGCACCACCGGGCGCCCGAAGGCGGCGGTGTTGACCCATGGGCAGATGGCCTTCGTCGTCACCAACCACCTCTGCGACCTGATGCCGGGTACCCGCGAGGGTGACACCTCCCTCGTCGTGGCCCCCCTCTCGCACGGGGCGGGCATCCACCAGCTCGCGCAGGTCGCGGCCGGGGCCACGACGGTGCTGACGGCGGGCGACCGGCTCGACCCGCGGGAGGTCTGGGCGCTGGTGGAGGAATGGCGGATCGCCAACATGTTCACGGTGCCCACCATCGTGAAGCTCCTCATCGAACACCCCGCCCTGGGGCACCACGACCACACCAGCCTGCGCCACGTCATCTATGCCGGCGCACCCATGTACCGGGAGGACCAGAAGCGGGCGCTGACGGCGCTCGGGCCCGTGCTGGTGCAGTATTTCGGCCTCGGCGAGGTCACCGGCAACATCACCGTCCTGCCGCCGCATCTCCATGCCGCCGAGGACGGACCGGGGGTGAGGGCCGGCACCTGCGGGTTCGAGCGCACCGGAATGCAGGTCGATATCCAGGATGGGGAGGGGCGCTCCCTCGCCGCGGGGGAGACGGGCGAGATCTGCGTCTGCGGCCCGGCCGTGTTCGCGGGCTACTACGACAACCCGAAGGCCAATGCCGAAGCCTTCCGCAACGGCTGGTTCCGCACGGGCGACCTCGGCCACCTCGACGGCGAGGGCTTCCTGTTCATCACCGGCCGCGCGTCGGACATGTACATCTCCGGCGGCTCGAACGTGTATCCGCGGGAGACGGAAGAGAAGCTCCTGACCCACCCCGCCATCGCCGAGGCGGCGATCCTCGGCGTGCCCGATCCGACCTGGGGCGAGGTCGGCGTGGCGGTCTGCGTGCTGCGGCCGGGACAGGCGGTCGGGGAGGGCGAACTGCTGGCGTGGCTCTCGGGCGAGGTGGCCCGCTACAAGCTCCCGAAGCGAGTCTTCTTCTGGGACGAGCTGCCGAAATCGGGTTACGGCAAGGTCACCAAGCGGGCGATTCGCGACGGTCTGGAAGAACGGGGCCACCTGCCCCTCGACGGGGAACAATAGGGGGCCGGCAGGACCCGCGTCGTCATCGCGAGCCGAGCGAAGCGACCACGGGAGAGCGACTGCCGGGCTCGCGCAAGACGGGATATCCTGGTGCGATGGATTCATTGAGGCTCTCCGCCGCGCACATCCTCCCGGCCGATGGCTGCGACGGCGCCCTCGTCGGCCGGATCTGGCGGCCTGAGCACGACGGGCCGAGCGTCGTCGCCCTGCGGGATGGGCCGGACGGGGCGGCGCGGGTGATCGACATCACCGCCGCCCACCTCACCGTGAGCGACCTCTGCGAGGCGGAGGATCCCGCCGCGGCCCTCCGCGCGGCCGCGGGCGAGGATTGCGGCCCCCTCGACGCGATCCTCGCCAACACCCCGCCGGACGGGCGCGATCCGTCCCGGCCCTGGCTGCTGGCGCCCTTCGATCTCCAGACCGTGAAGGCGGCTGGCGTGACCTTCGCCGCGTCGATGCTGGAGCGGGTGATCGAGGAGCGGGCGCGGGGGGACCTCCTGGCCGCCGCCGCGATCCGGGCCGAGGTGGGACGGCTGGTCGGGGACGATTTGCGCCGCCTGAAACCGGGCTCGCCCGAGGCCATGGCGCTGAAGGCGGTGCTGGTGGCGCAGGGCGCCTGGAGCCAGTACCTCGAAGTCGGGATCGGCCCGGACGCCGAGATCTTCACCAAGGCCCAGCCGATGTCGGCCGTGGGCTGCGGCGCGGATGCCGGGCTGCACCCGGAGTCCCAATGGAACAATCCCGAGCCCGAGATCGCCCTGGCGGTCAACGCCCGTCAGCGGATCGTCGGCGCCTCCCTCGCCAACGACGTGAACCTGCGGGATTTCGAGGGGCGCTCGGCCCTTCTCCTGGGGAAGGCGAAGGACAACAACGCCTCCTGCGCGCTGGGCCCGTTCCTTCGCCTGTTCGACCGGACCTTCTCCCTCGACACGGTGCGGCGGACCACCGTGTCCCTGGAGGTGACGGGGGCGGACGGCTTCCGCCTCGACGGCACCTCGGCGCTCGCCGACATCAGCCGCGATCCCGAGGATCTGGTGGAAGCGATGATGGGCCGGTCCCACCGCTACCCGGACGGGGCGGTGCTCCTGCTCGGCACGATGTTCGCCCCGGTGAAGGACCGGCACGGGCCGGGCCTCGGCTTCACCCATGCCGAGGGCGACCGCGTGACCGTGGCGAGCCCGGAGCTGGGGCGGCTCGTCAACCGCATGCGCCCCTGCGACGCCTGCGAGCCCTGGACGTTCGGGGCCGGCGCCCTGATGCGCAACCTCGCCCGGCGCGGGTTGCTGTGACAGCCCCACGGCGAGAGTGTTACTTCGAGCGGCCATGATCCCCACGCACGCCCTCCTCGACCGACTCGCCGCCATTGTCGGCCCCTCAGGCCTCGTGACGGGCGACGAGCTTCGCAGCCGCCCGGCGGCCTGGACGCGCCCGACCGAGCCCTGCGCCGCCCTCGCCCTGGTGCGCCCCCGCGACACGGCCGAGACCAGCCACGTCATGGCGGCCTGCGCCGAAGCGGGCGTCGCCATCGTCCCGCGGGGCGGCGCGACGGGCCTCGTGGACGGCATCCTCTGCGCCCCCGAACAGGTCACCCTCTCGACCGAGCGGATGACCGCGATCGAGCCCGTCGACCCCCTGGCCATGACGATGGTGGCCGGCAGCGGCGCCACCGTGGAGGCGGTGCAGAACGCCGCCCGGGCGGCGCAGCTGTTCTTCCCCCTCGACTTGGGCGCGCGGGGCTCGGCGACGGTGGGCGGGACGATCTCGACCAATGCCGGCGGCCTGCGCGTGCTGCGCTACGGCATGATGCGCGAGATGGTGCTCGGCCTCGAAGCCGTGCTGGCGGACGGGACCGTGGTGTCCTCCATGCGCCCGCTCATCAAGAACAACACCGGGCTCGACCTGAAGCAGCTCTTCCTGGGCACCGAGGGCACGCTCGGCATCGTCACCCGGGCGGTCCTGCGCCTGCGGCCCGAGCCGGCGGGCTATGTCACGGCCCTCGTCGCCTGCCCCGGCGTGGATGACGGTGCCCGGCTGCTCCGCGCCGCGCAATCGGCGTTCCAGGGGCGGGTGTCGTCGTTCGAGGGCCTGTGGCCCGCCTTCTACCGGCTGATGACCAAGCCCGGCCGGGCCACGCCGCCCCTGGGGGCGGACTACCCGTTCTACGCGATCATCGAAATCGAATGCGTGCCGGAGGAGACGGACCGCTTCGTGGACCTCCTCGACCGGCTGATGGGGGAGGGCACGGTGCTCGATGCCGCCCTCGCCTCGTCCGAGGAGCAGCGGCAGGCCATGTGGCGTATCCGCGACCGGGTGGAGAATATGAACGCCGACGGGATCGAGCGCGCCTTCGACGTCAGCGTCCCCCTCGACCGGATGGACGGCTACGTCCGCACGGCGCTGGCCCGGATGGAGGCGATCCCCGGTTGCCGGGCCGTGGTCTACGGCCATATCGGCGACAACAACCTCCACTGGAACACCACCGACCTCGCCGGGGACGGGAACGCGGCCATCGACGCCGCGATCTACGAGCCCCTGGCCGCGCTGAACGGTTCGGTGTCGGCCGAGCACGGGATCGGGCTGATGAAGCGGGACAAGCTCAAGCTCTCCCGCTCGCCGGAGGAAATCGCCACCATGCGGCTCGTCAAACGCGCCCTGGACCCCGACAACAGGCTGAACCCCGGCAAGGTCTTCTAGGAACCCTCCGCGATGGCGAAAGCGCCTGCCGTCCAGCCCGTCGCGCGCCTCGCCGTGCGCCTGACGCCCCGCGGCGGCCGGGACGCCATCGACGGCTGGATCCGCGACGCGGACGGGGCACCCTGCCTCAAGGTCCGCGTATCCTCGCCCCCGGTGGAGGGGGCGGCGAACGAGGCGCTGGAACGGCTGATCGCCGCGACGCTCAAGGTGCCGGCGAGCGCGGTGCGGATCGTCGCCGGCCATCAGGCACGGGTGAAACGCCTGGAGATCGCCGGGGCGGACGCGGCGGATCTGGCGCGGGTGCTCGGAACGCCGTGATCGGCGCACGCCGCCGGTATCGCGGGCGGCACATTCCGGGGGGCGCCTGGCCCTGAAACGTCCCGCTCCCCTGGGTCGCTTCGCTGCGCTCGCGATGACGGAGAGGGGGTCAACGCGGGCGCCGCCGATCACGCACCGCCGTCTTTGCGAGCGAAGCGAAGCAATCCAGGGACGCGCCACACCCCAAACCTCTCGCTGACCCTGGGTCGCGTCGCTGCGCTCGCGATGACGGTGAGGGGGCCAACGCGGACGCCGCCACTCACGCACCGCCGTCTTTGCGAGCGAAGCGAAGCAATCCAGGGACGCGCCACGCACTCAAATCTCCCGCTTCCCTGGGTCGCTTCGCTGCGCTCGCGATGACGGCGAAGGGGTCAACGCGGGCGCCGCCCACCCCTCACCGCCACCCATGCCGCGCCGCTCAGAAATCCACCTGATCGCCGCCCTTCAGCGACAGCATCTCCCGCGCCTCGTCCGGGGTCGCGATCGAGAGGCCCAGGCCCTCGATGATGCTGCGCACCCGGCGGACCTGGGCGGCGTTGGTCTCGGCGAGCTTGCCGGGGCCGTCCCAGAGGCTGTCCTCCAGGCCGACGCGGACGTTGCCGCCCATCGCCGCCGCCATCGCGGCAATGTTCATCTGGTTGCGGCCCGCACCCAGCACCGACCAGCGGTACTGGTCCCCGAACAGCCGGTCGGCGGTGCGCTTCATGTGCATCACGTCGTCCGGATGCGCGCCGATACCGCCCTGGAGGCCGAACACGGTCTGGATGAACAGCGGCGCCTTCACCAAACCCCGGTCGAAAAAGTACTTCAGGTTGTAGAGATGGGCCGTGTCATAGCATTCGAACTCGAACCGCGTCCCGTTCGGGCCGCAGGTGGTGAGGATGTGCTCGATCTGGCCGAAGGAGTTGCGGAAGATGATGTCCTTGTTGCCGAGGTAGTCCCGCTCCCACTGGTGCTTGAGGTCGGTGAAGCGGTCGAGCATGCCGAACAGGCCGAAATTCATCGAGCCGAGGTTCAGCGATGCGACTTCGGGCTTGAAGGTCGCGGCCGGGCGGACGCGCTCCTCGATGGACATGGTCGGCGCGCCGCCGGTGGTGAGGTTCACCACGCAGTTCGAGCGCTGCTTGATCACCGGCAGGAACTTCGCGAACGCCTCCGGGCTCTGGTCCGGCCGCCCGTCCCGAGGGTCGCGGGCGTGGAGGTGGACGATGGCCGCCCCCGCCTCGGCGGCGCCGATGGCGGCGTCGGCGATCTCCTCGGGTGAGACCGGCAGGTACGGGGACATGCTGGGCGTGTGGATCGCCCCCGTCACCGCGCAGGTGATGATGACTTTGCGTTGCGTCGCCATGCTCAATCCTTCTGGTCGTTCTTGTGGGCGCGCAGCGCCGCGAGGCGCCGGTCCCGCCGCTGCATCCGCGCGGGGAGGTCGGCGGGGGCCTGCCATTGCTGCAGGATCGCATCCACCGCCTCCGCCTCGTACACGGAGGGCGGCGGCGGCGCGGCGGCGAGGCGCTTGTAGAAGCCGGTGTAGCGCGCACAGTAATCGGCGATACCGCCGGGCGCATTGAGTTCGATGGTCTCGAACGGGCCCATGAAGCTCCAGCGCAGGCCGAGCCCGTCCGCCACCGTGCGGTCGAGATCCTGGGGCGTCACGTAACCCTCGGCGGCGAGACGGAACGCCTCGGCCAGGAGCGCCCCCTGAAGCCGGTTGAGGATGAAGCCCTCGACCTCCTTCAGCACGGTGACCGGCACTTGGCCGATGGCCTCGTAGACCGCCCGGGCGCGGGTGAGCGCGGCCTCGTCCGTCCAGGGGGCCCCGGAGATCTCCACCAGGGGAATCAGGTGCGGCGGGTTCACCGGATGGCCGATCAGGCACCGTCCGCGGCCGGGCAACGCCTCCGTGAACAGCGAGCAGCGGATCGCGGAGGACGAGGAGGCGATCACCGTCCCAGGCGGGGCGTGGGCGTCCAGCTCGGCGAAGAGGGCGCGCTTCACGTCCTCCCGCTCCGGGCCGTTCTCCTGCACGAAGGTGCAACCGGCCAGGGCGTCGGCGAGCCCCCCCACGGCGCGGATGCGCTGCGCGGCGCCTTCGGGATCGTCGCAGAGGCCGTGGGCGGCGAGCGTCCGCAACCCCTCGGCGCAGAGGGGCACGGCCGCCGCCGCGACACCGTCGGCGGGGTCGAACAGGCGGGTGTCCCAGCCTGCCCGGGCGAAGATCATGGCCCAGGCCCGGCCGATCAGGCCGGAGCCGACGATGGCTACGGATTCGGTCATGGCGTACTCCGCTTCACCGCGTTTCCTCCGCGCGGACGGCACGGTCGCGCCGTCCGAAAGCCCCCGACCGTCATTGCGAGCGCAGCGAAGCAATGACGGCGGTTGTCGGGAAACATCACAGCCACAGCACCTTGCGCCTCAGGTCCTGATCGTCCCGCAGCAGGCGAGACTCACCCGTCCACTGCACGGCGCCCCGCTCCAGGGCCACCGTCCGGTCCGACAGGGCGAGCGCCAAGTCGAGGTGATGGTCCACGAGAATGATCGCCAGTTCCCGGCGCAGGCGATCGAACGCCTCGAACAGCTCCTCCGTCACCGCCGGGGACAGGCCCTCGAAGGGCTCGTCCAGAAGGAGGAGCCGCGTGTCACCGGACAGGGCGCGGGCCACGGCCACCATCTGCTGCTCGCCCCCCGAGAGCCGGGCGGCATCGACGGTCCAGCGCTCCTTGAGGCGCGGGAAGAATTCGAGCACCCTGTCCTCGTTCCAGTGGATCCCCGCGCCGGTCAGGCGCCGCAGACGGCCCAGGCCGAGATTCTCGGCGACGCTCATGCCCGCGAACAGAGCCCGCCCCTGCGGCACGTAGCCGATGCCGAGCCGGGAGATGCGGTCGGGCGGAAGGCCGGCGATGTCCTCCCCGCCGAGCGCGATCCGCCCCGAGGCCGGTGGGGCGATGCCGATCAGCGTCTTGAGCAAGGTGGATTTGCCGGCGCCGTTGCGCCCGAGCAGCGCCACCACCTCCCCCCGGCGCACGGTGAGATCGACGCCGTTGAGGATGTGCGACTTGCCGTAGAAGGTGTTCACGCCCTCCATGGTCAGCAGGTCTTCCTTCGCGGCGGCGCTGGCCCGGGGTTTCGCGGCGATGGCCTCCGTGCCGGAGCCGAGATAGACCGCCTGGACCTTCGCGTCGTCGCGGGCGTCGGCGACGGTGCCATCCACCAGCACCGCGCCGTCGGCCATCACCGTCACCCGGTCGGCGAGGCGGAACACCCGGTCGATGTCGTGCTCCACGAGGAGGACGGGGATGTCGGCCGAGAGCGCCTTGATGAGGTCGCCGACCCGCTCGCGCTCGGCGGCGGCGAGCCCGGCCAGGGGCTCGTCCAGCAGCAGCACCCGCGGGCGGGTGGCGAGCGCCAGCCCCATGTCCAAGAGCCGTTGCCCGCCGTAGGACAGGCTGCCGGCCTCCGCCCGCTCGATTCCCGACAGGCCGGTCCAGCGCAGCAATTCGGCGGTGTCGTCGGCGATCTCGCCGAGGGCGAGGGCGTCCCGCCAGGGGCTGAAGTGCGACGGGTGCCGGGCCTGCACCGCGAGGCGCACGTTCTCCTGCACCGACAGGCCGGGGAACAGGTTGGTGATCTGGAACGACCGCCCGATCCCCGCCCGGGTGATCGCGTCGGGTTCGAGGCCCCCGACATCGCGCCCGTCGAGGGTGATGCGCCCGGCATCGGGGTGGTAGAGCCCCGAGAGCAGGTTGAAGGCGGAGGTCTTGCCCGCGCCGTTGGGGCCTATCAGGGCGTGCAGCGTCCGGTCGGCGACGGCGAAGGAGACGCCGCGCACCGCCGCCACCGCCCCGAACCGCTTCGCGATGCCCTCCACCACGAGGACCGGCCCCGTCCCCGCGCCGCCGGCGATGAAGCGCGGCGGCACGCGCCCGCTCGCCCCGGCCCGGCGCGCAGCCATGGCTGCCCCCTCGGTGGACGCCCTGCGGAACGGCTTCATGAGCCGCGTGCCGATGCCGACGAGCCCGTCCGGCGACAGCACGATGAAGGCGACGAACAGCAGGCCGAAATACAGGAGCCAGTCGCCGGTGTAGATCGACAGGAACTCCCGGAACAGGATGAAGAACAGGGCGCCGATCGCCGGCCCGAGGAACGAGCGCATCCCGCCGATCACCGTCATGGCGAGCAGTTCGCCGGAGAAGGCGATGGAGATCGGATCGGCGGAAGCGAAGCGGTGGTTGTAGGCCGAGAGCGCCCCCGCCAAGCCGGTGATCGTGGCCGAGAGCACGAAGGCCGCGAGCTTGTAGCGGTCGGTGGCGTAGCCGAGGAAGCCGGCCCGCTGCTCGTTCTCGCGGATCGCCACCAGCACCGTGCCCATCGGCGAGCGGCGGAACCGCCAGAGGCCGAACAGCACCAGGGCGGCGATGGATGCGACGGCGGCGTAGAGCGGGCCCGGCGCGTCGAGGGCGTCCCAGCGGCGCACGCCGCCGATGCCGTTCTCGCCGCCGGTCAGGTCCGTCCAGCGGAAGGCGATGGCGTAGAGCATCGCCGTGAGGGCGAGCGTCAGCAGGGAGAAGTAGACGCCCCGGCGCCGCAGGATCAGCCCCCCGGCCGCGAGCGCGCAGCCGGCGGTGATCGCCAGGGCGCCGAGGAGGGGCAGGGCCATGTCCCCCGGCAGGAGTCGGGTCTGGAGGATCGCCACCGCGTAGGCGCCGATGCCGAACCACGCCCCGTGGCCGAAGGAGACGAGGCCGGTCCAGCCGACGAGGATGTTGAGGCCGAGGACGGCGAGGGCGAAGATCACCACGTCGATGGCGGTGATCATCGTCAGGCCGATCGCGTCGAGGGCGAAGGGCAGGACGGCGAGCGCAGCCAGGGCGACCCAGAGCTGGCGGCTCTCGCGGACGAGGCCGCCGCGCTGGGGCGGGGCGAGGGGAAGGGCCTCGGCGGTCTGGGACATGGCGCCTCTCACTCGAACCGGGCGATGTGTTCGCCGAACAGTCCCCGCGGCCGCAGGAGCAGCACGAGCACCATCAGGCCGTAGACCGCCGCCTCCGTGGCGGGCGGGTAGGCGTAGGCGGTGAGGCCGCGCACCACGCCGACGATCAGCGCCGCCAGCACCACGCCCCAGAACGAGCCGAGCCCGCCGATCACCACCACCACGAAGGCGAAGGTGAGGATCTCCGCCCCCATGGCCGGCTGCACCCCCGTCACCGGGGCCATCATCGTGCCGGCCAGCCCCGCGAGGCCGGTGGCGATCACGACGACGGCGGTCATGTACGGCCGGAGCGAGATGCCGAGCGCAGCCACCATGTCGGGGTTCTGCACCCCCGCCCGCACCACACGGCCGAAGCTGGTCTTCGTCAGCAGGAGCCACAGGCCGAGGACGCAGACCACGGCGACGACGAGGATCGCGAGGCGATAGCGCGAATAGATCAGGTCGCCGATGAAGACCTGCCCGCGCAGCCAGGGCGGGATGCCGAAGGGCAGGGGGGCCGCGCCGAAGGCCATGCGCAGGGCCTGTTCGGCCACCATGGCGAGGCCGAAGGTGAGGAGCAGCCCCAGCGCCGGGTCGCCCCGGTAGAACCGCCGCAGCAGGAACCGCTCCACCACCAGCCCGATCGACCCCACCGCCAGGGGGGAGGCGACGAGCGCCCCGCCGAAGCCGATCTGCGGCGCCAGCGCCACGGTGAGGTAGGCGCCGATGGCGTAGAACGCCCCGTGGGCGAGGTTGACGATGCCGCCGAGGCTGAAGATCAGCGACAGGCCGAGCGCGATCAGCAGATACTGGACGCCGATCAGCAGGCCGTTCAGCACCTGCTCCAGCATGAAGACGAGCGTCATCGCCTCACCTCACGCCGGGAAGGTGCAGGCATTCTCCTCCCGCGTGGTCGCGAGGAGCTCCAGGCTCTCCCCCGGCCCCGGCAGCGGGCCGGTCGAGGTGAAGATGTCGTAGGCGTTCTTGATCGTCTCCGGCGGCAGGGCGGTGATGGCGTACATCTCCTGCATCAGCTCGTGGTCCCACGACCGGAAATAACCCTCCCGGGACTTGTGGATGTCGAACTTCGCGCCGCCCTCGAAATACTCCACGATCTTCAGGGAATCGGTCGTCTTCGTCTCCGCCATCGCCCGCGCGAGGATCTTGGTGGCGGTGTAGTCGCCCCAGGCCTGGTTTTCGGGCGGGCGCTTGTACTTGGCCCTGAAGGCCGCCACGAACTTCTGCGCCGAGGGCGACGGGACCATGTGGTGCCACACCACCGGCCACGTCCCGAGGAAGTTGCCCTGGCCCGCGCCCCAGGCCAGGGCCGTGTCGAACCCGAACCCCGCCACGGGGAAGGGCAGGCCGAACTCGCTGTACTGCTTGAGGAAGTTGGTGATCTGCGCACCCGCGAGGTTGCAGATCACCAGGTCCGGCCGGTTCTGGCGGATCTTGAGCAGGAACGGCGAGAAATCCGTCAGCTCGGTGGGGATCAGGTCTTCGCCCGTGATGGTGGCGCCGTTGCCCGCCAGGAACTTCCTGGCCTGTTTCAGCAAGTCGTGGCCGAAGGCATAGTCGGCCGTCAGGGTGTAGATCTTCTTGTCCTTGACGAGGCCCTTCTCCAACAGCGCCCGGCCTGCGGCGCGCACCATCATGGTGTTCTGCGCCTCGACGTGGAACATGAACCGCTTGCAGTCGGCCCCCCGCAGGGCGTCCGAATTCGCGCCGGTGTTGATGAATAGCGTCTTCTCGCGCTGGGCCACCTGGGAGATCGCCAGCGCCGAGGCCGAATTGATCTCGCCGATCAGGCAGGCCACCTTGTCCCGCTGCACCATGCGCTCGGCCTTCGCGGAGGCGGTCTGCGGGTTCACGCTGTCCTCGGTCAGGAGCTCGACCCTGCGGCCGTTGATCCCGCCCGCGGCGTTGATCTCCTCAACCGCCAGTTGGGCCGCCTGCACGGCGAACTCCCCGAGGGGGCCGAGGAAGCCGGTGCGCGGCGTCAGGTGGCCGAAGCGGATCACGTCCGCTTGCCCCTGCGAGAGGGCCGGCGCGGCCAGGGCCGGGGCGAGGAGGGCGGCACCGCCGGCCCGGAGCAGCGAACGGCGCGAGATCGAATCGGTGAGTGGGCTCATGGCCAGCGGCCTCCCCTGGGCGTTTCCTCCAGCCGGGTCGTTGTGTGGCTCTGCGGCCTGCCCGAACTGTGATCACACATCACTAGCGCGATAGTGCAGGATTCGTCTAGTGTCGGCACATGAGTTCATCACCCGCCCTGGCGGATCTCCCCCAGATCGCGCGGCGCACCCTGGCGGACACCGCCTACGACGCCCTGTCGGATCTGCTGGCCTCCGGCCGTCTCGCGCCGGGCGACCGGCTGTCCCTGCGCCAGACGGCGGCGGCGCTCGGCGTCTCGGTGATGCCGGTGCGGGAGGCGGTGAGCCGCCTCACCGCCGAGGGCGCCCTCGACGTGGCGCCGAACCGGGCGCTGCGGGTGCCGGTGCTGACCCCGGAGGCGTTCCGTGCGCTGGCCGAGACGCGCATGGCGGTGGAGGGCCTGGCCGCCGCCCGGGCCGCCGAACGGCGCAGCCCCGGTGAGCTCGCCGAGATCCGGAGGGCGGAGGCGGCGTTCCGCGCCCTGGCCGGCTCCGCGCGGCCGGACGGGGCGCGCGCGGTCGTCCTCAACCGCGACCTGCATTTCGCGGTCTACGCCGCCTGCGGCCTCGAACCGCTCCGGGAGATCATCGCCCGCCTGTGGCTGAAGGCCGGGCCGGTGCTCAACCTCGACCTGCGTGCGCATCCCGGGCGGCTGCGGCAGGGCTCGGCCATGCGCCGCCATGCCGAGGCCGTGGCCGCCATCGAAGCCCGGGACGGCCCCGCCGCCGCGGCGGCCATCGCCGCCGATATCGGCGATGCGGCGGAATTCATCCTGTCCCGGGGCGGGCTCCGGCAGGCGCAACGGCCATGACGGGCCGCAACGACCGTTTCATCACTCCAGCCAACAGGACGGACCATGGACCTCGGCATCAACGGCTTGCGCGTGCTGGTCACGGCGGGCGCCAACGGGATCGGGCGGGCCATCGTGGACGCGTTCCTTGAGGAAGGTGCGCGGGTCTTCACCTGCGATGTCGATGGGCAGGCCCTCGATGCCCTCCCGGCGGGAGTGGGCCGCATCCTCACGGATGTGGGCGAGCGCGGTCAGGTGTCGGCGATGATGGAGGCGGCGGTGGGTGACCTCGGCGGCCTCGACGTGCTCGTGAACAACGCCGGCATCGCCGGGCCGACGGGCCGCGTCGAGGACATCGCCCCGGAGGAATGGGACCGCTGCCTCACGGTGTGCCTGACGAGCCAGTTCAACTGCGCCCGGCTCGCGGTGCCGTACCTGCGGGCGAGCGACAACGCCTCGATCGTCAACCTGTCCTCGGCGGCGGGCAAATTCGGGTTCGCCCTGCGCAGCCCCTACGCCGCCGCGAAATGGGGGGTGATCGGCTTCACCAAGTCGCTGGCCATCGAGCTGGGCGAGGCCGGCATCCGGGTGAACGCGATCCTGCCGGGCCTCGTGGCGGGGGATCGCCAGCGCCGGGTGCTGGAGGCCAAGGCGCAGCAGCAGGGCACGGGCTTCGCGGAGATGGAGGCCCGCGCCTTCTCGTTCGTTTCGATGAAGGAGTACGTGACGGCCCGGCAGCTCGCCGACCAGATCCTGTTCCTGGCCTCGCACCGGGGGCGCACGATCTCCGGCCAGGCGATCTCGATCGACGGCGACACCCGCATGCTGTCGTGAGCCCCGGAACCAACCCCGCAGCCGGCGCGATACCGGCGACCCTGCCGTCGCACCGCCGCGAGCCGACCATGGACCAGAAGACCGCCTCCCACGCCGACCGCCCCCACGTCGTCTGCCACATGACGACCTCCGTCGATGGACGGATCAAGGTCCGCCGCTGGCTCGCCGACGCCGACCGCCACTACGAGCGCATCCATGCCGCCCTCGAAGGCGATGCCTGGATGTGCGGCCGCATCACCATGCAGGGCTACGCGGACAGCGCGGACCCGCTCCCGCAGGCGCCCGCCGACGACGGGGTGCCGGTGCCGCGGGAGGATCATGTCGCCACCCGGAACGCGTCGGGCTACGCCGTCGCCCTCGACGCCCGCGGGCGCCTCGACTGGGGGGCGCGCAACGAGATCACGGGCGACCATGTCGTGGTGGTGCTGACCGAATCCGTGCCGGACGCGCACCTGCGCGCCCTGAAGGCCGGGGGCCAATCCTACCTGTTCGCCGGGGAGCGGGAGGTGGATTTCGCCCTGGCCGTGCGCAAGCTCAAGGCGCTGTTCGGCATCGAGCGGCTGCTCGTGGAAGGCGGCGGACACATCAACGGCTCGATGCTGCGGGCCGGGGTGATCGATGAGCTGAGCCTCCTCCTCGCGCCGGCCGTGGACGGCGTGTCGGGCACCCCCGCCCTGTTCGACTTCGCGGGCGAGGAGGCCGATTCGATGGGCAAGCGCCGCAGGCTCGACCTCGAAACCTGCGAGCGGCTGGACGATGGCACCGTCTGGCTGCGCTACCGCATCACCGGGGTGGATTCGGGCGCCTGATCGCGGCGAGGAAGCCGTCGTAGGAATCCGTCACCGCGCGCAGCCGCTCGAATTGCGGCAGCGCGCCGGTGGGGAGGGCGTCGATCTGCCAGTTCGGCCGGTCCGCGAAACGGGGGGCGAGGCGGTAATCGACGAAGTCGCCCCGCTGGCCGTGCACCATCCAGACCGGCCCGCGCAGCCGGTCGTAGAGCAGTGTCGAGTCGGTCGGGAAGAGATGGCCGGCGATGAAACAGTACGGCGCGTGCTCCGCCCCCGGCTGATGGGTCGTGGCGTAGGCGTAGTCGAGCAGGCCCTCGTCGATCTTCGTGGCGCCGAAGGTCTTCTCCAGGAAGAACCGGATGCTGACGCGGCTGGCCAGCGCGGCGAACATGGCCGGGCCGAGGGGGCGCCGGTCGAGGATCTCACGGACCACGTCACGGCCCCGGTGCCCGTCCGGCGGTCCCTCGCCGGAGAGGCGCCCATCGAAGCCGGTGGGGCTGATGAAGCCGATGGTGGCATAATCCGCCGGGCGGGCGAGGCAGGCCCGCGCAAGGTAGGCGCAGGACAGGGAGATCGCGATGGCATCCACCGCCTCGCCGCCGTGCCGGGCGCGGATCTGCGCGACGACGGCGTGGATCGCCTCGGCCATGAGCCGCGGCGTGTAGCGCCGCCGGCTCCGCTCGGAGAAGCCGAAGCCCGGCAGGTCGATGGCATAGACGGGCCGGGACCCGGCGTAATGCAGGAACAGCGGGCGTGTCTCGTAGGCGCTGCCCGCGGCGTTGATCGAGTGGATCAGCAGCAGCGGTCGCCCGGCGCCCTCGGGGGCGGCGTAGTACGCCACGGTCCCGATCTGCGGCCCGGACACACTGCCGAGGGCTGCGGGCAGCGCCGGGGGGAGCGGGATGGCGCTGCGGGCGAAGACGCGCCGTGCCACGGCAAGGGCTCCCATCGAGGTGACGAAGGCGAGGGCGGTGCGCCCGGTGGGGCGAGCGAGGGAGCACATCGGGGCGGACGCGTCGGGAGAAGGGCTGTCCGTCAACGCAGCGCGGAACCGAAGGTGCCGGGCCCGGGCTCTCTACAGCCGTGCTGAAACGCGTCCAAGCCGCCCGGCCCCGCCTGCGACGATCGATCCGTCGGGGGCATGGCCGGCGCGGCGACCCGCGGCGAAGGGCATCCCGCCGGCCGGCTGGGGGGCCGCATCCGGCGCGGGACCGGCCGCGACGCGGAGGAAATCGACGGTGGCGGGGTCGCCCCGCCACGCCTGCACCCGCTGGCTGACGAGGACGTCCCGCGGGCGCCTTTCGTAATAGGCATAGGCCGCGGCGATGTAGGCCGCGCGGGTCATCGTCCGGGCCGGGCCGGAGCGGGGCGTTTCGGCCTTGAAGAACAGGGCGCTGCCCGGCACCCCGTAATGCTGCCCGATCTCGGGATAGACCGGCCAGCTTCCCATGCCGCCGAGGTCGTCGGGGAGGAACGCATCCAGGTCGCAGGCGTCGAACGGGATGCCGGCCTTGTCCAGCAGCCCGCGGGCGATGTCGGCCATCACGTAGAGCTTGGGGTGGTTGGTCGAGTGCATGAAGCACCCGCGCCGCGCCCAGCGGGTCAGGTGGGTGTCGAGGTCGTATCCCGCCTCGGCCCCGAGCCGGCGCAGGCTGGCGACGGACTCGTCCCAGAACGCGTAATAGCCGAGCCGTTCGAAGACCGGCTCGCAGAACAACCGCAGCGCCTGCGCCTCGGAGAAGCCCGCGAGGTAGGCGTAGAGCGTGACCGCCGAGTGGGAATGGCCCATCGGCCCGGAGAGGAGGCCGCGCAGGGTCGCGTGGTCCTGCACGCCGATCGAGACCACGTCCGGGTGGTAGGCGGCGAAGGCGATCGTCGGGATCACGTACACGTTCGGGCGCGCGCGCAGGTCGAGGATCGTACCCCCGTCCCGGAAGGGCGGCAGGTAGATGTGGGTGAAGACCGCGTCGTAGCGGTCGGCCCGGGCGATCAGGTCCGACAGACGGCGGTGGCCGCGTCCGATGGAGAAGACGGACAGGAAGTCGACCTGCGCGTCCGGCAGCAGGTAGCGCATCGCCTTGGCCACCGTGCCGGCTTGGCAGACGCCGAGCACGAGCAGGCGCGGCGCGCGCGGTCCCCGAGGCTTTCCGATCTGCGAAAGCCAGTATTGGGCGCGCCGAACTGTGTCGAGGCTGGGCATGCCGTGTCTCTCGCATGTCCCGACTCGGCGGGCAAACCGAGCCGAGCGGGGATGCCTCCTGCCATGCCGCCCCCGGCCCGAAGGCCACAACACCACTTGCAATGCAATTCCCGATGCAGTGAGGTATAAATTCTCGACTGTCGGTTGTCGGTGGTGTGGAATTGATCCATTCAACCTTCAGTTATATTGCAAAAATGATCAGTTTTCCTGCGCCTCGATTGCCCGATTGCGCTCAATAAACACCTGATTAACCATACTTAATCAGTATCACTTCGGCAAGGTTCGGCATCATGCGCTCAGGTGGCCCGCGTCCTCCGTCGTCGGACCCGCCGGCACCTCTGCGTATGATTCGAGACGAGCTCTATGCATCTACTTCGTGATACCCGCTTGGTCCTCAAAGCCGCGGTCCCGCTGGTCATCCTCGCCGTGGTGGCGGCGGGACTCGTGGTCTATGCCCGCGCCAACCTCCTCAGCCTGAGCGAACAGACACGCGTCATGGCCGACGTGCAGGCCAAACGCCTTCAGCATATCCTCACGGTCCAGATCGCCTCCACCGAAGCATCAGTTCAGGCGCGCAACGCCATCCTCGAGACGCGCGAGGACAAACTGGCCTCGTACCGGGACCGCTACGAGGCGGCGGTGAAGCTGGCGCTGGGGGAGATCGACCGCCTGAACGCGATCGCCGACTCCCCCGAACGCGTGGCGACCAATGAAAGCCTGCGGGAACAGATCAGCAGCCTCGTGGCGATGCTGAACCGCTCCCTCGCCCAGCGGATGGCGAACGACGTCGGCGGGGCGGCGAAGATCGCCGTCATCGACGCTTCGCCCATCAGGACGAAGCTGCGCGAGATGATCCTGAAGCGCACCACGAAGCTGACCCAGGAATTCGAGGCCGCCCGCGATACGGCCGGGAACGCGGCCAGCGGGGCCATCATGATCCTGGTCGGCTCCGCCGTGGCCGGACTGGTCGTGGCCATGGCCCTGTCGGTCGGCATCGTCGTGTTCGGCATCGCCCGCCCGCTGGGCAGCCTCGTCGCGGTGCTCCAGCGCATGGCCCAGGGCGAGATCGACGCGCACATCGCCGAGGCCCGGCGCGGCGACGAGATCGGCGTGGTCGGCAAGGCCGTCGAGGGCATCAAGGAGATGGTCTCCCGCAAAGCCGTGGAGCAGGCGGAGATGAAGCGCCTCGCCGACGAGGCGGCGGCCCGGGAGCGCAGGCGCACCATGGTCGAGCTGGCCGACGGGTTCGAGGCGGCGGTCGGCGGGATCGTCGGCATGGTCTCCTCCTCCGCCACGGAGCTGCAGGCCACCGCCCAGCAGATGAGTTCGGCCGCCGCCGAGACCGCCAGCCAGTCCACCACCGTGGCCACCGCCGCCGGACAGGCCGCCTCCAACGTCGGCACCGTGGCCGCCGCGGCGGAGGAGCTCGGCACCTCCGTGCAGGAGATCGGCCGGCAGGTCCAAGGTTCGGCCAGTCTCGCCCAGGCCGCCGTGGGCGAGGCGGACCAGACCGCAACCCTGGTCCAGGCCCTGCGCCAGACGTCGGCCCGGATCGGCGACATGGTCGGGCTGATCTCGAACATCGCGTCCCAGACCAACCTGCTGGCCCTGAACGCCACCATCGAGGCCGCCCGGGCCGGGGAGGCGGGCCGGGGCTTCGCGGTGGTGGCCGCGGAGGTGAAGGAACTCGCCAACCAGACCGCCAAGGCCACGGAGGAGATCGCCGGGCAGATCGGCGAGATCCAGGGTGTGACGGATCAGGCGGTGTCGGCCATCGGCGGGATCACCGGGCGGATCCGCGAGATCAACGCCGTGGCGACCTCCATCGCGGCGGCGGTGGAGCAGCAGGGTGCGGCGACGCAGGAGATCGTCCGCAACGTGGCCCAGGCCGCCCTGGGCACGACGGAGGTGACGGGCAACATCGCGGGTGTCGCCCGGGCCTCGGAGGATACCGGCGCGGCGGCGGCGCAGGTGCTCTCGGCCTCGGGCGAACTGTCCCGCCAGTCCGAGCACCTTTCGGCGGAGGTCGCCCGCTTCCTTGACACCGTGCGTGCGGCATGACCGGCCGGCGGGGGCGGTTCCCGCGCGGGCGCTCAGGCCTGCGCCGCCTCGATCTCCCCGGACAGCTCCAGCCATTCCTCCTCGGCGGAGGCCAGGGCGCTCGCCGCATCGGCCCGCATCTTGGCGATCTCGCCCGCCTTGGCGGCGTTCTCGCGAAAAGCCTTGCCGTCCTCCAGGGCCGCATCGATCTTCTCGATGGCCGCCGAGAGCTTCGCCATCCGCGCCTCGATCCCGTCGAGCTTCCTGCGGAGGGGGGCGAGGGCGGCGCGGCGCTCCACACCGGCCCGCCGCGCCTCGGCCTTCTGCCCCCCGGCCGCGTCCGCCGCACGGTCGGCATCGCGCTCGGGTCCGGCGAGCACGAGGCGCCGGTAATCGTCCATGTCGCCGTCGAAGGTCTTCACCGAGCCCTCCGACACCAGCCACAGCCGGTCGGCACAGGCTTCGATCAGGAACCGGTCGTGACTCACCAGGATGACCGCGCCTTCGTAATCGTTGATCGCCTCCACGAGGGCCTGCCGGCTCTCGATGTCGAGATGGTTCGTCGGCTCGTCGAGGATCAGCAGGTGGGGCCCGTGGAAGGCGGCGAGCCCCATGAGCAGGCGGGCCTTCTCGCCGCCGGAGAGCTTCTCCACCGGGGTGTCGGCCTTCGCGGCGCCGAAGCCGAGCCGGGCCGTCGCGGAACGGACCTTGGCCTCCGGCACGTCGGGCATCAGCGTCCGGACATGGGCGTAGGCGCTCTCGGCCGGGCGCAGCTCATCGAGCTGGTGTTGGGCGAAGTAGGCGACGTCCATCTTGGACGAACGCCGCATGTCGCCCGCCAGCGGCGGCAGGCGCCCGCCGATCAGCTTGCAGAAGGTCGACTTGCCGTTGCCGTTGGCCCCGAGCAGCGCCACCCGGTCGTCCGGGGCGAGGCTGAGGTTGAGGCCGGAGAGCACCACGCGCTCGCCGTAGCCCGCCTTCACCCGGTCCATCGCGACGATGGGCGGCGAGAGCGGCTTCTCGGGGCTCGGCAGGTGGATCACCGGCACGTCGTCATCGAGCAGGGCGGCGATGGGCTCCATCTTGGCGAGCCGCTTCATGCGCGACTGCGCTTGGCGGGCCTTCGTGGCCTTGGCCTTGAACCGGTCGATGAAGCTCTGCAGGTGCGCCCGCTCCACGTCCTGCTTGGCCTTGGCCTTGGCCTGGAGCACGCGCTTCTCGGACAGCTGGCGGGCGAAGCTCGTGTAGCCGCCCCGGTAGATCGACAGCTTGCCCCGGTCGAGGTGGAGGATGTGGTCGACGCTGGTGTCGAGCAGGTCCCGGTCGTGGCTGATGACGATGGCGGTGCGCGGGTAGCGCTCGAGGTAGTCGTAGAGCCAGAGCGTGCCCTCGATGTCGAGGTAGTTGGTGGGCTCGTCCAGGAGCAGCAGGTCCGGCTCCGAGAACAGCACCGCCGCCAGGGCGACGCGCATCCGCCAGCCGCCGGAGAAGTCGGCGCAGGGTCGGGCCTGGGCCGCGGCGTCGAAGCCGAGGCCGTGCAGGATCGCCGCAGCCCGGGCCGGCGCCGAATGCGCGCCGATATCCACCAGCCGGGTCTCGATCTCGGCCCGGCGCAGCCCGTCGGCGTGCTCCGCCTCGGCCATCAGCCGGGCGCGCTCGGTGTCAGCGGCGAGGACGACGGCGTGCAGGCTGTCCGGCCCGGCGGGCGCCTCCTGCGCCACGGCGCCGATGCGCATCCCCTTCGGCAGGGACACCGCCTTCGAATCCACCGACAACTCGCCGAGGATCGCCTTGAACAGCGTGGTCTTGCCCGCGCCGTTGCGGCCGACGAGGCCGACATGGGCGCCCTCGGGAATGGTGAAGCTCGCAGCGTCGAGGATCAGGCGCTCGCCGATGCGGTAGGTCAGGTCGTTGACGCGCAGCATGCCGGCGTTCTGGCTGGGGACGCGCGGCGAAGCAAGGGCGTGCCGGGGCGTTTCGTTAACCCCGCGGCAGACACATCGCTGCATAGTCCTGGCTGCGCAGGATAGACTGCACATCGAGCAGATAATTAACAACAGATTAGTATAAGTTGTCCGGGAAAGAAACGCGGCCATGGCATCTGTGTTGATCCTGACAGACGATCCAGAAAGCGGAAACCGGCTTGCGCGCAACCTCGGCGGTGGGGCGGTGGTCTGCGACCTCTATGACGACCTCCCTGCGCCCACCGGACGCCGGCTGGTGATCGCCGATATCCGTTCGCCGCATTCCGAGTCGATCGCCCGGCTGAAGCATGCCCTGGTGGCGGCACGGGGAGCCGCCACGCCGTTCCTGTACCTGTTCCACGGCAGCCGGGAGCGGGGGGAGATGCACGCGACCATGCTCGGCGCCACGAAGAGCCTTCCGGCCATGACCGCGGCGGCGCTCCTGGCGGGCGCGGTCGCGGACCTCACGGGCGCCGCCCCGGCCGTGGAACCGGACTCGCCGGCCAAGCACGCCCAAGCCGCGCGCCGGGCCTTCGCGGCCATCTTCACCGGCGAAGCGCCGGCGACGGAGCTGGTGGACGACGCGGCCGAGATCGTGAACCGCGCCGCGCGGGACATGAAGGTCCAGGACTGGCTGAACCTCGTGGCCGCCTTCGATGACATCACCCACCGGCACTGCCTGACGGTCGCCGGCCTCGCCGCGGCCTTCGCCGCGACGCTGCACTTCAATCCGGCGGATGCGCACTTCCTGACGAAGGGCGCCCTGCTTCACGACATCGGCAAGTCGAAGATTCCGCGCGCGATCCTCGACAAACCCGGCCCGCTGACCGTCCCCGAGCGGCAGGTGATGAACCAGCATCCCCTCATCGGCTACACGATGCTGGAGGGCCGGGGATTCAGCGACCTCGCCCTCAAGGTGGTCCGCTCGCACCACGAGCTGCTCGACGGCGCCGGCTATCCGGACGGTCTGCGCGGTCCCGAGATCCCCGATGTCGTGCGGCTGGTGACGATCTGCGATATCTTCGCCGCCCTCATCGAGCGCCGGCCCTACAAGGCGCCCTTGAGCGCGCCGGACGCCTACGGGATCATGCTGAAGATGGTCGGCAAGCTCGATCCCGACCTCCTGCGCGCCTTCGCCCCGGTGGCCTTCGCCAGCGACACGGAGACGATGCCGCTCTCGGCCTGAGCGCCGGGTCTCCTCAGACCAGTTCCCACGCCCCGCGGTCCCGCATCAGGGCGGCGACCAGGGCATTGTTCAGGTCGTGGCAGGCATGCCTGGCCTCGACATGGCCCTCGATCGGGTGACCGGCGAGGGCGAGGTCGCCGACGATATCGATCACCCGGTGGCGGACGAGTTCGTCGGGCATCCGGAGGCCGCCGACGACCCGCTTCCCCACCAGCAGGGCGGCGGACCGGGGGTCGCATCCCTGAAGGAGCGGCTTGCGCGCCAGGAGGCCGTAGGTCCGGCCGGCCATCACACGCAGGAGGCGGCCGAAGCTCCGGGCCGGGGCGATCTCCGCCGCGAAGGACTCCGGCAGGATCGGCCCCCGCCAGTCGAAGGTGCCGAGGCGGCGAAGCTCGATATGGGCCGACACGGTCAGCCCCCGCCCGGGGCCGATCGACAGGCTTCGATGCGCGTGGGTGAGGCGGACCTCGCGCAGCACACGGAGCGTGCGCACGCCCACCTCCTGAACCACCCGGCCGGCCCCCGTGATTCCCTCGCACCAGGGGACGGCGCTCCCATCGAAGATCGGCAGCTCTTCGCCGTCGATCTCCGCCAGCACGTTGTCGATCCGCAGGGCGAAGAGCGACGCCATCAGGTGTTCGACGGTGCGCACCAGGACGCCGTGCGCGCGCAGGGCCGTGCAGGCCGGTTGCGTCTCCTGGTGGTGCCACAGGGCGGGGATGTCGACCGCGCGCCCATCCGGGAGCCGGCGGCGGAAGACGATCCCGTGGTTCTGCGGGGCCGGCGAGACGCGCACGGTCGTCCGCCGCCCGGTATGGAGGCCGCGTCCCGATCGCTCGAAGGCGCCACCCAGGGTGGCCTGACGCCGGCTCGCGGCTGCGAGCTGCAGCGGAGCGGAGAGATGCGAGACGTACGGCATTGCTGTGGGGGAAGGACGGCGCGTGAAACCTTATGGCGCGATCCACGCCAAAGGAGGAATCACACTCTCGTGGTGGCTTGACCCTGCGCAATGCCACGGCCACCATCGAATTGAGCCCAGCCGAACGGCCGGATGGCCGCGCGCGGCGCGGGGAATCGGACGGAGAGTGTCTTTCCTGGGACGCCGGCCGGCAACCCGAGGGGCGGGGGACGGCGAGGTGGATCGGTCATGGCGCGCCTGGGGACCATACCCTTCTTCAAGGATGCGGGCATCGAGCTCACGACCTTCGACAACCGCTGCCATTGGCGTCGATTCGATGAGAACGAAACGCTCGTGGACTTCGACGACATCTCCACCGACGTCTACTTCATCGCCACCGGCGAAGTCCGCATCCTGAACCGGACCCAGTCGGGCAAGGAAGTGATCCTCGGCGAGATGCGCGGCGGCGCCTTCTTCGGCGAGCTGGCCGCCATCGACGGGATCGGCCGCTCGGCCAACGTCACGGCGCTGACGCGGGGCGAGGTCTGCGTCGTGCCGGCCAGCGTGTTCCGGCAGATCGTGTTCGCCTCCGAAGCCATCGCAGACCGGCTGATGCGCCTGCTGGCCAAGCGGGTGCGCGAGTTGAACACCCGGCTGATGGAGCACGCGCTCCTCGACCTGCGCCACCGGCTCTACGCCGAATTGCTGCGCCTGTCGGTGCCCCGGGCCGGCGCCGGGGGCGAGCGCGTGGTGACGCCGCCGCCCTATCACCACGTCCTCGCGGCGCGGATCGGATGCCGGCGGGAACAGGTCACCCGCGAATTCACCGCGATGGCGGCGGAGGGCCTCGTGGATCGGACCCGCGGCGCCCTCGTCCTGCGGCGGCCGGACCTGCTGGAGGCGCGGGTGGCCGAGGCCCTGCGCGAGGATTCCTGACCCCTTGGCGGTGCCGCCTTCCCTGAGGATCCGGGGCCTCGTCAAGCGGTTCGGCAGCCACGTCGCGGTGGACGGCGTGGAGCTGGAGCTGGTGCCGGGCGAATTCTTCTGCCTCCTCGGCCCCTCGGGCTGCGGGAAAAGCACCCTGCTGCGCATGATCGCCGGCTTCGAGGCCCCGAGCGAGGGCATCGTCGAGGTGGGCGGCGCCGACATCACCGCCCTTCCACCGCATCGGCGGCCGGTGAACATGATGTTCCAGGCCTACGCCCTGTTTCCCCACATGAGCGTGGCGGCCAACATCGCCTACGGGCTGAAGGGGATGCCGAAGGCCCGCGCCGTCGAACGGGTGGCCGAGTTGCTGCGTCTCGTGCGCCTGGAGGGGTTCGGCGACCGCCGGCCCGACACCCTTTCGGGCGGGCAGCGGCAGCGCGTGGCCCTCGCCCGGGCGATCGCCCGCGAGCCCGGCCTGCTCCTGCTGGACGAACCGCTCGGCGCCCTCGACCGCGGCCTGCGCGAGGAGACGCAAGGGGAGTTGCGCACCCTGCAACGGCGCCTCGGCACGAGCTTCGTGGTGGTCACCCACGATCCGGAGGAGGCGATGATGCTGGCTGACCGGATCGGGGTGATGGAGCGTGGCCGCCTCGTCCAGGTCGGGCCGCCGGCCGCGCTCTACCGGCGCCCGGCGAGCCGCTACGTGGCGGGCCTGCTCGGGGACGTGAACCTGATTCCCGGCCGCCTCGGCCCGGCCGGCGCCGTGGGGACCCGCGCGGTCGTGACCGCCCACGGCACGGTGACGGCGCAGGCGGATGGCGTCCTCGCCGAGGGGGCGCAGGTCGTCGTAGCGGTGAGGCCGGAGAGTCTGGTCCTGGGCGAGAGAGGGCTGGCGGCGGTGGTGGAGGACGCGACGTTCCTCGGCGACCGCATCCGCCGGGTCCTGCGCCTGCCGGACGGCACGGCGCTGCGGGCCAGCGGGCCCCCCGGCGGCGGGCCGGAGCGCGGCGCCGCAATCCGCGCCGGCTTCGCCCCGGCGGATGCCGTCATCCTTCCGGCCTGAGGGGGGTCCATGGGCGCGCCGCAGCCGAACCGTCTCTTCGCCCGCCTGCTCCGGCTGCCGCCGCTGCTCTGGCTCGGGGCGTTCTTCCTCCTGCCGTTCCTCGTCACCCTGAAGATCAGCCTATCCGAGCCGGCGACCGCGATCCCGCCCTACCTGCCGGTGCTGGAATGGGATGGCGGCCTCGACGGGTGGTCGAGCTTCCTCGAATCCCTCAACTTCACCAACTATCTGACGCTGGCCCGCGACGACCTCTATCGGGCCGCCCTCCTCGGCTCCCTGGCCTATGCCGGGGCGGCGACGGCGATCCTCGTGCTCATCGGCACCCCGATCGCCTACGCCCTGGCCCGCGCCCCGCAGCGCTGGCAGCCCCTTCTCGTCGCCCTGGTGGTCGTCCCGTTCTGGACGAGCTTCCTGATCCGCATCTACGCCTGGATCGCAATCCTCAAGCAGGAGGGGCTTCTGAACCTCGCGCTGCTCAAGCTCGGGGTGATCGCCCACCCGCTGGTGATCCTGAACACCGATGCGGCGGTGATGATCGGCCTCGTCTACGCCTACCTGCCCTTCATGGTGCTTCCGCTCTACGCGGTGATGAACCGGCTCGATCCGACGCTACCCGAGGCCGCCGCCGACCTCGGCGCGGGGCCGGCGCGGGTGTTCTGGAGCGTCACGCTGCCCCTGAGCCTGCCGGGCATCGCGGCGGGGGCCGGGCTGTGCTTCATCCCGATGGTCGGAGAGTTCGTCATTCCCGACCTGCTGGGTGGCTCGGAGACGCTGATGCTCGGGCGGGTGCTGTGGAGCGAATTCTTCTCCAACCGGGACTGGCCGCTGGCCGCCGCGGTGGCGGTGCTGCTCCTCGCCATCGTCATCGGGCCGGTCATGCTGTTCCGCGACAGCCTGCGCGCGGACGGGGAGGGGGCATGAGCGGGCTGACCCGCACCGTCCTGTGGCTCGGCCTCGGCTTCCTCTACGCGCCGATCCTGGTGCTGGTGGTCTACTCGTTCAACGCCTCGAGCCTCGTGACCGTCTGGGGCGGATTCTCTACACGCTGGTACGGGGCGCTGTTCGCCGACGCGCCGCTCATCGCCGCCGCCTGGGTGTCGCTGCGGGTGGCGGTCCTCGCGAGTCTCGTCGCCACGACGCTCGGCACCCTGGCCGCGCTCGCCCTGGAGCGGCACGGCCGGTTCCGGGGGCGCGCCGGCTTCACCGCGCTGATCTACGGGCCGATGGTGATGCCGGAGGTGATGATCGGCCTCTCGCTCCTGCTCCTGTTCATCGGGGTGGGGCTCGATCGAGGCGTCGTCACCATCGTCATCGCCCATGCCACCTTCTGCACGGGCTTCGTCGCGGTGGTGGTCTCGGCCCGGCTGCGGGGGCTCGACCGGTACCTCGAAGAGGCGGCGGCCGACCTCGGGGCGGGGCCGCTGCGGGTGCTCGGCACCGTCACCCTGCCCCTCCTGGCGCCGGCCATCGCCGCGGGGGCGCTGCTCGCCTTCACCCTGTCCCTCGACGATCTGGTGATCGCGAGCTTCGTCTCCGGGCCCGGGGCCACGACCCTGCCGATGCGCCTCTACAGCCAAGTCCGGCTCGGGGTGAATCCGGAGATCAACGCGGCCTCGACGCTGCTGGTCGGCCTCGTGAGCACGGCGGTGCTGGCGGCATCCTGGCTCACCGCGCGGCGGGGTGGGTAAGGCGGTGCACCGGCCGATCCACGCCCGGCCGCCCCCGTGCGGCAGCGCACGCCGAGGCCTGATGGCCGGGATTACGGTGAAGCTTCCTTGCCGCTCCGCGCGGCGAGACAGCCGAGATCCGTCCGATGAGACAAGCCTTCAGCCTCTTCGCCCTGGGCGTCGTCCTGGCGACGGCGCCGCTCGCGGCGCAGGCCCGTCCGATCCATCATGCGAAGGTCGAGGCGAGCCCGTCCGCCAAGGCCCGCCGCGCCGCCCTGGACGGCTTTGCCGCCCGCATGAACCGCCTCGACGCCCTGATGGGCTCGTCCCCGCCCGCACGCACCCGTTCGGCGTCGGCCGACCAATAGGACGGCCCCGGATTGCGCTCGCGGCGCCGACGATGACGCCCGGAGCTGCCCCTATCCTCCGAGGCCACCCGTTTCCTCGATGAAGCGGGCCACCGTATCCGCCCCGTCGCCCGCCCGCAGGGAGGCGAAGACATAGGGGCGGGCGCCGCGCATACGCTTCGTGTCCGCCTCCATCACCGACAGATCCGCCCCCACGAGGGGTGCGAGATCGGTCTTGTTGACGATCAACAGGTCCGACCGGGTGATACCGGGGCCACCCTTGCGGGGGATCTTCTCGCCCCCGGCCACGTCGATCACGTAGAGGGTGATGTCGGCGAGCTCCGGCGAGAACGTCGCGGCGAGGTTGTCGCCCCCCGATTCGATCAGCACCAGATCGAGCTTGGGGAACTTGGCCCGCATCTGCGCCACGGCGGCGAGGTTGATCGAGGCGTCCTCGCGGATCGCCGTATGCGGGCAGCCGCCGGTCTCGACCCCGAGGATGCGCTCCTCCGGCAGGGCGCCGGCCACGGTGAGGATGCGCGCATCCTCCTTCGTGTAGATGTCGTTGGTGATCGCGCAGATCTCGTAGCGGTCGCGGAACCGCTTGCACAGCTGCTCCATCAGCGCCGTCTTGCCGGAACCGACGGGACCGCCGATGCCGACGCGCAGGGGCCCGTTGGCGGATGTGCTCATCGCTGAAGCCTCATGACCGGAAGATGCGGGAATACTGCGTCTCGTGCCGGAACGAGCCGAGATCGAGGCGCAGGCAGGCGGAGCCGAGGTCGTCGAGCCCCGCCGTCTCGGCCGCCCGGGCCAGGGGCACGAGCCGGGCGGAGAGGGCGGCGACGGTGCGGGTGCCCGCCGCCTGCCCCACCGGGGCGGCGCGGAGCGCGGCGGAGACGAGGCTCTGCACGAAGGCGAGGGCGTAGATGTCGAGCACCGGCCCCCGCGCCATGCCGTGCGCACCGGCCGCGGCGCCGACCGCCACGGGATAGGCGACCGCCCCCGGCAGGGCCGCCGCCACCTCGGTCAGGGCGGGGCAGGGCCATGCGCCGAGGGTCGCGTCGAGGAAGCTGCGCCCCTGCTGGCTCGTCTCCAGATGCAATTCCCGCGACGGGGCGAGGGCCAGGGCGAGGTCGTTGATCCCGGCGAGGCCCTGCGGGTCCCGCCCCGTGGCCGCCGTATGGGCGTGGGCGAGGAGGATCAGGTCGTTGCGCAGGGAGCCGCGCTCGCAGACGTCGCAGAGCCACGCCGCGAGGCTGTCTTCGCCGGTCACATCCCCCGCCTCCACCGCCGCCTCGAGGCCGTGCGAGTAGGCATAGGACCCGACCGGGTAGCCCGGCGACAGCCACGCGAACAGCCGCAGCGCCTCGCCGGCCGTTTCAGCCGTGGTCATGGTCATTGCGGGTGCCGTGGGAATGCCCGTGGGCGTGGCCGTGCCCGCCGGAATAGGCGCCGCCCTCCGGGCGGAACGGGCGCTCCACCGGCTCGGCGGTGCCGCCGAGGCCGCGGACCATCTCGGCGAGGACGTGGTCGTGGGCGATCCACACCGCATCCGGCCCGATCTCGGCGGGGATGTGCCGGTTGCCGATGTGCCAGATCAGCCGCCGCAGGGCGTGTTCGCTCGGCGCGCGGATTTCCAGAAGCCGCTCGGGCGCCGCCTCGACCCAGACGAGCCGGCCGTTTTCCAGCACGAGCGCGTCGCCATCGTCCAGAACGGAGGCTTCGGCCAAGTCGAGCAGGAAGGCCGTACCGCCGACGCCGCGCATCGTCGTGCGGCGGCGGTGCCGGTCGCCATGGTCCAGCACGACGCGGTCGACGATCTCGCCGCCCATCAGGTGGCCGGCGCGCAGGAGGCGTGTGGCGCGGATCACGGTCTCATGTCCCAAGTGTCCATTCCCCCATCGTCATAGCGAGGGCAGCGAAGCAATGCAGGCAGACGGAACGGTCTGATATGTCCCGTTGTCCTGGATTGCTTCGCGTCGCTCGCAATGACGGGGTGGCTCAAAACAGGAAGTACCGCTGCGCCATCGGCAGCACGTCGGCCGGCTCGCAGACCAGCAATTCGCCGTCGGCGCGGACGTCGTAGGTCTCGGGATCGACCTCGATGACCGGGGTGGCGTCGTTCAGCACCATGCTCTTCTTCGAAATGCCGCCGCGGACGTTCTCCACCGCCACCATCTGCTTCTGCACGCCGAGCTTTTCGCGCAATCCGTCTTCCAGGGCGGCCTTCGAGACGAAGGTGAGGGCCGTGGAGAACGGCGCGCGGCCGTAGGCGCCGAACATCGGCCGGTAATGCACCGGCTGCGGCGTCGGGATCGACGCGTTGGGGTCGCCCATCGGCGCGGCGGCGATGGTGCCGCCCTTCAGGATCAGATCCGGCTTCACGCCGAAGAAGGCGGGCGTCCACAGGACGAGGTCGGCGAGCTTGCCCGCCTCGACCGATCCGATATGCCGGGACACACCGTGGGCGATGGCGGGGTTGATCGTGTACTTCGCCACGTAGCGCCGGGCGCGGAGGTTGTCCGTGCCGGAGGTGTCGCCGGGCAGCGCCCCGCGCTGGCGCTTCATCTTGTCGGCCGTCTGCCATGTGCGGATGACGACCTCGCCGACCCGGCCCATGGCCTGGCTGTCGGAGGACATCATCGAAAGCGCGCCGATGTCGTGCAGGATGTCCTCGGCGGCGATGGTCTCCTTGCGGATCCGGCTCTCGGCGAAGGCGAGGTCCTCGGGGATCGACGGATCGAGGTGGTGGCACACCATCAGCATGTCGAGATGCTCGTCGATGGTGTTGCGGGTGTAGGGGCGCGTCGGATTCGTGGAGGAGGGCAGCACGTTCGGCAGGCCCGCGACCTTGATGATGTCCGGCGCGTGCCCGCCCCCGGCACCCTCGGTGTGGAAGGCGTGGATCGTCCGCCCCTTGAAGGCGGCGATCGTGTCCTCCACGAAGCCCGACTCGTTGAGCGTATCGGTGTGGATCATCACCTGGACGTCGTGGGCGTCGGCGACGCTCAGGCAGGTGTCGATGGCCGCGGGGGTGGTGCCCCAATCCTCGTGCAGCTTGAGGGCGCAGGCGCCGCCGCGCACCATCTCGATCAGGCTCTCCGGCCGGGACGCGTTGCCCTTGCCAGCGAAGGCGAGGTTCATGGGGAAGGCGTCCGCCGCCTCGATCATCCGGGCGATGTGCCAGGGCCCCGGCGTGCAGGTGGTGGCGAAGGTGCCGTGCGCGGGCCCGGTCCCGCCGCCGAGCATCGTGGTGATGCCCGAGCACAGGGCCTCCTCGATCTGCTGCGGGCAGATGAAGTGGATGTGGCTGTCGAAGCCCCCCGCCGTGAGGATCTTGCCCTCGCCCGCGATCACCTCCGTCCCCGGTCCGACGACGATGTCGACGCCGGGCTGCACGTCCGGGTTGCCCGCCTTGCCGAGCCGGAAGATCCGCCCGCGGACGATGCCGACATCGCATTTCACGATGCCCCAATGGTCGAGGACCACGGCGTTGGTGATGACCGTATCCACGGCACCGGCCGCGTTCGGCGCCTGGGACTGGCCCATGCCGTCGCGGATGACCTTGCCGCCGCCGAACTTCACCTCTTCACCGTAGGTGGTGAAGTCCCGCTCGACGGTGATCTCCAGGCACGTGTCCGCGAGGCGGATGCGGTCGCCCATCGTCGGCCCGAACATGTCGGCATAGGCCGAGCGCGGCAGGCTCGCCGGCTTGGGAGTGTTGCTCACGGTTTGCGCCTCCGAACCCCAGCCGCGCGGATCACAGCTTGCCCATCACGTCGCCGCGGAACCCATGGACGATCCGGTCGCCGGAGAGCGGCACCAGGGTCACCTCCCGGGTCGAGCCGGGCTCGAACCGCACCGCCGTGCCGGGGGCGATGTCGAGGCGCTTGCCCCGGGCCTGCGCCCGGTCGAATACGAGGCCCGGATTGGCCTCGAAGAAGTGGTAGTGCGAGCCGACCTGGATCGGCCGGTCGCCGACATTGGCGACTTCGATCATCGTCCGCTCGGCCCCGACGTTGAACGCGATCTCGCCCGGCAGCGTCGTCACCGTGCCCGGCACATCCTGGGACGGGGCGCCGCGGATCGGGTGGTGGACCGTGACGAGCTTCGTCCCGTCCGGGAAGGTCGCCTCGACCTGGATGTCGTGGATCATCTCCGGCACGCCCGGCATCACCTGCTCGGCGGTGAGGACGGAGCCGCCGGCCGCCATCAGCTCGGCGACGGTGCGCCCGTCGCGGGCACCCTCGACCACGAAATCGGTGATGAGCGCCACGGCCTCGGGATGGTTGAGCTTCACGCCCCGGGCGAGGCGGTTGCGCGCCACCTGCGCCGCCATCGCGATCAGCAGCTTGTCCTTCTCGCGGGGGGTGAGCAGCACCGTCGCCTCGTCTCGTCGCCAGTGAAAGCGGGCGGAGCAAGGATCATGCTCGAAGGGGCGTCAAGGCCGCGGGGCATCCGGGGCCCGTCTATCCCGCCATCTCCGTGAATTCCGGCATCAGATCGTCCGCGGTCGGCAGACGCGCGCGGGACGGGAGGTCGCGGGGATGGATGAACTCGTCCCCGAACCAGGGGTAGCGGGCGGCGCTGAACGCGCTGCGCAACCAGTCGATCACCCGCCGGACGCGGCCGATCCGCTCGGCATCCGGGTGGTAGGTCAGCCAGATGTCGAGGCTGAAGCGCCCGAGGTTGTCGACCGGCATCACCCGCGCGCCGCTGGCGCTGGCATAGGTCGGCATCAGCCCGAGGCCAGCTCCCCGCGCGATGGCCCAGTAATAGGCGCTGCTCGTGTTGACCTTCAGCGTCACCGGCACCTGCGCGGGGAAACCCGGGACGCTGCGGGCGTACTCCTCCAGCGACACGGTCTGGCCGCCGGCCTGCACGACGATGCGGTGATGCGCGAGGTAGGCGGCCGTCTCCGGCAGGCCGTAGAGTTCGGCATAGGAGTGGGCGGCGTAGGGCATCACATGCATGCGCCCGAGCTTGACGACCCGCAGGTCCGGGCTGGTCGGCCGGGTGAGCTGCACCGCCACGTCCGCTTCGAGGCGGAGCACGTCGGCCGATTCCATCGCGCAGCGCAGATCGACCGTCAGCCGCGGGTTCGCCCGCTGGAACTCCACCAGTTGGGGCGCGATCCAGAACGCGCCGAGTCCTTCGGTGACGGCGATGCGCACCTCGCCCGTCTCGGCGAAGGCGCTGGCCTCGCGCAGGCGCTGAACGCCGAAGGCGGCGTTCTCCATGGCGGCGGCGGCCTGCAGCACGTGGCGGCCCTCGCCGGTCAGGCGGACACCGTCGACGTGCCGGGTGATCAGCGGTGCGCCGACCACGGCCTCGAGCTGTTCGACCCGGCGGCGGATCGCGTTGATCGACAGGCCGAGGCGCAGGGAGGCGGCGCGGAAGCTGCCCGCCCGCTCCACTTCGAGAAAGACGAACAGGCTCTGCCAGTCGAGCTGCACGCCGAGGCCGAGATCCACGCGTTCCATCAGCGGAACACCCCTGTTTCAAAACGTATACATACAACCTGAGAGCGGCCCTGGATAACGCTTAGACCTTCCCCTGCACAGCCGGCCCGCACGTGACGTATCATGTCCCGACCGACAGGCTCGTTCTGTCCTCCGCACTTCAGGTTGCCAGGCCGACGCCGGCAGCCCGCGCCCGCCACAGTCTCCTGTCCCTCGATCTCGGCCGGATCGCCCGCCATGTGGTGGTCTACACGCCGGGGCCCGATGACCTCGCCCGCCTGATCGCGGCCGCCGCGGAACGCCTGCCCGGCATCGCGCCCGCATCGGTGGTGCACCGGGTGATGTCCACCAACCCCGACAGCGTCCAGGCCATCGCCCCCCGGAACCGGTTCGATGCCGCCGCCCCGCGCGGGGAGGGGTTCGTGGCCTGCCTCATGCTCAATTCCAAGGGGCTCAGGGCCCTGAAGGCGGGCTCCCTCGATGCCGCCGATCCGCAGGCACACTTCCTCGCCGGCCAGTTCGAGCGCCCGGCCGGCATCTACGTCTGGGCCGTCTTCGCCCCGGGCCGGCTGGCCGGCGGCGTCGCGACGGTGTTCGACCGGCTGACCAGCCCCCACTATGCCGGCGCCGACTTCTACGCCCGGGCGGCGACGGCCGAGGGCGCCGCCCTGCTCGCCGCCCTCGGCTTCGTCCAGGGCGGCGTGCGCGGCGGCGAGGCGGCGCGCTCCCTCCACCACCTGCCGCGGGGGGCGCAGACCGAGAAAGCCCCGCCCTACGACACCTACCGGCCCGGCCGCGGGGGCATCGGCATCGCCGTGGCGCGCAACTTCGACGACGTCGCCCGCGTGGTCGCCCTGCGGGCCGCCGTCTACATGGCGGAACAGGCCTGCCCGTTCGACGAGGAGTTCGACGGCAACGACGTCTCGGGCACCCATCTCATCGGCTACGTGGACGGCGAGCCGGCCGGATGCCTGCGCCTGCGCTTCTTCGCGGGCTTCGCCAAGATCGAGCGGCTGGCGGTGCGGGCCGAGCACCGCCACTCCCGCCTCGCCTTCACCCTCGTGAAAGCCGGCATCGAGCTGGCCCGGGTGAAAGGGTACCGGCTGATCTACGGGCACGCCCAGCGGAGACTCGTGAACTTCTGGAGCCGGTTCGGCGCCCGGGTCTATGACGGGGCGCGGGAGCTCGTCTTCTCGGATTTCGACTATGTCGAGATGCTTCTGGAGACGGAGCCGCATCCGGAGGCGATCGGCCTCGATGCCGACCCCTACGTGATCATCCGCCCGGAGGGACGCTGGCACATGCCGGGCATCCTCGACCGGTCCCGTGCGCGGCCCGTGACGCGGCCCTCCGTCGATCAGCCGAGGGCGTCATGAACGTCCGCTTCAACCCCAATTTGTATCGCCGCCCGCGCAGCATTCCGGTGCTCGTGCTCATGGACATGCAGCGCGAATACGCCGTCCCCGGCCGTCCGCACGCCCTGCCGGGCATCGAGCCGGCCCTCGCCAATTGCCGCCGGGCCGTCACCCATGCGCGCAGCGTCGGGATACCTGTCGCCTACCTGCGGTGGATCGGCGCCTCGACGTTCCAGGCCGGCTCCCGGTTTGCCCGGTGGATCGAAGGTTTCGAGCCGCAGGGCTGCGACGCCCTGTTCGACCGGGACCGACCGTCGGCCTTCGCGAGCCCGGCCTTCGCCGACTCGGCGGAGCGGGGCGCGGTGCCCCTGGTCCTGGCGGGATTTTCCGGCGAGGCCGCCTGTCTCGCCACGGCGATCGACGGATTCCATCGCGGGCTGGAGATCGTGTTCCTCGGCGATGCCTCGGCCAGCCACGGCCTCGCCGACCTGCCGAGCGACACCGTCCACCACGCGGTCTGCGAGATGATGAGGGCCTTCGCCGACGTGACGGACACGACGAGCTGGATCGCCCGGACCAA
This sequence comes from Methylobacterium sp. J-076, assembly GCF_022829405.1. GTDB lineage: Bacteria > Pseudomonadota > Alphaproteobacteria > Rhizobiales > Beijerinckiaceae > Methylobacterium. The sequence continues at coordinate 458,511 of NZ_JAKSXW010000149.1, forward strand.
CGCGGCCATCGACGCGCGATGACCCAACAGCACGGACAGGATGACGGGGCCGATCTGGTAGCCGACCTCGAAGCCGGGCGCATCGCCCTCGAGATGCTGGACGCGGCGCGGGCGACCGGCGACACGCTGATGATCGCCTGTGCGGAGATGGTCGCCTACGCCGCCGGACTCCGCTTGGCGGCGCGCCTCACCGACGATCGTTCCGAATAGGGCGCGCCCGCGACAACCGCGCCCCGCCGGCCGCCCCTGGTGCAGTGACGCCGACACTTCGTTCAGGCGTCTCTGCACCAGTCACTTGGTCTTGCATCGATCCAGAAAGGGCTGACGCCTCCGTCTGGATCGATGCACTAGGACCCGACCTCCTCGCCGACGGCCAGGAGCATCGCCCGGAGCCTTGCGGTCCGCTCGTTGCGGGCCTGCCGGTCCGCGCGGAGGGCCGATTGGATCGTCTCGGCCTCAGTCTTTCTCGGCGGATGATCTGCGGTGCGAGAAGTCGGCGCGCGCGTCATCGCATGGACAACAGCATTCATGTCGTATCTCCCTCAGTCGTTTCGGCAATTCGGTAGTGAGCCGCCCGGGGGCGGTCCAGCCCGAATATGAGGCAGCGCCGAAACGCGAGGGACGAATGCCGGCGCCTGTTCCGGAAGACGCGCCGACGCCGTGAATTCGCCTACGCGGCGTTCTGCTTCGCCTGTCGTGCCGCCAGGGCGCCCGGACGGCCGAGGCCGATCTCCTTGGCGAGGGCGGAACGGCGCGCGGCGTAGCTCGGGGCCACCATCGGGTAGTCGCTGGGGAGGCCGAACCGCTCGCGGTAGCTGTCCGGATCCAGCCCGTGGCTGGACAGGTGGCGCTTCAGCGTCTTGTAGACCTTGCCGTCGATGAAGCTCACCAGACCGTCGCGGCCGATGGAGCGGCGGATCTCGGCGTTGCTCGGCCGGCTGACCTTGGTGTCGTCCTTGGCGGCGGAATCCGCCATGTCGGTCTCGGTCAGCCGCTTCAGGGCGGCGTGGACGCTGCCGATGAGCGCCGGAAGCTCCGCCGCGGGCAGCGGATTGTTCGCGACGTAAGCGGAGATCACATCACTCGCGTAGAGCGTGAGTTGATGCATTGCGTCCTCACCCGCAGGTTGCGCGGTGCCCACCGACATGATCTCGATCCCTATCCAATGATTCGATCCCGAGCAATTTCATCATGACTGCGCTGTTTTCAAGATCCCAATGCTGTTTTTGCTGAGGAAGATCTCAAATAGGCGCGTCTACTAAACTCGAGGTTTTGCGCACTTTACCATTCTCACTTTGTGAATGAATCCAGCCCGCCTCCGGCCGCTCGGAACGGGGCGCTTCCCCGCCTCAGCGCGGGTTGGACAGGGAGCGCGCCCTGCGGCATGTCAGGGCGCGACGAGGCGGAACGAAGCGCCGTCGATGCGTGCCGCGCGGCGCGCCCCCGGGGAGAGTGCGATGCCGCCAGACAGGCAGGGCCGACCGAACTCGCTGCCGTTGAAGGGCCTGACGGTCCTCGCCCTGGAGCAGGCGGTCGCCGCGCCCTACTGCACCTCGCGGCTGGCCGATGCCGGGGCCCGGGTCATCAAGATCGAGCGGCCGGAGGGTGATTTCGCCCGGGGCTACGACGCGGCGGTGAACGGTCTGGCGAGCTACTTCGTGTGGCTCAACCGCGGCAAGGAAAGCCTCGTGGCCGACATCAAGGACCCGGCCGACGCGGCCCTCCTGCACCGCATCCTCGCGAACACCGACGTCTTCGTGCAGAACCTCGCGCCCGGCGCCGCGGCGAGGGCCGGTTTCGGCTCGGCGGAGTTGCGCGCCCGCCATCCGCGCCTGATCACGGTCGACATCTCCGGCTACGGCGCGGGGCATTCCTACGCCGACATGAAGGCCTACGACCTGCTGGTGCAGGCCGAGAGCGGGCTCGCCGGCATCACCGGCCATCCGGCGGGGCCGGGCCGGGTGGGCGTCTCGGTCTGCGACATCGCCTGCGGGATGGACGCCCACGCCGCGGTGCTCGAGGCGCTGATCGGGCGCGGCATCACGGGGGAGGGCGCCGCCCTCGACGTCAGCCTGTTCAGCGGCGCGGCGGACTGGATGAACGTGCCGCTGCTCTACTTCGAGGGGACGGGCCGGACCCCCGAGCGGCTCGGCCTCGCCCATCCCTCGATCAGCCCCTACGGCGCCTACGCGACCGCCGACGACAGCCTCGTCCTCATCTCCATCCAGAACGAGCGGGAATGGGCGGCCTTCTGTGAACGCGTCCTCGGGGAGCCCGCCCTGGCCCGGTCGCAGGGGTACGATACGAACAACGCCCGCGTCGCCAACCGCGCGGTCCTCGACGGGCGGATCGGCGAGGCCCTGAAACGCCTCACCCGCGACGAGGCCGCCGCGCGGCTGAAGGCGGCCGGCACCGCCTACGGCTTCGTCAACACCCTGGCCGACCTCGCCACCCATCCGGCCCTGGTCCGCGCCGAGGTCGAGACGCCGGCCGGGACGGCGCGGATCGTGGCCCCGCCCGTCCTGATCGACGGGGAGGTGCGCCGCCTTGGGCCGGTCCCCGCCGTGGGCGAACACAGCACCCGGATCCGCGAGGAATTCGCGGCCATCGCCTGAGAGAACACGAACGGGAGGACGCCATGCGGCTCGAAGGAAAGATCGCGATCGTGACCGGCGCGGGCGGCGGCTTCGGCGCCGGCATCGCGGAGCGCTTCGCGGCGGAGGGCGCGCGGGTCGCGCTGGTCGATATCCGCCGCGAGGCCGTGGATGACCTGGCCCGGACGCTCGGCGACCGGGCGATCGCGATCGCCGCCGACGTGGGCGCGGCGGCCGATGTGGCTGCGGTGGTCGAGGAGACCGGCAGGCGCTTCGGGGCGCCCCACATCCTCGTCAACAATGCCGGCACGACCCATCGCAACAAGCCGCTGATGGAGGTGACGGAGGAGGATTTCGACCGTGTGTTCCGGGTGAACGTGAAGTCGATCTTCCACTTCGTCCGCTCGGCGGCGCCGGTGATGCGCGACAACGGCGGCGGGGCGATCCTCAACGTCAGCTCGACGGCGGCTCTGCGGCCCCGCCCGGGGCTCACGTGGTACAACGCGTCCAAGGGCGCGGCGAGCCTCGCCACCCACTCCCTGGCCCTGGAACTGGCGCCCTGGAAGATCCGGGTGAACGCCCTCTGCCCGGTGATGGGCGCGACGGGGCTTCTGGAGGACTTCATGGGCGTGCCGGACACGCCGGAGAACCGCACGAAGTTCATCGCCACCATCCCCCTCGGGCGGCTCTCGACGGCGCAGGACATCGCGGCGGCGGCCCTGTTCCTGGCCTCCGACGAGGCCGAGTTCATCACCGGGATCGACCTCCCGGTCGATGGCGGCCGCACCGCCTGAGGAGGCCGGCAATGGGCGAAGAGTTCTCCGACTGGATCGGCCGGACGCGCGAGGGCAGGGACCTCGTGACGCCCCGGCTGATGGCCGAGTTCCAGGCGACCTTCGCCCCCCATCTCGCGCCCGTCCCCGAAGGCGAGGCGTGGCCCGCCTTCCACTGGTGCCTCGCCCCGGACACGCCGGGCGCCGACTCCCTTGGGCCGGACGGCCACGCGGCCAAGGGCGGGTTCCTGCCGCCGGTGCCGTTGCCCCGGCGCATGTGGGCCGGTGGCGAGGTCGAGACGCTGTCCCCCCTGCGCGTGGGCGACCCGGTCACCCGCGTCGAGACCCTGCGCGACGTGGCCCACAAGTCCGGCCGCAGCGGCAGGCTGTCCTTCGTCACCGTGGCGCACGAGGTCATCGGGCCGCGCGGGCTCGCCATCCGCGAACGGCAGGACATCGTCTACCGGGAGGCGGCGGGGGCGCAGAGCGGCGCCGCACCCGCGCCGGAGCGGGCCGACCCGGCGGCGTACGAGGCGGTCTGGCGCCTGCCGGCGACGCCGACCCTGCTGTTCCGCTACTCGGCGATGACCTTCAACGGCCACCGCTTCCACTACGACCAGCCCTACGCCACGCAGGTCGAGGGGTACGCGGACCTCGTCGTGCACGGGCCGATCCAGGCGACGCTGCTCATGAACCTCGCCACCATCGCGCTCGGCCGGGTGCCGGCCATCTTCCGCCACCGGGGGGTCTCGCCGATGACCGCGAACCAGACGTTCTCCGTGTGCGGGCGGATGGCCGGGCAGGGCTGGGAAGGCGTCACGCTCGACGCCGAGGGCCGGGTCTGCATGCGCGCCAGCGCATCCATCTGACGGGGAGGACGCGCATGGCCCGGCCGATCCGCGAAGACGACCTGATCGCCTCGATCAGCGATGCCCTGCAGTTCATCTCCTACTACCACCCGGCCGACTTCGTGACGTCCCTGGCTGCGGCCTACGACCGGGAGGAGAGCCCGGCCGCCCGAGACGCCATCGGCCAGATCCTCACGAATTCCCGCATGGCGGCGATCGGCCATCGGCCGATGTGCCAGGACACCGGCATCGCCAACCTGTTCTTCAGGATCGGCATCAACGCCCGCATCGAGTCGGCCCGCCCCCTCCAGGAGATCGCCGACGAGGCGGTGCGCCGGGCTTGGCTCACCGAGAGCAACCCCCTCCGGGCGACGGTGGTGTCCGATCCCCTGTTCTCCCGGAAGAACACCGGCGACAACACCCCGGCGATGGTCCATGTCGAGATCGTCTCCGGCGACACGGTCTCCGTCCACGTGGCGGCCAAGGGCGGGGGCTCGGAGAACAAGGCGCGGTTCACCGTGCTCAACCCCAGCGATTCGGTGACCGACTGGGTCCTGCGCACGGTCGAGGGGCTCGGCGCCGGCTGGTGCCCGCCGGGGCTGATCGGCCTCGGGGTCGGCGGCTCCGCGGACAAGGCCATGGCGATGGCCAAGGAAGCCCTGCTCGATCCCATCGACATGCCGGCGCTGCGCGCCCGCGGCCCCGCATCGAAGCTGGAGGAGATGCGCCTCGACCTGTTCGAGAGGATCAACGCCCTCGGCATCGGCGCGCAGGGGCTCGGCGGGCTCACCACCGTCCTCGACGTGAAGATCCGCACCTTCCCGGTCCACGCGGCCTCGCAGCCCGTGGGGCTGATCCCCCAATGCGCCGCGGACCGGCACGTGGCCTTCACCCTCGACGGGTCCGGGCCCGCGAGCTTCACGCCGCCGGACATTTCTCTTTGGCCGCGGGAGCTGGCGACGGGGGCCGCCCAGGGCCGCCGGGTCGATCTCGACACGTTGAGCGCTCAGGAGGTGGCGAGCTGGAAGGCGGGAGAGACCCTCCTGCTCACCGGCCGGCTCCTCACCGGCCGGGACGCGGCCCACCTCCGGCTGACGACGATGCTGGACGCGGGCGAGCCCCTTCCGGTCGATCTCAAGGACCGGGCGATCTACTATGTCGGCCCGGTCGATGCGGTGGGCGACGAGGCCATCGGCCCGGCGGGTCCGACCACGGCCAACCGGATGGACAAGTTCCTCGAGCCGATCCTGTCCCGGACCGGCCTGCGCGTCATGGTCGGCAAGGCCGAGCGTGGCCCGGAGGCGATGGAGACCATCGCCCGGCACGGCTGCGCGTATCTCATCGCCGTGGGCGGGGCCGCCTACCTCGTCTCGAAGGCGATCCGTTCGGCAAGGGTGCTCGCCTTCCACGACCTCGGCATGGAGGCGATCCATGAATTCACCGTCGAGAACATGCCCGTGACCGTGGCGGTGGATGCGGGCGGCGCCTCGATCCACCGCACCGGTCCCCTGCGCTGGCGCCGCCCCGCCCCGGCCTGACCGGATCGGGTGAAACGATACTTTTGCCGCCGGCCAACCCTTGCCGTGCGGCGGCGAGCCTGACAGTCTATCCAAAATACAATGAGCCCGAACAGGGCATCCTCGGGAGGGAACCATGAAGACCCTGCTTTTCGGCGCAGTCGGCTGCGCGCTCGCCTTCGCATCCCCCGCCTGGGCGGATCCGATCGTCATCAAGTTCAGCCACGTCGTCACGGCCGACACGCCGAAGGGGCAGGGCGCGGAGAAGTTCAAGCAACTGGCCGAAGAGCGCACCAAGGGTGCGGTGAAGGTCGAGATCTACCCGAACAGCACGCTCTACAAGGACAAGGAAGAGGTCGAGATGCTGCAACTCGGCGCGGTGCAGATGCTCGCGCCCTCGACCAGCAAGTTCGGCCCACTGGGCGTGAAGGAGTTCGAGGCCTTCGACCTTCCCTACATATTCCCCAACGAGCAGGTGCTGCGGAAGGTGCAGGAAGGCCCGATCGGCCAGGGCCTGTTCAAGAAGCTGGAGAGCAAGGGGATCAAGGGCCTCGGCTACTGGGATAATGGCTTCAAGGCCATGACCTCGAACCGGCCGATGCACATGCCGGAGGACATGAAGGGCCTGAAGATGCGCATCCAGTCCTCGAAGGTGCTGGAGGCGCAGTTCAAGCAGATCGGCGCCATGCCGCAGGTCCTGGCCTTCTCGGAACTGTATCAGGCGCTGCAGACCGGCGTCGTCGACGGCCAGGAGAACCCGCCGTCGAACGTGCTGACGCAGAAGATCAACGAGGTGCAGAAGCACGCCACCCTGACCTATCACGGCTATGTCGGCTACGCGGTGATCGTGAACAAGCCGTTCTGGGACGGCCTGCCCGCCGACATCCGCACCACCCTCGAAGGCGCCATCAAGGACGCCACGGAGTTCGAGCATTCCGTCGCCAGCTCGGACAACGAGAAGGCGCTGGCCGCCATCCGCGCCACGGGCAAGACCGAGGTCTACACCCCGACGGAGGCCGAGAACGCTGCCTGGCGCAAGGCCCTGGCCCCGGTCCAGAAGGAGATGGCCTCCCGCGTCGGCCGGGATCTGGTGACGGCGCTCAACAAGGAAGCCGAGGCGGCCGGCGCGCCGGCGAACTGAGGCGGCGACGGGTGGGCCCCCGATCCCACCCGCCCCCTCGGCCCGGGAGGTCGCTACAGCGGCCCCGGCGGACGCTGACCGGGGGCGGGCGACGGCTGGAGCCCTCCTTCCAGGCCCTGGCGACGCCCCCGCCCCGTGCCGACACCCTTCCCGCACCGAACCTCCCGCAGCCGATGCGAGACCCATGTTCCTGAAGATCCTCGACCGGCTCGAAGAGCTGTTGATCGGCACGCTGATGGCGGCGGCGACGCTCATCACCTTCGCCACGGTGGTGCATCGCTTCCTGTCGGGCATCCCGAGCCTGCAGGACTACACCGACCGGATCGACTTCGGCTGGTCGCAGGAGCTGTGCATCTACATGTTCATCTGGGTCGCGAAGTTCGGCGCGGCCTACGGCGTGCGCACCGGCATCCATGTGGGCGTCGATGTGCTGGTGAACCGCCTGCCGCCGGGGGCGCGGCGGGGGATGGTGCTGTTCAGCCTGCTGGCCGGCGCCGTGTTCACCGGCATCGTCGGGTCGCTGGGGGCGAGCTTCGTCTGGCGCATCGGCCACACCGACCAGACCACGCCCGACATGGAGATCCCGGTCTGGCTCGTCTACCTCGCGATCCCGCTGGGCTCCTACCTGATGTGCTTCCGCTTCCTCCAGGTGGCCTGGACCTTCCTGCGCACCGGGCACCTGCCCGCCCGTGACCATGCCCGCGTCGACGGCGTCGAGACCGTCGAGGGCGTCGATCCGATCCAGATGGGACGTGAAGGAGGCCCGGCGTGAGCGGTCTGATCATCTTCGGGCTGCTCATCGCCCTCATGCTCACCGGCATGCCGATCTCGATCGCGCTCGGCCTGACGGTGCTGACCTTCTTGTTCACCCTGACGCAGGTGCCGATCGAGAGCGTCGCCCTCAAGCTGTTCACGGGGATCGAGAACTTCTCGATCATGGCGATCCCGTTCTTCATCCTGGCGGGCAACTTCCTCGCCCATGGCGGCGTCGCACGGCGGATGATCGCCTTCACCACCTCCCTCGTCGGGCACTGGCCCGGCGGGCTCGGGCTCGCGGGCGTCGTCGCCTGCGCCCTGTTCGCGGCGGTGTCGGGGTCGAGCGTCGCGACGGTGGTGGCCATCGGCTCCATCATCCTGCCGGCGATGGTGGCCGAGGGGTATCCGAAGCGGTTCGGCGCGGGGATCATCACCACCTCCGGGGCGCTCGGCATCCTCGTGCCCCCCTCGATCATCCTCGTCCTCTACGGGGTCTCGACCAACTCCTCGATCGGCAACCTCTTCCTGGCGGGGGTGATGCCGGGCATCGTCCTGTCGGCCCTGCTCGGCCTCGTCACGTTCATCATCGCCAGGAAGAACGGCTACCCGCGCATGGCGCGGGCGACGTGGCGCGAGCGGCTGGCGGCCTTCCGCGAGAGCGTCTGGGGCCTGTTCCTCGTGGTGATGGTGATCGGCGGCATCTATGCCGGCATCTTCACCCCCACCGAGGCGGCGGCCACGGCGGCGGTCTACGCCTTCGTCATCGCCGTGTTCGTCTACCGCGACCTGAAGCTCTCCGACGTGCCGCGGGTCCTCCTCGCCTCGGCGAACATGAGCGCGATGCTGCTCTACATCATCACCAACGCGGTCCTGTTCTCGTTCCTGATGACCTCCGAGAACATCCCCCAGGCGATGGCCGCCTGGCTGATCGCCAAGAACTTCAGCCCGCTGGTCTTCCTGCTCGTCGTCAACATCATCCTGCTGGTCGCCGGCAACGTGATGGAGCCGTCCTCGATCCTGCTGATCATGGCGCCGATCCTGTTCCCCATCGCCATCAAGCTCGGGATCGACCCGATCCATTTCGGGATCATCATGGCGGTGAACATGGAGGTCGGGCTCTGCCACCCGCCGGTGGGGTTGAACCTCTACGTGGCGAGCGGCATCGCCCATATGGGCATCTCGGAACTGACCGTGGCGGTCCTGCCCTGGTTGCTGACGATGCTCGGCTTCCTCGTGCTCGTCACCTACTGGCCCGCCCTGTCCCTCTGGCTGCCGAGGGCCCTCGGGGCGATGTGACCGGGGGGCGCCCTGCAGGGCGCCCCGCATCCGTCTTTGCGAGCAAAGCGAAGCAACCCAGGGCGGCGGGACACTTCAGGATCTCGCGCTTCCCTGGATTGCTTCGCTGCGCTCGCAAGGACGGTGGTGAATATCCGCCGCCCGTGGTGCCACCCGACGGGCTACGCCTCCGCATCCTCGTCTTCGAGGTTGCGCATCACATCCAGGCAGCCCTGCAGGATGTAGGCGGCGGCGAGCTTGTCCACGAGTTCGCTCCGGCGCTGGCGGGAGGCGTCCGCCTCGATCAGCGCGCGGGTGACGACGGCGGTGGACAGGCGCTCGTCGAAATAGAGCACCGGCAGCGGCAGGATCGGCGCGAGGTTGCGGGCGAAGGCGCGGGTGGATTGCACCCGCGGCCCCTCGCTGCCGTCCATGTTGAGGGGCAGGCCGAGGACCAGCCCGCCGACCCGGTGGGCCTCGCACACCGCCTTCAGCCGCGCGGCGTCGGGGGTGAACTTCACCCGGCGGATCGTCTCCAGCGGGCTCGCGATCTGGCGGCCGAGATCCGACAGGGCGAGCCCGATCGTCTTGGTGCCGAGATCGAGGCCGAGCAGGCGCGCCCCGCCGCGGGAGGCCGCGGCGAATTCGCGGATCAGTTGCTTGTCCATGCCGGCACAGGCCTACGCGAGGCGGCCCCGTCCCGTCCACAGACTTAACCATATCCGCGATCACGCCGGATGCGCGGGGAGCCGAGCGCCGCTAGATTGGTTAAGGTTTCGTTAACGGGTCTCGCGGAGACGGCTGTGCCGGTCGCTTCTGATACTATCCACGCCGAGGGGCAGCGCGTCCGCCGGCGCCGCCACCGCTGGATGCTGCTCCTCGCCTTCGAGGTGCTGGTGTTCGGCTTCGCCCAATCCGTCCTGCGGCCGATCCGGCCTCCAGGGGTCGTGGTCGAGCAGAGCGTCGCGCCCAACCACGTGGTGACGTGAACCGCCCGCGTTGCGGGCCTTCGAACCGCAATGCTATAGCCCGCCCGTCCGAGGGAACGACTCCCCGGCCGCGACGAATGGGACGGCATGTCGGTCGACGAGAAGACTGTGCGGCGGATCGCACATCTGGCGCGGATCGCGGTGACCGACGAGGAAGTCGGTCCGCTGGGCGCCGAACTGAACGACATCCTGGCGTTCGTGGAGCAGCTCGGCACGGTGGACGTCTCCGGCGTCGAGCCGATGACCTCGGTCCTGCCGATGGCGATGAAGAAGCGCGAGGACGCCGTGACGGAGGGCGGGCGCGCCATCGACGTGGTGGCCAACGCCCCCGAGACCGAGGACCACTACTTCCTGGTTCCGAAGGTGGTCGAGTAACCCTCCCACCCGGACCTTTCCTCATGCACGCGCCTCCGCGGCGCGCAGGGACCTGACACGCGTGAGCAGCCCCAACGAACTCACCCTCGCCGAGGCGCGGGACGCCCTGAAGGCGAAGACCCTCTCCGCCCGCGAGCTGACCCAGGCGCATCTCGACGCGATGGCGAAGGCCCGCGCGCTCAACACCTACCTGCTGGAGACGCCCGAGCGGGCGCTCGCCATGGCGGACGTGTCGGACGACAGGATCGCCTCCGGCGCGGCCGGCCCGCTGGAGGGCATCCCGCTCGGCATCAAGGACCTGTTCTGCACCCACGGCGTCGAGACGACCGCGGGGTCCAAGATCCTGAAGGGCTTCGTGCCGCACTACGAATCGGCGGTGTCGGCCAACCTCTGGCGCGACGGCGCCGTGATGCTCGGCAAGCTCAACCTCGATGAGTTCGCCATGGGCTCGTCCAACGAGACCAGCGCCTTCGGCAACGTCATCTCCCCCTGGCGCCGCACGGGCTCCGAGGCGCCGATCGTCCCCGGCGGCTCGTCGGGCGGGTCGGCGGCGGCGGTGGCCGCGCGGCTGTGCCTCGGCGCCACGGCGACCGACACCGGCGGCTCCATCCGCCAGCCCGCCGCCTTCACCGGCACGGTCGGCATCAAGCCGACCTACGGCCGCTGCTCCCGCTGGGGCACGGTGGCCTTCGCCTCGTCCCTCGACCAGGCCGGCCCCATCGCCCGCACCGTGAAGGATTGCGCGATCCTGCTCGCCTCCATGAGCGGCGCGGATGCCCGCGACACCACCTGCGCCGACCTGCCGGTGCCGGATTTCGAGGCGTCCGTGGGCCGGGGCGTGAAGGGCCTCACCATCGGCATCCCGAAGGAGTACCGGGTCGAGGGCATGCCCGCCGAGATCCAGAGGCTGTGGGACGAGGGCGCCGCGTGGCTGAAGGCGGCCGGCGCGACGATCAAGGAGATCTCGCTCCCCCACACCTCCTACGCCCTGCCGGCCTACTACATCGTCGCCCCCGCCGAGGCGTCCTCGAACCTCGCCCGCTACGACGGCGTCCGCTACGGCCTGCGGGTGCCGGGCAAGGACATCGCCGGGATGTACGAGAACACCCGCGCCGCCGGGTTCGGCCGGGAGGTCAAGCGCCGCATCATGATCGGCACCTACGTGCTCTCGGCGGGCTACTACGACGCGTATTACGTCCGCGCCCAGAAGATCCGCACGCTGATCAAGCGCGACTTCGAGGCCGCCTACGCCGACGGCGTGGACGCGATCCTCACCCCCGCCACCCCCTCGGCGGCCTTTGGCATCGGCGAGAAGGCGAATGCCGACCCGGTGGAGATGTACCTCAACGACGTGTTCACCGTGACCGTGAACATGGCCGGCCTGCCGGGCATCGCCGTGCCGGCGGGGCTCGATTCGCAGGGCCTGCCGCTGGGTCTCCAGCTCATCGGCCGCCCCTTCGACGAGGAGACCCTGTTCGCCGCCGCGCAGGTCATCGAGGATTCGGCTGGGCGCACCGCGCTGCCGGCCGCGTGGTGGGCATGACCGTCCCGTTCTATCCCTGGACCGTCTGGATCTGGGCGGGGTTCGACCCGGCGCTCATCGTGGTGGCCCTGTACCTCGGCTGGAAGGCGGACCAGTTCGGCAAGACCTTCATCGCGGCCATCGCGGCCTTCGCCATCGCGGTGCTGTTCTCGTGGGTGGTGACGGCGGCGGGCATCCCGTGGCCGGCGCCGATCACCCATGACGGGCCGACCTTCTTCACCGTCCGCGCCGGGGCGGCCCTGCTCTGGGCCATGCTCGGCTACGGGGCCCGCCGCGCGGTGGGGCGGCGCGCTTGACCCTCCGGGCAGGGGGCTCCTAAGAACGCCTTTGCTTGACGACTTCGGACACGCCACCATCATTGCGAGCGCAGCGAAGCAATCCAGTGGCGCCACGTCCGGAAGCCTCGTGCTTCCCTGGGTCGCTTCGCTGCGCTCGCGATGACGGCGAGGGCCGGATCGGCCGAGCGGAGATGGTATCGTCGCCCAGAATCGCCAGCCGCCTTCGGACCGACCATGAACGCACCCGTTGACCCCAAGAAGCTGATCAAGGGCGGCCTGCACGACTGGGAGGTCGTGATCGGCATGGAGATCCATGCCCAGGTGACGAGCCGGGCGAAGCTGTTCTCCGGCGCCTCCACGTCCTTCGGCGGCGAGCCCAACGACCATGTCTCCCTGGTCGATGCGGCGATGCCGGGGATGCTGCCGGTGATCAACCAGGAGTGCGTCGCCCAGGCAGTGCGCACCGGCCTCGGCCTGAAGGCGCAGATCAACCTGCGCTCGGTGTTCGACCGGAAGAACTACTTCTACCCGGATCTGCCGCAGGGCTACCAGATCTCGCAGTACAAGGACCCGATCGTCGGCGAGGGCGAGGTGCTGGTGGACATGCTCGACGGCACGTCCTTCACCGTGGGCATCGAGCGGCTCCACCTGGAGCAGGATGCCGGCAAGTCCCTGCACGATCAGGACCCGACCCGCAGCTACGTGGACCTGAACCGCTCCGGCGTCGCGCTGATGGAGATCGTCTCCCGGCCGGACCTGCGGTCGTCCGACGAGGCGAAGGCCTACGTGACGAAGCTGCGCACCATCCTGCGCTACCTCGGCACCTGCGACGGCGACATGGAGAAGGGCAGCCTGCGCGCCGACGTGAACGTCTCCGTGCGCCGCCCCGGCGAGCCGCTGGGCACCCGCTGCGAGATCAAGAACGTCAACTCGATCCGCTTCATCGGCCAGTCCATCGAGACCGAGGCCCGCCGGCAGATCGCGATCCTCGAGGATGGCGGAACGATCGATCAGGAGACCCGCCTGTTCGACCCCGGCAAGGGCGAGACGCGCTCGATGCGCTCGAAGGAGGAGGCGCACGATTACCGCTACTTCCCCGATCCGGACCTGCTGCCGCTGGAGTTCGACCAGGCGTTCGTGGATTCCCTGGCCGAGGGCCTGCCGGAACTGCCGGATGCCAAGAAGGCGCGGTTCGTGCGCGACTACGGCCTGTCCACCTACGACGCGGGCGTGCTCGTGGCGGAGCGGGCCTCGGCCGACTACTACGAGGCGGTCGCCAAGGGCCGGGACGGCAAGGCGGCGGCGAACTGGGTGATCAACGAGCTGTTCGGCCGCCTCAACAAGGAGGGTCTCGGCATTGAGCAGACGCCGGTCTCCGCCGACCAGCTCGGGGCCATCGTGGACCTGATCGGCGAAGGCGTGATCTCCGGCAAGATCGCCAAGGACCTGTTCGAGATCGTCTGGTCCGAGGGGGGCGACCCCCGCGCCGTGGTCGAGTCGCGGGGCATGAAGCAGGTCACGGACACGGGCGCCATCGAGGCCGCCGTGGACGAGATCATCGCCAAGAACCCGGACAAGGTCGCCCAGGCCAAGGAGAAGCCGACCCTGCTCGGCTGGTTCGTCGGCCAGACCATGAAGGCCACCGGCGGCAAGGCGAACCCGGCGGCCGTCAACGCCCTGCTGAAGGCGAAGCTCGGCATCGAGTAAGGCGGGGGGCCTCTTCGCCACGGGTTGGTCGCGGCATTGATCCCACCCGTCTCCTCATCCTGAGGTGCCCGCGTCGGCGGGCCTCGAAGGAGCCCTACAGGGATAACCGAGCTGTCTGGAGCCCTCCTTCGAGGTCGCCGCTGCGCGTCGGCACCTCGGGATGAAGGGAAGGGTGGGATCGGCGGTCGACCACCCCGTTTCGCAGTGCCCCCCACCATCATTGCGAGCGCAGTGCCGGCTGAGGCGGCAGGTCAGACCGGCAGCACGTTGGTGTACTTCACCTGCCCGAGGGCGAAGCTCGATTCGATCGAGCCGACGCCGTCGAGGCGGGTGAGCTTGTCCTTCAGGAACCGCTCGTAGGCGGCGAGGTCGGGCACCACCACCCGCACCAGGTAATCGTGCCGGCCGGTCATCAGGTAGCACTCCACCACCTCGGGCCAGCGGGCGACGGCTTCGGCGAAGCGGTCGAGCTCCTCCTCGCGCTGGCGTTCGAGCTTCACCGAGGCGAAGACCGAGATCGGCAGGCCCACCCGCGCCTGATCCACCAGGGCGACGTAGCCCTTGAGGATGCCCGCCTTTTCCAGCATCCGGATCCGCCTGAGCGTCGGGGAGGAGGACAGCCCCACCCGGTCGGCCAGATCCTGCACCGTGATGCGCCCGTCCCGCTGAAGTTCGGCCAGGATCTTGCGGTCGATCCCGTCGATGGCCCGTTCTGCCATGATCTGCCAACGAAGCCCGCGTTCGGGGTGAAAATCGCCAAAATCTAATCGCACGGGGGCGAATTTGGCAACTTCCGCCGGGGGCGGCGTGGCATGTCTGGGCATCCTCCGACGAGATCCGCCATGTCGCCCGCCATCACCCCCGAAGCCGCCGCCGCCGATCCGCGCCTGCCCTACCTCGCGGAGCTGGAGCGGCGGGCCCTGTGGCTCTCCACCTGGATGATCCACAACGCCAACCACATCCGGCCGAACCCCGACGGCATGAAGGTCGGCGGCCACCAAGCCTCCTCCGCCTCGATGGCGACGATCCTGACCGCGCTCTACTACGCGGCCCTGCGGCCGGAGGACCGGGTGGCGGTGAAGCCCCATGCCGGGCCGGTGTTCCACGCGCTCCAGTACATCGCCGGCCGGCAGACCCGCGAGAAGATGGAGAACTTTCGCGGCTACGGCGGCGTCCAGTCCTATCCGTCGCGGACGAAGGACACGGACGACGTGGATTTCTCCACCGGCTCCGTCGGCCTCGGGGTGGCGCAGACGCTGTTCGGCTCCCTGGTGCAGGATTACGTCCGCGCCCACGGCTGGGGCCTGGACCGGCCGGAGGGTCGCATGGTCGCCCTGGTGGGCGACGCGGAGATGGACGAGGGCAACATCTTCGAGGCGCTGATGGAGGGCTGGAAGCACGGCCTGCGCCGGACGTGGTGGATCATCGACTACAACCGCCAGAGCCTCGACGCGGTGATCCGCGAGGGCCTGTACACCCGCTTCGAGGAGATCTTCCGGTCCTTCGGCTGGGATGTGGTGATCCTGAAATACGGATGCCTGATGGACGCCGCCTTCGCCGAGCCCGGCGGGGAGAGCCTGCGCGGCTGGATCGACACGGCGCCGAACCAGCTCTACGCGGCGCTGACGTTCCAGGGCGGCGCCGCGTGGCGCAAGCGCCTCAACCAGGATCTCGCGGGGGAGCCCGATGCGCTGGCCCTCGTCGCCCGCAGGGACGACGAGGAGCTGGCCGCTTTGATGGGCAACCTCGGCGGGCACGACATGGTGAACCTGCTCAAGGCCTTCGAGGCGGCGGACAACGACCGCCCCACCGTCTTCATCGCCTACACCGTCAAGGGCTACGGGTTGCCGCTCGCCGGCCACAAGGACAACCATTCCGGCCTGCTCACCCCCGCCCAGACGGAGCTGTTCCGGGACAAGGTCGGCGTCCGCGCCGGCCGGGAATGGGAGCCCTTCGAGGGGATCCAGGTGCCGGAGGCCGACCTGCGGCGGTTTATCGAGACCTCGCCGTTCTTCTCGGCAGGGCCGCGCCGCTACTCCGCGCCGAAGCTGCCGGTGCCGGAGGATTTCCCGTGCCCGCGCCAGCCGAGCCTCTCCACCCAGGCGGGGTTCGGCCTGATCCTCAACGAGTTGGCCAGAACCGATACGCCGCTGGCGTCCCGCATCGTCACCACCTCGCCGGACGTCACCGTCTCCACCAACCTCGGGGGGTGGGTGAACCGCCGGGGGCTGTTCGCCAAGGAGGAGCTGCGCGACCTGTTCAAGTCGGAGCGCATCCCTTCGACCTTCAACTGGGACTTCTCCACCAAGGGCCAGCACATGGAACTCGGCATCGCCGAGATGAACCTGTTCCTGCTGCTCTCGGCGCTGGGCCTCTCGGATCGCCTGTTCGGCGAGCGGCTGATCCCGGTGGGGACGCTCTACGACCCCTTCATCTGCCGCGGGCTCGATGCCCTGAACTACGCCTGCTACCAGGACGCCCGGTTCATCATCGCCGCGACGCCCTCCGGCGTGACGCTGGCGCCGGAGGGCGGCGCCCACCAGTCGATCAACACGCCGCTGATCGGCATGGCGCAGGATGGGCTCACCACCTTCGAGCCGGCCTTCGTCGATGAACTCTCCGTGATCATGGCCCACGCCTTCGATTACGTGCAGCGCGACGGCAAGGCGGGCGGCTCGGTCTACCTTCGCCTCTCGACGCGCAGCCTCGCGCAGCCGCAGCGGACGATGACCCCCGCCCTGGCGGACGGGATCGTGAAGGGCGCCTACTGGCTGCGGGAGCCCGGGCCGAACGCCGACCTCGTCGTCGCGGTGGCCGGGGCGCCGACCGCGGAGGCGATCGAGGCGGTGGGGCTGATGGCCGAGGACCGGCGCGATATCGGCCTCCTCGCCGTCACCTCCTACGACCGCCTGCACGCGGGCTGGTCGGCGGCCCAGCGCGCCCGCGAGGCGGGGGACCGGGGGGCGCGCTCCCACATCGAAGACCTGCTCGACAGCCTGCCTCCGCATTGCGGCCTCGTCACCGTCATCGATGGCCACCCGGCCACGCTCGGTTGGCTCGGCTCCGTGCATGGACACCGGACGCGGGCGCTGGGCATCGAACGGTTCGGGCAGACCGGCACCGTGGCAGACCTCTATCGGCATTACGGCATCGATGCCCAGGGCATCGCCGCCGCCGCCGGGGGGCTCGCGCCGGAGCGGCCGATCCGCCTCCGCGGTTACGGCCACCGTCTGGCCGGGAACGGGACGGCGCACGCCTGATTGCCGTCGAGCCAGCCCGGGGCGCACAGCTCCGGGCCGGTTGCCATGCGCTGGGCGCCGTCCTGCGTAACAATCGGTGTTGGCAATCCGCCCGGGCTTCGGTTTACATCGCGACGCAACCAGGAATTGAGGGATTGAGGGGGATCGTCATTCCCGCACCTCTGCCGGAGCGGCATGGATGAAGACGTCGAAACCGAAGCAATCCACTCCCGTCGATCACGGCATCGGAAGCCGCATCGCCCTGCTGCGCACGGCCAACGGCCTCAGCCAGTCGCAGCTGGCCGAAGCCCTCGGGATCAGCTTCCAGCAGGTTCAGAAATACGAGGCCGGCAAGAACCGGATCGGGGCGGGGCGCCTGCAGGCCATCGCCGACCGTCTGGGCGTGCCGGTCTCGACCTTCTTCGAGGACGCGGCGCAACCGGCTCCGGACGACGCCATCGAGATGCTCCTTCACAGCGACGGCGCCATCGACCTGCTCCGCGCCTATGCGTCGATCGGTGACGAGGAAGTGCGCCGGAGCATCCTGATGATGGTGAAGGCGACGCTGCGGGTGTCCAAGGCGACGGTCGCCGCCGAAGAGCACGCCGCGGACCTGCCGGGCGAGCCGCCCGCCCACTGAAGCCTAATTCAGGCCGCCCCCGCGGCAGGCCTTGTCCTGGATCGCTGCGTGATCCGGCCCTGCCCCCTCATTCCGGGGCGCCCTCGCGATGGCACATCGAGTCGAAGGCGGACGCTAGGTTTAGCGGAGCTTTCCGACCCGCCCCTCCGAGACCGTTCCACGGCACCACGGTATCCGGCCCGGAAGACGGAACCGGCTGCCTGCGATCCAACGCCGTCCTTGCGAGCGAAGACGGGGCGTGCGGACGTCCCGGGCAACTCTCAGGTTGATGCAGCGCCTGGGGCGATCTTCCCGAACGAGCGCGCCGGCCGCGATCCGCCGTAGCGGGCCAGGATCACGACAGTGTCGCCGTAGACCCGTCGTTCGAGTTCCGCGAAGTCCGCCGGCAGGGTGACGGCGGCGGAGGCCACCTCCTCGACCACGGCGAGCGCACCGGAGGCGAGCCATCCGCCCTGCGCGGCGCTCGTGAGGGCCGCGGGGGCGAGGTCCCGGCCGTAGGGGGGATCGCAGAAGAGCAGGGAGAAGCGGCCTGCAGGGCCGGCCTCGCCGAGTTTGGTCGCGTCGCGCCGGAACAGGCGGGTCACGCCCTCCGCCCCGAACGCCTCGATGTTGGTACGGATGACGCTGCGCGCCTCGGCCCCCTCATCCACGAGGAGGGCGTAGGACGCCCCCCGCGACAGGGCCTCGAAGCCCAGCGCACCCGTCCCGCTGAACAGATCGAGCACCCGCGCCCCGGCGACGGCATCGTCGTAGCCGTGGGTCAGCACGTTGAACAGCGACTCCCGCAGGCGGTCGGAGGTCGGACGGATGGCATCCGTCCGTGGGGTGGCCAGACGACGCCCGCGCCACTGGCCTCCGACGATCCGCATGGTCGTCGGCCCTAGCGCGTGCCGCGCGGCGGACGCGCGCCGCCCGGCTTGCCGCCGCCGCCCCCGGGCCGCGACCCGCCGGGCTTGAACCCTCCGCCGGATTTGAAGCCGCCGCCGGGTTTGCCCCCGCCGAAGGACTTGCCCCCGGGACGGTCACCGAACGACTTTCCACCCGGTCGGTCGCCGAACGACTTGCCGCCGGGGCGGTCGCCGAAGGACTTGCCTGCGGGCCGGTCACCGAACGACTTTCCACCCGGACGGTCGCCGAACGACTTCCCGCCAGGACGGTCGCCGAATGACTTGCCCGGAGTGCCGGAGCGACCCTTATAGCCCTCGCCCGCATCCGAGCGGCCGCGCTGCGGGCCGGCCGATCCGGACTCCTGCCGGGGATTCCTGCGCTCGCCGCCCCCGAAATCGCTGCGCTCATTCGAGCGAGCCTGCGGGGGTGCACCACCCTCGCGGCGGGGCCCGGCATCGCGCTGGCCGCGCCAGTTCCCGCCCTGGGAATCGTCCCGGGGCCTCGCGCCCTGGGGGCGGCCGGCGCCGCGCTGATCCTGGCTGCGGGCAGGCCGTTCGTCCCGCCGGAACTCGGTCGTCCGGGCCGGTGCGCCCTCACGGCGGCCTTGGTAGCCCCCGCCATCGCCATCCGGACGGCCGGGGGCGGCCTTCGAGTAGCGACGCCGGGGCTGTTCCTCGGCCTGCGGCCGGGCCGGACTCGGCGACAGGCGCTCCACGAGCACCCGGCGGTCCCCGGACTTGATGGCGCCCACGCGCTCGCGTCCCCGCTCGGCGGCAGAGGCGGCCTGATCGATCCGCGGATCGGCCCCGCGCCGGGGCGGCCGGCCGGGCTTGTACGCCCCCTGCTCCTGCGCCGGCCCTTCCTCACGCCAGACGGAGCGGCGGGGACCTGCCCCGGTGCCGCCGGTGGAGACCCGCTGCGGCGCGGGCCGGGCGGGGGCGCGGCGCTCCTGGCGCTTGCCCTGCTGTCCGTCGGAACCGGCCGCCTTGGCCGGACCCCCGAAGGGCGAGATCGGCTCGCGGGTGGGGCTCTCGAAATCGACGCCCGCCGCCTCGGATAGGCTCTTGCCGAGCTGGTCCTTGAGCACCCGGGTGCGGACCTCCTCCACCAGCCCGACTTCGAGATCCCCGAGCTGGAACGGCCCGAAGGACATGCGGATCAGCCGGTTCACCTGGAGGCCCAGATGTTCGAGGATCCGCTTCACCTCGCGGTTCTTGCCCTCCCGGAGGCCGAGCGTCAGCCAGAGGTTGTCGCCCTGCACCCGGTCGAGGGTCGCCTCGATCGGCCCGTACTCCATGCCGTCGATGGTGACGCCCTTGGCGAGGCGGTCGAGCTGGGCCTGATCGGTGTCGCCGTGGGCCCGCACCCGGTAGCGGCGCAGCCAGCCCGTATCGGGATGGGCGATGACCTTGGCGAGGCCGCCATCGTTGGTCAGCAGCAGCAGCCCCTCGGTGTTGATGTCGAGGCGGCCGATGGCGACCACCCGGGGCATGTCCTCGGGCAGCACCTCGAACACCGTCTGCCGGCCTTCGGGGTCGCGGGCGGTGGTGACGAGGCCGCGCGGCTTGTGGAAGATCCAGAGGCGCGTGCGTTCGCGGGTGGGCAGGGGTTCGCCGTCCACGAAGATCGCGTCGTCGTCGGTGACGTTCAGGGCGGGCGAATCGATCACCGTGCCGTTCACGCTCACCCGGCCGTCGAGGATCATCGCCTCGGCATCCCGGCGGGAAGCGAGGCCCGCCCGGGCGATCGCCTTGGCGATCCGCTCTCCGGCGAAGCCGGCATTCGTGTCGGGCGGGGTCTCGTCGGAAGGTTCGGCAGAGCCCTCTTCGACCTGCGGCGGAGCCACGGGTGCAGCGGCCTTGCGCTTCAACGTCGCGTCGCCGGAGGGGGCGGAACGGCCCCTCGAATGGCCGGTCTGAGCGTCCTGCGCCAAGTCCTTCGCGCTGCCGGCGTCGGTGGCCGGCTGCCAGGCTTCGGCGCGGTCGGGGGACTGGGGGCCGTCCCGGTCGGCGCCGGGCGTGTCGTCGTTTGGAATGTCGGTCATCGCCGGCCCATACCAGAGCCGCCAGTCTCAGGCGAGACCGCGCGCGCATCCGGAGGGCCCCGATCCCCGCATTCACCCTGCGGAATCGGTGATGTTCAGGGGCTTAGACCCTGGGTGAGCGCCCGCGCATCACGCCGAACACGGCGGAGATCAGAAACAGGGCGATGGCAGCGAAGAACACGAGCTTGGCCGCCTCGACCGCCGTGCCGGCGATGCCGCCGAAACCCAGGAGCGCCGCCACCAGGGCGACGACGAGGAACGTGATGGCCCAACCGATCATCTAAGAAGTGTCCTGCGCGAGCGGCCCGGGTGACGCCGGCGTAGCATCACCCGGTGCGGAGGGAGACCACACCCCGGCGCGGCGGCACCCTCCGGGGAGGGCCGTCGCACGCCGGGTGTTCTGTCGATCTCAGAGCTTGTCGGTGGCCGACTTGACGGCGCCCTTGGCGTCGCCGACCGTCGTCTGGGCCTTGCCCTTCAGCTCCTGGGCGGCGCCGTCGGCCTTCATCTTGTCGTTGTTGGTCGCGTCGCCGATGCCCTGCTTGGCCTTGCCAACCAGCTCATTGGCCGCGCCCTTGATCTTGTCGGTGGTGCTGGTCATGGCGTCACTCCATCGTCTCTTGTTACGGCGAGGCCGCGTCGGCCAAGAAACGGGGATACCGCCGGGAATGTTCCGCACGTTAACATCTCCCCTTCGCCCGCTCGTTGGATGGCGGGACGCCGATGGGTGAGCGCCCGGTCGCACCCTTCGACCTCGCCTTCGAGGCCGCGCGCAGGGCCGCCGCCGAGGGGGAGGTCCCGGTGGGGGCCGCCGTGGTGAAGGAGGGGAGGGTGGTGGCCGTGGCCCACAACCGGCCGCGATCCCTGCGCGACCCCACCGCCCATGCCGAGATCCTGGCGATCCGCGCCGCCTGCCTCGCCCTCGACGACGAGCGCCTGTCGGGCTGCGATCTTTACGTGACGCTGGAACCCTGCCCGATGTGCGCGGGGGCGATCTCCTTCGCCCGCATCCGCCGGCTGTATTACGGCGCGGGGGACCCGAAGGGTGGGGGCGTCGAGCACGGGCCGCGGGTGTTCAACCAGCCCACCTGCCACCACGCGCCGGAGGTCTACGGCGGATTCCGCGAAGGCGAGGCGGCCGAACTGCTGCGCGAGTTCTTCGCCGTCCGGCGAGAGTAGGGCCGTCTCCGGCCCCTCGCCGCGGACGGCCATCGTCGGGAGAACCGATCCCATCCGGGCCGTCGTCAGGAGGGTCCAGCCAGACAGTCGGCCGTGCCCGCGGGCACTGCGAAGGCGAAGATCGGGTCCGCCGTTCCCCTCGCCCGGTCAGGGGTTGACCCTGATCCCCACCAGCACCGTATTGTCCCGGAAGCTCGACGCCGTGGAGGTGCTGTTAATCTCTTGGTAGATGTATGTCCCGCGCAAGGTCAGCCAGCGGTTGAACCGATAATCGAGCCGGGCGGTCGCCGAGAAGCCGTTGTCGCGGATCGTGCTGTTCCGGTACTCGTTGTGCAGCAGCGAGCCGCCGAGGACGATCGACAGGTTCCGCAGCAGATCGTGCTGGACTTCCAGGGTCGCCACTTCGGTGAGGACGCCGCTGGATCCGGGGATCGTCGTCTCGGTCACCCCCGTGGCCGCGTTGAAGCGCACCGTCGTCAGGGGCGTCGCCGACCAAACGAGAGTCGCGCTGACGAGGGGGGCATCGATGTCGCGCAGGGTCGGGTCGGTGTAGGTCCGGTGCTGGATACCGGCGGAGATCTCGCCGGTCAGGCGGCGGGCGAGCCCGATGGTGGCGCCCGCGAGGACGCCGACGCCGTTCGAATCGCGCTGGACCCCAAAGGAATCGAAGCGCTGGTCGTAGATGCGGGTGTCGCCGACCACGTCCACGAAGGGTTTCAGGTCGGGGTTGATCTCGTAGGCCGTCCGCAGGCGCAGGCTGAACTGGTTCAGGTTCCGGTCCGACTGCCGGATCCGCGTGCCGTCGCTGAGCTGGACATCGTCGAATTCCGAACGGTCTACGAGGCCGCTCAGGGTGAACGACAGGCGGTTGAAGGTCTGCGTCGCGCCGAGCGTCGCGCCGTAGAGGGCGATCAGCGGACGGCTCGTCGCCGTGGCGGCCTGCAGGTTCGGGCTGGTGGTACGCTGGGTGTCCACCAGGAAACGCGCCTGCCCATCGATGTGCAGGTCGCGGTTGGCATCGATGCGCAGGTTCACCACGCCGTCCGCCGCCGGCCGGCTCGCCGCGTCGTTCTGGGGTGTTTCGAGGTAGGCGCCGCGCAGCGACCCGTCGAGGGAGCTGGACGACCAGTCGCTGCGGAAATCCACCGTCGCCTCGGTGCGCAGGGCGGCGGAGCCCTTGGCGAACTGACGGGTCGTCTGGTCCGGGTTCGAATCGTAGCCGATGCTCTGGGCGAAGGTCGGCAGCACCGTGAAGGTGCCCACCTTATAGCCGATCGGCGCATAGGCCGGATCGGTGGGGATCGGCCGCGACAGGTCGGTGCCGAGGATGAAGCCAGGCGTCAGCAGGCCGAGGGCGGGGTTGTTCACCAGCAGCGGGATGCGCGAGCCGAATGTCGAGAGCGGCAGCGGCAGGCCGACGACCGCCTCCTGCACCACCGGCGTGAGGCTCACCGCCTGGGTGGTGACCTGCGTGCTCTCCCGCGTGATCCGCTTGACCGCCGAACCGTTCCGGCGTGACGGCGCCGCCCGGAACCGGAGGGTCGGCGACAGCGCGCGGTTGAACACCGCGGTGGAGGCGCCGCCGGTCCGCTCCCCGCCGACGGTGACGCGGTCGTTCTGGCCCGTGAGGCCGCTTGCCCTGAAGCTCTGGTTCGTGGGGTTGAGCAGGATGCCTCCGCCACCGCCGTCCCCACCGAGGCCCGGCGTCGCCTCCTGGGGGCGTCCGTCGCGTCCCTGGCCGTCCGACAGCCGCTTGCGCAGCACCGGGAGACCGTTGGGACCGGCCTCGAGGCCGGTGCCGGGGTTGTCCGGGGCGCCGGTGACGGGACTGACGGCGTCGAAACGCGGCGTCTGCGCGAGGGCCACCGGCGGCAGCCCCGCCAGAGCCAGGGCGAAGGCGGCGCGGACCGCCGGCCCGAACGTGGCACGCGTGCTCCCGGCATCACTGTCGGACTTCGCCACACGCACTTGCCGCCCCCAATCCTGCGAACACGCAACTCGAAGTCGGAAGAACACCGGTCCAAGCCCGTCGATTGCTACCAATCATCAAGGTTAATCGGAGGTAGCAGGACGCGGTTAATGCCGGGTCAACGGCCTAGCCTTCGTGAGTAGGGCGCGAGACCTCGATGGACCGATTGCGCCCATCGCGGCCGCAGCGGTGAGCCGCCTTCCCCGGGCCTCCCCTGCGCGTCCCGCAGGGGTGCCTCCCATACGGACGGGTGGGCAAAGGGTCCGCCGGACCCATCCTTTTGTTGCATTGCACAGACCGGATGCCGCCGCAGCGTCCGGTCCCATGGAGCCGCCATGCTCGCGCCGCCGATCCTCGCCCTCGCCCTCGCCTCGTTCGGAATCGGCACGACCGAGTTCGTCATCATGGGGCTGCTGCCGGAGGTGGCCCACAGCTTCGGGGTGACGATCCCGCAGGCGGGCTACCTCGTCTCCGGCTACGCCATGGGCGTGGTGGTGGGGGCGCCCATCGTCGCCGTCGCCACGGCCGGACTGCCCCGCAAGACGGCCCTCCTTGCGCTGATGGGCGTGTTCCTCCTCGGCAATGTCGGCTGTGCCCTCGCGCCGACCTACGGCCTGCTGATGGCCGCGCGGGTGGTGACGGCCTTCGCCCACGGGGCGTTCTTCGGCATCGGCGCCATCGTCGCCCGGGACCTCGTCCCCCGGGAGAAGCGGACGCAGGCGGTCTCGCTCATGTTCGCGGGGCTGACCCTCGCCAACGTGCTGGGCGTGCCCCTCGGCACGGCCCTGGGGCAGGTGGCGGGCTGGCGCACGACCTTCTGGGCGGTGGTGGTGATCGGCATCGCGGCGGGGCTTGCGATCCAGCTCTGCGTCCCCGCCGGCCTGCCGGGCAAGCGGGGCGGGCTCGTTCAGGAATTCCGCGCCCTCGGGCGCTGGCCGGTGCTGCGGCCGATGCTGGTCTCGACCCTGGCGTCGGTGAGCTTCTTCACGGTCTTCACCTACATCACGCCGTTCCTGACGACCGTGACCGGGCTGTCCCCGACCGCCGTGACGGGGGCCCTGTTCGCCGCCGGAGTCGGGCTCACCGTCGGCAACCTCGCCGGGGGTGCGCTCGCCGACCGGGGCCTGATGGCGACGGTGCTCGGCAGCTATCTCGGCCTCGTCGCGGTGCTGCTGGTGCTGTTCTTCGTGGCCCGGAACGAGGTCGCGACCCTCTCGGTGCTGGTCGTCTGGGCGGGGCTCGCCTTCGCCCTGGTCTCGCCCCTCCAGATTTGGGTGGTGGAGGCGGCGAGCGATGCGCCGAACCTCGCCTCCACCCTGAACCAGGGGGCCTTCAACCTCGGCAACGCCACCGGGGCGTGGCTCGGCGGGACCGCCCTGACCCTGGGGACCGGCTACGGCGAACTGCCGTTGATCGCCGCGGGGGTTTCCACCATCGGCCTCGCGCTGGCGGCCTCCGCAGTCCGGCGGAGCGCCCGCACCGCCCTGTCCTCGCCCCGGCCCTGAGCGGGGCTCACCCCGCCCGGACGAGGTCGGCGAGCAGGCTCGCGGCGACGGTCGCCTTCGAGACCGTCAGCCCCGAGGCCGCGATCCCCTCCACCGCGTCGCGGATGCGGGCGAGGGGCGCGCCACGGGCCTTCACCCAGGCGGCCACCGCCTCCGGCCCGGCACCGATATCGGCGACGACCTCGGCGGTGAGCTTGCGGTGGGCGCCGGCGATGCCCGACACCGCCCGCTCCAGGGCGATCCGATCGAAGGTGTCGGCCACGGGGGCGGTGCGCGCCGCCGCAGCCAAGGCGTCGAGGCCGAATTCCCGCTCCAGCACGAAGTGGGTGGAGGCGATCTCCTCCACCGGGCGGCCGCTCGTCTCGGCCACGCGGACGATGTCCGGCGCGGAGACCAGGGCCCGCAGGCTGGCGAGGCGCCGGGCCCTGGCGGTCGCCATCCCGCGGCCGGTGAGCTCCGCCTCCCGCGCCGCGATCTCGGCCCGGGCCTCCTCGCCCAGCACCAGCGGCAGGGCCGCCTCCACCGCCGCGACGCCGTCCCGGTAGCGGGCGACGATGGGGGAGAGCCCCCCCGACAGGTCGAGGTTGCGGATGAACCAGACGATGCGGTTGGCCAGCAGCTCCTGGACCTCGGCGTAGAGGCCGAGCTGCGCCTGCCCCTCGATCCGCCCCGCCAGCCCATCGATGGCGAGGTTCAGCTCCATCAGGCCGAAGGCGTCGCGGGTGGCGGCGTAGGCCTTGGCGATGGTGGCGGCGTCGGCCCCCGTCACGTCCACGAGGCGCGTCACCAGGGAGGGGCCGCCCCGGTTGACGATGATGTTGGCCAGCGCCGTCGCGATGATCTCCCGGCGCAGGCGATGGCCCTTGACCGCGTCCGGGAAACGCTCGCGCAGCTCCTTCGGGAAGTACCGCTGCAACTCACGGTCGAAATACGGGTCGTTCGGCACGGCGCTCGCCAGGATCGCGTCGTGCAGGGACAGTTTCGCGTAGGCCAGCAGCACCGCGTATTCCGGGCGGGTCAGCCCCTCGCCCCGGCGCATCCGCTCGGTCAGCGCCCCGTCGTCGGGCAGGAACTCCACCGCCCGGTCGAGGCGTCCCTCGGCCTCGAAGGCCTGCATCGTCCGCATGGCGAAGCCGGTCTCGCCGAGCCCGCCGCGCTGGGCGAGGGACAGGCTCAGGGTCTGCAACTCGTTGTTGCGCAGCACGAGGTGGCCGACCTCATCGGTCATCGCCGCCAGCAGGGCGTTTCGGTCGTCGTAGGACAGCCGCCCGTCGCGCTCCGGCCCCATCAGGGCGATCTTGATGTTCACCTCGACGTCCGAGGTGTTGACGCCCGCCGAGTTGTCGATGGCGTCGGTGTTGAGGCGGACGCCGGAGCGGGCCGCCTCGATGCGCCCGCGCTGGGTGAGGCCGAGGTTGGCGCCCTCGCCGATCACCTTGGCGCGCAGCTCCGGGGCGGCGATGCGCAGGGCATCGTTGGCCCGGTCCCCGGCATCCTCGTCCGTCTCCGCGGTGGCGCGGATGTAGGTGCCGATGCCGCCGAACCAGAGCAGGTCGGCGGGCGCCCGCAGGATCGCCTGCATCAGCTCGGTCGGGGTCGCCTCGGCCCGGTCGAAATCGAGGGCGGCGCGCACCTCCGGTGAGAGGGGGATGGTCTTCAGGCTGCGGGGGAACACGCCGCCCCCGGCCGAGATCAGCGACCTGTCGTAATCCGCCCAGGAGGAGCGACCGAGGGCGAACAGCCGCTCCCGCTCGGCGAAGCCCGTGGCCGCATCGGGGTTCGGATCGAGGAAGATGTCCCGGTGGTCGAAGGCGGCCACGAGGCGGATCGTCCGCGACAGCAGCATGCCGTTGCCGAACACGTCGCCCGACATGTCGCCCACGCCGACCACGGTGAACGGATCGGTCTGGGTGTCCACGTCCATCTCGCGGAAGTGGCGCTTCACCGCCTCCCAGGCGCCGCGGGCGGTGATGCCCATGCCCTTGTGGTCGTAGCCCTGGCTCCCGCCCGAGGCGAAGGCGTCGCCGAGCCAGTGGCCCTTCTCCAGGGAGATGGCGTTGGCGATGTCGGAGAAGGTGGCCGTGCCCTTGTCGGCGGCCACCACGAGGTAGGCGTCGTCCGGATCCTGCCGGACGGTGTTCGGCGGCGGGACGATCTCCCCGTCCACGATGTTGTCGGTGAGTTCGAGCAGGGTGCGGATGAAGATGCGGTAGCTCTCGGTCCCCTCGGCCATCCAGGCGGCCCGGTCGGAGGCCGGCGGCAGGCGCTTGGGGAAGAAGCCGCCCTTGGCGCCCACCGGCACGATCACCACGTTCTTCACCTGCTGGGCCTTCACGAGGCCGAGGATCTCGGTGCGGAAATCCTCCGGCCGGTCGGACCAGCGCAGGCCGCCGCGGGCGACGTAGCCGAAGCGCAGGTGCACGCCCTCCACCCGGGGGGAATAGACGAAGATCTCGAACAGCGGCCGGGGCAGGGGCATCCCCGAGACCTTGGCGCAGGCGAACTTGAAGCTGATCGTCCCCCGGGGGGCGCCGGCCTCGTCCGTCTGGAAGAAGTTCGTGCGGATCGCCGCCTCGATCAGGTTCACGAACCGGCGCAGGATGCGGTCGTCGTCGAGGCTCGTCACCTCCGCCAGCGCCGCCTCGATCCTGGCGCGGATCTCCGCCTGGGCGCCGTCACGGTCGCCCTGCGCGGCCGGGTCGAAGCGCGCGTGGAACAGGGCGACGAGGTCGCGGGCGATGCCGCCGTGCCGGGCCAGGGTGCCGGCGATGTAGTCCTGCCCGTAGCGGATGCGCAGCTGGCGCAGGTAGCGGCCGAAGGCCCGCAGCAGCGCCGCCTCCCGCCAGGGGAGGCCCGCTTCGAGGACGAGGCGGTTGTAGGCGTCGGATTCGGCGAGGTCGTCGGCGATGGCGAGCATCGCCGCTTCGAGGGGCTTCTCCAGGGCGGGCACGTCGATGGCGCCGCCGGAGGCGCGCTCGATCAGCATGTCGTGCAGCCAGACCCGGGCGGCCTGGCCCGCCCCCGGAGGCTCGATCCGGTAGGTCCGCTCGTTGATCACCCGGAACCCGAGATTCTCCAGGCCGGGCACCCGGTCGGAGAGGGCGATGGCCGTGCCCCGCGAGAACACCTTCAGGCGGATCTGAGCGGCCGGGTCCGTCTCCCGCCGGCCGATGGACACGGCGCGGGGATTCGCATCGCTCAGCGAATCGAGGATCGCGATGTCGTCCACCGCGACCTCCGGCAGGAAGTTCTCGCGGTAGGCGGCGGAGAAGGCATCGGCGTAGCGGGCGGCCAGCCCCCGCGCCCGGCTGCCGCTGCCGCGCTCCGCCAGGGCGGCCCGGAGGCCGTCCGCCCAGGTGCGGACGATGCCCGCGATGCCGGATTCCAGGGCCGCGGGGTCCCGCTCCGGGGCCGGCTCCTCGGACAGGCCGATGATGTAGTGGGTGCGGGCCAGCGGCCCCTCGGGGAAGTCCGGCTGCGCGACGGAGAGCCGCCCGCCGTAGCTCTGCGCGAGGTAGGCGCCGATCTTCGCGCGGACTCCCGAATCGTAGCGGTCCTTCGGCACGTAGACGAGGAGCGAGACGAAGCGCCCGAACCGGTCGGGCCGGGACAGGATGCGGATCCGCGGCCGGTCGGCGAGGTCCACGATGCCGAGGGCGAACCGGGTGAGCCGGTCGATGTCGATCTGGAACAGGTCGTCGCGGGGATAGGTCTCCAGCACGGCCAGGAGGCTGCGGCCGGCATGGCTCGTCGGGTCGAGCCCGGCCCGGGCCACCACAGCCTCCACCTTGCGGCGGATCACCGGCACCTCGCGGGCGGGGCTCGCGTAGGCGTTGGCGGTGAACAGGCCGACGATGCGGACCTCGCCGGAGAGCTTGCCCGACGGCGAGAACAGCTTCACCCCGATATAGTCGAGGTGGTCGGCCCGGCGGACGCGGCTGCGGGCGCTCGCCTTGGTGATGATCAGCGCCTGCGGCTCCTCGAAGAAGGCGAGGATCTCCGGCGTGTAATCCACGAGGCTGCCACCCCGGCGCAGCACCGCGGTGCCGGGATCGCGCAAAACGCCGAGGCTCGAATCCGGGACCAGGGGGTGCGATTCGCCCTGGATGCCGTGCTCCTGCATGCCGAGCAGGGTGAAGTGGCCGTCCGCCAGCCAGCCCAGGAAGGCGCGGGCCTCGGCGATCTCGTCCTCCGGGAGGGGCGAGGGCGTGCGTCCGTAACCCTCCGCCAGAGCCGCGAGCCGGGCGCGCATCGCCTCCTGGTCCGCCGCGGCCTGGGCGACATCGACATGGACCTGGACGAGGCTCGCCTCGAGGAACTTGCGCACCTCGCCTTCGAGGCGGTCGAGATGGATGTGCACCAAGCTCTCACGGGCCAGCGTGCCGTGGACGTCGGCCGTCGTCTCGCCCACCACGCGGACCAGGGCGCCGTCCCCATCCCGCTCCACGCCGAGGATCGGGTGGGCGACGAGGTTCGCGGTGAGGCCATGGAAGGTGAGGGCGGCGAGGGTCGAATCGAGCAGGAACGGCCGGTTGTCGTTGACGATCTCCAGCACCGTGACGTCCCGCATCCGGCCCTCCCGCGACAGCGCGAGGTCGGAGAGGCGCAGGCGCGCCGGATCGCCCGGGCGCCGGGGCGCGGCGAGGAAGTCCCGTGCCCGTCCGGCCAGCTCGGCCAGGGCGTCGGCGGAATAGGGCGACAGATCCTCCGGCGGGACGCGGCCGAACAGGTCGCGGACGAACCCCCCGGGGCCGCCCTGGCCCGAGACCAGGCCCGCGGCCGCATCGATCAGCCCGGATCGGGCGCTGCGCTCCTCGAAGGAAGAGAGGGCGGTGGCTGTCTCGAGGGTCACGCGAATCTCCCGAACCGGGTTGGCGATCGCGAGAGGGTTAGCAGAGGCTTTTCCCAAGTCGATGACGGCCCCGTACCCCGCGGAGTCGATCCCCGAAATCCGTCACCCGCTTGCCGGCGGGCGGATATGTGCATATACACGCAAATCATGAGCGCCCCGCCGGCCCCCGACATCGATGCCTGCACCTGCGGCGTGCTCCGCCGGGCGGCGCGCGCCGCCACGGCGATCTACGATCAGGCCCTTCGCCCCACGGGCCTGCGGGTCACGCAATTCGCGATCCTTCGCATCCTCGACCGGCGCGGCCCCCTGCCGGTCACCCGGCTCGCCGCCGAGGCGGGGCTGGAGCGCACGACGATGGCCCGCAACCTCGATCCGCTGGAGCGGCGCGGCCTCGTCCGCATCGTCGCGGGCGAGGCGGACGCCCGCAGCCGCCTCACCGAACTGACCGATGCCGGCCGCAGCGCGCTGGCGGAGGCGCTCCCCCACTGGCGGGGTGCCCAGGCGGACCTGGCGCGACGCGTCGAGCCCGGCGCCGTGCGCGCCCTGGCCGCGGCGCTGCACTCCGGCTAGAGCCGGAACGACGGTTCGAACAGGGATGCGGCCCCGCGGGCCCATCCCACCGCCTTCGCCCGGGCCCCCTGCCCGGACGGGCCCCTGAAGTCTTCCGGTGGAGACCCGACGCGATGCAACCCTCCGCTCCGATGCGCGCCGTGCCGAGGCTCCACTACGCCTGGGTCATCGTCGCCGTGACGTTCCTCGTCCTCCTCGTCGGCGCGGGCGTGCGGGCGACGCCGGGCGTGCTGATCGTGCCGTGGGAGCAGGAGTTCGGGTGGAGCGCGGCGACGATCGGGATCGCCATCGCCATCAACATCTTCCTCTACGGCATGATCGGCCCCTTCGCGGTGGCGATCATCGAGCGGTTCGGCCTGCGCGCCTCGGTCTGCGGGGCACTGGTGATCCTGGCCGTCGGCACCGCCTCCACCAGCCTGATGCGGGCGCCCTGGCAGATGATGCTGCTCTGGGGCATCGTCGTCGGGTCGGGCTCCGGCATGGTCGCCAACGTCCTCGGCGCGACGGTCGCCGGGCGCTGGTTCGGCGAACGGCGCGGCCTGGTGATCGGGCTGCTCACGGCGAGCAGCGCCACGGGGCAGCTCGTGTTCCTGCCCCTGCTCGCGGGCCTCGCGGTCGGGCAGGGCTGGCGCACGGTCTCCCTCGTCGTGGCCGCCGCGACCCTGGCCCTCGTGCCCCTGGTGCTGCTGTTCCTGCGCGACCGCCCGGCGGATCTCGGCCTGCCGCGCTACGGCGAGACCACCCTCCAGCCGACCCCGGTGCTGACGGAGAACCCCGCCAAGCGCGCCCTGCGCGGCCTCGCCATGGGGATGCGCTCGAAGGATTTCT
Organism: Methylobacterium sp. J-076; assembly: GCF_022829405.1. GTDB lineage: Bacteria > Pseudomonadota > Alphaproteobacteria > Rhizobiales > Beijerinckiaceae > Methylobacterium. Next base: position 490,021 of record NZ_JAKSXW010000149.1, read on the forward strand.
GGCTGCTGGCGGGCACGTTTTTCATCTGCGGCGCCTCGACCAACGGGCTCGTCGGCACGCACCTGATCCCGGCCTGCTTCGATCACGGCATCCCGGAAGTGACCGCCGCCGGCCTGCTGGCGCTGATGGGCATCTGCGACCTCGTCGGCACCACCGCCTCGGGCTGGCTCACCGACCGGTTCGACTCGCGCAAGCTGCTGGCGTGGTACTACGCCCTGCGCGGTATCTCGCTGATATTCCTGCCCTACTCGTTCGATCTGAACTTCTACGGCCTGTCGCTGTTCGCGGTGTTCTACGGGCTCGACTGGATCGCCACCGTGCCGCCGACCGTGAACCTCGCGGGCAAGGCCTTCGGCGAAGGGAACGCCGCCCTGATGTTCGGGTGGATCGCCGCCGCGCACCAGATCGGTGCGGCCTCGGCGGCATGGCTGGCGGGCGTCGTCCGCACCGGCAGCGGAACCTACTTCGAGGCCTTCGTGGCGGCGGGCATCCTGTGCCTCGTGGCGGCGATGATGGCGCTGTTCGTCGGCCGCAAGCCCGAGGCCGAGGGGGCGATGCGTCCGCTGCCCGCCTGAACTGCGGCGCACGCGGGGCGTTCGGGGCTAGACAGGCGCGGTCCGGGACGGCCCGCGCCGCCCGGCCCCCTCGCCAGCGAGTCCCCCTTTGTCCGATGCCCTTCCGACCGTGAAGGCCACCGCCGCCCGCCCGGCCTGGGTCGGCCCCGGTTTCACGGAGTTCGTCACCATCGTCGCCCTGATGATGGCGGTGACGGCGATCTCCATCGACAACCTGCTCCCCGCCTTCCCGGCCATCGAGACCCGGTTCGGCGTCTCGGACCCGAACCACCTTCAGCTCCTCGTCTACGTTTACATGCTGGGCTTCGGGCCGGCGCAGATCGTCTACGGGCCGCTCTCGGACGCCCTGGGGCGGCGGCCGGTGCTGATGGCGAGCCTCGGCGTCTATGTGGCCGGGTGCGTCCTGGCGATGCTGGCGCCGAGCTTCGGCTGGTTGCTCGCGGCGCGGGTGATCCAGGGGATCGGCGCGGCGGGCGGGAGGGTCCTGTCCACCGCCATCGTCCGCGACCGGTTCGCCGGCCGCGAGATGGCGAGCGTGATGTCGCTCATCATGATGGTGTTCCTGATCGTGCCGATGATCGCCCCGGCCATCGGCGGGGCGATGTTGGCCTTCGGGTCGTGGATCTACGTCTTCGTCTCCATGCTGATCCTCGCCTTCATCGTGACGGCGTGGTTCGGCTGGCGCATGCCGGAGACCCTGCACCCGGAATACCGGCGTCCGCTCTCCCTCAAGGCGACGGTCCAGGCCGTCCGCCTCACCCTCGCGACCCGCGTGGCGGTGGGCTACGCCACGGCGCTCGGCCTGCTCACCGGCTGCATCATGGGCTATGTCGGATCGGCCCAGCAGGTGTTCGACACCGGACTCTACAAGCTCGGGCCCCTGTTCCCCGTGGCCTTCGGCCTCGTGGCCGGGGCCATGGGCGCCGCGACGCTCATCAACTCCCGGGCGGTCCGGCGGCTCGGCATGCGCCGCCTGTCCCAGGCCGGAACCCTGGCGTTCACCGTGGTCGGGGTGGTCCAGGTGATCCTGGGCCTCGCCTACGGGGGCCACCCGCCGCTGGCCCTGTTCCTCGCGGTGCTGGCGGCGAACCAGTTCCTCATCAGCTTCGCCATGCCGAACTTCAACGCCCTGGCGCTGGAGCCCCTCGGCGCCGTCGCGGGCACCGCCTCGTCCTTCCTCGGTTTCTACACCACGATCCTCGGGGCCGGCTGCGGCTACGCCATCGGCCAGTCCTTTGATGGGACCGTCCTGCCCATCGGGATCGGCTACGCGACGCTGGGGGGCCTCGCCATGGTGGTGATCGCCTGGACCGAGCGCGGACGGCTGTTCCAGTACGGCCCATCCACGTGATTCACGGTTGCGCTTAACGGGCCGTTCAATCGATCACGCGAGGCTCACGCCATTCCCTCGCGCCCTGGACTTCCCGCATGCTCGCCCGCGCCTCTGACGGCACCCTGCTCGCCGCGCGCCTCCTCCTCGCCGTCGCCCTGCTGCCGACGGGCATCGCCCGAGCGCTCAACGTCTCGGGCTTCGCCTTGACCCTGGCGGGGGCGGGGATGCCGTTCCCGAACGCGGTGGCGACGACCGCCGTGGTGATGCAGGTGTTCGGGCCGCTGGCGATGATCCTCGGCGTACTGCCCCGCCTCACGGGAATCGCCCTGGCCCTATTCGCGGCGGCGACGGGTGTGGTGCTGCACGCCTTCTGGCAGTTCACCGGCCCGGCCCTCGTGGCGGAGCGGACCCTCATGCTGGCCGATCTCGGCCTCGCCGGGGGATACCTGCTCTACGCCATGACCGGTCCCGGCGGCTGGAGCTGGCAGGGGTTCCGGATGGGCGCGCCGGCCCCGCGGGCGAAGTCCGGCGGCAAGGCGGGCGCGAAGGCCGGGGGCGGCCGGCGCACGCCCCAGGGCCGCACCGCCTGATCGCCCGCCCCGCCGTCCCGGCGCATCCGAAGGGCTCCGCCGCTCCCCTGGCGGAGCGACGGGCCTAGCTTCGCCCCGGCGCCGCGTTGGAGGGCGTCGCGACGATCCGCCGGCCGGACACCTCGGCGCCGGCATCCGGCGACAGGGCCCGGAAGGGGAAGACCGAGAACAGCGAGATCACCGCCACCGCGAAGAAGGCGGGCCCGAAATCGCCCGCTTCGATGGCCTCGCGCCCGTGGAAGGTGGCGGCCGCTTCCAGCGCCAGGGCGCCGAAGGTCACACCGAGGCTGAGGGAGAGCTGCTGCGCGACGCTGGCCAAGCTCGTGGCGGCGCTCATCTCCGGTTTGTCGAGGTCGGCATAGGCGATGGCGTTCACGCAGGTGAACTGGACCGACCGGCAGCAGCCCCCCACGAACAGGATCGCCAGCATCAGCAGGTGTGGCGTCTGGGCGGTGTAGAACCCGTTCACCGCCAGGAAGGCGGAGGCCAGCACCGCGTTCACCACCATCACCCGCCGGAAGCCGAAGCGGCGCAGGATCGTCGGCGCGAGGGTCTTCACGAACATCGCCCCCGCGGCGGCGGCGAAGGTGATCAGCCCCGACCGCAGCGGATCGAGGCCGAAGCCGATCTGCAGCATCAGCGGCAGCAGGAACGGGATCGCCCCGGTGCCGATGCGGAACAGGCTGCCCCCCGTCACCGCCGCCCGGAAGGTCGGGTGGCGCATCAGGTCGAGGCGGACCACGGGGTGGGCCACCCGGCGCGAGCGCCAGAAATACAAAGGCAGCAGGACGGCCCCCGCCGCGAAGCAGCCCCAGGAGACCGCGGCCGGCAGCAGGTGCCGCCCCGTGGAGGCGAGCCCGAGCATCAGCGAGGCGAGCCCGGCGCCGAGGAGCAGGAATCCGAGCACGTCGAGGGGCGGTCGTTCGGGCTCCCGGATATCCTCGAAGTAGAGGGTCGCCAGGACGAGCCCGACGACGCCGATGGGCACGTTGATGAAGAAGATCCACCGCCAATCGAAATAGGTGGTGATGAACCCACCCAAAGGCGGCCCGAGCACCGGCCCGACCATCGCCGGCAGGGTGAGGTAGGAGAGGGCGGTGACGAGTTGCGCCTTGGGCGCCGAGCGCAGCACCACGAGGCGCCCCACCGGCACCATCATCGCCCCGCCCATCCCCTGAAGGAACCGCGCCGCCACGAACCAGCCGAGCCCGTTGGCCGCCGCGCAGGCCAGCGACCCCGCCAGGAACACGCACAGCGCCGCCCGGAACACCGTGCGGGCACCGTAGCGGTCGGCGGCCCATCCGCTCACGGGGATGAAGATCGCGAGGCTGACGAGGTACGCCGTAAGGGCGAGCTTGAGGGCGATGGGGTCCTCGTGGAGGCTCGCCGCGATGGTCGGCAGCGCCGTCGCGATCACCGTCGAGTCGGTGTTCTCCATGAATAGGGCGGTCGCCACCGTCAGGGGGACGATCCGGAGGGAGAGGGCGGAGGAGCGGGGCATCGGACGGGAGACGCGCGGGGCCATGCGGGGTTGCGCCGTTTTCCACCGGGACGTTTCAGAATTGTATCCGCGAAGCCACACGGCGCTCGTGCCGGCATGGCGAAGGCAGCTTGGCCGCTATCGTCCCGCCGGCCCGGCGGATAAGCTTCCCGTAAGGACCGGCCCTGCGCCCGTCCGAGCCTGCTTTCCGGACGTTCCGTCTCGGGGCAGGGGATACAGAGAGTACGGATGCTTTCCAGCCGGCCCGACCGTCGCGCCCTGTCTCGTCTGTTGGCTGCGGCGGCCCTGATGACCGGAGTCGCGGCCTGCGGCACCGTGCTGATCAACACCACCGGATCCCTCACCCGCTACGACCGCCTGCAGCGCTCGGCCGCCACCGCCACCGAGGCGCGGCTCTACGCCGACCGGTCGGCGCTCCAGCGGGCGAAGACCGTGCGCATCGTGCCGACCGTCTTCACCGGCGAGGTCGAGGGTTCCGGCCCCCTGACGGCGGCCGACCGGCGGCTCATCGCCAACGCCGCCGACCGGGCGCTCTGCTACGACCTCTCCCTGCGCTACGACATCGTGACGGGCCGGGATGCGGACCTCACCGTGCGGGCGCAGGTCACCCGCGTGGAGCCCACGAGCCTGATCGGCGCGGGCGGGACCATCGCCGGCTCCCTCGGGGTGACCGTCGCCTCCCAGCTCGGCGTCGGCTTCGCCGAGGGCATCGGCCGCATCCCGATCCCGCGGCTCCCCATCGGCCTCGGGAGCCTCACCGTCGAGGCGGAGGCCCTCGACCGCCACCGTGAGCAGCGGGCCGCGATGGTCTGGGGCGGGGCCGCCAACTCCTTCACGAGCCAGCCGCGGTTCTCCGCCGCCAGCGATCCCTACGACCTCGCCGGGGATTTCGGACAGGATTTCGGCTACTTCCTCGCCACCGGCGACGATCCGTTCACGGCCCCGAACACCCTCCCGAACTGGGACCGCATCCGCGTGACCATGCTCGGCGAAGCCCCCCTCGATCCGGATTGCGCCGCCTACGGGCGCGCCCCGGGCATCGACGGGATCGTGACGGACTATATCGGCCTGCCGCCGGAATACGGCGACAGGGGGCCCGCCGTTCCGGTCCGGTGAGTTCGGGCGCGGGCGCCCATCCTCCACGGCACAAGGCACGCGGCGACGGGACCGAGGGCAGCGGGACCGGCGCCGTTGGCGCGTTTTCCTGGATTTCGTCTCTGCGCTCGCAAGGATGGCTGCGGGGCGCTCCCGCGTGACGCGCCCCCGTGGCCCGTTTCCCGCTCACGCAAAAATCCGCGAGCCATGCACAGCGTCTAGGTGCGGCGCGGCATCCTCGCATTGGCGCGGCCGTGTCGGGCGTGATAGGGCCACTTGCCAACCCGATCCCCCGCCGCGCGATCCGCGCCGCTCGTTCCAAGGACCGTTGGCACATGGCCCGACTCAGTTCCGCGTCGATCATCGAGGGCCTGACCTTCGACGACGTGCTGTTGCGGCCCGCCGCCTCGTCGGTGATGCCGACAGAGGTGAACATCGCGACGCGGCTGACGCGCACCATCTCCCTGAACATGCCGATCATGTCCTCGGCGATGGACACCGTCACCGAAGCGCCCATGGCCATCGCCATGGCCGCCATGGGCGGTCTCGGGGTCATCCATCGCAATCTCGAGCCCGCCGAGCAGGCCGAGCAGGTCCGCCTCGTGAAGAAGTACGAGTCGGGCATGGTGATGAACCCCATCACCATCCACCCGGACGAGACCCTGGCGGACGCCCTCGAGATCATGCGGGTCAACCGCATCTCCGGCATCCCGGTGGTGGAGCGTGGGCCGAACGGCAACCGCGGCAAGCTGGTGGGCATCCTGACGAACCGCGACGTGCGCTTCGCCACCGCCCCGGCCCAGCCCGTCTCCGAGCTGATGACCCGCGACCGGCTCATCACCGTCCGCGAGGGCACGACCCAGGACGAGGCCAAGCGCCTGCTGCATCAGTTCCGCATCGAAAAGCTCCTCGTGGTCGATGACCACTACCGGTGCATCGGCCTGATCACCGTCAAGGACATCGAGAAGCGCGTGGCCTATCCCCACGCCGTGAAGGACGAGCAGGGCCGCCTGCGGGTCGCCGCCGCGACGACGACGGGCGACGGCGGCTTCGAGCGGGCCGAGCGCCTGATCGACTCCGGCTGCGACGTGATCGTGGTCGACACGGCCCACGGCCACTCGATCAAGGTGCTCGACAGCGTGCGCCGGGTGAAGCAGCTCTCGAACGCGGTCCAGGTGGTCGCCGGCAACGTCGCCACTCGCGAGGGCGCGCAGGCGCTGATCGACGCGGGCGCGGACGCGATCAAGGTGGGCATCGGGCCGGGCTCGATCTGCACCACGCGCATCGTCGCCGGCGTCGGCGTGCCGCAGCTCACGGCCCTGATGGAGGCGGTCGAGGCCGCCTCCGAGGCGGGCGTGCCGGTCATCGCCGACGGCGGCATCAAGTATTCGGGCGACCTCGCCAAGGCCATCGCGGCGGGTGCCTCCGTGGCGATGCTGGGCTCGCTCCTGGCGGGCACCGACGAGGCCCCCGGCGAGGTGTTCCTTCACCAGGGCCGCTCCTACAAGTCGTATCGCGGCATGGGCTCCGTCGGCGCCATGGCGCGCGGCTCGGCGGACCGCTACTTCCAGGCCGAGGTCAGCGACACCCACAAGCTCGTGCCCGAGGGCATCGAGGGTCAGGTGCCGTACAAGGGGCCGGTCGCCGCCGTGCTGCATCAGCTCTCCGGCGGCCTGCGCGCCGCGATGGGGTATGTCGGCGCCGCCACCGTGCCGGACTTCCAGGAGCGGGCGCAGTTCATCCGCATCACCAATGCGGGCCTGCGCGAGAGCCATGTCCACGACGTGACGATCACCCGCGAGAGCCCCAACTATCCCTCGCGGGCTTAACGGGGCGCGGAGGACGACGCGATGCGGACGCTGGTGGTCGGGGCCGGTGCGACCGGCGGCTATTACGGGGCGAGGTTGGCGGAGGCGGGGGCCGACGTGACCTTCCTCGTCCGTCCCGCCCGCGCCGAAACGCTCGCCACGGCGGGGCTCAGGGTCCTGAGCCCCCTCGGCGACCTGCATCTCCCGGACCCACGCACCGTAACCGCCGCGAGCCTCGGGAGTGCCGGGCCGTTCGACCTGGTGCTGCTCTCCTGCAAGGCCTACGACCTCGACGCCGCTCTGTCCGACGTCGCGCCGGCCATCGGCGACGGCACCGCCATCCTGCCGGTGCTGAACGGGATGGCGCATCTGGCGCGGTTGGACCGGGCCTTCGGCGCGGCGAAGGTGCTCGGCGGGAGCTGCGCCATCGCGGCGACGCTGCTGCCGGACGGGGCGATCCGGCAGATGACCGAGCTGGCCAGCATCACCTACGGCGAGCGGGACGGCAGCACCTCGGCGCGGATCGCCGCGGTCGATGCGCTGATGCGCGCGGGCGGGCCGAAATTTCAGCCGCGCCTGTCCGAGCGGATCGAGCTCGAGATGTGGGAGAAGTGGGTCTTCCTCGCGACGCTCGCGGGCGGCACGACCCTGATGCGCGCCTCGGTCGGCGACATCGCCGCGGCGCCCGGCGGCACCGCGTTCATGTCCGCACTCCATGCGGAATGCACCGCCATCGCCGCCGCCGCGGGCTTCGCTCCCCGCGAGAAGGTAGCCGCCGGGGCCCGGGGGCAACTCACCGCGGCCGGCTCGGCCTTCACTGCCTCGATGCTCAGGGACATCGAAGGCAAGGGGCGCATCGAGGCCGACCACGTGATCAGCGACCTCATCGCCCGCGGGCAGGCCCAGGGCCTGCCGACACCGATGCTCGACCTCGCCTATACCGGCCTGAAGGCCTACGAGGCGCGCCGGGAGCGGGAGACGGCGAAGCGATAGGCTCCAGCCGTATCGGTTCTCCCGGGCGAACACGCCTTCGGAGAGGCGCCTCCGTCAGTGCGAACGCTGCTAAGCGATCCAGGGACGCGCCATGGCCTGAACCGGCCCGCTGCCCGGGATAGCTTGCCTCGCGATGACGAAGTGGACGAACGACGGCCAAGCTGTTCTGTCCCGCCGGACATGGCGGTGTAGGGGGGAGGGCGGACGAACCTCCCCCTTCCAGATCCCGACCGGGGAAAAACCCGGCCCCGTCTCAGTAGCGGGCGGGGGGCGGGGGCGGGCTGCCGTATTCGAGCTGCGTCTTCGCATCGACGGGCCGGCGCGGGGGCGGCGTCAGGTCGGTGGCGGCGGGCGCGGTCGCACAGGCGGCGAGCAGCGATGCCGCGAGGCCGAGCAGGGCAATTCGGCCGACGATTCTCAGATATGACGACATGGTCCGAGGGACTCCGGGGCATGGCCCGCGGCAGCGCCTCTGCGTTGCCCGGCCGATGCGGTAAGGTGGTCTGGTCACCGACCGGCTGCCCGGTCGGGCCGAATCGTATGATGACCCGCATTCGTGCGAAAGCTTGGCCGCAAGGTGGCCGGTTCAAGGCCGGCCCGGCCCGGGGGATCCGGCGCAGAAGCCCCTTCCGCGCTGCGGGGTTCGGGTCTATCGCCCAAAGCCTGCGCGCCACCGCATCACCGTCCACCGAGGAGTAGTCCCCTGACCCCCGCCGCACGCTGCGCTGCCGCCATCGAGGTGCTGGCCGACATCACCGAGCGCCGCCGCCCGGCCGCCGACGCCCTCAAGGATTGGGGCCTCGCCCACCGGTTCGCCGGCTCCGGCGACAGGGCCGGCATCGCCAGCCTCGTCTACGACGCCCTGCGCCGGAGGGCGTCCGCGGCCTGGATCATGGGGTCCGACACGCCGCGGGCCGTCGTGATCGGATCGTTGCGCCTGCAGCAGGGCCTCGCGGCCCCGTCGATCGCCGCCCTGTTCTCCGGCGAGGGCTACGCGCCCGCCGTCCTCGACTCGGACGAGCGGTCGCGGGTCGAGACCGCGACCCTCGAGGGCGCGCCGCGGGAGGTGGCGGGCGACACCCCGGCCTTCGTGCTGCCGGAGCTCGAAGCCACCCTCGGCGAAGACCTCATCCCCGAGATGCGGGCCCTCGCCCGGCGGGCACCCCTCGACCTGCGGGTGAACACCCTGCGGGGGCCGCGGGACACGATCCTCACGGCCCTGGAAGGCTACGGCGCCGCGCCGACGCCGCACGCCCCGAAGGGGCTTCGCGTGCCCGTCGGGGCCGACGGGCGCGGTCCGGCACTGCACGTGGAGGCCGAGTTCCTCGACGGCTGGTACGAGATCCAGGACGAGGGGTCTCAGCTCGCCGCGCTCCTCGCCGACGCGAAGCCGGGGGAGACGCTGGTGGACCTCTGCGCGGGCGGGGGCGGCAAGACGCTGGCGCTCGCCGCCGCGACGGGCAATGCCGCCCACCTCATCGCCACGGACGGCGATCCCCGGCGCCTCGCCCCCATCCACGAGCGCCTGCGCCGCTCCGGCGCCCAGGCCGAGGTGCGCACGCCCCGGGGAGGGAAGCAGCGCGCCGACGTCCTGGCCGACCTCGACGGCACGGTGGACCGGGTGCTGGTGGATGCCCCCTGCACCGGTTCGGGGACGTGGCGGCGCAACCCGGATGCCAAATGGCGCCTTCGGCCGGGCAGCCTGTCGACCCGCCACGCCGAGCAGGCGGCCGTGCTCGACCGGGCCGCGGACCTCGTGCGGCCGGGCGGGCGGATCGTCTACGTCACCTGTTCGCTGTTCCCCTCGGAGAACGACGCGGCCATCGCCGCCCTTCTGGCGCGGCGGAACGGGGCCTTCACGCCGGTCGAGGCGGGGGCGGTGCTCGCCGCCGGCCCGGCCTCGCTGGCCGACGCCGTCCGCCGCACGACGCACGGCGTGCAGATGACGCCCCTGCGGACGGGCACGGACGGCTTCTACGTTGCGGTGCTGGAACGGGCTCGCTGACTCAGGGATCGACGCGATGGCCATGAAGACGAGCTACGTGGTGCAGCCGTTCGAACTGCACCGGAAGCGCCTGCGGCCGGCCCGCCAGGAGGCGGCGCAGACCGAAAGCGGGGCGATCAAGAAGGCCGAGAACCTCGCCAAGCGGATGCCCGGCGCCGCGGCCCTGAAGGTCGTGGCCGACGACGAGACCGGCGAGCTCGAAGGGGTGACGATCCTCGGCCAGTGGGGTGAGATCCCCGACGACTTCGCCGAGAGCCTGCAGGGTTGAGGGACCACATGTCCCCGCGGGACCGAACCGGACAGACCGGCCGACGGCATCTCGCCCCTCCGATGGGAGTGGGCGGGCAGCATCGGCCAAAGCATGATCCGGCGATGCGTGCTAGACGATGGGGCGATCAGGGAATCTAGCTTTGTCGGTCCTGCAGCGACACAATGCGAGGGAAGCCGGGACGGGCCCGATCGCGATGGTCTTCGCCCACGGATTCGGGTGCGACCAGAATATGTGGCGCTACGTCGCGCCGGCCTTCGAAGACCGGTTCCGCACGGTGCTGTTCGACCATGTCGGCGCGGGTGCCTCGGATCTGTCGGCCTACGAGCCCACCAAGTACGAGACGCTCGCCGGCTACGCCGACGACGTGGTCGAGCTCGCCACGGCCATGGGGGTGAAGGGCGGCATCTTCGTCGGACACTCCGTCAGCGCGATGATCGGCGTCCTCGCCTGGAAGAAGGCCCCGGAGCTGTTCGACCGGCTCGTCCTGATCTGTCCCTCGCCGCGCTACGTCGATGACGGGGACTACGTCGGAGGCTTCACCCAGGCCCAGATCGAAGAGCTGATCGACTTCCTCGACAGCAACTATCTCGGCTGGTCGCAGGCGATGGCGCCCGCCATCATGGGCAACGCCGAACGGCCCGAATTCGGCCAGGAGCTGACCAACAGCTTCTGCCGCACCGATCCGGAGATCGCCAAGCGCTTCGCCCGGGCGACGTTCCTCTCGGACAACCGGGCGGATCTCGTCGATGTCACCGCCCGCTGCCTCGTCATCCAGTGCTCGGACGACATCGTCGCGCCGCGGGAGGTGGGTGAATACGTCCACCGGACGCTGCGCCACAGCGAGCTCGTGGTGCTCAATGCCTCCGGGCATTGTCCGAACCTCAGCGCCCCGGAGGAGACCGTCGCGGCCATCAAGGCGTTCGTCGGTGACGACTGACCGGGACCTGCCGGTCCCGGGACCGGAGGCGGACGACCTCGAAGACCTGTTCGAGAACGCGCCCTGCGGCTACGCCTCGGCCCTGCCGAACGGGCGCCTCTCCCGGGTCAACCGGACGCTGGCGACGTGGCTCGGCTATTCGGCCGCCGACCTCGTGGGACGCCGCTTCCTCGACCTGCTGACCGTCCCCGGCAAGATCTATTACGAAACGCATTTCGCGCCGCTCCTGCGCCTGCAGGGGGCCTTCAAGGAAGTGGCCTTCGATCTGCTGCGCGCGGACGGCACGAAGCTGCCGGTCCTCGCCAACGCGGTCCTGCGCCGGGACGAGACGGGCGAGGTGCGCTTCATCCGGGTGACGGTGTTCGACGCCTCGGATCGCCGCCGCTACGAGCGCGAGCTGCTCGATGCGCGGCGGGCGGCCGATCAGGCCAAGGACGCGCTGCAGGATCTCAACCTCACCCTCGAAGCCCGGGTGGCCGAGCGGGCGCTCGCCCTGGACCGGGCGTGGCGGCTCTCCCCGGACCTGCTCGCCGTGGCCGACGCCGAAGGGACCCTGACGGCGGTGAACCCGGCCTGGACCAGCCTGCTCGGGTGGCCCACGGCCGATCTCGTCGGCCGCAGCTTCGTCGCCTACACCCACCCCGACGACATCGCCGCCACGCGGGCGACCCTGGCCCAGATCCGGACCGCGCCCCTCGTCATTCCCTTCGAATACCGGTTGCTGCACGCCGACGGCAGCTACCGCCGGTTCGCCTGGACGGGGGCTTTCGAGGACGGCCGGATCTACGCCACCGGCCGGAACACCACGGCCGAGCACGAGCAGGCGGACGCCCTGGCGCGGGCCGAGGAGGCCCTGCGCCAATCCCAGAAGCTTGAGGCGGTCGGGCAACTGACCGGCGGGGTCGCGCACGACTTCAACAACCTGCTGACCATCATCCGCTCGTCGGTGGACTTCCTGCGCCGGCCGGACCTGTCGGCGGACCGGCGCAGCCGCTACATGGATGCGGTCTCGGACACGATCGACCGGGCCACCAAGCTCACCAGCCAGCTCCTCGCCTTCGCCCGGCGCCAGACGCTCAAGCCCGAGGTGTTCGACGTGGGCGAACGCCTGCAGGGCGTCGCGGACATGCTCGACACCGTGACGGGCGCCCGGATCCGCGTCGTGACCGAGCTGCCGCACGAGCCCTGCTTCGTGAAGGCCGACGTGAGCCAGTTCGAGACCGCCCTGGTGAACATGGCGGTCAACGCCCGGGACGCCATGGCCGGCGAGGGCACCCTCACGCTGCGGCTGACCACCGCGACGCCCCTGCCGCCGATCCGCGGCCACGCCGCCGCCGCCGGCCCGTTCGCGGCCATCTCCCTCACCGACACCGGCTCCGGGATTCCCCCCGAGCAGCTGGCGCGCATCTTCGAGCCGTTCTTCACCACCAAGGAGGTGGGCAAGGGCACCGGCCTCGGGCTCAGCCAAGTGTTCGGCTTCACCAAGCAGTCGGGCGGGGATGTCGAGGTGCACAGCGTGGCTGGCGAAGGCACCACCTTCACGCTGTACCTGCCCGAGATCGCGCCCGGGCCCCGTCAGGAACCGAAGCCGCCGCGGGGGGACGACGCCTTCCCGACCGGCGACGGGCAATGGGTGCTGATCGTCGAGGACAACGTCGAGGTCGGGCGCTTCGCCACCCAGATCCTGGAGGATTTCGGGTATCGGACGACCTGGGCCGCCAACGCGGAGGAGGCGCTGGAGACGCTCGGCGCGGACGGCTCCGGCTTCGACGTCGTTTTCTCGGACGTGGTGATGCCGGGGATGGGCGGGATCGAACTCGCCAAGCTGCTGCAGCGCCGGATGCCGCACCTGCCGGTGCTGCTGGCCTCCGGCTACAGCCACGTGCTGGCCCAGGATGGATTGGACGGCTTCGAGCTCGTCCACAAACCGTACTCCGCCGACCAGCTCGGCCGGCTCCTGGCCCAGATCGTCCAACCGCGACCCCGCGGCTGACACCCGCGCGCCAGCGGCGAACGCGCCAGCGTCCACCCGTGAGGGGGCGCGCGAAGATGAAGGGATGGCCGAAGCGTCAAAGACCCAGATGTGGTGAGGTCTCGCCGCGAGGCGAAGCCGTCATTGGCTCTGTAAGCTGAGTATGCACCGGAGCTTAAAAGTAAGCTGGCGCTCCCAAGGGGAATCGAACCCCTGTTTTCGCCGTGAGAGGGCGACGTCCTAGACCGCTAGACGATGGGAGCTTTCCGGCGGCGCTGAGGTGCTATAGCGACGCCGGGACGGAGGCACAAGTGCCGTTCCGGCAGATTGTGCGATGAATGGGTGGGTGCGGGTGGACGACTACGGTGAGGAGCGGAGCGGTGTCGTGGAGGAGGGAGGCCTGCGCCTCGATCGGGTGCTGGTCGGGCTCTTCCCGGACCTGTCGCGGGCCCGCCTTCAGGACCTCGTCCGCGAGGGGCACGTCACCCGCGACGGCGGGATCGTGCGTGATCCGGCGGTGAAGGTCGCGGCCGGGGCCTGGCTCGTCCTCGACCTGCCGCCCCCCGCCGACGCGACGCCCGAGGCGGAGGCGATCGCCCTCGTGATCGCCTACGAGGACGACGACCTCGTGGTGGTCGACAAGCCGGCGGGGCTCGTGGTCCACCCGGCGCCGGGCCACGCCGGAGGGACGCTCGTCAACGCGCTGATCGCCCATTGCGGGGCGAGCCTGTCCGGGGTCGGCGGGGTCCGACGGCCGGGCATCGTGCACCGGCTGGACAAGGATACCAGCGGCCTGATCGTGGTCGCCAAGAACGACCTCGCCCACCACGGCCTCGCGGCGCAGTTCGCCGACCACGGGCGCACCGGCCCCTTGGAGCGGTCCTACCTCGCCTTCACGTGGGGGGCTCCGAGCCCCGCCGCGGGTACCATCCAGGCGAGCCTCGCCCGGTCGCGGCACAACCGCGAAAAGATCGCGGTGGTCTCGGACGAGACCGGCCGCCATGCGGTGACCCATTACGCGGTGCTGGCGCGCTACGGCGAGGCGAGCCTCGTCCGCTGCCGGCTGGAGACCGGGCGCACGCATCAGATCCGCGTCCACCTCGCCCACCGGGGCCATCCGCTGCTGGGCGATGCCGTCTACGGCGCGGCGTTCCGGACGAAGGCGGCGCGCCTGACGGAGGATGCGAAGGCGGCCCTCGACGCCCTCGGCCGCCAAGCGCTGCATGCGGAACTCCTCGGCTTCGCCCATCCGCGCACCGGCGAAACGATGCGGTTCGAGAGCGCGCTGCCGCCGGAGCTCGCGGCGCTAAAGGCTGCCCTGGACACGTAATTTATCCGGAAGGCGTGCGAAAGGACACGACAGGCCGCGGCACTTCGTGCCATCTTTCGACCTTCTGATCCGGTCGTGCGTTGTTGGCGACGTGAGCGTGCCAGGGACGCGACGGGATCGAGCGGGCGGCCCGACTTACTTGGGCGCTCGGAGGGGTCGGCTCAAGGGCGTCCCCAACGCCAACCGCGTCCGCCCGCCTGGGGGATCTGTTTGAGGAGAATGACATGGCCGGTACGCTGCCCATGCTCGCCAACGAAGGTGGCCTTTCCCGCTACCTCGACGAGATCCGCAAGTTCCCGATGCTGGAGCCGACGGAGGAGTTCACCCTCGCCAAGTCCTGGCGCGATGGCGGTGACCGTGAGGCTGCGCACCGTCTCGTGACCTCGCATCTGCGCCTCGTGGCGAAGATCGCCATGGGCTACCGGGGCTACGGCCTGCCCATCGCCGAGGTGGTGTCCGAGGGGAACGTCGGCCTGATGCAGGCCGTCAAGCGGTTCGATCCGGACAAGGGCTTCCGCCTCGCCACCTACGCCATGTGGTGGATCAAGGCGGCGATCCAGGAATACATCCTGCGCTCGTGGTCACTCGTGAAGATGGGCACCACGGCCAACCAGAAGAAGCTGTTCTTCAACCTGCGCAAGGCCAAGGGTCGCATCTCGGCCCTGGAGGAGGGCGACCTCCGGCCCGAGCAGGTCGCGCACATCGCCACCCGCCTCGGCGTGCCGGAGCAGGATGTGGTGGACATGAACCGCCGCCTGTCCGGCGACACGTCGCTGAACGCACCGCTGCGCGAGGAAGGCGAGGGCGAGTGGCAGGACTGGCTGGTGGACAACGCCCCGAGCCAGGAAACCGTGCTGGTGCGGGAGCAGGAGGGTCAGAACCGCCTCTCCGCCCTCCGGGACGCCCTCGGCGTGCTCAACCCCCGCGAGCGGCGCATCTTCGAGGCGCGGCGTCTGGCCGAGGACCCCATCACCCTCGAGGACCTCTCGGGCGAGTTCGGCGTCTCCCGCGAGCGGGTGCGCCAGATCGAGGTCCGCGCCTTCGAGAAGGTGCAGGAGGCGGTGAAGCGCAACGTGGCGACGCGTGAGGCCCCCCGCACCGCCGCCCTCCATTGAAGACCGCCTGAGACGCACCAAGCCCCATGACGCACGAAGCCGGCGGAGCCCCTCCGCCGGCTTCGTGCGTTCGGGACGTCGGTGGCCTCACTTCCAGGCGTCGAAGGCCTGCTGGAGGACCTGCTCGCCGGACTGGCCCTTCTCGAAGGTCAGCACCGCCCGCCGGCCGGAGGTGTAGCGCACCGCCAGATCGAACCATGCCCGGTGCAGCAGCAGCTCGCTGTTGCGCTCGACGTCGGAGGGCAGCGACGACAGGCCGATGAGAAACAGGTTGTCGCGCACCCGGACCGGCAGGCCGGATACGGGCGAGCCGCGGCCGTTCTCGTCGTCCTTGGCCTGGAGCAGGCCGACATCCTGGACGACGCGGGAGGCGGCGTCGGCGCCGCTCTCGCTGAACGACAGGCTGACGGTGTGGGAAGCCGGCAGGGTGGCGTCGAGGTTCTTTTGGATCGTCATCGTCAGGGTGAGCCCCGCATCGGGGTACGTCACTGTCGCCGTCGCGGTGGTCTGCAACGGCTGGCCCTGCTCGCCGTCGACCGTGTCGAGGCGCCACGTCACGCGGCCCGTGCTCGTCACCGGCTGGGCCCCCTCGCCCTCGGGCGTTTCCTCGATGAGGAAGGCGCGCTTGGCCACGGCGACGCCGGGCGGCGGCGGGGCGGCGGAGGCGACGCTCTTCGGCGCCGCCCCATCCTGCTTGGGCTTCGGCCTCTCCATCGGAGCCTGATCACCGCCGACCCGGTCGTTGAACTTGGCCTCAGGATTGTCGCTGGCCTGCTGCGAAGCCTCGGTGCTCGCCCGCGATGCCAGCTGCGGCTTGTCGCGGAGCAGGAAGGCCGCCACGGCGATCGCGCCCATCACGGCGACGAGCACGATCCCGACGACGAGGTTGCGCAGGGTCTTGGAGCGGCCGCTCCGCGGCGCCACGACGGCGATCCGCGGGCGCTGACGGCCCTGAGCCCCGTCGGATGCGGCGTCCGGCCCGTCGTCGGCGAGCCCGGCGGGCTCCGTGGCCGGGGCAGGGCCCGGCGCCAGCTCCGCTTCCTGCCCCGTGGAGGGCTTACGCGCGGCGATGGCGATCGCCGCCTCGCGCGGCTGCGCGTTGGCGGGCTCGGGCGTCAGCACGAACCGGGGCGAGGAGGCCGGAGGCAGCGCGGGTTCGAGGGGGGGACCGGCCACCTGAGAGGAGACGGGTTCAGGAAGCTCGGATTCCGGCCCGATGGGGGGCGGCGGCGCGGGCGGAGCGACGGTGTCCGCCGGGGTCAGGGATGACGCGGGCGGGGGCGAAGGTGGCGGGGGGGACGGGGCAGGCTGCTCCTTCGCCGCATCGTTGGCCGGAGCGGGGATGCCCCCATGCTCGACCTCCAGCCGCTCGATGGCCGTATCGAGGGCGCGCCGCTCCAGATCGATATCGTCTTCCGACAGGGGTGGTTCGAGGGAGCGGAGCTGGCTGATCAGGGCGTTCCGCGCCCGGTCGTAGACCGCCCGCCGCAATCCGGGCGAACGGTCGGGAAGGGCGTCGAGGGCCCTCGCCAGAAGCGGGTAATAATCGGCCATACTGCTCCGGTTCGCCCGCTTGGCGCCCTTCCGGCTGCCGCTGAACCCGCAGCCGCCTCCTTGCCACGCTTCTTTTAACCAAATCGCAAGCCGTACAATACCGCAGGCGGCGATTGCCCGGCGCCATCACCAGGTATGGCCGCCGCGCGGCTCAATCCTCGAAGGGATTGTGCATCAGGATCGTGTCGTCCCGTTCGGGCGAGGTCGAGAGGAGGGCGACGGGTGCGCCGATCAGTTCCTCGATGCGCCGGACATACTTGATCGCCTGGGCAGGCAGATCGGCCCAGGACCGGCCACCCGCCGTCGTCTCGCTCCAACCCTCGAACGCCTCGTAGATCGGCTGGACCCGGGCCTGGTCCGCCTGGCTCGCGGGCAGGTGGTCGATCACTTTGCCGTCGAGGTGATAGCCGGTGCAGATCTGGATGGTCTCGAAGCCGTCGAGGATATCGAGCTTGGTGAGCGCGATGCCGTTGATGCCGGAGGTGCGCACGGTCTGCCGCACCAGGGCGGCGTCGAACCAGCCACAGCGCCGCTTGCGCCCGGTCACCACACCGAACTCCCGGCCCCGCTCGCCGATCCGCTCGCCGGTGGCGTCGGTCAGCTCGGTGGGGAAGGGCCCTTCGCCGACGCGGGTTGTGTAGGCCTTCACGATGCCGAGCACGTAGCCGATCGCCGAGGGGCCGAGGCCGGAGCCCGTGGCCGCCTGCGCGGCCACGATGTTGGACGATGTGACGTAGGGATAAGTGCCGTGATCGACGTCGAGGAGCGCGCCCTGCGCCCCCTCGAACAGGATGCGCTTGCCGCTGCGCCGCACCTCATCGAGGAGCGACCAGACCGTGTCGGCGAAGGGCAGGATCTTCGGGGCGATGGCCAGAAGCTCCGCCTTGAGGGCGGCCCCGTCGATCTCATCGATGCCGAGGCCCCGGCGCAGGGCGTTGTGGTGGGCGAGCAGCCGGCCGATCTTGGTGTCCAGCATGTCGGCATCGGCGAGGTCGACCACGCGGATCGCCCGGCGGCCGACCTTGTCCTCGTAGGCCGGCCCGATGCCGCGCTTGGTGGTGCCGATCTTCAGGACGTCGTTCGAAGTCTCACGGTAATGGTCCAGCTCGCGGTGCAGCGGCAGGATCAGCGTCGCGTTGTCGGCGATGCGCAGGTTCTCCGGCGTCACCGACACGCCCTGCTCACCGATCCGCGCGATCTCCTCCACGAGGTGCCAGGGATCGACCACCACGCCGTTGCCGATGACCGACAGCGTCCCGCCGCGCACCACGCCCGAGGGCAGCAGCGAAAGCTTGTAGGTCACGCCGTCGATGACGAGCGTATGGCCGGCGTTGTGTCCGCCCTGGAAGCGGACCACCACGTCGGCCTGCTCGGAGAGCCAGTCGACGATCTTGCCCTTGCCCTCGTCGCCCCACTGGGCGCCGACTACGACGACGTTGGCCATGCCTGCCTTGAACCCGTGTCACTGCCCCGCGCGGCCCGGATGTGATCCGGGATGGCGGGCTCGGAGTCCGTTTTCGCGATCCGGCAGGGGAAATCAAGCAGACATGGCGCCGGCGACGTCGGCGACGGTGCCTATTTCGCCTCGGTGCCGGGGGTGCGGCCGGGCAGTTCGCCGGGCTTGATGACCGGCATCGACCCACTCTGGTCGGGCTTCACCACCGTGCCGGTGGCATCCCCCGGGGGCTTGATGACGCCATCGCTCTTCCGAAGCTTGTCGGACAGGGATTGGTCGTTCGGCGGGGCGTCGGCGCTCGGCCGGACCCGGTCCGGGGGCGTCTGCGCCGCCGGGGGCAGGGCGGGGTCGCTGTCCTGCTTGCGCAGCGGCGCGTCGGGGTTCTGGGCCAGCGCCACCCCGCCGGTCAGCAGCACCGCGAGGGCGGCGGCAGGCACTTTGGAGAGACGGAACAGGCTCGGCAACGCGGCCTCCTTGATCGGGCATGGAGTCCCACCCAAACCGGTGGCAGGCCAAACCGTTCCTCCGCGGGCAGCAATCGGGTGGGTCGGTTCCCTCGCCGCTTTCGTCATTGCGAGCGCAGCGAAGCGATCCAGGGATGCGCTACGTCCTGAGACGACCCGCTGCCCTGGGTTGCTTCGCTTCACTCGCAATGACGTGGGGGGAGACGAGGCGTCCGCGCCTCAACCGGCGCGGGCGAGTTCGAGGTAGAGCTCCCGTAGGCGGCGGGTCAGCGGCCCCGGCGTGCCGTCCCCGATTCGCCGGCCGTCGATCTCGATCACCGGCATCACGAAGGCCGAGGCGCTGGTATAGAACGCCTCCGTCGCCTCCAGGGCATCGGAGACCGGGATCAGCCGTTCTTCGACCGTGAGGTCGGCCTCGGCGGCGAGCCGCAGCACGCTGGCCCGGGTGATGCCCGGCAGCAGGGCTGTCGAGAGCGGCCGCGTCACCAGGGTGCGGCCCCGGATGATGAAGGCGGTGGAGGAGGAGCCCTCGGTGATGGCGCCGTCCTCGACCATCCAGGCCTCCGACACGCCGGCTTCGACGGCCTGCTGCTTCGCCAGAACCTGCGCCAGCAGGGCCACCGACTTGATATCCCGGCGCTTCCAGCGAAGGTCCTCGACGGTGATGACCCGTGCGCCCTTCGCGGCGAGGGGGTTCGCCGCCACGGTCTTGGCCTGGGTGAACATCATCACCGTCGGCGCCGTATCGGCGGGCGGGAAGCCGAAATCGCGCTCGGCCACGCCCCGGGTGACCTGCATGTAGACGAGGCCTTCGGTGACGCCGTTCCGGCTCACCAGCTCGGTCTGCAGGCGCTCCCACTCCGCGGAATCGTGGGGGTTGCGAATGCCGATCTCGCCGAGCGACCGGTCGAGCCGGGCCAGGTGGGCGGCGTTGTCTACGAGGCGGCCGTCCAGGATGGCCGACACCTCGTAGATGCCGTCGGCGAACAGGAAGCCCCGGTCCATGATCGGCACCCGCGCCTCCTCGAAGGGCAAGAACTCGCCGTTCAGGTACACGATGCGGGACGCGCTCACGGCACTCTTCCTCAAGCTTTGGCGGAGTGTGTCTGGTGCAGGATCCGGGCCGACGGTTCAAGCCTGGCCGAAGACCCGGGCGAAGATCGTATCGACGTGCTTGAAATGGTAGCCGAGATCGAAGCACTCCTCGATCTGCTCGTGGGTGAGCGCCTGCGCGACCTCAGTGTCGGCCTTCAGCAGGGTCAGGAAGTCACCCTCGCCGCGCCAGACCGGCATGGCATTGCGCTGGACTAGCCGGTACGCGTCCTCGCGGGAGACGCCGGCCTGGGTGAGCGCCAGCAGCACCCGCTGCGAGTGGACGAGGCCGCCCAGGCGGTCGAGGTTCTTCTGCATGTTGGCCGGGTAGACCAGCAGCTTCTCCATCACCCCGGTCATCCGGGCGAGGGCGAAGTCGAGGGTCACCGTCGCATCGGGGCCGATCATCCGCTCCACCGACGAGTGCGAGATGTCCCGCTCGTGCCAGAGGGCCACGTTCTCCATGGCCGGCAGAGCGTAGCTGCGCACCATCCGGGCGAGGCCGGTGATGTTCTCGGTGAGCACCGGGTTGCGCTTGTGCGGCATGGCCGAGGAGCCCTTCTGGCCCTCGGAGAAGTATTCCTCCGCCTCGAGCACCTCGGTGCGCTGCATGTGGCGGATCTCGATCGCCAGCCGCTCCAGGGAGGAGGCGACGACGCCGAGCGTCGCGAAGAACATGGCGTGACGGTCGCGGGGGATGACCTGCGTCGAGACCGGCTCGACGGCGAGGCCCATCTTGCAAGCGACGTAGTCCTCCACCCGCGGATCAATGTTGGCGAAGGTGCCGACCGCGCCGGAGATGGCGCAGGTGGCGATCTCCTCCCGGGCCGCCACGAGGCGGGCGCGGTTGCGGCGGAACTCGGCATAGGCCTGGGCGAGCTTGAGGCCGAAGGTGACCGGCTCGGCGTGGATACCGTGCGAGCGCCCGATGGTCGGCGTCATCTTGTGCTCCTGCGCCCGGTGCTTGAGGGCGTCGAGGAGGGCATCCACGTCCGCGATCAGGATGTCGGCGGCGCGGACGAGCTGGACGTTGAGGCAGGTATCGAGCACGTCCGAGGAGGTCATCCCCTGGTGCACGAAGCGCGCCTCCGGGCCGACGATCTCCGCGAGGTGCGTGAGGAAGGCGATGACGTCGTGCTTCGTCACGGCCTCGATGGCGTCGATGCGCGCGACGTCGAAGGTCGCGTTGCGACCCATCTCCCACACCTTCTCGGCCGCCGCCTTCGGCACCACGCCGATCTCGGCGAGCGCCGTGGTGGCGTGTGCCTCGATCTCGAACCAGATCCGGAAACGCGACTCGGGCGACCAGATCGCGGTCATCGCAGGGCGGCTATAGCGGGGAATCATCGGGCTGCGCACTCGACCGTCGTGGGATGGTCGGCGGGTAGCACCGCCGGCGGCAGACCTCAATGCGCGTCACTGCGGGGAAGGGCGGCGCCCGCCTCGCGAGGCGGCGCGAACGAGGGACGAGGATCGGGCGGATCGCACCCCGCTCCACACCCCCGACTATTCGCTACTCGACCCGGATCCAGCCCGGCCCCATCAACCGCTCCTGCGGCTTGAAACGGGCCTTGTAGTCCATCTTCCGGGACCCATCGACCCAATAGCCGAGGTAGAGATACGGCAGGCCCATCTGCCGGGCCCGGCGGATGTGGTCGAGGATCATGAAGGTGCCCGGCGAGCGCCCGGCCTCGGTCGGTTCGAAGAACGAATAGACCATCGAGAGGCCGTCCGAGAGCACGTCCGTCAGGCACACGGCCATCGGCCCGCCCATCCCGCGGCCGGTGATCGCCGTGTCCGGCCCGTGGCGGCGGTAGACCACGAGATGCGTGTCGACGTGGCTGTCCTCGATCATCATCGCGTAGTCGAGCATGGTCATGTCGATCATGCCGCCATCGTCGTGCCGGGCGTTCAGGTAGCGGCGGAACAGGGCGTACTGGTCCGAGGCCGGGCGGTTCTGCTCCGGCGCGCCGACCAGGTCGGCGTTGCGCGCCAACACCCGCTTGTGGCTGGCGCTCGGCACGAAGTCGTCCACCACCACCCGCACGGAGATGCAGGCACGGCAGGTCTCGCAGGCCGGACGGTAGGCGATGGTCTGCGAACGCCGGAAACCACCCTGCGTGAGGATCTCGTTCAGATCCCGGGCGCGGCGCCCGACTAGATGGGTGAAGACCTTCCGCTCCTCCTGTCCCTCCAGATAGGGGCACGCCGAGGGGGCGGTGAGGTAGAATTGCGGGGTGTCGCGCGGGTGGCTCGTCACGCTTCGTCGGGACCTCGGCGCCAGCTCGGATACCGCGCCGCGAGACAGTCTACAGGGGTCGCGGCCCGGCTCAATGCCTTTGAACGTTCGGCACCCGGCAAAATGGCGCGACTCCCGCGCGACGGCGACGCGATCCGATGCCGCGCCACCGGCGGACCGCCCCTCAGCGCTCGTGGATAACGGCGAGGCCGAGCAGCACGTCGTGGCCGAGGCGCCGGTCGGCGCGCACGAAACCGAAGGCGACGTCGAGGCACCACAGGAGGAAGGTGGAGACCGCGACGTAGAACAGCAGCGCGTGCACGGCCGCCGTCACGATATCGACCGGGGTGCCGCGCTCCGGCGCCACCACGCGCAGGCCCATCAGCCGCTGCCCGATGGTGCTCTGCCGCCGGCCACCCACGGTGATCGCGCTGTAGATGATGCCGCTCGCCGGCAGCACCGCGAACAGCGTCCAGCCCAGCCCGAAGGTCACGAGGCCGATCACGGTGATCGCCATGGTGAGCAGGGCGGTGAAGCCGAGGATGAACAGGATGTCGAGGAGGTAGGCGACGGTGCGGCCGCCGAGGCTCGCCCGCACGTAGGGAATCGGCAATCCCCCGAAGGCGGTGGCGGCGGGACGGTCGGCGAAGGCGGTACGGGGATCGGACATCGGTATACCCTGCAAGCGGTGCAGCGATCCCAAAGTGGGCGTGGGCCCCCTCCGCCGCAAGGGCGGCCTCACGGTCGGGCCGGATCGCCCGCGGCCGCGTCCGGCGTGTCGAGGTAGTAGCGCTTGAGCATGTAGAGGGCCGGGCCGGAGAGGGCGGCGCCGTCCAGGGCGACCTCCACCAGCCCCGTGGCACCGTCGAACCGGCAGGTCATCCGGTGCGGGCGGTTGCCCTCGGCGAAGTCGACCCGGACCGTGCCGGACGCGGACCCGGGCCCCGCCCCCTGGAAGCGGATGTCCCCCCCCGTCGCCACCGCGGGCAGCGCCCGGCGGCAGCTGGCGACGCGGTCACGCCGGAGGGTGTCCTGACAGGCGGCGAGCCCCCCGAAGAAACCCGCGACGACCCCGCCGGCCAGGAACCAGCGATGCACGCGCCTCACGGAAGACCCGCCGCCCTCAACGAGTTCAGAGCGCGCGCAGGCGTTCGGCCACCCGGGGGGCGTGGTAGGTGAGCACGCCGTCGGCCCCGGCGCGCTTGAAGGCCAGCAGCGCCTCGACCATCGCCCGGTCGCCGTCGAGCCAGCCGTTGCGGGCGGCGGCCTCGATCATCGCGTACTCGCCCGACACCTGATAGGCGAAGGTCGGCACCTCGAACGTGTCCCGGACCCGGCGGATGATATCGAGATACGGCAGGCCGGGCTTCACCATCACCGAATCCGCCCCCTCTTCGAGGTCGAGGGCGACCTCGCGCAGGGCCTCGGCGGAGTTGCCTGGATCCATCTGGTAGGTGCGCTTGTCTCCGACCAAAGCGCTGCGGGTGCCGATCGCGTCCCGGAAGGGGCCGTAGAAGGCGCTGGCGTACTTGGCCGCGTAGGCCATGATCTGCACGTCGAGGAACCCGGCCTTGTCCAGGCCCCGGCGGATCGCGCCGACACGCCCATCCATCATGTCGGAGGGGGCGATGATGTCGGTGCCGGCCTCCGCCTGGATCAGGCTCTGCTCCACGAGGACCGCCACGGTCTCGTCGTTGAGGATGGCCCCGTCCTTCATCAGCCCGTCATGGCCGTGGCTGGTGTAGGGGTCGAGGGCGACGTCGGTCATCACGCCGAGTTCCGGGAAGGCCTGCTTCACCGCCCGCACCGCGCGACAGACGAGGTTGTTGGCGTTCAGGGCCTCGGAGCCCACCGGATCGCGCAGGCTCACCTCGGTGAAGGGGAAGAAGGCGATGGCGGGGATGCCCAGGCGCACGGCCCGCTCGGCATCGCGGACGATCTCGTCCACCGTCAGGCGCTCGACGCCGGGCATCGAGGCCACCGGCTCGCGCCTGCCGTCGCCATCGATGACGAACATCGGCCAGATCAGGTCATCGACGGTGAGGGTGTGCTCGCGGACCAGCCGGCGCGACCACTCGGCCTTGCGGTTGCGGCGCGGGCGCTGGGTGAGGCCGAGGCTCCCGCTGCTCCGGTCCTCGCGGACGGCGGCGTAGGCGAGGGGGCGAGGTTCCGGGTTTCTGTCCGACATGCGCGCGGGTGTCCGGGGCTCGAAAAGGCGACCGCGCGGGGGGCTCCCGCGGGACGGCCGCGACAGGCAAGCGGAGGCCGTTGCCATCCGCCGCCACCGCCTAGCACGGCGGGCAGGAGCGACCCAAGCGACCCACCGCAGGGCAGGCCTGCCGCACGTTGACGCCGCGTCGGCAAAGGGGTTCAACCCGGCCGGGAAGGGCCGCCGCACCGGGAGCAGAGCGACGTGACATCTGAGCGGAACTGGCGCCGATGCGCGGCCTGATCCCACTGCGCAGCAAACCGGCCCGGCCGGGCAGCCTCCTCGGCGACCGGATCGAGCGCGACGCCTCGCCGCCGCCGAGCACCTGGGACACCGCCCTCGTCTGGTTCATGCGGCTCACCGCTCTGGCATGGCTCGCCAAGGCCGTCTTCGCCTGGGCGACGATCCTCGACGTCAGGCCCGGCGCCCAGCCCTTCGAGGCGGAGCCGTTCGGGCGGCAGGCGGCCATCGTCTACTTCGCCGTGGTGGACGCCGTGGCCGCCAGCGGCCTGTGGCTGACGAGCGCCTGGGGCGGGGTGATCTGGCTTCTGGCGGTGACGTCGGGCCTCACCCTCGCGGTGCTGACCCCGCAGCTCGTCCCGGTCTCGACGCCGCTCCTGATCTTCGGCGTCCTCGTCATGCTGATCTACTTCCTGCTCTCCTATCTCGCCGCCAAAGAGAGCCGCTGAGCACGGCGCCGGCTCCAGCGACGAGAGTGAACGAAATCTTCCTTTAATCCATTCAGTTTGTCTTTACTGACACAGGTAAATCGCGAATTCATCTTGCCGCTTAAATCGTCTTTCATTCCCGTCGGATAGCTTTGCCAACATAAGCGGTGACGGACAACACGATCACCGCAGGATCCGTCAGGGATTGCATCGATGAAGAGCCAGTCCGCCCGCACCAAGCCCACCGCCTCCGAAGAGACGGCCGCCCCCCACAACGCCTACCTGGAGGCCCTGCACCTCGTGGAGCGCCTGCACCGCCGGCTCCTCGACGTGATCAAGGACGAGTTCGAGCGCCGGGGCCGGGAGGACGTCAACAGCGTCCAGGCGCTGCTCCTCTACAATATCGGCGACAGCGAGCTCGCCGCCAGCGAGCTGCGGACGCGGGGCTACTATCTCGGCTCGAACGTGTCCTACAACGTCAAGAAGCTCGTGGAGGCCGGCTACCTCCATCACGCCCGCTCGAAGACGGACCGGCGCTCGGTGCGAATCAGCCTGACCGACAAGGGCCGCCAGATCCACGACATCGTGCAGCAGCTCTACGACAAGCACTCCCGCACCATCGCCCCGATCGGCGGCATCTCCGACGATGACTTCGACCGGCTGAACCGTGCCCTGACCCGTCTGGAGCGCTTCTGGACCGACCAGATCCGCTACCGCCTCTAGGACAGGCCGGCCACGGAGGAAGACCGCCTTTGCGCGCGCAGCGGCGCCGCCCTCAGAGGTGCAGCAGGCCGGCGATGCCGGAGACCACGGCGTAGGCGAAGCCCGCATTGATCGCCACGCCGAACAGGCCGACGGCCAGTCCCGCAAGGACCACGATGCCGTCGCGCTCCACGAGGCCGAGGCCGACGAGGCAGACCGCCAGCCCGAGGGGGATCTGCCCGATGAGCGGCGCCGCGACGATCAGCGCCAGGGCCAGCGCGAGCAGCGCCACGCCCATCCCGCGCATGCCGATGGCCGTCTCGAAGACGCTGAGCCGCGGCCGCGACCAGCGCTCCAGCCGGCGCAGGACCGGCACCGCCCGCGTCACCGCGCGCTTCACGTCCGATTGCTTGATCGATTGCCCGAGCAGCCGCCGCGGCAGCCACGGCGCCGACATGCCGGCGGCGATCTGAACCGCCACGAGCAGCAGCAGGAGCCCGCAGACGAGCGGGATCGGCGGCGGCATCGGCAAGCAATTGGGCAGGCCCAGCAGCACGACGAGCAGGGCGAAAGCCCGGTCGCGCAGGACCGCCACGATGTCCGCCACCGTGAGACGCTCACCTTCCTGGCTCGCGAGCACGGTGAGGACGTCCGAGGTTCGTGCGCCGTAAGACACGTCTCGTCCAACCTTCACTGCCTTGCGGCGGGCTCTAGCCGAGAACGCCGCCTGCGCCAAGCGGTCCCATCCCTCGGCCCCGCCGCGGCCCGGGGACGACGTTCCTCACCGAACCTCACGTTCGTGCAATATGGCCAAGTCCCCATCTCAAGTTTAGGCAATCAACCACGTATATCTCTGATATTATAATGCAACCGACGTCGATATGCGTGTGAACAAAGCGACAAATAGAAGCATTTGATGGAAATTCGATGGTAGCATCGGTAAGATCCTACCGGCAGGTCCATCGTGTCCGCACGTTCCTCTCGAGGGCGCGACCTTCCGGCTTCCCTCATCTGCGGAATCGCGACCATCGCCCTGTGCCTGGGGGGCGGGGATGCGTTTGCCGCGGATCTCGACGTCCTCGTCTTCGGGAGCCTGGACGCGGCGGCCTCGACCTTCGCGAGTGCCGGCGCCAAGGTCGCACCGGGCTCACTCGCGCGGGCCGGTCCCGCGGCGATCCTCACCGTGGGGGAGGGCACGACGGTGGAGCGCTTCGCCTGCGGGTGCGGCGTGCTGCGCACGGTCCCCGTCCGCTCGCTCGCGGCCTCGGCCGTGTTCGGCCACCAGTGGTTTCTCCCGGCCGGCGTCCTCGCGGCGTTTGCGGGATTCGAGACCACGGCCGAAGCCCGCCCCTTCCGACAAGCTTCAGGCGTGCGGTCCGGGGGCCGGCTTCACGCCGAGGCTTGGCTGCAACCGACGGAACCGACCCTCGTGCAGGCGACGGTGATCGCCGGCACGGCGCGCGGCAGCGTCTGGGCCCGCCTCGCCTGGGGTTACCGCATCGGGTGGGGCTATCTCGGGCCGGAGGGCAGCGGCTATGCCGATGCGAGCGGCCACTGGAAAGGCGCGTTCGGCCTCCACCTCACCGACTTCGCCCTGTCCGCCCTCCACCTCCGGGTCTCGGCCGGCCTGCAATGGGAGGCGGGCCGGCCTGGGCCGTCGCCCTATGTCGCGCTCGCGACCTGGGCGCCGCTCTGATCCTGATCCGCTGACAGGGAGTCCAGGAAGTGCGCCGCGTCGCGGCGGATCTCGGCGCGCCGTCCCTCGTCCATGGCCGCCAGGGTCCGGTAGGGCATCGCCATCCGCGGGTTGCCGGCAAGCCGCCCTTCGTTCTCGATCATGAAGTTCCAATAGAGGTAGTTGAAGGGGCAGGCGCGGGGGCCCGTCTTGATCTTGACGTCGTAGGAGCAGCCCCGGCAATAGTCCGACATGCGGTCGATATACGCGCCGGAGGCGGCGTAGGGCTTCGAGCCCATGACGCCGCCATCGGCCCAGAGCACCATGCCGTGGACGTTCGGCAGCTCGACCCACTCGTAGGCGTCGGCGAAGACCACGAGGTACCATTCCTCGACCTCGGCCGGATCGAGCCCGGCGATGAGCGCGAAATTCCCGGTGACCATCAGGCGCTGGATGTGGTGCGCGTAGGCATGGGTGCGGGTCTGGCCCACGACCTCGCGGATGCAGTTCAGCTCCGTCTCGCCCGACCAGTAGAACCACGGCAGCGGGCGCTTCGCCCCCAGCGCGTTGGTATCGCGATATTCGGGCATCCGCGCCCAGTAGAGGCCGCGGACATATTCGCGCCATCCGAGGATCTGGCGGATGAAGCCTTCGGCGCAGTTCAAGGGCACCCCGTCCTCGAGGTGGGCGCGTTCGGCCGCCGAGCAGACCTCCTCCGCCGTGAGCAGGCCGGCATTGAGCGCGGGGGAGATGAGGGCGTGGTAGAGGTAGGGCTCGCCGCCCTTCATCGCGTCCTGATAGTCGCCGAAGATCGGCAGGCATTCGGCGATGAAGTGACGGAGGGCCGCCAGGGCGTCGGCGCGGGTGACGGGCCATGAGAAGGCGGCGAGGTCCCCGAAATGATCGGGGAATTCCCGCTCGACCAGGGCGATGGCGTCACGCGTGACGGCGTCCGGCTGAAAACCGATCCGGTCGGGGAGGCGGTGCCCCTTCGGCAGGCGCTTGCGGTTCTCGGCGTCGAAGTTCCAACGGCCGCCCAGGGGCTCGCCCTTCTCCATCAGGAGGCCGGTCCGCTTGCGCATCCCCCGGTAGAAGGTTTCCATCCGCAGGTGGTGGCGCCCCTCCGCCCATTTGGCGAAATCCTCCCGGGGGCACAGGAACCGGTTGTCGGCGCGGATCTCTACCGGGACGGGGAGAGTCTCCCGCCACGCCTGCATCATTTCCCACACGCGCCACTCGCCCGGCTCCGTCACCACGACGCGGGACGCCGCGATCGCGGCGAGGGCGCGTTCCAGCTCGCCGGTGAAGCTGCCCGTATTGCCGTCGTCGGTCAGGCGCACATACGTCACGCGGACGCCTTCGCCGCGGAGCTCTTCCGCGAAGTGGCGCATGGCGGCGAACAGGAAGGCGATCTTCTGCTTGTGGTGGCGGACGTAGGTCGCCTCGTCCCGCACCTCGACCATCAGGACGGTGTCGGTGTCGGGGTCGAGATCGGTGAGGCTGGAGACCCGCCGGTTCAACTGGTCGCCGAGGACGAGGCGCAGGACGCCTGTCGATCCCGCCGTCCCGCGGGGCTGCCGGCTCGCCAAATGTCCGCTCCGCTCGTGCCGCTGAGGAGATGCCGCCGCACGTGCTCCCGCGCCGGACCGTTTCAAGGTAAAGCGGGCACCGCCTCACGGGTACCGGCCGCACCGGGCCTTTCCTGAACCACGACGTCGCAGGCTTCCCATGAAGTTCGCCTTTGCCGGCATCGATTTCCTCGGCGGCGTATTCGAGGCGCTGATCGAGGCGGGCTGGACGCCGCTGAAGCTCTTCACCCGGCCCTGCGACGGCATCTACGACCACCATGACGTCGTGGTCGCCCGCGCCCGGGCGGCACGCATCCCGATCCAGCTCTCAAAGATCCAGCAGGCCGACCTCGACGCGCTGCATGCCGCCCACGGCCGGGATTGGGCACTCGTCGTGGCGGGCTATCCCTGGCTGATCCGCGGCTGGCGCGGGCGGGCGAACTACGCCCTGAACTTCCACCCGTCGCCGCTGCCGACCGGCCGCGGCCCCTATCCGCTGTTCCGGGCGATCCTCGACGGGTACGAGACCTGGGGGGTGACGGCCCACGTGCTGGCCGAGAACGGGTTCGACACGGGCGACATCCTCGCCCAGGAGATCTTCGCCGTCAGCCCGGGCGAAACCCACGAGACGTTGCTGTCCAAATGCCAGATCTCGGCGCGGCGGCTGACCCTCGGAACCCTGGCCAAGGACCTCCCCGCCCGGTGGAAACGCGCCGAGCCCCAGGGCGACGGCTCCTACTGGGCGCGGGCGAACGACACCGACCGGACCCTGGATTTCCGCCAGGACGTCAATGCGATCCTCAGGCGCGTGCGGGCGTTCGGAACGGTCGAGACCATCGCCCGCATTGGCGAGATGCGGGCCTTCGTGGTGGAAGCGCAGGGCTGGACGGAGGCGCACGACCACCCCCCGGGCACCGTCGTCCACCGGCACAGGCGCCATTTCGTCGTGGCGGCGCGCGACGGCTACGTGCAGATCCTGCGCTGGTCACCGGTCTCCCTGGCGGATGCGGGACAGATCGGGCGATGACGTCAGGCACGAGCCTCGGGTCCGCGATAGATCACGCACCGTACTGATGGGGGATCTCCCTCGACTTTCGTTTTGCGCGACCCTGTTTTAGAAGCGAAGTAGAGAGGCCCCGCCAGATCAGTCAGGCGGGAGGCCGCGGGTTCGGGTCGTCGCGCGCAGGAATCATCGCGTCGGGATGCGCCACGGGGGGAGAGCGCACGCCATGACGAACGAGCCGGACGAGCCGTCCGTGGTGGCGGAGGCGATGATCGTCACGGGCATGGCCGTCCTCGTCGGAGCGGGCCTGTTCGAATGGCTGGTGATCTCGCCCAACCATCCCGGCCACGCGCTCCTGCGGGTCCTCGGCTCCGGCCTCGCCGCCACCACCGTGACGGCCCTCGTCGCGTGGCGGTGACGAACCCGAATTTTTAAGCTGGACAGGTCCCCGCGGAGGGCCTAATCCCTACGGCCACGCGGGCGTAGTTCAGTGGTAGAACGTCAGCTTCCCAAGCTGAATGTCGTCGGTTCGATCCCGATCGCCCGCTCCAATCCATCCCCTTCGCTCATGCCGCCCCCGACGCTGTCGAGGCGAGCGCCGCGTCGGCCAGCAGCCCTCAGCGACGGCGCACGCGTGCAGTCCGGTTCGGCAGGTCGGCGACGATGCCGCCGCAGCCGTTGCAGACATGCGGGTCCCAGGGCCGGTCGACGCCGAGAAGCTTGACGCTCAGGCGGTCGAGGATGACCGAAGAAGTGGCGTCGGCGTCGTCGATCGCCCGCGTCATCGCCTGCCGGAAGGGTCGCGCCTGCGTTTCGCCGACACACAGCGCGGCGAAGGCGATGCCGAGGGCGGCACGGGTGGCGATGAATGTCTTTCCGTGCATCGGCTCTCCCTCGGACGCGTGGGCTGTGGCTTTGCCCCAGTTCAACGCCCGCGAAAACACCCGATGATGGCGATCTGTCCCAAAAAGCGACAGTCGATGTCGTTCCGACACACCCGGTGGGCGACCGATATCTTATGATGATCGTCAGTCATCACCCCCGATTGTTGCCGGCGTGACGGTCTGCCGCGCCACGGCGCAAAGGATGGTCAGCGGTGGGCGTGGGCCTGCGGGGCGAGGGCCAACCGGAGGGTCAGGCCGTCCCCGTCCCGCGCGGCCACGGTGAAGCCGAGGCTGAGGTAGAGCGCCAGGGCCGGAGCCCTGCGATCCACCTGCAACGCGATCGCCGGACATCCGCCGCGCGCATGACCGATGGCGTCGGCCAGGAGGCGGCGCGCGAGGCCGCGGCGGGTGAAGCCCGGGGCGACGCTGACGTTGCTCACGAAGGCCTCACCGCCCGCGGAGGTCCCGTCATAGAGGGCGACCAGCCCGACGAGGTGGGCGCCGTGCCAAGCCTCGAACCGCTCGGCGTGCAGGGCGAGTTTGGCCGCGTAATCCTGAATGACGACGCGGCTGTCGAGGGAGGGCACGAAGGCGGGGGCGCACTCCGTCAGGTGAAGGCGGATATCCCCGGCGCTTGAGAGGTTGCGGCCGAACCGGATCGGCGGCGCGTTCATGCCGCGTCGGTGAAGGGCGGCACCTCGTCCTGGTCCGCCTCCGGCCCGGCGACGAGGTCGAAGGCGTCGAGAAGCGTGGCACGGGTCCCCGCGGCACCGACGAACATCAGCACGTCGATGATCGAAAGCCATGGCACGAAGGGCCGACCGAATTGCGGGTAGGGCTGCAGCCGGGCCTTGAGGAAGCGCAGGGATATCCCGTGGGCGGCGAACTCGGCCGGGTCGTACAGGGCCGTCCCGCCGATGGGGTTCACGTAGGCCGTCGCCGACAGGTGCCGGCAGAGGGCGAGCACCCTGTCCTGCCGCCGCAGATCCGTCGGGCCCTCGACCTCCGAGGCAGTCAGGATCGGCGTGGCGATGCCGAGATGCGCACAGCAGCGCGTCAGCCCCGCCTGCAGCTGGCCGAACAGGGTCTCGGCTCGGGGGTGGAGGACGGATTCGATGAGGGGCATCGTCTCCGCGAAGAACGGCGCCCGGCGGTAGGCCCCCGCGATCTGCGCGCAGAGCCTGTCGGGCGAGAAATCCGCCGCGACATGGCGTTGGCCGATGGCGAGATCGTCTGCACCGCGGGCGATGGGCAGGGTGAAGGTGACTGGCTGCCCGTCCCGGAGGAACCGGTTCCGGTTGATCCAGCCCTTCTTCGTGTACTTCACCGTGTCGTAGATCACGAACCGGTCGACGGCCGCGATCAGCTGGAAGTAGCCGATATACGGGAACAGGTACGGCTGCATGATCGCGACGCGCATGCCAGCCTCAGCGGCCCAGGGGGTCGGCGATGCGGGCGATCACCCGCGCGACCACCTCCGGTTCGAGGTCGGGGTAGATCGGCAGGCAGAGGATGCGGTCGGCGGCCTGCGACGCCACCGGCAGGCGGCTTCGGTCGGCGCTCGGAAGGCCGGCATACATCGGATGGTCGGAGATCAGCGGGTGGAAGTAGCGCCTCGTGTGGATCCCCTCCGCCTTCAGGATCTCCCACAGGGCGTCCCGCGCGACGGGGTAGCCGGGTCCGACGAGGACGGGGAAATACGAGAAGTTGGCGCGGGCCTCGCCCGAACCATCGAGGCACGCGAGGCCCGCGATCCCGGCGAGACCCGCCCGGTAGGCGGCGTCGATGACGGCCCGCCGGTCGATCGCGGAATCGATGTAGCGCAACTGCAGGAGGCCGAGCGCGGCGTTGAACTCGCTCATCTTGCCGTTGAGGCCGACATCGATGACCGATGTCTCGCCGTCGTGTCCGAAGTTCTTCAGCTTGTCGATCTGGTCCTTGCGCCGGGCGTCGGGGCAGACGATGGCACCGCCCTCGAAGGTGTTGAACACCTTCGTGGCGTGGAAGCTCAGCACCGACAGGTCGCCGTGCCGGAGGATGGAGCCGGCGGCATCCCGCACGCCGAAGGCGTGGGCGGCGTCGTAGACGATCCTGAGGCCATGCCGCCGGGCGACGGCGGCGAGGCCCTCCACGTCGCAGGGGTGGCCGTAGCAATGGACCGGCATGATCGCCCGTGTCCGGGGCGTGATCGCAGCCTCCACCGCGGCCGGATCGAGGTTGAGCGTCCGGGGATCGATGTCGGCGAAGACCGGGGTGAGCCCGCCCCACGTCAGGGCGTGCGAGGTGGCCACGAAGGAATAGGGGGTGGTGACGACCTCGCCGGTGAGGCCGAGGGCCCGCAGGGCGACGACCAGGGCGGTGGTCGCATTGTTGAACAGCGCCACGTGCGGCACACCGAGGTAGGCGGCCAGACGCTCCTCGAATTCTGCGTGGCAGGGCCCCCCGTTGGTGAGCACCTTCCGGTCCCAGATCTCCCGCAGCATCGGCGCGAATTCGGCGAAGGGCGGGAGGAAGGGTTGGGTCACGTAGACCGGGCCGGTGCGCGGCGCCGGGTCCGTCCGCAGGAGCGCGGGGTCGCGGGCGGCGGCGGCGAGCCGCTCGGCCAGGGCGTCGTCGAGGAGCGGGGAGGGGGGGCCGGCCCCGTCCGGCCCGCGCCGCCGCCGGGGGCGGCTGTCCGCCGGGTCCTTCGGCTGCTTCACCCGCGCGCGCATGGCTCACCTGTCGCCCAACGGGTCCACATGGCGCGGAACGCCTTGCCGACTTCGCCGGCGAGGCGGGCATGGTCGGTCAGCGGGCTCGCCAGCACCCGTTCGCGCAGGCCGTCGCGGGTGCGCCGCAGGCGCTCCGGATCCGTGGCGAGGGCGGTGGCGAGGGTGACGTACGCGTCCTGCGAGCGGGCGACGAGCTCCCCGAGCCCAACCGCGCCGAGCACCACCGCTCCGGCGCGCTCCGCGGCGGTGGTCCCGCACAGGGTCACCAGGGGGACGCCCATGCTAAGCGTGTCGCAGCTCGTGGTGCCGCCGTTATAGGGAAACGGATCGAGGGCGATGTCGACCTTGTGGTAGAGTTCGAAGTAGCCGCTGTTCACGCGGGGGTGGAGGATCAGCCGCGCGAGGTCGATCCCGGCGCGGCCCAGGCGCTCATCGACCTGCTGGCGCACCTCGGGGGTGTCCGCGTCGCCCACCACCATGAACAGCCGGGACTCCGGCACCGCGGCGAGGATCCGCGCCCATGTCTGCAGGGCGGCGTCGCTGACCTTCTCGAATCGGTTAAGCACGCCGAAGGTGACGTAGCCCTGATCCTCCGAGGGCGGCCGGACCCGGACGGGGGGCAACTGGTCGGTGAAGCGATAGCTCGCGGAGACCACGGGCAGCCGCCACAGCGTCTCGGTGTGCAGGGCATCGGAGGCGTCGCCGTCCTGCACGTCGTCGGTCAGGCGGTAGTCCATCGCGCCGAGCCCGGTCGTGGCCGGGTGCCCCATCCACGTCACCTGGACCGGTGCCGGCTTGCGGGCGAACAGGAGCAGCCGGTGCCCCGCGCTGTGGCCCGAGAGGTCCACGAGGATGTCGATGCCGTCGGCCTCGATCCGGTCGGCCGCCGCGTCGTCGTCGATCCCGGCGATGTTGAGCCAGTGGTCGAAGAGGGGCCTCAGGCGCTCGGACATCCCGTCCTCGACCACGCGGGTCATGTAGGCCCGGGTCTCGAACGCCGTGCGGTCGAACGCCTCGAGGAAGGGTTCGAGGAACCGGGCCACCGCGTGGGCGCACAGGTCCCCCGACACGAAGCCGATCTTCAGTCGCCGGTCCGGCGCCCGGTCGTTCGCGAAGGCGCGGCGGCGGAGCAGCGGGTCGGCGAAGCGGAGGCCGAAGGCCCTGGCATCGGCCGCGTATTCCTCGGCCGGGATGTCGCCCGCGTAGAGCTTCACGAACAGCCGGTTCGAATAGGCGTCGATGTCCCGCGGCGTGATGGCGATGGCCCGGTCCAGGGCCGCGATGGCCTCGTGGAGCTGGCCGAGACTCTTCAGGATCTGCCCACGGTTGACATGGGCCCCGGCGCAGGCCGGATCGATCGCCACCGCCCGGTCGGCATGGTGCATCGCCCGGGCGTAGTGCGAGCGCTTGTGCAGGAACCCGGAGAGATTCGCATGGGCCACGGCGAGGTCGGGGTCGAGCTCCAGGGCCTTCTCCAGGGCGGAGAGGGTCCCCCCGTCATCCTCCATCATGGTCAGGAGGGCGCCGAGGCCGGCGTAGTAGAGGGCCCTGTCGGGCTTCCGGTAGATGGCGATGCTGATGAGGTCGAAGGCGAGCTGCAGCCGGTTCGTCCGCGCCGCGACCGCACCGGCGAGGAAGGTCGCGTCCGGATGCGTGTCGTCCAGGGCGATGGCGAGTTCGAGGTAGGCTTCGGCCTTGATGAAATCCCGGGCGTCGTAGCAGTCGCGCCCGAGGGCCACGGCGCGGTCGGCGAGGACGGCCACCGCGGCGGTGGCGGCCGGCGCGAGGCCGGTGGCCTTGAACCGCTCGGCGAGGGTGCGACCCTCGGCCAGGCGCTGCGTTTCGAGGAGGGCGCCGATCAGCGTCAGCCAATAGGCCGTGTTGGTCTGCGCACCTTTCAGGGCGACGGCGAAGTGGGGGAGGGCGGCCGCCGCACCCTCCGTGCGGCTCACCAGCATGCCCATCTCGTAGCGGGCACCGGCCAGATCGGGGGCGATGTCGAGGACGCGGCCGATGTTGCGCCGCGCCTTGTCGAGGCGCCCGGCCTCGCGGTGGGCGACGGCCTTCGACAGGAAACGTTCGGCGGCTCC
Source organism: Methylobacterium sp. J-076 (assembly GCF_022829405.1). GTDB lineage: Bacteria > Pseudomonadota > Alphaproteobacteria > Rhizobiales > Beijerinckiaceae > Methylobacterium. The sequence goes on from NZ_JAKSXW010000149.1 coordinate 525,861, forward strand.
GGGTGTCCGGCCCCGCCCGGCCGATCCGCCGCCATGTTCGAGCATGTCCCGCCCCTCCCGCTCAGCGGAAGGGTGGCGCATCCATCCCTAATGCACCGTTAACATTGTAGAGGTCGCCAGGCTCTACTGCATACGCAGCGGCATCGCCTCGACGGTGACTTCATTGACACCGCGCAGCGTGAGGCTGTCGCGGAGGGGTGCCGTCAGGGAGGAGCCTGCGGTGAAGGAGGCCAGCACGCCGCTGCCGTCGCCGGCCTCCCCCCGCTGGCCGGGGCCGAGGAGCTGCAGCACCCGGCGGGCGATGGCCGGAGCGGGGTCGATCCAGCTCACAGGCCAGGGGGCGAGTGCCCGCAGGCGCGGCAGCAGCAGCGGATAGTGGGTGCAGGACAGGCAGACGACATCGGTGAGCCGTCCGTCCTCCGCCCGCACGAAGCAGGGGGCGATCTCCGCCGCCAGGGTGGCGTCATCGATCGGGCTGCCGGCCATCTCCGCCTCGGCATAGGTGGCGAGGTGGCGCGAGCCCACCAGGGTCACGGCACAGGACGCGGCATAGGTCGCGATCAGGTCGCGGGTGTAGGAGCGGGCCACCGTGCCCGGCGTGGCGAGCAGCGTGATCAGGCCGGACCGGGTCGTCGCCGCCGCCGGCTTGATCGGCGGGACGACGCCGACGAAGGGCGTCGTGAAGCGCTGGCGCAGGGCGGGCAGAACCAGGGTCGAGGCCGTGTTGCAGGCGATCACCACCAGGTCCGGGCGGTGCGAGGCGATGAACTGCTCCATCACCGCGAGCACCCGCGCCACGAGCTCGGCCTCCGACAGCCGGCCGTAGGGGAAGGCGGCATCGTCCGCGGCGTAGACGTAGCGGGCGTCGGGCCGGGCCCGGCGCACGGCGTCGAGGACGGTGAGACCGCCGAGGCCGGAATCGAACAGCAGGATCGTCGGATCCGGCGCCGCACGCAGCGGAGCGAGGGAAAGACCGGCGCCCGCCATCAGGTCGATCCGCATCGCAACGCCCATTTCCCCTCTGACACCGTCTGGGAGCATCCCGGCCGGTGGTTAAGGCCTCCTCACTGCGGCGAGAGAAAGGCCCGGAATCCCGTCAATCCACCGGCCACGGAGGGGCCGTCGAGGGGTCCCGTCCTCGTTGTGCTGAACACAATCGCCGCGTCCCGGTTGCTGTGCTTGGCCGAGGACCTATCTGCCGCACAGCGCCCCCTGGCGAGACGACAATCCTTCAGGATACGGCCGGAAGGGAAGGATCCTCCATGGCTGCCACAGCTGCCGTCCGCTCGGACACGATGCCAGCCGCCCCGCGCGCAGGCTTCCCGCCACCTCCGATCGGCGCACGACCGATCGACCGTCTGGCCTGGATCGGCGCCTACCGCACCGTCCGCGCCGAGACGGAGCGTCGTGCGGCCCCGCTCTCACCGGAGGACCAGCAGATCCAGTCCATGGAGGACGCGAGCCCCACGAAGTGGCACCGCGCCCATGTGACGTGGTTCTTCGAGCAGTTCCTCCTCGCGGAGCATCTGCCGGGCTACGCGATCCACGATCCCCGGCTGCACTACCTGTTCAACTCGTACTATGTCGCCGCCGGCCCGCGTCAGCCGCGGACGCAGCGGGGCCTGATCACCCGCCCGACCTGCGACGAGGTCGCCGCCTACCGGGCCCACGTGGATCGGGCGGTGGAAGCCCTGCTCGGGCAGGCATCCGAGAAGGCGCTGGGGGACATCCTGCCGATCCTGGAGATCGGGCTGTATCACGAGCAGCAGCACCAGGAGCTGCTCTGGACCGACATCCTCCACGCCTTCGCGCAGAACCCGCTCGATCCCGTCTACGACGCCGGATGGCAGATGCCCGCGGCATCGACCGAGACCGGCACAGTCACCCTGGACCACGGCATCACCAAAATCGGCCACCGGGGCGACGGTTTCTCCTACGACAACGAATCGCCCCGGCACGACAGCCTGATCCTCCCGGTCCGCATCGACCGTTCGCTGGTGCGCAACCGGGACTGGCTCGCCTTCATGGGGGAGGGGGGCTACGCCCGGCAGGACCTGTGGTTGAACGACGGGTGGTACGCCGCCCAGGCCCATGGCTGGGAGGCGCCGGGCTACTGGCGGCGTCAGGATGGCGGCTGGCAGCAGGCGAGCCTCGCCGGCCCGCGCCCGGTCGATCCCGACGCCCCCGTGACCCACATCAGCTACTACGAGGCGGACGCCTATGCCCGCTGGGCCGGCCGCGTCCTGCCCACCGAGTTCGAATGGGAGACGGCGGCCCGCGACGGCGACCTGCCCGACGCCTACGGCCTCGTCTGGCAATGGACCCGCAGCGCCTACCTCGCCTACCCGGGCTACCGGCCGCTGCCGGGTGCCCTCGGCGAGTACAACGGCAAGTTCATGTCGAACCAGTTCGTCCTGCGCGGCTCGTCGGTGGCGACGCCCGACGGTCATGCGCGGCCGACCTATCGCAACTTCTTCTACCCCCATCAGCGTTGGCAGTTCACCGGCCTGCGCTTGGCCGAGCCGCTGTCCTGACCGATCCGCCGCCCGCCGAGGCGGCCCCCCGCGTGTCGTTCGTACCCCGGAGTTGCCCGTGACCGTCGCCCCGACCTTTCCGGAAGCTGTGGCCGCCGATCCGGTCTTCCTGGCCGATGTCCGCGCCGGGCTGTCGAAGCCGGTCAAGACCCTGTCGCCGAAGTACTTCTACGACGCCGCAGGCTCCGAGCTGTTCGAGGCGATCACCGCCCTGCCGGAATATTACCCGACGCGGACGGAGGTCGGCATCCTCGACAGCCGGGGGCCGGAGATCGCGGCGCTGCTGCCCGAGGAGGCGGCCCTGGTGGAGTTCGGCAGCGGGTCCACGGCAAAGCTGCGCCGCCTGCTGCGGCACCTGCCGGATCTCGCGGCCTACGTGCCCGTGGACGTGTCGGGCGAGTTCCTGGCCGCGCAGGCGGCCACGCTCCGGCAGGATTTCCCCGGCCTGCCGGTGGAGCCCGTCGTCGCCGACTTCACCCGGCCCTTCGCCCTGCCGGAGGCCATCGGCATGGCGTCCCGGGCCGGGTTCTTCCCAGGCTCGACCGTAGGCAACTTCGAACCGGCCGAGGCGCGGACGCTCCTGCACCGGTTCGGCGAGATCCTGGGGCCGGCGGCGCTCCTGATCCTCGGCGTGGACCTCGTGAAGGACACGGCCCGCCTGGAGGCCGCCTACGACGATGCGGCCGGGGTCACGGCGGCGTTCAACATGAACCTGCTGAAGCGGATCAACCGCGAGCTCGGCGGCGATTTCGATCTCGATGCCTTCCGCCACAGGGCGGTCTTCAACGCAGAAGCCTCGCGGATCGAGATGCATCTCGTCTCGCAGAGGGACCAGACGGTGCGGATCGGCGGGGACAGCTTCACCTTCCGCGAAGGCGAGACGATCCACACCGAAAGCAGCTACAAGTACACGCTCGAGAGCTTCCGCAATCTGGCCGCGACGGCGGGCTGGCAATCGGTGACCGCCTGGACCGATCCGGACGCATTGTTCAGCGTCCACATGCTCCGTCGGGACTGACGCAGCCTCGCGTCTCCCGTCCCGCAAGGCTCGCTTTCTCGCCTGGGCCAGTGTCCGGCGGGCCTTCGCGTCGCTCCGGAGCTTTTCATCAGCCTGGGAGCCGCTTCAGCACCTCCCGGGCGGCGCGCTCCCCGTCGAGGGTCGCGCCGCCGACCGTCATCGCACCGCCCCCGGCCAGCGCTTCGCCCGCGAAGACGATGCGTTCGCCCACGGGGGCACGCAGGGCATCGCGGGCGCCGGCATGGCCTGGGGCGGCGATGGAGTAGGAGCCGCGGGCATGGGGGTCGGTCCACCAGCCCACGAGGCGCCCACCCCGGACCGCACCGCCGGCCTGCGCGCCGAGGATGGCCGAAAGCCTTTCCGTGGCGAGGGCGATGGCGGCCCGGTCGCCGGCATTGCACAGGTCCCGGGCGAGGTCGCCGCCGAGGTTGGCCACCGCCACCGGGTGCCCGAACGGCCCCATCTCGAAATAGATCGTCGGGCCGTCATGCGCGACGGAGACCGCATCGCCCACCGCCCGTGCATCGACCTTCGGGGGATCGAGGCGCAGGGCGATCTTCGTGTAGGCCCCCATCGAGAGCCCATCGAGCGCCGAGAGGGTCGCATCGGGCAGGCGGGGCGCGAAGGAGATCGCGCCCGCCTTCAGGACGCCCACCGGCACGGTCACGATCGCCGCGACCGCTTCCAGGGTCCCGCCCGGCATATGGAGGCGGACGCCTCTGCCCGACCAGTCGATGGCCGAGACGGCGCAGCTGAGCCTCACCGGCATGTGGGCATACCGCCTCGCGACGAGATCGCCGTAGCCATCGACCCATAAGTCGGTGCCGGACCACAGGCGTTCGTAATCGGCGGCGGAGACGCGGTCGGGATCCTCGCCGAGGGACAGGCGGCTGAGCCCGGAGGTCGCCGCCACGGCGTCGTCCCCCGCCGCCCGGGCCTCGGCCGCGAGCGAGGCGTCAGCCCCCTTGGGCGCGAGCACCGCATCGAGGCCGGCAAAACCGGCGCGGCGCCGGGCACGCTCGGCATCGGTCGCCGGGCGGCCATCGATGAACAGGGTGCGCGCCCATCCATCCTGGTCGGTGGAGGTCGCCTGGGCCTCCCGGGCGATGGCCGACCAGGGGTTCCGCTCGGCCCAGTGGATGTACTGCGCGCCCGCATCGAAGGGGGTGTCCGCGCCGAGCGAGCGGTCGGTATGGGCGCGTCCGCCGATCCGGTCGCGCGCCTCGAGGATCGTGAAGGGATGCCCTGCCTGGCGCAGGATCTCGGCGGCGGCCAGCCCCGCCGCGCCCGCGCCGACGATGGCGACGGGGCCCGATTGCGCCCGCAGCACCGCGGGCATCGCGACGAGCAGACCGGTGGCCAATGCGCTGCGGCGCGTGATCATGTCGGCCGGCTCCCGCTGCGGATGGCGCGGGCGCGGGCGAACCGCGTCAGGCGCGCCGTTTCTCCATCATGGCCTTGACCTGCATCAGCTGATCCCAGACCTGTCCGGGCGACGTCCCGAGGACCTCGAAGCCGGCCGTGATGCTCCAATAGATCCCGAAGCAGATCAGCGGCACCAGCACCCAAGCCAGCATCTCTTCGCCCCGGCGACGGCGACGCCTCCGCTGGCGGCGGAGTTCCCGGCCCGACGGTTTCTGCTTCTGGGCAGGACCGGCATGGGTGATGGAAGTGAGGGGGCCTTCCCGCAGGTCTTCAGTCATCGGGCGCCTCCTCGCCGCGGCGCATGCACGTCGCGGCGGTCATAGACTGCGTGGGCGCCGACCGGAAGCCCGTGCCCCGGCCGGCGAACCATCAGGCCCGGACGAGAGGCACTTTGGGCACGGTCTTCACACCGCCACCCGACCCGCCGCCGCCCTTGTCGTCCTTGGGCGACTTCTTCCGGGCGACGGAGCGGGGCTTGGCCCGCTTGCGCTTGGCCGCGTTGGCCACGTCCTTTTCGGGCTTCGGAGTCGCCGGGCCGGCCGGGAACTCGAAGGCGAGCGCATCCTTCGCGCCGTCCTTGGCCTCCGCATCCTCCGGCTTGCGGACGACGACGCGCACGGCACCGCCCTCCTTCAGCCGCCCGAACAGCACCTCGTCGGCCAACGGCGTCTTGATGGTGGACTGGATCAGACGGGCCATGGGCCGGGCGCCCATCGCGTCGTCATAGCCATGTTCCACCAGCCAGTCGCGAGCCTCGTCCGACAGCTCGATGGTGACGTTGCGGTCGGCCAGCTGCGCTTCGAGCTGAAGCACGAACTTGTCCACCACCTTGGCCACGACCTCCTTCGGCAGGTGGCCGAACGAGATGATCGCATCGAGACGGTTGCGGAATTCCGGCGCGAACAGCCGGTTGATCGCCTCCACGTCGTCGCCCGTGCGCTTCGTCTGCGTGAAGCCGTAGGCCGACTTCGCCATGTCCGACGCGCCCGCATTCGACGTCATGATGATGATGACGTTGCGGAAATCGACCTGCTTGCCGTTGTGGTCGGTGAGCTTGCCGTGGTCCATCACCTGCAACAGGATGTTGAACAGGTCCGGGTGGGCCTTCTCGATCTCGTCCAGCAGCAGCACGCAATGCGGGTGCTGGTCGATCCCGTCGGTGAGCAGGCCGCCCTGATCGAAGCCGACATAACCGGGCGGGGCGCCGATGAGCCGAGAAACGGTGTGGCGCTCCATGTACTCCGACATGTCGAACCGCAGCATCTCGACCCCGAGAGATGCGGCCAACTGCTTGGCCGCCTCGGTCTTGCCGACGCCGGTCGGACCCGCGAACAGGTACGAGCCAATGGGCTTGTCCGGGTCGCGCAGGCCGGCCCGGGCGAGCTTGATCGCCGAGGTCAGGGCCTCGATGGCGTTCGGCTGGCCGTAGACCACCCGCTTCAGGTTCTCAGTCAGATGCTGGAGCACCACCGCATCGTCCTTCGAGACGGTCTTCGGCGGGATCCGGGCCATCGTGGCGATGGTCGCCTCGATCTCCTTGATGCCGATGGTGCGCTTGCGGCGCGCCTCGGGCACCAGCATCTGCGAGGCGCCGGTCTCATCGATCACGTCGATCGCCTTGTCCGGCAGCTTGCGGTCGTTGATGTAGCGGGCGGACAGCTCCACCGCGGCCTTCACAGCCTCGGTCGTGTACTTGAGCTTGTGGAACTCCTCGAAGTACGGCCGGAGCCCCTTCACGATCTCGATCGCGTCCGGGATCGACGGCTCGTTGACGTCGATCTTCTGGAAGCGGCGCACCAAGGCGCGGTCCTTCTCGAAGTACTGGCGGTACTCCTTGTAGGTGGTCGAGCCGATGCAGCGCAGCGTCCCCGAGGCGAGGGCGGGCTTCAGGAGGTTCGACGCGTCCATCGCGCCACCGGAGGTCGCACCGGCACCGATCACCGTGTGGATCTCGTCGATGAACATGATGGCGTTCGGGTGCGCCTCGATCTCCTTCATCACCTGCTTGAGGCGCTCCTCGAAGTCGCCCCGGTAGCGGGTGCCGGCGAGCAGCGTGCCCATGTCGAGGGAGAACACCGTCGCCCCGTCCAGAACCTCCGGCACCTCGTGCTGGATGATCTTGCGGGCGAGGCCCTCGGCGATGGCGGTCTTGCCGACCCCGGGGTCGCCCACCAGCAGCGGGTTGTTCTTCTGGCGGCGGCAGAGCACCTGGATCGTCCGCTCGACCTCGGCCGAACGGCCGATCAGCGGGTCGATCTTGCCCTCGCGGGCCTTCTTGTTGAGGTTGACGCAGTAGGCGTCGAGGGCGTCGCCCTTCTTCTTCGTGCCGCGGGCCTCGCCCTCTTCGCTCGGCCGCTCGGCGGGGCCCTCGTCCTCGGCACCGCGGACCGGCTTCGCGTCGCTGGCGCCGGGGCGCTTGGCGATGCCGTGGCTGATGTAGTTGACCGCGTCGTAGCGGGTCATGTCCTGCTCCTGCAGGAAGTACGCGGCGTGGCTCTCGCGCTCGGCGAAGATCGCCACGAGCACGTTGGCGCCGGTCACCTCCTCGCGGCCGGAGGACTGGACATGGATCACCGCCCGCTGGATCACCCGCTGGAACCCCGCCGTCGGCTTGGCGTCCTGGCGTCCGTCACCCGTCAGGTTCGACAGCTCGGTGTCGACGTACTCGACGAGGCTGCGCCGGAGGGTGTCGATCTCGACGTTGCAGGCCCGCATCACCGCGGCGGCGTCCTGGTCGTCGACCAGGGCCAGCAGGAGATGTTCCAGCGTCGCATATTCGTGGCGGCGTTCGCCGGCCAGGGCGAGTGCCCGGTGGAGGGCTTGTTCTAGGCTGCGTGAGAAGCTTGGCAAAGCGGGCCTCTGTGTGGGTGCCTACCGCGAGCGGCGCCTATTTCTTTTCCATAACGCACTGGAGAGGATGTTGGTGCTTGCGGGCAAAGTCCATGACCTGCGTCACCTTGGTCTCGGCGACCTCGTAGGTGAACACCCCGCATTCGCCCACGCCGTTCTGATGCACGTGCATCATGATCCGGTAGGCGTCCTCATGGCTCTTGTTGAAGAACCGCTCCACCACGAGCACCACGAATTCCATCGGGGTGTAGTCGTCGTTGAGGAGGAGGACGCGGTAGAGGCTGGGCCGCTTCGTCCGCGGCTTGGTGCGGGTGATGATGGCGGTATTGGAGCGGTCGTCGCCCCCGGGCTCCCTCGAACCCGTGGCCTCGGCCGCGAACGTCGTCCGCGCGTGCTCCGTACCCATCATGGGGACGCGTCTCATATCCGTCGAACCGATCCCTTGAGGCTCAGCAGACCATCCCCCGAAGCGCGCCTGCGATCGGTGGAATCGGCGATGTCCGACCGAACCTTCGTCGCTCAATCCGCAATCTACAGACCGTGAGCCGACTTCGCCAGACGCCTGCGCGCTCGTGTCCGCACTTAGGATCCCCCGCGCGCCTGCGTGGACCGGTCCGGTGCGGCAAAGCACGTCGGGGGGCCGCATCATGGATCACGCCGGAACCCGGCCGGACGGCGTGCGGCCCGGCGTGGGGCCGGGGCTGGGACGAAGGGCAGCGTCATCGGGCGCCTCCCGGGCACGGACGTCCCGCGCGAGGAGGATACCTTCGCGCCGGGAGCCTGAGCCGAGTTCGTGAGCTCCATTCCCCCGGCGTCAAGCCTCGAAGCCCGTTGGACGAAAAGCATTCAGTGCCGATCCGATTAACCCGCCCGTAACCGCTCAGCCGCATGGTTCTGGGGATACGGACGCACCACGACGACGGGCGTCCTCAAGGGGGCGGGGGCCGGTGCGGAACCGGCAACGGCAAGGGCGTTCGGGCGCATGCGTATGGTTCTGGTTCCCAGCCTCACGGCTCGCGCAGCCCCGGCTGCGCTCGTCGCGGTGGCGGTTCTGACGGCGCTCTCCACCCCGGCCGATGCCCGGCGCGGGCGGCACCACCGGCATGCGGCCCATGCGCGGCACGCGGCGGGTGGCGGCTACAACCCGCCCTACGCGGCGATGGTCGTCGATGCCAAGACGGGCAAGACCCTCCACGCCGTGAACGAGGATGCCCTGCGCCACCCGGCCTCGATCACCAAGGTGATGACGCTCTACATGCTCTTCGAGCAGATGGAGCGGGGCAAGTTCGCCCTCGATTCGGAACTGACCATCTCCGCCCACGCCGCCGCCCAGGCCCCCTCGAAGCTCGGCATCCGGCCCGGCCAGACCATCACCGTCGAGGATGCGATCAAGGCGATCGTCACCAAGTCGGCCAACGACGTGGCCTGCGCCATCGGCGAGAACATCGCCGGGTCCGAGGAGCGCTTCGCCGAGATGATGACGGCCAAGGCGCACTCCCTCGGGATGAGCCGGACCCACTACGCCAACGCCTCCGGCCTGCCCGATCCGGAACAGCTCACCACCGCCCACGACCTGACGATCCTCGCCCGGGCCATCCAGGACCGGTTCCCGCGCTACTACCGCTATTTCCAGACCCGCTCGTTCGCCTTCCGCGGCCGGGTGATCGGCAACCACAACCACCTGCTTGGCAACGTCGAGGGCGTGGACGGCATCAAGACCGGCTACACCCGCGATTCCGGCTTCAACCTGATGACCGCGGCGAAGTCCGACGGGCACCAGATCGTCGCCATCGTCCTCGGCGGCCGCTCGGGCGCCAGCCGCGACCAGATCATGGCCGGCCTCGTGCGCAGCAACCTGCCCAAGGCCTATGCCGGCATCCGCACCGCGCCCCCGGTGACCGAGGTCGCCGAACGCGCCCGCCCCGCCGTGGTGGCCGACGCGGTCTCCCGCACCCGCACCCAGGTCGCCTCCGCGGAGGACGAGGACGTCGAGACCACGAATTCGACGGGCGAGCCCCTCGATATCTCGCCGGGCCGCACGACCACCCCCGGCTCCGCCCGGGCGTCGGGCCCGCAGGCCCTGCCGCGCGCCGCGCAGGCCTATGCCGCCCAGGCCGTCCAGCCCGCCTTCCCCGGCACCGGCAAGATCTCCGCCCGGGTCGGCTCGAACGAGCGCGACGATCCGCCCAAGCCCCTGGCCGGCCAGAAGGTGACGCCCTCCGCCTGGGTGATCCAGCTCGGCGCCATGGACGACGAGGACAAGGCCCGTTCCATGCTGGCCCAGGCCCGCGCCAAGGTGGGCGGGTCCCTCTCGAAGGCGGCCCCCTATACGGTGAAGGTCGAGCACGGCGGCGCGACCCTCTACCGTGCGCGCTTCTCCGGCTTCGGCGAGCAGGAGACGGCGCAGGATGCCTGCGTCGCCCTCAAGCGCAGCGGCTTCAGCTGCTTCGCCACCCGCAGCTGACGCCGCGGCGGAAACGGCCCCTCAAGACATTTCGTTTAGCATCATCAGGTCGCCCGCAGCCCGGAGGTTGCGGACGATGACGGAACCGGCGTCCGCTCGGCGGCGCCGACGAGTCGAACGCAACCTGGCAACGCGCGTGGAGTTCAGCGATGTCGGTTCAGCAATCGGTCCCGGGCCGCATTGACCCGCGCCGCCCCCTCAACGCTCCCCCCCTGGTCGGGGTGGGCGCGCTTCATGAGCGTCCGGTGGGCCGACCGGATCTCCTGAGTGGACGCCCCGCGCTCAAGCCCCAGGATCTGGTACGCCTCCTCCTGCGTCATCGCCCCTGGCTTCGCCGGTCCGCCCGCCCGCGGGTCGCGATCTCCCTCAGCGTCTACACGCCATCCGGGCGCCCGGCGGTCGAGATAAGCCTCTAGGATCGCCGCGCCCTCCGGGTCCTCGGCGCGGCACACCTCAAGCAGGGCCATCAGGGCGGGCAGGTCGAGCCGGTCGATCCGCGCCCCGCCGAACGGACCTGACCGGACCCGTCCGTCCGCGAAGCTCCCGTCCGGCCGGATCGCGATGTCGATGAGCCGGGTCCGGAGCCGCCGCTCCGGCGGCGCGCGGGACGGCACGAGCGCGCGCAGGCGACGGCCCAGCCCCTGCGGCCCTTCGAGGCTCCACATCCCGCCGATCCCGAGGAGGGCGGCCAGCAGCAGGTTGCCGTGCAGCAGAAGCATGCCCGCCCCGGCGAGCGCGGCCCAGCCGGCGACGAGGTGGCGCGGGAAGGCGGCGACGGCCGCGCCGAGCCCGCCGTGCTTCTTGGTGAGCCACCACACGGCGGCGCAGCCGATCAGTCCCAGGGCGAGCAGCATCAGCGGGTCACGCCGTAGTCGGCGCCGACCCGCCCGCCGACCCGCACCGACAGGCCGTTCCCCCAATCGCGGAACCCATCCGCGCGCCGCGCGGGGGCGGAGGCGGCCCGGCAGGCGGGGAGGGCGGGGAGATGCGCCCCCTCCGGCAGGTCGCCGGCACAGAGCTGAGCTCGGGTGGGGCGCTCCGTCGCGAGGCCGCCGCCGGACGCGAGCACGGCGACGAGGAGAAGGGCGAGGCGCGTCACAGCCGGTTCTCCGCGACATCCGTGGTGCCGACGCGGACCTTCCGCAGGCGGCCGTCCCGCAGGACACCCAGTTCCACCGTCGCGCCGATCCCACCCTCGGCGATGGCGGCCGTCAGGTCGGCGAGGCGGTGCACCTCGTTCCCGCCGGCCGAAACGATGATGTCGCCCACGGTGCCGGTCTGCGGATCGACGCCGCGCAAGCCGGCCTGCGCGGCGGGCGAGCCACGCAGCACCCGCAGGACGACGACGCCGTCGATTCCCAGCCGGGCGGCCGTGGCCTCCTGCCCGGCGATGATGCCGATGCCGGGGTTGCGCACCCGCCCCGCCCGGATCAGCTCCGGGACCACCCGGTTCACCACGTCCACGGGGATGGCGAAGCCGATGCCCGCGCTCGCCCCCGAGGGCGAGACGATGGCGGTGTTCACGCCGATCAGCCGCCCGGCGGAGTCGAGCAACGGCCCGCCGGAATTGCCGGGGTTGATCGCCGCATCGGTCTGGATCACCCCCGACACCTCCCGGCCCTCGCTCGTGGGCATCCGGCGCCGGACGGCGCTGATGACCCCGGTGGTGAGGGTGTGGTCGAGGCCGAACGGGTTGCCGATGGCGAAGACCGATTGGCCGACCTTCAGATCCGCCGAGGTGCCGACGGCCAGGGGCGGCGGCGGGCGTTGGATGCGGCCGAGGCGCAGCACGGCCAGATCGTAGGACGGCGCCATGCCGACCAGGGTGGCGGCCACCACCTCCCCCGAACTCAGCCGCACCGAGACGGAGCCGCCCGATTGCGCAGCGGCCTGCACGACATGGGTGTTCGTGACGACGTGGCCGGCGCCGTCCCAGACGAAGCCCGTGCCGGTCTGGGTGCCGCCCTCCTCGCCCTCGTTCTCGATGTCGAGGAGCCCGCGGTCCTGGGCGACGGCCTGGGCGAAGACGTGGACCACGGAGGGGCTCGCCCGCTCGAACAGGGCTATGGTCGACTTCTCCGACTCCGCGAGGTCGCCCCGGGCGGCGACGGTGCGCGGGGTGCTGGCGGAGTACAGCAGGGGTGTGACGTAGGGCTGCACCACGGCGAGCCCGAGACACAGCAGGACCAGCGCGAGCACGAGGCGTCGGGTGCGGTCCGGCACAGGGAACTCCGAGGCGTCGGGCGAAGCGGCGGGTGGCAGGCTCGGCCTTAAGTGAGCGTTCAGCTTCGAGGCGTCAACAAGTCCCCGTCCCCCGATGCGAGCCCTGCCACAGGAAGGGGCGCGTGTCGGAACAGCTAACGGAATGGTCATGTTTCGGGTGTGACAATCCTCGCAAGTGCAGTCGACTGATCGAGCGCCCAAATCCAATGGTGGCTTTCTAAAGCAGCCACATCATCGCCGCGAAGGCGGCGATGTCAGGAAATGTGGCGCGATGTGATCTCAAAGCCGCCGCAGTGAAGCGTGTATTGCGAACGTAAGATCGGCCGCAGCCCCAGCCGGGACCGCGGCGGGGCAGCGTTCGACGTGACGTCAGCGTACCACCAAAGGAAGAGTTGAAGGACCATGGAAACCGAAGCCCTCGAACGGCCCGCCGACCTGACGATCTGGCGCACCATCCCGGCGACCGCGCCGATGGCGCAGCCCGAGCGGTACGGCACCCTGCGCGAGGCGATCGCCGCCGCCGCGGGCGCCCTCACCGACCCGGCCAAGCAGCCCTGGATCATCACGGAAGAGGGCGAGATCCTCTCGCCGAACTGGATCCGCACGTACCTGAACTGACGGACGGGGATTGCGGGGACGGCGATCCCGCCCCGCGCCCTCCGCCTACTCCGCCGCGTCCTGCCGGCGGAAGCCCTCGATTCCCTGGTGATCGGGGTTGATGGCCTGCAGCGCCCGCCGGGCGGCTTCCAGCGGATGCTCGGACTCGATGCGCACGGCGCTGAGGTCCGGGCTCTTGTAGACCGTGACGATGGTGTCCATCACCTCGGTCAGGGTGGTGCGCTTGTCCTCCGGCGCCGCGATCAGCAACTGCAGGCCCCAGGCCCGGTAGAGATCGACCAGCGCCTGGCTGTTGCGCACGTCGAGCTTCGAGAACGCCTCGTCCAGCAGGCACAGCCCGAGCCCCGGATGCTCCGCCCCCGGCCGGTCGCCGGGATAGTAGGCGCTGGCCAGCGAGGCCGCGATGGCGACGTAGAACGGCGCCTGCGCCTCCCCGCCCGAACCGCGCAGGGCCCGGGCCGACATGGTGGTGCGGTTGCCCGCCTTGTCCTTCATGCCGATCTCGTAGACGAAATAATTGCGGTAGTCGGCGAGCCGGCTCGCATCCTCCTCCCCCGCGATCAGGGCGGTGATCTCGGCCAGCGCCGCCGCCATCGGCCCCTCGACCTCCCCGGTCAGCAGCGCCTGCGCCGCCTCGGGTGAGCGGGCCGCCTCCACCGCCAGGGCGTGGACGGCGGCGTAGCGCCGATCCACCGCCGCCTCGAAGGCGTAGGTCTGGCCGGTGAAGGACCGGGCCGACAGCCGCTCGTTGAGGGCCGCCAGCCGGGTGTGGACGCGCTCGAACCGGTCCGCGAGCCGGGCCAGCAGGTCCTCGGTCATCAGCCGCCGCATCTCGGCCTCGGCCCGGGCCGCCTGATCGCGGTAGCGGCGCAGCTCGTGGCCCTCCACCGCCTCGTATTCCCGACGGACCCAGGCGAACCCTTCGATGGCCGCCACATCGCCCGCCCGGAGGGGGTTCTCGATCCGCCACGTGGCGCAGGCTTCGGCGAGTTCGCGCTCGGCGACGCGCCCGTGGGAACGGGCCGCCTCCGCCGCCTCCCGGGCACGGCTGCGCTCCTGGGCCGCGAGCGCCCCGGCCCCCTTGGGATCGAGCCCCGCGAGCGCCTTGCGCGCGGCGACGACGACGGTTGGGTCGAACACCTCCATCCGCGCCACCCGGACCCGGGCCGCGTCCCCGCCGACGCACTGGCGCAGCGCCCCCCGCCGGGCGGCGAGGGCGGCCCGGGCCGCCTCGCGCATGGTGCCGACCCGGGCGCCGAGGGCGGCCTCGTCGGCGAGCATCCGGTCGAGCTTCGGTTCGAGGTCCTCCGACAGCTCGCGCAGGTAGGCGACGCGTTCCGCGTTCAGCGCGGCGATCTCCGCGTCGAGCCCGCCGGTGTCGCGCTTCTCGATCTCGGCGCGATCGGTTCGGAGGGTCCGGCGGCGGCCTTCGAGGCCGTCCAGTTCCCCGCGCAGGGTATCCACGTCGTCCAGGCCGCGCTCGATCCGCGCGCGGATCGTCGCCGCCGTACGGGCCGCCTCCCGCAGCACCGCCGCCCCGCCGCGCAGGCGCCGCGCCTCGGCCGCCGCGTTCTCGTGGACACGGCGGCTCTCCGGCGTCGGCCCGCGATGGCCGCGGGTCATCATCAGGTCGACCCCGCGGGTGATGGAATAGGCCATGCCCGACGTGGTGCGCCCGCTCGGCGCCACGGCCCGGGACAGGCGCGCGAGCTCCGCGTCGTTGCGGGCGAGGTCGTAGCCGCCGATCCGCACGCCGAGGAAGGCGCGGGCATGGGGGTCGCCCGTCTCGATCACCGACATGGCGCCGTCGTCGTCGTGGCGTGCCCGCTGCCGGGCGGTGTCGGTGGTCTTCACGAGGATGCAGCGGTGGAACCGGTCCCGGCCCGCCTGGAGCACGCCGAACGCCTCCTCCAGCCGGTCGGGCTCGACGATCAGCGCCTCGCGGGCGCGGCCGAGCAAGGCCTCGATGGCCGGGCCCCAGGTGGGATCGGTGATCTCGGCACGCTCACAGATGGCGACGGCCTCGATGCCCTTCCGCTCCAGTTCGGCGCGGAAGGCCAGCGTGTCCGAGGACAGTCGCGCCCCCGTCCCCGCGCCCGGTCGCGGGGCGGTGCGCTCGGCCTCGGCCTCGGCGCTGCGGGCCTTGAGGGCGGCATCCTCGGCCGCCCGTTCCAGGGCCTCATCGAAGGGTGCCAGGCGGGACAATCCCTCGATCAGGGCGGGCAGCGGCCCGTCGGCGCGGAGGATCTCGTCGGGCGGGGTGTCCTTGCGCAGGCTCGCCCGGGCGCAGGCCTCGGCGAGGCGGGCCGCCTGGGGGGCCACGGGCCGGAGAGCCGGCGCCACCGATTGCAGCCGGGCCATCTGGCCGACAAGGGAGACGAGGTCGCCGACCCGACCGGCGAACTCCTTGCGGTCGCGCTCCAGCATGGACAGGCCGAGGTCGGCGGCGGTGAGGCGGTCGCCCGTCGCCTGCCCGGCCTTGAGGGCCTTCTTCTCGGCGATCTCCCGGTCGATCTCGCGCACGAAGCCGCGGCTGTCGGTGACGCGCTCCCGGGCGAGGCAGAGGGCGTCGGCCCCCTCGCGCAGCTTGAGGCGGACGGTGGTGAGGTCGAGGGTCCGCCGCCGCAGCTCAGCCACCGCGGCCCGCAATTCGTGCTCGGCCGAGGCGACGACGGCCTCGCCCCACGCCTCGTAGCGGTCGCGCAGCCGGCGCAGGCGCACGAGCCGGGCCTCCATCTCGCCGAGGGTGTCGAGGAGCGACTTCCAGGTGGCGATCGACTGGCGGACGCGGTCGACGTTCAGGGGCTCCGGGTCGAGGACGAAGGCCCGCACGAAGGCGCTGGTGTCGAAGATCGGCTTGAACGCCACGGCGTTGGCGAAGCTGCGCAGGAAGTGGCGCGGCTCCGGCGCGGGGGCGCCCTCCCGGAGCGCCCCCAGGAGGTCGGCGGTGAAGCGCTCGCCGGAGGTGCGGTATTCGGTGAAGCTCTCCGCCCGCGCCCGCAGGTCGGCGGCGATCTCGGACCAGGGGGCGGTGTAGGTGCCGGCCTCGTTGCTGCGGGCATAGTCGGCGATGGAGAACCGGTGGCCGATGGCGATGAAGCGCGAGAGGACGCTCTCCTTCGCCTCGTCCGCCCGCGCCGCCAGGGCGAGGCCGGCGGTGACGACCCGGCCCGAGGACGGGTTCTCGAAGGTCAGGGACAGCACCGTCTCGCAGGCTTCCCGCGTCGGCCGCCCGCCCTCGGCGGGGTCGCTGATCCAGCCCAGGCAATAGTCCCGCACCGTCCGCGCGCTGCGGCCCGAGGCCGAGGCGTTCAGGGCGAGTCGGCTGGCGTTGTTGCCGGCGAGCACGGTGCCCACGGCGTCGAAGATCGTGGACTTGCCCGCCCCGGTGGGCCCCACCAGGGCCGCGGCACCCCTGATCCTGATCTGCTCCCGGCGGATCAGGTACCAGTTGGAAATCGCGATGTCGGTCAGAAGGTACAAAGGGTGCAATCCGCCCGCCGGCCTGGGGAGCCGGACCAGTTGGCCGGAGTCGCGCCGCGACGCAAGGGATAGCATTCGGGGGAACCGCTCGACATTTTGTCGTTTATGGACGACAGAGGGTGTGCTGACGATCCGCCGGACAGATGCCTTCCAACGCTGGCTCGACGGGCTTCGCGATGTCCGGGCGCTCGCGCGAATCGCGATGCGTCTCGACCGACTGGCCCTCGGCAATCCCGGCGACGTGAGGGCGGTCGGCGAGGGCGTGCGCGAGATGCGGATCGATGATGGGCCGGGCTACCGCGTCTATTTCGTCCAGCGCGGAAGCGAGGTGATCGTGCTCCTGTGCGGCGGGGACAAGTCCAGTCGGGAGCGGGACATCGCCCAGGCAAAAGACCTTGCGAGGGAGGTGTGACGATGCCGGTTGAGACGCCCCCCTACGACAGCGCCGAACACCTGCGCACGCCGGAGCATATCGCGGCCTATCTCGATGCCGTGCTCGAAGAGAACGATCCCGCACTGCTGGCCCATGCCCTCGGCGTGGTGGCGCGGGCGAAGGGCATGACCGAGGTGGCGGAAGCCGCCGGCCGGTCCCGCGCGCAGCTGTACCGGTCCCTGTCGGAGGACGGCAATCCGCAACTCGCAACGGTGATGAGCGTGCTGAAGGCATTGGGGTTCCGGTTGAGCGTTCAGCCGGCCGAGCGAAACGAGCCGGAGGCCGCCTGAGGCGACTCACCCCCGCGCATCGGCCCAGCCCCGCAGCCGTTCCATCCAGGCGTCGGAGGCGATGACCGTGAGGCCGGGCAGGAGGGCGAGCGGCGTGACGCGCTCGATCCGGTCGCGCTCGCCGAGCTTGAGGCCGCCGCGCCGGGCGAACAGGCGCAGGATCTCGCCCAGGCGCCCCTCGTCGGGCGGGTCGTTGCGGGCGGCGGTGCGGATCTTCTCCACGATCTCGTCCGTGGTGCATTCCACGATGCCGTCCGTGCCGACGCGGGCATCCCGCAGGCCCTCCTCGTAGAGCAGCCGCAAGGCGAGGAGCACCAGAGTCTCGTCCTTGCGCAGGCGCTCCCCGGCGATGTCGTAGCGGGGGGCGTCCGCCGCCGGGCTCAGGGACACCATCTGGTCCCGGTGGGCGACGGTCAGGGCATAGCCGAGGCAGGCGAAGTAGTCGGTGAAGAAGGGCGCATAGTGCCGGGCCAGCTCGTAGGCCCGGCCGATGCCCGGCGTATCGGCATAGACCACCTGCGCCTTCAGCATCACCTGAAGGGCGCGGATCAGCTCCTCCGCATCCGGGGCGCGGGCACCGGGGGGAGGGGGCTCGTCGCCGTCGATGATGGCGCGGAACGGTTCAAGCACGGCTCGCCTCCCCCGGCCGCCGCGCCACGACGAAATCCGGGCAGTCGAGCCAGCCGTTGGCCAGACGCTCGGTGAGGTGGGTGACGGCGTAGGCCCCCGCGAGCTGACCGTCGAACAACAGGTCGATCTCCCGCAGGCGTTGGAACACGACGAAGTCGTCCACGTCGGCGATGGCGATGCCCGAGCCCCGCAGGGGCCTCCCGCGGGCGAGCTCCGCCTCCACGAAGTCGCGCATCCGCTCCGGCGTCACCGTCACCCGGCGGCGGAACTCGGCCTTGGCCGCGGCGAAGGCATCCACGGCGGGGTCCACGTCGAGGTCCGGCAGGGCCTCGATGAAGATCTCGGCCCGGCGCGCCCGGGGCGATTGCAGGTGCGCCTCGCCCAGCGGCGGGCGCAGGAGCGAGAGGTCCGCCGGCACGTCCGGGGCCTCGTCCGCGTCGCCCACTGCCTGGAGCAGCCCGGCGATCCGCTCCACCGTACCGGGGTCGGGGGCCTCCGCGTAGCGCAGGGTCGCGCCGATGCGGCGCTCCAGCCGGACGACCACCGCGTCCACGGCATCGAGATGGCCATCGACGCCTTCGAACACCGCGAGGATCTGCGTGAGGTCGGCGCGCACCGCCCGCTCGCCCGCGGGGAGGTCCGCCGCCCGGCCCTCGCGCACCGCCCCCTCGGCCAGGGCCCGCACGCCGAGCGCGTCGCCCAACGCCCGGTGAGCGAGGCGCACGACGCTCGCCCGGAAGCGGAACGGGTTGAAGCGCGTGTGCAGCGTCCGGTAATCGCGGATCAGGTGCCGCTCCACGAACTCCTCGAAGAACAGGCGGAAGGAGGCGGCCCGGTCGGGCTCGCGCAGGATCCGCTCCTCGACCTTGCGCATCCCGGCCGCGAGGCCGCGGACATGGGCCAGGAACCCGTCGGCGGCCCGCGCCGCGTTGGCGAGGGATTCGGACCGGTTGGCCGGATCGGCCAGGGCCGATTCGAGGCCGCCCAGCACATCCAGCACCGCGCCGCCGTAGGAGCGCGTCTCGCCGCGTTCGAGGCGGGACAGCTCCTCCAAAAGCAGGCGGGCCTCCGGGTCGAACTCGACCACGGGCACGTAGCGTTCCCGGCGCTCGATCAGCCAGCCGGAATCGAGCAGCCGGCGGTAGGGCACGGCCCTCCGCTCGGTTGGGTCGGGCGGGACCGGATCGTCCCCGTGGACGTCGGGATCACCCCAGCCGGCGGCGAAATCGCCGATCTCGGCCAGGAGCTCGGCCTTGCGCACGGGCTCGGCCCCCAGCACCCTTCGGTGCAGGTGCAGCAGCAGGGCCGCGTTGAAGGCCCGGCTCGGCGAAGCCAGAGGCCGGAAGAGGTCGTCGGACAGCTGCGCGAACAGCATCGGACCGCGGACCGGTACGCGCGCGCAGCCGTTCGGCTTACTTCGCGCCGAGGAGCTCGACGTCGAAGATCAGGGTGGCGTTCGGCGGGATCACGCCGCCGGCACCCCGGGCGCCGTAGCCCAGCTCCGGCGGGATGATGAGGGTGCGCTTGCCGCCCTGCTTCATCGTCATCACGCCCTGGTCCCAACCCTGGATCACCTGGCCGGCGCCGATGGTGAAGGAGAAGGGCTGGTTGCGGTCGCGGGACGAGTCGAATTTCTTGCCCTTCTTGCCGTTCTCATCGAGCCAGCCCGTGTACTGGACGGTGACCTGCTGGCCGGCCTTCGGCTCGGGGCCGGTGCCGACGACTTCGTCGTGGTACTTCAGCCCGGTGGGGGTGGTGACGGTCTCGGCGGCGTTGGCGGATGCGGTCATGGCGATCAATACGGCTCCGGCGGCAAGGGACAGGCGGGGCATGGGATCTCCCTGAGCCGGCATCGTGGGGCGCCGGCCTTCGGGGGCTTCTAGTGCCCGGCACGGGCAAGAGGCAATGCGGGGCGGCGATTCCCACGCCCGCGGCGGCATCGGGCGCCGCCTGGGGATAACTGCCCGTTAAGGTTTTCCTTCAGCCGCCGTTCAAGCGCGGGGCGCCAGCTTGGCCGTGCGTTCCGCGCCAGGAACGTTCGCTTTGGATCACCCGCCGCATGCTCGCCTCGTGGGCACTTTCCGCCACCGTCCAGGCCGGCCCCGAACCGGAGCCGCCGCCGCGGCACCCGATCCTCACCAGCATCCTGCCCGCGTTGGAAACCGCCTTCGGCGTCGAGCATCCCGCGCTGTTCCCGGAGGCGATCGCCGCCCTGGTCGAACGGCTGACCGAGCGGCTCAATACCGTCCCGGACGAAACGGAGTTCGCCTCGGTCGTGTTTCTGGAAGCCGCCTGAGGGGTACACGTCTCGCGCCCGATGGATGGGAAGCCCCGCCCCTGGCCATCCGTGCGGGTGCGGTGAAGGCATCGAGGGCAGCCGGCGCGCGTCCGACCGGGGCGAATCCCCCGGTCGTCTCCCTCCCCACAGAGTCACGTGAGGTTGTGTGACTCCCCGGGGCTCAGCGCCCCGCGAGCGTCTCCGCCAGCCGCGCCACCAGCCGCCGGGCGACCTCTTCCTTCGCCGCCCGGGGCCAGGATTCGACCGTGCCGTCCCGGGCGATGAGGTGGACCGCGTTCTCGGGCCCGCCCATCACCCCGCCCTCCGCCGACACGTCGTTGGCGACGATGAGGTCGCAGCCTTTCCGCGCGATCTTCGCCCGGGCATGGTCCAGCACCGAATCGGTCTCGGCGGCGAAGCCGACCACGAGGCGCGGCCGCCCCCCGGTGCGGTGGGCGATGGTGGCGAGGATGTCCGGGTTTTCCGCCAGCGCCAGGGGAGCCGGGCCGGAGCCGTCCTTCTTGATCTTCTTGGCCGTCGCCTCCGTTTCGGGGCGCCAGTCGGCGACGGCGGCGGCGAAGATCGCGATGTCGGCGGGCAGGGCGGCCTCCACCGCCGCCAGCATCTCCCGCGCGGTCTCCACCCGCACCACGCTCACCCCCGCCGGATCGGGCAGGGTGACGGGGCCGGACACCAGCGTCACCGCCGCGCCGGCCTCGGCCGCCGCCGCCGCGATGGCGTGGCCCTGTCGGCCGGAGGAGCGGTTGGCGAGGTAGCGCACCGGGTCGATGGGCTCGTGGGTCGGCCCCGAGGTGACGAGCACCCGCCGCCCCGCCAGGGGACGGGCCTCCTGCGGGCGAGGCCGCCCCGACAGGAAGCCGAGGCCCGGAGCCCCGCCCGCCGCCTCGTCCAGCATCGCCACGACGGCGTCGGCGATCTCGCTCGGCTCGGCCATTCGGCCGGGTCCCGATTCCGGCTCGGCCATGGCACCGGAATTCGGGCCGACCACCCGCACGCCGTCGCCCCGGAGGGTCGCGAGGTTCCGCGCCGTGGCGGGATGGGCCCACATCTTCACGTTCATCGCCGGGGCGATGAGGATCGGCAGGGTGGTGGCGAGGAGGATGGTGCAGGCGAGGTCCGGTGCGTGGCCCCCGGCCATCCGCGCCATCAGGTCGGCCGTGGCGGGGGCCACCACCACCGCATCCGCCTGCCGGGCGAGCTTGATATGGCCGATCTCGGCCTCGTTGGCCCTGTCGAACAGGTCCGTATGCGCCCGCTCCCCCGCCAGCGCCGCCGCCGCGAGGGGGGTGACGAATTCCTGGGCGCCGGCCGTGAGCACCGGGCACACGCTCGCCCCGCGCTCGCGCAGGCGGCGGATCAGGTCGAGGGACTTGTAGGCGGCGATCCCCCCGCCGATCACGAGGAGGATGCGGCGGCGGGCGAGGGGCGGGCTCATGCGGCTAGCCTCTGCGCCTCCCGGCGCCAGCGTCAAGCGAGGCGCATCACGCCGCGACCCTGACCCGGGGCGATTTCAGCCCGCCGAACCGCCGGTCGCGCTGGGCGAAGTCGGCGACCGCGAGGGCGAGGTCCTCGGGTCCGAAATCGGGCCACATCCGGTCGGTGAAATGCAGTTCCGCATACGCCGCCTCCCAGAGGAGGAAGTCCGACAGGCGCTTCTCGCCCCCGGTGCGGATCAGCAGATCCACCTCCACGGGCGATCCGTGCATCTCCCCGGCGACCATGGCGCCGAAGCTTTCGCGGGTCGCGTCCGCCCCTTCCAGACGCCGCGCCGCCGCGATGATCGCATCCCGGGCCGAGTAGTCGACGCAGATCCGCAGGTGCAGGCGGCGCCCCTCCGCCGTCGCGGCCTCGGCGGCGGCGATGGCCTCGGGGATGCCGGCGGGGAGGCGGTCCCGCCGGCCGACGACGCTGAGGCGCGTCCCGGTCCGGGCGAGGCGCTGGGTCTCGTTGCGCAGGTAGCTCCGCAGCAGGCGCATCAGCCCGCCCACCTCGTCGGCGGGCCGCTGCCAGTTGTCCGCCGAGAAGGCGTAGAGCGTGAGCGTGCCGATGCCGAGGTCGGCACACGCCTCCGCGGTCTTGCGGATCGCCTCCACACCCCGGCGGTGGCCGGCGATTCGCGGCAGGCTCCGGCCCGTCGCCCAGCGGCCGTTGCCGTCCATGATGATGGCTGCGTGCAGGGCGCGGGGCTCCGCTTCGCTTTGCATCGTAAAGTCTCCGGACGAATCGGCGGAAGGCGAGTGCATCAGATGGCGCTTAAGGCTGGCTTGATGAACCTGCGGTGTCAGGCGGGCTTCGTGACCGGACCGAGGGTTGCACGCCCCGGCTCCGACGCACGTTCGGCGGCCCGGGCCGCGTCCCGCACCACCTGCTCCAACACGGCGAGGTAGCCCAGGAAGCGCTCGCGTCCACCGTGGGTGAGACGGCAAATCGTTTGCGGTCGATTCTGGAAGACGCCTTTCTCCAGGCTCACCAGCTCGGCCTCGCTCAGCACCGAGAGGTGCCGGCTGAGGTTGCCGTCGGTGAGGCCGCACAGGCGCCGGAGGTCGGGGAAGGCCAAGCCCTTGGGGTGGGCCGCGAGCGAGGTGAGCACGCTGAGCCGGGCCTTCTCATGGATGATGCGGTCCAGCCCGTCGTAGGAGAACCGGCCGGCCGACCGGTCAGAAATCGGCATCGGACCCTCCGGACGTGCGCTGAACGATGAGGGCCAGGACCGCCTGACCGACGACGAAGGGCCCGCCCATCGTCCAGGGCGACAGGGATTGCGTGCCGGCGGAGACGGCGATGACGGCGAGCCCGGCGAGGAGATACCATGCGCCGACGCCCTGCACAGCCCGGGGCAGGATCCGCGCCGAGGCGAACAGGCCGAGCCCCACGAGGAGCTGCCACAGGCCCGGCAGCATCCACACCTCGTCCGGGGCGAACCGGGCGATCACGAGGCCGAGGCAGGCCCCGGCCCCCGCCGCCGGCAGGAAGACCTCGATGGCGCTCAGGACCATCGCGTCGGCGAGGCCCGAATGGAGCTTGCGCGTCCGGCGGAGGGCCTCGACCCCGATCAGGGCGAAGGCGATCAGCGCCGCGGCGATCCAGGTTCCGAAGAAAAGGCCCGGCCGCAGGTTCGGATCCCCGAGCCAGTAGGACTGCCCGACCGCCGTCGCCAGCGCGACGCCGCCCGTCGCGGTCACCGTCGCGGAACCCAAGCCGCGGAATGCCGTGTCCCGGGCGATCTGCGTGCGGATCGCCACGATGTCGGCCAGCGCCTTGTCGAGGTCGTGCACCTGCCTCACCTCTGCGCATCCCAAAGCTTGCGAAACGAAGTATCGCGCGGCCAGTCCGGTCGCAAGCGGCCATCGAAACCTGAAGTCGAGAATTCGGCGCGGATTTCGCGCATCACGCCCCACTTCCCGGGGGCGCGCGACCGATCCATAGGATTGACGGAGGCGGCCTTTGTCCCGCCGCGCCGCGGGTCCATATTCATCCCATGCCGACGCCGAGAAAGCCCCGCGCCGCCACCCCGAAGGCCGACAAGCCGGCGCTCCAGCCGCTCGACAGCCATCTGGCCGCGCTCCTCAGCCCCGCCCTCAACCGCACCCGGCCGAAATCGCCGGATGTCGGCGGGGAACGTCCGGGCAAGCCCGGCGGGCGCAAGAAGCCCGCCGCCGGCCTCGGCGAGGCGCCGCAGGCCGGCTACACGGTGGGCGACGCGGCGGCGGTCGACCCGAAGCTGGCGCAGGCGCTGGGTCTCGCCGGGCCGGAGGACGGCCCCGTCCCGGCCGGTTTCGCCGATGCGGCGCCCGTCGCCGATGGCGGCGCCTCTGCCACCATCACGGCGCTGGAACGCCTCCTCACGGAGGGCAACCCCCTCTTCAAGGACGGCCAGACCTGGACGCCGCACCGGCCGGAACGGCCGCAGAAATCCGAGGGCGGCGTCAAGTTCGTCCTGAAATCCGAATTCTCCCCCGCCGGCGACCAGCCCACCGCCATCGCCGAACTCGTCGGCGGCGTGCAGCAGCACGAGCGCGATCAGGTGCTGCTCGGCGTCACCGGCTCCGGCAAGACCTTCACCATGGCGAAGATCATCGAGGAGACCCAGCGCCCCGCGCTGATCCTCGCGCCGAACAAGACGCTGGCTGCGCAGCTCTACGGTGAGTTCAAGGCTTTCTTCCCGGAGAACGCGGTCGAGTACTTCGTCTCGTACTACGATTACTATCAGCCCGAGGCCTACGTGCCGCGCTCCGATACGTTTATCGAGAAGGAATCCTCGATCAACGAGCAGATCGACCGGATGCGCCACTCCGCCACCCGCGCCCTTCTGGAGCGGGACGACGTGATCATCGTCGCCTCGGTCTCGTGCATCTACGGCATCGGCTCGGTCGAGACCTACACGGCCATGTCGTTCACGGTGAGCCTGAGCGAGCGGATCGAGCAGCGCCAGCTCGTCGCCGACCTCGTGGCGCTCCAGTACAAGCGCATCCAGTCGGACTTCGCCCGCGGCACGTTCAGGGTCCGGGGCGACGTGATCGAACTCTGGCCCGCCCACCTGGAGGACCGCGGCTGGCGCATCGGCCTGTTCGGGGACGAGGTCGAATCGATCGTCGAGTTCGACCCCCTGACGGGCAAGAAGATCAGCGACCTGAAGTTCGTGAAGGTCTACGCGAACTCGCACTACGTCACGCCGCGCCCGACGCTGCAGCAGGCGATCAAGGGCATTAAGAACGAGCTGAACGGCCGGATCGAGGAGCTGACCAAGATGGGCCGGCTGATCGAGGCCCAGCGCATCGACCAGCGCTGCACCTTCGACATCGAGATGATCGAGGCCACCGGCTCCTGCAACGGCATCGAGAACTACTCCCGCTACCTCACCGGCCGCCGGCCGGGCGAGCCGCCGCCCACCCTGTTCGAGTACCTCCCCGACAACGCCCTCGTCTTCACCGACGAGAGCCACGTCACGGTGCCGCAGATCGGCGGCATGTACCGGGGCGACTTCCGGCGCAAGGCGACGCTGGCGGAGTACGGCTTCCGCCTGCCCTCCTGCCTCGACAACCGCCCGCTGCGCTTCGAGGAATGGGACGCGATGCGCCCGCAATCGGTCCACGTCTCCGCGACGCCGGGCAAGTGGGAGATGGAGCAGACCGGCGGCGTCTTCGCCGAGCAGGTGATCCGCCCCACCGGCCTCGTGGACCCGGTGATCGAGGTGCGCCCCGCCCGCAGCCAGGTCGATGACCTGCTCGGCGAGGTGAAGGCCGTCTCCCAGGCCGGCTACCGGACCCTGGTGACGACCCTCACCAAGCGCATGGCCGAGGACCTCACCGAGTACCTGCACGAGAACGGCGTGCGGGTGCGCTACATGCACTCGGACATCGACACCCTGGAGCGCATCGAGATCATCCGCGACCTGCGGCTCGGCGCCTTCGACGTGCTGATCGGCATCAACCTGCTGCGCGAGGGCCTCGACATCCCCGAATGCGCCCTGGTGGCGATCCTCGACGCCGACAAGGAGGGCTTCCTGCGCTCGGAGACCTCCCTGGTGCAGACCATTGGCCGGGCCGCCCGCAACGCCGACGCCCGCTGCATCCTCTACGGGGACAGCATCACCGGCTCGATGGAGCGGGCGATGGCCGAGACCGAGCGGCGCCGGACGAAGCAGCTCGCCTACAACGTGGAGCACGGGATCACGCCCCAGAGCGTGAAGCGCGGCATCTCGGACATCCTCAGCAGCGTGTTCGAGCGCGACCACGTGCAGGTGGATACCGGCCTCGCGAAGGATGCGATCACCGTCGGGCACAACCTCAAGGCGGTGCTCGCCGACCTCGAGAAGCGGATGCGGGCCGCCGCCGCCGACCTCGACTTCGAGGAGGCCGCCCGCCTGCGCGACGAGCTGAAACGGCTCCAGGCCACGGAGCTGTTCGTCTCCGACGACCCGATGGCCCGCCAGGGCGAGGTGGAGCGCGAAGCCGGCCGCTACGGGGCGAAGGGGCCGCGGGGCGGCAGCCGGATCAGCAAACCCGACCTCGACAACATGGGCCCCGGCACCGACCGGGAGCTTCCGGCGGCGAGCGCGGGCTGGACCGAGCGGCCGAAGCCGCGCTCGACCCAAGGGCTCGGCGGCCAGAAGCCCAAGTACAAGGGCGGCGGCGGGCGCAAGCGCGGCTGAGCGCCCGAAACCGCTTTCCGGCGGCGGGGAGCGCCCCATCTAGTCGCCTGCATTCCCCCCGTGGACGATCCGCCGACAGCATGACCGACCCTAAGCCCGAACTCGATGCCGACACCCTGGCCTTCGCCGGCCGCGTCTTCCAGTACGCGCGGATGGGGCATGCGGAGGAACTGGCGGGCCTGTTCGGCCAGGGGCTGCCCGCCAACCTGCGCAACGACAAGGGCGACAGCCTGCTGATGCTCGCCGCCTATAACGGGCAGGTGGAGGCGACGCGGGCGATCCTCGAGGCCGGGGGAGACCCCGAACTCGCCAACGACCGCGGCCAGACCCCCCTGGCCGGTGCAGCCTTCAAGGGATCGATCGAGATCGCGCGGCTCCTCCTCGCCCACGGCGCCCAGGTCGACGGAGTCGGGGACGGCAGCCGCACGGCGCTGATGACGGCGGCGATGTTCGACCGGATGGAGATGGTCGACCTCCTCCTCGCCCACGGCGCCGACCCGGATTTTCGCGATGCCGCGGGCAAGAGCGCGGCGGACATGGCGCGGGCCATGGGCGCTCAGGCGACGCCGGACCAGTTGGACAAGGCCCCGCGCAGGGGAGCCTGACGCCCGCACCCCCATCTCACCCGTCGCCGCGCCTGCGGCGACGGTGGTGCCGTTCCCTTGCCCTCGCGCGCCTTGCGCCCGAGTTGAGCATGCAAGAACGATGGGGGACGCGCCGTGACGAAGCTGACTGGACTGACCGGAGCCCTGCTCACCCTGGCCGGCCCCGCCACCGCCGGGGAGACGGACTGGCCCGCCTTCGGCCACGACCACAGCAACCGCAACTTCTCCGAACTCACGCAGCTCGACCGGGGCAACGTCGCCGGCCTGCGGCCCGCCTGGATGTTCCAGACCGGGGTGACCGGCTACTTCCAGGCGCAGCCGGTGATGGTCGATGGCATGCTGTACCTGTCCACGACCCAGAACAATGTCGCCGCCCTCGATGCGAAGAGCGGCAAGGTGGTGTGGACCTACGTCCACAAGCCGCGCACCGACAAGATCTTCGGGCCGCCCTCGAACCGAGGCGTCGCGGTGGCGGGCGGCCTCGTCTACGAGGCGACCATGGACGGGCGGCTCATCGCCCTCGATGCCAAGACCGGCAAGGTCGCCTTCGACAAGGAGGCGGTGCGCCCGGAGGAGGGGGAGACGGAGACCGCCTCCGGCCTGACCGAGAAGCTCGGGGGCAAGCCGGTGCAGGGGTCGAGCCGCCTGGGCTTCAAGATGCCGCCGCTGGTGGCCGAGGGCCTCGTGATCGTCGGCGTGACGGGAGCGGGCTACGGCCTGCATGTCGAGGACCCGAAGGGCGGGCTCGACGGGGGCGCGGTGGTCGGCATCGAGGGGGGCTACGGTCGCCGGGGCTGGCTCGCCGCCTACGATTCCAAGACCGGGGAGGAGCGCTGGCGCTGGTACGTCACCCCCTCGGAGGGGTGGGAGGGCGGCTTCGTGGAGAAGACCGCCGACGGGGTGCCGCTGCACCGGGACATCGCCGCCGAGAAGGCCGCCGCGGAGGCCAACCGCGCCGCGTGGCGGGTGGGGGGCGGCTCCCTGTGGATGACGCCGGCCTACGATCCGACGCTCGGCCTGCTGTTCCTCGGCACCGGCAACCCGGCGCCGCAGAATTTCGGCCTGACCCGGCCGGGCGACAACCTCTACACGATGTGCCTCGTCGCCCTCGACATCCACACGGGCACGCTGCGCTGGTACTTCCAGCAGGTCCCTCACGACGAATGGGGCTACGACGTCGCCGCGCCGCCCTTCCTCCTCGACGGGCCGAACGGCACCAAGGCCGTCGCCTCGGCGAGCAAGACCGGCTGGATCTACGTCCACGACCGGACGGACGGGCGGTTGATCGAGCGGTCGGAGCCGCTCCTGGCCCAGAAGAACCTGTTCGTGCCGCCGAGCGCGGAAGGCACCGTCGTGGCGCCGGGGCCGCTGGGGGCGGTGTCTTGGCCGCCCACCGCCTATGACGGCACCCTGGCCTACGTGCAGGTGCGGCACGGGGCGACGAGCTATACCGTGAACGCCGTGCCCGCCGGGCCGGGCCGCCCGGAGATCCGCTTCACGGAAACGGGCGTGGCCAAGGGCGAGCCCTCGTTCAGCACCCTGACGGCGGTGGACCTGACCGGGGGCGGCAAGATCGCGTGGTCGGTGAAGTCCGAAAGCCGGCTCTCCGGCGGGACGCTCGCCACGGCGGGCGGCCTCGTCTTCTCCGGCGAGGAGGACGGGCACCTCGACGCCCACGACGCCGCCACCGGCAAGACCCTGTGGCGCTTCCAGTGCGGGGCCGGCATCAGCGGCCCGGCGATGACCTACGCCATCGACGGACGTCAATACGTGGCGGTGGCCGCCGGCGGCGCCTCGTACACCCAATCCTCGGGCTTCGGCACGGGCGATACCCTGGTGGTCTTCGCCCTGCCGGAGTGACGCCGGACTCAGGCTCCGGCGCGGGCCGCCGGAGCCGGACGCGATGCCGGCCTGTCGGGCCGCCGCAGGATGCGCTGCCGGGCCGGCTCCTCCACCAGCAGGTGCGCGAGGGTCGCCGCCACGAGGCTCGCGAAGCCGGTCACCCCGATCCCGGTCCAGGGATGGGCGCCGAGCCAGCCGTGCAGGACGACCCGGTCCGCCGTGTTCAGCATGGCGAAGACCGGGATGTGCAGCAGGTAGAGGGCGAAGGAGATCTTCCCCAGGAACACGAGGGGCCGGGCGCAGAGGAGGCCCCGGCGCATGGCGGCGCAGGCCAGGATCAGCGGTGCCCAGGCCAGCATCGTCAGGCCGTTGTGCAGGATCGGCTCCGGCACGTAGCGCGCCCCCGCGACGATCAGCGCCCCGAAGCCGACGGAGAGGGCGATCAGGGCCGGCCCGGGCAGGCGGGCGTTCTGCCACGCCACGTAGAGCAGCAGGCCGGCGATGAACTCCGGCAGGTGCAGGACCGGGAAGTACTTCACGAACTCCGCCAGCAGCACCGGCAGCATCCCGCCCGGCTCGGGCGAGATCAGCGACGCGCCGCCGCCGTAGGCCTGCCACAGGAGCGTGGCGAGGGCGAGGGTCGCGACCCAGAAGGCGAGGGTGGCCAGCGCCACCCGGGACGGGTTGCGCAGGACGAGGGGCAGCAGGATCGGGAACAGGGCGTAGAAGAACAGCTCCACCGAGATGGACCAGCTCGGACAGTCGAGGGAGCAGGCCGCCCCCGGCACCCAGGCATGGACGCCCAGGGGCGCCAGCACGCCCCCGGAGGCCATGAGCGCCTTGAGGGGCATCGGCTGCTTCATCACCCAGGCGAGGAACCACGGCACGTGGACCGCGAGGGCCAGGAGGTAGACCGGATACACCCGCGCGACGCGCGCCCGGTAGAACAGGCGCCGCGGCCCGGGCGAGGCGAGGTCCGCATCGCGGTAATTGTAGGCGAGGATGAAGCCGGACAGCAGGAAGAAGAAGGTGACGCCCGAATAGCCGAGGGCGACGAAGGCCGGCACCTCGGCATCGGGGAAATAATACGGCGTGTAGTGGAACGCGACCACGTAGGCCGCCGCGACGAAGCGCAGGGCCGTCAGCGCCGGCAGCGCCTCGACCTTCGGATGGGCGTTCACGGCCGGTGTCGAGCGCGGATCATACATGGCGGAGTCGTCCGGAAATCACCGGAGAACGGACCATTCCGCCCGTGGTGCCGATGTTGGCGACAGCCTAACGGAGCGTTGGCCAGTTTTTAGCGAAAATTACTCGGAAAGTTCGCCGGGCCACAGTTATCGAAAATTAGCCCTACCAACCGGTGCCTCAGGCGATCACCGGGCGGACGGTCAGCATGCGCAGCCCGCTGATCGCCATGACGATCATGCCGAAGGCGGGCGTGTTCGGGTTGAACAGGATGGTCTCGAACGAGGCGGAGAGCAGCACGAGCTGCCACAGCCGCATGAACAGCACGGCCGAGGGATCGGTCGCGCCCTGGGGCAGGCGGTAGAGGAAGTCCCGCGTCGGGATGGCGATGAAGACGAGCAGCGTCAGCACGAAGCCGGGCAGGCCCATGGCCAGGGCCGCATCGAGGAACGAGTTGTGCGCCTGGGTCGCCATCTGCACCCAGGTCGTGTCCGGGTTGACGATCGAGGCGTAGACCGTCCGCTCCGTCAGCCAGAAGGCTCCGAAGCCGAAGCCCGTCAACGGCTTCTGCACGATGTTGTCGATGGCGAACGACCAGATCTCGTTGCGCGCCGTGAACGTCGCGTCGGGCAGCACCACGTCGAGGACGCTGCGCACGGGCGGCACCACGATGGACCCGATGGTGATGGTGATCAGCAGGAGGACCGGCCCCACGAGCACGAGCACCCGCACGGCCCGCGAGTGGATGACCCGGCAGAGCCAGGAGATGCCGAGCACCATGGCGAGGGTGATGAGCGGCGTCTTCGAGCCGCTGCCGACGAGGAACACCCCCGAGGCCGCGACCATCGTCCAGCCGAGCAGGCGGCTGCGCACGGAGGCGATGAACAGGCCGAGGATGACGAGGATCGTCATCGCCATGCCCGCCTCATTCTTGTGCGAGAAGATACCCCGCCACAGGCCGTCATGGCCGATCTCGCCGGTGAGATCGTAGTGGGAATGGATCGTCAGCGCCGGCACGATGAGCAGGCCGAGATAGCTGGAGACCAGCACGGTGAACCCGGCCATGGCGAAGGCGTCGGCGAGCTGGCGGGCGGAGCGGGCGACGACCAGCAGGCTGGCGGCCAGGAACGCGGCGATGCCGTAGAGCGCGAGGCGCCGGAGCGAGAGCGCCAGATCGCCGGAGAGCAGCGTCGTCGCCAGCAGCCACAGGCCGAACAGAAGCGCGGGCCGGCTCAGCACCGGCCGCAGCCGGGCGAGGCCGAGGTGCCAGACCATCGGGATCCCGACCAGGATCATCGATCCGAACAGCAATTGCGTCGCGAGGCTGCCGCCCTCCACCGCGTCGAGGGGCGCGAGGTCGCTGAGATCCGTGAACCACGCGTGGTTCAGCAGGGCGACGACGACGAAGGTGAGGTACGAAAGGCGGACGAGGTCCGGCAGGTCGCGCGCCGGACTGGCCGCCGATGGCTCGCTCGCAGAGAAGAGGGTCTCGGTCACCGTGCTCACAGGTCAGACTCGCGAATGCCGGCCCGATACCCGTATGCCGGAACCGTCGCACTCTAGCCTATGACCGTCGAGTCAAAAGCTAACGGGCCGACGAAGACCCGGACAATCTTCTGTTAGGGTTGAAGTTTCGCGGTATGCGCGGCCGGGCTCCGCATCGTGAACTGAGTTCGCCCGGCGGCTTGGCGCATCAGGAACGACGACATCTCCGAAAGCTCCGGCGCCTTCGAGCGGAATGTGACCGAGAGGGCGAGCAGCGTGTCGCGGTGGTCGAGCCCCTTGTAGACCCTTTCCTGCACCGGCACGTTGGCCGCCCGGAGGCGTTCGGCGAGGCGCGCGGTCTGCCGGGGCCGCACGGTCGTGTCGCCGTCACCGGTGGCGAGGAAGGCGGGCGGCGAGAGGGGGCCGACGAAGGTCACCGGCTGCGTCTGGGCGAGGTCGCTCGCCTGCCCGAACACCTTGGTGGTCGTGTCGGTGTCCAGGGGCAGGAAATCGTAGGGGCCGGACAGGCCCGCCACGGCGCGTATCGCCTTCGGATCCACGCCGGCCGCTTCGAGGTAGCGGGTGTCGAGGCCGAGCATCACGGCGTTGTAGGCGCCCGCGGAATGACCGGCCAGGACGATGCGGCGCGGGTCGCCGCCATACTCGGCGATGTGGTCCCGCACCCAGGCGATGGCCGCGGCCCCGTCGTTCAGGAAGTCGGGGAAGCGCACCTGCGGGTAGAGCCGGTAGTCCGGCAGCACCGTCACGAACCCCTGCGCGGCCAGGGCATGGCCGACGAAGGCGTAATCGTCCTTCGAGCCGCTGTCCCAGGAGCCGCCGTAGAAGAAGACGAGGACCGGCGCAGCCTCCCCCGCCGCCGCCGGCACGTAGACGTCCAGGCGGTCGCGCGCATTCTTGCCGAAGGCGAGGTCCCGGGCCGCGAGCCGGCCGCCGGCATCGCGGGGGCCGATCGCGTCGAAGAGGGACAGCGGCGACGCGTTCGAGAAGCCGAGCGCCGCGAGGCCCAGGCAGAAGAGGCTGGCAAAGGCGGTGAAGAGCCGTTTCATATCCCGTCCGGTTGCGCCGACACCGCCCATGAATCATCCACCTCGGGGCGGATTGATGACGGGGGCGTGGCGCGGCGCGGAAAAGTCACGTGCGCAGGACGATGCAAGCCCCGCCGACCTTGCGGATCCTGCCGCACAGGTCGTCGGCCGCCCGGCGCGTCTCGGCGGGGATGCGGATGCGGTAGAAGGCGCGGGTCCCACGGTTGCGCAGGCGGGTGCCGATGATCATCGGCCGGACCTCGCCGATCACCCCGGCATAGGAACTGCGCGCCCGCGAGAAGCTCTGCAGCGCCAGGGCCTTCGAGAAGTTGCCGGCGAGCTGGATGCCCCAGGGCGCGGCCGGCCCCTCCGAGCCGCCGAGGGCGAAGCGGTCGCCGCGGTTGGGGACGCGCAGCGCCGCCGTGACCTGCAGGCAGGTCTGCGGCTTCTCGGATTCCGCCTTCGCCGCCGGGCCTCCGCCCTCGGGATACTCCACGGCGGCGCCGTTCGGCGTGCGCCATTCCTCCGGCGCGCGTCCGGTGATCGCCATTACGTAGGCGCGGGTCTCCGCGGGCAGGCCGCCGCTGCCGGAGAGCCAGTTCGTCACCCGCGTCGGCCCACCGTTGTAGGCGGCCGCCGCGAGGCCGAGATTGCCGAACTGGCGCTTGAGGTCGGCCAGGAGATGCGCCGCATGGGGGATCGCCTGCTCGGGGTCGAACGGATCGAGGAGGCCGCGTTCCTTGGCCGTGCCGGGCATGAACTGCGCCACGCCCTGCGCCCCCGCCGGGCTCACCACGCCGACGCGGAAGCTCGATTCCCGCCAGATCAGCCGGGTCAGGAACGCCACGGGCAGGCTCCTGGCCTTGGCGGAATCGTCGATCAGCCGGCAGAGCGCCTGCTCGACCGTCTCCGTCGCCCCCTCGGAGGGGACGGCGAGGGCGGGCCGGGCGAGCCCCAGGGCGATGAGGGCGGCGAGGGCGAGACGCGCTGGAAGGGAGGCAGGCACGCAGGGCTTCTAGGACGCGGGGCGGGGAGGCGTCATCGGGCGGAACGGCATCGTCGGTTCGAGCAAAGGCGCCGGATCGCGCATGGCGAGTCCGGCGCGAGGGAGGTAGCGCCACCGCCGCGGCGATCAATGCGGGCAAACACCGTCACCCGCCGGCACTATGGCCCGGCCGCGTCCGCGCTATAAGGCCCTTATGCCGGATCCGCAGACGCCGCTCCTGTCCGTCGAGAACCTGTCCGTCGCGTTCCGCTCGCGGGACGGCGACACGCTGGCGGTCGACGGCGTCTCCTTCTCCATCGCCCGCGGCGAGACCCTGGCGCTCGTGGGTGAATCGGGCTCCGGCAAATCGGTCTCGGCGCTCGCGATCCTGCGCCTCCTCGACCCCGCGGCGGTGCAGACCGGGCGCATCCTGTTCGCGGGGCGCGACCTTGCGGCGCTGCCGGAGCGGGAGATGCGCCAGGTGCGCGGCGCCGACATCACCATGGTCTTCCAAGAGCCCATGACCTCCCTGAACCCGCTCCATACGATCGAGCGGCAGATCGGGGAGGTACTGGCCCTGCACCGCCACCTCACCGGCAAGGCGGCGCGGACGCGCATCCTCGAACTGCTCGAACTGGTCGGCCTGCGCGATGCGCAGTCGCGGATGGGCGCCTACCCGCACGAGCTCTCCGGCGGCCAGCGGCAGCGGGTGATGATCGCCATGGCGCTGGCCTGCGAGCCGGACCTCCTCGTGGCCGACGAGCCCACCACCGCCCTCGACGTGACGGTCCAGGCGCAGATCCTCGCCCTGCTGGCCGACCTGCAGAAACGGCTCGGCATGGCGATGCTGTTCATCACCCACGACCTCGGCATCGTGGAGCGGATCGCCGACCGGGTCTGCGTGATGCTGAAGGGCAAGATCGTCGAGTCCGGGCCGACGAAGCGGGTCTTCGCCGACCCGCAGCACGCCTATACCCGCCGGCTGATCGCCTCCGAGCCGGAGGGCCGGGCGAACCCGGTCGCCCCCGGCGCCGCGACGCTGGTGGACGCCGGCCCCCTCAAGGTGCGGTTCCCCCTCAAGACCGGGCTCCTGCGACGGCCGAGCGGCTTCGTGAGGGCGGTGGATGGCGTGGCGGTGCGGGTCCGGGCCGGCGAGACGGTGGGGATCGTGGGCGAGTCGGGCTCGGGCAAGACGACCCTCGGCCTCGCCATCCTGCGCCTGACCGCCTCGGTGGGGCCGATCGTCTTCCTCGGCCAGCGCATCGACGGCTACACCGTCAGCCGGATGAGGCCCCTGCGGCGGGACATGCAGGTGGTCTTCCAGGATCCGTACGGCTCGCTGTCGCCGCGGATGTCGGTGGCCGACATCGTGGCCGAGGGCCTCGTGGTGCAGGGCGCCGTGAGGAACCGCGCCGAGCGCCGGGCCGTGGTGGCCAAGGCCCTGCACGATGTCGGGCTCGATCCGGCGACCATGGACCGTTACCCCCACGAGTTCTCCGGCGGCCAGCGGCAGCGCATCGCCATCGCCCGGGCCATCGTGCTGGGCCCGAAATTCGTGGTGCTCGACGAGCCGACCTCGGCGCTCGACCGGTCGGTGCAGGCTCAGATCGTGACGCTGCTGCGGGACCTGCAGCGCGAGCGCGGCCTCGCCTACCTGTTCATCAGCCACGACCTGAAGGTGGTCCGGGCGCTCGCCAACCACGTGGTGGTGATGCAGAACGGGCAGGTGGTGGAGGAGGGCGCCGCGGAGGCGATCTTCGCCGCCCCCCGCACGGCTTACACCCGCACCCTGTTCAAGGCGGCCTTCGCCCTGGACAGCGACGCCCCCACAGAGCTGGAGCCCGCCTGACCCGTGGCGCGCGCGCTCCTCATCGTCCTCGATTCCGTGGGGATCGGCGGCGCCCCCGATGCCGCCGCCTACGGTGATGCCGGCGCCGACACGCTCGGCCACATCGCCCTTGCCTGCGCCGAAGGGCGCGGCGATCGGGCGGGGCTGCGGGCGGGCTCGCTGCGCCTGCCGCACCTGAGCGCGCTGGGCCTCGGCCTCGCCGCGCAGGGCGCCACCGGGACGATCCCGCCGGGCCTCGCGCCGGACGGCGCGCCCGCCGCCCTCTACGGCAATGCCGTCGAGACCGCCGCCGGCAAGGACACGCCCTCCGGCCATTGGGAGATCGCCGGGCTCGCGCTGCCGGACCCCTGGGGCACCTTCCCCGAGACCCGCCCGGCCTTCCCGCAGGCCCTGTCGCAGGCGCTGGTCGCGCAGGGTGGCCTGCCCGGCATCCTGGGTGATCGCCACGCCTCCGGCGTCGGCATCATCGAAAGCCTGGGGGCCGAGCACGTGCGGACGGGCAAGCCGATCTGCTACACCTCCGCCGACAGCGTCTTCCAGATCGCCGCCCACGAGGAGAGCTTCGGCCTCGACCGGCTCTACGACCTGTGCCGCACGGCGCGGACCCTGTGCGACCCCTACCGGATCTGCCGGGTGATCGCCCGGCCCTTCGTCGGCGACGCCACAGCCGGATTCCGGCGCACCGGCCACCGCAAGGACTTCGCCGTGACGCCCCCCGGCCCGACGCTCCTCGACCGGGCCGAGGCGGCGGGCCGGGCGGTGGTGAGCGTGGGCAAGATCGGAGATATCTTCGCCCACCGCTCCACCGGCCGGGAGGTGAAGCCGGGGGGCAACGCCCCCTGCCTGGCGGCCGGGCTCGCCGCCCTGCGCGACCTGCCCGAGGGCGGGTTGGTCTTCGTGAACCTCGTGGATTTCGACACCGAGCACGGCCACCGCCGGGACGTGCCGGGCTACGCCGCCGAGCTCGAAGCCTTCGACACCCTCGTGCCCGGGATCCACGCCGCCCTGCGCCCGGGCGACGCGGCGATCATCACCGCCGACCACGGCAACGACCCGACCTGGGCCGGGACCGACCACACCCGCGAGCAGGTGCCGGTGCTGGCCTTCGGCCCCGGCCTCGCCACCGGCGCCATCGGCCGCCGCGACAGCTTCGCCGACATCGCCGCCTCGCTCGCGCGCCACCTCGGCCTGCCCTCGGTCGGCGGCGGCACGCCCTTTCTCTAGGAGCCATCCCATGTGGAACGAGGACGACGCGCCGCGCAAGACGACGGTCCACCAGATCGGCCAGCCCCTCGACGCCCTCTCCCTCTCGGATCTCGACGAGCGGATCGCCCTGCTTCGGGCCGAGATCGCCCGGATCGAGGCGGCCCGCGCCGCCAAGGAGGCCGCGCAGTCCTCCGCCGACGCCGTCTTCAAGCGCGGCTGAGATGGAGCGGGCCGAGACCTTGGCCGCCCTGCGCCGGGGCGACCTCGCCGGGGCGCGGGAGATCCGCCTGCCGGACGGGCTCACCGAATTCCCGGAGGCGCTCTTCGGCCTCGCCGACACGCTCGAACTCCTCGACCTCGGCCGCGGGAGTTACACGCTGCCCGACGGATTCGGCCGGTTCCGCGCCCTCAAGGTGCTGTTCTGCTCGGGCACGCCCTTCCCCCGGCTGCCCCCGGTGCTCGGCGATTGCCCCGCCCTCGGCCAAGTCGGTTTCCGCGGCTGCGGCATCGGCGAGGTGCCGGCGGAGGCCCTGCCGCCGAACCTGCGCTGGCTGACCCTCACCGACAATCGCATCGCCGCGCTGCCGGACGCCCTGGGCGAGCGCCCGCGCCTGCAGAAGCTGATGCTCTCGGGCAACCGCCTGACCCACCTGCCGGACAGCCTCGCCGGAGCCGGCAGCCTCGAACTGGTCCGCTTCGCCAGCAACCGCCTCGCGCGCCTGCCGAACTGGCTGGCCGCCCTGCCGGCGCTCGCCTGGGTCTCCTATTCCGGCAATCCCGCGGAGCCGCCGGGCGGGGTGTCCGACGCGGCACGCATCCCGTGGGCCGCCCTCGCCGTCGGGGAACTCCTGGGGGAGGGCAGCTCCGGCCGGGTCCACCGGGCCGCATGGCGGGGGGAGGCGGGCCCGGCGGAGGTGGCCCTGAAGCTGTTCAAGGGGGCCATCGGCAGCGACGGCCTGCCCGAGCGGGAGATCGAGGCGTGCCTCGCCGCCGGCGACCATCCCGCGCTGATCGGCGCCCTGGGGAGGCTCGACGGGCATCCGGACGGGACGCCCGGCCTGCTGCTGCGTCTGCTGCCCGCCGATTGGCGGGTGCTCGCCGGGCCGCCGAGCCTCGCGAGCTGCAGCCGCGACGTCTACGATCCCGCCTTGTCCGTCACGCCCGAGGCGGCCCGGCGTCTCGCCTCCGGCATCGCATCCGCCCTCGCCCATCTGCACGCACGGGGGCTGATGCACGGCGACCTCTACGGCCACAACATCCTGTGGGACGGGGGCGGCGGCGGCGCGGTGCTCGGGGACTTCGGCGCGGCCTCGTCCCTGCCCGCAGGGGAGGCGGGGAGGGCGCTCGCGCGGATCGAGACCCGCGCCTTCGGCATCCTCCTCGGCGAAGTGCTCCACCACTGCGACGGGGCACCGCCCGCCCTGCACGACCTGGCACGGGCCTGCACCGGGCCCGACCCGGCCGCCCGGCCGGACATGGCGGATGTCGCCGCCATGCTTGTCTAGGGACCGGACCGAAACCCGCGCGAAGCAGGACGGAAACGCGAAGCGTCTCGCGCTGCCCTCACCCCGGGGAGGCGCAACCCCCACACCGTCGTCGTGGTGAGAGGCGTTGCCCTCGCACGGTCATGCTGCCGCCCGCGGCCGAGCTTTTGAGGCCGGCGACGCAACCCTACATACGGTCCAGCGAACCGAGTTCGCCCCCCGCTACTTCGCCACCGGGTCGATGGCGAGCAGTTCGCCCGGGGGGAGGGCCGGGGCGCCTGCCTGGGCCTGGGCGCTCGCGCCGCCGCGGGCGCGGTTGGACAGGGCCACCGTCAGGCGCTCGGCGGCATCCGGCTGCATCAGCGCCAGGATCTCCGCCATCTTGCGCGGGTTCATCGCCACCACGAGGGGCACGAGCACGTCGTGGCCCAGCCGGTCGAACACCCGCGCCGCGTCCTTCGGCTTCATCGTCTCGTACATGGTGACGATGCTCTTCAGGCCCTGCTTTTCGGCCTCGTCCTTCGCCTTGGCGGCGGCATCCACCTTGTCCTCGGCCTTCTTCAGGTCGCCGATCCCGGTCTCGACCTTCTTCTCGGCCTCGTCGATCATCTTCTCCCGCAGGTCGAGTTCCTGGCTGCGCTGCTTCAGGGCATCGCGGCGGGCGCCGAGCTTTTCCAGCAGGGCCTTCTCGCTCGGCGAGACCTGATCCGGCACGGCCGGCTGGGCCTGCGGCGGCTCGGGCGGTGCTCCGGGCTTCTCCTCCGTCTTCTCCTTCTCGCCCACGGAGCCGGTGGTCTCCGGGTCGGGGATCTCGTAGCCCGTGCGCGCCTTGGCGATGGCCCGGGCGAAGGCCGGCACACTCGCCTCGGGCACGCCGGCCTGGGACAGGGTGAGGACCTTCAGGATCAGAAGCGCCGCGGCCGCGAGGGCGACGGCATCGATCAGGCGCAGCTTCACCGGCCGCACCGGCTTCAGCCGCGGGCGGCGCGGCGCCGTCTGCGCCCCGGGCGCCACCTTGGTGCCCGCCGTCGGCGGCGCCGGGGTCGCCGGCTCGGGGGGCTTCGTCGGTGCGGTGGGCGGACGCATCACGCCGCCCGGGCCCGGACGCGCGCCAGGGCGCGCTCGGTCATGGCGAGGGCGGCGGCGGCGGCGGCGCCCAGGCGCTCGCCGTTGGGCCCCTCGGTCGCGGCCGGCGGGGCGGGCCGGGGCGGCGCCTCGGCCTTCGGCTCGGCACGCACCTCCACCGGCCGGGCAGGGGCCGGCGCGGTGCGCGCGCCGGAGACGATGGCGGCGATGCGCGACAGCACCGCCTCGCCCGCCTCGACGCCCCCCGCGAGGGTGGCGCTGCAGTGTTGCGCCGCCTGGATCCGGTCCGCGAGGGTGCGGTCGCACTCGTCGAGGGCGCTGCGCAAGCCGGTGATGGCGCGCTCGGCGCTGTGCGTCGCCACCATCAGGTCGCCGATGGTGGAGCGGAGCGCGGCCTCGTCACCCTTGAGCTGGCCGATCCGCTTGGACAGGCGCAGGGAGGTGACGATGGTCGCCGCGAGGAGGATCGCGACGAGCAGGTCGGCGGCGATGGTGACGAAGAGACTCATGCCGGCCTATCCGTCCGAGTGGTTGTTCATGGAAGCCTCGTAGGCCTGCAGCGTGGTGCGGGAGCGCCGCAGGGGGCGCGTCACCTGCACCGCGATGCTGCCGTCCACCCGGCCGATCCGTCCCTGCGTCAGGGCCCAGTCGCCGCAGCGCACGGTGACGAGGTCGGAGGGCTTGGCGTCGAACATCAGCGTGTCGCCGACCTTCAGGCGCATCACGCGCTTGAGCGGCAGCATCATCTCGTGGAGCACCGCCTCCATGGTCACGTCGGCCTGCCAGATCTCGGTGGCGAGGTGGCCCTCCCACACCTGATCGCGCCCGAGCTTCTCGCCCATGAAGCTCTGGGTGAGCAGCTCGCGGATCGGCTCCAGGGTGGCGTAGGGAAACAGGATCTGCATCCCGCCGCCGCGCCCGTCGACGTCGAGGCGCAGGCCGATCAGGATCGCCGCGTTGCCCGGCCGGGTGATGGTGGCGAAGCGCGGGTTGGTCTCGATCCGGTCGATGAGGAAGCTCACCGGCGAGAGCGGCTGGAAGGAGAGCTGCAGGTCCGCGAGGATGATCTCCACCAGCCGGCGCACCAGCGTCATCTCGATGGCGGTGAAAGGCCGCCCGTCGAGGCGGCTGGACGAGCCACCGCGCTTGCCGCCGAGCAGCAGGTCGAAGGTCGCGTAGGCGAGGTTGGTGTCGACCGTGACGAGGCCGGAATTCTCCCAAGGGTCCGCCTTGAACACGCCGAGCAGGGTCGGCAGCGGGATCGCGTTGACGTAGTCGCCGAAGCGCACCGACGTGATGTTGTCGAGGGTGACTTCGACGTTGTCCTGGAACAGGTTGCGCAGCGAGGTCGACAGCAACCGGATCATCCGGTCGAAGACGATCTCCAGCATCGGCAGGCGTTCGTACTGGACGACGCCCGAATCGACGATGGCGCGCACGCCCCCGGCCCCGGAGGCCGAGAGTTCGCGCATGGAAAAGCCGAGGACGCTGTCGATCTCGTCCTGGTTGAGGGTGCGGTCGTTGCCGGCGAGTTCGGGGAGGTTGTCGCTCTCCCCGTCCTCGATCATCGTCGCCCATTCGGCGGCGACGTCGCTGGCGTTGCGCGTGGTGCCCTGCTCGGCGAGCGCGGCGCCCCACTCCTCGGCGAGCGACGCGTCGCCGCCCTCGGAGCCCTGCTCCATCAGGGCCGCCGACCAATCGTCCTCCGCGACCTGATCCTCCGGTTCCATCACAGCCTCACTGGACGATCAGGTCCTTGAACAGCACCGCATCGACCTTGGCCGGGTAGACCGCCACGTTGACGCGCTTCAGCAGCTCCTCCCGCAGCCGGTAGAGACCGGCGGACCCGGAGAGGTCGCTCGCCCGGACCTCACGCAGGTAGACCTGCAGGGTATCCTCGATCCGCGGGGCGAGGGACTTCACCTCCTCCTCCAGCTTCGGATCCTTCAGTTCGAGGGCGACCCGGAGCTTGGCGAACTTGCCCTTGTCCTGGCCGGCGTCGGGGCTGAGGTTGATGATCATCTCGCGCAGTTCGAAGAAGGCGACCTGCTTCTTGGCCTCGGCGCCCCCGCCGTGCCCGCCGCCTTGGCCCCCGCCATGCCCGCCCCCGTGGGCGGAGGCCTGCTCGGCCTCGGCGCCGCCGTCCTTGCCCTCGTCCCCGTGGCCGCCCTTCATCAGAAAGTAGCCCGCGCCGCCGCCCACCACGAGCAAGCCCGCGGCGGCCATCATGATGAGCTTCTTCTTGCTCTTCGGGGCTTCGCCGGCGCCGCCTTCGCCCGGCTCGGCGCTCGCCTTCTTCGGCTTCTTGGCCATGGGCCCAGCACTCGCGACGTTGGATTGCAGTTCGGTCGCCAACCTATCGGCAGACGCGGTTAACGCGCCGTTAAGGAGGCAAATTCTGCCGGGCCGGCTTTGCCGTGGGGACTGGTCAGCGCGGCCCTCCATCGAAGCCTATGCTGAATAAGTCGTTGAGGCGGCGCATAAAAACAATCCGGCTGGGGCTGGCACGGGGGATGCTGATTGTCCTGTCGCCCCGGTCGTTCGTGGGCGCCAGAGTTCACGATGCAGAATGCCCTCTTCGTCGGCGTGTCGAGTCAGGTCGCCCTCCAGCGCGAACTCGACGTCATCGCCAACAACATGGCGAACATCTCGACCACCGGCTTCAAGGGCCGCAGCAGCCGCTTCCAGGAATACCTGATGCCGGTGGCGAGCGCCGACAGCTTCTCGCGTCCCGACCGGCGCCTGTCCTACGTGATCGACCAGGGCACGACGCTGGACCTGTCGCAGGGCCCGGTGGAGCAGACCGGCAACCCCCTCGACGTCGCGGTGAAGGGCTCCGCTTTCATCGCCGTGCAGGCCCCGGGCGGCGAGCGCTACACCCGCAACGGCGCCCTGTCCGTCAACGGGCAGGGCCAGCTCGTCACCAGCGACGGCTACCCCGTGGCGGGCGACGGCGGCCCGATCACGATCAACCCGCAGGAGACCGGCCTCGCCATCGGCACGGACGGCACGGTCTCGACCAATCTCGGCATCCGCGGCCGGATCAAGCTCGTCACCTTCGCCAATCCCGGCCAGCTCGTGAACGAGGGGGGCAACCTGTTCTCGTCCACGGCCCCCGCCCGGGCCGCCGGCCTCGACGGACGGCTCGAATCCAGCGCCCTGGAGCGCTCCAACGTCAGCCCTGTGCTGGAGATGACCCGGCTGATGGACGTCAACCGCTCCTACGCGATGATCACGAGCATGATCTCGCGGATGGACGAGCTTCGCGGCTCGGCCATCTCCAAGCTCGCCAACGTGGCCTGAGGTAGCGTCCGATGCGTGCGCTCTACTCTGCCGCCACAGGCATGGCGGCCCAGGAACTGAACGTCCAGGTCATCTCGAACAACATCGCGAACCTGCGCACCACCGGCTACAAGCGCCAGCAGGTCCACTTCCAGGATCTGCTCTACCAGAACATGCGCCGGGCCGGCTCCTCGACCTCCGAGCAGAACACCCAGCTCCCCGCAGGCCTCGCCCTCGGCTCGGGCGTGAAGACCACCTCCACCGCCCGGGTGATGTCGCAGGGCACCCTCAGCTCGACGGAGAAGGACTACGACGTCGCCATCCGCGGCGAGGGCTTCTTCCGGGTCACGATGCCGGACGGGCGCACCGCCTATTCCCGCGACGGCTCGTTCGACCTCTCGGCATCCGGCCAGCTCGTCACCCGCGACGGCTACCTCGTGGATCCGGCGATCACCGTGCCCAACACCGCGACCTCGGTGACGATCAGCGCCACCGGCGCCGTGCAGGCGACGCTGCCTGG
Organism: Methylobacterium sp. J-076; assembly: GCF_022829405.1. Taxonomy (GTDB): domain Bacteria; phylum Pseudomonadota; class Alphaproteobacteria; order Rhizobiales; family Beijerinckiaceae; genus Methylobacterium. Next base: position 568,854 of record NZ_JAKSXW010000149.1, read on the forward strand.
CCAGACCGCGCCTCAGGCGCTCGGCCAGTTCCAGCTCTCGCGCTTCGTCAACAAGGTCGGCCTGGAATCGATCGGCGACAACTTGTTCGTGGAGACGGCGGCCTCCGGCCCCGCGATCAGCGGACTGCCCGGCGGGGAGGGCTTCGGCAACCTCCAGCAGAGCTACCTGGAAGAGGCCAACGTCAACGCCGTCACCGAGATCTCGTCCCTGATCGCGGCCCAGCGCGCCTACGAGATGAACTCGAAGGTGGTGACGGCCGCCGACCAGATGCTCTCCACCACGTCCCAGATGTTCCGCGGCTGATGGCCGGCACGGGATCCCCTCACATGACCGACCGCGACGACTTCCCCGCCGATGCGAGCCACGCCGAAGTGGCCCTCAGCCCGATCGTGCAGCCGCGCCGCGCCAGGGCGCCCCTGCCCGCGCCGGGCATGCTGATCCGGGCGGCGCTCGCCCTCTTCGCCTTCGTGATCCTCGGCGCGGTGGCCGTGCCGGCCATGGCCGAGAGCGCCCTGCCGCGCCTGCGCGGCGACGTGACCGCCCGGCAGGACATCCTGACCCTCGGCGACCTCGTGGAGAACGTCCCCCCGGCCCTCGCCGAACGCCCGCTGTTCCGTGCGCCGGCCCTCGGCTCGACGGGGACGATCCAGTCCCGGCGGATCGCAGAGGCCGCCACCGCCCTGGGTCTCGGCCCGGTCGAGACCGGCGGGCGGCTGCAGATCGCCGTCCAGCGGGCGGCCCGGCGGGTCGGGCCGAGCGAGATCGAGGTGGCGCTGAAGCGCGGCCTCGAAACCGGCTACGGCCTGGACACCAACCTGATGATGATCCGCCTCGACGGCGAGGCGCCGATGATGCTGGCCCCCGTCGACCTCGCCGGCCAGGCGAGCGCCATCGACATGGTCTACGATCCGCGCTCCCACCGGGTGTCCGCGCTGGTCAGCCTCGGCGAGCGGCAGGCGTCCCTGCGGGTGTCGGGTGTGGTGGTGGAGATGCGGGAGGTGGCCGTGCTGGCCCGCAGCCTCAACCGCGGCGAGCCCATCCGGGAGGGCGACCTCGTCCTGGATCGGCGCCCGCGCGACGGCCTCGGCGCCGACGTGCAGGCCAGCGTCACGGCGGCCATCGGCGAGGTCGCCCAGCGCAGCCTCCCCGCCGGCTCGGTGCTGCGCGAGGGCGACACCGCCCTGCCGGACCTCGTGGCCCGCGGCGAGACGGTCACCATCATCTACGCGACCCCCGGCATCAGCCTGTCGATGCGCGGCATCGCCAGCGACAGCGGCCGGATGGGCGCCACCGTCAACGTGGTGAACGTCGCCTCCAAGAAGGTCCTGCAGGCCACCGTGGTGGGCGCGGGCCGGGTCTCGGTCGGCCCGTCCGGCGGGCCACAGCTCCAGGCGAACGCCGCCTCCGTCGCCCTGCGCTGAACCTCCGTTTGTCCTGCGTCGAGGAATCCCGCCGATGCGCCTGATCGTCCGCCTCACCACCGTCGCGCTGCCGCTGGCCCTGGGCGCCTGCAACACGGCCGACCGCCTGTCCAACATCGGCGCGACGCCGACGCTTTCGGCGATCCAGGACCCGACCGCGCAGCCGGGCTACAAGCCGGTGCGGATGCCGATGCCGGACGTGCAGCCGGTCTCCTACGCGCCGAACTCCCTGTGGCGCACCGGCTCGCGGGCCTTCTTCAAGGACCAGCGGGCGGCCAAGGTGGGCGATCTGCTCACGGTCAACGTCGCGGTGACGGATCAGGCCAACATCAGCAACGAGACGAAGCGCTCCCGCGCCAACACCGAGAGCTTCGGCCTGCCGAACGCCGTCGGCCTGGAAAACACCACGATGGGCAAGGCGATGGGCGTGGGCGGCAGCTCGCTCCTGAACGCCACCTCCACCACCGCCAACGACGGCGCGGGCTCGGTCCAGCGGGCCGAGACCGTCACCACCAACGTCGCGGCGGTGGTCACGCAGGTGCTGCCGAACGGCAACCTCGTGGTCGAGGGCAAGCAGGAAATCCGTATCAACTTCGAGGTGCGCGAACTGATCGTGGCCGGCGTGGTGCGTCCGGAGGACATCGCCGCCGACAACACCATCGACTCCACCAAGATCGCCGAGGCCCGCATCGCCTATGGCGGCCGTGGCCAGATCACCGACGTCCAGCAGCCGCGCTACGGCCAGCAGCTGGTGGATATCCTGCTGCCGTTCTGATCCTACGCCGCCTCCTCCGGCTCCGGCCCGCGGGTGGCGTCGAGGCCGGAGCCGGTGCCGGGGAGGGGGCCGGTCTTCACCGGGGCGCCGGTGCGGGCCGACTCGTAGATCGCCTCCATCAGGATCTGGTCCTGAAGGCCCTCCTCGCCGGGGGTGCGGGGCCGGATGTTCTCCTGGATGCACCGGGAGAAGTGGTCGATCTCCAGGGCGAACTGGTTCTTCGGCGTGAGGAGTTTCTCGTCCCGCGCCGCGTTCTTTCCCTCGACGCGGCCGACGAAGAGACGCTGCCCGCGGTAGGCGAAGGCGTTCTGCAGGTCGTAGGCCCCCGCCGCCGTATGCACCGTGAGGCTGCGCGATTCGTGCACGCCGTAGCTCGCGGTGCACTGGGCGATCACGCCCGAGGGGAAGCGCAGGGTGAAGGAGACCGTCTCCTCGACCTCCTTGAACTTCGGATCGTCGGGGGGCGAATAGGTCTGCGCCTGGACCGAGTCCGGCTCCTCGCCCAGCAGCGCGCGGGTGCCGTTGAGGCAGTAAAGCCCGATATCCGGGAGCGAGCCGCCGCCGGACAGGGCCTTCTTCAGGCGCCATTGCTCGGGCAGGCCGGTGGTCTGGCCGTTGAAGGCCTGGATCAGCCGCGCCTTGCCGAGGCTGCCGCCGCGCACCGCCTGCGTCAGCGCCCGGTTGAACGGCTCGTACTGGCAGCGATAGGCGATCATCAGCCTCACGCCGGCCTTGGCGCAGGCGTCGATCATGTCCCGGCATTCCGGGGACGAGGCCGCCATCGGCTTCTCACACAGGACGTGCTTGCCCACCGCCGCCGCGGCCGTCACGTTGTCCCGGTGCACCGCGTTCGGCGTGACCACGTAGACGGCCTGGACCTGCGGGTTCTGCCTCAGCCGGTCCCATTCGTGGTAGCCGTAGACCGCATCCTCCGGCAGGCCGTGCTGCTTGGCCACGAGCTTCGCCTTGTCGTGGCTCCCCGACATCAGAGCGACGAGCCGCGAGCGTTTCGCCTCGGCGAACGCCGGGATGATCTCGTCGAGGCTCAGGCGCCCGAGGCCGACGATGCAGTAGCCGACGCGCTGGGACGGGGGCTGCGGCGCAGGGCTCGGGGCCGGCGGGGGATCGCCCGGACCGCGCCAGTTCGGGAACTGGATCCGGTTGCCCTGGACCGCCCCGGTATCGGCCGGCACGGTGGGGCCGGGGGGAGCCGCCGCCGCATTGCCTGCGCCGAGGGCGGCGCCGGCGAGGGCGCCCCCTGCGGCAAGGAGGGTGCGCCGGGACAACCGTTCGTCTTCCGCCATGCCGGATTCTCATCGAGGTCGGAGTCCGGGAACCGCGCCGACGGAGCGGGGTTCCTGGCCGCGACCGACGCCCTCAGTGAATCGCCCCGCCGGAGGCCGCCACCAGGGCGGCCCGCAGGCGGACGATCTCGGCCTCGCCGGCCTTCACCCTGTCCGCGAGGGCGTCGTCCTGGGCAGTCGGGGCGTCCGGGGCGAAGCTGAGGCCGACCGCGTCGCCCGAGCGCCAGACCACCCGACCCAGGCGGGTCTCGTTGCGCATCGGCACCCGCAGGACGATACGCTCCGGAAGGATCGCCTCCGGGGCGACCCGGAGCCGGGCGCCGGCCAGCGAGACGTTGCGGACCTGGCAGGGGATTTCCGGGAGGTAGGCCGCGGTCTCGATGAGACCGCCCAGGCAGACCCGGCGGCGGGCGTCGTCTCTGCGCTCGTTCAAGGCTTCGCTCCTCACGCTCCCGTGAGTATCGATAACGTGGCGTTCATCGATCCGCTGCAACGCCCGATCGTCAACGTTCTGTTATGCTTAACTCAGGGGAAGGGCGGTCGGCGGATCGGAGACTTCCACTTCACCGCGCTGTTGCAGCTGGAGGGCGACGAACCAGCACAGCGAGGCCCAGGCGGCCCCCACGCACCAACCGGCCATCACGTCGCTCGGCCAGTGGACCCCGAGATAGACCCGGCTGATCCCGACGAGCAGGGTGACGCCGACGCCGAGGACCAGGACGAACGCCTTGACCCGGCGGTTGCGGTCCACCCGGGCCAGGAGGATCGCCAGGGTGAGGTAGGCGATGGCCGACATCATGGCGTGGCCGCTGGGGAAGCTCGCCGTGAACACCTCCATCCCGTGGGGGACGAGGTCCGGCCGGGGCCGGTGGTAGAACAGCTTGAGCACGGTCGAGACCAGCTCGCCGCTGCCCACCGCGCCGACGACGTAAGTGGCGATGCGCCGCCGTTCGGTGAGGGCAAGGTAGGCCGCCACGGCGAGGGTGACGAAGACCACGGTGAACACGCTGCCGAGGCCGGTGATGTCGCGCATGGTCTCTTCGAGCCAGCGCGGGCCGATCGGGTCCGAGAGGTCGGCGGGGTTGCGCAGGGCCAGCAGGATCCGGCGGTCCAGGGCCTCGGTCGAGCCCTCGCCGACCTCGTGGGCGAGGGCGAAGAAGCCGTAGCCGAGGGTGCTGAGGCAGAGCAGGGCGACGAGGGGCCCCACCTCGTTCAGGCGCAACCAGAACCACACCGCCGTCGCCCGCCCGGTGATCGGGTTGTGGGTCAGCGTCTTCGACACCCGCATCGCATCCATCCCCCGCCACGATCCGCGCATCAGGCGTTCTCCCCGAAGGCGATGCGGGACACCCGTTCCCACGGCCCGCCGAGGTAGCGCCACAGCACCACCGCGGGCGCGGTGAAACGGAACGGCGCGAAGCCCGCCTCCAGGGCGGCATGCAGGGCCCGGGCGGTCTCGGGGGAGACCTTGTTCTGGACGGTGACATGCGGGCGCCAGCCCTGCCGGTCCTGGGCGGTGAGGGCGGGCTCGAACTCCCGGGCGAGCCGCCCGCGGAAGGCCGCGAGGGGTTCCGACGCGAGGACGTAGGCCACGCCCCTGCCGGTGAAGCGCAGGCCCGTCACCGCCACGTCCGGCGCGGGCGTGGTGCGGGCGAGGGCGGCGATCGCCTCGATCGCCCCGCGCTCCCGGTCCCCCGGCAGGTGGTGGAACAGGGTCGCGTGGGCGGGGATGTGGTTCAACGCCTCCGGGAAATGGCGGCGGCGTTCCCCGTCGAAACGGGCGAAGGTCGCGTCGTCGAAGGCGAGGGTGAGGATGAGGGGGGCGGGATCTTGCATCCCCGGCGAGATGGCGCCCGCATCGCTCAGGTCCAGTAGAGCACCCGCGCGGCGGGCAGGATGCACGCGAGGTGGCCGGTGATCGCGGTGCGCATCGCGTCCATCTGCGGCTTCGGCAGCACGTACTTCACCGAGCCGAACTTCGTCATCTTCCGCACCCGATCGGCTTCCTCGAGGGGAAGGTCCGAGCCGGGATACCAGCCCTGGAGGACCTCCTTCGAGCCGGGGGTGAAACGGTGCGTGATGAGTTCCGCGGTCAGGTCGAGGTCGGGCACGCCGGAGAGGGCGTCGGCCGCGTCGCGGATCAGGCTGGCATAGCCCTCCTCCCAATCGGGGATCGGCAGGATCGGCGCCACGGTGAGCCCCACCGGGTAGCCGGCCAGCGCGACGGCCCGCAGGGCGCCGAGGCGGGCGTCGAGGGAATCGGTCCCGCCCTCGTAGCGGGCGGCGCCGCGGGCGTTCACCGAGAAGCGGATGCGGGTCCGCCGTCCGTGGCGCAGGCCGAGCAGGGGTGCCACCGCGGCGAACTTGGTGGTGAATCGCAGCTGGACCGGGGCGTCCCAAGCGCCGAAACGCTCCACCGCCGCCGCGAGCGAGCCCGTCAGGTGCTCGATGCCGAGGGGGTCGGTGTAGCAGGAGGCTTCGAACGTCGTCCCCTCCGCCGCCCGCGCCGCCGAGGCCGAGGTGATGGTGCCCTGGCCGAGATAGGCGTCGAGGTTGCCGAGGATCGCGTCGAGGTTGGCGTAGGCCCGCGTCACCGGCGGCCCCGAGAGGGAGCCCGCGAGGTAGCAGTACTGGCAATGGGCCGGGCAGCCCTCGGCCAGGTCGAAGCGCCAGTCGGCCGAGGGGGGGATCGGCTGGAGCCGCAGCTTGGTCGGCGGGGCGACGGTGATCGCCAGCGTGGCCTTGGCCTCCGCGTAGGCCCGGCGGGCATCCGGCTGGCGGGGCAGGGCGAGGCGGTTCGCGGCGAGGCGCTCGACGGGCAAGCCCTGCGCCTCGATCCGGGCGACCATCGCCCGCCCGTGGGCATGGTCGAGGGCAGCGGGCGTCACCACCACCCGGCGCGGGCGCCACAGGCGCGGCGAGGGGTGGCGGCGCGGTGGCGCGTCCGGGGGAGCCAGGGCGGTGTCCATCCCGGGCGAACGCAGGGGCGACCCGGCCGGCTCCACCCTAGGCGGCCCCGCCGAGTGCGGCTAATGCTCCCCGCGATGGCCGAAACGGATGGGACCCATGTGCATGTCGGCCGCGACGGATGGCTCTTCCTCACGGGGGGAAGCAACCGCGTCATGGACCGCTACCGCAGCGGCCTCGCGCAATGGTGGCTGCTGCGCCGCTGGTCCCGCCTGATCGCCGCCCGGGCGGCCCGGGCCGAACGGCTGGGGATCCGCACCCTCCACGTCATCGTGCCGGAGAAGCTCTCGGTCTACGATCACAAGACGGACGGGTTGCGCTACCGGCCGACGAACGCCTCGGTGCGGATCCTGGCCCGGCGCCTCGCCCGGCACGGCGCCTATCTCGACCTGCTCGCACCCCTCCGGGCGGCTCGGGACGGACCCACCCCGCTCTACCTGCGCACCGACACCCACTGGACGTTGGAGGGCTGCCTGCTCGCCTACCGGGAGATCATGCGCGCGCTCGGCGCCACCCCGCCGGCCGATATCGGATCGCGGTTGCGCGTCGTCGTCCCCGAGGTGATGGATCTCGGGGACAAGCTGCCCCACCGCCCGCGCGAGGGCGTGGAGCGCATGGTGATCCTGCAGAACGCGGTCCGCACGGCGACCGGGCCGCTCCTCGCGGCCTACGAAGCGCAGGGGCGGGAGGGCGAGCTGCATTCCGGCGCCCACGTCGTCTACCGGAACGAGGCGGCGGGCGCCGACCCCCGCCGGGTCGTCCTGTTCGGCGATTCCTGCGCGCACTTCGCGCCGTTCATGCTGACCGGCCTCCTCGCGGAGAGCTTCCGCGAGGTGCACTTCATTTGGTCGGCGAGCCTGGATTGGCCCTACATCGAGGCCGTGAAGCCCGACATCCTGCTGTTCGAGATGGCCGAGCGGTTCCTCGCCCGGGTGCCCGACGACCGCTACGACGTGACGGCCGCCGGCCGGCGCGGGACCGGGGGGCCGGCGCTCCCCGCGCCGGATCAGTAGATCGCGGGGTCCACCATCACGAAGTCACCCGTGCTCGCGGACTGGTAGTGCGCGAGGGGCTCCGGCGCGTAGGCGATGCCGAGCATCAGGACCAGGATGGTGACGAAGCAGGCGAGGGTGGCCGTGACCGTGTCCGCGTGCCGCCGCAGGGCGTGGATCGCCATGCAGCCGAGGGTGAAGAGGGCCGCCTCCGCCATGGGCGCCAACGCGGGGATCATCGGGAGACTCCTTGGGGATCGCGGGGGGAGGAAGACCTGCCGCCCCGGGGACGGCGCCCGCCGGGCGCCTGCAATGCGCTGCAACATGCCTGCCCGTGTTGCAGTGCAACAGAGACTTTGCCGCAAGCCTGCTCTGCATCGGGCGGATCGACAGGCGCGGACTTGCCTCGACGGCTCCGGTCCGACGCCTACATCACGCGAAACACGCAGAAGACCTTCGGGAGGATCACGCAACGCCATGACGGCTTCCCTTCGCCTCGCCCTCGCCTGTGCCGCCCTCCTGCCCCTCTCGGCGCCGAGCGCCTGGGCACAGACCGCCTTCAAGCTCGACGGAACCTGCGACAAGCTCGTGGTCGCCGGCCGGGATGTCTCCGCGCAGTGCGGCAACACCCTGCTGAACGCGGTCAGCCGCAACCGGACGACCTTCGATTTCACCACGAAGGACGGGCAGGTGATCAGCTTCTCGGGCAACGGTGCGCAGCAGGAGGCGACCGAGGAGACCGATCCGCTCCAGCCGATCAACGTCGTCTCCGAGAGCAAGACGGGGAGCGAGGTCGGCGCGCCGGTCCTGGCCATCGGCGCCTGCCGCTTCACGGCGCCGGAGAAGGGGCGGACCTCGATCGAGTGCGAGGCGAAGACGGCGGATGGGCGCGTCTATGCGGGCACCTTCGTCACGGCGGCGAAGGCCGCTCCGGGCGCACCGGGGCGCTGAGCCGCGAGGGTTTCCCCGCCAACCGGGGGTGGACAACCGCGACGCGTCCGCCCGGCGGGCTGGTCATGACCCATCGAGAGCCCCATCTAGCGGCCATCACGAAAAAAGTTCCGAAGTTGGATCGATGCTCAACGACCTCAGCGCCGGCGGCGCGACCGGCGGCCCCGCCGGCGACCTGATCAGGGACACGACGACGAACTCCTTCAGGCAGGACGTCATCGCGGAATCAATGAACCGTCCGGTTCTCGTGGATTTCTGGGCGCCCTGGTGCGGGCCATGCAAGCAGCTCACCCCGGTTCTGGAGAAGGTCGTCCAGGCGGCGGCGGGCAAGGTCGTGCTCGCCAAGATGAACATCGACGAGCACCCTTCCATCGCGGGCCAGCTCGGCATCCAGTCGATCCCGGCGGTCATCGCCTTCGACAAGGGCCGCCCGGTGGACGGGTTCATGGGCGCCGTGCCCGAGGGGCAGATCAAGGAGCTGATCGAGCGCCTTTCCGGCCCCGCCGGCCCCAGCCCGATCGAGGGTGCGCTCACGGAGGCCGCCGCCCTGGTCGAGGAGGGTGACCTCGCTGGCGCCTCCGAACTCTTCGCGGCGGTGCTGGAGCAGGAGCCCGACAACGTCGTGGCGCTGGCCGGCCTCGCCAAGCTCCAGCTCGATGCCGGCGAGATCGAGAACGCCAAGCGCGTCCTGGCCATGGTGCCGGAGGAGAAAGCCGCCGACCCGGCGCTCGCGGGCATCCGCGCCGCCCTGGAACTCGCCGAGCAGGCCGCCGCCCTCGGCGACCTCGCCGGCCCGCAGAAGGCGGTCGACGCCGATCCGGACGACCATCAGTCCCGGTTCGACCTCGCGCTGGGCCTCGCGGCCCGCAACCAGCGGGAGCAGGCGGTGGATCACCTCATCGAGCTGCGCAAGCGCGACCGGACCTGGAACGACGACGCGGCCCGCAAGCAGCTGCTCCAGTTCTTCGAGGCCTGGGGCGTGATGGATCCGGACACGATCCGGGGTCGGCGCAAGCTGTCGACCTTGTTGTTCTCATAGGGCACGGGCCCGTTCCCGGACGGAGACGGCGCGTCCGGGGCCCCGGCCAGGGGATCGCGCCAGAGGAGGTGCGATGAGCACACATTCCGGCTTACAGCGTCCGGCGGATTGCCCCGCCGTGATACCGGTCTTCCCCTTGCCCGGCGCCTTGCTGCTGCCGAGGGGACAGATGCCGCTCAACATCTTCGAGCCGCGCTACCTCAGGATGGTCGATGACGCCCTGAGGGGAGACCGGATCATCGGCATGATCCAGCCGGACCCGGATGGCGGGTCCTCGGCCCATCCCAAGCTGTTCCGCGTCGGCTGCGCCGGCCGGATCACCCAATATGCCGAGGCCGGGGACGGGCGCTACCTGATCTCCCTCACCGGGGTCAGCCGCTTCCGGGTCGAGGGCGAGGTCGCCGCATCGGAGGCCTACCGTCTCTGCCAAGTGAGCTACGACGAGTTCGCGGTGGACTTCCAGGCCCGCGCGGGCGAGGAACAGGTCGACCGGGCGGGCGTCCTCAAGACCCTGCGCGACTTCGTCGAGGCGAACGACCTGAAGGTCGACTGGGCGGGGATCGATGAGGCCCCCAACGAGGCCCTCGTGAACGCGCTGTGCATGATGAGCCCGTTCGGCGTGCGCGAGAAGCAGGCGATGCTGGAGGCCGCGGACCTAAAGACCCGCGGCGAGATCCTGATCGCCGTGACGCAGATGGAACTCCTTCGGGGCTCCGGCCCCGAACCGACGATGCAATAGGACCGTGACGACATGGCCAACGATCTCACCGCCCCCGTCGAGGCGACTCGGGTCGATCCGAAGCTCCTGGAGATCCTCGTCTGCCCCCTGACCAAGGGCACGCTGGACTACGATTCCGCCAAGCAGGAGCTGATCAGCCGCTCGGCCAAGCTCGCCTACCCCATCCGTGACGGCATCCCGATCATGCTGCCGGAAGAGGCGCGTCCGCTGCACGACTGAGGCACGCGGGGTTGAACGGGCGGGGGTCCACGCCCGTTCTCGCGAGCAGGGCGAAGCCACTCGCCGAAGTTGAGCGTCCGGACACGCGACGCGACTGAGTTGTCCGCCGGCGCTCGCAGCGTATTGCCGCGCTTTCGCCGGTTACGAATTGAGACATTTTTGGCGGGCGGCGGCCATAGTCCTGCCGGTCCGGATGGTTTAAACCGGCTCATCCCGCAACGAAGCTGTCGACCCCGCGCTGAACCGCGCGACGGCGCCGCTGTATTTGCAGAGAGCCCTTCAACGATTGACCATTACCGTCCCGACCCTGATCGCCGCCGCCGCCCTAACCACCGCCGCCCTGTCCGCATCCGCGGCGGGTGCGCCCGACAGGCACAACGGGACGTGGTCGGTGGAACTCGTGACGGAGAGCGGCCTCTGCAACGCCCGCTACAGCTACTCCGTCGCCATCCGCGACGGTGAGGTCCGGCCGGTCTCGGCGTCGTCCGGCACCCGCGTCAGCGGCCGGGTCTCGCCGGACGGGGTCGTCGGGATCACGGTCGCCGGTTCCGGCGGCGCGGGGACCGGGACGGGCCGCCTGTCCGGCACCCAGGGCTCGGGCACGTGGAACGTGTCCTCCCTGTGCACCGGCCGCTGGACGGCCCGGCGCGGTGCCGACACCCGCACCGCCCAGGTCGATTGACGCCCGGGGCGTTCAGGTGGCGGAGGCGAGCCAGGTGCGCGCCTCGGCGAGGCGCTCGCGGTCGAACACCTTGATCTTGTAGGGCGAGACGAAGGCGAAGGTCTCGGCCATCATCTTCAGCCAGGGCGCGTCGGTGACGAGGGCGACGTGGCTGACGCCCTTCATCATCGAGATGCCGAAGCGCGGATCCTTGAAGAAGGCCGCGGGCTCCATGCCCTGGAAGCTGCGGATGTCTTCGAGGAGCTTGATCCGCTCGCCCTTGTCGAGGTCCGCCTTCATGGCGGCGATGGTCGCGTTCATCTCCTCGTCGGAGATCTTCCCGTCGACCACGATCTCGGCCACGTTGGAATTCGGCGTCTTGGTGTAGCTCAGCACTGATCGCTCCTCGTGCGCCTTCAGCCCGTCCCCGTGCGTTGCAACGCGCCCGCGGCCGACGGGCCCTGTCTCCTACAAAAAGCTCTGCGGGTCGACATCGATCGTCACCTTGACGCTGCCGCGGGGCTTCGGGGCGCGGACGAGCCATGCGCGCAGGTAGCCCTGCAGGTCGATGTTGCGCTCGGTCTTCACGAGGAGCCGGAAGCGGTGCCGCCCGCGGATCAGCGCCAGGGGCGCCTCGGCGGGGCCGAGCACCATCACCCCGGCCGGTGGATCGGCCTCCCGGGCGAGGGCCTGCCCGTAGGCCTCGGCGGCCGGCTTGTCGGCGCCGGAGACGATCAGGGCGGCGAGGCGGCCGAAGGGCGGCAGGCCCGCCACCTCCCGCGCCGCGATCTCCTCCGCATAGAAACGCTCCGCATCCCCGGAGAGCAGGGCGGCGATCACCGGGTGCTCGGGCTGGTAGGTCTGGACGAGGGCGCGCCCCGGCTTGTCGCCGCGGCCGGCCCGGCCCGTTACCTGCTGGAGGAGCTGGAAGGTCCTCTCGGCCGCCCGGGGGTCTCCGGAGGTCAGGCCGATGTCGGCGTCGAGGACGCCGACCAGGGTCAGGCCCGGGAAGTTGTGGCCCTTGGCCACGAGCTGCGTCCCGATCACCAGATCGCACTCCCCCGCCGCCACCGCCTCCAGCTCCTGCCGCAGGCGCTCGGCGCCGCCGGGAAAGTCGCTCGACAGGACGATGATCCGCTTGTCCGGGAACAGCGCGGTCGCCTCCTCGGCGATCCGCTCGACGCCGGGGCCGCAGGGGGTCAGGTGCTCGAAGGCGCCGCACTGGGTGCAGGCCTCGGGCCGGCGCTCGGTGTAGCCGCACTGGTGGCAGACCAGCGCCCGGCGGAAGCGGTGCTCCACGAGCCAGGTCGAACAGTTGCGGCACTGGTAGCGGTGGCCGCAGGCCCGGCACAGGGTCAGCGGCGCGTAGCCCCGCCGGTTGAGGAACAGCAGCGCCTGCTCGCCGCGCTCCAGGGTGCTCTTCACCGCGGCGACCAGGGGCGGGCTGATGAAGGTGCCGCGCTGCGGTGCATCGCGCCGCATGTCGATGGCGGCGATGTCGGGCAGGCGGCGCCCGCCGAACCGCTCGGGCAGGACGAGGTGGTCGTAGCGCCCCCGGGCGGCGTTCACCCGGCTCTCGATGGAGGGAGTGGCCGAGGCGAGGACCACCGGGCAGCCTTCGAGCCGCCCCCGCACCACCGCCATGTCGCGGGCGTGGTAGTGGACGCCGTCCTCCTGCTTGTAGGCGGTCTCGTGCTCCTCATCGACCACGATCAGGCCGAGCTGGGCGAAGGGCAGGAACAGGGCCGAGCGGGCGCCGACCACCACCTTCGCCTCCCCCGCGGCCACGGCGGCCCGCAGCCGCTCCCGGCGTCGGCCGCCGATCCCGGAATGCCACGCCGCCGGGCGGACGCCGAAGCGGTCGGCGAACCGGTCGAGGAACTGCGCGGTGAGGGCGATCTCGGGCATGAGGATCAGCGCCTGCCGTCCGGCACGGATGCAGGCGGCCACCGCCTCGAAATACACCTCCGTCTTGCCCGATCCCGTCACGCCTTCGAGGAGGATCGGCTTGGCGGTCCCGGCCGCCGCGCCTTCTTCCAGGGCCAGGGTGAGGGCGGCCGCCGCCTCCGCCTGGGCCTCCGAGAGGGGCATGCGGGGATGGTCGGGGTCGGGGACCGGCGCGATGGGCTCCGGCGCCACGGCGAGCGCCTCAAGGGCGCCGTCGTCGATCAGCCCGTCCACCACCGAGAGGGAGACGCCCGCCTCCTTGGCGAGGGCGCTCTTGCCGCGCGACTCCCCGTCTGCGGCGATGGCCAGCACCTTGGCCCGCGCCGCCGTCGGGCGGCTGGGGGGCTTGCCCGACGCCTTCACGGCGACACGGGCGACCTCCGCGCCGGCCGCCTCGTCGGGCAGGCGCAGCACCATGGCGAGCGCCGACCCCTTGGGGGCGAGGGTGTAGCGGGCGATCCAGTCCACGAGGCCGCGCAGCGTTGCGCCGAGACGCGGAACGTCGAGCACCCCCGTGACCGGCCGCAGGTTCGACCCGCCGACGCTCTCCGCGGTGCTCCAGACGACGCCCACCGTCTCGCGGGGGCCGAGGGGGATCTGCACCACGTCACCCGCCGCGACGGCGAGCCCGTGCGGGACGACGTAGCTGTAGGGCGTGTCGATCGCGAGGGGGATCAGGATTTCGGCGACGGTCGGCATCGGACGGGCGGGAGCGGCATGTTCTGCCTTTGTACCATATCGGATGGGAAAAGGCGCTACGCCCAGCCCCCGGCCCACCCGCCTCGCCGACGGGGGCGGCGCGGAGGGTCCGGCGCCGACTAGGAGTGTCGGCGCACGGCGTAACGGTAGCGCCGCCCCTCCTCGTCCAGCAACTCGCTGTCCGAACTTTCACACCAGACGACTTCGTCCCCCGGCCCGGTGGCGTCGGTGAGGACCGTACCCCGCACGATGTCGAGGGACAGGCCGGCGCCGTAGTTCACGGTCGTCGCTTCGGTGATCGCCGCGGCGACATCACCCCCATCGGGGAGACAGGCGAACAGGACGCCGTCGGCGATGGCGAGGGTATAGGTCTGCATGCGGAGGCTCCGCCAAGGGGGACCGGTTCGGGAGGAGCGAACCTATGAACGATGGCCGGCAGGAGAAGAGCGTTCTCCGTATTGCTGCGTTGCAACACGCTGCCGGCGGACGTCGGGCGTCCGTCCCGCTCAGTGGCCGAGGCGGGCGTTGAAGAAGCGCGTCATCTCGCCGAACACCTGTTTCGTCTCCGGCGAATCCGGGGCGGCGAGGTACTGGGCGTGGCTCATGCCCTCGAAGACGTGCAGGTCGGCGGGGATGCCGGCCTCCCGCAGCTTGCGGTGGGTGCGCACCGTATTGGACAGGAACAGGTCACGGGTGCCGGAGACGAGCAGAGCCGGGGGCAGCCCCCCGAAGTCCCCGTAGATCGGCGACAGCTGCGGGTCCTTCAAGTCGCGCCCGTTGGCGTAGAGCTTGGCGGCGGGCGTCAGGTAGCCGGAATAGCTGACGAGGACGTTGTCGAGCCATTCGTTCGTCCTGTAGCTGTCCCCGGTCTCGGTCATGTCGGACCAGGGCGTGCCGAGGCCCATCGCGGCCGGCAGGGGCAACCCCTCGGCCTTGGCCCTCAGCATCAGCGCCAGGGTCATGCCGCCGCCCGTCGAGGTGCCGAACACGGCCATGTTGCCGGGCTTCTGCATCCCGAGCATCGCCTTCCACACCGCGGTCGCATCGTCCATGGCGGCGGGGTAGGGGGCGTCCGGCGGCATCCGGTAATCGACCGAGATCACCTTGTAGCCGCCGAGCCCGGCCATCAGCACCGCCTCCAGGGTCCCGGCCTCGCCCGGGTTGTAGACGTAGCCGCCCCCGTGGATGTGCAGGAGCAGGTGGTCCCGGTGGGCCTCCGGCATGGATTTCGGCTGCACGATGAAGACCTTCACCCCGCCGAGGATCGCGGTCTCGCTCGTCACGCCGAGCTTCTCCCGCAGGGCGGGGATCGGCGAGGCCGTGACCTTGGCGAGCCTGTCGACCAGTTCCTTCCAGGCGGCGGCGTCCTTCGGATCGGCGTTCCAGGCGGGGCTGCGGTAGGGCGCGGCCACCTGCGGACGGAAGGCATCGCTGACGGTGGCGGGGACGGGGATCTCCCGGCCCGGCACCGTGCGCGGGCCGGGCTTCGCATTGGCCTTGGCCATCTCCGGGCCGAGGGGAGCGGACTGCGCCTCCGCGGCGGCGGGCGCGGGCTGCGCCAGGGCGGGGGCGGTCGTCAGCGCCAGGACGGCGAGGGCGTGGATCGTGTGCTTCACGAAATCTCTCCGGGCGATCGATCGACCCGTTCGGGGGCGGATCGTGCGTGAGCGGAATGACGGCCGAGCCGGGGGATCGGTGCCGTCACACTCGCGTGAGCGGGGTGACGGCGGCCTCGTTTCGCGGCGTCACCACCACGGTCGCAGGCACGTCCCCGTCGTCGTCGAAGGCGGCGATCACGGCGGGGGTGAGCACCGCCCCGGGGGCGGCGCCGCCCTCGCCGGCCGGGGGCACGAGGTGGATCGTCTCGCGCCGCGGCGGGGGAGCGTCGCTGCCGGCATGCTCGTCGGCGACGACCGCCACCGTGTCCTGCCGGATCAGACCGAGCCCGGCGGCATGGCGGGCGATGGCGACGCTGTCCGCGGCGAGCACGAGGCTCGACCCGGTCGCCGCCACCGCCCCCGCGAGGCGCACGACCTCCTCGGTGCGGGCGGCGGTCCGCGACACGTTGCGGATGTAGACCGCCTTCACCCGGCCGGGATGGTCGGCCACGATCTGCGCGTAGACCTCCGGGTCGTGCTGCCCGCTGTCGCCGATCAGGACGAAGGGCAGGGTCCGGTAGAGGTCGAGCATGTGGCGGATGAGCGCCTGCTTGTGGTCCTTGGCCTTGCGCGGGAGGGGATGGGTCCAGGACAAACCCCATTCCCGCAGGAACAGCACCGGGCCGGCGGGGATGCCGTGGCGCTGGAAGAACTCGGTGAGCATCTCGTAGAGGCCCCACGGCGCCCGCGAGACGTAGAGCATCGGGTTTCCGTCGCCGCCGCTCGCGCCGGCATGGAGCGCCCGGTAGAGCGAGGTGACGCCGGGGAAGGCGACCCGGCTCTCGGCGTCCTCCACGAACAGCCGCCACAGCATCGTGAGCTTGTTGGCGACGCCGGTCCGCATCACGGTGTCGTCGATGTCGCTGACGACGACGAAGCCGCAGCTGGCGGACGGGATGTAGACCGAGCCCCGCGCCGGGATCACCGGTTCGGCCTCCAGGAGGAGATCCACGTCGAACCACGGGCCGTCCCCTTCGGGCAAGGCCTGCGG
The DNA here is from genome assembly GCF_022829405.1 of Methylobacterium sp. J-076. GTDB lineage: Bacteria > Pseudomonadota > Alphaproteobacteria > Rhizobiales > Beijerinckiaceae > Methylobacterium. The sequence goes on from NZ_JAKSXW010000149.1 coordinate 585,218, forward strand.
GCGCAGGTGGACCCGGAAGTAGCCGTCCCGGTCGGTGACGACGCGGACCTCGGTGCCGCCGAACCGGGCGAGGACCGCGGCCCCGGCCACCTTGCGCCGGGCGATCCGGCGGCGGACATCCCGCCACTGGGCCCGCCACGATTCGGGGTCCTCGCCGGGGATGCCCGGCGATTGCCGGAAGACCCGGCCGATCAGGAACACCTCGTCGGCCGACCCGTAGCCACGATAGGGTTCCACCACGAGGCCGCCGGGCCCCCGTCCGCCCCGCCCCTGCGCGCGCCGGACGGGGCGGGTGATGACCCGCAGCGCCTTGCGCGCGGCATGGACGGCACGGATCGTCATCGGGCCGGGCCGTCAGGCTTGCGGCAGGTCCGGGGTGAGGCCCATCGCATCGAGCCCCTCTTCCAAAAGGTCGCCGGCATCGGGGGAGCCGAGCAGTTCCTTCATGGCTCCTTCGCCCACCGCCTCGCGTTCGCGGGCGAACTTCACCGCCGCGTCCCACTCCTCGGGCTCCATGTCGCCGCGCCCGACATAGAGGAGGGCCAGGAGCTCGGCACGGGAATCGTCGTCGAGGCCGGCGATCATGCTGCGCACCTCGGACTCCGTGGCATCGTCGGTGCCCGAGACGAGGACGTCCGTCGCCCCGTCATCGATGGGGTTCGAGCCGGAATCGGGATCGGTCGCCCCTTCTTTCACCTCGATCGCGCGGAGCCGGATGACGATGTCGGCGACGGTGTCGGGGGCGATATCCATACTCGGTTCCTCTTGGACGCATGACGGCCGGCCCGCGCCGACCCCTCAAGCCGCGACAACGGCCGAGGCGCCGCGGGGTTCGCTGCGCCGGCTCGACAAAGCGGCCGGGCGTCAGACTGCGTGGTCGCCAACCTTGGGCGGAACGAAGCGCCGCCTCGCGGGCTTGCAGATCGCCCATGACGACCTTCGCCTCCGCCCCGCCCGCGAGCCGCATCGCCCACCCCTCCGCGCAGGCGGCGCGAAGGGCCTTGAGGCTCGGTGCCGCACCGCTCGCCCTCACGGCCCTGTGGCTCCTCGGGGCGCCGGCGCAGGCGCGCCCCAGCTACGACGGCAGCGCACCGACCTGTTTCCTCACGGCCGGGGGCACCCTGGAGATCTGCCGGGACGGGAGCGAAGCCGAGGGCGTGCTCGCGGCTCCGTCCCCCTGCACCTTCGTCCGCGGCGTCCAGCTGCGCCGTCCACGGACGGGCGCGACCGGCCCGATCGAGGCGGTGTTCCAGGGGGAAAGCCCGCTCGCCAAGACGCGCCGGGGTGAGGATTGCCCGGAACGCCGGGCGACGGACATGCGCGACGGCGGCGCCCTGCATACGGGCCGCAGCCCCGAGCAGCTGGCCACGATCCTGCCCCCCTCCGAGATCCGCTTCGGCGGCGCCCTCCCGGAGCGGCGGGAGCCGAAACGCCGGCGCGGCGAGGCGCCGGCCGAACCCACCGTGGAGGGCATCGGCCCGCGCGATCCCATCGCGGTCTCGGGCCGGGATTGGGCAGGCGAGGAGTATTCGTACGTCTTCCTCCTCGGCCAGGAGGTGGTGGGCGCAGATGTCGAGACGGCCGACGAGACGCCCCGGCGTCGGCGGGGCCGCGGTCGGCGCGAGGCGGACGCCCCCCCGGCCGACATGTCCCTGCGCCGGGTCCAGATCGAGGCCCGCACCCTCGACTTCGCCCATTTCGAGATCCGCACCCGCGCCGAGAACGGCTACGGCCTCGCCTGGGTCCCGGTCTCCGGGGAGGGGCGGCGGCGCACCGCCCCCGTGCCCGCGGCGGTGCTCGACGAGACCGGCAGGCCCGTCGCCTCGGCCTGCCCCGCCCCGCCCTCCAAGACGCGGGGCCTCGCCGGCTCGATCAGCATCGTCGATCACACCTACCACTACTTCTACACCGACGTGCTGCCGGAGGATTGTGCCCTGCCGCCCGAGAAGCGGCGCACCGGCCTGTTCCTGCGCACGGCCACGGACCTCGCCGCGGAGAAGGTCTGGTCGAGCCCGCGCCGCCTCGGCCCAGCGCTGCCGCCCGACAGCCTCGTGCGCGTCGCCCGCGCCAAGGGCACGAAAGGCTGGGCGGTATCCTACACCTGCTACCGGCCCGCGAACGCCCCCGGCGGCCCCGTCGCCGACATCTGCCTGCAATACACCGCCGACCTCGACCCCGCCGCCATCGGCGCCCTGACGCTCTATGCCGACCCGGTGGAAGCCGGCCGCTCGACGGCCTATCTCGGCCTGCGCTCGGGCGGCAACGGCGCCGGCCGGTTCGACCGCAGCGCGCATTTCTGGATGACGGACGCCTACGGCAACCTCGACGTGCCCGCGACCTATGCCGGCAAGTCCGGCCTGCTGACCTGGGTCGATCGCCTCGCCCCGGGGGCCGGAGGCTACGAGGGCTCCCAGGTCTACGGTCGCCCGGTCTACTGGTCGACCTGGACGGCGCGGCGGACGACGCCGCCCTAAGCCCGTCCTGTCCCGAGGAAATCGCGCGATCCGCCCTCCGCGCCATGCGCCGACGGCGCGGGGGCGTTATATGGCTGACGCAGCGCCCCGCCGCGGCGCGTCAGACCGGCCCGATGGACACCCAATCCGACCTCCTGTTCGCCGCGAGCATCGTGCTGATCTCGCTCATCCTCTCCGCCTTCTTCGCGGGGGCGGAGACCGCCTTCACCGCCGCCTCCCGGGCGCGGATGCACGCCCTTGAGCAGGGCGGCGACCCCCGCGCCATGATCGTCAACCGCATCCTGGCGATCCGCGAGCGGTTCATCGGCGCGATGCTGATCGGCTACAACATCGTCGCCATCGGCGCCTCGGCCTTTACGACGAGCGTGCTCACCGCCCTGTTCGGCAAGAGCGGCGTCATCTACGCCACGGTGGGCATGTCGGTGCTGGTGATCGTCTTCGCGGAGGTGCTGCCGAAGACCCTCGCCATCTCCAACCCCGACAAGATGGCCCTGCTGATCGCCCGGCCGGTGGCCTTCGCCGTGGCGCTGATGGGTCCGCCGGCCCTGGCCATCGAGCACCTCGTGCGCCTGATGCTGAAACCCTTCGGCATCACCATCGGCGAGCACCAGTCGATCCTTACCGCCGCCGAGGAGATCCGCGGGCAAGTGGCCCTGCTCCATCGGGAGGGCGGCGTGGAGCGGGCCGAGCGCGACATGCTCGGCGGCCTGCTCGACCTGTCGGACCTCACCGTCTCGGACGTGATGGTCCACCGGACCAAGATGCGGACCATCGACGCCGACATGTCCTCGCAGGAGATCGTCCGGGCCGTCCTGGCCTCGCCCTACACGCGGATGCCCCTGTGGCGGGGCACGCCGGAGAACATCGTCGGCGTGCTGCACGCCAAGGACCTGCTCCGCGCCCTCGACGCGGCGGGCGGCGACGCCTCGGGCCTGAAGGTGGAGGAGCTGGCGCTGGAGACGTGGTTCGTGCCGGGCACGACGAGCCTGCGGGCCCAGCTCAAGGCGTTCCTGGGCAAGAAGACCCACTTCGCGCTGGTGGTGGACGAGTACGGCGAGGTGATGGGCCTCGTGACCCTGGAGGACATCCTGGAGGAGATCGTCGGCGACATCGCCGACGAGCACGACGTGACCGTCTCTGGCGTGCGCCTCCAGGTGGACGGCTCGGTGAACGTCGATGGCGGCGTGCCGATCCGCGACCTCAACCGCGCGATGGACTGGCACCTGCCGGACGACGAAGCCACCACCATCGCCGGCCTCGTGATCCACGAGGCGCGGACGATCCCCGACCAGGGCACCGCGTTCAACTTCCACGGCTTCCGCTTCCAGGTGCTGCGGAAGGCGAAGAACCGGATCACGACCTTGAAGATCACCCCGCTGTCAGCGGTGGTCCAGCCGCCGACGCTGGCCTTGGAGCATCGCGACACGGCGTGAACGCCGACCGCCGTTCTGCCCCTCTGTCATTGCGAGCGAAGCGAAGCAATCTAGGACAGCGGGACATCTCAGAACGTGGCGCGTCCCTGGATTGCTCAGCTTCGCTCGCAATGACGGGTGCGCGATCGGTCTGAAGCGTCGCCCAAAAGAAAAGGGGCCGCCTCGCGGCGACCCCCTTCCCGTTCCGACAGGTGGCGTTGGACTTAGAAGTCCATGCCGCCCATGCCGCCGCCGCCCGGCATGGCGGGGGCGCCGCCATCCTTCTTCGGCGCGTCGGCGACCATGGCCTCCGTCGTCACCAGCAGGCCGGCCACCGAAGCGGCGTCCTGAAGGGCGGTGCGGACGACCTTGGCCGGGTCCACGATGCCGGCCTGGATCATGTCGACGTACTCTTCGGTCTGGGCGTTGAAGCCCCAGGTCTCGGAATCCGTCTTGTCGGTGATCTTGCCGACCACGATCGAGCCCTCTACGCCCGCGTTCTGGGCGATCTGGCGGATCGGGGCCTCAAGGGCCTTGAGGACGATCTTGATGCCGGCCTGGACGTCCGGGATCTCGGACTTCAGCTCGGCGACCGCCTTCTTGGCGCGCAGGAGCGCGGTGCCGCCGCCGGGGACGATGCCTTCCTCGACCGCCGCGCGGGTGGCGTTGAGGGCGTCATCGACGCGGTCCTTCTTCTCCTTGACCTCGACCTCGGTCGCGCCGCCGACACGGATCACCGCGACGCCGCCCGCGAGCTTGGCCAGACGCTCCTGCAGCTTCTCACGGTCGTAGTCCGAGGTGGTCTCCTCGATCTGCGCCTTGATCTGCGAGATGCGGCCCTCGATGTCGGACTTCTCGCCGACGCCGTCGATGATCGTGGTGTTCTCCTTCTCGATGCGGACCCGCTTGGCGCGGCCGAGCATCGGCAGGGAGACGTTCTCGAGCTTGATGCCGAGGTCCTCGGCGATCATCTGGCCCTTGGTGAGGATCGCGATGTCCTCGAGCATCGCCTTGCGGCGATCACCGAAGCCAGGCGCCTTCACGGCCGCGACCTTCAGGCCGCCGCGCAGCTTGTTCACGACGAGCGTGGCCAGGGCCTCGCCCTCGATGTCCTCGGCGATGATCAGCAGGGGCTTGCCCGTCTGAACGACCGCCTCGAGCACCGGCAGCATGGCCTGGAGCGACGAGAGCTTCTTCTCGTGGATGAGGATGTAGGGGTCCTCGAGCTCGGCGACCATCTTCTCCGCGTTCGTGATGAAGTACGGGGAGAGGTAGCCGCGGTCGAACTGCATGCCCTCGACGACGTCGAGCTCGGTCTCGGCCGTCTTGGCCTCCTCGACCGTGATCACGCCCTCGTTGCCCACCTTCTGCATGGCGTGGGCGATCATCTCGCCGATCTCCTTGTCGCCGTTGGCGGAGATCGTGCCGACCTGGGCGATCTCGTCGGAGGTCGAGACCTTCTTGGCGCGGGCGATGATGTCCTTCACCGCGGCGGCCGTGGCGAGGTCGATGCCGCGCTTCAGGTCCATCGGGTTGATGCCGGCGGCGACGTACTTGGCGCCCTCGCGGACGATGGCCTGGGCCAGCACGGTGGCGGTGGTGGTGCCGTCACCGGCGATGTCGTTGGTCTTCGAGGCCACTTCGCGCACCATCTGGGCGCCCATGTTCTCGAAGCGGTCGGCGAGCTCGATCTCCTTGGCGACCGTCACACCGTCCTTGGTGATGCGCGGGGCGCCGAAGCTCTTCTCGATCACGACGTTGCGGCCCTTGGGGCCGAGCGTCACCTTGACGGCGTCCGCGAGGATATCGACGCCGCGAAGCATCTTGTCGCGGGCGTCGGCGGAGAAACGAACGTCTTTCGCTGCCATGTGTCAGTGTCTTTCGGTTCGAGGATGCCCCGAGGCCGGGTTCGGCCTCACAGGGGCTTCAAGCCTGTGTGTGTCGGATGGGGGTCAGATGTTGACCACGCCCATGATGTCCGACTCCTTCATGATCAGGAGGTCTTCGCCGTCGATCTTGACCTCGGTGCCGGACCACTTGCCGAACAGCACGCGGTCGCCGGCCTTGACGTCGAGGGGGTTCACCCGGCCGTTCTCGTCGCGGGCACCCGGCCCGGCGGCGATGATCTCGCCCTCTTGCGGCTTCTCCTTGGCGGAATCCGGGATGATGATCCCGCCCTTCGTCCTCTCTTCGCTCTCGATACGGCGGACGACCACTCGGTCGTGCAGCGGACGGAACTTCATGAGCTGCCCTCTTGCTTCAGGTCTGGAGATGGCGTTGATGCGGCCCGGCGGGTCGCCTCGACCCCATGGTAAGCACCTTCGTTAGCACTCTCTTGAGACGAGTGCTAACGCGATTGCGAGATAGCCATCGCGGGGTTCCGAGTCAAGATAGTCGCACCCGGTGGGCGCGGCCCGCACCCGTGCGCCGGCGGGCGACGGGTGTCGGAAACGGCCGCATCCGCCTCCGCCCGATGTTGCAATCCGCCCGGATTCGGCCTTAGGCCGCTCGGTGTTCGTCGCCCTTCAGGATCGCAGCGAGACATGCTGAACTTTCACGGGGCGGGCTCGGCGGTGGGTTCCGGGCCGGTCTGGATCGACCTGTACGATCCGTCGGCCGAGGAGGTGGCGCAGGTCGAGGCGACCACGGGACTGCGCATCCCGACGCGGCAGGCGCTTTCGGAGGTCGAGACATCGAGCCGCCTGCGCCGGCTGAAGGGCGGCCTGTCGCTCTCGACGCCGATGATCACCTTCGAGCAGGCGGATTCCCAGCTGAAGCCCCTCGGCTTCCTGCTGACGAAGGATCACCTCGTCACCATCCGCTTCCACGACCTGCGCGCCTTCACCTCGGCGGCGCAGCGGATCTCGGAGGAGGGGGGTGGGGACCCCGCCGAGACCTTCATCGTCCTGCTGGAAGAGCTGGTGGACAGCCTCGCGGACGCCCTGGAGGAGATGGCCGCCGACCTCGACTCCGTCTCCAGCCGCATCTTCGACTTCGATGTGCGCGGCCCCTCGGCGAAGCGGATGGAGCAGCCGCCGCCCCGCCGCCGGGACCTCGCCCTGCGCCGGATCCTGCGGGCGATCAGCCGCCGGGGGAAGGTTCTGGGGAAGGTCCGCGCCAGTCTCCTCGGCCTGGAGCGCATCGTCCCCTTCGTCGCGAGCGCCTGCGACGGGCTGCAACTCACCGATGACGGGCGCTTCGAGACGATCCGCCGGGACATCGAGTCCCTCGACGAGTTCGAGACGCGTCTTGCGGAGAACGTTCAGTTCCTGCTCGATGCGGCGCTCGGCCTCATCAACATCGAACAGAACAACGTCTTCCGGGTCCTCACCGTCGTCTCGGTGGTGGGCGTGCCCCCAACGCTGATCGCGTCGATGTACGGCATGAACTTCAAGCACATGCCGGAACTCGAATGGACCTACGGCTACCCCTACGCCCTCGGGCTGATCGTCCTCAGCGCCCTGATGCCGATCGTGTATTTCAGGATCAAGGGCTGGTTCTGAACCGCGCCCCGGCCGCAGCCGCCCGTCCCCGCGGGCGCGGCGGCGCGTTTCCCGCGGCTCAGCCCCGGACCGGGGGCAGTTCGAGGGCCTGCGCGAGGGGCATCGGGCGACCCAGGAGGTAACCCTGGACGCGGGTCATGCCCAGCGTGCGGATCACCGCCAGCTCCTCCTCCACCTCCACCCCCTCGGCCACGACCTCGCAGCCGATGCGCCGCCCGTACATGGTCAGGGCCTCCGCGAGGGCGCGGCGGGCGGTGTCGCGGTGGAGGTTATGGATCAGGGTCCGGTCGAGCTTGATCAGCTCCGGGCTCAGGTCGAGGATGTGCCGGAAGGTCGAGTGGCCCGCGCCCACATCGTCGATGGCGAGGCGCAAGCCCCGTTCGCGGTAGGGCGCCAGCGCCTGCCGGAGCGTGTCGTAGCAGTCGACCACCGCGTGCTCCGTCATCTCCACGACGATGCGGTTGACCGGGACGTCGGCGAGGGCCGGGCCGAACCGCGGGCTCACGATCGCCCCCGGCGACAGGTTGATCGTGAGCTTCAGCGCCTCGTTCAGCGCCGGGAGCGCGTCGAGGGCCTTCCGGACCGCCAGGAACTCCAGATCGAGGCCCAGGCCGACCTCCGCCGCCTCGGTGAACCAGGAATCGACCCGCCGGGTGGGGTCCTGGGGGAAGCGGGCGAGGGCTTCGAAGCCCGTCAGCCAACCGTCCTCCACCCGGTAGAGGGGCTGGAAGACCATCTCGATGGCGTCGTCCTCGATGACGCGGCGGATGCGGGTCCGGCGCGCGACGAGTTCGGCCGCCGCGCGCCGCTCCTGTTCCAGCACGACGCAGACGACGTCGGCGCACATGTTCAGCACGCTCAGGTGCTGCTCGTTCAGGCTATGGCGCGGCTCGTAGCTGAAGCAGCAGAGCGATCCGAACGGGGTGCCATCGGGATGCCGCAGCGGCACGCTGAGCAGGGCGCCGACCGGAAAGCTGTAGGCGGAGGACAGCTCGACCGCGCGCGCGTTCTCCCGGGTGTCGGCGAGGAGGCCGGGGATGAAGCCCTGCGCGACCTGATGGCAGAGGGTGACCTCCAGCGGGTCCGAGGCGCCGACCTTCACGGGGCTCCCGCCGCCGCCCGAGTCGGTGAAGCGGTAGATCCGGTCGCCCTGGGTGAATTCGGAGATGAAGCCGACATCCATGGCGAGGTAGCGCCGGGCGGCACTCAGGATACCCTGGATCTGCTCCGCGCTCACCCCCGTGACCGTGTCGAGAAATGCCGGAAGCGCGCTCACGTCGGCCGCAGACCCAAAGTCGTCATGTCAATTTCTCGACACAATACGGCTTAGCTAAACACGCTGTCAAACCCAACGAGGGTCGATAAACTATCGATCAAGGTGTAATTTCATACAGTTTTCTTGCGGTGTGGCGATATTTTAGCCTGCCACCACTTGGATATTGAATACTTTCTCAGCGAAGGATCGCCGCCTCCTGCACCCGCGCGCACGCGGATGCCGACGCGGGGACCACCGTCCCTCCGGCGACGACATCCCCATGCGAGAGCCGAAGCGGGGGGAATGGGCGAAAGGCCTAGTCGCGGGCCAACTGCGCCCGGCCGATCGCGAAGACCCGGCCGTCGCCGAGGAGGTAGGCGGTGAAGCCCTTCGGAAAGGCGGCATCGAAGGCCTTGTCGCGGACGTTGAGGCCGCCGGCGAAGGCGCCAAGCGCCGGCATGATCAGGCGGCTCCCGTCGGTGACGAAGCAGCGGCGGCGCACGGCGCGGCCGCGCATCGCCACCTTCCCGCAGGGGTGGAGGTGGCCGGCGATCTCCCCCGGGGCCGGGTCCGGGCCGGGCTCGTGGCGCAGGACGAGGCCGCCCAGCGTCAGCGTGTCCGCGTAGCGCCCGCCGACGCCCTCCTGCACCGCCGCGTCGTGGTTGCCGGCGATCCAGACCCAGTCGCGCCCTTCCTGGAGGGCGGCCACCATCGCCCGGTCGCCCGGCTCCATCCGCTCCGGCCCGCGGGCATCGTGGAAGGAATCGCCGAGCGCCACGACGCAGGCCGGGTCGTGCCGGGCGATGGCCTCGTGCAGGCAGGCGAGGGTCTCGCGGGTGTCGTAGGGCGGCAGGAACTGGCCCGACCGGGCGGCGAAGGACGAGCCCTTCTCGAGGTGCAGGTCGGAGACGATCAGCGTGCGGTGGGCTTCCAGCCACACGCCGCCGCAGAGGTCGAGGGTCAGCACCTCGCCCGCCACGGTGATCGTCGGGTGTTTGTGGGTCTTCTCGAGTCGGAGTCCGGCCGCCACCAGGGCATCCTCTACAGCGTCGGGGGAGGGCGAACCGTCGCGCGGGCCTCGGCTCAAGCCAGGGCTTCCTGAAGAAGCTCCGCCTCCGCCTCGGCCAGGATCTCGTCCGCGCCTTCGCCGTAGACCCGTTCGCGGCCGATCTCCAGCATCACGGAGACCGACAGCGGCGACACCCGGTCGAGGGCGCGATGGATGATTCGCCCCTGGATGCGCTCTAGCATCACGCCGAGGCGGCGGACGTCGAGGAGTCCGGTTGCCGCATCCTGCCGAGCGGCGGCCAACAGCAGGTGGCCGGGCTCGTGCTTGCGCAGCACGTCGAAGATCAGGTCGGTGGAGATGGTGACCTGTCGCCCGGTCTTCTTCTGGCCGGGGTGGTGGCGCTCGATCAGTCCGGCGATCACGGCGCATTGCCGGAAGGTGCGCTTCATCATCGCCGATTCGTCGAGCCACGCCTCGAGGTCGTCGCCCAGCATGTCCTCCCCGAACAGCTCGGCCATGAAGTCGGGGTCGATGGCCGCCCGCTCCGAGACGTCGCGGGTGGTCCAGATGGCGATGCCGTAATCGTTGGCCGCGAAGCCGAGGGGCCGCAGCCCCGCCCGCTCCAGGCGCCGGGTCAAGAGCATCCCGAGGGTCTGGTGGGCCAAGCGGCCCTCGAAGGGGAAGGTGGTGAGGTAGTGCCGCTTGCCCCGGGGGAAGGTCTCCACCAGCAGGTCGCGCTCGCCGGGCAGAACCGAGCGGCGGCGTTGCTGGAGCAGGTATTCGCCGATGGGTTTCGGCAACCGGTCCCACGTGAAGGGGTCGGCGATGATCGCCCGGACCCGGGCCGCGAGGAAGGTCGAGAGGGGGAACTTCGAACCGGCATAGGAGGGGATCGCCGGGTCGGTGCCCGGCGGCGCACGGGTGACGAGGGCCTCGTCCTCGGCAAGCCCCTCGAAGCGCAGGGTCTCGCCCGCGAACAGGAAGGTGTCGCCGGGCGTCAGGGTGTCGGCGAACTCGTCCTCGATCTCGCCCAGCACCCGCCCGGTCTTCGGCAGCACGGTGCCCGGCTTGCCGCGCAGGGACCGGCCGAGGCGGACCTTGACCCGGGCCGCCTCCACGATGGTGCCGACATTCATGCGGTATTGCTGCGCGGTGCGGGCATCGCGCACCCGCCACAGCCCGTCCGGCCCGCGCAGGATCTTGGCGAACTTCTCGTAGGCCCGCAGCGCGTAGCCGCCGGTCGCCACGTAGTCCACCACCTGCTCGAACTGCTCCCAGGTGAGTGCCGCGTAGGGCGACGCCGAGACGATCTCGTCATAGAGGGCGCCGGCCTCGAAGGCGTCGGCGCAGGCCATGCCGAGGACGTGCTGGGCGAGGACGTCGAGGGCGCCGAGGCGGGCGTCCGGGGTGTCCTGGGCGGCCTCCTCGACGGCATCCAGCGCCGCCTGGCATTCCAGCATCTCGAACCGGTTGCCGGGGACGAGATACGCCTTCGACGGCTCGTCCATCCGGTGGTTGGCCCGGCCGATCCGCTGCATGATCCGGCTCGCCCCCTTCGGCGCGCCGACGTTGACGACGAGATCGACGTCGCCCCAATCGATGCCGAGGTCGAGGGTCGCGGTGCAGACGATGGCCCGCAGGCCGCCCGCCGCCATCGCCGCCTCCACCCGCCGCCGCTGCGCGGCATCGAGGGAGCCGTGGTGGATGGCGATGGGCAGGGTGTCCTCGTTGAGGCGCCACAGCTCCTGGAACGTGTATTCCGCCTGGAGCCGCGTGTTGACGAAGACGAGGGTCGTCCGGTGCTCCTTGATGAGGTCGTAGATCGCCTCCATCGAGTGCCACGCGGTGTGGCCGGAGATCGGCAGCGGACGGCCGAGGTCGAGCATCCGCAGGTCCGCCCTGGCGCCGCCGGCCACCACCACGAGGTCGGCCAGAGCCGAGGCATTCCCTCCCCCCTCTGCGGGGGAGGGTGGCCCCGGACGGGGATCGGGAGAGGGGACCGCGCCATCGGCGGACAAGGCACCCGTCGCGACCTCGTCGGAGACCGCGCTCCCCTCATCCCCCCCCGTAGAGGGGGGCGGGACACGCGGCGCTGTCTGCGGCACGAGATAGCGCCGCAACTCGTCCGGCTCGCGCACCGTGGCGGAGAGGCCGATCGAGACGAGGCCGGGGCTCAGCGTGTGCAGCCGCGCCATCGCCAGGGAGAGGAGGTCGCCCCGCTTCGAGGTGACGAGGGCGTGCAGCTCATCGAGGATCACGCACTTCAAGCCGGAGAACAGCTCCGTCGCCTCCCGGTGGGCGATCAGCAGGGAGAGTTGCTCCGGGGTCGTCAGCAGGATGTCCGGCGGACGGCTGACCTGGCGGGTGCGCTTGTGGGAGGGGGTGTCGCCCGTGCGGGTCTCGACCCGGATGGGGAGGTCCATGCCCGCGATGGGCGCGTCGAGGTTGCGGGCGATGTCGACGGCCAGCGCCTTCAGCGGCGACACGTAGAGGGTGTGCAGCGCCGGCTTCTTCGACCGCGACCCGTCCCGCTCGCTGAGGGAGACGAGGCTCGGCAGGAAGCCGGCCAGGGTCTTGCCGGCCCCGGTGGGCGCCACGAGGAGGGCCGAGCGCCCGGCGCGGACGAGACGCACGAGGTCGAGCTGATGGCTGCGGGGGGCCCAGCCGCGGGATGCGAACCACGCCTGGAAGGCGGGCGGGAGGCCGTCCGCCGGCCGGCTCAGGCGAGGGCCATGAGGAAACGGTCGATCAGCTCCAGGGCGCGCTCGCTCATGGCGCCGGGGTGGCGCACGAAGACGTGGCAGCCGCCGGCATAGATCGCCGTATGGCCGCCGTTGCCCGCCGCCGCCCAGCGGGCCGACATGTAGAGCGTGTCGTCCAGCAGCGGATCGCAGGTGCCGACGGTGAACAGGGCCGGCGGAAGACCCTTGAGGTCGGCGTAGATGGGTGAGACGTCGGGCCGGCGCCGGTCGATGCCCTCGCGCACGTAGCCGTCGGCGAAGCGCGTCAGATCCTCGGTGTTCACCACGAGGCGTTCGGCGCCCCAGTTGCGGACGGAGGGCGTCAGGCCGAGGTCGAAGAAGCCGCCGTTGAGGTTGGCGCCGCGGAAGGCCCGGCCGAGGCCGTGCTTGTCGCGCAGGCGCAGCAGCACCATCGCCGACAAATGCGCGCCCACCGATTCGCCGCCGATGGTGAGGGCGTTCACGCCGAACTCCCGGCGGCCCTCCCGGACGAGCCACAGGGCCGCCGCCTCGCAATCGAGGAGGGCGGCGGGGTAGGGGTGCTCGGGGGCGAGGCGGTACTCCACCGAGAGCGTGACGAAGCCGCAGGTGTCGGCGATCCGCTCCAGCCAGGGATCCTGCTCGTCGGCCGATCCCCAGATCCAGCCGCCCCGGTGGATGTGGAGATAGGCGCCGCGCAGCTTCACGCCCGGCTTCGGGCGGATGCAGCGCAGGCGAAGGGGGCCGCCCGGCCCGTCGATGGTCAGCCATTCGGCCCGGGCGCTGCGCGGCATGGCCGGGGAGGCCTGGGTGCCGGCCCGGCGGCGGGCGCGCACCTCCGCGATCGGCATCGTCCAGGGATCCTCCTGGGCGGCATGCGCGGCGACGATCTCGGCATTGAGACGCTGGGTCTCGGGATCGATCGTCGCCGGGTCGAACAGGGCGTGGTCGATCATTCTCTCGTCTCGGTCGGCCGGCAGCACAGGGGCCGCACATCCGGCATCTTGGCGCGACTCGCCATGCTTGCCATTTGGGGCGCGAGGGTGGAATCCGCCACTGGCGCGGATGTCACCGGCTTCGGGTCAGTGTGGTGTGCCGGCCACGGTTATGCCCGCTTCCCGGACGATGGAAAGGCGCCAGAGCGAGAGAGACGATGCTTCTCGACCACGACCGACGCCATGCCGGCGCCCAACCCGGTGACACCGCCTACGCCGCCTCCCAGGCGGCCCGGCCTTCGACCCTGCGCCGGTTCCTCGGGGGATCGCCCGTGGGCGTCTTCCTGCGGCTGCTGTTCCTCTCCGTCCTCGTCGGCGCCTTCATGTCGATGCTCGGCGTCACGCCGGGCCTGCTGTTCTGGCGGGTGGTCGATTCGGCCCAGGACCTCATCCGCTTCGCGACCACGCAGCTGCACGATCTGACCGCCTGGGTCATCGCGGGCGCCATCGTCGTCGTGCCGCTCTGGCTGATCGCGAGGCTGTTCGCCGTCTCCCGCTGAGGACGAGGCGGCGTCCCGTGCGCCAGCGCACGGACGCCGCCGCAGGACCGGCGGGACGTCTGGGCTTCCGACGCGCGCACGGAATCCCGCCGTGATCCCCTCGACCCCGATGCCCACCGGCCATCGCCGCGTGCTCACGCTCGCGCTGCCGATGACGGTCGCCAACGTCACCACGCCGTTGCTCGGCTTCGTCGGCGCCGCGGTGGTCGGCCGCCTCGGGGATGCGGCGCTCCTCGGGGCGATCTCCCTGGGCGCGGTCATCTTCGACGCGCTGTTCTGGTCCTTCGGCTCCCTGCGCATGGCGACGGCGGGGCTGACGGCGCAGGCCGTCGGGGCAGGGAACACCGCCGAGGTCGACCGGAGCCTCGCCCGCGCACTGGCGGCCGGCGTCACCGCCGGGCTCGCCATCGTGCTGTTGCAATGGCCCATCGGGCAGGCGGCCTTCGCCCTGAGTGGCGCGAGCCCGGCGGTGATCGCCGCGCTGGCGAGCTACTTTTCCATCCGCATCCTCTCCGCCCCCTTCGCCCTGGCGAACTATGCCGTGCTCGGATCGGTGCTCGGGCGGGGCCGCACGGATCTCGGCCTCGTGCTGCAGGTGGCGATCAACCTCATCAACATCGCCCTCACCCTGTCCCTCGTGCTCGGCGCCGACCTCGGCATCGCCGGGGCGGCGCTCTCGGCGCTGGGCGCGGAGGCGGCGGGGCTGGCGCTCGGCCTGTTCGTGGTGGCGCGCCTCGGGTCGCGCCCGTTCCGGGTGCCGCTCTCCGAGATCCGCGACGCCGCCGCCCTGCGCCGGACGCTGAGCGTCAACGCCGACGTGATCCTGCGGACGCTGGCGATCATCGCCGCCATCGTGCTGTTCTCCGCCCTGGGCGCACGGCAGGGGGACGTGATCCTCGCCGCCAACGCGGTGCTGTGGAATCTCTTCCTGATCGGAGGGTTCTTCCTCGACGGCTTCGCCACCGCCGCGGAGACCCTGTGCGGGCAATCGGTGGGCGCCCGGGACGCGCGGGGGTTCCGCGCCGCCGCGTCCCTCAGCCTGCGCTGGTGCCTGGGGTTCGGGCTGGCGGTGGGGCTCGCGGCCCTCACCGGCGGCGCGGCCTTCATCGACTTCGTGACGACCAACGGCCCGGTACGCGAGGCGGCCCGGGCCTACCTGCCCCTGGCCGCCCTGGCCCCCGTCGCGGCGGCGGCGGCCTTCGCCTACGACGGTATCTATGTCGGTGCGACCTGGACGCGGGCGATGCGCAACCTGATGCTGCTCGCCCTGGCGGCCTTCGGCGTGGCCCTGGCCGTGGTGCAGACCCTCGGCCTCGGGAATGCCGGGCTGTGGGTCGCCTTCGTGGTGTTCCTCGCCGCGCGGGGGCTCGGGCAGGCCATCGCCTATCCGGGGCTCGCCCGCCGGACCTTCGCTACCCGCTGACGCGCCCTCAGTGCGGGTCCTTCCAGGCCGTGGCCGACGCCACCGGGGCCGGGCGCGGGATCACGGCCTCGGCCCGGCGCTGCGGCGCGCGCCGGATGGCGGCGACGCGGCGGCGGCGCCGGACATGGCGGCGTCCGCCACGCTCGGTGGAGCTGCCGATCACCCCGCCGATCACCGCCCCGGCGACGGCGCCGATCGGGCCGCCCACCAGCGCCCCGGCGACCGCGCCGGAGCCCACCCCGAGGGTCGTCCGGCTCTGGGCCACCGCCGCCTGCGGCAGGGCGAAGGCGCCCGCGAGGGCGAGCACCGCGAAAGTCCGTCTCATCGAAAGGTCCACAATTTCCAAGCGTTCGCCGCGGCTTGAATCCCGCGACGGTGACGAAAGCACGGCCGTCGCCCGGATCGGTGAGGGTGTCAAACCACCGCTGTTCTCAATCCGGATGTAAATCGCCGATGGCGTGCGCCCGTCCCTGGTTTAGTGTGCGCTGCAACGCGATCACCCGCAGGCGCGATCCGCCCGCGCGAAGATGGCGGCCAGCACAACGAGCGGCCGGAGCGCCGCGAGGGAAGGACCAAGCCGATGGCTACGCTGACCGATCTCCGCCTTCGCCGCAGCGTGCTCTACATGCCCGGCTCCAACCAGCGGGCCCTCGACAAGGCGAAGTCCCTGCCCTGCGACTGCATCATCCTCGATCTGGAGGATGCCGTCGGTCCCGACGAGAAGGAGACCGCCCGGGAGCAGGTCTGTGCGGCGGTCAAGAACGGGGGCTACGGCGAGCGCGAGCTGATCATCCGCGTCAACGCCCCGCAAACCCCCTGGGGCGAGGCGGACCTCCACGCCGCCATAGAGGCGAAGCCCGACGCCATCCTGATGCCGAAGGTCTCCTCGCCCGCCGTGCTGGAGAGCATCGCCGACAGGCTCGAATCGCTCGATGCACCGGAGGGGATCCGCATCTGGGCGATGATCGAGACCCCCGCCTCGATCCTGAACATCCACGACATCGCCAAGGCGAAGCGCGACCCGCGCAACCGGCTGGCCTGCTTCGTCCTCGGCACGAACGACCTCGCGAAGGACAGCTGGGCCAAGATCGTGCCGGGCCGGGCGCCGATGCTGCCCTGGATGATGACGGCCCTGGCCGCCGCCCGCTCCGAGGGCCTGACCATCCTCGACGGCGTGTTCAACGACATCTCCGACGTCGACGGCTGCCGCACCGAGTGCCTGCAGGCCCGCGACCTCGGCTTCGACGGCAAGACCCTGATCCACCCGAGCCAGCTGGAGCCGGCCAACACCTCCTTCGCCCCCACCGAGGAGGAGGTGCGCCGGGCCAAGATGGTGCTCGACGCCTTCGAGAGGCCGGAATACGCCAAGCGCGGCGTCATCAAGCTCGAAGGCCGCCTCTACGAGCGCCAGCACCTCGCCATGAACCGCCGGGCCGTGACCTGGGCGGACGCGATCCGGGCCAAGGGCTTCTGAGGGGGCGGGCCGCCGGGCTCACCCCTCGGCCAGCGCCCGCGCGTCGCGGCCGACGAAGGCGGTCAGGGTGGTGCCGCCCGCGGCGCGGACGCGCTCCGCAAGGCCGCCCTTGATCCGCCCGACCAGGCCCGGCCCTTCGTAGACGAGGGCCGAGTAGAGCTGCACGAGGCTCGCCCCGGCGCGGATCTTCGCCCAGGCGGCCTCGGCCGAATCGACCCCGCCGACCCCCACCAGCGGCATCGCATCGCCGACCCGCAGCCATGCCTGGGCCAGCATCCGTGTCGCCGGCTCGAACAGCGGCCGGCCGGAGAGGCCGCCGGTCTCGCGGGCAAGCGCCGTCTCCCGCAGGCTCGCCGGCCGGTCCACCGTGGTGTTCGAGACCACGAGGGCCTGCACGCCCCGCCGCTTGGCCGTGGCGCAGACGGCGTCCAGGGCGTCCAGCGCCATGTCCGGGGCGATCTTGAGCAGGATCGCCGCCCCGCCACCCGCCTCGTCGCGGGCCGCGACGACCCGCGCCAGGAGCTCGTCGAGGAAGGCCTCCCCCTGCAGGTCGCGCAGGCCGGGCGTGTTGGGCGAGGAGACGTTGACGGTCACGAAGGCGACGTGCGGCACGAGCGCCGCGGTGCAGGCGACGTAGTCCGCCAGCCGGTCGACCGAGTCCTTGTTGGCTCCGATGTTGACGCCGACGAGCCCCGGGCGGCCGGCGCGCGCCCGCAGGCGGGCGGCCACGACGTCGAGCCCCTCGCTGTTGAGGCCGAAGCGGTTGATCACCGCCCGGTCGGCGGGGAGCCGGAACACCCGCGGCTTCGGGTTGCCGGGCTGCGACCGGGGCACGACCCCGCCGACCTCCACGAAACCGAAGCCGAGGCCGAGCAGGGCGTCGGGCACCCGCGCGCCCTTGTCGAACCCGGCCGCGAGCCCGACCGGGTTCGGGAAGCGCCGTCCCATCACCTCCACCGCGAGGCTGGGCTCCTCCGCCGGGGGCGCGCCGCCGGGCAGCGCCGCGAGGGCGCGGATCGTCAGGTCGTGCGCACGCTCGGCATCGAGCCGGTGCAGCAGGGGGCGCACCAGGGGGAAAGCCGCACCGATCATTGCGGGACGAATCCGTTCGGAAGGCTGTGGCGGCCGGCCGGGCCGAGGGGCATGTCCGCGACATCGACCACGGCCGAAAGCGGCAGGTCGCCGTACAGGTGGGGGAACAGGTCCCCGCCCCGCGAGGGCTCGTACCGGAGCGCCGGCCCGAGCCGATCGGCCTCCACGGCCACCAGCAGAAGGTCACGCTGTCCGGCGAAATGGCGGGCGGCGGTCTCCGCGACCTGCGTGGCCGTGGAGAAATGGATGAACCCGTCCGCGAGATCGACCGGAGCCCCCGCGAAACGGCCCGCCTCCTGCGCCTCCCGCCAGAGCTGGCGCGGACAGATCTTGTAGATGAGCGGCATGGCTATGTCCCCGAACTCGCTCGGATAGAGGGCGCACCGTTGTGCGGCAACCGGCGTGGCGAAAGTTGCCAGTCTCCCGGAACCAATGCCGCCGGTCTCGATTGCATTTCCCGTATCATAGTTCTAGTTTCCTAGAACTAGGCTGTGCGTCTCAGCTAAGCCGGCTAACGGATCGCGTCCGGGCCGCCTTCATCGTGGCCGGGGTCGCCGGACCAGTCAGATCAGACTCGGCGGGTCGCATGCTGTCTCACGAACAGATCTGGAACGCCATCGACCGGTTGGCCGAGCGGCACGGGTACTCCGCCTCCGGCCTCGCCCGGCGGGCGGGGCTGGATGCCACCAGCTTCAACCGCTCCAAACGCATCGGGGCCGACGGGCGCAGGCGCTGGCCCTCGACCGAATCGATCTCGAAGGTCCTGGCCGCCACCGGGGCGAGCCTGGACGAGTTCCTCCGCCTGATCGAGGCCAGGGCCGTCCCGGCCAGGACCATGGTGCCGCTGATCGGCCTCACCCAGGCCGGGTCCGGCCGGGTCTTCACCGACGACGGCATGCCGACCGGCGGGCCGGGCTGGGAGGAGATCGAGTTCCCCGATCTCGGCGAGGAGCGGGCCTTCGCCCTGGAGGTGCAGGGCGATTCGATGATGCCCCTGTTCCGGGACGGCGACGTGCTGATCGTTTCGCCCACCGCCAGCGTCCGCAAGGGGGACCGGGTCGTCACCCGGCTGCACGGCGGCGAGGTGCTGGCGAAGGAGCTGCGCCGCCGCACGGCCCGGACGGTGGAGCTCGCCTCCCTCAACCCGGAGCACGAGGACCGGGTGCTGAACGTCGGGGAGATCGCCTGGATGGCCCGCGTCATGTGGGTCCGCCAGTAGCCCGCCACCGCCGGGGGCTCGAAATCGGCGGCCGGCGCGCAATCTTGGCGCGGACGGCCCCTCGGTGGTCGCGGCCGACCGGCCCGACGTTGACGGCATTTTGCGAAGGCGGGGATGGCGCAGGCTGACACGGATCCCGACGCGAGCCCCCTGCCCGATGCCGTCCGCGAGGTGCTGGCCGCCCTGCCTCTGCCGAGCCTCGTCCTCGCCGAGGGCGGGACCATCCTCTGGACCAGCCCGGCCCTGGAAGGCCTGACCGGCCACGACGGCGCCGCGCTGAAGGGCCGGGGCCTCGACATCCTCGCCTTCCCCGGCGGCCCCGGCGCGGACCCGTCCCGGGACGGACCCCAGGAATTCCTGGCGCAGCGGGCCGACGGCGCCACCTTCTGGGCGAACCTGACCCTCGTCCCGCTGCCCGGCGGCGGGCGGCGGATCGGGCAGATCCTCGACGTGACGGCCCGGCACGAGGCCGAGGCGGCGCTGGCCCTCTCCCGCCAGCGCGAGGCGCTCGGCCTGCTCACCAACAGCGTCGCCCACGAGTTCAACAATTTCCTGCAGATCCTCATCGGCTACATCGACGGGCTGAAGCGGCGCCTGGGCGACCGGCAGGAGCCGTTCATCCAGCGGGCGATCTCGCGTTCGGCCGACGCCACCGAGCGCGCCGCGATCCTGACGCGGCAATTGCTCGCCTTTTCCCGCCGCATCGCCCCGGATGTCCGGCCGGTCGATCTCGATGCCCTGCTCGAGGACCTGGGCGGACGCCTCGGCAGCGACCTGCCGCCGGGGGTCAGGATGACGATCGTGACGACGCCGGGCCTTCCCAAGGCGATCACCAACCCGACGCAGATCGAGTTCGCGCTCCGGCACCTCGTGGCCAACGCCTGCGAGGCGATGCCGGACGGGGGCATGCTGACCCTCTCCACCTTCCGCATCGAACCCGGCGACCGGACCCTGCAGAACCCCGCCGCCGGGGCGGTGGGCATCGTGGTGGGCGATACCGGCGAGGGCATGTCGCCGGAGATGCTGACCCGGGCCCTGGCGCCGTTCCAGACCAGCCGGGAGGCGGGCCGCGGGGCGGGCCTCGCCATCGTGCACGGGCTGATGAAGCGGCAGAACAGCACGATCAGCCTCGACAGCGAGCCGGGGGCCGGCACCCGCGTCCGCCTCGTCTTCCCGGCCGCGAGCGAGCGCGTGCTGCACTGATCCCGTTCGACAAAATGTCGATGTGGCGGGTGACGGACTAAAATCCGCGCCCAGCCGTTCCCATGTTACCGCTGGCGGCGTCGTCGCCGGTTCGTCTTCTGAGGCGTTTCATGTCCACTTCACCTTCGCGCAGCCGGCGCAGGGCGGCCCTCCTGGCGCTCGCCGCGGCGCTGACCGTCGCGGCCCCGATCGCCGAGGCCCGGCCCGGCGGCGGCGGATCCATGGGCTCGCGCGGCTCCCGCACCTACACCGCCCCTTCCGCGACGCCCACGGCGCCGGGCGGCGGCATGACCATGCAGCGCAGCCAGACCGCGCCCTCGCTGGGCATGAACAGCCCCGGCATGGCCAATCCCGGCATGCAGCCCTCCGGCCGGCGCTTCGGCGGCGGCTTCTTCGCGGGCCTGCTCGGCGCGGGCCTGCTCGGGGCGCTGTTCGGCAGCAGCTTCTTCGGCGGCCTCGGGGGCCTCGCCTCCATGCTCGGCATGCTGCTCCAGGTCGGCCTTCTGGTCGTCGTGGTGATGCTGGCCCTGCGCTTCTTCCGCCGCCGCAA
Organism: Methylobacterium sp. J-076; assembly: GCF_022829405.1. Taxonomy (GTDB): domain Bacteria; phylum Pseudomonadota; class Alphaproteobacteria; order Rhizobiales; family Beijerinckiaceae; genus Methylobacterium. The sequence goes on from NZ_JAKSXW010000149.1 coordinate 606,047, forward strand.
CGAGCCGGCTGCGGCCTCCTATGCCCGCACCGGCCCCGGTGGCCCCAATCCGGGCATGGGGGGGCCCCAGGGGGGGGCGACGGGTGGCTCCGCCGCCGCCCCGATGGGGGCCGCGCCGCGCCAGCCGCAGATGCGGCAGGTGCAGATCGGCCCGAACGACTACCAGGCCTTCGAGAAGCTCCTCGGCGACATCCAGGATGCCTTCTCCCGCGAGGACCGGGTGACCCTGTCGAACCTCACCACGCCGGAGATGGTGGGCTACTTCGATGAGGAGTTGCAGGCCAACGCCGCGCGCGGCGTCGTCAACCGCGTCTCCGACGTCAAGCTCCTGCAGGGCGACCTCGCGGAAGCCTGGGGCGAGGACCGGACGGACTTCGCCACCGTGGCCATGCGTTACTCCCTCAAGGATGTGACGGTGGAGCGGGGCAGCGGTCGCATCGTCGCCAACGGCGATCCCGAGGCCGTCGAGCTCTGGACCTTCCAGCGCCAGCCGGGCCGCGCCTGGGTGCTCTCGGCGATCCAGCAGACCCGCTGAGGCCCCACACCCTGCACCGCAACGGGCCGGCGCTACCCAGCGCCGGCCTTTTTTCGTTGATCGTCCCAGGCGTTGGCGAGGGCGACGAAACCCTCCACCGGGATCTCCTCGGCGCGGGCCGTCTCGACGAGGCCGGTGGCGGCGAGCAGCGGCGCCGGGTCCGGCAGGAGCGCCTTCAGGCTCTGGCGCAGCATCTTGCGGCGCTGGCCGAAGGCCGCCCGCGTCACGGATTCCAGGGCGCCCGCCCGGCAGGGAAGGGGGGTCGCCCGGGGCACCAGCTGCACCACGCTCGATGTCACCTTCGGCGGCGGCACGAAGGCCGAGGGCGCCACGTCGAACAGAATCGACGCCTCCGTCCGCCAGCCGCACAGCACCCCGAGCCGGCCGTAATCGGCGCGCTCCTCCGGCGTGGCGACGATCCGCTCGGCCACCTCCCGCTGGAACATCAGCACGGCGCTGTCCCACCAGGACGGCCACACCTCACCGGAGAGCCACCCGGTCAACAGGGCCGTGCCGACGTTGTAGGGCAAGTTCGCGACGATCCGCGCCTTGCCCTCGCCCACCAGCGGCCGGGGGTCGAAGGCCAGGGCGTCGGCATCCACCACCGCCAGGCGGCCCGGATAGTGGGCGGCGATCTCGGCGAGCGCCGGCAGGGCACGGGGGTCGCGCTCGATCGCCACCACGCGCTTGGCGCCGGCCGCCAGCAGCGCCCGCGTCAATCCGCCCGGGCCCGGCCCGACCTCCACGACGGTGACGTCGTCCAAGGGGCCGGCGGCACGGGCGATCCGCCCGGTGAGGTTGAGGTCGTAGAGGAAGTTCTGGCCGAGGGCCTTCTTGGGCTCCAGGCCGTGGTGGGCCACCACCTCCCGCAGGGGCGGAAGACCATCCGGTGCGCTCACAGCTCGTCCTCGGGGTCGAAATGGCGGGAACCGGTGGCCTGGGGGCGCCCGGCATAGACGTTGGCCGGCGCCGCCTCCCCGTGCCCAGGGCGCGGCACGGAACCCGCGAGCCGCTTGGCGAGGCGGATGGCGGCGATGAGGCTGTCCGGCCGGGCGATGCCCTTGCCCGCGATGTCGAAGGCGGTGCCGTGGTCCGGCGAGGTCCGCACGAAGGGCAGGCCGAGGGTCACGTTGACCCCGTCATCGAAGGCGATGGTCTTGATCGGGATCAGCGCCTGATCGTGGGTGGGTGCCAGGGCGACGTCGTAGGTCGCCCGCGCCCTGGCGTGGAACATCGTGTCGGCGGGCAGGGGGCCGCGGATGTCGATGCCCTCCGCCCGGAGCCGGGCCACCGCGGGGGCGAGCACGTCACGGTCCTCATGGCCCATCGTGCCGGCCTCGCCCGCATGGGGATTGAGGCCCGCCAGCACGAGCCGCGGCGCGGACAGGCCGAACCGCTCCCGGAGGTCGCGGTCGACGATCCGGGCGGTTTCCTCCACCAGCGCCTGGGTGAGCAGGGCGGGCACGTCGCGCAGGGGGACGTGGATCGTCACGGGCACCACCGCGAGGGTCTCGCTCCAGATCATCATCACCGGCCTCGGCGGCGCGACGCCCGGGGGGACGGCCAGCGCGGCCAGGAACTCCGTATGGCCCGGATGGGCGAAGCCCGCCCGCGTCAGCACATGCTTGGCGATGGGGTTGGTGACGACGGCCGCCGCGCGCCCGGCCTGGACGAACCGCACGGCGGCGCTGATCGATTCGATCACCGCGCCGGCATAGCCGCTGTCCGGCACGCCCGGCTCGGCGAACACCGCGGCCCCGCTCGGCAGGGGCACCACCGGCAGCGCCTTCGGAAAGACCTCGGCCGCCGTCTCCGGATCCACCTCGGCCACGGGCACGAAGCGGTCGAGGCGGCTCGCGAGGCGTTCGAGGAAGGCGGGATCGCCGAGCACGAAGAACGGCGGAAGCGGGTTCGGCCCGCCCCGTTCGAGCCAGGCGGCGAGGGCGAGTTCCGGGCCGATCCCGGCCGGGTCTCCGAGGGTGAGGGCGAGGGGAGGCATGGCGCCCTTATACAGCGCCCCGGCCCGCCCGCGCATCACTCTCCCGCATCGTCACCGGGCCGAGGCGATGCCGTCCGCGGTGGTGGCGATGCCGACGTTCTGGCGCAGGTCCGCCTCGCCGAGGGTCTTCAGTTCGAGCCGCAGCAGCACCGTCTGGTTGCGCTCGCGCACACCGGTCGCTGTGGCGATCGGCGAATTGATGTAGTTCAGGGTAACGGTGGTGCACTCGTCCTGATAGCCGCCGCCGAGGCTCGCACCCGCAAAGTAGAAGCGGCCGGGGTTCTCGTAGATCGGCGCCGTCCCCACCGGGTTCACGAAGTAGCTCGACAGCGCATCGCTGTAGTTGTTGCGAACGTCGAGGTAGTGGGTCAGGTCGAGCAGCACCGAGCCCGAGACGAACCAGTTCGGGGTGATGTTGTAGGTGGCCGAGGCGGTCACGCCCTCGCGGTAGTGGCTGTACCCGAGGAGCGGCTGCGCCTCGTAGTAGGAATAGAACAGCGAGGTCGTGAGCGGCACGAACGGGGCGAAGCGGGCGGTCACGCCCGTCTCGAACCGCGACACGTGGAAGTCCGCGTGGTCGAACCGCGCCCGCGAGATGAAGGTGATGTTCTGGTTCGGCGACAGCTGGAAGCGGCCCACATAGTCGGACAGCGTCTTGTCGAGGCCGGATTCGATGCCGGTATTGGCGAGGTCGCCCCGGCGGAACGAGTTCACCCCCGCCAGCTGGATCGACTCGCCGAACATGACGTTCGCGTACCAGCCCGAGGGCGTGACGACCGAGTACTGGCCGCCGAGGTTGGTGCGCACGCCGCCCTCGACACGGTCGTAGCCCGAGAACTTGTCCCATTCGAACAGGGACGTGTCGTCGAAGACGAGGCTCTGCGCATCCTCGTTCGGCAGGCGGCCGATCTTGGTCTCGGACGGGCGCAGCAGGAGCTGCCCGATGGGCTCGATGGTGTGGACGCCGAGCCCACCGAAATTGGCGACGAAGGGGTAGCGGTAGTCGAGGCCGACGGTGGGCATGATGCGCCCCGACACGCCGTCGTCGATCCGCGCCACCGAGGGGGCGAGGTCGTTCTGGTAGCCCGAGAGGTTCGGGTTCACGAAGAACGTGTCGGCCCGCAGCGACGCGAAGGGCGTGAACTTCTGCCCGTAATCGTCGATGAAGCTGCGGCGCCACGTCAGCTGCGCCGAGGCGCGGGTATCCTGCCCCGCCAGACCCTGGATCAGGCAGGCGCCCCGGGCGAAGACCGCGCAGGTCTGGTAGAGCGGGAAGCTGACGCCGTTCACGCTCGGCGAGAACAGGTACGTCGTGGTCCGCGGCAGGCCCTGGTACTGGGTCACGTCGCGGTTGAGGCTGGTGATGTTGGCCTGGAAGCGCAGCTCCCCGCCGATCTCGGACGGGCCGTTGACCCGCTTGTCGTAGTCGATCACCGGGGCGACGATCGGCTGCTGCTTCTGCCAGTCGAAGCTCGACAGGCCCTTGAAGTAGTACGCCCGGGCATCGAACCACGAGCGGTCGCCCTGGCCGGTCAGGTAGGCGGTGGAGACCGCCTCGCGGAAGAAGTCGGTGGTGATCGACTGGTTGCGGATGCGGTAGTTGTCGAGGAACCACTTGTCGGTGACGCCGACGAGGTCCCAGCCGGTCCGCCAGCGCTCGTTGATGTAGAACCGGCCCTGGCTCTCCACCGATCCGCGGAAGTCGCGCTCGCCCGCGCCGAGCGGGCTCGGCAGGAAGGCCGAGGGCGTGGTCTGCGAGATGCCCGACAGGCGCAGCGAGTAGAAGCCGTTGTCCAGGCGGTGCCGGAACTCGGCCTGCCCCAGCACCCCCTGCCGGCTGAGCAAGGTCGGCGTCAGGGTCAGGTCGTAGTTCGGCGCGAAGTTGATGAAGTACGGCAGGGACACGCCCTTGCCGAGGGCCGTGGTCGAGATGAACCGGGGCGTGAGGAAGCCGGTCTTGCGCTTCTCGGTGGGGTCCGGCGCCTCGAAATAGGGAAGGTAGACCACCGGGATGCCGGCGATCTCGAGGGTCGACTCCTCGAAGTAGATCGTGTGGGTCTCGTTGTTGTGGATGATCTTCTGCGCCCGGATCTGCCACAGGGGTGGCTTCTCCGGGGAGTCCTTGCACGGCTCGCAGGCGGTGTAGCTGCCGTACTCGAAGGAGGTCTGCTCGCCGTTCACCCGCTCGCCGCGGGGCGCCGAGAAGCGCACCCGGACGGTCTCGTTCTTGCGCTCGACGGATTGCTGGACCCGCAGGGTATCCACGAAGCCGGTCTTGAAGTCGTCGGTGAGCTCCATGCGCTCGCCGGTGACGACCCCGCCATCCGACTCGGTCAGGCGGACGTTGCCCTCGGCGAAGACGCGGCCGGTGCCGCGGTCGTAGCGCACCCGGTCGGCCTGCAGCGTCCGCGGGCCGTAGTGCAGTTCCGCGTTGCCGCGGGCGGTCACGGTGTTGTGGTCGTTGTCGTAGACGAGCTCGTTCGCCTCGACGAGCAGCTTCGCGCCCGGTTTCGCGGACGGCGTGGGCACGCCCTGAGCGTGCCCGTCAGAGACGGGCAGCACGGCGACCGTCAGAGCCGCCGCCAGCCCGGCGCTCCAAAGGATGTCGGCGACCTTACGCAACGCCAGTCCCAACCCCGGTGACGACTTCCGCCACGACTCTCACACTCGTCTCCCGGCCCGCGCGGGCCGCAGGCATCAGCCGTCCTCTTGGTACAGAAGCGCGAGCGTACCGAGAAGACTCCCAACCACTGCCGGGAACCAGGCAGCCACAGGTGTTGCAACCAAACCCGAGGCGCCGAGCCCTTCCATGACCTGGCGCACGACGTAGAGCGTGAACCCTGCCGCGACGCCTCCGAGGACGAGTTTTCCAACTCCACCAAAGCGGAAGAACCGTAACGAAACGGTTGCAGCCACCATGACCATCGCCACGAACAGAATCGGCCTTGCCCACAGCACATCGTACTGCAGCCGGTACCGGGTCGCATCCAGGCCCGCCCGCTCCGTCTGTGCGATGGTGGCGGGCAGTTGCCAGAAGGGCACAGATTCGGGGCTGGTGAAGCGCTGGCGCACCCGCTCGGGCTCGAGGTTCGAGGCGATGAGGTAGGTACCGAAGGTCTCCGGCGGCTGGTCCGGCCGCAGCACCCGGGCGTCGGTCAGCTCCCAGAACCCGTCGTGCAGGCTCGCCCGGGCCGCGACGATCTGCGACTGGAATTCCCCGCGCTCGTCGAAGGTGAAGACCCCGACGCCGGCCAGCGTCGTGGTGCCCTCGATCGCCGTCTCGGCCCGGATGATCGCCTCGCCATCCAGCCCCTTCTGGCGCAGCCACAGGTCCTTGCCGGATGCGGCCTTGGTGGAGCGGGCGAAGATCTTCGCCTCGATTTCGGTGGAGCGCTGCTTCAGCATCGCCGAGACGGGGTTGTAGACGCCCACCGCCACCGCCCCGAGGGCCAGGGCCACGAACAGCCCCGGCTGGAGGAACTGCCAGGCCGAGATGCCGGCGGCCCGGGCGACCACCAGTTCCAGCTTTCGCGACAGCTGCAGCAGCGAGGCCATGGAGCCGAACAGCACGGCGAAGGGCAGGACGCCCTCCGCCACGGTGGGCGTGCGGTAGAGGGAGAGCTGCGCCATCAGCCCCGTCGAGGCCCCCTGCGATTCACCCGCCCGGCGCAGGAGCTCCACGAAGTCGAGGGTGTAGACCAGGGCGAAGACGGTGATGAAGACGCCGAGGACCGTGCGGGCGAACCGCGCGGCGAAGTAGCGTCCGAGGGTGGGTCCGATCAGCATCGTGTGGCGCTACTGGGCCGGTGCGAGGCGGGGAGGGCGCAGGCGCCCGCGGATGAGGCGGGCGAGCCCGGCATTGAAGGCGCGGACCCGCGTTCCCTGGAAGATCAGCAGGCTCGACAGGACGATCGCCAGGAGCGGCACGCCGTAGACCGCCGCCACCGCCCCGGAACTCCGCGCCGCCGCGCTCACCGCGGCGAAGCCCGCGATGCGCAGGGCGACCACGGCGATGATCGCCCCGGCGACGGCCAGGCCCCGGCCCTGGCGGGTGGTGCGCGGATCGCCCAGCGCCGCGAAGGCGATGAACGCCAGGGCCAGCGGATAGAGGGCGGCGGAGAGACGGTCGTGCAGCTCGGCCCGGAACCGCCCCTTCTGCAGCTGGTAGTAGGCCTCGCTCCGGTCGGGGAACAGGAGCTGCGCCGTCGAGCGCTCCCGGGGCTTGTAGATCGTGTCGGAATCCGGCGGCGCGAAGGCGGCGAGGTCGATCGTGTAGCGGTCGAACTTCAGGATCGAGGAATCGCGGCTGTCCTTCTGCTGCTGCAGCACGGTGCCGTGTTCGAGGATCAGGTAGCTCTGCCCGTCGACATCGACGGCGTTGCCCCGGTCGGCGAGGTAAACCTTGGTCTTCCCGGCCTCGCGCCGGTCCTGGATGAACAACCCTTCGAGGACGCCCCCCGGCCCGCGTTGGCGGAAATGGAAGGTGATGCCGTTGTCGAGCTGGGTGAACTGGCCTTCCTTGACCACGTTGGCGATGAAGTCGCCGCGCACGCGGGTGATGACGTCGCGCAGCTCCTGGAAGCTCGCGGGCATCACCACGATCACCACCACGCCCACGAGGAAGCTGACGCTGAGCGCGAGCGTCACGAACGGCCGCAGGAGCGAGCGCGGCGGCATCCCCGCCGCCGACATCACGATCAGCTCGGAATCGCCGTTGAGCTTGTTGAGGGCGTAGACCGTCCCGATGAACAGGGCGACGGGGGCGATCACCACCACCAGCGTCGGCAGCGACAGGGCGGTGACGAAGAGGAAGACGAGCAGAGTCTGCCCCTTGGCGGTCACGAGGTCGAGCTCGCGCAGCGCCTGCGTGACCCAGATCGTCCCGGTCAAGCCGACGAGGCAGGCGAGCGTCCCGCCCGCGGCGATCCGGAAGATGTAGCGTTCGACCTGCCTCATCGTCCCAGCGGCCCGCTCCGGCGTTGCGTCCCCCGCCCGGCATGACCCGACAACTGGGGCGATTCCAGGGCTCTCGCGCCGCGTTGCGTTCTGCGTCTCAACGGCTACACAGGTCGGATTGCGAAGCGCGGCCGGCGTTCCACGGCGGCGGCGGTGGGATGGCGGGAAGCATGACGGACAAGATCGACATCGCCTTCGGGCCCCTGGGGCAGGCGGGCCAGGGCGACCTCGTGGTGTTCATGGGCGATGATTTGGCCCTCGGCGCCCCGGCCAGGGACGCCCTCGGCGGCGCAGGCGCCGACCTCGTCGCCAAGGCGGCGGCCTCCGAGAAGTTCAAGGGCCGCTCTCTCTCGGCGATGGTGCTGCCGGCGCCCGCGGGCCTTCCCATCGACCGCCTCGTGGTGGTCGGGCTCGGCAGCAACACCGACCGGGGCAAGCTCGACTGGCCGGTGCTCGGCGGCTTCACCGCCTCGAAGGTCTCCGGCCGGACGGCGCGGATCGTCCTCGACCTGCCGGGCGTCGCCACCGGCCCCGAGCAGGCCGCCGCCTTCGCCCTCGGGGCCCGCCTGCGGACCTACACCTTCGACCGCTACAAGACGAAGAAGAAGCCCGACGCCGAGGACAAGGCCGGCACCAGCCTGACGATCCTCGCCGCCGACCACGCCGCCGCCGCCCGCGAGGACGAGGGTGCGCGCAGCCTCGCCGAGAGCGTCATCCTCGCCCGGGACCTCGTCAACGAGCCGCCGAACGTCCTCTACCCGGAAGAGTTCGCCCGCCGGGCCGGGGAGCTGACGAAGCTCGGCGTCGAGGTGGAGATCCTGGAGCCGGCGCGGATGCGCGACCTCGGCATGGGGGCCCTCCTCGCCGTGGCGCAGGGCTCGGTGCGCGAGCCCCGCGTCGTGGTCATGCGCTGGAACGGCGGCACGGCCGGCGAGGCGCCCGTCGCCCTGATCGGCAAGGGCGTGATCTTCGATTCGGGCGGCGTCTCCATCAAGCCGGGCGGCGGCATGGAGGACATGAAGGGCGACATGGGCGGCGCCGCCGCCGTGGTCGGGGCGATGCGCGCCCTCGCCGCGCGCAAGGCGCGCTGCAACGTGGTCGGCGCCATCGGCATCGTGGAGAACATGCCGGACGGCGGCGCCTACCGCCCCTCCGACATCCTGACCTCCATGTCGGGCCAGACCATCGAGGTGATCAACACCGACGCCGAGGGCCGCCTCGTCCTCGCCGACGTCATCACCCACGTCGTCCGCTCGGCGAAGCCCAAGGCGATGATCGACCTCGCCACCCTCACGGGGGCGATCATCGTCGCCCTGGGCCAGGACATCGCCGGGATGTTCTCCAACGACGACGGCCTCGCCGAGAAGATCCGCGCGGCCGGCGAGGCGACGGGCGAGGCGGTGTGGCGGATGCCGCTGATCCCCGCCTACGACAAGGCGATCGATTCCAAGTTCGCCGACATGAAGAACACCGGCGGCCGTCACGGCGGCGCGGCGACGGCGGCCTCGTTCATCAAGCGCTACGTCGAGGACGTGCCGTGGGCCCACCTCGACATCGCCGGCGTGGCGATGTCCTCCAACGCCAGCGAGATCAACCGCAGCTGGGGGGCGGGCTGGGGCGTCCGCCTCCTCGACCGGCTGATCCGGGACAATTACGAGGCGCACTGACGCGCCGTCGGAGCGAGACCCGTGGCGAGCGACGCTTTCCTCGACGTCATCGGGTCGCGCGACGCCCCCGTCCGGCCCCCTTCCTCCGCGGGGGGGCGGGCGTGGGTCACCCCCCTTCGCGAGGCGCTCGTCCCCGTCCTCGCGATGCTCCTGGCTCTGGCGGCCTTCGCCGCAGGGGGCCTGAGCCGCCGCATGGCCCTGCCCGAGGGGTTGGAGCCCTATGCCTACGGCTTCTTCCTCGACCGCTATCCCCTCTTCGTCTTCGCCCTCATCTTCGCGGCGGCACGGATCGTGGCGGCGGCGGCGGCCGCCGGTCCGGGGGGGGCGGCACGGCGGGTCGCCTTCGCGCTCCTCGGACTCGCCGTCCTCGGCCTGGCGGGGCTCTACCCGACCTTCGGGGGCCTGATCCTGCGGGGCGGATACGCCACCGGCAGCATGGCCTTCCTCACCGGCCAGCCCCTCTGGCTCGCCTACGCCCTCGGGGCGAGCGTCCCGGCCCTCATGGTCGGCGGCATCGTCGGCGCATCCATCCTCGCCGCGAACCGGCCGCTCCGTCCGCGGCTGCGGCGGATCGGGTGGGGCGCCCTGTCCTTCCTGTGTCTGTGGTTCGGCGCCGGTCTGATCGGCCTCGGCCACGAGGTCGGCTTCGGCGCGTGGCCGGCCCGGGCGATGCGGCCCGGCGAGGCGGGCCTCGCGGCCGTCCTCCTGCTCGTCGCAGCGGCGCCGTACAGCCTCCTGATCGCGTTACGCAGGCGCCGCGCGAGCGCGTGAGGCAGCCTTGCGCGCTCTCCGCGCATCGCCCACAGTCCGAGCCGGGGGGCGGGATCGGCGGCCATCAGAGCCGCACCTGCGGAGGAAACGCTATGCACGCCAGCGTGACGATGGACCGCGACGCGGCCAGCGCGCAGGACCGCGCGACCGCGCGGCCATGGCTTTCCGCCTATCCGCCGGGCATGCCGGCCGACATCGCCGTCGCCGACCTTCGCACCCTCTCGGACCTCTACACCCACAGCATCGCCGCCTTCGCGGACAGGCTGGCGGCCACCTGCTTCGGCTCCGACCTCTCCTACGCCGATCTCGGCCGACAGGCCCGGGCGCTCGCCGCCTCCCTCCAGGCGGACGGGGTCGGCAAGGGCGACCGGGTGGCGATCATGCTGCCCAACATCCCGTCCTACATGGTCTCGATCGTCGCCGTGCATCTGGCCGGGGCGGTCGTGGTCAACGTCAACCCGCTCTACACGAGCCGCGAGATGGCGGCACAGATCGGTGATTCCGGCGCGCGGGTGCTGATCGTCCTCGAGAATTTCGCGCATACGGTCGCCGGCGCGTTGGGCGAGATCGACCTGCGCCGGGTCATCGTCGCCGGCCCCGGCGACGGCTTGGGCGCGAAGGGTCAGGCGATCAACCTTGCGAGCCGCCACCTGCGCAAGGCGGTGCCGCCCTTCACGCTGCCCCCTGGGCTCGCCGTCCGCTTCGCCGCCGCCCTGAAGACGCGCGCGCCGCTGCGCCCGGTCCCGGTCGCTCCGGACGACCTCGCCTTCCTGCAATATACCGGCGGCACGACGGGCGTCGCCAAGGCGGCGATGCTCACACACCGCAACGTGGCGGCCAATGTCGAGCAATGCGTCACGTGGTTCGACGCGACGGATACGGGGCGGCGCCGGATCACCGTCACGGCCCTGCCGCTCTACCATATCTTCGCACTCACGGCCTGTTTCCTGTTCTCGGTCCGGACCGGCGGCAGCTGCCTGCTGATCCCCAACCCGCGCGACTGCGACGGCTTCGTGAAGACACTCTCCCGCGTGCGGTTCACCGGGCTGGCGGGGGTCAACACCCTGTTCAACATGCTCGTGAACCACCCGAAGATCGGCACGGTGGACTTCTCCGCCCTCGATTTCGTCATCGGCGGGGGCACCGCCGTCCAGAGCGCCGTCGCGGCGCGGTGGAAGGCCCTGACCGGACACGCCATCGTGGAGGGCTACGGCCTGTCGGAGACCTCCCCGGTGCTGTGCGCCAACCTGCGCACGCTGCCGGATTTCAGCGGGACGATTGGCTATCCCTTGCCCTCGACCCTGGTCTCGATCCGGGATGCCGAGAACCGTCCCGTCCCGCCGGGCGAGCGTGGGGAGCTCTGCGCGAAGGGCCCCCAGGTGATGCCCGGCTACTGGAACCGGGCGGACGAGACCGCGCAGGTGATGACGGCGGACGGCTATTTCCGCACGGGCGACGTGGCCGTGATGGATGCGGCCGGGCAGGTCCGGATCGTCGACCGGTTGAAGGACATGATCCTGGTCTCAGGGTTCAACGTCTACCCGAACGAGGTCGAGGATGTGATCGCCTCCCATCCGGGCGTCCTCGAATGCGCGGTGGTCGGCACGCCCCACGCCGAGACCGGCGAGATGGTGGTGGCCCATGTGGTGCTGAAGGATGCGAGCGTCAGCGCCGACGCCCTGCGGGCCTACGCCCGCACGCAGCTCACCGGCTACAAGGTGCCGAAGGCCGTGGTACTGCACGAGGCCCTGCCGAAGACCAATGTCGGGAAGGTGCTCCGCCGCGTCCTGCGCGACGAGGCCCCGCCCCCCGAGGGCGCGACGTAACCCCACGGGGCCCCTCGCCGAATGGTGAGGCGGACCGGCTTGCCCATCCAGCGATCCGGTCCGATCTCTCGGGGAAGAGACCGAGACACGCCACGCAGGGGAGACGGCCATGCTGATCAAGCGCCACCGCGGATGGGAGATCCCCGAGAGCAACGCCACGCCGGAAGCGATCTTCCTCGACCGTCGGGCCCTCATCGGCGGCGCCGCGGGTCTCGCGGCGGGCTCGCTGATCGGGGGTCGTGCCTGGGCGGCCGTGGAGAGCGGTTCTTACCCGGCGCCGCGCAACGAGAGCTACACGCTCGACCGCGCCGTGACTCCCGAGCGGTTCAGCGGCGACTACAACAACTTCTACGAATTCGGCATGTCCAAGACCGTCCTGCCGGCGGCCAACGCCCTCAAGACCTCCCCTTGGACGCTCAAGATCGACGGCCTCGTGGAGAAGCCGTTCGAGGTCGGCGTCGATGACCTGATCCGCAAGATCGGGCTGGAGGAGCGGCTTTACCGCCACCGCTGCGTCGAAGCGTGGTCGATGGCGGTGCCGTGGACCGGCTTCCCCCTGTCGAAGCTCGTGGCCCTGGCGAAGCCCACCTCCGGCGCGAAGTACATCCGCTTCGAGACCTTCATGGACAAGGCGATGGCGCCGGGCCAGCGGGTCTTCTACTACCCTTGGCCCTACACCGAGGGCCTGACCCTGGCCGAGGCCGGCAACGACCTCGCCTTCGTGGTCACCGGCGTCTACGGCAAGCCGCTGCCGAACCAGTTCGGCGCACCGATCCGCATCGCGGTGCCGTGGAAATACGGGTTCAAGTCGGCCAAATCGATCGTGAAGGTGTCGTTCACCGCCGACCGGCCGAAGACCTTCTGGGAGGGGCTGCAATCCTCCGAATATGGGTTCTGGGCCAACGTGAACCCCGCCGTACCGCACCCCCGCTGGAGCCAAGCGAGTGAGCGGGTCCTCGGCAGCGACCAGCGCGTGCCGACGCTGATCTACAACGGCTACGGCGAGCAGGTGGCGGGGCTCTACAAGGGGCTGGAGGGCGAGCGGCTGTTCGTCTGACCGCCCGCCCTACGGGACCTCACATCTCGAGGCAGATCTTCCCGAAGTGCCGGTTGCTCTCCTGGTGCCGGAAGGCCTCGACCAGGGCGTCCAGGGGAAAGCGGCGATCGACCACCGGCCGCATGCCGTTGGCGTCGATCGCCCGGACCATGTCGATCTGCTGCCGGCGGCTGCCGACCAGCACGCCCTGCAGGCGCAACTGGCGGATGAGGGCCGGGACGACCTGCAGGGAGCCCTCGACTCCGGTGAGGATGCCGATGACCGAGATGTGCCCGCCGACCCGGGCCGCCTCCATCGATTGTTCCAGCGTCCCGGGCCCGCCCACTTCGATCACGTGATCGACGCCCCGCCCCCCGGTGATCCGCCGGGCGGTCTCGCCCCAGGCCGCATCCTGCCGGTAGTTGATGAGGTGGTCGGCCCCGAGGGCTTCGAGCCGGGACAGCTTCTCGTCCGACGAGGAGGTGGCGATCACCGTCGCACCGGCCATCTTGGCGAATTGCAGGGCGAAGACGGAGACGCCCCCGGAGCCCTGGACCAGCACCGTGTCTCCGGCCTTCACCCGCCCGTCCTCGTGCAGGGCACGCCATGCGGTGAGGCCCGCCGTGGTCAGCGTCGCGGCCTCGGCATGGTCCCAACCGGCGGGGGCGCGGGTGAAGGCCGTGGCCGGCGCGGTCACCGCCTCGCGGGCATAGCCGTCGATGCCGTCGCCGGGCACCGTCGCGAAGCCGACGACCTCCGCCTGCCCGTCGAGCCAGGTCGGGAAGAAGGTGCTCACCACGGCATCGCCGACGGCGAACTCGGTGACGCCGGGCCCGACCGCGGTGACGGCGCCGGCCCCGTCCGACATCGGGATCCGCGGCACGGACGGCCCCCACATGCCGCTGACGACGGCGTAATCGTGGTAGTTCAGCGAACTCGCCCGCAGCCGGACGGTGATCTCGCCGAAGGCCGGCTCCGGGACCGGACGCTCGGTGGCGGTGACCCGCTCGAACCCGCCCCCCGCTCCGACGACGATCGCCTTCGCCATCGCACCCATGGCCACCTCCCACTCGCTCCGAGAACGTGAGTTTTAGGCGGCTTTCGGCGGGATCAAGGGTGGACGCCGCTGGCCCTCAATAGGTCCAGCGCTGCGCCTTCTGGACCAGGAAGTCGCGGAAGGCCTGCACCCGCGCCACCGAGCGCATCTCCTCGGCATAGACGAGATAGCTCTCCAGCGTCGGCATGTCGGTCTCGCGCAGCACCTGGACGAGGTTGTCGTCCCCATCGACGGCGTAGTCGGGCAGGATGCCGATCCCGGCTCCGGCTTCCATGGCCCGCTGCAGGGCACCGATGTTGTTGACGGTGAGATGGACCTGCCGCCGCTCCCGGCCGTCGCGGCCGGCATCGGCCAGCCAGTGCGCGGCGAGGAGGTAGGACGGCTCGTTGCCGCCGAAGGAGACGATGCGGTGCTCGTCCAGCTCCTCGACGGTCTTGGGCTCGCCGAACCGCTTCACGTAATCCTGGCTGGCGAAGGCATGGTAGTGCACCGTGAACAGCCGGCGCTGGATCAGGTCGGGCTGCGCCGGACGGCGCATGCGGATCGCCACATCGGCCTCGCGCATGGCGAGGTCGAGCTCCTCGTTGGTCAGGATCATCTCGATGCGGACATCGGGATAGAGGTCGAGGAACTCACCCACCCGCTGCGACAGCCACGACACGCCGAGGCCGACCGTGGTCGTCACCTTGAGGTCGCCGGTGGGGCGCTCGGAGGTCTCCACGAGGCGCGCCCGGGTGTTCTCCAGGCGCAGCTTCATGTCCTTGGCGGCGCGGAACAGCAGGTCGCCCTGCTCGGTCAGGATCAGGCCGCGGGCATGCCGGTGGAACAGGGGGGCCTTCAGCTCGCGCTCGAGGGCGCTGATCTGGCGGCTCACCGCCGACTGGCTCAGGCCGATGTCGTCCCCGGCCTTCGTGAAGCTTCCCGCCTCGGCGACGTTCAGGAAGATCCGAATCTTGTCCCAATCCAACGCGAGAACTCCCGCTCGGGCCGCCCCGGAAAGCCTGACGGCCATCTCCGGCTGAACGGCCACTGTCTCCGCCCCCCGACCGACGACGCCGCAGGGTCGACATCCACGCCACGGTGCCATGCGATATACGCATTCCTTGGCGGAGAATAGACCTATGCACCGTACGCGGGCCTCCGCGGGTCCACGACCGGTGCATAAACCGCGAAATCCGTCAAAAGACGGCGAAGGTGGTTACTCAGCTGCAGCGCGGGCGGGGCTTTCGCCGATCTCGAGGTTGGCCAGGAACTTCTCGGCCTCTAGGGCGGCCATGCACCCCATGCCGGCCGCCGTGATCGCCTGGCGGTACACGTCGTCGGTCACGTCCCCCGCGGCGAACACGCCGGGGATCTCCGTCTCCGTCGTGCCCGGCCGGACGGACAGGTAGCCGCCCTGGCGCAGGGCGAGCTGGCCCTCGAAGATCCCGGTGGCGGGCTGGTGGCCGATGGCCACGAACACGCCGTCGGTCTTCACCTCGCTGGTCTCGCCGGTGCGGGTGTCCTTCAGCCGGACATGGGTGACGGAGGGGGCCGGCTTCTCGACGCCGCAGATCTCATCGATCTGCTGGTGCCACCGCACCTCCACGTTCGGGTGCTTGAACAGCCGCTCCTGAAGGATGCGCTCGGCGCGGAACTGGTCCCGGCGGTGGACCACCGTCACCTTCTTGGCGATGTTGGCGAGGTAGAGCGCCTCCTCCACGGCGGTGTTGCCGCCGCCGACCACCACGACCTCCCGGCCGCGGAAGAAGAACCCGTCGCAGGTGGCGCAGGCCGAGACGCCGCCGCCCTGGAACTTCGCCTCGGAGGGAAGGCCGAGCCACTTGGCCTGGGCGCCGGTGGCGATGATCAGCGAGTCGCAGGAATAGGTCTCCCCCGAATCGGCTTCGAGGCGGAACGGCCGGGTCTGCAGATCGACCTTGGTGACGTACTCGGAGAGGATCGTCGTGCCCACATGCTCCGCCTGGGCGCGCATCTGCTCCATCAGCCACGGGCCCTGGATCGCCTCGGCGAAGCCCGGATAATTCTCCACGTCGGTGGTGATCATCAGCTGGCCGCCGGGCTGGAAGCCCGAGATCAGCAGCGGCTGGACCATGGCGCGGGCGGCGTAGATCGCGGCGGTGTAGCCGGCCGGGCCGGACCCGACGATGATGAGCTTAGCGTGGGTATGGGCCATCGGTCTCGAACTCTTCGTCTTCCGGTCCACCGGATCGCGCGGCGTCACACCCGCCCGCGTCGGTGGTTAATATAGGCGTCCGCGAGGGCCTGCGCGATGACGGGCGTCGCGTCTATGGGGGAATACCGCAGATCCGCGAGGCTGCCATCGAAGCTCGCGAGCGCACCGGCCCGTTTCAGCGCGGCATACATCCGCCCGTGGCGGGGCGGCGTCCCTGCGATGTCGCAGAGCAGGACCGGGGCGCCGGTCGCCACGGCCTCGCTCACCATGTTCACGGAATCCGACGTGACGACGATGGCCTCCGCGGCGGCGAGCATGGCGAGGTAGGGGTTCGCGCCGTCTCCCCCCCAGAAGAACCCGCCGGTCTCCTCCGTGATCGCCCGCGCCGCCCGGCGCAGGGTCTCCGGCGTGCGGCGAGAGGTCGTCACCATGAGCGAACAGCCCGACGCCGCCAGCCGGCGCAGGTGGCCGATGAGCCGCGCGGTCTCCGGTTCGGAGACTCGCCCGTGCCGGCTGTCGCCGCCGAGGAGCACGGCGACGCGCTTGCCCGGCAGGCCCGCGAGGCGGGCATCCCCCGCGATTCGCGCCTCGGCCAGCCGGGCGGCCGAGACGAGGTGGGGGGACGTCACCGTCGTGAGGACGTTGGGGCCGCGCAGGGAATCGTGCTCCGGCACCCAGATGAAGTCGGCGCTGCCCGTGCCCGTGCGGGGATCCTTGAGGAAGGCGGTGAAGCCGACGCCGAGCCGCCGGCAGGCCCGCAGATAGGGCACCGCCCGGCGCCCCGAGGCGATGGCGAGGGCGGGGAGGGGGCCGTGCAGGACGCTTCCCCTTCGCCGGGGGCCCTGGCGCGGGTCGGCCGGTCCCCAGGGCGCGAGCAGGGCGAAGGGACCTGCCGTCGGGACACGCCGCACCTCGGCCTCGAGGCCGAGGCACCGGGCCACCCCGAGGCACTGGTTCTCGTCGCCCGCCTTGCCGTCGGTGACGATCCAGGCGCGCAGGCCGGCGAGGCCCGTCATCGGCCTAGTCCCGCGGCAGGTCGCGGGCGAGCCACTGGGCGTAGATGTCGGCGATCACCGCGACCCGCCGGCCCTCGTTGGCCGGGTCGTACCACGCGCCGCCGTAGCTCGACGGAGTCGCCGTCAGCTGATGATGGCGGCCGAGCACCTCGCCCCGGCGCCCGACGAGGAGGGCATCCCCCTCCATGTAGTCGTTCTGCATGCCGCCGAGGCCGAACCGCCCGCCGCCATTGCCCACATAGTCGCGCAGCGACAGGGCGGTGATCACCACCACGAGGCCGGGGCCTCGCCCGCCGATCCGTTCGGCCAGGGATTTCCGCAGGGCCGCCGTCAGGTCGGCGGCGAGGGCTTCCGCCGGCAGGCCGCCGCCCTGGGCGAGCAGGGGCCGCACGTCCACCCGGACATCCGAGAAGAGCGGCGTGGGCGGAAAGTCATCCGCCTTCGCCGCCCCCCCGAGGCCGGCGATCAGGGTGAGACCGGCCCACGTCCATCCGCGAGCGGCCATCGCCTCAGACGCCGAACCGGACTTCGACGACCTCGTAGGACTTGCCGCCGCCGGGCGTCGTCACCTCGACGGTGTCGCCCACCCCCTTGCCGATCAGCGCGCGGGCGATCGGGGAGCCGATGGAGACGCGGCCGGAGCGGACGTCGGCCTCGGGCTCGCCGACGATCTGGTAGGTCTTCTCCTCCTCCGTGTCCTCGTCCACGAGTTTCACGGTGGCGCCGAAGATGATCTTGCTGCCGGACAGCTTGGCGACATCGATCACCTCCGCCCGGGCGATCATGCTCTCAAGCTCCATGACCCGGCCCTCGTTGTGGGACTGGGCCTCCTTGGCCGCATGGTACTCGGCGTTCTCGGAGAGATCGCCCAGGGCGCGGGCTTCGGCGATCGCCTGGATGATGCGCTGCCGCTCCACCTGCTGGCGATGCTTCAACTCTTCTTCGAGGGCCGCATAGCCGCGGGTCGTGATCGGAACCTTGTCTATGCTCATCGTCTCGCGCCACAATGAAGAAGCCCGGCCGGGAGCGGGTCACTCCCTCCGGGCCTTGATAGTTGTTTCGCAGCCTGCAACTTCAGGCCGCAAAATATTCCTGCAATGCGCGGACCTTGAGATCGCCTTCGAGGTAGGCCTTGATCCCTTCGGCCGCCGCCATCGCGCCGGCTAGAGTGGTGTAGTACGGCACCTTATGCAAGAGGGCCGCACGGCGCAGCGAGCGCGAGTCCGACAGGGCGCCGGCCCCCTCGGTGGTGTTGAAGACCAGCTGGATGTCGCCGTTCTTGATGGCGTCCACCACGTGCGGCCGGCCTTCGAGGACCTTGTTGATCCGCTCGCATTTCAGGCCGTTCTCCACGAGGAACCGCTGCGTTCCACCCGTGGCGAGGATGGTGAAGCCGAGTTCGGCGAGCTGGCGCATGGCGGGCAGGATGCGCGCCTTGTCGTCGTCCCGCACGGACACGAACACCGCCCCCGAGCGCGGAACCTGGTTGCCGGCGCCGAGCTGGCTCTTGGCGAAGGCGACGCCGAAGCCCGTGTCGAGGCCGATCACCTCGCCGGTGGAGCGCATCTCCGGTCCCAGGAGGACGTCCACGCCGGGGAACCGGGCGAAGGGGAACACCGCCTCCTTCACCGCGATGTGCGGCAGGGTCTTCTTCGTCAGCCCGAAGGTCGAGAGCTTTTCCCCGGCCATGATCCGGGCGGCGATCTTGGCGATGGGCTCGCCGATCACCTTCGCCACGAAGGGCACCGTGCGCGAGGCGCGGGGGTTCACCTCCAGCACGTAGATCGTGCCGGCCTTGATGGCGTACTGAACGTTCATCAGGCCGCCGACCTTCAGGGCCAGCGCCATGGCCGTCGTCTGGCGCTCCAGCTCGGCGATGGTCTCGGGCGAGAGCGAGCGCGGCGGCAGCGAGCAGGCCGAATCGCCCGAGTGGATGCCCGCCTCCTCGATGTGCTCCATGATGCCGGCGATGAACACGGTCTCGCCGTCACACACCGCATCCACGTCCACCTCGACGGCGTCGGACAGGTAGCGGTCGAACAGCAGCGGGTTCTTGCCGAGCACCGTGTTGATCTGCCCCGTCTTGTCGTTGGGGTAGCGCGCCTTGACGTCGGACGGGATCAGGCTCGGCAGGGTGTCGAGCAGGTAGTCGGCAAACTGGGCTTCGTCGCGGATGATCGCCATGGCCCGGCCGCCGAGCACGTAGGACGGGCGCACCACGAAGGGCAGGCCGAGATCGGCCGCCACCAGCCGGCTCTGCTCGACGGAGTAGGCGATGCCGTTCTTCGGCTGCTTCATCCCGAGCTTGTCGAGGAGCCGCTTGAACTGGTCCCGGTCCTCGGCGAGGTCGATGGCGTCGGGCGAGGTCCCGAGGATCGGGATGCCGGCGGCCTCGAGGGCGCGGGCCAGCTTCAGGGGCGTCTGCCCGCCGAACTGCACGATGACGCCGTGGAGCGTCCCCGCCTGCTTCTCGGTCTCGAGGATTTCGAGCACGTCCTCGATGGTCAGGGGCTCGAAGTAGAGCCGGTCCGACGTGTCGTAGTCGGTGGAGACCGTCTCCGGGTTGCAGTTGACCATGATGGTCTCGTACCCGGCCTCGCTCAGCGCGTAGCAGGCGTGGCAGCAGCAATAGTCGAACTCGATGCCCTGGCCGATCCGGTTCGGCCCGCCGCCGAGGATCACAACCTTCTTCGCCCCGGTCGGCTCCGCCTCGTCGGCCACGGTGCCGGCGAACGGCGCCACATAGGTCGAGTACATGTAGGCGGTGGGCGACTTGAACTCGGCCGCGCAGGTGTCGATCCGCTTGAACACCGGCCGCACGCCCAGCGCCCGGCGCATCTCCCGCACCTCGGCCTCCTCGAGACCCACGAGCACCGAGAGGCGCGCGTCGGAGAAGCCCGCCGCCTTGAGCTGGCGGAAGGCGCCCGGAGTCGTGGGCAGGCCATGGGCCTTCACCCGCCGCTCCATGTCCACGATGGCCTGGATCTGCTCAAGGAACCACGGATCGACCTTGCAGGAGGCGTAGACCTCCTCGTGGCTGACGCCGAGCCGCAGGGCCTGGGCCACCTTGAGCAGCCGGTCGGGCGTGGGGGTGCCCAGCGCCGCCTTGATGGCGTTGCGGTCGTCGCCCTTGCCCATCCCCTCGATCTCGATCTCGTCGAGGCCGGTGAGGCCGGTCTCCAGGGAGCGAAGGGCCTTCTGGAGCGATTCCGCGAAACAACGGCCGATGGCCATCGCCTCGCCCACCGACTTCATGGCGGTGGTCAGCGTCGGCTCGGCGCCGGGGAACTTCTCGAAGGCGAAGCGGGGGATCTTGGTGACGACGTAGTCGATCGTCGGCTCGAAGGAGGCCGGGGTCGCGCCCCCGGTGATGTCGTTGGCGATCTCGTCCAGCGTGTAGCCCACCGCGAGCTTGGCGGCGACCTTGGCGATGGGGAAGCCGGTGGCCTTGGAGGCCAGGGCCGAGGAGCGCGACACGCGGGGGTTCATCTCGATCACGATCATCCGCCCGTTCTCGGGGTTGATCGCGAACTGCACGTTCGAGCCGCCGGTCTCGACGCCGATCTCCCGGAGCACCGCCAGCGATGCATCGCGCATCACTTGGTATTCCTTGTCGGTGAGCGTCAGCGCGGGGGCGACGGTGATCGAATCCCCGGTGTGGACGCCCATCGGGTCGATGTTCTCGATGGAGCAGACGATGATGCAGTTGTCGTTCTTGTCGCGAACGACCTCCATCTCGTACTCCTTCCAGCCGAGCACGCTCTCCTCGATCAGCACCTCGTTGGTGGGCGAGGCGTCGATGCCCCGCTCCACGATGTCGAGGAACTCCTCGCGGTTGTAGGCGATGCCGCCGCCGGTGCCGCCCATGGTGAAGGACGGGCGGATGATCGCCGGCAGGCCGACCTCGGCCAGCGCGATCAGCGCCTGCCCGAGGGCGTGTTCGCCGTAGCGCTTGCGCCGCTCGGATTCACCCGCCAGCCACTTCTTCTCGAACGCCGCGACGGCGGCGGACCGGGCGTCGGCCTCGGGGTTGGCCGCCTCCAGACGGGCGACCTCGGCGAGGTACTTCTCCCGGTCGGCCTTCTTGGCGGCCGAGGCGTTGGCGAGGGCCGATTTCGGGGTGTCGAGCCCGATCTTCGTCATCGCGTCGCGGAAGAGCGAGCGGTCCTCGGCCTTGTCGATGGCCTCGGCGGTGGCGCCGATCATCTGCACGCCGTACTTGGCGAGCACGCCCATTTTCTGCAGCGACAGGGCGCAGTTCAGCGCCGTCTGGCCGCCCATGGTCGGCAGGATGGCGTCCGGCCGCTCCTTCTCGATGATCTTGGCGACGATCTCCGGGGTGATCGGCTCGACATAGGTCGCATCCGCCATGTCCGGGTCGGTCATGATCGTGGCGGGGTTCGAATTCACGAGCACGATGCGGTAGCCCTCCTCGCGGAGGGCCTTGCACGCCTGGGTGCCGGAATAGTCGAACTCGCAGGCCTGTCCGATGATGATCGGCCCCGCCCCGACGATCAGGATCGAGGAGATATCGGTGCGTTTGGGCATCGGACGCCTTCTACAGGCACACGCGCCCGGCCGGGCGGGCTAGGCCCGGCGATCGGACGCATGGCGGGATTATCGTTGAGCCCTGCGTTTACACGCGGCTCCGCACCCGAGACAAGGGCACCGGGCGGCTCGTCACCATCCCAAAGCCCTCTCGGAGGCCCAAAGGGCTCAGAATGCGGCGGTGAGGGCCGCGACCGCCCGGTCGATCGACAGGTAGAACACCCCGAAGGCCACGACGGCGGCGGCGGCGAACTCGACGGAGACGTTCGACAGGGTCTGCGCCTGGCGCAGGGCCTCGCGGCCGGCGACGATGGAGACCAGGGCGAGGGCGAGCACGGCCGGCATGACGAAGAGATAGGAGAGGGTGCTCTCCACCCGGTCCAGTCCGGCGCTGGGGTCGATCAGCGCCCGGATGTTGCGCACCCACGGGGCATGGACGGCGGCATAGAGGGCGGTGAGCCACGCGAGCGCGGTCGCCACCCCGAGATGGTAGGTGAAGGCCTTGTGCAGGCGAGTGAAGTCGTCGCGCGCCTGATTGGCAATCATCCGGACAAGTCCCCATCGCGGCCGGGGCGAAGCGCGAAAGCGTCGCCGTCTCGGAGCCGTCGATGGGGAATAAGCCGTCCGAATTCGGGGTTTTTGTGACCCCGGTGGGGCGCTCCCGGGACCGGCAGCCGCGCCCTCGCCCTACGGTTGGACGGCCTCCGGCTTGCCCGAGCGCATCAGCGTCACGAAGCGCTCGAACAGGTAGTGGCTGTCCCGCGGGCCGGGCGAGGCCTCCGGGTGGTGCTGCACCGAGAAGGCCGGGCGGTCGGTGAGCGACAGACCGCAATTGGAGCCGTCGAACAGGGAGACGTGCGTCTCCACCGCCGTATCGGGCAGGCTCGCCGGATCGACGGCGAAGCCGTGGTTCATCGAGACGATCTCCACCTTGCCGGTGGTCTTGTCCTTCACCGGGTGGTTCGCGCCGTGGTGTCCCTGGCCCATCTTCACGGTGCGTCCGCCCAGCGCCAAGCCCATGAGCTGGTGGCCGAGGCAGATGCCGAAGGTCGGGACCTTCTCCTCCAGGAGCTTACGGATGACCGGCACGGCATAGTCGCCGGTCGCGGCCGGATCGCCGGGGCCGTTCGAGAGGAACACGCCGTCCGGCTTCAGGGCCAGGATGTCCTCGGCGCTGGTGGTGGCCGGCACGACGGTCACGTCGCAGCCCGCCTCCGTCAGCAGCCGGAGGATGTTGCGCTTCACGCCGTAGTCGATGGCCACGACCTTCAGGCCGGACCCCGCGGCCCGGCGGCCGTACCCCTCGCCCAGCGCCCAGACCGACTCGGACCATTCCGAGCGCTCGCGGCTGGTGACCGGGGGCACGAGATCGAGCCCTTCCATCGGCGCGAGCGCCGCCGCGCGGGCCTTCAACGCCTCCCGGTCGAACCGGCCCTCGGGGTCGTTGGCGATCACCGCGTTCGGCATGCCCCGGTCGCGGATCAGGGCGGTCAGCGCGCGGGTGTCCACCCCCGTGATGCCGACGATGCCCCGGGCCTTCAGCCAGCCGTCAAGATGGGAGGACGAACGCCAGTTCGACGGGTTCGTCACCGCCGAGGCGATGACCGCCCCGCGGATGCCGGAGGCGGGGGCGGCGTCGAGGCTTTCGAGGTCCTCGTCGTTGGTCCCCACATTCCCGATATGCGGGAAGGTGAAGGTGACGATCTGGCCGGCATAGGACGGGTCCGTCAGGATCTCCTGGTAGCCCGTCATGGCGGTGTTGAAGCAGACCTCGCCGTCGGCCGCGCCCGTCTGGCCGATGCCGAAGCCCTCGAGCACCGTGCCGTCGGCGAGCACCAGCAACGCGGTGGCGACGGGCTCGGCCCAGGGCGCCGGCTCGGGCATGGGGTGTGCGGGGGCGCCGTCGTCTTGCAGCATCGGGACCTTCTCGCTTATTTCGTCGGCATCCGGCGCCTTGCGGCGCGCGCGGATCCTTCCGGCGCGTCTTTAAAGACAGCGGTGCGTGATGCGGTCAATGTGACCGTATCCCGGCCGCGGTTCAACGTTCCTCTTCGCAGGGCTGCCGTCCGTCCTCCACACGATCACAGGGACTTCGAGATGCCGATTCGCGAGCGCTTCACCGCCGAGATGAAGGAGGCCATGAAGGCCGGAGACAAGCCCCGCCTCGCCACCGTGCGGATGATCCAGGCGGCCCTGAAGGACAAGGACATCGAGGCCCGCGGCCTCGGCAAGGACCCGGCCTCGGACGAGGACATCCTGTCTCTGCTCCAGAAGATGATCAAGCAGCGCAACGAATCGGCGGCGGTCTACGAGCAGGGCGGGCGGCCGGAGCTGGCCGAGACCGAGCGCAGCGAGGTCGCGATCATCGAATCGTTCCTGCCGAAGCAGATGGACGAGACCGAGACGAAGGCGGCCGTCGAGGCGGCGATCCTCGAGACCGGCGCCACCGGGCCGAAGGACATGGGCCGGGTGATCTCCGCCCTGAAGGGCACCTTTGCCGGCCGGATGGACTTCGCCAAGGCGAGCGGATTGGTGAAGGCGGCGCTGGCGGCGAAGGGCTGACGGGAGGCGGATCGCCTCGGAACCCGGGTTCTGCCCGCAATCCCCCGGTGGGGCGACGGATGGTCCGGGACTCCGGGGCAGGGCGGGCGCTATAGTCTCGGGTCACGCCCTACGCCCCGCGAGACCCGTGCGCTATCCGCCCCACATCCTGGAAGAGATCCGAGCCCGGCTGCCGGCCTCGGCCGTGGTCGGGCGGCGGGTCCAGCTGAAGAAGGCCGGGCGGGAATGGCGCGGCCTGTCGCCGTTCAACGCCGAGAAGACCCCCTCGTTCTATGTGAACGACCAGAAGCAGTTCTACCACTGCTTCTCATCCGGAAAGCACGGCGACGTCTTCACCTTCCTGATGGAGACCGAAGGGCTGAGTTTCCCGGAGGCGGTCGAGCGGCTGGCGGGCGAGGCCGGCGTGATCCTGCCGGCGCCCACCGCCGAAACCCGGGAGAGCGAGAAGAAGCGGGCCACCGCCATCGAGGTGATGGAGATGGCCGCCGCATGGTTCGAGGAGCGCCTGCGCTCCTCCCGCGGCGCGGAGGCCCGGGCCTATCTCGACCGGCGGAGCCTCGGGGAGGACGTCCGCGCGCGCTTCCGCCTCGGTTACGCGCCGAACGAGCGCTACGCCCTGCGCGACCATCTCGCCGGCAAGGGTGTGGAGCGCGACACCATGGTCGAGCTCGGCCTGCTCGCGACCGGCGAGGACGTGGCCGTCCCCTACGACTATTTCCGCGACCGCGTGATGTTTCCGATCACCGACCTGCGCGGCCGGGTGGTCGCCTTCGGCGGCCGGGCGTTGGCCAAGGAAGTCCGCGCCAAGTACCTGAACTCGCCGGAGACGCCGCTCTTTCACAAGGGCCGGATGCTCTACAACCTGCACAGTGCGCGGAAGGCCGCCCACGAGCGCAGCACGATCATCGCCGTCGAAGGCTATGTCGACGTCATCGCCATGACGCTGGCCGGCCATGCGGAGACGGTGGCGCCGCTGGGCACCGCCCTCACCGAGGACCAGCTCACCCTGCTCTGGCGCCATGCCGACGAGCCGGTCCTGTGCTTCGACGGCGACGGGGCGGGCGTGCGGGCCGCCCACCGGGCCCTCGACATCGCCCTTCCGCTCCTCGAACCGGGCAAGTCGCTCCGCGTCGCCCTGCTGCCCACCGGGCAGGACCCGGACGACCTGCTGCGCTCGGGCGGCCCTGCCGCCATCGACCGGGTCCTGGAGGCCGCGATCCCCCTCTCCGAGCTGCTCTGGCGCCGGGCGGTCGAGCAGGGCCCCACCGACACGCCGGAGCGGCGGGCGGGGTTCGCGCGGACCCTGCGCACGACGATCACCGCCATCCGCGACGAGACGGTGCGGCGTTACTACCGCGACGACATCGAAGGCCGGCTGCGCAGCCTGTCACCGCAGCCGACGCGCAACGCCCCCCAGGCCCGCGACCGCTCCCGGCGGCAGGCGGAGCCGGTCTCCCCGCGCATGACGGCGGCCCCGAGCGCCTCCATGACGGCCTCGGCGGGGTTCAGCGGGTCCTCGCATGTCCGCGAGGCGATGATCGCCGGCACGCTGCTGGTGCATCCGGAGATGGCCTCGACCTTCGGCGACGATCTCGCCGAACTCGACTTCGCTGATTCGGACTGCCGGGCGGTGATGTCGGTCCTGCTCGCATGCGCCGCAGAGCACAGGATACTTGACGCGAATCTGTTGCAGGAACGCATCACCCGCAGCGGGCTCGGTGAGGCGGCAGGGCGCGTCATCAGCATGGCACGGTCCCGGGAGCGGGCGCAGCTCGATCCGCAGGCCGATCCGGCCCCCCGCGCCGACGCCCTTCGCCAGGCCATGATCTTGCACCGGCAGGCTGGCGCGCTACATAGCGAACTTCACGAGGCACGGCAGGCGTTTGAGTCCGATCCGACAGATGCCGGCTGGGCATGGGTGTGCGACGTGAAGGAGAGGTTGGCGACCGTTCTATCGGCGGAGTCGGAGGCTGACCTTCCAGCGACGGATCCGCAAACCGTGCCGTGACTTCCACACGGGGCTGGCGCTATAGGCGGCTTACGGGTGTGGCTGCCAGGGGCGGGCGGCTTTAGTTAACGCACGGTCAAGCTGGGGCTTGCATACGAAGACGGGGTCGCGCGGCTGGCCGACGCGATTCGCACCACTTTTGCATCGCGGCGTCGAAGGCGTGGACAGGCTCCCGATGCCTCCGCACTCCGCCGCAACGGGACAACAATAGGCTCATCATGGCGACGAAGGCAACGGAACGGGACGAGACGGACGCGGCGCCCGAGCCGCAGACCGACGGGCCGCTCCTCGACCTGTCGGATGCCGCGGTCAAGCGGATGATCAAGCTCGCAAAGAAGCGCGGCTACGTGACCTACGAAGAGGTCAACGAGGTGCTTCCCGAGGGCCAGTCCGACCCCGACCAGCTCGAAGACGTGCTGTCCCAGCTCTCCGAGATGGGCATCAACGTCGTGGAGGCCGAGGAGACCGAAGAGGCGGCCACGGGCGAGAAGGCCGCCACCGCCGAGGCCGACGAGGAAGAGGCCGACGGCGGCGAGGTGGCCGAGGTCACCTCGACCCGCGCCGTCGCCGTGGCCACCACGACCAAGGAGCCCACCGACCGCACGGACGATCCGGTGCGGATGTACCTGCGCGAGATGGGCTCGGTAGAGCTCCTGTCCCGCGAGGGCGAGATCGCCATCGCCAAGCGGATCGAGGCCGGTCGCGAGGCGATGATCGCCGGCCTGTGCGAGAGCCCGCTGACCTTCCAGGCCATCATCATCTGGCGGGACGAGCTGGTGGAGGGCAAGGTCCTCCTGCGCGACATCATCGACCTCGAAGCGACCTATGCCGGGCCGGACGCGCGCAACGCGCCGCAGATCGCCGAGGGCGATGGCGACGAGGAGGCCGAGGCGCCGACGCCCCCCGAGGGCGGCGACGAGGAGGACGACCTCGAGAACAACGTGTCGCTGGCCGCCATGGAGGCGGAGATCAAGCCGCGGGTCTTGGAGACCTTCGATGCGATCGCCCAGAACTACCACAAGCTGCGCAAGCTGCAGTCGGACGGCGCGGCCGCGGGCGACAAGTCGACGGCGCAGACCAAGAAGCAGGGCGACCTGAAGGACATCGTCGTCACCGACGTGAAGTCCCTGTCGCTGAACAACAACCGCATCGAGGCGCTGGTCGGCCAGCTCTACGCGATCAACAAGCAGCTCATCGGCCACGAGGGCCGGCTGATGCGCTACGCGGAGAGCCACGGCGTCGCCCGCGACGAGTTCCTGCGCCACTACCAGGGCTACGAGCTCGATTCGGCCTGGATGGACCGGGTCGGGACGCTCGGCGGCAAGGGCTGGAAGAACCTCGTCGAGAAGGGCGCCAAGCAGGTCAAGGAGCTGCGTTCGCAGATCCTCGACCTCGCCTCGGAGACCGGGCTCGAGATCGGCGAGTTCCGCCGGATCGTGAACATGGTCCAGAAGGGCGAGCGCGAGGCCCGGCAGGCCAAGAAGGAGATGATCGAGGCCAACCTGCGCCTCGTAATCTCCATCGCCAAGAAGTACACGAACCGCGGCCTGCAGTTCCTGGACCTGATCCAGGAGGGCAACATCGGCCTGATGAAGGCCGTGGACAAGTTCGAGTACCGCCGGGGCTACAAGTTCTCGACCTACGCGACGTGGTGGATCCGGCAGGCGATCACCCGCTCGATCGCCGACCAGGCGCGGACGATCCGCATCCCGGTCCACATGATCGAGACGATCAACAAGATCGTCCGCACCTCGCGCCAGATGCTGCACGAGATCGGCCGCGAGCCGACCCCGGAGGAGCTGGCCGAGAAGCTGGCCATGCCGCTGGAGAAGGTGCGCAAGGTCCTCAAGATCGCCAAGGAGCCGATCTCCCTCGAGACGCCCATCGGCGACGAGGAGGACAGCCACCTCGGTGACTTCATCGAGGACAAGAACGTCGTCCTGCCGATCGACGCGGCGATCCAGTCGAACCTGCGCGAGACCACGACGCGGGTGCTGGCGTCCCTCACCCCCCGCGAGGAGCGCGTGCTGCGGATGCGCTTCGGCATCGGCATGAACACCGACCACACCCTCGAAGAGGTCGGCCAGCAATTCTCGGTGACCCGCGAGCGCATCCGCCAGATCGAGGCGAAGGCGCTGCGCAAGCTCAAGCATCCGAGCCGCAGCCGGAAGCTCCGGAGCTTCCTCGACAACTGAGCCGGCGGCCCCACTGCCGGCCCACGACGAAGCCTTGCTTTGCCGTGGCGGAAACCCACTTTGGCGCCATGCTCGAACGTCGCACGCCAGTGCCCGGAATACCGACGGCGGATGCGGACGGCTCCGAGACCGGCGATGTGCCGTTCGGCGCCCTCGAACCGTCCGTCGGCATCCGCGACTGGCTGCTCGGCGAGGGGGCGCGGATCGACAAGGCCGAGCACATGCTCGAGGGCCTGGCCGAGCGGCTGATCGGGATCGGCGTGCCGGTCGACCGGGCCTCGACGGCCATCGACACCCTGCATTCGGAATATGCCGGCGTCGGGCGCGTGTGGACGCGCAACGGGGGCGTCACCGTGCGGCTCTTCCCGCACGGCAGCCGCTCGCAGGACGCCTATCTGCGCAGCCCCTTCGCCACGGTCCACCGGACCGGGGAATGGCTGATCCTCGACCTGTCCGAGACCGCTGACGACGCCTTCGCCATCGTCCCCGACCTGAAGGCCGAGGGCTACACCCACTACGTCGTCGCGCCGCTGGTCTTCACCAACGGCACGCAGAACGGCATCACCCTCGCCACCAAGTGCCCCACGGGGTTCGAGCGCAACCACATCGCGATCCTGCGCTTCATCATGCCGGCCCTGGCCGCGGTGATGGAGATGCGGGTGCTCAACAAGCAGCTCGACCACGTCCTGCGGGTCTATGTCGGGGACGAGCCGCACCGGGCGATCCTGTCCGGCGACATCCGCCGGGGGCAGGTGACGCGGATCCGCTCCGCGATCCTGTTCGCGGACATGCGCGACTACACCCGCATCTCCGCCGACATGACGCCGGAGGAGGCGGTGGCCCTCCTGAACATCTTCTTCGACTGCCTCGTGCCGCCCATCGAAGGGGAGGGCGGGGAGGTCCTGAAGTACCTCGGCGACGGCCTGCTCGCGATCTTCCGCGAGTCGGGGGACGACCTCGGCGGTGCGGCCAAGGGCGCCCTCACGGCGGCGCAACACGTCCTCGCCGCGATCGACGAGGCCAACGCCCTGCACCAGTTCCCGGTGCCGATCCAGGCTGGCATCGCGCTGCACCACGGCGAGGCCGCCTACGGCAACGTCGGTTCCGGCTCTCGCCTCGACTTCACGGTGATTGGCCGCGACGTGAACCTCGCGAGCCGGCTCGCCAAGCTCAACCGCGGGCTCGGCGAGGAGCTGCTGATGTCGAAGCCCTTCGTGGATTTCCTGTGGGGCGACCCGGTCCCCCTCGGCACCCATGTGCTCCACGGCTTCGAGGAGCCGATGGCGGTGTTCAAGCCGAAGTTCCTGCGGCCGCGGAAGCGGGATTGAGGACGGTTCCGAGCGCTTTCCCCGTCTTTGCGAGCGTCAGCGAAGCAACCCAGGGCAGCGGGCCGTTTCCGAACCGTGGTGGATCCCTGGATTGCTTCGCCGCGCTCGCAATGACGGCAAGGCGGGGGGCCCGGGGGATTGACGCTCAGCCGATCAAAGGCCACATCACCCTTGTTCCAGGGAGATCCCCGGCAAGGGGCTGAGACACCGCTGGCACGCCCGAGAGGGCCTGCGGCGCGGAAATCCTTCGAACCTGATCCGGTTAACACCGGCGTAGGGATTGGACCGCTTCCGTCGCCCCAGCAGGCAGACGATCTTCCAGGAAGCATTCGGCCCGTTCCCCTACGCCCCCTCAGTGGAGCGTTCGCGTGGGACTGCCAAGGCCCGTTTCACCCATCGGACAACGCCGGGACCCGGCCCTCGACGCCGTGACGCAGGCTCTGCCCGAGCGCGCCGACGTCGCCGTGGTCGGCGGCGGGCTGATCGGGCTCGCCTGCGCGTGGCGCCTCGCCGGGCGGGGCCTCTCGGTGGCGGTGATCGAGCGTGAGACGGTCGGTTGCGGGGCGAGCCTCGCCGCCACCGGGATGCTCGCCCCGGCCGCCGAGCACGAGCCCGGATCCGATCCGCTCCTGCCCCTGGCCCTGGACTCGCTGGCCCGCTGGCCGGGTTTTCGCGACGACCTCGAAGCCGCCTCCGGCCTGTCCATCGACTATCGCGCGGACGGCACCCTCGTCTTGGCCATCGGCCGTGACGAGGTGGAACGCCTGCGCTTCCGCTACGAGCTGCAGCGGCGCTCCGGGCTCGACGCCGGGTGGCTGAGCGGAGCCGACGTGCGCCGCCTCGAACCGGGCCTGCGCCCCTCGGTGACGGCGGGCGTGCATTGCCCCCTCGACCATCAGGTGGATCCGCGCCTCGTCATGGCCGCCCTGGTCCAGGCCTGCCGCGGGGCCGGCGTGACGATCACGGAGCGCACGCCCGTCACCGGCCTCGACTGGTCGGGCGGACGGGTGACGGGCCTCGTGACGGACCACGGCAGCCTGCGCGCCGGCACCGTCATCCTCGCCGCCGGGGCCTGGAGCGGGGAGGGAGGGCTGCTGCCGGAAAGCCTGTCGCTGCCGGTGCGCCCCCTGAAGGGGCAGGCGCTGGCGCTCCGCACCACCCGTCAGACCGGCACCCTCTCCCGCATGGTCTGGACCGAGCAGGTCCACATGGCGCCCAAGGGCGACGGACAGCTCATCGTCGGCGCGACGGTGGAGGATTGCGGCTTCCGGGCCGGCGTCACGGCGGGCGGCCTCTACGCCCTGCTGGAGGGCGCACGCCGGGTGCTGCCCGGGATCGAGGAGATGGAGGTGGAGGCCGTCTGGAGCGGCTACCGTCCGACCTCCGACGACGACGCGCCGATCATCGACACCCTGGCGCCGGGGCTGGTGGCCGCCACGGGCCACCACCGCAACGGCTACCTGCTCGCCCCCGTCACCGCCGACGCGGTCGCCGACCTCGTGGCGGGGGGCGAGCTTCCCGCGGTGGCCCGGCCCTTCACCCTGGTCCGCTTCGCGCGGCCTGAGCCGAGGCGGGCCGCCCGATGAAGCTGTTCGTCAACGGCGAGCCGCGGGACTGCGAGGCCGCCACCGTGGAGGCCCTGTTCCGCATCGAGGCCGAGGAGACCGGCATCGCGGGCGCGCAGGGAATCGCCATCGCCCTCAACGGCCGCGTCCTGCGCCGCCGGGACTGGGCCGAGACCACCATCACGCCGGGTGATCGCATCGAGATCGTCCGCGCCATGCAGGGAGGCTAGAGCATGGACAGCCCCGTCACGCCGCTGCACCCCGGGGACGACGACGCCCTGGTGATCGCCGGGATCCGCCTGTCCTCGCGGCTGTTCCTCGGCACCGCCGGCTACCCGACGCAGGCGATCATGCGCGACGCCGTCGAGGCGTCGGAGGCCGAGGTGGTCACCGCCTCGATCCGCCGGGTCTCCCTGCGCGGCCACGGGTCGGACACGGTGAGCCTGCTGAAGGGCCGGCGTTTCCTGCCCAACACCGCCGGCTGCGAGACCGCCCGCGACGCGATCATGACCGCCGAACTCGCCCGCGAGGCCCTGGACACGACCTGGATCAAGGTCGAGGTGATCGGTGATCGGGAGACGTTGTATCCCGACGTCGCCGAACTAATCGAGGCCTGCCGCCACCTCGTGGACGAGGGCTTCACGGTGCTGCCCTACTGCAACGACGACCCGATCGTCTGCCGGCGGCTCGAGGACATCGGCTGCGCCGCGGTGATGCCGATGGGCTCGCTGATCGGCTCGGGGATGGGTGTCGCCAACCCGGCCAACATCGAGTTGATCTGCCGCCGGGCGGGCGTGCCGGTCATCGTCGATGCCGGGATCGGCACCGCCTCGGATGCGGTGGTCGCCATGGAGCTCGGCGCCGCCGCCTGCCTCGTGAACACGGCCGTGGCCAAGGCCGACGACCCGGTGCGGATGGCCCGCGCCATGGCCCGCGCCGTCGAAGCCGGGCGGGAGGCCCACCGCGCCGGCCGCATCCCCCGCCGGGGCCGGGCCGAGCCGTCGAGCCCGCAGCTCGGCCTCGTCGGCTCGTGAGTCTGCCGTCGCCGCTCCTGGCGGTGACGGACCGCCACGGCCACGCCCGCCCGCTGGCGGACACGGTGCGGGCGGTGCTTGCGGGGGGCGGGCGCTGGATCTGGTTCCGCGACCGGGACCTCCCCGCCGACGAGCGCCTTCGGCTCGGCGAAGCGGTCGCCGCAGAGGTGCGTGCGGCAGGCGGCATCCTCACCGTGGGGGGCGACATTGCCCTCGCCGTGGCGCTCGGGGCGGATGGCATCCACTTGCGGGGCGGCTCGGATGCGGTGGCGCAGGCGCGCGACCGGCTCGGCGGCGGGGTGATCGGGGTGTCGGCGCACAGCCTGAGCGATGTCGAGGCGGCGGCCGCGGCCGGGGCCGATTACGTGACCCTCAGCCCGATCTATCCCACCGCCAGCAAACCCGGCTACGGCCCCGCCCTCGGCCCCGGGGGGATCGCCGCCGCACGGGCCTGCGGCGTGCCGGTGGTGGCCCTCGGCGGGATCGGGATGACGTCCCTCGCAGCCTGCCGGGGGGCGGGAGCCGCCGGCTTCGCGGCGATGGGCTCGGTGATGCGGGCGGGGGATCCGGCGGAGGTGACGCGCACGCTGCTCGCACGATGGCACACCGGAGACGGCACGCGCGCGTGACTCCCTCGCCAGCGGTCCGCGGCGATTCGGGGATATGCCACCATCGGAAACGGCCCGCAGCCCTGGGTCGCTTCACTGCGTTCGCGATGACGGGGAGGGGCACATTCGGCGCTACCGTCCTTGCAAGCGGAGCGAAGCAATCCAGGGAACCGCCACAGCCCCAAACGGCCCGCAGCCCTGGGTCGCTTCACTGCGTTCGCGATGACGGCGAGGTGCACATTCGGCGCGACCGTCTTTGCGAGCGGAGCGAAGCAATCCAGGGAACCGCCACACCCCCAAACGGCCCGCCGCCCTGGGTCGCTTCACTGCGTTCGCGATGACGGCGAGCGGCACGTTGGGCGCGACCGTCCTTGCGACCGGAGCGAAGTAATTCAGGGAACCGCCAGAGCCTCCAAACGGCCAACCACCCTGAGTCGCTTGACTGCGTTCGCGATGACGGGGACGCGCACATTCGGCGCTACCGTCCTGTCTAGCTGACCGAAGCAATCCAGTGAACCGCCAGACCCCAAAACA
>NZ_JAKSXW010000150.1 GCF_022829405.1 Methylobacterium sp. J-076
CCTCTCCCGACCCCTGCTGACGCAGGGGCCACCCTCCCCCGCAGAGGGGGGAGGGGGCGCCCCATCCGGTCGGCCTCGCCGGGGGGGGCTGAAACGCACGCCGCCCGCGCATCCCTCCCCCCCCTGCGGGGGAGGGGGGCCCCCGAAGGGGGGCGGGAGAGGGGGGCGCCGGTGCAGGAAGAGGCTGGGGTCCTCACCACGCGCTCCGGTCCGGCGGGGGCCGCGCTCCCCTCTCCCTACCCCTGCTGGCGCAGGAGCCACCCTCCCCCGCAGAGGGGGGGAGGTGGCGCCACATCCGGTCGGTCTCGCCCGGGGGGGCTGCAACGGACCCCTCTGGCGAGGAGGGTGGCCTCTGCGTCAGCAGGGGTCGGGAGAGAGGAGGGGGGCGTCCGGAGGAGCGGAGCCGGTGGTGAGGACCCCAGCCTCGTCCTGTACCGGCGCTCCCCTCTCCCGAGCCCCTTCGGGGGCCACCCTCCCCCGCAGGGGGGGGAGGGATGCGCGGGCGGCGTGCGTTTCAGCCCCCCCCGGCGAGGCCGACCGGATGGGGCGCCCCCTCCCCCCTCTGCGGGGGAGGGTGGCCCCTGCGTCAGCAGGGGTCGGGAGAGGGGAGCGCGGCGTCCGGAGGAACGGCGCCCGTGGTGAGGACCCCAGCCTCGTCCTGCCCCGGCGCTCCCCTCTCCCGACCCCCTTCGGGGGCCCCCCTCCCCCGCAGGGGGGGGAGGGATGCGCGGGCGGCGTGCGTTTCAGCCCCCCCCGGCGAGGCCGACCGGATGGGGCGCCCCCTCCCCCCTCTGCGGGGGAGGGAGGCCCGGGCATGGCCCGGGCCAGGGAGACGGGACGGTGGGCGCGGAGGGAACGGCCGCCCGTGAGCGGAGCGGAGGCCGTGGCGGGCCCCCCCCCCCGGCGCCCCGGCCAGCCCTCGCGGCCCCCCCTCGCCCCTAGGCCGCGCGGTCTGGCCGCCGGCCGCGCTCCCGCGCTTCGCCGGCACCTCCGGGGTGGGGGCGACCCCGTGGTGTAGCGGAATCGGCTACGGCCATGTCAAGCGTCTCCCAGCGCCCGCCGTCAGCGGCGCCTCCCTCGCGTCGTCGCCCCCCGCCGGGCCTGCCCATGCTCACGCCGGGGCTTCCCTCCCCCGCAGAGGGGGGGAGGGGGCGCCCCATCCGGGCGGGCTCGCCGGGGGGGGGCTGAAACGCACGCCGCCCGCGCCTTCCTCCCCCGCGGAGGGGGGAGGGGGCGCCCCATCCGGTCTGCTTCGCCAGGGGGGCTGAAACGCGCGCCGTGTTCCGTGGCGGTCGCCGGATCCGCTACGGCCCCCGCCGCATTGGTAGACTTTCCTGGAGGATCGAGATGGGTCTCGCCGCGTTCGTGTTCTTCGTCGTCCCTTGGATGCTCCTGGCGGCGTGGCTGTTCCGCCTGCCGGCGGCGTTGCGCATGGGCGTCCCGCCGACCCCCTGGCGTCCGCTCACCGACTTCCCCGCGCCCCCGCGCGACCAGCGGACGGAGGTCAACCCCCACAATTCCGGCACCGGCGACGGCGCGGGTCCCACGGGGGGCGACAAGCACACGCCCTACGCGGCCAACTGAGGCCGGCGCCTCAGTACTCGTCTTCCATCGCCCGGGCGGGCGCCCGGCCCCGTCCGCCCTTGCGGGCGGAGCCGGCGCCGATGCCGGCCACGAGGTCGGCGATGTGGCGCAGGGTCTCGACCTGCAGCACCTTCTCGCCCTCGCCCCGCCCCTGCGGGATGAGGGCGCGGGCGAAGCCGAGCTTCTGCGCCTCCTTCAGCCGGGCGCCGGCCTGGGCCACGGGGCGGATCGCCCCCGACAGGCCGATCTCGCCGAAATACACCGTCTCCGCCGGCAGCACCGCCCCCGAGAGGGACGAGACCAGGGCGGCGGCCACCGCGAGGTCGGCCGCCGGCTCGATCACCCGCAGGCCCCCCGCGACGTTCAGGTAGACGTCGTGGCTCCCGAGCCGGATGCCGGCATGGGCCTCCAGCACCGCGAGCACCATCGAGAGGCGGTTCGGGTCCCAGCCCACCACCGCCCGCCGGGGCATGCCGAGGGAAGAGGGGGCCACGAGCGCCTGGATCTCCACGAGCAGGGGCCGCGTGCCCTCCATCCCGGCGAAGACGGCGGTGCCCGCCGCCTGCTGGTCGCGGCCCGCCAGGAACAGGGCGGAGGGGTTGGGCACCTCCGAGAGGCCGGCATCGGTCATCTCGAACACGCCGATCTCGTCGGTGGGGCCGAAGCGGTTCTTCACCGCCCGCAGGATGCGGAAATGGTGCCCCTGGTCGCCCTCGAAGGAGGCGACCGCATCGACCATGTGCTCCACCACCCGGGGCCCGGCGATCTGCCCGTCCTTGGTGACGTGGCCGACGAGGATCACCGCGGTGCCGGTGGTCTTGGCGAAGCGGATCAGCGCCTGGGCGGACGAGCGCACCTGCGTGACCGTGCCGGGGGCCGATTCGACGGTCTCGGTCCACATGGTCTGGATCGAATCGATCACCGCCAGCGCCGGGGGTTTGCCCTGGCTCAGGGTCTCCACGATGTCCTCGACGTTGGTCTGGGCGGCGAGCTGCACGTCGGCCTGGGCGAGGCCGAGGCGCTCGGCCCGCAGCCGCACCTGCCCCACCGCCTCCTCGCCGGAGATGTAGGCGACGCCGGCCCCCTGCCGGGCCATGGCGGCGGCGGCCTGCATCAGCAGGGTCGACTTGCCGATGCCGGGGTCGCCGCCGAGCAGGATCACCGAGCCACGCACGAAGCCGCCGCCGGTCACCCGGTCGAGTTCGTTGATTCCGGAGGGGCTGCGGGGGGCCTCCTTGGCCTCCCCGGTCAGGCCCTCCAGGGGGAAGATCCGGCCCCGGGCGCGGGAGGGCCGCGTCGCGGCGGGGCCGGACTGGGCGGGGCCGGCCCCGGTCTCCTCCTGGATCGTGTTCCAGCCGTCGCAGGCCTCGCAGCGCCCGCGCCAGCGGTTGTAGACCGCCCCGCAGGACTGGCAGACGAAGGTCTGGTGGATCTTGGCCATTCCGTTTCGACCTCTTCCGCCCGCCGAGCCTCGTCTCCCAACCCTCCCCGTCATTGCGAGCGCAGCGAAGCAATCCAGGGATGCGCCAGGGTTCGGGAATGTCCCGCTGCCCTGGGTTGCTTCGCTGCGCGCGCAATGACGGAGGTGGCTGTCCCTGTCCGGACAGCTTCTCAGGATGATGGGGTGGA
>NZ_JAKSXW010000005.1 GCF_022829405.1 Methylobacterium sp. J-076
TTCAACCCCCGGAAAATGCTGATGTTTTGACGTCGCTGGAGCGCATTTGGCCCCGACAATTCGTCCAAATCCCTGTTTTTTCCCTGTTCGCGGGAAGGGGCGCGTCGGAGACGGGTTCGCCCATGACTACCTCCACCACCAGGGGTTCTCGCGCAAACCGCGCGATCCTGGTGGTCGTCAAATTCCTTGATTTGTCAGTAGTTTAGCTGGGGCGCCTCGCTTAGGGCGCGTCTCTATCGCGTCTCCAGGGCCGGATCACCGGCCATTCTGCGCCCGGTCTCCACAGGCCACATCCCCGTTTCCTGCGATGCTGCTCGCGGCCCTTGATTGGTTCTTCCGCGACCGCACCAGCGGACGCATCGTGATCGGCCAGTGGCCGAACCCGCCGCTGTGGCTGTTCGGCTTCATGAAGGCCATCGCCTGGATCGCGGGGGAGGACACCGCCATCGGGCAGTGGGCGGATCTCGCATCGCGGATCGCCCTTGCGGTCTGGGCGGCCGATGAGGTGCTGCGCGGGGTCAACCCATGGCGACGCTGCCTGGGAGCCATGGTGCTGATCGGGATGGCGGTTCGCCTGATCGCCTGATCACTTCCGGAGTCGATGGCGTCAGCTGTCCGGAGCTCCGGCGGGACGCCCAGACGTCACAAGCCGACGATGCGTTCCTGTGCGTCCCAGGCCGGGGGCAACTCGCACAGATGGCGCAGGCCGATGCCCCGGGGCAGACGCGCCTCAACGATCGCTTGTACGATGCGGGGGGAGAGCAGGGCGAGCAACAGCGTCATGCGCACTGAGCGCTCGCTGCGCTGCTCGGCCAGAGCGATCGCCTCGATGCCCTCGCTTCGCCCAGCCACCAGATCCGCCATCCAGCTCCGGCCGGCGGCGATGCTCGCCAGGATCCGGGTGCGATCCTCCGTCTTCATCGCCCGCAGCCGATCGCCCTCGCGGCCCGGCGGTACGATGATCGCCCGGCGGCGCCGCTGCGGCTGATGCGTGAAGGACAGCGACAGGAGAGGGCGGTCGCCA
>NZ_JAKSXW010000038.1 GCF_022829405.1 Methylobacterium sp. J-076
CACCACCATCGTGCGGAACTTCAGGCAGCCGAACGGCGTCCCGCCCCGGCCGAGGCGGTTGTGGCGGAAGATCGGCGACTTGCGGTCCCCCATCCACACCGCCGCGCCGACGAGCAGCAGCAACGGCAGCAGAAGCAGCAGTGCGGCCCCCGCCACCGTGACGTCGATCCCGCGCTTGGCCATCCAGCCGAGGCGTTGGTGCCGGATCGACAACAGGACGACATTCGCCTGCCTGACACCGGAAATCATGGGTACGATCGATCGTGGCGCAGCGCGCGGCATGGTCTCGGCTCCTGGGTGAGGCCAGTGTCGGGCTCAGGAATTTCGTTGGTTAATAATTCGTTTATCCTATACTAATTAGCGCCTGTCGGGACGCTTCACAATCAGATTTCGTCGCTCTGGTCGGCGTTCTAATCTCTTCGTTAATTTCATCAATTGCTACGCATTTTTGCTTAAGTAGTTTTCAGACCGGTTGCGTAGGTACTTGTAAGTGAAAGGCCTTCCGCAGCCCTGTCGCTTGCTGGCCCGCCAGCCCGCGCTGTCGGTGCGGTTCCCGTGGAGGAATGCAGCGCCCGAGTCAGGCGCCGTCCGTGCGATCAACCGATGCCGCGGGTGCAGTACGGACCTCAGTAAATAACCGCAATTTTACAGAATTTCTGTACATCTCCGCTGCCAAGCTTGGTTAAGTATTGCTTCATTACGCATTGCTCCGATACCAATCGGTAATGGTTTCTGGCTAGCCGGATAATTCCGATGAATTACTTACGTAGCATCGCCTTCGGCATCGTCGGATTGGGTTTATCGACCGCGGTCGCGGCGGCTGCGACCGGTGATCTTCCCGACACCCGTGATCTCGTCGCGCAATCGCCGGACGGCGCCGACCGTTGCGGCGCGCTCAGCCCTTCAGCCAGCCTGCTCCAGGGATGTTGCGGCACTCCCGCCCGGATCGAGCCCGGTTCTCCCCAAACCGACAGCGTCGTGAGTCCCTGCGTCGGCGGCCGATCACAGACTTCGAGCACGATGACGTCGGCTCAAAGCTTGTCCTCGACGCCACCGTCCGGCTTCACCGTGTCTCCGCCGCAGGGCGGGAGCGTTTCGGGCGGGGGCGGCGGCGGCTCGTCCGCCGCACAGGCCTCGCTTCTGGCCAGCACCGGCACCGGCCCGCGATCGGGCGAAGGCTCCGCGGGATCCTCCAGCGTGTTCGATTTCGGCGGCGGCGGCGGCGGCGGGGCTGGGGGACGCAACCTCGGCGCCCCCGGCCCGATCGCCGGGGCCGGATTGCCGTTCCTGCTCATCGCCGGAGGGTACGCGCTCTGGCGCAAGTACGGGCTCCGCACCTGACGGCGGGAGGCCGAGCGGAGGACGCCCCCATGCACCCCGTGCCGTGGAGCTCCCGAAACGTGGCGCTGTCGTCGCTCGTGGCGATCGGCTTCCTGAACGCGATCGCCTTTCAGGTCGGGTCCAGCATCGATGAGTTGGGCTTCTCCGGCGCCCTGGCGAACACCTTCGGCGTCAGCGTCATCGTCTGGGTCGCCATGGCGATCACCCTCGACCTGCTGAGGCGGGAACCCGACCGCGCCCCGACGCGCAACGAGGAGCGCGTCTTCCTCGGCCTCGCCGTCATCTTCCTGCTCCCCGTCAAGTTCGTCGCGTGGATCGGTCTCGCGCTGCTCGCGCTGGAGATCGTCGCGAAGGCGGACAAGGGATCGTCGGCGGCCAAGGGGGGTTGGATCCTCCTCGCGATCACCGTCCCGATGTTCTGGAGCAAGCTGGTCTTCTCCCTGTTCAGCACCCTGCTGCTGCAGGCCGATACGATGCTCGTCAGCCTCGTGCTCGGCCTGGAGCGGATGGGCAACGTCATCACCCTGGCCGACGGGCATACGCGCCTGTGGATCGCGGCTCATTGCTCCTCGGTGGCGAACGTGTCGCTGACCGTGCTCGGCTGGGTCCTGTTCCAGCAGCTCGCGGGGCCGCGCCGGGCGCCGGGCCTCGGATGGTGCGCCCTGTGCTGCGGCCTGATCGTCGCGCTCAACGCCGCCCGGATTTGCCTGATGGGACTCTTCCCCCAGCACTACGACCTTCTCCACGGTGCCGTGGGCGCGGGGGTGGCGAGCTGGCTGATGGTCGGGACGGTGTTCGGCACGCTCAGCTACGGAGCCCGCCGTGTCGCCTAGGCGCGCGTTCGGCCCGGCGCTCGCCGCGCTCCTGGCGCTGTCCGTGCCGCTGAAGCTGTGGACGATCGGCGCGGTCGCCGACGATGGCGCCAAGCCCGAGGCGCGCCTCGTCCGGATCCTTTCCGAGGACGGGTTCGCGACCCGCGCCGACGACCGCATGACCGGGCAGGCGGCGGTCGTCGGGGAGAAGGGGGCGTGCCGCGTCTGGCTGGGCTACGTCGCCAGCGACGGCTGGCACCGCGATCTCGTGGCCGGAAGCGCGTCGCGGACCGTGGAGGTCGCCTTCCTGTTCAAGGGGCGCGCCTATGCCGACCAGCCGGTCTGGGCGACGTGGCTCGATGAGAAGCTGTCGATCCTCGCTCGCTCGTTCGCCCTGCAGGTGCGGGCGTCGCCCGTCGTGGCGACACTGACCGACCGGGGGTGCGGCGCCGACAGGGACCGTTGGGCCGAGCGGCTCTCCCACACGGGCTGAGACACAGCGGGCGGGGGGCCGGGAGGGCGAGCCGATACGCAACGCGGCTCGACCGGGAGAATGGACGCGCCGGGTTATCGCCGCGTGTGCGCCGGGCGCGGCCAACAATCCCATGCCGGGACAGTGGACCCTTCGCCCGGTTGCGGGTATGATGGTCGCGAGGTTGATGACCGGTTCATAATAACGTTTCAGGACCCGGGGGCGGTACCCGGCGCCTCCACCAGAAGCCTCCTGCTCCGCGTCCGCGCGGGGGCAGGGCGAGCGCCCGGCACGTCCGGGGCGCACGCTGCGAGGGTGCTTCTGCTGGGGGCGAAACAGGATCGACTGGACGGTAAAGGGATCGCGAGTTCTGTCCTGCTTCGGCAGGGTAAGATGCGGCTTTCGGTAAGGACTCGACCGGTTCGGCGCAGGCAACCCCTGTTCCGGGCACCTGACCAAAACTCTAAATGCCAACGATAACGTTGTCATGGATGCCCGCCTCGCGGCGTAAGCATCTTGCGGCAGGGCAGCCGTAGAAACAGAACCCGGGGCTTCGGCCCCGGGGCCCACCTTTCCCGAACACG
Source organism: Methylobacterium sp. J-076 (assembly GCF_022829405.1). Classification (GTDB taxonomy): domain Bacteria; phylum Pseudomonadota; class Alphaproteobacteria; order Rhizobiales; family Beijerinckiaceae; genus Methylobacterium. Next base: position 3,210 of record NZ_JAKSXW010000038.1, read on the forward strand.
ATGCGCGGACGGAAGGCCCGGTGCCATGGGCCAAGCGTCGCCATGCGCCTCCTCCCGGGGGACAGGACATCCACGATCCCCGCGCCGACCTGCCACCGGTGGCGGGAGGGCGCCGGTGGCCCGGTCCACTCTGCTGGCGGGTCCGGCACGCCCGATCTCGGTTGCGTACCGTCGTCCCTGGCCCATGGGCCGGTGCGGATCGCCGTTCCGTTCCTGTGCAGGAGCTTGGTAAAGGGGGCCGCCCTTCGGCCGCCCCCCTCTCGCGTCGCGCGGAATCCGACCCTTACTCCGCCGTGCCCCACTCGTCCTTGGCCTGCGCAGCGGTGCGGTTCAGCCGGACCTCCCCCGCCTCGATCGCCTGAATCGAGTCGACATGGATGAAGTGGTGGATGCCCTGGGCATCCGGATCGGTCCGGGTCAGCTTGATGCGCTGCCCGTCGAGGTGATCGACGGTGCCGACATGGCCGCCGTCGGAGCCGACGACGGGCATGTGGTCCCGGATCTGGCTGAGATCGACCGTCATCGTGTCCCTCACGCCGCCTTGGACTTGCCGCCCTTCTTGGGCGCGGGGGCCGGCTCGGCCTCCTCGTCGGCGGCACCCTCCGAACCGTCCATGTTGATGCGCCCGGCGATCTCCGTGAGGAGCTGGTCGGTCTTCTTCTCTTCCTGCAGGGTCTCGTCGAGCAGCTTGGCCGCGTCGTCGAAGCCGAGCTGGCTCGCCCAGGTCTTGAGGGTGCCGTAGCGGGCGATCTCGTAATGCTCGAGGGCCTGGGCGCAGGCGGCCAGCACGGCGTCGGCGGCCGGGCTGTCGCCGAAATCCTCCAGATCCTCCTCCATCTCGGAGGTCAGGCCCTGCATCGCCTCGCAGGTCTTGGCGCGGGCCGGCTTGCCGATGATCTCGAACACCTGCTGCAGGCGCTCGACCTGGTTGGCGCTCTCCTCGGCATGGGTCTCGAACGCCTGCTTCAGCTCGTCGTGTTCGGCAGCTTTCGCAGACTTCTTCAGCGCGCGAACGGACTGCTTCTCAGCATAGTACACGTCCTTCAGCGTCTCGTAGAACGCATCCTGCAGAGTCTTCTGTTTCGTGGCCATCTTTTAATATCTCCCGTTGCTGAACGTCGGAGGCCGCGGGGGGTGATCTCGCCAGCGCTGAGCCTTCGAAGAACCTCGCCCCGGGCGGTTAGGTCCCCGGAAGATGGTGTGGAGGAGAAGAAATATTTTGGGAACCGCAGGCCGCACGCGTCAGGCGGCCCGGTGGGTCGGCCGAGTCGATCAGCCTCCGCGCCTCCCCGTCCCGCAGGACGTGGCAGCGGAGGCTGTCCCGCAGGGTCGGCCGGCCGACTGCGGAAACCAGCTATGCGCCCCGGCGCCGTTCGTGGCGCCAGAGGGCGACGGCGACGCGGCGCGCCTCGTAGCTCCGTCGCAGGGCCGTCCCGAGGCCGCCCTGTCCCTCGGGGGCGAAGCCGTAGACCAGTACGCCGTCCGGACCGTAGTTGCGGCGCATCTCGGCGCGCCAGAGGCTGTCGGCGTTGGCGAGCGCCGACTCCGTCAGAGCGAGACGGTCGGGCTCCGGCGGGGATGAGGGCTGGACGATCATACCCCTCAACTCGCCGAATCCCCGGAAGGTCCATCGGCACCGTGGCCCTCGCGCGGTGCGGCGGCGCCATGCTCGCCGGCCCCGCCTGCCGTCTCGCCCGGCCCGGTCGCGGGGAGGGGGCCGGGCCGCTGCCCACGGCGGTCGCGGGCGCTATGTGCAGGGCTTCGCGGCCTAAGGGGGCACCGCCCCGCAGGAGGTGCCATGTCGGCGGAGTTCCGCATCGTCCCCCGCCCCGGGCGGGACCTCCTCGGCGAAGGCCCCGTCTGGGTGCCGGAGCGGGGGTGGCTGTTCTGGGTCGACATCGAGGCGCCGGGCATCCGCTGGCTCGATCTGGCCCGGGGCGAGACCGGCAGCCGACCCTTCCCGGAACCGGTCGGCTGGATCATCCCGCGGGCGGGCCGCCGGGACTTCGTCGTCGGGCTCAAGAGCGGGTTCGCGGCCTACGACTTCGAGGCCGACCGCCTCACCCCGATCGGCGACCCCGAGCCGGAGCATCCCGACAACCGGCTCAACGACGCGAAGGTCGATGGCGCCGGCCGGATCTGGGCGGGCAGCAAGCATTGCGAGGGCGGGATCGATTCCGGCGCCCTGCACCGGCTCGACACCGACCTGACGTGGCGGTGCCTCGACCGCCACTACGGTGTCGCCAACGGCCCGACCTTCAGCCGCGACGGCCGCACCCTGTTCCACAGCGACAGCGATGCGCGGACCGTCTACGCCTTCGACCTCGCGGAGGACGGCGGACTCTCCGGCAAGCGCACGTTCCTGCGCTTTCCCGATGCCTGGGGCTACCCGGACGGGATGACCACCGATGCCGAGGACTGCCTGTGGATCGCCCATTGGGGCGGCGGCCGGATCAGCCGGATCGATCCGGAGGGGCGCCTCGTGCGGGCCATCGCCCTGCCGGCGGCCCACATCACCAGCTGCGCCTTCGCCGGCCCCGGCCTCGACCGGCTGTTCGTGACGTCCTCGTGCCGGGGCCGGGAGCACGAGCCCGCGGCCGGCGCCCTGTTCGAGGTCGCCACCGGCGTCACCGGCCTGCCACTCCGGGCCTTCGGGGGATGAGGGAGGCCTCCTCCCGCAGGGGCGTCGCACCCGGCGGGGGAGCCGCGTGCGACGGAGGGATCAGAACCGGTAGGTGAAGTTGCCCTTCACCGCCTGGTCCTGGGCGCGGGTCCCGGTCTGGCCCGTATAGGCGAGGCCGAGGGTCGCGTTGGGTGCCACCGCGAGGTCGAGCCCCGCCTCCGCCACCAGGGCGTCCCGGTCGATCGGCACCCCGGCGCTGAGGAACGCCGCCCCGCCGGTGAAGGCCAGGAGCGCCGTCGGCACCACGTCGCCGAAGGCCCGGCGGTAGCCGACGAGGGCATGGGCCGAGACCGGCAGGCCGAGGCCGAGGTCGAGGGCCGTCTGTCCCCGCACGCCCGCGGTGAACGCCCCGAGGTCGTAGTCGCGCGCGAAGCTCGTCACCGCGCCGATGCCCCCGGTCTCCGAGAACCGGTCCCGGCGGATCGCGACGTAGGCGCCGCCGACGAAGGGCTCGAGGAAGGCGGTGGACGGCTGCACCGGCACGACCCGCGCGCCCTTCGAGACCAGCGCCACGGGGGCCGCCGGCCCGAGGGGGATGCGATAGCCCAGCTCGCCGAAGCCCTGGACCGTGGAGCCCCCCGGCCGGCCGTTCGGCGTGTCGGCGATCCCGGCGAAGGCGACCGTGCGGCGGGTGCGGCCGTCGTTGTCGGCATAGGTCGCGCCGAGCCGCAGGGAGACCGGACCCAGCTCGTAGCCGCCATACACGCCGCCGAACGGGCTGGAGATCGTGGCCGATTGCAGCCGCCCGGGCGTGTCGAGGGCGGCTTCGGTGTAGCCCCCCGCGAGGCCGAGCTTGATGCCGTTCTCCAGCCGCACGTCCGCGCCGACGACGAAGCCCGAGATCTGCCGGTCGATGCCCGCCGCGTTGCCGTCCGTGCGGGTGCGGCCGAAGGCGCCGAACGCCTGTCCCCACAGGCCGAAGACCCGCGGATCGGCGATCTGGAACGGCACCGGCACCGGGGCCGCCCGCCACGGCAGGTCGGCCGCGTAGGTGGACGGCAGCAGCCCGTAGGTCAGCCTGTCCGCGACGCCGGGGGTGGTGCCCCAGCGCAGCCGGTCGAGGATCGCCTCGCGGACGAAGAACGCCGTCTCGTAAGTCGCCGACACGGTGCTCGCGTGGATGTCGGCCGAGAGCGCCCGATAGGTCGACCGGGCGGCCCCCGGATCGGTGGTGACGAGGATCGACTCGTAGAGGCGGCTGCCCGCCCCCAGGCTCTCGATCCCCGCGCCGACGCCCCCCTGGTTGCGGGTGGCGGCCACCGAGGCGAAGGTCGTCCCGTTGCGCGCCACCGAGAGGCCGACGTCGTTCGCCCCGTAGTCGAGGCCGGTGCCGATGAACGTGTACTGGGGCGTCGTGGCGTCGAAGCGGCCGGTCACGCCGCCCGCCGCGGTGAGGACGGTGTAGCGCTGGCCGAGCAGGGCGCGGGCCTCGGCCACGGTGAGGGACGGCGCCCCGTTCTCCGTGGACACCTGCAGGGTGCCGCCGTCGATCCGGGCGGCGCCCCCGGCCGCGATCCTGTCGCTGCGCCCGTCCGCGCCGACCTGGACGAAGTAGGTCGAACCCGGCGCGAAGCGGGCCGCGCCGGCGACCGTCAGCGTGCCGATGCTGTTGCCCGGCGCCACCGCGCCGCCGGAGGCGACGGTCAGGCCGCCGACGCGGCCCGAGCCGCCGAGGGTGCCGCCGCCGTTGACGTTGGCCTGCGAGGTGATCGACCCGTTCACGACGAGAAGCCCGCCGTTCACCTCGGTGGAGCCCGCGTAGGTGCTCTGGCCGGTCAGCTCCAGCACGCCGCCGCCGGACTTGGTCAGGCCGCCCTGGTAGGTCCGGCCGAGGAAGGCCTGGTCCCGGGCCACGCGCCAGCCGTACTCGGCCTGCTCGTCCGCCGTGGCGGTGGCCGGGAGCCCGGCGCTCCACCCCCGCGTCGCCTTCGTCCGCTCCCAGGCGGCGTGCTCGGCGGTGTCCTCCACGAGGCGCTGGCGCAGGGCGACGTCGGAGATGTCGTTCGACCACGTGTCCGAAACGCCCGTGCCGAGGGTCGCCTCGACGCGGCCGAGGAACTGGCCCGGCCCGTTCATCGCGCGGCCGAGGTCGATCTTACCCCAGCCGAACACCTCGTTCGGCACGCCCGCCGGGCCGGTCCCGAGATGGGTCGCGGTGGTGAGCAGCACGTCGCGCGCCTGCTCGTTGGTCATGTACGGGTAGCGCTCCATCACGAGGGCCAGGGCGCCGGAGACGTGCGGCGCCGACATCGACGTGCCGCTCTTCGCGCCGTAGCCCGCCGCGCCGGTGGTGAGGTTGACCACCGTCGAGACGATGTTGCGGCCGGGGGCGGCGATGCACCAGTACTTGGCGAAGCCGCAGCGGTTGAACTGGGTCTGGTCGGCGCCGTTGAGGCCCGAGGCGGAGATCCAGTCCTTCTCGAGATCGGGCTGGAAGTAGGGCAGGGCGGCGCGGATGGTGGGGTTGTTCGCCCCCGCATTGCCGGCGGCGACCACCTGGATCACGCCGGCCCGGCCGGCATCGGCGATGGCGTTGAGCCAGCTGAGCTGCCGCGTAAAGGGGGCGTAGGCGGCGATGAGGCCGGCCTGGGTGTTGTAGTTGTCCCGGGGCGGCGGGCTGCCCCAGCTGCTGTTGATGAGCCGCGCACCCTGCGCGACGAGGCTCCCGTAGGCGCCCTTGAAGTAGGCGTAGTCCGCGTTCGGCCCGTAGATCGACGAATCGGTGCCGTTGGTGTTGGTCGCGATGAGCTGGGCGCCGAAGGCCACCCCGTGCATGCCGACGCCGTCGCGCCGGGCCACGATCGTGCCATCGACATGGGTGCCGTGGCTGTCGTTGACGCCCTGCAGCCAGATGCCGGGGACCGCGTAGCCCTGGCCGGCGGTGAAGACGCCCGACCGGGTGGTGCCGGTGTCGTAGCGGAAGCTCGTGGAGGAATAGGCGCCGGTGTTGGCGAGGGCGCTCGCCTGGCCGGCGAATTCCGGGTGCGTGTCGAGGTAGCCCGAATCCACCGACCCGACGAGGACGCCCTTGCCGGTGATGCCCCGGGCATAGGCCTGGTCCGCGTTCATCGAGGCCTTGCCGTAATCGGCGAGGAATTCCGGCGTGCGCCAGCTCGCCGGATCGCCGGGGCGGCCGGGGTCCTGATACGGCGAGGACTGGGCCAGCGCTGCCTGCGAGACAGTCGCGGACAACAGGAAGGCCAGCCCGGCCGCACGCGGCAGCTGCTGACGGGGAAACTCTGACATCTGAGCCGTGTCCTCTTTAAGATCTACGGCCTTATGGCGGGATAGTTTGGTCTCGTTTCCTCTCCGGCGGCCATTCCTGTGAAGCGAAACTGTCCTTCAAACAGGACCGAATGCTTCCGTTGACCTTCCGAGCGGAAGTAAATCTTATGACCTCACGTTCCCGTGACTCAACCGGAAACGTGGCAGCAACATATGATCGCCCTCCGGCGTGGCAATTTAGCCACTCCGGCCTGACGGGCGGCGGCTGTCGGGAGGGCGAGGGCCGGGGCGGGGAGGGTGCGGTCTGGCGCCGATGATGCATCGCCGGTCGCGCCGACCCCCGATCCCGCGAGACAAGATGCCCCGTCGAAAGCCGTCCGCCCCCGCCGTCGCGGCCGCGATCCCGTCCGCCGCCAGGGTCCCCGCGTGAGCGAACCGACGGATTGGGCGGAGCGCCGGCGCATCGCGGAGCAGGCGCGCGGCGAGCGGGCATGGTCTCTCTGGGGGCCCTATCTCAGCGAGCGCCAATGGGGGACGGTCCGCGAGGATTACAGCCAGGACGGCGACGCGTGGCGGGCGCTGCCCCACGATCAGGCACGCTCCCGCGCCTACCGCTGGGGCGAGGACGGGCTCGCCGGCATCTGCGACGAGCGCGGGCAGCTCTGCCTCGCCCTCGCCGTCTGGAACGGGCGGGACCACATCCTGAAGGAGCGGCTGTTCGGCCTGACCAACGGGGAGGGCAACCACGGGGAGGACGTCAAGGAGGTCTATCACTACCTCGACGCGCTCCCGAGCCACGCCTACCTGAAGTTCCTCTATCGCTATCCGCAGGCGGCGTTCCCCTACGAGGAGCTGACGCGGGTGGGTCTGCAGCGCCGCCGCGACGAGCCGGAATACGAGATCGAGGATACCGGCGTCTTCGCGGAGAACCGGTACTTCGACCTGACGGTCGAGTACGCGAAGGAGGATGTCGATGACATCCACCTCGTCGTCACCGCGCTCAACCGCGGGCCCGAGGCGGCCGACCTCCACCTCGTCCCCCAGCTCTGGTTCCGCAACACGTGGTCGTGGACCGCGGATGCGCCGCGCCCGCGGATCGTGCCCTGTGCCGACGGGGGCGTCGCCTGCTCCCACGAGGCGCTGGGCGACTATCGCCTGTCCTTCGAGGGCGAGCCGGCCCTGCTGTTCTGCGAGAACGACACAAACCTGCGCCGCCACGGCGGCTCACCGGAGTCCGCCGGCCCGTTCAAGGACGGGCTGCACGCGGCCATCGTGGAAGGCGACGCCTCCGCGGTGAGGCGGGACGGCGGCACCAAGCTCGGCCTGCATTACGCGCTGCGCCTGGAGCCGGGCGGCACGGCCCGGATCCGGCTGAGGCTCAGCGGCGGTTCCCGGTTCCGGCCGGTCCAGGGCGAGGACGCCACCCTCCGCCGCCGCCGGGGCGAGGCCGATGCCTTCTACGACGGATTGCAGGAGGGCATCGCCGATGCGGATGCCCGCGTTATCTTCCGGCAGGCCGCCGCGGGGCTGATCTGGTCGAAGCAGCTCTACCGCTACGACGTCCGGCTCTGGCTGCGCGGCGACCCGCTCCAGCCGGTGCCGCCCCACGGGCGCGAGACCGGGCGCAACGCCCAGTGGCGCCACTTCGCCGCCGCCGACGTGCTCTCGATGCCCGACACCTGGGAATACCCGTGGTTCGCGGCCTGGGACCTCGCCTTCCACTGCCTGCCCCTGGCGATCCTCGACCCCGACTTCGCCAAGAGGCAGCTCCTGCTGCTCACCCGCGAATGGTACATGCACCCCAACGGCCAGCTCCCGGCCTACGAGTGGGAGTTCGGCGACGCCAACCCGCCCGTCCATGCCTGGGCGACCTACCGGGTGTTCGAGATCGACCGGGACCGCCGCGGCGGGCGCGGCGACCTCGCCTTCCTCGAAGGCGTCTTCCACAAGCTGCTCATCAACTTCACCTGGTGGGTGAACCGGAAGGACGCCGACGGCCGCAACGTGTTCCAGGGCGGCTTCCTCGGGCTCGACAACGTCGGCGTCTTCGACCGCTCCCGCCCGCCGCCCGGCTTCGGCCGGATCCACCAGGCCGACGGCACCGCCTGGATGGCGATGTACGCCCTCAACATGATGCGCATCGCCCTGGAGCTCGCCCTCGACAACCATGTCTACGAGAGCACGGCCTCGAAGTTCTTCGAGCACTTCCTGCTCATCGCCGAGGCGATGACCGACATGGGCGGGGAGGGGTTCGGCCTCTGGGACGGGGAGGACGAGTTCTACTACGACAAGGTCGACATCCCCGGCGACGGGATGGTGCCGCTGCGGGTGCGGTCCCTGGTGGGCCTCGTGCCGCTCTTCGCCGTGGAGGTGATCGAGCCCTCCGTGCTCCACCGCCTGCCGGATTTCGCCCGGCGCCTGAACTGGCTGATGGAGAACCGCCCCCACCTCGCCTGCCTCGTGTCGCGGTGGAACGAGGGCGGCGTCAGGGACCGCAAGCTGCTGTCGCTCCTGCGCGGCCACCGGATGAAGGCGCTCCTGCGGCGCATGCTCGACGAGGCCGAGTTCCTCTCGGCCCACGGGGTGCGCTCGATGTCGAAGGCGCACCGGGACCACCCCTTCGTCCTCAACCAGTTCGGCGCCTCCTTCACCGTCCGCTACGACCCGGCCGAATCGACCTCCAACATGTTCGGCGGCAACTCGAACTGGCGCGGGCCGGTGTGGATGCCGGTGAACTACCTGATCATCGAGTCGCTGCGCCGCTTCCACACCTATTACGGCGACGACTTCCTGGTCGAATACCCGACCGGCTCGGGCGTGTCGTTGACCCTCAACGCCATCGCCGACGGGCTGGAGGACCGGCTGATCGGGCTCTTCGCGAAGGGGCCGGACGGGGCGCGCCCGATCTTCGGCGCCCGCCCACCGATGCCGCCCACCCCCGGCGGCGAGGAGGCGCTGCTGTTCCACGAATACTTCGACGGCGACACGGGCGCCGGCCTGGGCGCCTCGCACCAGACCGGCTGGACGGCCCTGATCCTCAACCTGCTGCACCACCGGGCGCACCGGCCGCCGGGGTCCTGACCCCGGCGCCGCTTGATGATCCCCGGCGGTCCAGGCAGGATCCCCGTCCCATGAACGACCGCGCCCTCCGCTACTTCCTCGCCGTCGTGCGCGCGGGGTCGGTGCGCACCGCCGCCGAGGGCCTCAACGTCGCCGCCTCGGCGGTGAGCCGGCAGATCATCGAGCTCGAGGCGCAGGTCGGCGAAATCCTCCTCGAACGCCTGCCCCGGGGCGTGATCCCCACGGAAGCGGGGCGGATGGTCGCCGAGCACGCCCAGCGGCAGGCGGACGAGGCGGCCCTCCTGGAGGACCGGCTGAAGCGACTGAGGGGCGTGCAGCAGGGGACCGTCCGCCTGCGCTGCGGCGCCGGGTTCGTGCTCGACCTGCTCGACAACGCCCTCGCCGGATTCGCGCAGGCCCATCCGGGCATCACCTACCAGATCGAGATCGGCACCACGGACGCCATCCTCGCCGCCGTGGCGCAGGGCGAGGCGGATATCGGCCTCGCCTACAACCCCCCCGCCCGGCCGGATGTCGGCGGCGTCGTTTCGGCCCGCCAGCCCCTGCTGGCCGTGCTGCCGAAGGGGCACCCCCTCGCGGGCTCGTCCTCGCCCATCCCCCTGCGCACCTTCGCCACCGAGCCGGCGGCCCTGCTGCCGCCCGACCACGGCGTGCGCCAGCTCCTCGGCCGCGTCGAGGCCGATGGCGGTTTCCGCCTCGTGCCCCGGCTGGAGACCGCCTCCTTCGAACTCCACCGGCGCTTCGTCACCGCCGGGATGGGGATCGCCTTCCTGCCCCGCTTCGTCGTCGCCGCGGACCTGCAGGCCGACCTCCTCGACGCCGTGCCCCTGCGCGACACCATCCTCTCCGAGGCCACGGCCCACCTCGTCGTCCGCACCGGGCGGCGCCTGCCCGAGAGCCTCGGGCGGCTGATCGGCTGGCTCGCCGAGCGGATGGTGGCCTTCCGGCCGCCGCCTTCGCTGCCTTGAGCGTGCGCGTTTTCCGCACGCTCCGTGCAAAAATCGATGGTTGTGGCAACGCTCCTTTGGCGGAATATCGGTCCATCGGGTGGGAACGGACCGGTATGGATATCGAGACGGTAGGGGTCGTCGGCCTCGGCAACATGGGGCGCGGCATGGCCGCGACCCTGGCCCGCAAGGGCTTCACGGTGCTGGGCTACGACATCGACGTGGGCCGGCGCGGCGCCGTCGAGGCGCAGGGGGTGCGTTTCGTGGACTCCCTCGGCGAGGTGCTCCGCCGGGCCGACGCCCTGGTCTTCTCCCTGCCGCTCGCCCGCGACGTCGAGGCGGTGGTGACGGCGGAGGGCGGGCTGCTCTCCCGGCACGACCGCAAGGTGGTCGTGGTGGACACCTCCACCTCGGATCCCGGCACGACCCGCCGCCTCGCCGAACGCCTCGCGGCGGCGGGGCACGCGCTCCTCGACGCCCCGGTCAGCGGCGGCCCCTCGGGCGCGGCCGAAGGCACCCTGACCATGATGATCGGCGGGGCGGAGGCGGATTACGCCCTGGCCAAGCCGGTTCTGGAGGCGATGTCGGCCCGGGCGCCCCATGTCGGCCCGTCGGGGGCCGGCAACATCGTCAAGCTCGTCAACAACCTGCTCGTGGCCGCCCACCTCGTCACCACCGGCGAGGCCCTGCGCCTGTCGGAGGCGGCCGGGCTGTCCGCCGAGGAGGCGGTCAAGGTCGTCAACACCGCCACAGGCCGCAGCGCCATCAGCGAGGTGATGCTCCCGCGCTGGGTCCTGTCGGGCACCTTCGACAGCGGCTTCTCCGCCGGCCTGATGCGCAAGGACGTGCGCCTCGCCCTGGAGCTCGCCGCGGAATGCGGGGTCGCGCTGCCGCTCTCCGCCGAGGTGCGGCGGATCTGGCAGGACACGCAAGGGTCCATCCCCGACGCGGAGGACTTCACCCGCATGGCCGATTACCGCGCTCGCAAGGAAGCTCACTGATGTCCGGCCCTTCGCACTCCGCCGCCGCCGGCCGGGTCGCCACCCTCCTCGCCGGGTTCCTGCCGGAAGGCCGGATCGGCAGCGTCGTCGCGGGCGAGGTCCTGGAGGGCGCGGGCGCGCCCCTCGACCTCGTCAACCCGGCCGATGGCGGCACCCTGGCGCGCTTCGCCGATGCCGGGCAGGCCGTGGTCGACGCCGCCATGGGCGCGGCCCGGGAGGGACAGCGCCGCTGGTGGGGCATGAGCGCCGCCGCCCGGGGCCGCGCGATGTGGGCCGTGGCCGCCCTGGTCCGGCAGCATGCCGACGCCCTGGCCGAGTTGGAGACCCTCTCGGCCGGCAAGCCGATCCGCGACACCCGCGGCGAGGTCGCCAAGGTCGCGGAGATGTTCGAGTACTACGCCGGCTGGTGCGACAAGCTCCACGGCGAGGTCATCCCGGTGCCGACCTCGCACCTGAACTACACCCGCCACGAGCCCCACGGGACCGTGGTGCAGATCACCCCCTGGAATGCGCCGATCTTCACGGCGGGCTGGCAGATCGCTCCCGCCATCTGCGCCGGCAACGCGGTGGTGCTCAAGCCCTCGGAGTTGACGCCCCTCACCTCGCTCGCCCTCGGCATGCTCTGCGACCGGGCCGAGGGGATGCCCCGCGGCCTCGTTTCGGTGCTGGCCGGCGCCGGCCCGACCACCGGGGCGGCAGCGGTGGCCCATCCGGACACCCGCCTCGTCGTGTTCGTCGGCTCGGCCGAGGCCGGGGCGCAGATCGCGGCCGCCGCGGCGCGCAACATCGTGCCGAGCGTGCTCGAACTCGGCGGCAAGTCGGCCAACATCGTCTTCGCCGACGCCGACCTCGGGCGGGCGTTGCTGGGCGCGCAGGCGGCGATCTTCGGGGGCGCGGGCCAGAGCTGCGTGGCCGGCTCGCGGCTCCTCGTCCACCGGTCGATCCATGCGGAGTTCGTCGCGCGGCTCGCCCATGCGGCCGGGCGCATCCCGGTGGGCGCGCCCACCGACCCGGCGACGCAGATCGGGCCGATCAACAACCGGCGCCAGCACGAGAAGATCGCCGGCATGGTCGAGGCCGCCGCCGCGGCGGGGGCGACCATCGCGGCGGGCGGGGCCTGCCCGGCGGCCCTGCGGGACACCGGCGGCTTCTATTTCGGGCCGACCATCGTGGACGGCGTGGCGCCGGAGGCGGCGATCGCCCGGGAAGAGGTGTTCGGGCCGGTCCTGACCGTCCTGCCCTTCGCGGACGAGGCCGAGGCCGTGGCGCTCGCCAACGCGACCCCCTATGGGCTGGCCGGCGCGGTCTGGACCGGCGATGTCGGGCGCGGCCACCGGGTGGCGGCCGCCGTCCGGGCCGGGACCTTCTGGGTCAACGGCTACAAGACGATCAACGTGGCCTCGCCGTTCGGCGGCTTCGGCCGCTCCGGCTTCGGCCGCTCGTCGGGCCGGGAGGCGCTGATGGCCTACACCCAGACCAAGAGCGTATGGGTCGAGACCGCCGCCGAGCCCGCGGTCGCCTTCGGCTACGTGGGCTGACCGGCCGCCGGAGGCGTCTCCGGCGGCGGAGGTTCGAACCACACGGGCGGCTCGACGCCCGGACACGGCCCCGACGGGGCGGGGGAGGAAGACGATGGCGGGCGGAATGATCGCGACGGAGGACCGGCCCCCGGTGCCGCCCGTCTCGGGCGGCGGCAAGGTCACGCTGTTCCTGCTCGCCCTCGTCATCGTCGCCATCGCCGAGGCCATCGGCAACGTCAGCATTCCCCTGGGGGCGGGCAAGATCGTCCTGCTGCCCCTGCTCTGGGCCCTGCTGCTGGGCGGGGCGCTGGGGCTGTTGAGCCCGCGCCTGCCGGCGCCCCTGCGCCTGACCGGCGCCCTGCAGAACGCGGCCAGCGCCTACCTCCAGCCGGCGCTGCTGATCTTCATCGCCAAGCTCGGCCTGCTGGTGGGCGGGTCGCTGCCGAAGATCCTCGCCTCGGGCTGGGCCCTGGTCTTCCAGGAATTCGGCCACTTCTTCGGCACGATGGTGTTCGGCCTGCCGGTGGCGCTGCTGCTCGGCATCAAGCGCGAGGCCATCGGCGCGACCTTCTCGGTGGGCCGCGAGCCGAGCCTCGCCATCATCGGCGAACGCTACGGCATGGATTCGCCCGAGGGGCGCGGCGTGCTCGCCGAGTACCTGACCGGCACCGTGTTCGGGGCGGTGTTCATCGCCGTGCTGGCCGGGCTCGTCACCAGCCTCGGGATCTTCAACCCCCTGGCCCTGGCGATGGGCGCGGGCGTCGGCTCCGGCAGCATGATGGCCGCGGCCTCGGGCGCCATCGCCGCCCAGCAGACGCCCGAGGTCGCCAAGGAGGTCGCGACCTTCGCGGCGGCGAGCAACCTCGTCACCACGACCATCGGCACGTACTTCACCCTGTTCCTGTCGCTGCCCTTCACGATCTGGGCCTACGGCAAGCTCGAGCCGATCCTCGGCCGCGGCCGGCGCAGCGCCGTCCCGGAGGCGGCGGCCGGCGGGGGCGCGGCGGCGCCGGCCCATCACGAGGCGCCGATCGGCTTCGCCGAGACGGTCGTCGCGTGGCTGCTGATCGGGGCCTACGGCCTCATCGGCAACTGGCTGACCTACGGCGTCGCCCCGAACGGCACCGTCGTCGCCGGCATGGCGATCATCCTCGGCACGGTCCTGTCGGGCTGGTGCGTCTACCTGCTCTGCGGCCGGCGCCTGCCCGCGGTGCTCTGGGTCTCGGTCCTCGGCATGGCGCTCACCTACCCCGGCATGCCCTACGCGGCCGAGGTGGCCGCCATGACGGGCAAGATCAACTTCCTGGCGCTCGCCACGCCGATCCTGACCTTCGCGGGCCTTTCGGTGGCCAAGGACGTGCCCGCCTTCCGCCGCCTCGGGTGGCGCATCGTCGTGGTCTCGTTCATGGCCAATGCCGGGACGTTCCTCGGCGCGGTGCTGATCGCCCAGTTCTTCCTGCACGCCCCCGCGGGGTGAGCGGACGGCGCCCGGGGGCGAGAGACGCCAAGGACGGCAGGAGAGGTCGGATGGGCATCGGGTCGGACACCGTCGAACGCATGGTCGCCCTGCGCCGGGACCTCCACGCCCACCCCGAACTCGCCTTCGAGGAGACCCGCACGGCGGATCTCGTCGCCCGGGAGCTCGCCGCCTGCGGGCTCGCCGTCCGCACCGGGCTCGGCGGCACCGGCCTCGTCGGCACCCTGAGCCGCGGCGACGGGCCGTCGGTCGGCCTGCGGGCGGACATGGACGCCCTGCCGATCCAGGAGGCCACGGGCCTTGCCTACGCCTCAAGCCGGCCGGGCGTGATGCATGCCTGTGGCCATGACGGGCACGTGGCGATGCTCCTCGGGGCCGCCCGGCACCTCGCGGCCCAGGCCGACCTCGCCGGGACGGTGCATTTCATCTTCCAGCCGGCGGAGGAGTGCGAGGGCGGCGGGCGGGCGATGGTGGAGGACGGCCTGTTCCGCCTGTGTCCCTGCGACCACGTCTTCGGCCTGCACAACTGGCCGGGCCTGCCGGTGGGGACCTTCGCCACCCGGGCGGGCCCGATCATGGCCTCCCTCGACACCTTCGAGATCACCGTCCTCGGCTTCGGGACCCACGCGGCCATGCCGGAGCGCGGCACCGACACCCTCCTGATCGCGTCCGAACTCGTCCTCGCCCTCCAGACGATCGTGAGCCGCCGGATCACGGCCACCGACGCGGCCGTGCTCAGCATCACGCAGATCCATGGCGGCGACGCCTACAACGTCATCCCCGACCGCGCCGTGATCCGCGGGACGGTGCGGTGCCTGAGCGAGGCGGTGCGGGGGCGCATCGCGGAGCTCGTGGAGGGGATCGCCCGGGGGACCGCCGGCACCCACGGCGCCCGCGCGGAGGTCGCCTACCGGTTCGGATACCCCGCCACCGTCAACGCGGCGGGCGCCGCCGCCATCGCCCTGTCCGCCGCCGCCGCCACGCCGGGAATCACGGACCGGCGCGACGACCTCGCGCCCTCGATGGCCTCCGAGGATTTCGCCTACATGCTGAACGCCTGTCCCGGCGCCTATGCCTGGATCGGCGTGGACGGCGACCGGCCGAGCCTTCCGCTCCACAATCCCGGCTACGACTTCAACGACGACGTCCTGCCGGTCGGCGCGGCCTACTGGGCAAGCCTGAGCCGCACCTTCCTCGCGCGGCGGTGACGCGCCCCCGCGCCGTCCATCGGCATCGGGTCATGCGGGCCGGCATGAGGCGGGCCACCGCACGCCCGGCCGTAGCGGGGTGTTTCGTGCCGAGGCTGCGCGTCCGGGCGGTCTTCCCGTCCGTGATGCGGACATGAGGGGGGAGGGGCCGGCGGACGCGGTGGGTGCCGAGCTCGCGGCAAAGCAGGTCCGACATCGGCGCCATGGTTCGCACCACCGGAAGGCACGTCCGGCGGCGAGCCGAGGCCCTGCGATCGCCGACGTTTCTGCGCTTGGAGGGGGGGAGGTGCCCTGGCGCGCCCTACGGGAATCGAACCCGTGTTTTCGCCGTGAAAGGGCGACGTCCTGGACCGCTAGACGAAGGGCGCTCGCGCGGGCTGGGGTTCTATAGTCGGATGATCGGCCGACGGCAACCGGCGGTTTTGACCCGCGGCACCGTTCGGGCGAAGAGGGGGCATGTCACCGCTTCCCCCCCGTCTCACCCTCGTCCTGGGGGGCGCCCGTTCCGGCAAGAGCGCCCATGCCGAGGGGCTGGTCATGGCCTGCCCCGCGCCCTGGCTCTACCTCGCCACCGCCGAGATCTGGGACGACGAGATGGCCGAGCGCATCCGCATCCATCGCGGCCGGCGGGGGGAGGGGTGGATCACCCGGGACGTGCCCCTCGCCCTGCCGGAGGCGATCGCCGCCGCGGAGGGGGCCGTGCTGGTCGATTGCCTCACCCTCTGGCTCACCAACCTGATCCTGGCGGAGGCCGACGTGGCCGCCGCCGCCGGGCGCCTGGCCGCCGCCTGCGCCGCCGCGGCGGGGCCGGTGGTGCTGGTCTCGAACGAGGTCGGCCTCGGCATCGTGCCCGACAACGCCCTGGCCCGCCGGTTCCGCGACGAGGCCGGGCGGCTGCACCAGCGCATGGCCGCCCTCGCCGACCGCGTCGTGCTCACCGTCGCCGGCCTGCCCCTCACCGTGAAGCCGCAAGCCCCCGCAGGAATCCCCGCATGACCGACGATGCCGCCCGCCATCGGGAGAAGATGGAAAAGCGCAAGGCCGTGCAGGACGCCGAGGTCGCCGCCAAGACCGTCGAGAAGGGCCTGCTCATCGTCCATACCGGCCCCGGCAAGGGCAAGACCACGGCCGCCCTCGGGCTCATGCTCCGGGCGCTGGGGCGTGGCTGGCGGGTCGGCATGGTGCAGTTCATCAAGGGCGGCTGGGATACGGGGGAGCGCCACGCGGTGGCCGCCTTCGGCGACCGGGTGGCGTGGCACACGCTGGGCGAGGGCTTCACCTGGGAGACGCAGGACAAGGCCCGCGACATCGCCGCCTGCCGCCACGCCTGGGACGTCGCCACGGCGCTGATGGCCGACCCTTCGATCCGCCTCGTGGTCCTCGACGAGCTCAACATCGCCCTGCGCTACGAGTACCTCGACCTCGCGGCCGTGGTGGAGACGCTCACGGCCCGCCGGCCGGACCTGCACGTCGTCGTCACCGGCCGCAACGCCAAGCCGGCCCTCACCGAGGCCGCCGACCTCGTCACCGAGATGGGCAGCGTGAAGCACCACTTCGCCGCCGGGGTGAAGGCGCAGGAAGGGATCGAGTTCTGAGCGTGCGCCCTGGGTTCCCCCGCGCCCTGATGATCCAGGGCACCGGCTCGGATGTCGGCAAGTCGCTGGTCGTCGCGGGCCTCGCCCGGGCCTTCGCCGACCGGGGGCTGCGGGTGCGCCCGTTCAAGCCGCAGAACATGTCCAACAACGCCGCCGTCACCGCCGACGGGGGCGAGATCGGCCGCGCCCAGGCGCTCCAGGCCCGGGCGGCCCGGGTGCCCCCCTCGGTCCACATGAACCCCGTGCTCCTGAAGCCTCAGAGCGAGGTCGGCTCCCAGGTGGTGGTGCAGGGCCGGATGGTGGCCACCGTGAAGGCCCGCGACTACCAGGCCTGGAAGCCCCGCCTGATGGGTGCCGTCCTCGACAGCTTCGCCCGCCTGCGGGCGGAGGCGGACCTCGTCCTCGTGGAGGGGGCGGGCTCGGCCTCGGAGGTCAACCTGCGGGCCGGCGACATCGCCAACATGGGCTTCGCCCGGGCCACCGATACGCCCGTCATCCTCGTCGGCGACATCGACCGGGGCGGGGTCATCGCCAGCCTCGTCGGCACGAAGGCGGTGATCGACCCTCAGGACGCGGCGATGATCGTGGGCTTCCTCGTCAACCGCTTCCGGGGCGACCCGACGCTGTTCGCCGAGGGCATGCGGATCGTCGCCGCGCGGACCGGATGGGAGGCGCTGGGCCTCCTGCCGCACCTGCCCGAGGCGGCCCGGTTGCCCGCCGAGGACGTGCTCGGGCTCACCGGGTCCGAGGCCCGGGGGGAGGGCGCCGTCACGGTGGCCGTGCCGGTGATGCCCCGCATCAGCAACTTCGATGACCTCGACCCCCTGCGGGCCGAGCCCGGCGTGCGGGTGGTGCTGGTGCGGCCGGGGGAGACCATCCCGCCCGAGGCCGCCCTGGTGCTCCTGCCGGGTTCGAAGACCACCATCGACGACCTCGAATTCCTGAAATCCGAAGGGTGGGACGTGGACATCCGCGCCCACCGCCGCCGGGGCGGCCACGTGCTCGGCCTGTGCGGCGGCTACCAGATGCTCGGGCACCGCGTCGCCGACCCGCACGGGATCGAGGGGCCGCCGCGCACCGTGGCCGGGCTCGGCCTCCTCGACGTCGAGACCGTGCTGACCTCCGACAAGCGCCTCGCCTGCGTCACCGGCACCAGCCTGCCCGACGGCCTGCCCTTCGCGGGCTACGAGATGCATGTGGGCGACACGGCCGGGCCCGATGCGGCGCGGCCCCTGCTGCGCCTCGCGGACGGGCGCCCGGACGGGGCGGTCTCGGCCGACGGGCGGGTCTCCGGCACGTATGTCCACGGGTTCTTCGCCGACGACGCGCAGCGCGCCGCATGGCTCGCCCGCCTGGGGGCGAGGGCGGGCGGGGTCTCCTACGAGGACGGCGTCGAGGCCGCCCTGGACCGGCTCGCGCGACATGTCGAGGCCCACATCGATTGCGACAGGCTCCTCACCCTGGCACGGTAGTCGGACGCGCGCGATGACGCAGAGGGCGGTCGCAAGCCACCGCCGTCCTTGCGAGCGCAGCGACGCAATCCAGGGAGGCGCCCCGTCCGGACACCTCCCGCTGCCCTGGGTCGCTTCGCTGCGCTCGCGATGACGGAGAAGGTCGTCGCAAGCCACCGCCGTCTTTGCGAGCGCAGCGAAGCAATCCAGGGAGGCGCCACCTCGGGACACGGCCCGCTGCCCTCAGTCGCTTCGCACCGCTCGCGATGACGGAGAGGGTCGTCGCAAGCCACCGCCGTCTTTGCGAGCGGAGCGAAGCAATCCAGGGAGGCGCCCCGTCCGGACACCTCCCGCTGCCCTGGGTCGCTTCGCTGCGCTCGCGATGACGGAGAAGGTCGTCGCAAGTCACCGCCGTCTTTGCGAGCGGAGCGAAGCAATCCAGGGAGGCGCCACCTCGGGACACGGCCCGCTGCCCTGGGTCGCTTCGCGGCACGCGCGATGACGAAGAGGGTCGTCGCAAGCCACCGCCGTCCTTGCGAGCGCAGCGAAGCAATCCAGGGGGCCGCCACCTCGGGACACGGCCCGCTGCCCTGGGTCGCTTCGCGGCGCGCGCGATGACGGCGAGGGGCGTCGCCCGGACCTGCACCGGCCCTCCGACCTCCCGTGACGTCCGCGCGCCGATGACCACTCGGTGTCCGGCACGCGGCGGGATCGGGAATGGCTCCCAGGCCAGGATCTACTATATGGTCTGAGTAATGGGTCCGCACCACGGAAGCGACGGGCCCTGCTCCGGGGAAACGCGACCATGGCGACACAGACGAACCCCGCAGGGGCGGGGCTTGCGGATCCGGCGGAGGCCGGGCTCGGCGAGGGGACGATCCGCACCGTGACCCTGCGGCTCATGCCGCTCCTCGGGCTCATGTACCTCGTCGCCTATATCGACCGGCAGAACATCTCCTACGCCAAGCTGGAGATGGTCGGCAGCCTCGGCCTCAGCGAGAGCGCCTACGGGCTCGGCGCATCCCTGTTCTTCCTCGGCTACTTCCTGTTCGAGGTGCCGGCCAACGTCTTCCTGGAGAAGGTCGGGGCGCGGGTGTGGTTCGCGCGGATCATGTTCACCTGGGGGCTGGTGACGATCCTCCTCGGGTTCACGCAG
The DNA here is from genome assembly GCF_022829405.1 of Methylobacterium sp. J-076. GTDB lineage: Bacteria > Pseudomonadota > Alphaproteobacteria > Rhizobiales > Beijerinckiaceae > Methylobacterium. The sequence continues at coordinate 22,554 of NZ_JAKSXW010000038.1, forward strand.
GGCACGGCGATGTTCTACGTCCTGCGCTTCCTCCTCGGGGTGGCGGAGGCGGGGTTCTTCCCCGGCGTGCTGTTCGCCGTGACCCTGTGGTTCCCGCAGGAGCACCGGGCGCGGATGATCGGCTGGTTCATGATCGCCTCGGTGCTCGCCAACGCCGTGGGCGCGGCGGTGGGCGGGGCGCTGCTGGGCCTCGACGGGGTGTGGGGCCTCGCGGGCTGGCAATGGGTGTTCCTGGCCACCGGAGGCCCGGCCCTGGTGCTGGCCGTGGTGGTGCTCGCGGTGCTGCCGGACGGCCCGGCCTCCGCCCCCTGGCTCGCCCCGGCGCAGAAGGCGTGGCTGACCCGCACCATCGAGGCCGAGCGGACGGGATCCGGCCATGTCGATCACGGCAACCCCTTCGCCGCGCTCCTCGACCGGCGGGTCCAGATGCTGGCCGGGGTCTACGTCTGCCTGCCCCTCGCCGCCTACGGCCTGAGCTACTGGCTGCCGACGGTGGTGAAGGGGTTCGGGGTCTCGAACCTCGCCAACGGATTCATCAACGTCATCCCCTGGCTCGGGGCGGCGGTCGCCCTGTGGTGGGTGCCCCGGCACGCCGCCCGGACGGGGGCGACGGGCAACGCCCTCACGTGGCACGTGGTCGGCCCGGCCCTGGTCGGCGCGGCGGGGCTGGCGCTCAGCGTCGTGCTGCCCGGCAACGCGGTGAAGTTCGCCTGCCTGTGCATCGCGGCGGCCGGGGCGTTCTCGGCGCAGCCGGTCTTCTGGTCGATGCCCGGCACCTTCCTGCGCGGCGCCACGGCGGCGGCCGGAATCGCGGCGATCAACTCGGTGGGCAACCTCGGCGGGTTCGTGGCCCAGAACGCGGTGCCGCTGATCCGCGACGCCACCCACAGCGACCTCGTGCCGATGCTGTTCCTCTCGGCCTGCCTCGCGGGCGGGGCGGGGCTGATGTTCCTCGTGCTCTCCGCCCTCCGCCGGGGCGCGCCCGTGGGTGCGGCACCGGCCGGCTGAACGAAATCTCCTGAGGCACGTTCCTCCCTTGACCGGCGCGGTGGGCCGTGGCCGCCTGTTTCAGGCGGTTTTGGCCCGCGTCATCGCACGACGGCCCGGACGGATGGCGTCCGCAGAAGCCGGATCGTGCCTGAAAATGCCTCCCCGCCGGGTGGGGGCATCGGGAGGACACGGGCGATGAGCAACGGCATTCCACTGATGGTTCTGGCGTTCGGGACCCTCGGGGGCCTCTGGTTCCTGGGGGCGGCGGCGCGCAAGCAGGTCGCCGACCTGAAGGGCCATCCGGGCCGGTCCAACCTCATCAAGGACCATGGCGGGCCCCCGCGGCCGAACATGCCCGGCACCGAGCACTGACGGGCCGCCTCACCCCGCGAGGGTGAGGGCCAGCAGGGCGAGGACGAGCCCCCCCTGGAGACCGCAGGCGGTGCGGACGAGTTGCAACGCCCGGGCGATGTCGTCGGCATTCGCCCCGGCCCGGCCCTCGCCCATGTGGGCATCCGGAACCAGCACGCCGTCGTAGACCCGCGGGCCGGCGAGCGACAGGCCGAGCGCCCCCGCCATGGCGGCTTCGGGCCAGCCGGCATTGGGCGAGCGGTGGCGGTGGGCGTCCCGGGCCATGGCCCGGAATGCCCCCCGCGCGTCGGCCCCGTGCACCAGCGCCGCCCCGGCGATGAGCAGGCCCGCGAGGCGGGAGGCCGGCAGGTTCACGAGGTCGTCGAGCCGGGCCGCCGCCCAGCCGAAGGCGGCGTAGCGGGGTGTCCGGTGGCCGATCATGCTGTCGGCCGTGTTGATCGCCTTGTAGAGGGCGCCCCCGGGCAGGCCGAAGGCGCCGATCCAGAAGGACGGGGCGACGATCCCGTCCGAGAAGTTCTCGGAGAGGCTCTCGATCGCCGCCCGGCAGACGCCCGCTTCGTCGAGGCGTTCCGGGTCGCGGCCGACGATCATCGACACCGCCCGCCGGCCGGCGTCCAGCCCCCCGGTGCGCAGGCCGGTCTCGACCGCGGCGACGTGCTCGTAGAGGCTGCGCTGGGCCGGCAGGCTGGCGCAGAGCAGCCCGAGGACGACGAGGGCGGGGAGGGGCCCCGCGAGGCCCGCGCACCACGTCAGCCCGGCCGCCACCGCCCCCACCACCCCGAGGAGCAGGACCAGGGCGAGCACCCCCGCGAGCCGGCGGCGGCGCGGCGCGCCGCGGTTCAGCCCGCGCTCCAGGGCGGCGATCAGCCGGCCGATCCAGGTGACAGGGTGGCCGACGGCCCTGTAGAGCGCGTCCGGATAGCCCGCCGCCGCCTCGATCCCGAGGGCGATGGCGAGGAGGGCGAGCGTGTCGGGCGGATGAACCATTCGGTGTGGAGCGTTCCCGCGGGTGACGTCGCCGCGGTCGCCCATGGCGGCGACCTCGGCGGGCTGCGACTGGCCTTCCCCGAGGCGCCGCGTCCGTGGCTCGACCTGTCGACGGGGATCAACCCGGTCCCCTATCCCGTGCCGCCGGTGGAGGCCAGCGCGTGGCTGCGTCTTCCGGAGGCCGCCGAGGTCCGCGCCCTCGCGGAGGCGGCCGCCGGGGCCTACGGCGCGCCCGGCGCCGGCCATGTGGTACCCGCTCCGGGCACGCAGATCCTGATCGAGACCCTGCCCCGCCTCCTGGCGCCGACCCGGGTCGCCGTGGTCGGCCCGACCTATGCCGAGCATGCCGCCGCGTGGCGCCGGGCCGGGCACGCGGTGGCGGAGGTGGCCGAGCCGGCGGAGATCGGGGAGGCCCGGGTCGCGGTCCTCGTCGATCCCAACAATCCGGACGGGCGGACCCTGCCGCGGCCGGACCGCCTCGCCCTGGCGCACGCGATGCGCGACCGGGGCGGGTTGCTGGTGGCGGACGAGGCGTTCGCGGATCTGGAACCCCTGGAGAGCCTGTGCCCGCACGCGATGCCGGGGCTCGTGGTGCTGCGCTCCTTCGGCAAGACCTATGGCCTCGCGGGCCTGCGCCTCGGCTTCGCGATCGCCGACCCCGAGACCGCGGCGCGGATCGCCGGGGCGCTCGGCCCCTGGGCGGTCTCGGGACCGGCCCTGGCCATCGGCCGGGCCGCCCTGTCGGACGGGGCGTGGCGGGAGGAGGCGGCCCGGGCGCGCCGGGCGGATGCCGCCCGCCTCGACCGGATGATCCTCCGGGGTGGGGGGCTGGTCGTCGGTGGGACCTGCCTGTTCCGCACCGCCGACTTCCCCGACAGCCCCGGCCTCTACCGGCGCCTCGCGGAGGCGGGCATCGCCGTGCGCCGCTTCCCCGAGCGCCCGGAACGCCTCCGCTTCGGCCTGCCCCCCGGCAAGGAGGCATGGTGCCGCCTGTCGCGGGTGCTGCGATAGGGGATCCCGGCGGGCGGGGTCCCCGTCTCAGCGGTCGCGCGCCGCCACCAGGACCGCGAGCGTCGAGAAGGTGAGGCCGACCGCGCAGACGCCGGGCCAGCCGACCAGCAGGAAGGCCTGCGAGCCGGCATAGGCGCCGAGCGCGGCGAAGACGAACACCGTGGTGAACAGGACCGTGTTGATCCGCCCCCGCGCCCCCGGCACCAGGGCATAGGCCCGGGTCTGGTTGGCGATGAGGGCGCCGTTCATGCCGATGTCGATGAGCAGCACCCCGGCCGCCACCGCCACCACGGACCACGACCCCGCCGCCCACAGGATCACGAAGGAGAGGGCCACCAGCAGGCTGCCGCCGAGCACCACCGGCTTGGCGCCGCTCCGGTCGGTGAACCGCCCCGACAGGGGGGCGACGAACGCGCCGCAGACGCCGATCACCCCGAACAGCCCCGCCCCGGCGGCGGTGAGCCCGAAGGGCGGCGCCTCCACGAGGAGGGCGAGCGTCGCCCAGAAGGCGTTGAAGCCGGCGAAGAGCAGCCCCTGCGACAGGCTCGCCGTCCGCAGCACCGGCTGGGTCCGGGCGAGGTGGAGGATCGAGGTCATCAGGGCGCGGTAGCGCAGGCGCTGGGTGTGGTGCGTGTGCGGCAGGGTGGCGGCGGCGACCCCCGCCATGGCCACCGCGACCCCGGAGGCGACCAGGAAGACGGGCCGCCAGCCGAGATGGGCGCCGAGGAAGCCGCTCGCCGTCCGGGCGAGGAGGATGCCAGTGAGCAGCCCGGTCATCACCTGCCCCACCACCCGCCCCCGGCTCGCATCGGGCGCGAGCTCGGCGGCGAAGGGCACCGCCTGCTGGGCCGCCGAGGCGAGGATCCCCACGAAGAGGTGCGCGATGGCCAGGGACACGAGGCTGCCGCTGAGGCCGACGCCGAGCAGGGCCAGGGCCAGGGCGAGGCACTGGAGCACGATCAGCCGTCGGCGGGGGAGCGCGTCGCCGAGCGGCACCAGCCCGACGATGCCGAGGCCGTACCCGACCAGCGCCGTGGTCGGCACCCACAGGGCGGCCCGGTCGCCGAACTCGGCCACGATCAGCCCCAGGAGCGGCTGGTTGTAATAGATGTTGGCCACGGCCCCGCCCGCGATCAGGGTCAGGCCGAGCCGCGCCTTGCCGTCGAGGGTGGCGGTCGCGGTCGGGGCGGCACTGGAAGAGGCGGACAGGGCGCCCTCGCGGAGACGGGAGTGGATGGGTGGCGGGGGGAGTGGACCGATCCCGGGGATCGGGCAACCCGGCGCGCCGCATGGCCGCGCCCCGCCGGATGCCCCTGCAACCGGGCGGGTTGTGCACCATATGATGACGAAGCGGGCATCGCCCCGCACCGGGCCGGCCTCGCCGCCGGCTCCGCCGTCATTCTACGATCGGGGCGCCGATCCGTTCCCCGCGGGGGACGGGGAGGGGACCTCCACAGGGAGTACGGGATGCCGAATTACCGGATCGATTTCGCCAAGGAGATCCTCGGGGTGCCGTTCACGGTGGGATCCGTGGACATCGTGCGGGCCCGGGACCCCGAGCGGGCCCGCCGGGCCGCGGAGCTGCGCTTCGCCCGCCACCACGGGGTGGGCGACTGGCGCGAGCGCGCCGACCTCTGCCTCCTCGCCCCCCGGGCCTGACGCCGGCCGGGGGCCTCCAGGCCCGCCCGTGCTAGTCCCGGTGGTGAATTGCGGGCGCGGACACTTGGCCTTCACGGCCACGGCGCCTTACCGTAGGCATATCGCACGGCGGCGGCGGGTGGCCGGGCCGGCGACAGGGACGGGGTCACCAGGGCGATGGCGGCGATCTCCTTCTTCGGCGACCTGCTGCAGACGATCAGCGACCGGGGCCGGGACCTCGTCGGCCTGGGCCGGGGAGACATCGCCGCCCGGGCGGGGGCGGCCGACCTCGCCCGCCTGTGCGACGACCTCATCTCCCGGCGGGGCGAAGCCTCCGGCGTCGCCCTCGCCCGGGCGATCCTCGACCGGTACGGGAGCCTCGGCCCGGCCGAGCGCCACGATTTCCTGAGGGCCATCGCCCTCGACTTCGACGCCGACCACGGCGCCGTCGAGGCCGCGATCACGGCCTACCTCGCCGACCCGAGCCGGGCGCGGCTCGGCACCCTGCACGAGGCGGCCGAGCCGCGCAGCCAGGAGCTGATCCGCCGCCTCAACCTCGCCCGCGGCGGCACGCTGAGCCTCGTGCGGATGCGAGAGGACCTGTTCGATCTGCGCCGCACCCTGCGCAAGGAAGGCCGGGACGGGGCGGCGGACAAGGCCCTGCTCGATGCCGCCGACAGCCTCGATTCCGATTTCGAGCACCTGTTCGCCTCGTGGTTCAACCGGGGCTTCCTGGTGCTGCGCCACATCGACTGGACGACGCCCGCGCACATCCTGGAGAAGATCATCCGCTACGAGGCGGTGCACGCCATCGCCGACTGGGACGACCTGCGCGCCCGGATCGAGCCGCCGGACCGGCGCTGCTTCGCCTTCTTCCACCCGGCGCTCGCGGACGAGCCGCTGATCTTCGTGGAGGTGGCCCTGACCGAGGGGATCGCCCCGGCCATCGCCCCGATCCTGTCGCGGGAGCGCAAGCCCCTGCCGCCCCGCTCGGCCACCACCGCGATCTTCTACTCGATCTCGAACTGCCAGAAGGGCCTCGCAGGCGTCACCTTCGGCAACTTCCTGATCAAGCAGGTGGTGGAGGACCTCGCCCGGGAGATCCCCAGCCTGAAGACCTTCGTCACCCTCTCGCCGGTGCCGGGCTTCTCGTCCTGGCTCACCCGGGAGCGCCGGGCCGACAGCCCCCAGGGCCTCCTGCCCGAGGACGTCGAGGCCCTGCGCGCCCTCGACGTGCCGGGCTGGCAGGCGGACAAGACCCTCTCGGACGCGGTGCGCAAGGCGCTGATCCCGGCGGCGGCGACCTATTTCCTGCGGGCCAAGAACGAGCGGGGGCGGCCCCTCGACCCGGTGGCGCGGTTCCATCTCGGCAACGGCGCCCGGCTGGAGCGGATCAACTTCCTCGGCGACACCTCGGACAAGGGGCTCGCCCAGTCGCACGGGCTGATGGTCAACTACCTCTACGACCTCGGCGCCATCGAGAAGAACCACGAGACCTACGCCAACCTCGGCACGGTGGCGGCGGCGGCGGCGGTCACCCGCGAGCTGCGCGCCAAGCTGCCCCCGCCCCGGGCGGTGGCCCTGGCCGAGGCGTGACGCGTCCCACGCGAAAACCGACTGCCCCACCCCCGCGACCCGTGCTAGTGCGGCTCCCACAACTTCCGCCCCACCGTCGTGCGCCAAGGGATGGCTCCCGGGGAAACGGGAGTTTCGCGAGAAGCACTTAGGCGCGTGAGCCATGACGAACCACCTCTTCGCTCTCATCCGCGACGGCATCTCCGATCCCGCCAAGCCCGTCATCGAGACGCCTGACGGACGCAGCCACTCCTATGCCGACCTGATCGCCCGGTCCGGCGCCTACGCCGCCGCCCTGGTGGCGGCCGGGGTCGCGCCGGGGGACCGGGTGGCGGTGCAGGTGGAGAAGAGCGCCGAGGTGATCTTCCTCTACCTCGGCGTGGTGCGGGCGGGGGCGGTGTTCCTGCCCCTCAACACCGCCTACACCCCGGCCGAGATCGGCTACTTCCTCGGGGACGCCGAGCCCGCGGTGTTCGTGTGCGATCCGGCCCGGCGCGAGGCCCTGGCCGGGGCCGCCTCCGGCGTGGGGCGGGTCTGGACCCTCGACGCCGCGGGCGCCGGGAGCGCCGCCGCGGCGGCGGACGCGCAGGACGGGACCGCCTTCGCCGACGTGGCCCGCGGCCCGGAGGATCTGGCGGCGATCCTCTACACCTCCGGCACGACGGGGCGCTCGAAGGGCGCCATGCTCAGCCACGACAACCTCGCCTCGAACGCCCGGGTGATGGTCGATGTCTGGCGCTTCACCGCCGACGACGTGCTGATCCACGCCCTGCCGGTGTTCCACACCCACGGCCTGTTCGTGGCGACCAACACCGTGCTGGCGAGCGGCGGCACGATGCTGTTCCTCCCCCGCCTCGACCCCAAGACGATCCTGGCGCTGATGCCCCGGGCCACCGCGATGATGGGCGTGCCGACCTTCTACACCCGCCTCCTCAAGGAGCCGGGCCTGACCAGGGAGGCGGCGAAGGCCATCCGCCTGTTCACCTCGGGCTCGGCGCCGCTGCTCGCCGAGACCCACCGGGACTGGCAGGCCCGCACCGGCCACGCCATCCTCGAACGCTACGGCATGACCGAGACGAACATGAGCACGTCGAACCCCTATGACGGGGACCGGGTGGCGGGCACCGTGGGCTTCCCCCTGCCGGGCGTGTCCCTGCGCGTGGTCGATCCCGACAGCGGTGCGGAGCTCGGCCCCGACGAGGTCGGGATGATCGAGGTGAAAGGCGCCAACGTCTTCAAGGGCTACTGGCGCATGCCGGACAAGACCGCCGCGGAGTTCCGGCCGGACGGGTTCTTCATCACCGGCGACCTCGGCAAGGTCGATGGCGCGGGCTACGTCCACATCGTCGGCCGCGGCAAGGACCTGATCATCTCGGGGGGCTTCAACGTCTACCCGAAGGAGGTCGAGACCGAGATCGATGGCCTGCCCGGCATCGTCGAATCGGCCGTGATCGGCCTGCCCCATCCCGATTTCGGGGAGGCGGTGACGGCGGTGGTGGTCGGCGGGGAGGGCGCCCCGGCCGAGGCGGCGGTCGTCGCGGCGCTGGAAGGCCGGCTCGCCAAGTTCAAATGCCCGAAGCGCGTCCTGTTCGTGGACGAGTTGCCCCGCAACACGATGGGCAAGGTGCAGAAGAACGTCCTACGGGAGCAGTTCGCGGGACTGTTCGGGGGGTGATTTTTCGCTTCCTCGCCGTCATGGCGAGAGGAGGTGGCACGCGGGGACCGCGGCTTCTCCGGAGGCCGGGTTCCCCTCTCCCCCCCTGCTGCTCAGGGTACCCTCCCCCGCAGAGGGGGGAGGGGGTGCAGCTGGCCGCGACAGCTTGATCGGGCGGCCTTGGCGGAGACACCCGCCCACGGGTCTCAACCCCGCCACCGCTCCCTCCCCCCTCTGCGGGGGAGGGTGGCCCCCGAAGGGGGTCGGGAGAGGGGAGCGACGGTGCCGGACAAGGCACCGCCCACCCCATCGCGCCCCTTCCTACAGCGTATGCTGCGTCCGCTCTCCGACCGGGGGCGCCGCCTTGTCGTCCGTGCCCTCGGTGGCCTTGCGGACCACCTCGTTGAGGTTGTCCGGATCGAGGGCGGTCTGCACGAATTCCCGGCCGCGATGGGTCATCTCGCGAGCGTAGCGCAGGCCCTGGTCACGGACCTCGTCGGCATAGGGGCCGATGTTGCGGTCCTCCTGCCGGGTGCGCGGCAGCAGCGCCCCGAGCAGCAGGCCGGCGGCGACGCCCACCACGCCCACGAGGAGGGGGTTGTCCTCCACGAAGCGTTCGACGTTCGTCCGGCTGCGCCGCAGGCCGTCGAGGCCCTGGACGGTCAGGTCGTCCAGGCGGCGCATGTGGCGGCGGTGGAGCTCGCCGGCTCGCTCACGGGCCTCGTCGTAGACGGCGCCCGCCCGGTCCCGGACCTGATCCGCCGAGCCGCCGAGGCGGTCATGGATGTCGTCGGCGAGGCCGGAGATCCGCTCCCGGGCCCGGTCGGCGAGGTCGGAGGCCTTGTCCCCGAGGTCGGAGGCCGTCTCCGACGCCCGGTCGCCGAGGGCGGACGCCTTGTCCGCGGCCCGGTCGACGGAGGCCGAGGCGGCGCCCGGCAGGGGATCGTGCCGGCCGTCGGGGTCGGGGCGGAGGCCGAAGCCGCCGGGCGGCGGGTTCAGGGGATCGCCCTTGCCCGCGGGATCGGGGCGCAGGGTATGGTCCCCGGCCGAGCCCGGCGAATGGAGCGGCTTGTCGGTCATGCTCGTGTCCTTGGCGCTGTCGCGTGGCTCGAAGGCCCCAGGCCGTGCGGCCGGGGCGGTCAGATCTCGGTCTTCCGGAGGGGATCGTAGACCGGGCGGGCCCCGGGGCCGTCGGGGTCGTAATCCCGCACCGCGTCGGTGGCGATGGCATCCACCCGCGCGGCCGAGACCTGCGTGCGGCGGCGCTCGGTCTCCTTGGCCATGCGGCTGAACAGCATCCCGACGCCGGCCGCGATCAGCAGCACCGGCACGGGGTTGCGGCGCACCGCGTCCAGGGCGCCGTCGTAGACAGAGGCGAGCTGGGGCACGCGCTTGGCGTTACCCAGCATCTCGTCCACGATGTTGGGGACGGAGAGGCGGCCCTGGATCTGGTCGATCGTCTCATCGAGACGGGCGCGGCTCTCCTCGATCTCGCGCTCGAGGTCGTTCATCGAACTCATGACGGCTTTCTCATCCTGAGACGCGTTCCGACAGGGCCTGGGCATCCTGCCGGACCTGACGGGTGGTGCGGGTGGGGGCCAGGGTCGAGAGTGACAGCACGCTCCGCGCCCACAGGGCCATGCCCAGGGCGAGGGCGAACAGGGTGCCGCCGACGATCAGCGCCGCCAGCCATTCCGAGCCGACGACGGTGGCGAGCCACTTCACGAAGGCATCGATCAGCACCAGGAGGGCGACGACGGCGAAGACCGCGGCCCCGACCATGCAGGCGAGGCCGGCGACGAGCTGGCGGGCATTGCGCGCCATCTCCGCCCGGAACAGGGCGATTTCCTTGCGGGCGAGCTCGTTGGTCTCGCGCAGGGCCTCGCCGATCAGGCCCTGGATGCTGGCGGCCGGCTGCCGGGGGTCGGGGCCTTGGCTCATGGTCAGGCCCTGAAGGTGTCGCGGGCGTCGCCGCCGAGGGGAGCGTGGTCGTCCGGGGCGTTCGAGGACTTGATGAAGCGGGCCGCGAGCAGGCCGACCATGAAGGTGCCCACCGCCACGGCCACGGGGGCCCGGCGGGCGATCGACTCGGCCTCGCCGTAGAAGTCGCTCAGGCTGCGCCGCTCGATCGAGGTGCCGAGCTGCTCCAGCCCGTCCGCCGCGCTGTCGAAGAAGGCCCGCACATGCGGCTTGTCCGACATGTCGCGGCCCGAGCCGCGCAGGGACCGCGCGAGGTCCTGCACCGACTGCGCCGCCTCGCCCTTGCGGCGCTCCACATAATCCTGCGCCTGGAGCCGGGCCGCATCGAGCAAGCCCCGGCCCTGTTCCGCCGCCACCCCGGCGAGGTTCTCCACATCGCCCTGGAGGCCGCGCCACTCGGCCTTCGTCTTCTCGGCCTCGGGGCCGGTCGATCCGGCGGTGGAGGCGCCGTGCAGCCCCTCATGGGGGACGCCGTGCGGGAATTCGGGTTCGGCCATCGCGCTGACACTCCTCGCGCATCCCCACCGGATCGGACGCCGGACCGGTGAGGACGCGTTGAAACCAGGGTTCGGGTGCCGTGTCCGATCACCGCGTGGGCTCGGGCCGGCTCCGGTGCCGCGGCATCCCGCGACGGCTGAGTAACCGGCTGAGCCTGCGACAGTTCCTCCCCATTCTCCCGAAAGCCGCGCGGCTCAGCTTGCGTTCACGCGGGCTGAGGCATGAGCGCAGCTCTTACCTCCGGGCGTCTCCTGCTGCTTGACCTGCACCCGGCTTCGCGCTTGGGTTGATTGCGTTAAGGATCGCCTCTCGTCGAGACGCGTTCTACACACGGTATCTGTGCGTCGGCGCGGGCTTTTCGCGCCTGGAACGGGAGCCCACCCGCGTGGCACGCCTTGTGATCGTATCGAACCGCGTGGCGGTCCCGGAAGAGGGCGGCAAGGCCGTCGCGGCCGGCGGCCTCGCGGTGGCGGTCAAGGAGGCGTTCAGCGCCTACGAGGGGCTGTGGTTCGGCTGGAGCGGCCGGATCACCGAGGATCCCTCCGAGGAGCCGACCCTCATCGACCGGGGCCGGGTGCAGTACGCGGTGGTGGACCTCTCGCCCCAGGACCACGCGGAATATTACGCCGGCTTCGCGAACCGGGCCCTGTGGCCGATCATGCATTACCGGCTCGGGCTCGGCGCCTTCTCGCGCTCGGACTATTCGGGCTACAGCCGGGTGAACCGCACCTTCGCCCGGGCGCTGGCCAAGCTCGTCGACCCCGACGACATCATCTGGGTGCACGACTACCACCTGTTGCCCCTCGCCGCGGAGCTGCGTGGCCTCGGGCTCGACAACCCGATCGGCTATTTCCACCACATCCCGTGGCCGGCGGCGGACGTGTTCAACTCGCTCCCGGCGAGCGGTGAATTGCTGCGGGCGATCGTCGACTACGACCTGATCGGCCTGCAGACCGACCCGGACGTGCAGAACCTGCAGCGCAACCTGATCGATTCGCTCCGGGCGATCCCGCTCGGCGGCGGCTCGCTGATGGTCGAAGGGCGCCGGACCCGGATCAAGAGCTTCCCCATCGGCATCGACGTGGCGGGCTTCCAGGAGGCCGCCGAGAAGGCCGGCTCCAACAAGGTCGTGCGCGAGACCATGGCGGGCCTGCGGACCCGCAAATTGCTGATCGGCGTCGACCGCCTGGACTATTCCAAGGGCGTCCCTGAGCGGATGGAGGCGGTGGAGAGCTTCTTCGCCTCGAACCCCGACCAGCGCGGCAACGTCACCTACATCCAGATCACCCCGAAATCCCGCAGCGAGGTGCCCGAATACGAGCAGCTCGCCCGCGACGTGAACGAGAAGGTTGGCGAGATCAACGGGTCGCTCGGCGACCCGGCCTGGACGCCGATCCAGTACATCACCAAGGCCTATCCCCGGCCGGTGCTCGCGGGCCTGTACCGGGCGGCCCGGGTCGGCCTCGTCACGCCGATGCGCGACGGGATGAACCTCGTGGCCAAGGAATACGTCGTCGCGCAGAGCGAGGACGACCCGGGCGTGCTGGTGCTGTCGAAGTTCGCGGGCGCGGCCCGGCAATTGCCGGAGGCGCTGCTGGTCAACCCCTACGACCGGTTCGAGGTGGCCGAGGCGATCCGCATGGCCCTCTACATGCCCAAGTCCGAGCGCGTCGCCCGCTGGCGGCCGATGGCCGAGCGCATGGCCCGCGAGGATGTGGATTGGTGGGCGCGCAACTTCCTGGTGGAGCTGGAGGCGTTCCGCACCACCGAGCGCGAGCCGCCGACCGCCGCCGCCGCGGCGGAATAGCCCCGATCCCTTCCGGACCACGCCCATGATCGCCGTCGATGACGGGGTGCCGGCGCCGCTCGGCGCGCATTTCGACGGGCGGGGCGTGAACTTCGCCGTCTTCTCCGAACACGCCACCGCCGTGGACCTGTGCCTGTTCGAGCCCGGGGAGCGCCACGAGACCCGCACCGTCCGGCTGCCCTGCCGCACGGACGACGTGTGGCACGGCTACCTGCGCGGGCTGCTGCCGGGCCAGCTCTACGGCTACCGGGTGCACGGGCCCTGGGACCCGGCCGGCGGCCACCGCTTCAACGCCTCGAAGCTCGTCCTCGACCCCTATGCCCGGGAGATCCGCGGGCGTATCCGCTGGCACGACGCCCTCTACGGGCACCGCCGGGGCCTCGCCCGGCCGGACCGGATCGACCGCCGGGACAGCGCCGTCTACATGCCCCGGGGGGTCGTCACCGCGCCGGACGTCCCCGACCTCGCCCTCAGCCCCGTCCGCCGGCCGCTCTCGGAGACGGTGATCTACGAGGCCCACGTCAAGGCGCTGACCCGCACCCACCCCGCCATCCCCGAGCAGGAGCGCGGCACCTACGCCGCCATGGCCCACCCGGCCATCATCGAGCACCTCGTCAAGCTCGGCGTCACCGCCCTGGAGCTGCTGCCGATCCAGGCCTTCGCCGACGACCGGTTCCTGGTGGACAAGGGCCTCGTCAACTTCTGGGGCTACCAGCCCTACGGCTACTTCGCCCCCGATCCGCGCTACCTCGGGGAGGGCGGCATCGGCAGCCTCAAGGCGGCGATCCGGGAACTCAACGCCGCCGGCATCGAGACGTGGCTCGACGTGGTCTACAACCACACCGCCGAGGGCGGCGCCACCGGGCCAACCCTGTGCTTCCGCGGCCTCGACAACGCCAGCTACTACAAGGCCGACCCGGCCGACCCCTCCCGCGACCTCGACTGCACCGGCTGCGGCAACACCCTCGACGTGAGCCACCCGCGGGTGATGCAGCTCGTCCTCGATTCCCTGCGCCACTGGGTGAGCGCCTACGGGATCGCCGGCTTCCGCTTCGACCTCGCCTCCAGCCTCGGCCGCGCCCCCCTCGACTTCACCCCCCGGGCCGCCTTCTTCCAGGCGGTGGCGCAGGACCCCGTCCTCGCCCGGGTGAAGATGGTGGCCGAGCCGTGGGACATCGGCATGGGGGGCTACCAGCTCGGCGGCTACCCGAGGGGCTGGAGCGAGTGGAACGACCGGTTCCGCGACGCGACCCGCGGCTTCTGGCGGGGCGATTCGGGCACGCTCGCCAAGCTCACCCAGGGGCTGACCGGCTCGCGGGAGACCTTCGCCGCGTCGGGCCGCTCGCCGCTGGCCAGCGTCAACTTCATCGCCAGCCACGACGGCTTCACCCTGGCCGACGTCGTCGCCTACGAGGAGAAGCACAACCACGCCAACGGCGAGGACAACCGCGACGGCCATGGCCACAACGTCAGCCGCAACTATGGCGTCGAGGGCGAGACCGACGACCCCGCCATCCTGGCCGTCCGCGCCCGCCAGAAGCGCAACATGCTCGCCACGGTCATGCTCGCCCAAGGGGTGCCGATGCTGCTCATGGGCGACGAGCGGTCCCGCTCGCAGGGGGGCAACAACAACGCCTACGCCCAGGACAACCCGACGAGCTGGATGGACTGGACGTCCGATCCGGACCCGGACCTGACCGCCTTCGTCGCCCACTGCCTCGCCTTCCGCCGGGCGCAGCCCGCCCTGCGCCGCCGGGCCTTCTTCACCGGCGAGCTGGTCGATCCCGACGAGCCCCTGCGCGATGTCCACTGGCTCTCCCCCGAGGGCGGCGAGATGGAAGGCCGCCACTGGGGCGACGACGGCCTGCGGGTGTTCGGCATGCAGATCGGCAACGACCGGGTCGAGGCCGACCGGCTGCTGATCCTGTTCAACGGCGGGGAGGGGGAGGTGGCCTTCCGCCTCGCCCCCATCGTCGGCGGCCCCTGGATCACGGCCCTCGACACCACCCGGCCCACCGGCATCCCGGACCCGGACGCCCCCTCCTGCCCCGCCGGCGGCACCGTCCCGCTCCCCGGCTGCGCGGTGCTGATCCTCACCGCCTCGGCGCCGTTCCAGGCAGCCCCGGCCGGGGCGGAGTGAGGGGGCAGTCGCGGACGCGGCGATTTCGGATTATCCTCCGGTCCGGTCCGAACGACGGGAGACACGAGATGGAGCGCGAGCCCTGGCCCGCCGCCTCCGACGAGCCGGAAGACGAGACCACCCTGCCACCGGACACGGCGCGGGTGGACGCCGTCCTGGCCCGGGCGGTCGAGAGCGGCCTCACCGCCGGACGCAGCGATGCGATCGCGGGGAGGGTGCCCGCCCGCCTCGTCGCCCGCGCCAAGGCCCGCACCGGCCTCACCGACGACGCGGCGCTGCTCGCGTTCGCCCTGGCGAACATCGCCGTGGAGGACCGCTTCGCCCCGACCTTCCGCGCCCTGCGGGGCAGCGTCGACCCGAGCCTCGACCTCGAATTCTGACGGGGCGGGCGTGGCCTTCACCTTCCGGGCGGCCGAGCGGGCACGCCGGTTCGACCCGGGCCGCACGCTGGCCCGGCGCGACGATGCCGACCTTCCCTTCCTCGGTGCCGAGGCCGCGGCCGGCAACGGCCTGCTCCTCGATACCTGCGTCTACATCGACCAGATGCAGGGGCGGGCCCCGCCGACGGTGCAGGATTGCCTCGACATCCGCATCGTCCATCACAGCATGGTCGCCGTGCAGGAGCTGATGCACACGGTCGGGATCCTCGACCCCGACGACCCCCGCAGCGCCCGGGCGGTCGCGGCCATCGAGCGGGTGGTCGATGCGATGCCGCCGCACCGGCTGCTCCTGCCCGATGCGGAGACCCTGGCGAGCGCGGCGGTGCATGCCGGCATCCTGTGCCGGCGGCAGGGCTATGGGAAGGACGGCCGCTTCCGCGCCTTCAACAACTGCGTGCTGTTCCTCCAGGCGAGGAAGCTCGGCCTGACGCTCCTGACCCGCAACGTCGGCGACATCGACATCCTGTTGCAGATGCGGCCGGACGGTCGCGCGCTGTTCTACCGGACCTGACGCCGCGCGGGCGCCCCCGACGGTCCCGTGCCGATTGTCGGCCCTGCCCTGCAACCGCCGGCATCCCCTTCCGCCTTCGGCGCGCTACGTCCGTCGCATGGGAACCGGATGGGATCCGGGGCCTTCTCCACCGTGACACGCAGCGGCCCCGCTTCGCGGCGGATCGGGCGCGACTAGGAAGGATGGCGGCCTTATGCGGCATGCCCACAGCATGGATTTCGGGGCCGAGATCGTCGGGGGCGGGGTGCGCTTCGCCCTCTGGGCGCCGACCGCGGAGAGCGTCACCGTCGTGGTGGACGGCACCGAGCACCCGTTGCCCCAGTCGGGCGGCGGCTGGCGGCGGACCGCCCTGCCGGGGGTCAAGCCCGGCGCCCGCTACGGCTTCCGGATCGACGGCGACCTCGTGGTGCCCGATCCCGCCTCGCGCTTCCAGCCGGAGGACGTGTCCGGCCTCTCCGAGGTGATCGATCCCCACGCCTTCGCCTGGTCCGACGACAGCTGGCAGGGCCGCCCCTTCGAGGAGGCGGTGATCTACGAGTGCCATGTCGGCGCGGCGACGCCGGAGGGGACCTACGAGGGCCTCGCCAAGCGCCTGCCCGACCTGAAGGCCCTCGGCGTCACCGCCATCGAGCTGCTGCCGCTCGCCGACTTCAAGGGCAGCCGCAACTGGGGCTACGACGGGGTGCTGCCCTACGCGCCGGACGGCGCCTACGGCCGCCCCGAGGACCTGAAACGCCTGATCGACGCCGCCCACGGCCTCGGCCTGATGGTCTATCTCGACGCGGTCTACAACCACTTCGGCCCGGCGGGTAACTACCTGAACGCCTACGCGAAAACCTTCTTCACCGAGCGCCACCAGACCCCGTGGGGCGCCGGCATCAACTTCGACGGCAAGGACAGCGGCGCCACGGTGCGCCAGTACTTCATCCAGAACGCCCTCTACTGGCTGGAGGAGTACCGGTTCGACGGCCTGCGCTTCGACGCCGTCCACGCCATCCTCGATGACTCGCCCCGGCACTTCCTGGCGGAACTCGGCGAGACGGTCCGGCGGACGTTCCCGGGGCGACACGTCCACCTGATGCTGGAGAACGAGAAGAACCAGGCCCGCTGGCTGGAGCGCGACGCGGGCGGGCGCCCGCGGATGCACGACGCCCAGTGGGCGGACGACCTCCACCATTGCTGGCACGTCCTGCTGACCGGCGAAGACGCCGGCTACTATGAGAGCTTTGCCGACAAACCGGTCGAGCGCCTCGCCCGCTGCCTGGCGGAGGGGTTCGCCTACCAGGGCGAGCCCTTCAAGACCCTGGACAACCACCCGAGGGGCGAGCCCTCGGGCCATCTGCCGCCCTCGGCCTTCGTGACCTTCCTCCAGAACCACGATCAGGTCGGCAACCGGGCGCTGGGCGAGCGCCTGAACCACCTCGCCGAGCCGGCAAAGCTGGCCCTGGCCCGGGCCGGCTTCCTGCTGGCGCCGCAGATCCCGATGCTGTGGATGGGCGAGGAATGGTCGGCCTCGGCCCCGTTCCTGTTCTTCGTGGACTTCGCCCCCGACGAGGAGCTGAACAAGGCGGTCCGCGAGGGCCGCCGCAAGGAGTTCAAGAGCTTCGCCGCCTTCGCCGACGACACCTCGCAGATCCCGGACCCCACCGACGAGGAGACCTTCCTTCAGTCCAAGCTCGACTGGTCGGAGCGGGAGCGCTCGCCGCACAGGGAGGTCCTGGCCGACACGACGCAGCTCCTCCGCCTGCGCCGGGACGTGGTGGTGCCGCTGGCCAAGTCCGGCACCCGGGGCGCCCGGGCGCAGCTGCCGCGGCCGGACGTGGTCGACTGCACCTGGACCTTCGGCGCCGGCACCCTGCGCTTCGTGGCGAATTTCGGCGCGGAGCCCTTCGTGGTCGAGCCGGGCGCGGGCCGCCTCGTCTGGACCAACGCCCCCGATGGCGCTGGCGCATCCCTGCCATCCTGGACCGGCGTGGTCCTGACGGAGTCCCACTCGTGAGCCGCCTGCAGGAAGACCTCGCCGACCTCGTCGGCGTCGCGGCCGGGTATACGGACGCCTTCGGAAAGCCCGTCGAGACGGACCTCGCCGTCCGCGTCGGGCTGCTGGCCGCCCTCGGCTTCGCCGTCGCCGACGAGGCCGAGCTGGCCGGGAGCCTGGACGCGGTCCGGGCCCTGCGCGGCAACCTCGTCCCGCCGCTCCTGCCGGTGGAGGCCCGCCGGGCCACCCGCATCCCCCTGCGCGTCTCCGGCGGCCAGAAGTCCCTGGTCTGGCGCCTCGTGGACGAGCGCGGCGCCGCCCGCGAGGGCCGGGCCGCCCTGGCCGGATCGGAGCCGGGCTTCGACCTGCCCCCGCTGACGCCGGGCTACCACCGGCTGACGGTGGCGGTGGGCGATGCGAAGGCGGAGGCCTTCGTGATCTCCGCGCCGCAGCGCTGCTGGCGCCCGAGCGCCTATGCCGAGGAGGCCGCCTGCGACTGGGGGCTGGCCGCCCAGCTCTACGGCCTGCGCTCGGCCGGCAACATCGGCATCGGCACCTATGCCGACGCGGGGGAGGCGGCCCGCGAGGCGGCCCTGCGCGGGGCGGCGTTCCTGGGCCTCAGCCCCGTCCACGCCCTGTTCGGCTCGGACCGGACCAAGATCTCCCCCTACTCGCCCTCCTCGCGGCTGTTCCTCGAGACCCTGTTCATCGCCCCCCGGAACCTGCCGGGGCTGGCGGGCTCCCGCGCCGAGGCGTTGCTCGCCGATTCCGCCCCCGCCATCGCCGCCCTCCGCGAGGCGGCGCTGGTCGACCACGCGGGCGTCGCCGCCGTGCTCGATCCGATCCTGCGCGCCCTCTGGGCCGAATCGCCGGCCCGGGCCGGGACCGACGAGGCCTTCGCCCGCTTCCGGGCCGAGGGCGGCGAAGACCTCGCCTCGCACGCCACCTTCGAGGCCCTGTCCGCGCATTTCCGGGGCCGGGGCGCCCACTGGCTGGGAGACTGGCCGGAGGAGTATCGCCGGGCCGGCACCGGAGCGGTGCGCGCCTTCGCGGCCGACCATGCGGAGGAGGTCGCCTACTTCGCGTGGCTGCAATACCTCGCCGACACGCAGCTCGCCGCCGCTGCCCAGTCCGCCGGGGAGGCGGGGATGCGGCTCGGCCTGTACCGGGACCTCGCCGTCGGCGCCGACCGGGGCGGTTCGGAGATCTGGTCCCACCCCGAGCGGTTCGCCGACCGGGTGTCCATCGGCGCCCCGCCGGACCTGCTCGCCCCCAAGGGCCAGAACTGGGGCCTGCCCGCCTTCGACCCTCTGGAGATGGAGCGCGACGGGCTCGCCGCCTTCCGCGCCCTAGTCCAGGCCAACATGCGCCATGCGGGGGCGATCCGCATCGACCACGCCTTCCAGCTCGCCCGCCTGTTCCTGATCCCCCTCGGCGACAGCGCCCATGCCGGCGCCTACGTCGCCATGCCCTTCGAGCCGATGCTCGCGGTGCTGCGGCTTGAGAGCCACCGCAACAAGTGCCTCGTCATCGCCGAGGACCTCGGCACCGCCCCGGAGGGGTTCTCCGACGCCCTGATGCGGGCCGGCGTCCTCAGCTACCGCATCCTCGCCTTCGAGCGCGAGGGCGACGGCCGCTTCAAGGCCCCCGACGCCTACCCCCGCGACGCGCTGACCGCCATCACCACCCACGACCTGCCGACCTTCGTCGGCTGGTGGCGCGGCGTCGATTCCGACACCCGCCAATCGCTCGGCCTCTACGACCAGGAGCGGGCCGAGGCCGAGCGGGGTGAGCGCGTAGTGGAGCGCCGCCGCCTCGCCGAGGCGCTGGCCTCGCAGCAGCTCCTGCCCGACGCCGAGCCCCCCGAGGCCGCGCCCTTCGAGGCCGCCGCCCGCTACCTCGCCCGCGCCCCCTCGGTGCTGACGGCCGTGCAGTACGAGGACGTGGTGTCCGAACTGGCCCAGGCCAACGTGCCGGGCTCGACGGAGGGCTACCCCAACTGGCGGCGCAAACTCGACCGGGACCTCACTGAGATCGCCGCCCCCGGCGGGCCGCTGGCCAAGCTCGCGGCCTCCCTCTCGGCGGAGGGCCGGGGCGCCCGCAGCGCCTCGCGGCTCGCCGACGCGCCCCCGCGGGCGACCTACCGGCTGCAGTTCCACAAGGACTTCACCTTCGCCGACGCGGAGGCCGTCGTCCCCTACCTCGCGCGGCTCGGCATCAGCCACGTCTACGCCTCGCCCCTGCAGAAGGCCCGGGCGGGCTCGACCCATGGCTACGACATCGTCGACCACGGCGAGATCAACCCGGAGCTCGGCGGCGAGGAGGCGTTCATCCGCCTCGCCGGCGCCCTCCACGCCCACGGGCTGAAGCTCCTCCTCGACATCGTGCCCAACCACATGGGCGTCGGCGGGTCCGACAACCCGTGGTGGCTCTCGGTGCTGGAATGGGGGGCGCTCTCGCCCTTCGCCCACGCCTTCGACATCGATTGGCAGCGCCTCGGTGCCGGGCGCAACCTCGTTATCCCGTTCCTCGGCGAGCGCTACGGCGAGGCGCTGGAGAACGGCCTGCTGGAGTTGAAGTTCGACCCCGAGAAGGGCGCCTTCAGCGTCTGGCACTTCGAGCACCAGTTCCCCCTGCGGCCCTTCAGCTACCCGACGGTCCTGAGCCGGGTGCTGGCGGCCATCGGCGCCGTGGACGACGACACGACGGCCGAGCTGCTCGCCATCTCCGAGCGGCTGCGGGCCATGTCCCTCGACGGCGACGAGACCCGCCGCCGGGACTTCCCGGAGGAGGCCGAGGACCTGAAGCGGCGCCTCGCCGCCCTCTACGGCGCCTCGCCCCTGATCCAGGAGGCGACCGGCCGGACGCTCGCCCTGCTCAACGGCTTCAAGGGGCGCCCGGACAGCTTCGGCTCCCTGCACCGGCTGCTGGAGGCGCAGGCCTACCGGCTCGCCCACTGGCGGGTGGCGTCGAGCGACATCAACTATCGCCGCTTCTTCGACGTGAACTCCCTGGCGGGTCTCCGGGTCGAGAAGTCCGACATCTTCCACCGCTCCCACGAGACCGTCTTCCGCCACGTCCGCGACGGCCGGATCGACGGGCTGCGCATCGATCACATCGACGGGCTGGCCGACCCGGCGGGCTATGCGAGGGCGTTGCAGGCCGCGGTCGGCCCCGGCTTCTACGTGGTGGTGGAGAAGATCCTCGAACCCGGCGAGCGCCTGCGACCCTGGCCGGTGGCCGGCACCACCGGCTACGACGTGCTGAACCAGCTCGACGGGGTGCTGGTCGACAAGGGCAAGCAGACCAAGGTCCGCCGCCTCTACGAGTGGGCGACGGGCATGGACGAGCCCTACGGCGTGCAGCTGCGCGCCGCCAAGGCCGAGATCCTGGAGATCAGCTTCGCCAGCGAGCTCGAGGTGCTGACGAGCGACCTGAAGGAGGTCGCCGACGCCGACCGGCGCACCCGCGACTTCACCGTCAACGCGCTCCGCCGGGCGCTGATCGAGATCATCGCCCGCTTCCCGACCTACCGCAGCTACCTGCCCGCCGAGCTGGAGGAGGGCGAGGTCGAGCCGGAGGACGTGCGGCTCATCGAGGGGGCGGTGGCCAAGGCCAAGCGCTGGTCGAGCCTGCCCGACCGGTCGGTCCACGACTTCGCCCGGGACGTGCTCCTCGGCCGGGTCGAGACCTCCGGCCCCGCCCGGCCCGATCCGCGGGTGGTGCTGCGCTTCCGCCGCCGGTTCCAGCAGCTCACCGGCCCGGTCATGGC
Organism: Methylobacterium sp. J-076; assembly: GCF_022829405.1. GTDB lineage: Bacteria > Pseudomonadota > Alphaproteobacteria > Rhizobiales > Beijerinckiaceae > Methylobacterium. The sequence goes on from NZ_JAKSXW010000038.1 coordinate 43,907, forward strand.
CAAGAGCCTGGAGGACACGCTGTTCTACCGCTACGCGGCGCTGCTCGGGCTCAACGAAGTCGGCGGCGATCCGGGGGAGTACGGCATCGACGCCGAGCACTTCCACGACCTCCAGGCCGCCCGCGCCCGCGACTGGCCGAACGCCATGATCGCCACCGCCACCCACGACACCAAGCGCGGCGAGGATGCCCGCTCGCGGCTGCTGGCCCTCTCCGAGATGCCGGAGGGCTGGGCCGGCGCCTGGGACCTCTGGCAGAAGACCGCCGGCCCGCACCTCTCGCGGATCGACGGCGAGCCCGCCCCCGACGCCAACGACCAGTGGATGTTCTTCCAGGCGATCCTCGGCGCGTGGCCGCTGGAGCTTCTGGAGGGCGAGGATCGGCAGGCCGCCGAGTCCTTCCGCGACCGGCTCTGCGCCTATGCCGAGAAGGCGATGCGCGAGGGCAAGCGCCGGTCGAGCTGGGTCAACGTGGACGAGACCTACGAGGGCACCGTCCGCAAGCTGTTCGAGGCGATCATCGCCCCGGGCTCGGACTTCCTGCGGGAGTTGCGGCCCTTCGCCCGGCGGCTCGCCCATCTCGGGATGCTCTCGGGCCTCGGCCGGACGGTGCTGAAATGCACCCTGCCGGGCCTGCCCGACACCTACCAGGGCACGGAGGTCTGGGACTTCTCCTTCGTCGATCCCGACAACCGCCGCCCGGTGGACTACGCGGGCCTGACGCGGATGCTCGACGGCGAGGGCGAGCTGGCGCCCCTCCTGGCCGAGTGGCCGGACGGGCGGGTGAAGCAGGCGACGCTCCACCGGCTCCTCGCCCTGCGGGCCGCCCGGCCGGACTTCTTCGCCCGGGCCGGCTACGAGCCGGTCCAGGCGTCGGGGGAGAAGGCCGGCCACGTGCTGGCCTTCCGCCGGACGGACCTGGACGCCGCCGGGGAGGGGGACCTGATCGTCGCCGTGCCGCGGCTGTTCTCCGGGCTCGTCGGGGAGGGCGTGTGGTCGGGCGAGGCCTTCGCCGGCACGGTGCTCGCCCTCGGGGCGGGGACCCGCTGGCGGGACGTCGTCACCGGCCGGGAGGTCGAGGGGGAGGGCGCCGAGGCGAGCGCCCTGTTCCGCGACCTGCCTTACGCGGTGTTGCGCCGGGTGGGGTGAGCACCCCTCGCCCGCTTGCGGGGAGAGGGTTTTGCCGACCTCGTCGTCGGCACAACGAGGCGGCAGCCGGGGGTGAGGGGGCTTCCCGCAGGAGGCTTGTCCGGGAAGCCCCCACACCATCGCCCTCCGGGCTGGCCTCGCCCCCTGCGAGGGGGGCTCGGCCCTCTCCCCGCCAGCGGGGAGAGGGGGGTGCTGAATGACCCGGGATCGTCACAGGTCCCGGGCTAGGGCAGGGCACGCGTGAGGCCGGCACGTCACGCCGCGTTAAGCGTTAGCGAGCAAGCAGGAGAGACGATCCGCATGAACGCACCGACCAAGGCCGCAGCGCCCGCCCAGGCGACGGGCACCCCCGGCGCGCTGCCGGCCTCCCTCGCCCCCCGGGCCGAGGGGCCGCGGATCTACAACCTGTTCCCGCTCCTCGTCGGGCGGGTGTCGGACTGGACCGCGGAACTGCCGCGGATCGCCGACCTCGGGTTCGATTGGATCTACCTGAACCCGTTCCACCAGACCGGCGGCTCCCGGAGCCTCTACGCGGTGGCCGACACGGACAGCCTCGACGAGCGCCTGCGCGACCGGGACGGCACCCCCGACGACGAGCAGATCCGCCGCTTCTGCGCCGCCGCCCGCGCGGCCGGCATCTCGGTGATGACCGATCTCGTGGTCAACCACACCGCCGACAACGCCCGCCTCGTGACGGAGCGCCCGGACCTGTTCATGCGCGAGGCCGATGGCGCGATCATGCACCCGGCCGCCGTGGACCCGGACGACCCGTCGATCCGCACCGTCTGGGGCGACCTCGCCGAACTCGACTACCACAGCCCCGCCGCCCGGGAGGCCCTGACCGGGATCTGGACCGCCTATGTCCTGCGGATGCAGGATCTCGGCGTCGGCGGCTTCCGCTGCGACGCGGCCTACAAGGTCCCGCCGGAGGTGTGGCGCGCCCTGATCGGCGCCGCCAAGGCCAAGGACCACGCCTGCCTGTTCGCCGCCGAGACGCTCGGCTGCACCTTCGAGGAGGCCCGCGCCACCGCGGGCGCCGGCTTCGACTACCTGTTCAATTCCTTCGCGTGGTGGGACCTCAAGGCCCCCTGGGCCCTGGAGCAGTACGAGCGCCTGCGGGTGCTCGCCCCCTCCATCGCCTTCCCCGAGAACCACGACATGCCCCGCCTCGCCGCCGGGATCGGCGGGGGCAAGGATGCGGTGGCCGCGCAGCTGCGCACCCGCTACGCCCTCGCGGCCTTCTTCTCGGCCGGGGTGCTGATGCCCATCGGCTACGAATGGGGCTACCGCCGGGCGCTCCATGTGGTCGACAGCCATCCGGGCGACCGGGAGCACGACACCGGCATCGACATCTCCGGCTATGTCCGGGCGGTCAACGCCCTCCGGGCCGAGCTGCCGGCGGCCAACGTCGAGGGGGCGCAGGCCCGCCTGTCCTCGCCCGATGCCGGCTTCGTCGCGCTCGCGCGCTACGACACCGGCCACCACGCCTCCGCCCGGCACGCGGTGATGGTGCTCTACAACCCGACCGGGGCGCCGGTCCCGGTGGAGGCCGGGCCGCTCATCGCCCGCACCGGCGGCATGCTCGGCCCCTTCGTGGACCGCACGCCGGACCTGGAGCCCATCGCCTTCCACGCGGGCAGCCATATCGACCTCGCGCCGGGGGAGCTGCGCATCCTCGCCGCCGCCCGGGCCTCCGTCGCCCGCCTGCCCTCGCAGGGGGAACCCCGCGGCGAGGGCCGGGTCGTCATCGAGGCGGTGACGCCCGAACTCGACGGCGGCCGCTCGGCGGTGAAGCGCATCGTCGGCGAGGACCTGCACGTCGAGGCCGACATCTTCACCGACGGCCACGAGGTCATCGCCGCGGCGATCCACTCGCGCCTCGCCGGAGCCGGCGAGTGGCGCGAGGACCCGATGGCCTTCGTGGACAACGACCGCTGGGCCGGCAGCTTCCCGCTGGAGCGCAACGCCCGCTACGAGTTCACCCTCGTGGCGTGGCGCGATCCCTTTGCCTCGTGGATGCGCGACACGATCAAGAAGCGCGACGCCGGGGTGGACGTGCGCCTGGAGACCATCGAGGGCGTGGCGCTCGTGGGCACGGCGGCCTCCCTCGCCACGGGCCGGGACAGGGACAGGCTCGCCGCCCTCGTGGCGGCGCTCGCGGCCGAGCCGAGCGGTTCCGCGGCCCAGCTGGAGAAGATCCTTCAGCCGGACTCGGTCGCCCTGGTGGGTCCCCATGCCGAGCGCGTGAACCTCACCCGCTATCCGGTGACCCTCCCCGTCATCGCCGACCGTCTCGCGGCCCGCTACTCGGCCTGGTACGAGATCTTCCCGCGCTCGCAGTCCATGGACGTCAACCGCCACGGCACCTTCGACGACGTGATCGCCCGGCTGCCGGAGATCCGCGAGCTCGGCTTCGACGTGCTCTACTTCACGCCGATCCACCCGGTGGGGCGCACCAACCGCAAGGGCAAGAACAACACCCTGAAGGCCCTGCCCGGCGATGTCGGCTCGGTCTACGCCGTGGGCGCGGAGGAGGGCGGGCACGAGGCCGTCCACCCCGACCTCGGGACGCTGGAGGACTTCCAGCGGCTGGTGGCGGCCAGCCACGCCTACGGCATGGAGATCGCCCTCGACTTCGCGATCCAGTGCTCCCCCGACCATCCCTGGATCAAGAACCACCCGGAATGGTTCGAGTGGCGCCCGGACGGGACGCTGAAATTCGCCGAGAACCCCCCGAAGAAGTACGAGGACATCTCGAACGTCCACTTCTACGGCGGGGCGTTGCCCTCCCTCTGGATCGAGCTGCGCGACGTCCTGCTCGGCTGGTGCCAGCGCGGGGTGCGCATCTTCCGGGTCGACAACCCGCACACCAAGCCGATCCCGTTCTGGGAATGGGTGATCGGCGAGGTGAACGGCGCCTTCCCGGACGCGATCTTCCTCGCCGAGGCCTTCACCCGGCCGAAGATGATGAAGAAGCTCGCCAAGGCCGGCTACCAGCAGAGCTACACCTACTTCACGTGGCGCAACACCAAGGCGGAGCTGATCGAGTACGGCACCGAACTGGCCGGCGAGATGGGCGAGTACTACCGTCCGAACTTCTTCGCGAATACGCCAGACATCAATCCGTACTACCTGCAGACCAGCGGGCGGGCCGGGTTCGTGGTGCGGGCGACGCTCGCGGCCACGCTCTCCTCGGTCTACGGGATCTACAACGGCTTCGAGCTGTGCGAGGCTGCGCCCTATCCCGGCAAGGAAGAGTACCTGAACTCGGAGAAGTACGAGATCAAGGCCTGGGACTACGACCGGCCCGGGAACATCCGCGAGCACATCGTCAAGCTCAACAAGATCCGCCGGGACAACCCGGCCCTGTGGGACTTCCGCAACGTCGTCTTCACCCCGGCCGGGAACGAGGCGATCATCGCCTACGCGAAGACCACGCCGAACGGCGACAACTGCGTGTTCGTGATGGTGAACCTCGACCCCAAGAACCGCCAGGAATGCAGCTACGAAGTGCCCCTGTGGCTCTTCGGCCTGCCCGACGACGGGGCGGTGGAGGTGGAGGACCTGCTGCAGGGCTATACCTTCTCCCTGCGGGGCAAAGGCCACCGGATCGCCCTCGATCCGGCGGAACGGTCCTGCGTCATCTGGCGCCTGACAGCACCACGACGGGTTGCGGGCTGAAGCCACCCGTGGCACCTGCGGCGGTCTCGACGACCGCCCGGCCGCCGGCCGCCCTTTCGGCCGGTTCCTTCGATCTCACCGATGAGGCAGCGACGCGATGATCGATCGCAGCGATCCGCAATGGTACCGGGACGCCATCATCTACCAGATCCACGTCAAGTCGTTCTTCGACTCGGACAATGACGGGATCGGCGACTTCGAGGGCCTGACCCAGCGGCTCGACTATGTCCGCGACCTGGGGGTCACGGCCATCTGGTTGATGCCGTTCTACCCGTCGCCGCTGCGCGACGATGGGTACGACATCGCCGACTACGAGGGCATCAACCCCTCCTACGGGACGATGGAGCAGTTCCGCGCCTTCGTGGAGGCGGCCCACGAGCGGGGCCTCAGGGTCATCACCGAGCTCGTCATCAACCACACCTCGGACCAGCACCCCTGGTTCCAGGCCGCCCGCGAGGCGCCCCCCGGCTCGCCGGAGCGCGACTTCTACGTCTGGTCGGACACCGACGCGCCGTACAAGGACACGCGCATCATCTTCCTCGACACCGAGGCCTCGAACTGGACCTGGGACCCGGTCGCCAAGCAGTATTTCTGGCACCGCTTCTACAGCCACCAGCCCGACCTGAACTTCGACAACCCGAAGGTGCTGGAAGCGGTCATCGCGACGATGCGCTACTGGCTCGACATGGGCGTCGACGGCCTGCGGCTGGACGCGATCCCCTACCTGATCGAGCGCGACGGCACGAACTGCGAGAACCTGAAAGAGACCCACGACGTCATCAAGGCGATCCGGGCGGCGCTGGACGAGAGCTACCCGGACCGGATGCTGCTGGCCGAGGCCAACCAGTGGCCGGAGGAGACCGCGCAGTACTTCGGCGACGGCGACGAATGCCACATGGCGTTCCACTTCCCGCTGATGCCGCGGATGTACATGGCGATCGCCCGGGAGGACCGGCACCCGATCACCGACATCATGCGCCAGACGCCGGAGATCCCGGAAGGGTGCCAGTGGGCGATCTTCCTGCGCAACCATGACGAGTTGACCCTCGAAATGGTCACGGCCGAAGAGCGTGACTACCTCTGGTCGTTCTACGCCGCCGAGCGCCGGGCCCGGATCAACCTCGGCATCCGCCGCCGCCTCGCGCCGCTGCTGGAGAACGACCGGCGCAAGATCGAATTGATGAAGTCCCTCGTCCTGTCGATGCCCGGCACGCCGGTGCTCTACTACGGCGACGAGATCGGCATGGGCGACAACATCTACCTCGGCGACCGCGACGGGGTGCGCACGCCGATGCAGTGGTCGCCGGACCGCAACGGCGGCTTCTCCCGGGCGAACCCGCAGAAGCTGTTCCTGCCCGCCATCCAGGACCCGATCTACGGGTTCGACGCCATCAACGTCGAGGCGCAGACCCAGGCCCAGACCAGCCTGCTGAACTGGACCCGGCGGATGATCGCCATCCGCAACAACAGCGTGGCGCTGGGGCGGGGCACGATCCAGTTCCTGTATCCCAGCAACCGCAAGGTGCTGGCCTGGATCCGCGAGCACGAGGGCGAGCGCATTTTGTGCGTGGCCAACCTCTCGCGGGCGCCGCAGGCGGTGCAGCTCGACCTGTCCGAATTCCGCACGGCGGTGCCGGTCGAGCTGACCGGCGGCAGCGAGTTCCCGCCGATCGGCGACCTGCCCTACCTGCTGACCCTGCCGGCCTACGGCTTCTACTGGTTCTCCCTGTCGGCCGCCCATTCGGGCGAGATCGGCCCGCGGCAGGAGCCGCCGGAGCTGTTCACCATGGTGCTCACCGGGGGCATCGAGAGCCTGATGGCGGGGCGCGAGCGCGTCGCCTTCGAGCGCACCGTGGTGCCGCCGTTCCTGATGAGCCGGCGCTGGTTCGGCGCCAAGGGTTCGCGGATCAAGGGTGTGAAGGTGGTGGATTGCGCCGCCCTCACCACGCAGGACGGGGACGAGCCCCGCTTCCTGCTGCCGCGGCTGGCGGTGACCCTGTCGAACGGCGAGACCCACGAGTATTTCGTGCCCGTGGGCGTGGACGAGGGCCGCGAGGATGCGGACCTGATGGCCTTCGCCGTGGCGCGGGTGCGCCGGGGGCCGCGCACCGGCCTCCTCTACGGGGCGGCCGGCTCCAACGACTTCACGGCCAACCTCATCGAAGACATGCGGCGCCACCGGGAGATCCCGACCGAGCGCGGCAAGCTGGTCTTCGCCACCACCTCGGCCTTCGACCCGAGCGTCACCGTCGACGTCGCCGACATCCGGCGCCTGAAGGCCGAGCAGAGCAACACCTCGATCGCGGTGGGCTCGAAACTGATGCTCAAGCTCCTGCGCCGCCTTCAGCCGGGCACCCACCCGGAGATCGAGGTCGGGCGGTTCCTCACCGAGGTGGCGGGCTTCCCCCACACCCCGGCCCTGCTCGGCACCCTGGAGCACGTCGCCGAGGACGGCACGCGCACCGCGCTCGCCGTGCTGCAGAAGTTCGTCCTCAACCAGGGCGATGCGTGGACGCTGATGCTCGAAGGCCTGCGCCGGGACTTCGAGACCGTGGTGCTGGCCCCGGAGAGCGAAGCCCTGAGCCCGGAGGAGGCGTTCCGCGACCACATGCGCTGGGCCGACCTGCTCGGCCAGCGCACGGCGCAGATGCACACCGCCTTCGCCATGGAGACCGACGACCCCGCCTTCGCCGCGGAGGCCTTCGAGGAGGGCGACCTCGCCACCCTCGCCAAGGACGCGCGCCATCAGGCGGAGCGGGCCTTCCGGGGCCTGAAGGGCCTCGCCGAGCGCGGCCTCGATGCCGGCAAGGGCGCCTGTGCCGACCTCCTCGGCCGCAGGGCCGAGGTCGAGGCGCTGATCGAGGGCCTCGCCGGGGGCACGCCGAAGGGTGCGCACAAGATCCGCATCCACGGCGACTACCACCTCGGGCAGGTGCTGGTGGCCGAGAGCGACCTGATCATCGTCGACTTCGAGGGCGAGCCCTCGCGGCCGGCGGACGCGCGGCGGGCCAAGTCGATGCCCCTGCGCGACGTCGCCGGGATGATGCGCTCCTTCGCCTACGGCGCCGAGACGGTGATCCGCGAAATCACCGGCCGCTTCGCCGACTCGGAAGAGCGCGCCCGGGCCGCCGCCACCGCGTGGCGCGGCATGATCGATGCAGCGTTCTTCGCCGGCTACCAGGGCGCCGTCGAGGGCACCCGGGCGGCCGTGACCGATCCCGAGACCCGTGAGCGCCTCCTGCGGCTCTGCCTTCTCACCAAGGCGCTGTACGAGGTCGACTACGAGGCCAACAACCGTCCGGACTGGATCGAAATTCCCGCAAGGGGGGTTCTGTCCATTCTGGACGAGGACGGAGAGCATTCCGCATGACGGTGACCGACGAGACCTTCGCGCCGCGGGCCGGGGAGGGAGCCTCCGGCTCCGCCGCAGGGTCCGAGCGCGCCGCGTCCCCTGCGATCCCGACCGTCCACCCGGATGCGATCGCCGGGATCATGGCCGCCAGCCACGGCGACCCCTTCTCCGTGCTCGGGCCGCACCGCGTCGGCCCCGGCCACTGGGAGGTGCGCGCCGTGCTGCCGGAAGCCCGGGCGGCGAGCCTCGTGATCGACGGGCGCAGGGTGCCCTTCGAGAAGCGCCACGCCGAGGGCTTCTACGTCGCCCGCGTCGAGGGCGAGGGCCGCCCGCTCTACGAGATCGAGGTGGAGGCGTGGGACGGCTCCACGAGCCGCCGCTTCGACCCCTACGGGTTCGGCTCGTCCATCGAGCAGTACGACGTCGCCGGCCTGCGCGAGGTCGGCACCAACCTCGTCTACCGCATCCTCGGCGCCCAGTCCGGGCGCCTCGACGGGATCGACGGGTTCCGCTTCGCCGTCTGGGCCCCCAACGCCAAGAAGGTCAGCGTAGTCGGCGACTTCAACGAGTGGGACGGCCGCCGCCACCCGATGCGCCTGTGGCAGGACGGGGGCGTGTGGGAACTCTTCGTCCCCGGCCTCCAGCCGGGCGGGCGCTACAAGTTCGAGATCCGCGGGCCCGACGGCGCCCTGATCCCCCTCAAGGCCGACCCGGTCGCCTTCGCGGCCGAGCACCCGCCCTCCACCGCCTCGCTGCTGAACGGCCTCAGCACCTTCGACTGGCGGGACGACGGCTGGATGGGCAGCCGCGGCGCCAAGGATCCGCGCCACGCCGCCATCTCGATCTACGAGGTCCATCTCGGGTCGTGGATGCGGGTGCCGGAGGAGGGCAACCGCTACCTGACCTACAAGGAGCTGGGCGAGAGGCTGATCCCCTACGTCAAGGAGATGGGCTTCACCCATATCGAGATGCTGCCGATCACCGAGTACCCGTTCGACGGGTCCTGGGGCTACCAGCCGGTCTCGCTCTTCGCGCCCACCAGCCGCTTCGGCACCCCGGAGGAGTTCGCCGCCTTCGTGGACACCGCCCACGAGGCGGGGATCGGCGTGATGCTCGACTGGGTGCCGGGCCACTTCCCCCTCGACGCCCACGGCCTCGGCCTGTTCGACGGCACGCATCTCTACGAGCATGCCGACCCGCGCCAGGGCTTCCACCAGGATTGGGGCACCTACATCTACAATTTCGGGCGGACCGAGGTGGCCTCCTTCCTCGCCGCCAACGCCCGGTTCTGGCTGGAGCACTACCACCTCGACGGCCTGCGCGTGGATGCCGTCGCCTCGATGCTCTACCTCGACTATTCCCGGCGGCAGGGGGAGTGGATCCCCAACCGCTACGGCGGCAACGAGAACCTCGACGCCATCGACTTCCTGCGCAAGACCAACGAGGCCACCTACAGCCACGCCCCCGGCACGATCACCGTGGCCGAGGAATCCACCTCGTGGCCCGGCGTCTCGCACCCGACCTACACGGGGGGCCTCGGCTTCGGCTTCAAGTGGAACATGGGCTGGATGCACGACACCCTGCATTTCATGCAGGAGAACCCGATCCACCGCCGCTACCACCACCACAACCTCACCTTCGGGTTGCTCTACGCCTTCTCCGAGAACTTCATCCTGCCCCTGTCCCACGACGAGGTGGTGCACGGGAAGGGTTCGCTGCTCAACAAGATGCCGGGCGACCGCTGGCAGAAGTTCGCCAACCTGCGCGCCTATTACGGCTTCATGTGGGGGCATCCCGGCAAGAAACTGCTGTTCATGGGCGGCGAGTTCGGCCAGGAGCGGGAGTGGAACCACGATTCCAGCCTCGACTGGCACCTGCTGGACGATCCCCTGCACAAGGGCGTCAAGGACGTGGTGCGCGACCTCAACCACCTCTACCTGTCGTCGCCGGCCCTCTACAGCCGCGATGCGGACCAGGCCGGCTTCCAGTGGCTGGTCGCCGACGATCAGGACAACAGCGTCATCGCCTGGGCCCGCAAGGGCGCGGGCGGCGAGATCGCCGTCGTGGTGTCGAACTTCACCCCGGTGCCGCGGGAGGGCTACCGCGTCGGCGTGCCGGCGGGGGGCTTCTACCGGGAGGCGTTCAACTCCGATGCCGGCCAGTACGGCGGCTCGAACGTCGGCAACATGGGCGGGTGCGAGGCGCAGGGGGAGCAGAGCCACGGCCAGCCGCATTCGCTGAGCCTGACGCTTCCGCCGCTCTCGACGATGATCTTCCTGCGGGAGGGGTGAGCCTCCGTCAGCGCCCGGTGACGCTCGAGCGCCGGGCTCTGATCAGTGTCTGCATGTGTGCCAGCACGTCCCGGAAGAAGGCCTTCGTCAGCGTCCCGTAGACGAAGGTGACGGGATCACGGCCGGGGACATCGCGCAGATCGGGGCCCGGCCAGTGGAACGTGTTGACGTCGGTCAACACGACCCATTGTCTTTGCTCGTCGAGGCCGAGGCGTTCGCGAAGCGCGGGCGGGATCTCGATCCCGACGGCCGGCGCTTCCGGCTCACGATGCGTGATCGGGACGACCACGCACTGCCCCTCTCCGGGGCGCTTGGCGATCACCAGGGCCACAGGGCGGTCCTTGCTGCCCTCCGTGCGACCGAGCCGAGCCTCGTGCGACCAGAGATAGGCGTAGCGGATGACGGTGCCTGCGCCGGGGATGTCCTGAGGGATCATGATCGGCGTGTCCGGCTCACTCCTCCAGAGTGGGCGGCACCGTCGCATCGAGGATGGCCTGGGCGACCTCCTCCGGAAGCTCCGTCAGGGAGTAGGCCTGCCGGTCGCGCTCCCGGAGGCGGACGAACTCCTCGTAGGCGATCAGCACGGTCTTCGGACGGCCATGCTTGCTGACGACGATCGGTGCGCGGATGGCCTCGTCCTGGAAGAAGCCGTTTCGCTTGGCGAAATCCGTGGCGTCGGCGTCGAGGGTCGCGAACAGATTCATGACAGGTGGGCCCGGTCGCGCCACATCCGGCGCTCACTCTCCGTAATTTACGGATTTCGTGAGGACCCACAAGGTCGTTACACCGCGCTCCAGCGCAGGGCGACGTTGTTGCCGATCGCCCTGGCGTAGAGGTCGGCGTAGCCGTCCGCGGCCCGGTCCCAGCCGAAGCGGGCGGCCATCGCCTTGCGGCGCATGGCGTTGAGGCGCTTCTTCTGGGCGAAGGCATCCAGGGCCCGGCGCACCGCGCCGGTGAGCCCGGTCGGGGAGGGCTCGGTAAAGGCGAAGCCGGTCGCCCCGTCCTCGACCGTGTCGGCGAGGCCGCCGGTCTGGCGCACGATCGGCAGGGAGCCGTAGCGCTGGGCGTACATCTGCGCGAGGCCGCAGGGCTCGAACCGCGAGGGCATCAGCAGGAAGTCGCTGCCCGCGAAGATCCGCCTCGCCTGCCCCTCATCGAAGCCCACATGCACGCCGACCTGGTCGGCATGGCGCTTGGCGAAGCCGCGCAGGGCGCCCTCGAAGCGGCCCTCGCCCTGGCCGATCACCACGAGCTGGCCGCCCTCGGCGACGATGGTCTGGGCCGCCTCCAGGCTGAGGTCGATGCCCTTCTGGTGGACCAGCCGCGAGACGATGGCGAAGAGCGGCCCGCGCGAGACCGCCATGCCGAAGTTCCGGCGCACCGAATCCGCGTTGGCGCGCTTGCCCTTCCAGTCGTCCGCCTCGAAGGGCAACGCGAGGTGCGGGTCGGTGCGCGGGTCCCAGGATTCGTCGATGCCGTTCAGGATGCCGGCGAGGCGCCCCTGGCCGGCGCGGACCCGCAGCAGCCCGTCGAGGCCGCAGCCCATCTCCGGGGTCAGGATCTCCCGGGCATAGGTCTCGCTCACCGTCGTGACGTGCGAGGCGTAGTACAGCCCCGCCTTCAGGAACGAGAGCTGCCCGTAGAACTCGCAGCCATCGACCTGGAACGCCGCATCCGGCACGCCGATCCGGTGCATCCCGTCCCGGGGGAACAGGCCCTGGTAGGCGAGGTTGTGCACCGTCAGCACGCTCGGCAACCGCACGCCGCGCCATGCGAGGTAGGCGGGCGCCAGGGCCGCCTGCCAATCGTGCAGGTGCAGGAGGTCGGCCGCCCAGTCGGGATCGGTGCCGAGCGCGAGGTCCGCCGCGGCGAGGCTCAGGCGGGCGAAGCGGATGTCGTTGTCGGCGAAGTCCCCCGAGGCGTCGCCGTAGGGCGTGCCGGCCCGCTCGTAGAGCTCCGGCGCGATCAGGACGTAGACCCGCAGGCCGTCGGGCGTCTCGGCGAGGCCGAGATCGCAGGCCGGGATGCCGGCCAAGCCATCGAGCCGGGCCACGATCGGCATGTCGGGGAAGGCCGCCCGCACCTGCGGGTAGCCGGGGATGAGGACGCGGACGTCGTAATGGGTGCGCAGGGCCCGGGGCAGGGCGGCCGAGACCTCGCCGAGGCCGCCGGTCTTCACGAAATCGGCCATCTCGGGGGTGGCGTAGAGAACCCGCCTGCCCATCGGCCGGTGACTTACCGGGGGCTTGTAGGCCCGCGTCTCGGACATCCGCGCAGCCAGTCCGGAGCGGTGCACGTGGAGCATCTGCGGAATTCCGATCCGGACGGGATGCCCCGGATGCGCAGAGACCGGGTCATGGGGAACCGCCGCGATCTCAACCACGCCTAACGCTCCTTCGTCCGCGCCGGTTCCGCTGCGACGCACAAACGAGGCCACTTTTCCGGTTAATCTCGGGTTTATCGGCCGCTGCAATGCAGAATGGAAGTTGTATTTTCTGCGTCGCCCCCTCTCCGCGAACTTTGCCGCAGTGCCGTAGCGCGCCCCTAGGTCCGGCCGCGCCGGGAACAAGGCCGCCCCACGGGACGAACGCTTGATCCCCGGGAAGCTGTTGCTATCTTGGCACACAGTCGGGCCGCCGGCCGCGGGACATCCGCCGCGCCGGGGCGCTGCCTCGACTTTGCCCGAGACCGCACACAGACTCGTCGCGGTCGGGCCCGGGCTGCCGCGTCGTTCACGCGATGGCAATCCGGATGGAAGCATAATCCGCGACGAATATGGGGGAACGACTGTGTTAACCGACGTTCTGACGCGCGCCGCCTCGTCGACCGTCTCGCCCGATACCGGGCGTGACGAGATGAAAACCATGGCGATCCCGGCGATGAGCAAACCCCTCCATACCGGCGACGCGGTGGTCGACCTGCGCGAGGCGATCAGGGGCAAGCTCGGCCTCGTGCTCGGCACCACACCGGAGACCGCCCGCCCCCGCGACTGGTTCGTCGCCACGGCGCTGGCCCTGCGCGACCGGATCGCCGAGGCCGGCCTGCCGCAGGGCGGGCAGATCCCGCACAAGCGGGTCTACTACCTCTCCCTCGAATTCCTCATCGGCCAGCTGATGTCGGACGCCCTCAACAACCTCGGCCTCACCGAGACGGTGCGCGAGGCGCTGGGCCAGCTCGGCATCGACCTCGACGCCGTGCAGGACGCCGAGCCCGACGCCGCCCTCGGCAACGGCGGCCTCGGCCGGCTCGCCGCCTGCTTCATGGAGAGCATGGCGAGCCTGAAGATCCCGGCGGTCGGCTACGGCATCCGCTACGACCACGGCCTGTTCCGCCAGTCCTTCAAGGACGGCTGGCAGCAGGAGGCGCCGGAGACGTGGCTCTCCGAGGGCAACCCGTGGGAGTTCCCCCGGCGCGAGACGACCTACCGGATCGGCTTCGGCGGCGGCGTGACCATGTCGGCCTCGGGCGAGGGGATCGCCCGGCGCTGGCAGCCGGCCGAGACCGTGCTGGCGGTGGCCCACGACGTGCCGGTGGTCGGCTGGCGGGGGTGCCAGGTCAACAGCCTGCGCCTGTGGAAGGCCGAAGCCGAGGCCCCCATCGACCTCGCCGCCTTCAACGGCGGCGACCATGTCGGCGCCCTGAGCCAGCGGATGCGGGCCGAGGCGATCTCCCGGGTGCTCTATCCGAGCGACGCCTCCGCCGCCGGCCAGGAGCTGCGCCTGCGCCAGGAATACTTCTTCACCTCCGCCTCGCTGCAGGACCTCCTCGCCCGGCACCGGGCCGAGCGCGGAGACCTGCGCTCCCTGCCCGACCACGCGGCGATCCAGCTCAACGACACCCACCCGGCCATCGCCGTGCCGGAGCTGATGCGCCTCCTCACCGACGACCACGGCCTCTCCTGGGAGGATGCGTGGCACGTGACCACCCACACCCTGCACTACACAAACCACACCCTCCTGCCCGAGGCGCTGGAGACCTGGCCGGTGGAGCTGATGGAGCGGCTGCTGCCGCGCCACATGCAGATCATCTACCTGATCAACTGGATGCACCTCGAGGAGCAGGGCAAGAACGGCCAGGGCGACGCCGCCCACCTCGCCTCCGTCTCGCTGATCGACGAGTCGCACGGGCGCCGGGTGCGGATGGGCCACCTCGCCTTCCACGGGGCCCGGCGGGTGAACGGGGTCTCGGCCCTGCACACCGACCTGATGCGCTCCACGGTGTTCTCCGACCTGCACGCCCTCGACCCGGACAAGATCGTCAACAAGACCAACGGCATCACCTTCCGGCGCTGGCTGCACACCGCCAACCCCGGCCTCACCCGGCTCGCCGTCGAGACCCTGGGCGAGGGCGTGCTCGACAACCCCGAGTTGCTCACCGGCCTCGAGCCATTCGCGCAGGATGCGGGCTTCGTGGCCCGCTACCGGGCGGTGCGCCGGCAGCGCAAGGAGGCGCTCGCCGCCCTCGTCGCCGACCGCACGGGGATCGACATCGACCCCGACGCCCTCTTCGATGTGCAGGTGAAGCGCATCCACGAATACAAGCGCCAGTTGCTCAACGTCGTGGAGACGGTGGCGCTGTATCAGGCGATCAAGGCCGAGCCGCACCGGGACTGGACCCCGCGGGTCAAGATCTTCGCCGGCAAGGCGGCGCCGAGCTACGTCCAGGCGAAGCTGATCATCAAGCTCGCCGCCGACGTGGCCCGGGCCGTCAACGACGACCCGGTGGTGGCGGGCCGGCTGAAGGTGGTGTTCCTGCCGAACTACTCGGTGAGCCTCGCGGAGGCGATCATCCCGGCTGCCGACCTCTCCGAGCAGATCTCGACCGCGGGGCTCGAAGCCTCCGGCACCGGCAACATGAAGTTCGCCCTCAACGGCGCGCTCACGGTGGGCACCCTCGACGGGGCCAACATCGAGATCCGCGACGATGTCGGGGCGGACAACATCTTCATCTTCGGCCTCGACGCGGCGGGCGTCACCGCCCGCAAGGCGGTGCCGGGCTACGCGAAGGCGGCGATCGAGGCGTCCCCGCGCCTCGCGGCGGCCCTCGACATGATCGCCTCCGGGCGGTTCTCGCCGGAGGAGCCGGGCCGGTTCCGCCCCCTCACCGACGACCTGCGCGGCCGCGACCCCTACCTGCTGACCGCCGACTTCGACGATTACTGGCGGACCCAGCGGGCCATCGACGCCGCGTGGCGCGACCCGGCCACGTGGTGGGCCAAGGCGATCCGCAACACGGCGCGGATGGCGTGGTTCTCCTCCGACCGGTCGATGCGCGAATACGCCGACGAGATCTGGCGCGTCCGCCTGGGCTGAGAGGCCGTCGGACTCCCAGGGGCCCCCAAGGCCCCTGGGTGGGGGGCGGGGGCAAGACCCCGGCCTCGCACTCCCCTCTACCTCCACAGGCGATCATGTCGTCAGATCGACCCGGATGGCGTAGTCAGCAGGCCATGCTCACCCTCTTTCGCCTCGCCTTCTGGACGATCCTGGCGGTCCTGGTTTTCGTGACCCTGTCGCCCATCGGCCTGCGGCCCGAAGTGGGGCCCGCCAACCTGGAGCGGAGCGTCGCCTATCTCCTGTTCGGGGGATTGGCGGCGCTCGCGTTCCCGCGGCACCGCATCGCGATCCTCGTGGCGGTCATCGCCGTCGCCGGCCTCCTCGAAGCCGGACAGGGCCTCGCGGCCAGCCGCCACGGCCGGATCGGCGACTTCCTGGTGAAGGCCGGGAGCGGGGCCGCCGGATGGCTCGCCGCCTCCGCGCTGATCGCGATGGCGGCCCGGCCGAAGGCGGGCTGACCCCGCCCCGCGGCGTCGCCCTCAATCCTCGTCGCTGATGTAGAGCCCTTCGGCGATGCCGTCCTCCAGCATCATCCGGGCGCGGACGCGCAGCTTCTCGGTCTCGCTCTTGAGCTGGCCGCAGGCGGCGAGGATGTCCCGGCCCCGGGGCGTGCGCACCGGCGAGGCGTAGCCGGCGTTGAACACGATCTCCGAGAACCGCTCGATCCGGTCCCAGTCGGAGCACGCGTAGCGGCTGCCGGGCCAGGGGTTGAACGGGATCAGGTTGATCTTGGCCGGGATGCCCTTGAGCAGCCGCACCAGCTCCTTCGCGTCCGCATCGGAATCGTTGACGCCCTTCAGCATCACGTACTCGAAGGTGATGCGCCGGGCGTTGTTGAGCCCCGGATAGGCCCGGCACGCGGCGAGCAGATCGCGGATCGGATACTTGCGGTTGAGCGGCACGAGCTCGTCGCGCAGGTCGTCGCGCACCGCGTGGAGGGAGATCGCCAGCATGGCGTTCGCCTCCGCGCCGAGGCGGGGGATCTGCGGCACGACGCCGGATGTGGAGACGGTGATCCGCCGCCGGGACAGGCCGAGGCCCTCCTGGTCCGCCATCACCCCCACCGCATCGACCACCGCGTCGAAGTTGTAGAGGGGCTCGCCCATGCCCATGAACACGATGTTGGTGACGAGGCGGCCGACCTCGCCGCCGCCGGCCGCATCGCGGCTCGGCATCTGGCCGGTCCAGTCGCCGAGCTCGTCCCGGGCGACGACGAGTTGCTGGACGATCTCGGCGGCCGAGAGGTTGCGCACGAGGCGCTGGGTGCCGGTGTGGCAGAACGAGCAGGTGAGGGTGCAGCCGACTTGGCTGGACACGCAGAGCGTCCCGCGGTCCGGGCCAGGGATGTAGACGCACTCGATCTCGGCGCCGCGGTTGTGCTCCTGCGCGTTGGTCGGCGCCATGCGCAGCAGCCACTTGCGGGTGCCGTCGCGGGAGACCTGCCGGCTGACGACCTCCGGGCGCTCCAGGGTGAAGTGCTGGGCGAGTTCGGCCTTCAGGCCTTTCCCGATGGTGGTCATCTCGCCGAAGTCGGTGGCGCCCCGGAGGTTGATCCAGTGCCAGACCTGGCCCGCACGCATCCGGCTCTCGCGCTCGGGTACGCCGGCCTCGATGAGGCGGGCCTTCAGGTCGTCGCGGGTGAGGCCGACGAGGGAGAGCTTCCGGCCGGGGAGGGCGGTGCGCTCGGGCCGGAACTCGGGGGTCTTCTCAATGGCGGAAAGAGCAGCCACACGGCCGCTGTCGAGCGACGGCGTCGCCATGGTGATGCGGATCCCTTCGGTTGAAGGGACCTCATATAGTCGATCTCGTGGGCGGATGCGACCTGGTGCATCGATCCAGACGAAGGCGTCAGCCGTGTCTGGAAAAATTGATGCGAAAACAAGGAGCTAGGGCAGATACGCATGAACGAAGTGAGTGCGTGACCGCACTAGCGGGCCGCATGCCAGCTTTCTCCCGATCATCACCTCATCCTGAGGTGCCCGCATCAGCGGGCCTCGAAGGAGGGCTCCAGAAAGCTCCGTGATCCCTGGAGCCCTCCTTCGCGGCGGCTGACGCCGCACCTCAGGATGAGGAGGAGTGTAGGGTCACCCCTCACAGGAGGGGTGCCCGGCCCCGATCAGGCGGCGGCGGTCTTCACCGGCACACCCTTCTCGGCGAGGAAGGTCTGCAGCTCGCCCGACTGGAACATCTCGCGGGTGATGTCGCAGCCGCCGACGAACTCGCCCTTCACGTAGATCTGGGGGATGGTCGGCCAGTTCGAGAAGGCCTTGATGCCCTCGCGGATGCCCTGGTCGGCCAGGACGTTCACGCCCTTGAACGGCACGCCGAGGTAGGTGAGGATCTGCACCACCTGCCCCGAGAAACCGCATTGCGGCATCTGCGGCGTGCCCTTCATGAAGACCACCACGTCCTGGGAGGCGATCTCGTTCTGGATGGTCGCGTTGGCGTCGGTCATCGAAGAGTCCTTGTTTCCGTAACGGTGATCTAGTGACGGTCGGGCGGGGATTTCAACACGGCGGCGAGGCGTTCGAGACCGCGATCCATGTCGAAGTCGGGTGCCGTCAGTTCTTCGGGCGTGAACGGCAGGCGATCGGGCAGGCCGGCGATGAGGGAATCTCCGAACTCATCGAGCGCCGCCCGGGCGAGCCTGATGGAGCGCGCCCAGAGGCGGTCCCAGTCGATCCGCTGGCGCATCGAGCGGCGATACGTCTTCTCGGCGGCCGCGTGGTGCAGGAGCACTTCCGTTCGCCACGAACGGGTCGATTGCGCGGAGGGAGCCGACGCATATTTCAGGATGTGGATCAGCATCTGGGCGAGGGCGCTCTCCACCCGCTCGATATCGGACCGCCCCACGCTCTCGATCTCCTCGATCACGTTCTCCCAATCGACCGCGTTCGACAGGTCGCTCCGGGCGGCGAGGGCGCGCAGGGCCGCCACCTGTTCGTCGGCCCAGGTCACGATGTCGTCGTCGTAGAGGGTCGGCCGGTCCATCGGGAGCGCCTCCGCGGGGGGCCTCAATCCTGCGGGAGGCCCGTGGTCAGCGCAAGGGCGTGGAGCACACCCCCCATGCGCCCCTGGAGGGCGCCGTAGACCATCTGGTGCTGGGCCACCCGGGTCTTGCCCTTGAAGGCGGCGGAGAGGACGGTGGCGGCGTAGTGGTCGCCGTCCCCGGCGAGGTCGCGGATCTCGACCTTCGCGTCGGGCAGGGCCTCGACGATCATGCGCTCGATCTCGCGGGCATCCATCGGCATGGAACGATTCTCCGAAATTCAGGCGGCGGGGGCGGCGGGCTGGCTCGCCATGTAGGCCGGCATCCAGCCCTCGTGGGCCTCGCGGAGGTCGGCGACGGCGATGGTCTCGCCGCCGGGCAGGGTCAGGCGGTCGGAGCCGGTGATGCCCACGACCGCGGCGGCGATGCCCTGCGCCGCGGCGCTGGTGAGCAGGTCGGCGGCGGTCTCGGGCGCCACGGCGATCAGGTAGCGGCCCTGGTCCTCGCCGAACAGGTAGGCGTGGGCCGGCAGGTCCACCGGCACGTCCGGCAGGGCCGCGCCGAGGCCGCCCGCCATCGCCATCTCGGCCAGGGCGACGGCGAGGCCGCCGTCCGACAGGTCGTGGACAGTATCGACCGTGCCCGCGACGATCAGCCCGCGCACGAAATCGCCGTGGCGGCGCTCCAGGGCGAGGTCCACCGGCGGGGGCGCGCCCTCCTCGCGGCCCTCGACCACCGCGAGGTAGGCCGACTGGCCGAGCCAGCCTTCGCCCGCCCCGATCAGCACCAGGGCGTCGCCCTCGCGCTTCAGGGCGATGGTGGCGTGGCGGGTGACGTCGTCGAGCACGCCGACGCCGCCGATGGTCGGGGTGGGCAGGATGCCGACGCCGTTGGTCTCGTTGTAGAGGGAGACGTTGCCGGACACGACCGGGAAGTCGAGCGCCCGGCACGCCTCGCCGATGCCCTGGAGGCAGCCGACGAGCTGGCCCATCACCTCCGGCTTCTCCGGGTTGCCGAAGTTGAGGTTGTCGGTGATGGCGAGGGGGCGCCCGCCCACCGCCGAGATGTTGCGCCACGCCTCGGCCACCGCCTGCCGGCCGCCCTCGACCGGGTCGGCCTCGCAGTAGCGCGGCGTCACGTCGCAGGTGATGGCGAGGCCCTTGGGGCCGTCCTCGATCCGTACGATGGCCGCGTCGCCGCCAGGCTTCTGCACGGTGTTGCCGAGGATGAAGTGGTCGTACTGCTCGTAGACCCAGCGCTTCGAGGCGAGGTCCGGCGCGGCCACGAGACGCTTCAGCGCGTCGGCCAGGGAGGCGGGCGCGGCCACGTCCGCGGGGCGGATGACGTCCCGATGGGTGTTGGCGAGGTGCGGCCGGTCGTAGAGGGGTGCCTCGTCGCCGAGTTCCTTGATCGGCAGGTCGGCCACCGTCTCGCCGTGCCACTTCACGACGAAGCGGAGGGTGTCGGTGGTCCTGCCGATCACCGCGAAGTCGAGACCCCACTTCACGAAGATCGCCTCGGCCTCTGCCTCCATGCCGGGCTTGAGCACCATGAGCATCCGCTCCTGGCTCTCGGAGAGCATCATCTCGTAGGGGGTCATGCCCTCCTCGCGGGCGGGCACCTTCTCGATGTCGAGCTCGACCCCGAGGTCGCCCTTGGCGCCCATCTCGACGGCCGAGCAGGTGAGCCCCGCCGCGCCCATGTCCTGGATGGCGATGACCGCCCCCGAGGCCATCAGCTCCAGGCAGGCTTCCAGCAGCAGCTTTTCGGCGAAGGGGTCGCCCACCTGCACGGTGGGGCGCTTGGCCTCCGTGCCCTCGTCGAACTCGGCGGAGGCCATGGTGGCGCCATGGATGCCGTCCCGGCCGGTCTTGGAGCCGAGGTAGACGATCGGGTTCCCCACGCCGGCCGCCGCCGCGTAGAAGATGCCGTCCTGCTTGGCGAGGCCCACCGCCATGGCGTTGACGAGGATGTTGCCGTCGTAGCGCCGATGGAAGCCGACCTGCCCGCCGACGGTGGGCACGCCGAAGGAATTGCCGTAGCCGCCCACGCCCGCCACCACGCCGGAGACGAGGCCCCGGGTGCGGGGATGCTCGGGATCGCCGAATCGCAGGGCGTTCAGGGCCGCGATGGGGCGCGCGCCCATGGTGAACACGTCGCGCAGGATGCCGCCGACCCCGGTCGCCGCGCCCTGGTAGGGCTCGATGAAGCTCGGGTGGTTGTGGCTCTCCATCTTGAAGACGCAGGCCATCCCGTCGCCGATGTCGATGACGCCGGCATTCTCGCCGGGCCCCTGGATCACCCACGGCGCCGAGGTCGGCAGCCCGCGCAGGTGCTTGCGGGAGGACTTGTACGAGCAATGCTCGTTCCACATCGCCGAGACGATGCCGAGCTCGGTCAGCGTCGGGTCTCGGCCGATGAGCGCCCGGAAGCGGTCGTACTCGTCCGGTTTGAGGCCGTGCTGGGCCACGAGCTCGGGCGTGATCGGGACATCGTTGCGGAACATACGGCGGTCTCGACGAACAGGCCTACGGCGGCGGACCCGGACCGGGCGCTGTGGCAGTCGCGCCCGATTAGTGCCTTCCGGACCTGCGATGCAACATCCGGCCTGTCTCTCATGTGAATGGCGGGGGATTCGGCACGGTTTTCGCGGCCCTGGCGCCGTATCTCCCCCTCTCCTCCGCGGGGGAGGGGTTCAGGTGCCCTACGTCCCCGGCGCGTGGCTCAGGAACTCGCCGATCGCCTCCGCGAAGCGCCCGCCATAGGCCTCGCGCTTGCGCTCGCCGACCCCGTGGATCGTGCGCATCGCCCAGAGGTCGATGGGTTTCTGGCGGGCCATCTCGATCAGGGTGCGGTCGGGGAAGACCATGAAGGCGGCGATGCCCTCGGCCCGGGCGATGGTGGCGCGCAGGCCGCGCAGGTGCTGGAACAGGGCCTCGTCCGCCTCGGGCAGGCCCAGCTCCTCGGTCGCGCGGGGCGCCGTGCGACGGCGCTCTCGGGAGGCGGGCTTGGGCTCGGGATCGGGCCGGAGGGTGACGGGTTCGCGCCCGTAGAGGATCTCCGTCCCCCGCTCGGTGAGGCTGAGGCCGCCGTAGCCGTCGGAGTTCTCGGCGACCGCGCCGGCCGCGAAGAGCTGGCGCAGGATCGCCCGCCACGCCGTGACCGTCTTGTCGGAGCCGACCCCGAAGGTCTTGAGCCCGTCATGGCCGTTGCGGCGGATCTGGTCGCTCTCCTTGCCGTGCACCACGTCGCAGACATAGGCCGCGCCGAAGCGCTGGCCGGTGCGCACGATGGCCGAGAGGAGCTTCTGGGCGGGCACGGTGCCGTCCACCAGTTCCACCCCGTCGCGGCACAGGTCGCAGCGGCCGCAGCGCCCGCTCGCCTCGCCGAAATAGGCGAGCAGCGATTGCCGCCGGCAGGAGGCGCCCTCGCACAGGGCGATCATCGCCTCCAGCTTGCGCCGCTCGGTCCGGCGGCGCTCGTCGGAGATCTCCTTCTCGTCGATCTGGCGGCGGCGCAGTGCCATGTCGTCCAGGCCGTAGAGGGTGAGGGTGTCGGCGGGCAGCCCGTCGCGGCCGGCGCGGCCGATCTCCTGGTAGTAGCCCTCGACGTTGGTGGGCATGTCGGCGTGGCAGACGAAGCGCACGTCGGGCTTGTTGATGCCCATGCCGAAGGCGACGGTGGCGGTCATCACCACCCCGTCCTCCTGGAGGAAGCGGTCCTGGTTGCGCATCCGCGTGCCCTGGTCGAGGCCGGCATGGTAGGGCAGGGCGTTGAACCCGTCCTTGCTCAGGGTCTCGGCCAATTGCTCCGTGCGCTTGCGCGACGAGCAGTAGATGATCCCGCTCTCGGCGCGGCGGTGCTTCAGGAACCGCTCGATCTGCCGGGCCGGGTTGTCCTTCGGCTGGAAGGTCAGGCGGATGTTCGGCCGGTCGAAGGAGTGGACGAAGATCCTCGGCGCCCGCCCCTCGGGGAACAGCCGCTCGGCGATCTCGGCGCGGGTGGCAGCATCCGCGGTGGCGGTGAGGGCGACGGTCTGGACGTTGCCGAGCGCCTCCCGCGCCCGGGCGATCTCCCGGTATTCGGGGCGGAAATCGTGCCCCCATTGCGAGACGCAGTGGCACTCGTCCACCGCGAGCCGGCGCACCCCGGCCCCGCGCAGGGCCTCCATGCAGCCGTCCATCAGCAACCGCTCGGGGGAGACGAACAGCAGCCGCATCTCCCCCGAGCGGATGGCGCGCCACGTCTCGCGGGATTCGGTCTCGGGCACCGTGGAGTTGAGGGTCGCCGCCGGGATGCCGACGCTGCGCATCTGCTGCACCTGATCGTGCATCAGGGCGATCAGCGGCGAGACCACCACGGTGAGCCCGGCATCAACCAGGGCCGGGAGCTGGTAGGTCATCGACTTGCCGGAGCCGGTGGGCATCACGGCGAAGACGTCCTCCCCGTCGAGGACCGCGCCGATCACCTCGTCCTGGCCGGGCCGGAAATCCTCGTAGCCGAAGGTCTCCTTCAGTGCGGCGCGGGCCTCGTCGAGGCGGGTCATCCGGGTTCTCTCAATTTCTGGTGTGCTTGCGGCAAGGGTCGGGCTGGCTTACGTTTTTCCGCTCACCACGGAGGCAGCCATGCCGCTCACCATCGCCAGCGACGAGGTCGATCAGCTTGCCGAGAAATTGGCATCGCGGACGGGCGTGAGCAAGGCCGAGGCGGTGCGGCTTGCTCTGGTGAACGAACTGGCGCGGCGGGACGAGTCGTTGGCCGACTTTCTCGACAGGATCAAGCCGATCCAGGATGCCTTGGCGGCATACCCGAAGACCGGCCTGAAGGCCGACAAGGCCTTCTATGACAGCCTCTACGAGGATTGATGGTCATCGATGCGTCGGCTCTCGTCGCGATTCTCTGTCGCGAGCCCGGCTATGAGCTTATCGCCGACCGAATCCGCCGTGCATCCCGACGTCTGACCAACGGAATCGCCCTATTTGAAACGGCGTTGGCCGTGGCTCGGATCCAAACAGTCGGCATCGATGACGCGGTCGCGATCGTGAACGATTTCCGCGTGAGAAACGGCATCGTGCCGGTTTCGATGGGATTGGTGGAAGCCCGCCTCGCTCTCGCGGCCCATGCCCGCTTCGGCAAGGGCCGCCATCCGGCCCGCCTCAACCTCGGCGACTGCTTCGCCTATGCCTGTGCCAAGGCGCACGGGGCGCGGCTGCTGTTCGTCGGGGACGATTTTCCGCAGACCAACATCGCCCCCGCGCTCTGACGCCCCCTCACCCCCCGTGGGATTCGGCGATGTGCTGGGCCACGATGGCGTCGAACGAGGCGTCCGCCTGGAAGCCCAGCGCCGTCGCGGCCTCGGTGTCGAAGGCCGCGGGCCAGGTCTCCACGATGCGGCGGACCGCCTCGTCGGGCTCCCGGCGAATCAGGGCCACCGCCTTGTCGCCGGCCGCCCGGCGCAGGGCCTCGATCTCCTCGGCCACCGTCGCGGAGATACCGGGCATGGTCAGGCTCCGGCGGGTGCCGAGGCGGGAAAGGTCGAGGGCCGCCGCGTGGGTGAGGAAGCCCACCGCCGCCGCCGGGCTCGCGAACCAGTGCCGCACCGTGTCGGCGACGGGCAGGATCGCCTCCTGCCCGGCCAGCGGCTCGCGCAGGATGCCGGAGAAGAAGCCCGAGGCCGCCTTGTTCGGCTTGCCCGGCCGCACGCAGATCGTCGGCAGGCGCAGGCCGATCCCGTCGAAGATGCCCCGCCGCGCGTAGTCGGCGAGGAGCATCTCGCCCATCGCCTTCTGCGTGCCGTAGGAGGTCGCCGGGCGCAGGATGAAGTCGTCGGGGATGATGTCGGGCAAGGGCGGCCCGAACACGGCGAGGGAGGAGGTGAAGATCACCTTCGGCCGGTAGCCGTCGCTGAGATGGGCGGCGCGGATCGCCTCGAACAGGAAGCGCGTCGCGTCGAGGTTGACCCGATAGCCGAGGTCGAAATTCGCCTCGGCCTCGCCGGAGACCACCGCCGCGAGGTGGAAGATCACCTCCGGCCGGTCGCGGATCGCCGCCTCGGCGGCGCCGGGGGCGGAGAGGTCGGCGGCCTCGGCGCGCACCGGGCCGGGCACGCCGTCGGGGGCGGTGGGGGCCACCACGTCGAGGAGGGTCAGCCCGGTGAGGGGCTGCCCGCCGACGGCGCCCCCGGCGACGAGGGCCTCGACGAGGCGCCGGCCGATCATGCCGGCGGCACCGAGGATCAGGGCGTGCATGGGAAGCCTCCGTCAATCGTGGGGATTCCGAAGGGCCGAGCCCTTCGGTGGGGTCCAGGGGCAAGGCCCCTGGGGCATGCGGGGCGCCGCCCGGGGGGCGCGGCCCTTCGGAAACCCGGGGTTTGTCAGTCCATCATGTCGAGGGCGCGGGCGAAGAAGTCGGCCGCGCCGAAATTGCCGGACTTGAGGGCCAGCAACATCGGCTCGGGCCGTCCCGCCGTGCGCAGCACCGGCACGCCGGGGGCGATCTCCGGCCCGACGAGGAAGGCGCGCAGACCGAGCCTGTCCACCGCTGCGCCGGAGGTCTCGCCGCCGGCGATGACGAGGCGGCGCACGCCGGCCGCCACCAGCCCCTCGGCGATGGCCGACAGGGCCGCCTCGACGGCGTGCCCCGCCGCCTCGGACCCGTGCCGGACCTGCAGGGCGCGCACCGCCTCCGGCTCGGCGGAGGAGGCGATCAGCACCGGACCCGCCGCGATCCGCTCGCGGGCGAAAGCCAAGGCCTCGGCCACCACCGCCTCCGGTTCGGCGAGCAGCCGGCCGGCCTCCAGGCGCAGCACCGGCATGTGGGCCTGCGCCGCCGCCACCTGCCCGAGGGTCGCCTGCGAGCAGCTTCCGGCGAGGCAGGCGGCGTATCCGCCGACCGGTTCGCCCAGGGCCGCGCCCGCCGCGTCCCGCCGGCCGCGCCCGTCGGCGTGGAGCGCGCGGGCGAGCCCGAGGCCGAGGCCGGAGGCCCCCACCGAGAAGCGCCTCGCGACGATGGCCCGGCCCAGGGTTTCGAGGTCGTGGTCGAAGATCGCGTCGGCGATGGCCGCGCCCTTGCCCTCGGCGGCCAGCGCATCGAGCCTAGCGGCCACCGCCTCCGGCCCCCGCGCGACGGTGGCGATGTCGATGAGGCCGACGCCGCTCCGGCTCTGGCGGGCCAGCACCCGGGCGAGGTTGGCGTCGCGCATCGGGTTGAGGGGATGGTCCTTCAGGGGGCTCTCGTTCAGGGGCAGGGCGCCCACGAACAGGTGGCCCTGGTAGACGCTGCGTCCGGTCTCCGGGAAGGCGGGGGTGACGAGGGCGATGGCCTCGCCCGCCGCCTCCCGCAAAGCGTCGGTGACGGGGCCGATATTGCCCGCGTCGGTGGAATCGAAGGTCGAGCAGACCTTGAACATCACGTGCGCGGCGCCCTGCCCGCGCAGCCACGCCTCCGCCTCCAGGGAGCGGGCGACCGCCTCCCCCGCCGGGATCGACCGGCTCTTGAGGGCGACCACCACCGCGTCCGTCTCCGGCAGGGCGAGGTCGGCGCTGGGCACGCCGATGGTCTGGACCGTGCGCAGGCCGGCGCGGGTCAGGGTGTTGGCGAGGTCGGAGGCGCCGGTATAGTCGTCGGCGACGCAGCCGAGGGCGAGCGGCGTGGCGGTCGTCATCGGGGTCAGGCCTTCCTGTAGGGGGCGAACCAGCCGAGGCCCGCCTCGGTGTTCCCCGCCGGGATGTATTCGCAGCCCACGAACCCGTCGTAGCCGAGCCGGTCGAGCTCCGCGAACAGGAACGCGTCGTCCATCTCGCCGGTGCCGGGCTCGTGCCGGTCGGGCACGCTCGCGGTCTGGACATGGCCGACCATCGGCATCAGCTCGCGCACGCGCATGGTCACGTCGCCGTGCAGGATCTGGCAGTGGTAGAGGTCGAACTGGAGCTTCAGGTTCGGCAGGCCCAGCTCCCGGATCAGCGCCGCCGCCGCCCCGAAATCGTTGAGGAAATAGCCCGGCATGTTGCGGCCGTTGATCGGCTCCAGCACGAGGTCGAGCCCGGCCGGGGCGAGCCGTTCCGCCGCGACGGTCACGGCCCGGCGATAGGCGTCCCGCGCCGCGGGATCGTGCGGGTCGGCGAGCCCGGCCATCAGGTGCAGGCGCCTCACGCCGGTCGCCTCAGCGTAGCGCAGCGCCGTGTCGATGCCGGCGCTCACCTCATCGAACCGGTGAGGAAGCGCGGCCAAGCCCCTTTCGCCCTTGGCGAAATCCCCCGGCGGCATGTTGAACAGGGCCTGGGTCAGGCCGTTCGCCCGCAGGCGCTCGGCGATGGCCTCGGGCGGGTGCTCGTAGGGGAACAGGAACTCCACCGCCCCGAACCCCGCCCGCGCGGCGGCCTCGAACCGGTCGAGGAACGGCACCTCGTTGAACATCATCGTGAGGTTGGCGGCGAAGCGGGGCATTTTTTCGGACCTTTTCGCGCGACACGAATACCCCTCTCCCCGCTTGCGGGGAGAGGCCCGGCGACACCTCGTCGTGTCGGCGGGAAGCGGAGGCGAAGCCGGAGCGGAGGTGAGGGGGCCGGGCGGATGAGGCTCACCCGGCTCCCCCCCTCACCTTCGGCTGCCGCCTCGCTTCGCCCCCGACGAGGGGGGCTCAGCCCTCTCCCCGCAGGCGGGGAGAGGGGATACAACCCGCGGCCTATTCCGGCAGCACAGCCCCGGAGACCTGCGCGTAGAGGCGGGCCACGGAGGCGTCGTCGTCCCGGCCCATGCCCGAGCCGGAGGCCATCAGGAACATCTGCAGGGCGGCGGCGGCCACCGGCACCGGGTACTTCTCCGCCCGCGCCATGTCCTGCACGATGCCGAGATCCTTCACGAAGATGTCGACGGCGCTCTTCGGGGAGTAATCCGCATCGAGGATGTGCGGCACCCGGTTCTCGAACATCCACGAGTTGCCGGCGGATTTCGTGATCACCTCGTAGACGCGCTTCAGGTCGAGCCCCTGCTTGGCCGCGAAGCTCACCGCCTCGCAGGCGGCGGCGATGTGGACCCCCGCCAGCAGCTGGTTGATCATCTTGAAGGCCGCGCCCTGGCCCGCTTCGTCGCCGAGCTCGTAGACGGTGCCGGCCATGGCGGTGAGGGCGTCCCGCGCCCCGGCGAAGGCGGCGGGCGAACCGGAGGCGAGGAAGGTCAGCTCCCCCTCGGCGGCCCGGACGGCGCCGCCGCTCATGGGGGCGTCGAGATAGTGGCGGCCGGTGGCCTCCAGCCGGGCCGCGAGGCGTCGCGCCACGGCCGGGTCCATCGTCGCGGAGGAGACGAACACCGCCCCCTCCGGCATCGCCGCCGCCGCGCCGTCCGGCCCGAACAGCACCGCCTCGGTCTGGGCGGCGTTCACCACCACCGCGATCACCACGGCGGCGCCCCTGGCCGCCTCGGCCGGGTTCGCCGCGGCCTCGCCGCCGGTCTCCCGGAAGCGGGCCACCGCCTGCGGATTCACATCGCAGGCCGCCACCGAAAACCCCGCCCGCAGGAGCGAGGCCGCCATCCCCGAGCCCATCGAGCCCAGGCCGATCACCGCCGCGCGGCGTGCTGTCGTTCCGGTCATCGGGCGGTCCTCAGCGGTTCACGAGGCGGGGCGGCACCGCGAACACGCAGGCCGCGCCGAGCACCAGGGTCACGGCCAGCACGTACATGCCGGCGGCGGTGCTGCCGGTGTAGTCGCGCAGCGCCCCGATGGCGTAGGGGCCGGCGAAGCC
Organism: Methylobacterium sp. J-076; assembly: GCF_022829405.1. Taxonomy (GTDB): domain Bacteria; phylum Pseudomonadota; class Alphaproteobacteria; order Rhizobiales; family Beijerinckiaceae; genus Methylobacterium. The sequence continues at coordinate 72,440 of NZ_JAKSXW010000038.1, forward strand.
CGCGAGGTTGCCCACCGAGTTGATGAGCGCGATCCCCGCCGCCGCGCCCGCGCCGCTGAGGAAGGCGGTCGGCAGCGACCAGAACAGGGGCGAGCAGGCGAGCACGCCGCCGGCCGCCACCGAGAGCGCCGCGATGGCGACCACCGTGTCCGTGCTGGAGGCCGAGACCACGAAGCCCGCCGCGCCGATGAGCGCCGGGACGATGAGGTGCCAGCGCCGCTCGCGGAAATGGTCGGCGCTGCGGCCGAGGGCGACCATCACCACCGTGGCGACCAGGAAGGGAATCGCGCTGATGAGGCCGATGTTGAGGTTGCCCTGGATGCCCGACGCCTTGACGATCGTCGGCACCCAGAAGGCCAGCCCGTACTGCCCGGCCACGAACAGGAAGTAGATCAGGCTCATGAACCACACCCGGCCGTTCCGGAACACGGTGGCGATCGAGTGGGGGCTGTCGGTCTTGGTGCGCTCCTCGGCGGCGATGTCCCGCTCCAGCACCTGCCGCTCGCGGGTGTCGAGCCACTTGGCCTCGGAGGGGCGGTTGTCGAGGTAGAGCAGCACCGCGATGCCGACGATCACCGCGGGCACCGCCTCGATCAGGAACATCCACTGCCAGCCGGACAGGCCGTGGGTGCCGTGGAACGAGTCCATGATCCAGCCGGAGAGCGGGTTGCCGAACACCCCCGAGACCGGGATCGCCGCCATGAACACGGTGATCACCCGCGCCCGGCGGTGCGAGGGGAACCAGTTCGTCACGTACAGGATCACGCCCGGATAGAACCCGGCCTCGGCCAGCCCCAGCAGGAAGCGCATCGCGTAGAAGGTCGCCTCCGAGTTCACGAACAGGAACGCCCCGGAGATGATCCCCCAGGTGATCATGATCCGCGCGATCCAGACCCGCGCGCCGACCTTGTGCAGGATGACGTTCGAGGGCACCTCGAACAGGAAGTAGCCGAGGAAGAAGATGCCGGCGCCGAGGCCGTAGGCCGTCTCGGAGAAGCCGAGCTCCTTGGACATCTGCAGCTTGGCGAAGCCGACGTTCACCCGGTCGAGATAGGCGACGATGTAGCAGAGCATCAGGAACGGCACGAGCCGCCAGAAGACCTTGGAATAGGTCCTGTCGATGAAGCTCTGCTGGCCCGGTGCGGCGCTCCCCGGCGCCACGGCGGCCTGGACTGGCATCGTGTTTCCTCCCTCGCCTCCCTCGTGGGAAGGCCCGTTCCGCCGCTCAAGGGGCGGCTGTGAGTCGCGCTATATCTCTCTTTGGCAGCGCTGCCAATTGTGTTGTGAAACAAAATGCAGGGGTTTATGGCGGGGTGAGGGGTGCCGTCCATGCCTCCCATCCACGCCCTCTTCCTGAGGTGCGGCGATAGCCGCCTCGGAGGAGGGCTCCAGGGATCGCATGCAGGCTGGAGGGCTCCTTCGAGGCCCGCTGCCGCGGGCACCTCAGGATGAGGGCGTGGATGGGAGGCCCGTCGCCCGAACCGTGCGGGGAGAAAGCGGGACCATGAACGAGTTTCAGCCGCCCGGACGGCTCGTGACGCTCACCGACGTCGCCCGCGAGGCCGGCGTCGGCGAGAGCACGGTCTCGCGGGTGCTGCGCAACCACGGCTCCTCGTCGAAGCGCGCCCGGGAGCGGGTGGCGGAGGCGGTGGCCCGGCTCGGCTACGTGCCGAACCGGCTGGCCGGCAGCCTCGCCGGGGGCGGGGCGGGGCCGGGGCTCGTAGGGGTGGTGATCCCTTCCTTCGCCAACATCGTGTTCCCGGACCTCCTGCGCGGCCTGACCACGGCCCTCGAGGGCACGGGGATGCAGAGCGTCGTCGGCGTCAGCGAGTACGATCCCGAGCGGGAGGAGGCCCTGGTGGCCGCGCTCCTGTCCTGGCGGCCGGAGGCGCTGCTGCTCACGGGGCTGGAGCACACGCAAGGCACGGTGGCGCTCGCCCGCGCCGCCGGGGTGCGGGTGGTGGAGATGATCGACACGGACGGGGAGGGGATCGACTCCGTGGTCGGCTTCTCGAACCGGGAGGCGGGGGCGGCGAGCGCCCGGCACCTGCTCGCCCGGGGCTACCGGCGGATCGGCTATATCGGCCTCGATTCGGAGGTCGACCTGCGGGCCGGCAAGCGGCTCGCGGCGTTCGAGGGCGTGCTGGCCGAGGCGGGCCTCGCCCTGGAGGGCCGGGAGATCCGGCCGGGCCGCTCCTCCGCGGCCTCCGGGCGGGCGGGGTTCGAGGCGCTGCTCGCCCGCCATCCGCGCCTCGACGCGGTGTATTTCTCCAACGACGACATGGCGCTCGGCGGCTGGTTCGCCTGCCTCGCGGCGGGGCTCGCCGTGCCGGGGCGAATCGCCCTGTTCGGCTTCAACGGGCTCGACTTCACCGAGGCGATGCCCCAGCCCCTCTCCACGGTGCGCACCCCGCGCCTGGAGATCGGCCGCGCTGCCGCCGCCTGCCTCACGGGCAAGACTCCCCAAACCATCGACCTCGGGTTCGCGCTGATCGAAGGAGCCACCGCATGAGCGAGGACGCCCGCCTGCGCGAGGAGATCTGCCGCTACGGCCGTTCGCTGTTCGAGCGCGGCCTGACGCCGGGATCCTCGGGCAACATCTCGCTCCGCCTGCCCGACGGCGGCTGGCTGGTGACGCCGACCAACGCGTCGCTGGGCTTCCTCGACCCGGCGCGGATCTCCTGCCTCGACGGGGCGGGGCGGCTCCTGTCCGGGGACAAGCCGACCAAGGAGATCCCGCTGCACAGCGCCCTCTACGAGAGCCGGGGCAGCGCCCGGGCCATCGTCCACCTGCACTCGACGCACGCGGTGGCGGTGTCGATGCTGCCGGAGATCGATCCGAAGGCGGTGCTGCCGCCCCTCACGCCCTATTACCTGATGCGCACCGGGGGCACGGCCCTGGTCCCGTATTTCCGCCCCGGCGACCCGGCGGTGGCCGACGCGATCCGGGGCTTGGCCGGGCAGTACAGCTCAGTGCTGCTCGCCAACCACGGCCCGGTGGTGGCCGGCGACAGCCTGGAGGCCGCCGTCTTCGCCACGGAGGAACTGGAGGAGACCGCCAAGCTCTACCTCCTCCTGCGCAACCTGAACCCACGCCACCTCTCGCCGGCGCAGGTGGCCGACCTCGTGAGCCATTTCGGCCTGACCCTGCCGGAGCATGACGGGCACGATCATGGGTGAGGACGGCACGGGCTCGAGGCCCCTGGGACCATCCGCCTCCACCCCGTCATTGCGAGCGGAGCGAAGCAATGACGGCGAGGGCGGGGGGATGGGCTGGCCTACTACCCCTCGATCTTCGAGAAGTCGGCCACCTCCCGCGTGGCGGCGCGCAGCGCATTGAGGAGTGCCAGGCGGTTCTCGCGGAGTTTCGGATCGTCCGCGTTCACGGTGACGTCCGTGAAGAAGGCGTCGACCGGGGCGCGGAGCGTCGAGAGCGCCCGCATGGCACCGGAGAAGTCCTCGGCCGCGACGGCCTTGGACGCCTCGGCGCGGGCCGTCTGCAACGCCTCGGCCAGCGCCCGCTCGGCCGGCTCGCCCCGGGCGGCCAGGGCCGCATCGGGGGCGGCGTCGTAGGCGCGGCCGTCCTTCTTCTCCTCGATGCGCAGGATGTTGGCCGCGCGCTTGTAGCCCGCGAGCAGGTTCTTCCCGTCCTCGGTCTCCAGGAATCTTTGGAGCGCCTCGACCCGGCGGACGATCAGCAGCAGGTCGTCCTGGCCGGGCAGGGCGAAGACCGCGTCCACGAGGTCGTGCCGGGCGCCCTGGTCGCGCAGGTAGACCTTCAGGCGGTCGGCGAAGAAGGCGAGGAGGTCGATGTTCTGTACCTTGACGTGCTTTCCGCCCCAGGGCTCAGACACTGTTGCTGTGATCGATGCGACATCTCCGCCATCCGCTTCGGCGAGTCGTTTGTGCATCAGCGATTTTTCGACCCGCGCACTGTGGGCATCAAAAACGCCGATAAGATTCAGCCGCCTGCCCTCAAGCAGGTATCGGATCACCCCTAACGCGGCCCGGCGCAGCGCATACGGATCCTTGCTCCCCGTGGGCTTCTCGTCGATGGCCCAGAAGCCCACCAGCGTGTCGATCTTGTCGGCCAGCGCCACGGCGATGGCGACGGGGTCGCCCGGCACCCGGTCGGTGGGGCCGAGCGGCTTGTAGTGGTCGCCGAGGGCCGTCGCGACGCTGTCCGGCAGACCTTCCAGCGCCGCGTATTTGGCGCCCATCAGGCCCTGCAACTCGGGGAACTCGCCGACCATCTCGGTGACGAGGTCGGCCTTGGCCAGCCGCGCGGCCTGCTCGGCGAGCGCCGGATCGGCGCCGACCAGCGGGGCCAGCTGCTTCGCGAGCGCCGCGATGCGCTGGATGCGCATTCCCTGCGTCCCGAGCTTCTCGTGGAAGACGATGGTGTCGAGCTTCGGCAGCCGGTCTTCGAGCTTCACCGCCTTGTCGGTCTCCCAGAAGAACTTGGCGTCCGAGAGCCGCGCCCGCACCACGCGCTCGTTGCCGGCGGTGATGGCGAGCCCGCCGTCGCTGGCCATCAGGTTCGAGACGAGGATGAAGGCCGGGGCCAGATCCTCCGAGCCGGCCTTTCGCAGCACGAAGCACTTCTGGTTGGCGCGGATGGTGGCGCGGATCGCCTCGGCGGGGATGTCGAGGAAGGCGTCGTCGAAGGAGCCCATGAGCACCACCGGCCATTCCACGAGGCCGGCGACCTCCTCCAGCAGGCCCTCGTCCTCCACGAGGTCGAGGCCGCGGGCGAAGGCGAGGTCGCGGGCGTCGTGCAGGATCACGTCCTTGCGCCGGTCGGCGTCGAGGATGACCTTCGCCTTCTCCAGGGCCTGGATGTAGTCATCGAAGCGGCGCACCTCGATCGCGCCCGGCGCCAGGAAGCGGTGGCCGTAGGTGGTGGTCCCGGCCCGGATGCCGCCGACCTCGAAGGGGACGACGTCCGGCGTCTCGGTCTCGGGGCCGAAGGTGGCCACGATGGATTGGAGCGGGCGCACCCAGCGGAGGGACCCCGGCTGCGCCGAGGCCGCGCCCCAGCGCATCGCCTTCGGCCAGGGGAAGGTCCGGATGATCTCGGGCAGGATCTCGGCCAGCACGTCCAGCGTCGCGCGGCCGGCCTTCTCGATCACCGCGAGGTAGAACTCGCCCTTCTTCGGGTCGGTGACAGTGGTCGCCTGATCGAGGCTCGTGAGCCCCGCGCCCTTCAGGAAGCCCTGGACGGCGGCCTCGGGGGCGCCGACCCGGGGGCCGCGCCGCTCCTCGCGGACCGCCTCGCCCCGGGCGGGCAGGCCGGCGATGTGGAGGGCGAGGCGCCGGGGCGTCGCGAAGGCCTTGGCGCCCTCGTAGAGGAAGCCGCGCGCCACCAGCGCGTCGGTGACGAGCTTCCGGAGATCCTCGGCCGCGCGCCGCTGCATGCGGGCGGGGATCTCTTCCGAGCGGAGTTCGAGCAGGAGGTCGGGCATGGCGCGGCCATATCGCCGCGCCGCACCCCTGTCGAGGGTGCAAACGCCCTCAGCGCGCCTCGCCCTTCAGGATGGTCGAGAGCTGCCACTTCCGGTCGCCGATGGAGTGGGCATCGGAGACGCGCCAACCGCCATCCTCGCGCACGAGGTCGTAGACGATGGCCTTGCCACCGTCGCCGCCCTTGCGCTGCACCGTGACCTTCGCCTGGTCCTTGCCCTCCGTGGCCTCCTTGAAGGTCAGCGCCTTCACGGTGTCGGGCTTCAGGGGCTCGCCGTTGAGGCGGTAGTCGAAATCGAGGTTGCCGGTGGCGCCGTTGGCCTGCTTCGCATCCGCGTCGAACAGGGTCTGGAGGCGCTTCGTGTAGACCGCGGAATGATCCGGGTGCGGCTCGGCGTAGAGCTTCTTCACCACGGCCTCCGGGCCGGGCTCTGCGGCGAGCGCGGGGGCGAGGCCGAGCACCAGGAAGCCGAGGGCGAAGGCGGTCTGTTTCATGATGCGATTCCCGCGTCTGCGGACGCGCTGGGAGCGCGCCGGTTGGCGGGGCTGCAACGCACGAGGGCGCAAGGGGCTCCCCGAGGGGCGCTCGCCCCTACTCCATCACCTCATCCAGAGGTGCCGGCGCGAAGTGGCCGCCTCGAAGACCTCATCCTGAGTGCGGTGGAAGCCGCCTCGAAGGAGGGCTCCAGGGATCGCGCGCTGTCTGGAGGGCTCCTTCGAGGCCCGCTGCCGCGGGCACCTCGGGATGAGGAGGTGGGTCGGACGAACCCGACCGTGCGGGCGGGATCCGCTCAGGCCCCCCCGGCCGCCGTCTTCAGCCAGGCCGCACCGCAGGCCTTGGCGAGTTCGCGCACCCGCAGGATGTAGCTCTGGCGCTCGGTGACCGAGATGACGCCGCGCGCGTCGAGCAGGTTGAAGACGTGGCTCGCCTTGATGCACTGGTCGTAGGCCGGCTGCACCATCCGGTGGCGCTCGCCCTCGGCGGGGGCGCCGGCATCGAGGTAGGTCCGGCAGGCCGCCTCCGCGTCGGTGAACTGGCGGAACAGCATGCCCGTCTCCGCCGCCTCGAAGTTGTGGCGGGAGTACTCCTGCTCGGCCTGGAGGAAGACGTCGCCGTAGGTGACGCGGTCCTCGCCCTCGGCGCTGTTGAAGTCGAGGTCGTAGACGTTCTCGACGCCCTGCACGTACATGGCGAGCCGTTCGAGGCCGTAGGTCAACTCGCCGGCCACGGGGGCGCATTCGATGCCCGCCACCTGCTGGAAGTAGGTGAACTGGCTCACCTCCATCCCGTCGCACCAGCACTCCCAGCCGAGCCCCCAGGCGCCCAGCGTCGGGCTCTCCCAGTCGTCCTCCACGAAGCGGATGTCGTGCAGGGCGAGGTCGACGCCGATCGCCGCGAGCGAGGCGAGGTAGAGCTCCTGCAGGTTCGGCGGGTTCGGCTTCAGGATCACCTGGAACTGGTAATAGTGCTGCAGCCGGTTGGGGTTCTCGCCGTAGCGCCCGTCCTTGGGCCGGCGGGAGGGCTGCACGTAGGCGGCCTTCCACGGCTTCGGCCCCAGTGCCCGCAGGGTCGTGGCCGGGTGGAAGGTCCCCGCGCCGACCTCCATGTCGTAGGGCTGGAGGATGACGCAGCCCTTGGCCGCCCAGTACTCCTGCAGCGCCAGGATCAGCCCCTGGAAGGACTTTTTGGGGGTGGGGGCGGCGCTCGGCATGATCGGTCGGTGCTTTCGGATTCGGCCGGGGGTCTAGGAGAGCGGCGCGGCCGGCGCAAGGCGCCCCGCGGTGATCGCCCGCCCGCCCCGCGGCGACCGCCCGTCCCCGGATCCAAGGATCAAGGCGGCGCCGGCAAGCCTTCGTTCGCGCATGTGCAGTAAGTCTTTTGCCGGAACGCCGGCCCGGAACCTTCGTCGCCGGAACGTTGCTTGCGGGAGGCTGAAAAGTCGGCACCGGGCGCCGGAACCGCGACCCTACGGCCAAGTTGTATGGGCAACCAGGGGATTTCCGGCGCCCTCGTGCTGCCGAATGTTTCGGACCACCGACGATGAACCAGTCTTTCGCCCGCCGTCACCTGACCCTCGTCGCCACCCTCGCCCTGTCGGCGATGGCCGCCACCCCCGTCGTGATGGGCGCGAGCCGGGCGCTCGCCACCTCCGACGACCCTGTGGCCACCGCGACCCTGCGGGTCGATCCCGTCGAGGTCAGCGCCATCGCCCCGGCCCCGGCGGCCAAGCCGGATTGCCTGCGCAAGGTGCGGATCGTCTACGGCAGCTACGGCACGCCCGAGGGTTGCGCCGCCCACTGAGGGTGGCTTCGGCCGCGTCAGCCGTGGCCGGCATGGTCGCCGGCAAACCGCCTGAGATGGAGCTCCTCGAGGTCGAGTTCGGCCTCGATGATCCGCAAAACCGAGCCGTGGATCCGGCCCTCCCGGTGCAGGGCGACGAGGGCCGCCCGCCCGGCCTTCACCGCAGCCAGCGCCGCCTCGACATGGGCCTCGCGCTCCGCCTCGGCCGCCAGGCGCTCGTCGCGCAGGCGTGACATCGCCCACACCCGCCGCCGGTACTGGTCCACGAGGTGGGGATGCCGGGGTGCCCCGGTCTCGGGAAGCTGGAGCTCCTCCAGGACCGCCAATCCGGCCTCGTTCACCGCCACCCGGGCCATGGACGCGTCGAGATGCCCGTCCGGCAGGGTTCCGCTGGAATCGAGGCGCAGGTGGCGGATCAGCGGGCCCAGGGTGGTGCCCTGCACCAGCACCGTGAACAGGATCACCGCGAAGGCGGCGATCAGGATCGGGTCGCGGCCGGGGAAGCCGAGGGGCAGGGCCAGGGCCGCCGCCAGGGTGACGACGCCGCGCATCCCCGCCCAGCCGACCACCAGGGGGATCGCCGGACGCAGGGGCGGCGGGGCCCCCGGCCGGCGCCACGGCATCAGCAGAGGCAGGTAGACCGCGGGGAACACCCAGGCGAGGCGGGCCGCCACGCAGGCCACCGTCGCCGCCAGGGCGAGCGGCAGGCCGGACGCGAGGGCATCCGCGCTGCCGCCCATGCGGGTGAGCACGCCGCGCAGGGCCAGCCCGATCAGCACGAAGACCAGCGCCTCCAGGATGAACACCACGAAGCCCCAGACGGCGAGGGCGCGGGTCCGGGTGCGGGCGTCGAAGGTCTCGTGCTCGCGCGCCCCCAGCATCAGCCCGCAGGCCACCACCGCCAGCACCCCCGAGGCGTGGATCTCCTCGGCGGCGAGGTAGGCGAGGTAGGCGACGAGGAAGGTGACCACCGTCGTCGCCTCGGCATCCCGCAGTCGCGCGATCCCCCGGTTGGCGGCGAAGCCGAGGACGATCCCGACCGCGACGCCCGCCGCGGCGAGCCACGCGAAGCTGCCGAGCGCCGCCCAGGCGTCGAAGGCGCCGGTCAGGGCCGCGGCCACGGCGAACCGGTAGAGCACGAGGCCGGAGGCGTCGTTGACGAGGCTCTCGCCCTCCAGCACCGTCACGGTCTTGCGGGGGAGGGTGACCCTGGCCAGCACCGCCTTGGCCGAGACGGCGTCCGGGGGCGAGACGATGGCCCCGAGCGCGAAGCACGCGGCCCAGGGCAGGCCCGGCGCGACCCAGTGGGCGATCAGCCCGACCACCAGGGTGGTGAACAGCACCGCCCCGAGGGACAGGGACAGGATCGGGCCGAGGGAGGCGCGGAAGTCGCGCCAGACGGTGAAGTAGGCCGATTCGAGCAGGAGCGGCGGCAGGAACAGGACCATGATCAGATCCGGGTCGAGGTCGAAGGTGGGCAGGCCCGGCGCGAAGGCGAGCGCCATGCCGCCGATCACCAGGGCGGCGGCGGGCGGAAGGCCGAGGCGGGCGGCGGCGAGGGACAGGACCAGGGCCGCGGCCAGCAGCACCAGGACCAGTTCGAACAGCGCGACGGGCGTCATGCCCCCGCTGTGGACGCGGCGGCGCTCCGGGGCAAGCCTCCCCGGTGTCCGGCCGGGAAGCCGGACCATCCCGTCCAGGACCTCATCCTGAGGTGCGGCGCCAGCCGCTTTGAGGGAGGGCTCCAGGGATCGCAGCGCCTTCTGGAGCCCTCCGTCGAGGCCCGCTTCCGCGGGCACCTCAGGATGAGGGCGAGGGAAGGAGGCCTTCTCCCGGCCCGACTCTCAGAGCGCCCCTTCGCGGATCGCCCCCGGATCGGCCAGGGAGTGCAGCAGCCGGGCGGCGCTGTGGGCGAAGCGCAGGGTCACCGCCTTGCGCCGGGGGCCGCTCAGGGCGTGCTCGGGCGCCTCCCGCAGGATCGCCGCGCCGTAGGCGTCGGCGACGATCAGGCCGCATTCCTCGGGGATCAGATCCTCCGGCACGTCGTCGGGGATGGCGAAGAAGAAGCGGTCGCAGAAGTCCCGGTAGTCGGGCCATTTCCGGTCGGCCCGGAAGTCGGCCACGCTCGACTTGATCTCCACGATGGTGAGCCGCCCCGCCCCACACAGGGCGATCACGTCCGCCCGCCGGCCGTTGACGAGGGAGAATTCCGGCAACGTCACGCAGCCCATCTCCGAGAACAGCCGCCGCACCCCGCGCTGGACGCGCAGGGCGGTGGGCGACTGGCGCCGGTCCGGGGGAAGGACGAGCGCGGGCGCGGGGAGGGCGGTGGAGGTCATGGGCAAACGGTGCGCGAATCGGAGTCTGTGCCGAATCGGAACATCCTGCCGGCATCGGCCGGCGCCGTCACCTGCGGCGCGGCACCACGCGGCGACTCACCGGTCGAACCACGCCAGCAGCCCCGCACCGGGGGCGAGGAGCACGAAGGCCCAGACCGCCGCCGAGGCGACGTTGGCGAGCTGGAACGGCAGCCGGGCGAGGCCGAGCACCCCGGCGAGCAGGGGCACCAGCGCCCGCGCCGGGCCGAAGAACCGCCCCAGCGCCACCGCCGCCACGCCCCAGCGGCCGATGAAGCCCTCGGCCTTCTGCGTCATCTCCGGGTAGCGGCTCAGGGGCCACTTCGTCTTGGCCCCCGGCCCGAGCCAGCGCCCGAACTCGTAGGACACCCAATCCCCCGCCGCCGCCCCGACGGCCGCGCCGATCACCACCGGCCAGAAATCGAGCCCCGCCCCGCCGATCAGCGCCCCCACCGCCAGGAGGATCACCGTCGCCGGCACGAACAGCGACAGCACCGCGATCGATTCGCAGAAGGCGAGCCCCGCGGCGATCACCGGAGTCCAGGCCTTGTGGGCCTCCACGAAGGTGAGCGTGGCGGTCTTGAGGGCTTCGATGTCCATCGCGGTCGGAACGATCTCCTGTGGGGCCGGTCCCATCTGATGCCGACATGGCACCCCGGCAAGTGCAGGGATGCGGCCGGCCGCGGAACGGGCTAACCACGCGGGGGCAGGAGCCAAGCCCGTGAACGTCCTCTCCATCCAGTCCCACGTCGCCTACGGTCATGTCGGCAACGCCTCGGCGGTGTTCCCGATGCAGCGGCTCGGGGTCGAGGTGTGGCCGGTCCATACGGTGCAGTTCTCCAACCACACCGGCTACGGCGCGTGGCGGGGCGAGGTCTTCGCCGCGCAGACGATCCGCGACGTGGTGCGGGGCGTCGGGGAGCGCGGGGCGCTCGCCCGGTGCGATGCCGTGCTCTCCGGCTACATGGGCTCGGCCGAGATCGGCGAGGCGATCCTGGAGGCCGTCGCCGCCGTGCGGGCCGAGAACCGGGACGCGCTCTATTGCTGCGATCCGGTGATCGGCGACACGGAGGAGGGCGTCTACGTCCGCCCCGGCATCACCGAGTTCATGCGCGAGCGGGCGGTGCCGGCCGCCGACATCCTCACCCCGAACCAGTTCGAGCTGAACCTCCTCACCGGCCTGCCGAGCACGACGCTGGCGCAGGCGCGGGCTGCCATCGCCGCCCTGCAGGCGCGAGGCCCCCGCGTGGTGCTCGTCACCTCCGCGGCCACCACCGAGACGCCCCCCGACCGCCTCGACCTCCTGGCGGGGGAGGGCGGGCAGCTGTTCCGGGTGCGGACCCCGCGCCTCGCCCTCGCGGTCAACGGCGCGGGCGATTGCATCGCCGCCCTGTTCCTCGTCCACTACGCGCGGGAGCGCTCCGCCGCCGTGGCGCTCGAACGGGCGGCGGCCTCGGTCTACGGTCTCCTGAAGCGCACCGCCGAGGCCGGCTCGCGGGAGATCCTCACCGTCGCGGCGCAGGACGAGTTCGTCGCGCCCTCGGAGGTCTTCCCCGCCGAGGCGGTGTGAGCGTCCCCAGGCCCCTATGACGCGAGGTCCGCCCCGATGAACCGACGCCGCTTCGTCACCCTCGACGTGTTCACCGGGCGCCGGCTCGCGGGCAACCCGCTGGCGGTGGTGCTCGATGCGCAGGGCCTCGACGCCGCCGCGATGCAGGCCGTCGCCGGGGAGTTCAACCTGTCCGAGACGGTGTTCGTGCTGCCGCCCGCCGAGCCCCGGCACCGGGCACGCCTGCGCATCTTCACCCCCGGCCGGGAGCTGCCCTTCGCCGGGCACCCCACGGTGGGGGCGGCGGTGCTCCTCGCCCTGCAGGATCCCACGGGGGGCGATGCCCGCGCCTTCGGCCTGGAGGAGGAGATCGGGACCGTCCCCTGCGTGGTCGAGACCCTGGCCGACGGCAGCGGCGGCCGGGCGCGGTTCCGGCTGCCGCTCCTGCCGGAGTATCTCGGCCCCGGCCCGGAGCCGGAGGCGCTGGCCGCCCTCGTCGGCCTCCAGCCCGGCGACATCGCCACCGGCCGCCACCGGCCGAGCCGCCACGGCGTCGGCCCCCGGTTCACCTGCGTGCCCGTCGCCTCCGTGGCGGCCCTCGACGCCGCCCGCCCCGCCCAGGCGCCCGCCCCCGAGGACGGCCTCTACCTGTACACGCCCGACCCGGAGGGCCCCCCCGGGGGCTGGCGGGTGCGGATGTTCGCCCCGAATTTCGGCGTCCCGGAGGATCCCGCCACGGGCGCCGCGGCCTCCGCCTTCGCCGGGGTGCTGATGCAGTTCGAGACCCTGGGGGAGGGCACCCACGACGTGGCGATCCGCCAGGGCCAGGCCATGGGCCGCCCGAGCGAGATCGCCCTCCAGCTCACGGTCGAATCCGGCGCCCTGCGCGCGGTGGAGATCGGCGGCGCGGCGGTGATCGTCTCGGAAGGGACGCTGCATGTCTGAGGCGTTCCGGACGACGCGCCTCAGGGGGATCGAGGCCCGCCTCGTGCCCTACGCATGGCCCTGGGCGCGGGACAACGCGCGGGCCATCGCCGCCCATTGGGAGCGGCGCCACGCCGCCCGGCCCGCGATGTTCGACGGGGTCGTCCTCCTGTCCTGCGCCTGCGCCGTCACGGACGGGATCGGCCGGATCGACCTGTTCGAGGCGCGCTTCTCGCAGCTCATCGCCTACCGCGAAGGCGGGCGGTTCGACGGGCGGGTCGCCAACGCCTTCGCGGCCATCGTGCCCTGGAGCGCGGACGGCGCGGTGCTCGTGGGCGAGATGGGCGCCCACACCGCCAATGCCGGCCAGCTCTACTTCCCCTGCGGCACCCCCGACCGGGACGACCTGCGCGGCGCGGCGGTCGACCTCACCGGCAGCGCGGAACGGGAATTCACCGAGGAGACCGGCCTGCGCCTGCCGGAGGGGGCGGCGGAGGACTGGACCCTCCTGGCGGGGGAGGGGCAGCTCGCCTTCCTGCGCCCGGTGCGCTTCCCCGAGACGGCCGACGCCCTCCTGGCCCGGGCCGAGGCGCATCGGCGGGCCGAGGCGGAGCCCGAGCTGGCGGGCCTGCGCCTCCTGAGGCAGCCCGCCGACCTCGACCCGGTGCGGCTGGCGGGCTTCGCGCGGGCCTATCTAACGCAGACCCTGGTGGATATCCCGTAGCCGCGGACAGTCCGGCGGGCCCGTCCCAAATTTTCGCGGCGGTGCGGGAGCTTCGCCGTGCCCGGGACGTTCCCGGAATGCCCCTGCCGCGGCGCCGGCAGGCGGAGCACCGGAGACCCCATGTCCGATACCCCTCGTTCCACGTTCCAGGCCCGTGCGGCCCGCTCGCGCATCCTGGAGGGGCAGCCCTATCCCCTCGGCGCCACCTGGGACGGCCTGGGGGTGAACTTCGCCCTGTTCTCCGCGCACGCCACCAAGGTCGAGCTATGCCTGTTTGACGACCAGGGCGAGCGCGAGATCGAGCGCATCGAGCTGCCCGAGTACACGGACGAGATCTGGCACGGCTACCTGCCGGACGCCCGGCCGGGCACCATCTACGGCTACCGCGTCCACGGCCCCTACGAGCCGAAGGCCGGGCACCGGTTCAACCCGAACAAGCTGCTCATCGACCCCTACGCCAAGGGCCTCGTGGGCTCCATCACCTGGAACCCGGCCCTGTTCGGCTACCAGATGGAGACGGGCGACGACACGACCTTCGACGAGCGCGATTCGAGCCCCTTCACCCGGCGCTCCCGCGTGATCGACCCCGCCTTCACCTGGGGCCGCCACCAGAAGCCCAACGTGCCCTGGGACCGGACCATCGTCTACGAAGCCCACGTGAAGGGCCTCACCAAGCTCCACCCCAAGGTGCCCGAGAAGCTGCGCGGCACCTATGCCGGCCTCGGCACCCCTGAAGTGCTCGACTACATCAAGAGCCTCGGCGTGACCGCGGTGGAGCTGCTGCCGGTGCATTCCTTCGTGCAGGACGACTACCTGCAGGAGAAGGACCTGGTGAACTACTGGGGCTACAACACCATCTCGTTCTTCACCCCCGCCCGGCGCTACGCCGCGGTGCCGGACTTCGCCTTCTCCGAGTTCAAGGAGATGGTCTCGCGCCTGCACGGGGCCGGCCTCGAGGTGATCCTGGACGTGGTCTACAACCACACCTCCGAGGGCAACGAGAAGGGGCCGACCCTCTCGTTCAAGGGCATCGACAACGCCTCCTACTACCGGCTGCTGCCGAACGAGCCGCGCTACTACATCAACGATACGGGGACCGGGAACACCTTCAACCTGTCCCACCCCCGGGTGCTGCAGCTCGTCACCGATTCGCTGCGCTACTGGGCGACGGAGATGCAGGTCGATGGCTTCCGCTTCGACCTCGCCACGATCCTCGGCCGGGAGCCCTACGGCTTCGACGAGGGCGGCGGCTTCCTCGACACCTGCCGGCAGGACCCGGTGCTCAACTCGGTCAAGCTCATCGCCGAGCCGTGGGATTGCGGGCCCGGCGGCTATCAGGTCGGTGGCTTCCCGCCGGGCTGGGCCGAGTGGAACGACCGGTTCCGGGACGACGTGCGCGGCTACTGGAAGGGCGACGGCGGCCTGCTGCCGGACATGGCCTCCCGGATCACCGGATCGGCGGACAAGTTCAACAAGCGCGGGCGCAAGCCCTGGGCGAGCGTGAACTTCCTCACCGCCCATGACGGCTTCACCCTGCACGACACGGTCGCCTACAACGACAAGCACAATGAGGCCAACGGCGAAGGCAACCGCGACGGGCACTCGCACAACCTGTCCTACAATTACGGGGTCGAGGGGCCGACGGACGATCCGGGCATCCGGGCGGTGCGCCTGCGCCAGATGCGCAACATGCTGGCGACCCTGTTCCTGTCGCGCGGCACGCCGATGCTGCTGGCCGGCGACGAGTTCGCCCGCACGCAGAACGGCAACAACAACGCCTATTGCCAGGACAACGAGATCTCCTGGCTCGACTGGGACGCCATCGCCGAGGAGGAGCGGGACCTCGCGGAGTTCACCCAGCGCCTGATCATCCTGCGCAACGCCCTGCCGATCCTCAATCGCGGCCGGTTCCTGACCGGGGGCTACGACGAGGAGTTCGGCGTGCAGGACGTCACGTGGCTGCGCCCGGACGGGGGCGAGATGGCCCCGGAGAACTGGAACGACGGCGGTGCCCGGGCCTTCGCCGTGCGCCTCGACGGCCGCGCCCAGGCCACCGGCCTGCACCGCAGGGGCGGCGACGCGACCCTGCTGCTGCTGTTCAACGCCTACCACGACCTCGTGAGCTTCACCCTGCCGGAGACGGTGGGCGGCGAGGCCTGGACGCGCCTCCTCGACACCAACCTGCCCGACAGCCAGGACGCGGAGAGCTTCGGCTTCCGCCAGCCCTACGAGGTGACGGGCCGCTCGCTGCTGATGTTCGTCCTCAAGCCCGAGGACACGCCGGGGGATGCGGCCACGGAGATGGAGCGGTCCTACCAGCACGTCATGCAGGCCTTCGAGCGCGCCAATGTCGAGCGCGTCCACTTCCACCTCGACGACGGGGAGTGACGGCACCCCGCGGACGCGGGAGGGACGGCGGGCGGGAGGCGCATTTTCCTCCCGCCGGTGCCTTGCGCGAGGCCCCCTGCGCAGGATACAGCACGCCCTCCGCGCGGCCCGCCCCGCGCCCGGCCCCGCGCCGGGCGCCACGAGCCCCGGACCGGAGGGGTGGCCGAGTGGTTGAAGGCGCACGCCTGGAAAGTGTGTATACGGGAAACCGTATCGCGGGTTCGAATCCCGCTCCCTCCGCCAGTCGCCATCATTGAGCGACCGACCCAAATCAGTTTACTCAAGAATTCGCGAACGCACGACCGGCAACCGCGCCCACCCGTGATCGGCCCGGAGGGCACGGTGACGGACGGGCATGCGGCGCAGGGTCGAGGCGCGATCCGATCGGCAGGAGCGAGTCATGGCCGCCACGCTCGCAGACCACGTGGCTCGGGCCGCGATGGCCGCCCGCCGGCACTGCGCGCGGTTTCCGGGGGCGATCGCGAAGGATGCCCTGCCCTGGGCGGTGATCGAGGCCTTCGACGCCGACGTGCGCGGCCATGTCGAGCGCGATCCCCGCATCGAGGACGAGCGCGACCGGGTCCTGATCGCGGCCGTCAAGCTGGCCGAAACCCCATCGGATGAGGACGATGAGGTGGCGACCGCCCGCGGCCACCTCGTGGATGCGATCGACTACCTGGAACAGGCCGTGCTGCGGTTCGGCGTGATCAACCGGCAGGGGGCGAAACTCAGGCTCGGATGGGCCGGCCAACGGGTTGGCCAATCGAGCGAAGGTTAGCGGACCGGCAATCGCGCATTCCACCGCGACCTCACGTCGGTGAGGCCGATGATGGCAGACAGTTGAAGGCCGTCATCATTCCTGAGCATTGATAGCGCCGTTCAGCTGTGGGAAGGCGACCTATGTCCACGACGCCCACCCGCTCCATCGCCCTGACGAGGAAGCAGGACGCCGCCATCCGGGCCGCGGTCGCCTCCGGGCGCGGCACCGGCGCCCGCGAAGTCGTGCGCGCGGCATGGCGCCGCCGGATCGGCCGTCAGGGCGCGATGCCCGGCGCTCGACCTGCGGGAGAGCGGCGCGACATCGACCGCGGCTCAGTCTGACGCGCCATGTCCGCCTCCGATGACGCCGTTCGCGATCCGGTCCGGCTCGCCGCGCTCGCCGCCTACGACATCCTCGACACCCAGCCCGAGGAGGGTTTCGACGACATCGTGCAGCTGGCCACCCACCTGTGCCAGACCCCCGTGGCGCTGGTCAGCCTCGTGGCGGCCGACCGGCAGTGGTTCAAGGCCCGGGCTGGATTTCCCTTCTGCGAGACGGAGCTCGACAGCTCGGTCTGCGCCCACGTCCTGAACGAGCCAGACCTGCTCGTCATCCCGGATCTCGCCGCCGACCCCCGCACCGGGGCGAACCCGCTCGTCACCGGCGAGCCCTTCATCCGCTTCTACGCGGGGGCGCCCCTGCGCACGACCGAGGGGCAGGTCATCGGCAGCCTGTGCGTCATCGATACCGCGCCGCGGCCGGACGGCCTGACGCCGGCCCAGGCCGGCGACCTGAAGGCGCTGGCGCGCCAGGTGATGAGCCAACTCGACCTCCGGCGCTCGGTGGCCACCCGCGATGCGCTGCTGGCCGACCAGGCCGCGATCCACCAGGCCCGCGAGGTCCTTCACCGCACCCAGGCGGCCATCTCGGAGGCCGGGGGCGATCTCGACACGATCCTGGATATCCTCATCGTCGGCGCCATGCAGGCCGTGCCCGAGGCCGATGGCGGGACCGTCGAGCTGGCCGACGGCAAGGACCTCGAATACCGGGCCGTCGCCGGCACCCTGAAAGCCTTCCGGGGCCGGCGGGTGCCGCTGGAGGGGAGCCTGTCCGGGGCGTGTTTCAAGGCCCGCAAACCCTGCCTCGTGCCCGACGTCCGGGTCGACGTGCGCGTCGATCAGCTCCTGGCCGAGCGGATGCGGTTGCGCGCGTGCATCACCGTCCCGGTCTTCCGGGGGCGCACGAGCATCGGTGTCCTGAAGATCCAGTCGAGCAGGCCGGACGTGTTCACGGACCGGCACCTGCAGGTCGTGCGGTTGTTCGCCGGGGCCGCCTCGGCGGGGTTGGTCGAGGCCCGGGAGGTCGCCGCCCAGCGTGCCGCGCAGGCCACCGAGAGCCGCTACCGGGCGGTCTTCGAGAGCGCCATCGACTACGCCATCATCGTGATGGACCTCGACGGGACCGTGACGAACTGGAGCGGCGGGGCGGTCCGCATCCTGGGCTGGACGGCCGAGGAGATCAGGGGGCAATCCGGCGAAGCGATCTTCACAGCCGAGGACCGCGCCGCCGGCATCCCGGGCGAGGAGATGCGGCGCACCCTCACGGACGGGCGCGCGGTCGACGAGCGCTGGCACCTGCGCAAGCGCGGGACGCCGTTCTGGGCCAGCGGCGAGATGTCGGCCCTGCGGGACGAGGCCGGCACCGCCACCGGCTTCGTCAAGATCCTGCGCGACAGGACCGACGAGCACTTGGCCCGCAACGCCCTCGCGGACGCGGAAGCGCGCCTGCGCCAGGCCCAGGCGGCGGGCGGCGTCGGCCTCTTCACCATCGACCTGGCGGACAACGTCCTCACGCCGACCCCGGAATTCTGCCGGCTCTACGGATTGCCCGAACGGGCGGGGTACCCATCGACGGCGTTCGAGGCGCTCATCATCCCGGAGGACGCGCACCTCGTCTCCACGGCCCGGACGCGCCGGCAGGGCGCGCCGCCCCGGGACGTGGAGTACCGCATCCGCCGCCCCGACACCGGTGAGATCCGCTGGATCGCCCGCAAGGGGGAGATCGAGTTCGACCCGTCCGGCCGGCCGGTCCGGTTCGCGGGCGTGGCGCGCGACATCACAGAGCAGCAGACCGCCCGCGAGGCCCTCGCCCGCAGCGAGGGGCGCTACCGCACGCTGTTCGACAGGATCGACGAGGGCTTCTGCGTCATCCGCTTCATCGACGGGCCCCACGGCCCCTTGAGCAACTACGTGCACATCGAGGCCAACCCCGCGTTCGAGCACCACCTCGGCATCCCGCACGTGGAGGGGCAGACGCTGCGCGACATCGCCTCGGACTTCGAAGCCGAGGACTGGCTCAAGCGCTACGGGGACGTCCTCCGCACCGGCCAGCCCGTGCGGTTCGACCGGATGTTCGCCCTGACCGGCCGGCACCTGGAGGTCGCCGCCCACCGGATCGAGCCGGCCGCTCGGTGCGAGGTGGCGGTCCTCTTCACCGACATCACCGCCCGCAAGAGGGCGGAGGCGGAACTGCGCGCCAGCGAGGCCCTGGCCCGGGAGAACGTCCAGCGCGTCCAGCTCGCGCTCGCGGCGGGCGCGATCATCGGCACGTGGTTCTGGGACCTGCCGAGGGACCGCTTCACGGTGGACGAGGCCTTCGCCCGCGCCTTCGGCCTCGACCCGGCCCACGGCCGGGAGGGCATCCCGCTCGCCAAGATCGTCGAGACCGTCCACCCCGACGACCAGGCGGGACTGGCCGAGGCGATCAACGATGCGATCACCCGCGGCGGCGCCTATGCCCACCAGTACCGCGTCCGCCGCGCCGATGGCCTGTACTACTGGCTGGAGGCGAACGGCCGGGTCGACCATGCCCCGGACGGCACGCCCCTGAGCTTTCCGGGCGTCCTCATCGACGTGGATGGGCGGCGCGCGGTGGAGGCCGAACGCGACCGGGTCTCCGCCGAACTCCGGGCCCTCAACGAGACGCTGGAGCAGCGCGTCGCCGACCGGACGACCGAGTTGCTGGTCGCCGAGGAGCAGCTCCGTCAGGCCCAGAAGATGGAGGCGGTGGGCCAGCTCACGGGGGGGCTGGCGCACGATTTCAACAACCTGCTCGCGGGCATCTCGGGCTCCCTCGAACTCATGCAGACGCGCATGGGCCAGGGACGCTTCGGCGATCTCGACCGCTACATGACCGTCGCCCAGGGTGCGACCAAGCGGGCGGCGGCCCTGACGCACCGCCTGCTCGCCTTCTCCCGCCGCCAGACCCTCGACCCGAAGCCCACCGACGTGAACCGTCTCGTGGCCGGGATGGAGGAGCTGGTCCGCCGGACCATCGGCCCCCAGGTCGCCCTGGAAGTGGTCGGCGCGGCGGGATTGTGGGCGACCCTGATCGACCCGGGCCAGCTCGAAAACGCCCTCCTGAACCTGTGCATCAACGCCCGGGATGCGATGCCGGACGGGGGGCGCATCACCATCGAGACGGCCAACAAATGGCTGGATCGACCGGCCGCCACCACGCACGAGATTCCGGAGGGGCAGTACCTCTCGCTGTGCGTGACCGACACCGGCACCGGCATGCCGCCGGAGGTGATCGCGCGGGTGTTCGAGCCGTTCTTCACCACCAAACCCATCGGCGAGGGCACCGGGCTCGGCCTGTCGATGATCTACGGCTTCGCCCGGCAGTCGGGCGGCCAGGTGCGGATCTACTCCGAGGTCGGCCAGGGCACGACCGTGTGCCTGTACCTGCCCCGCTACTACGGGGAGGCCAACGAGGACGACGACATCACCCGGCTGTCCGAGGTGGCGCGCGCCGGACAGGGCGAGACCGTGCTCATCGTCGATGACGAGCCGTCGGTCCGCATGCTGGTGACCGAGGTCCTGGAGGATCTCGGCTACACCGCCATCGAGGCGGCCGACAGCGTCGCGGGGCTGAAGGTCCTGCAATCGGACGTGCGGATCGACCTGCTCGTCACCGATGTCGGCCTTCCCGGCGGCATGAACGGGCGGCAGATGGCGGATGCGGGGCGGGAGCGGCGCCCGGCACTCAAGGTCCTGTTCATCACCGGCTACGCCGAGAACGCGTTCCTCGGCAGCGGGCACCTGCAACCCGGCATGCAGGTGCTGAGCAAGCCGTTCGCGATGGAAGCGCTCGCCTCGCGGATCAAAGACCTCATCCACTCGCCGTGAGCCCGCGGAGGGCCGGAGGCGGAACGCCCTCCGGGACGAGGTCCGCTCCCCGCATCGGGGGGGACGCCGTTCGGGCCTCGGCGCCGTCAGAACACCGCGTGGTCGCCGCGCTCGGCGACCGCCTCGCCACGGATGACCCGCGCATAATAGTCGAACAGCGTCTCCGACCCGGTCGAAGGGGTGGCGTGCGCGTCGTATCGCCCGGTGGCGGGGTCCAGCACCAGCATGGACTCGGTCGCGTAGTAGCGCCCGATCCGCGCGAGTTCCGCCTTGCCGGCCAGGGACGGCACCCATCGTCCCATCGTCGCCAGGACGATGACGACCGCATCCAGCAGCGCCACCGGCACCTGCGTGAAGCGCGGCTCGCGCCCCAGCAGGGCGAACAGCCGCTCGCCCTGCGCCCGCGGCGTGATCGCTTCGCCCGGTCCGCCGATCGGCAGCACGCGGTTGCGCCGGCCCTCGTCGTCGAGGCATTCGGCGAGATAGCGGCCGAGGTCGTCGTCCCCGATCGGCTTGCAGGCCGTCAGGGTTCCGTCGCCGAACACCAGGAACGGCTTGCCGCGCCTCAGGCGGTCGATCTGCCCCGAGAGCGATTTGAAGAAGGCCGTGGGCCGAACGATCGTGTAGTCGAGCCCCGAGTCGATCAGCACCTTCTCGAAGGCGAGCTTGGCGTGCTGAAAGGCGAGGACCGGCTTCTGGACGCAGATCGCCGACAGCAGCACGGCATGCGTGATACCGGCCGCCCGGCCCGCGTGGAGGGCGTTCACCTGCGCGCCGTAATCGATCGCCCAGGCGTCGTCGGGCAATCCGGTGCGCGAGGCGAGGCACGATACCAGCACGTCGAACGCTTCGCCGCGGACGCCGTCGCGCGCCAGCGACGCCGGGTCGGTGAGATCGACGATCCGTTCGATGGCGCTCGCGGGACCCTCGGGCCCGTCGCCCGCACCGGCGGTGTCGGCCGGGCGCCTGACGAGGCAGACGACCCGGTGCCCACGTGACACCAGCGCCCGCACGGTCGCCCGGCCGATCGTGCCCGTCGCCCCCACCACGAGGACGCGGCGGGGTGTCACGCCCTGCGGTCGATCCATGGTCATGATCGCTTCATCCCCACGCCTCGCCATCCCCGCGCGCCCGCGATGCCGTACCGAACGGCCACGGGCGGCGCTACGGAGAGGGCCGCAGGGTGATCCGCGTCAACTCGGAGGGGCGGCCGAGCCGAAGCGCGAAGCCCGGCCACAGGGCGGTGCCGTTGCTGACGTAGAGCACCATGCCCCCGACCCGGTACGCCCCGGAGACGAACCCGGCATTGCCCCGCGCCACCAGCCGGTCCAGGCCGCGGATCATGCCGCCGTGGGTGTGTCCGGACAGTTGCAGCATGACCCCCTGCGCCGCCGCCCGCGGGGCGTTCGCCGGCTGGTGATCGAGCAGCACGACCGGTGCACCGGCGGGGATGCCCGCCAGCGCCGCGGCGAGGTCGGGCCCCGGGTGGCCCGTGGCGGGGGCCGAGCGGTCGGTCACCCCCGCCAGCACGAGCCGCCCGCCAGCGCGCCCGAGGACCGTGTGGGCGTTGGCCAACACGCGGATCCCCAGCCCGGCGAGGTGGCGCATCCAGGCGTCGTGGTCGAAGAAGTACTCGTGGTTGCCGGGCACGGCCCAGACGCCGTCTCGCGCCCTCAGGGCGCGCAGGGGCTCGACGTCGGTCCGCCGGGCTTCGAGCGACCCGTCGATGAAATCGCCCGTCACCGCGATCAGGTCGGTGCCCAGCGCGTTGGCCCGGGCCACCACGGTCTCCGCCCAGGCCGCCGGGAACAGGCGGCTGATGTGCAGGTCGGTGAGATGCAGGATCGTGTAGCCGTCGAAGCCTGGCGGCAGGTCCGGTATCGCCACCGTGACGTCCTTCAGCGGCGGCACGCGCACGGCCTGCGCCACCGCCACCGCCGCCAGCACCGAGGCTGCGACGGCGGCCGCCTCGCGCCAGGCCGGGGAGACCGCCCATCCGCCCCCGGGGAGGACCCGGCCCACCAAGGCCGCGGCATCGAGGGCGAGCAGCATCGGGGCCGCCAGCGCGAGCGCACCGAACGCCCAGTTGAACAGGATCACCACCGGGCGGGGGAATTCCGGGGCGAAGACCGATCCGGACGAGAGGCGGCTCCACAGGTGGTACTGCGACGCGACGAGGAGGAGGACGGACAGGCCGAGCTTGACCGCGGGGGGCCATGGGCTCGGCCACACCACGCGCGCGATGACGTAGAGGGCGGGCAGGCTGGGGATCAGGCGGATCATGGGGCGCACCATGGCGAGCGCCGCCCTCGACGCAAGCCGTGCGGGGCGTCGATTCAGGTGCGGCGGCCTGCCCCACCGGGAGGGCCCGTCCTCGTTTCGCCCGACGCCGTCCGTGCGTTCGGCGCCGGGCGAAGGCCGCGGTCAGAAGGGATAGTAGCGCAGGGAGGTGAGGCCCGTGACGAGGTGGGCCGTGGGCTGGATGCCGAGCGCCCCCGGCAGCGCATCGCGCTCCGTGTAGGAGACCTGGGCGCCGGCGACGAGACGGCCGTACCCGCCCTTGTAGAGGTCGTGCCAGAAGCCGCCGGTGATCTGGCGGATGTCCCGGGTCTCGGCCTGACAGGTGCCGCTCGCGGCCCCCTCGACGTCGCAGCCCGTCACCACCAGGGTCGGCGAGCCGTAGCCGGCCGTGCTGAAGGCTCCCGCCCGGCCGGCATGCTCCCAGCCGGCGTAGACGTAGAGGTCGGTGCCCGGCTGCGCATGGAACACGGCGCCCGCCAGCAGCTGGAATTCCGCGATCGGGGCGATCGCGCCGTCCGCGCGCAGGGCGAAGTCGGGCAACTGGGCGGAGCCGTAACGGCCGATGCCCCGGCCCACGAGGCCGCTGACCTGAAGGTCGAGGCGCTTGTCGATGACCGGGAGCGTGGCGGCCCCGCCGATGCCGTAGCCGAACGCGGTGTCCGACCGCCCGGGCGTGCGGACGGTGGCACTGAGGGCGGTCGGCGCGATCCGGTCGTCGAAGAAGCGCGCGAGCCCCTTGACCTCGTAATGGCCGAAGCCCGGCTCGAAGGCGAGCTTGCCGGCGATGTCAGGGATGCGGCTGTTCGAGTAGGTGGTCGAGTTGTTGAGAAGGCCGGCCGCATCGCCGGTATTGTTGACGTTGACGGTCGAGGGCGCGGCGAAGGGGCTCGGGGGCAGGACGCTCTGGGGCGACTCGACGGACAGGCCGGCCCAGAGGCCCGGCGCCAGGTCCTTGACCACGCGGATCTGCGGATTGCGCGTCCAGTTGAAGCCCGGCACGTACTGGGCGTCGATGGTCAGGGGGATCTGCTCCTTGAGCGGGGTGATCCCGGACAGATCGGTGGTGATCAGGCTCCAGGCCTGGCCCGCGAGGACGTGCCAGCCGGTGTCGAGGGATTCGACGGTGGCGAAGATCTGGCGGATGCGCGGGACGTAGCTGTTGCTCTCCCGGGAGTTGGAGGTGACGCCGGCGGCCAGGAAGTCGATCTCGTAGTAGCCTGAGATCTGGAGCGTCGGCTCGACGCGGGCCGTGAACAGACCGCTCAGGCGGCTCTGCCGCGCCGAGAGCCGGAACTCGCCCTCGCGGGATTGGGGGCTGTTGCGGAACGGGATGCCGCTGAAGTCGGTAGCGACGTCGGAGACGGTGTTGGCGCTGCGGTAGAAGCCCGCGAGCTCGACGAAGCCCCCCGGCGTGAAGCAGATCGCCGGTCCCAGCGCATAGCTGCCGGCGTTGCAGACGAGGTCGTTCGCGAGGATGACCGGCGTGTGGTCGCTCGGGGCGGGCGGGGCTCCGCCCGGGTCGCCGGCCTGGGCGCTCCGCTGCTGGCGCTCGGTGCGGAGGGCGATCCTGGCCTGCTCACGCGGCGGGTTCCGGCGCCCCTGGGCCTCGCTGCCCGGGGCCGCCCGGGGGGTGGCCGCCTGGCGGCGCAGGGCGGCGAGTTCCTGCTGCATCGCCTGCATCTGGCGCTGCATGGCATCCATCCGCGCCGCCATGTCGGACACGGACTGCGCCGCGGCCGGATCCGGGACCGCCGCGGCGGCGAGGACGACGAAAGACGGGAGCCGACGGCGTAAGGACATGGCGGACGTTCTCTGACACGGGGCGCGGGACCCAACCGGGTGGGCCGGCGCCATCGTCAGATGCGCGAACCTTCATGACACTACAGTCACTTGAACTGAGCCAGACAGGAACGATGAACGAATGAAGCCTGATCGACCCGTCCCGGCGAGACCTGTGCCATTTTAGAAACATCTTCCGCCCACGCGGAAAGTCTTTATCCGGCGCGGTCATCGCGGGCGCGGACTGTCGATGCGATGTCCCGGGCCGGGCCTGCGCGGGGGCAGCGGCGCGCGAAACGTGCCGCCGATGGGTCCCGGCAGGCCCCCCCCCTCGGCGCGGCGGCGGTGCACGCGGGCATGGACGGCCCGCGGCCGGGTCCGCGCGGCGCCCCCGCTCCGATCCGTCCGAGGGGCGGCTCGCGGGGACCCGTCGGGGAGGACGACGAGGGCAGCGTGGGAACGCCGCCGCCGCTAAGCCCGGGCGGCGCCGTGCGTGCCGAATTCGAGCAGACGCTGGGCGAGGAGGACCGCCGTCGCCGCGTCCACCGCAGAGGCGTCCGCGCCGACCCGGGCGACGAGCTCCGGCTGCGCCAGGAACACCGGACCGCCCACCATGACGCCGATGCCGCGATTGAGCGAGACGGCCCGCACGGAGCGGATCGCCTGCGCCAACGGCTCGACGCGGGTCTCGTCGCTGAGGGTCAGGCCGACGACGGCGAACCATTCGGAGGCCACCAGGGCGGCGATCTCGTCCGGGCTGGAGGAGAGCCCGATCGACACGATCCACCCCGCCCGGCGCAGGAACTGCTCGATGATCCGCACGCCGAATGTGTGTCGTTCGCCGGGGGCGCCCATCAGCAGGACGCGCCGCTTCCCATTGAGGGGAAACGCCTCGTCGTCGATTCGGAACCGCGTCACGAGATGCTGGAGCCGGGCGACGCCCGTCGTCACCTCGAGGAAATCGCACAAGTCGTCGTCCCACATGCGGCCCAGGAGGGCCGCCACAGGCGCCAGCAGATCGAGGAACAGGCGATCCAGGGGATGGCCCTGCGCCAACAGGGCCGAGAACGCCTCGATGATCGGCGCCTCGTCCGGTGCCAGCGCCAGATCGGAGAAGGCGGCGACCTGCCCCACATCCGGCTTGAAGACCGGCTTGGCCTCCGCGGACACGAACCCCCGATGCAGCAGCATCAGCTGCGGGAGGATCTCGGCCTGGACGACCTGCCCCAGGGCCAAGCACCGTTCCCTCGCGGCGTCGGCGCTGCGTTTGCGTGCATAAATCTGGCGGGCTTCCGCCGCGCGCTCGGTCTCATGGGGAGAACTGTCGCCCCAGTGGACTTCGGACGAAGCAACATTCTGCATCGTCCCCCTCCCGGTGCCAAAGCGTCGGAGGCCTTGGTGGCCCATCGATCGCGGGGTTTCATCAGAGCCGGCATGCGGCGGAATGTAAAGGTCAGCCGATTGTGGTCGAAACGGGCCGGCACAATGCCCCTGTTTGCCGCGTGCGGAGGGCGCCACCGCTGCGTTCACCCACTTGTGTCTGAAAAGGCCGGTCGCCGGGCGGGTCCACGCGTCCTGATTCCGTCAAAGGGGCCGCCGGGCCTGTCGTGGCGACCGCCCCGGCGCCCCGGGCGGGCGGCATCCCCCGTGAGGGCGGGCGCCGGCAGCGTCATCGGTGAGTCCCGTCACGGCCCCGTGCCGGGAGAACGTTGCCATCCTCCGATGACGGGATTCCGAAACGATGCCCTTCGCGCGGGCGGAAATTCGATAATCGGTCCTCTTGATACGAGACCTTCGTTTCGAGATACGAAGACCAGCTTTCATCTTCCAGATCATTCCGAAAAGCGCGCGCAGTGCCTGCATCAACCCGTCGTGTCTTCCTGTCCGGCGCCCTGGCCCTGAGCATCGCACCGGCCCGCGCCGCCGCGGCGCCGCTGCGGGTCGTGGCCTCTTCGGCGCCGCATGCGGAGATCCTCGAATTCGTCGCCGAAAAGCTCGCGCCCGACCTGCCGCTCAAGACCATCGAGATCTCGGGGGATCTCCGCCCGAACGCCCTGCTGCGCGACGGCGACGCCGACGCCAACTTCTTCCAGCACGTCCCCTTCCTCCGCTCGGAGGAGGCCGCCATGGGGATGCGCTTCGCCGTCGTCGCGGCGGTGCATATCGAGCCCCTGGGGTTGTACAGCCGCCGCGCCAGATCGCTCGCCGCCCTGCCGGCCGGCGGTGTCGTCTCCCTGTCGAACAGCATCACCAACACCAGCCGCGGGCTGTCGCTGCTTCAGGCGAACGGTTTGATCCGGCTGCGGGCGATGGGGGCGGGGGCGAACGCGACCTTGGACGACATCGTTGAGAACCCGAAGAACTTCCGCTTCGTCGAGATCGCGCCGCCGCAACTGCCGCGCTCCCTCGATGACGTGGCCCTCGCGGTGATCAACGGCAATTACGCGCTGGAAGCGGGGCTGGAGCCGGCGCGGGACGCGCTGGCGCTCGAACGCGCCGAGGGCAACCCGTATGCGAACGTCCTCGTCACCACCGAGGGCTTGGCGAAGGACCCACGCGTGCTGCGCCTCGGAACGCTGCTGACCTCGGCCGAGGTCGCGCAGTTCATCCGCGACCGCTACCGCGGCTCGGTCGTCCCCGTCCGCCCGTCCTGACCGGCGCGGCCCGGGCGAGGGCGCCACGCCCCCCCTTCGATCCTCGACACCCCGCCCCGGCGCCGCCGGACCGGGAGACCGGAGTCCCCCACCGATGCGCTTCCTGAAGACCCTCGCCATCGCCCTCGTCTCCCTCGGCACGATGGCGGCCCAGGCCGAGACCCTGACGATCGGGACCGTGCCGGGGGCCTACAGCGACGCCGTCACGGCGGCCGCCAAGGAGGCCAAGGACCAGGGCATCGCGGTGAAGGTGATCGAGTTCAGCGACTGGACGACGCCGAACGTCGCCCTCGATGCGGGCGACATCGACCTGAACTTCTTCCAGCATCGCCCCTTCATGGAAAACGCCGAGAAGCAGAAGGGCTACCGGTTCGACATCGTCGGGCTCGGCATCCTGCAGAATATCGGGCTGTTCTCCCTCAAGCATCGGAGCCTCGACCAGATCCCGGCGGGCGGGAAGGTCGCCATCGCCAACGATCCGGTGAACCAGGGGCGGGCCCTCCTGCTCCTGCAGAAAGCCGGCCTCATCACGCTCAAGGCTGGCGTCGGCTTCCTCGGCACCCTGGACGACATCACCGAGAACCCGAAGAAGCTGACATTCGTCGAGGTGGAGGGGCCGCAACTGGTGCGGATCACCGGCGATGTCGACTTGGCCCAAGGCTACCCGCATTTCATCGTCGCCGCCGGCGCCTTCGATCCGACGAGCGGGCTGATCTATTCCGGCATCGAGGACAAGCTGTTCGCGGTGAGCTTCGTCACCAAGGCGTCGCGCAAGGACGATCCGACGATCAGGAAGTTCGTGCAGATCTTCCAAAATTCCGAGGCCGTGAAGCAGCAGATCAACAAATCGTTCGCTGGCAGCGATAAGCTGTACCTGCTCGCGTGGCAGAACTGACGATGGCGACCTTGGCCTTGGACAGTCTCGGGATGGCAGGCCCGGCCACGCCCACGGCGGCGGCGGGTGGGCCCGCGATCACGGCCGCCCGGGGGGAGGCGGGACCGGGCGGCACCGGCACCGTGCGGTTCGAGAACGTCTCGAAGACCTATCGCTCCGCAGGGGGCGAGATCCGCGCGCTCGACGACGTCAGCCTCGACATCCCGTCCGGGGCGATCTTCGGCATCATCGGTCGCTCGGGCGCCGGCAAGTCGACCCTGCTGCGGACCGTCAACCGCCTGGAGGAGCCGACCTCCGGCCGGGTGCTGGTGGATGGCGAGCGCATCGCGGCCCTGCGCACGGACGGCCTCGTGGCCCTGCGCCGCCGCATCGGCATGATCTTCCAGCACTTCAACCTGCTCTCGGCCAAGACCGTCCGGCAGAACGTGGCCCTGCCGCTCAAGGTGCAGGGGGTCGGCAGGGCGGAGACCGCCCGCCGGGTGGAGGAGGCGCTGCGCCTCGTCGGCCTGGAGGGCAAGGCCGAGGCCTATCCCTCGCGCCTGTCGGGGGGGCAGAAACAGCGCGTCGGCATCGCCCGCGCCCTG
Organism: Methylobacterium sp. J-076; assembly: GCF_022829405.1. Lineage (GTDB taxonomy): Bacteria > Pseudomonadota > Alphaproteobacteria > Rhizobiales > Beijerinckiaceae > Methylobacterium. The sequence goes on from NZ_JAKSXW010000038.1 coordinate 101,307, forward strand.
GTGAGCGGCCCGGAGATCCTGCTCTGCGACGAGGCGACGTCGGCCCTCGACCCCGAGACCACGCTCTCGATCCTCGGCCTGCTGCGGGACATCAACCGGCGGCTCAACCTGACCATCATCCTCATCACCCACGAGATGAGCGTGATCCGCGAGATCTGCACCGATGTGGTGGTGCTGGAAGCCGGGCGGGTCGCCGAGGCCGGGCCGGTCTGGCGCCTGTTCGGCGCGCCCGAACACCCGGCGACCCGGGCGCTGCTCGCGCCCCTCACCCGCGACCTGTCCAGCGATCTGTCGGACCGGCTCATGCCGTATCCGGCGCCCGGCGCCAGGGCGGTGTTGCGGATCACCTATTCCGGGCGCACGCCCCCCGACCTGTCCGCCCTCGTCGCGGCCACGGGCGGCGCGGTGCAGCTCCTGCAGGCGGGCGTCGAGCGGATCCAGGGGCACGCCGTCGGCCGCCTGCTCATCGCCGCCGAGGGCCCGGAGGCGGAGGCGAGGCTGAGGGCGATCGGAGAAACCGTCGAAGGAGTCGGCTATGTCGCCGCAGATGATTGACCGCCTCTGGCAGGCGGCGTTCGACACGCTGTTCATGGTGGGCGTGTCGGCGGGGATCGCGGTGCTCGCGGGCATCCCCCTGGCGCTGTTCCTCGTCACCTCCGGGCCGGGCGGCATCGTCCCGGCGCCGCGGACGAACCGTCTCGTCGGCCTCGTGGTGAACGGCTTCCGGGCGGTGCCCTTCATCGTGCTGCTGGTGGCGCTGATCCCGTTCACCCGGCTCGTCGTCGGCACCACCATCGGCGTCTGGGCGGCCATCGTGCCGCTGGCGGTGAGCGCCACGCCCTTCTTCGCGCGGATCGCGGAAGTGTCCCTGCGGGAGGTGGATCCGGGGCTCATCGAGGCGGCCCAGTCCATCGGTTGCCGCCGCCGCCACATCCTCCTCCACGTGCTGCTGCCCGAGGCCCTGCCGGGCATCGTCGGCGGGTTCACCATCACCATCGTCTCGATGATCGGCGCCTCGGCCGTGGCCGGCGCGGTCGGCGCGGGCGGCCTCGGTGACGTGGCGATCCGCTACGGCTACCAGCGCTTCGACACGACGGTGATGTCGGTGGTCATCGCGATCCTGATCGTCCTCGTCTGCCTCGTGCAGGTCACGGGCGACAGCATCGTGCGGAGGCTCAAGGTGCGATGACGTCCCCTCGCAAGGAGATCCGGCTCAACGCGTTCAACATGAATTGCGTCGGCCACATCAACCACGGCCTGTGGACCCACCCGCGCGACCGTTCCAGCGAGTACAACACGCTGCGCTACTGGACGGACCAGGCGAAGCTTCTGGAACGCGGCCTGTTCGACGGGCTGTTCATCGCCGACATCCTCGGCGTCTACGACGTCTACGGCGGCGGCATCGACGTGACGGCGCGGGAGGCCGTGCAACTGCCGGTGAACGACCCGACGCTCATCGTCCCGGCCATGGCGGCGGTGACGGAGCACCTCGGCTTCGGCGTCACCGTCAACGTCTTCGCGGAGGCGCCCTACACCTTCGCCCGGCGCGTCTCGACGCTGGACCACCTCACCGGCGGCCGGATCGGCTGGAACATCGTCACCGGCTACCTCGAAAGCGCCCATCGCGGCCGGGGCGAGGCGCTTCCGGCCCATGACCGCCGCTACGACTATGCGGACGAGTATCTGGAGGTGCTCTACAAGCTGTGGGAGGGGAGCTGGGACGACGCGGCGGCGCGGCGCGACCGCGAGGCCCGGGTCTTCAGCGATCCGGCGAGGATCCGGCCGGTCTCCCATCGCGGCGAGTTCCTGGCGGTCGAAGGTTACCACCTGTGCGAGCCCTCGCCCCAGCGGACGCCCGTCCTCTACCAAGCGGGCGCCTCCGGCCGTGGCCGGGCCTTCGCCGGGCGGCACGCCGAATGCGTGTTCATCTCGGCGCGGGACAAGGCGTCGGCCCGGGACGCCGTCCGCGCGATCCGCGCCGAGGCCGCCGCCGCCGGACGGGACCCGCAGGACGTGAAGGTGTTCATCGGCATCGCCGCGATCCCCGGCCGCACCCGCGCGGAGGCCGAGGACAAGCGCGCCGAGTACATGCGCTACGCCAGCGCCGAGGCCGGGCTCGCGCATTTCTCCGCCTCTACGGGCATCGACTTCGCCCGCTACGGCCTCGACGAGGTGATCCCCTACGCCCCCGGCAACGCCATCCAGTCGGCCACCGCCGCGGCCGCCAAGCGGGGGCTGACCAAGCGGGATCTGCTGGCGGAGCTCGGCCTCGGCGGGCGCTACGCGGTGCTGACCGGCGACGCGGTGTCCATCGCCGACGAGCTGCAATCCTGGGTCGAAGAGGGTGAGGTGGACGGGTTCAACCTCAGCCGCATCGTCGTGCCGGAGAGCTTCTCGGACTTCATCGACCTCGTGATCCCCGAGCTTCAGGGGCGGGGCCTGTACAAGACCGCCTACGCGCCCGGCTCGCTCCGGCGCAAGCTGTTCGGCGGGGGAGACCGCCTCCCCGACCGGCACGCCGCCCATGCCGTCCGGCACGTTCCGGGTGCGTGACGCGGCGACGCCGGGCGGCACGTGACGGCCCCGCCGCGCGACGGTGGCGACGCACGGACCGGGGGCGGTTCACGCCCTCGGGCCTCCGCCCCGGGGCCGGGGGCGGGGCGCTACGGCATCACCCAGGCGCACGCACCGCCCGCGATGCCGACGCATTCGTAAGTGCCTCCGCCGAACATCGCCCGACGCTCGACCGCACCGATCCGGTCCCGCGGGACGAGGCGGCAGCCGGGCTGGCTGGAGACCTGCCCGGCGGCACGGGCGCGGTCCTCGCCGGCCCCGGCGGCGAGCTGGCGCAGGGCGATGAGGCTGTCACAGACCGGCACCGTATCGGCCGCCTCCTGCGCGGGGGCCGGCAGCGCGCCGAGGAGCAGAAGGCCTGCGAGGGCAAAGGGGCGCATCACGATCTCCGTCCCATACGTCGTCGAGCCGCAGGAGATGGCTCAGACGCGCGGCGGGGCAAGCCGAGCCCCCTCCCAAGCCCCCGGCGCTCCCCCGCGCCCATGACGTCGCACCTCGCCGCAGGGGAGAACCGGGCCCGCCGATGCCCGTTGAGGGCACATGACCGATCAGATCTCACCCCCTCCGCTGGACCAGGTCGCCGACGCCCGTCGGCGTGAGATGGCCGTCGAACACCTGCTGTTCGGGACGATCCGCTCCCTCGCGCAGCGCCACCCCGAGTTGCTGGACGAGCTGGAGGGCAGCCTCGATCATCTCTGGGACAAGTCCGAAGGCGCCGCCCGCGACGACGAGGCCGTGCGCGAGATCGCCCGGAAGTTCATCCGGAGCCTGCGCGCCGAGGGGTAGGCCGTCCGGACCGGGCGTGACCGGTCCATCGTTCGAAGGCCGCACCGCGGCGGGGAGGTTCACATGAACACAGCACCGGATGGATCGATCGTCCAGCGGGACGCGCCGCGCCCCGACCTCCTGGCCTTCGAGATCAGGGACAAGATCACCCGGCCCGACATCGAATGGATGTCCGCCCTGACGGACCAGGCCATGCAGGCCCACAAGACCATCGACATGCTGATCGTCATGGCGAACTACGAGGGGTCCGAGCTCGGCGCGACCTTCGACGGCTACGCCACCAGCGTGAAGGCCCGCTCGGTGGCCCATATCCGGCATTACGTCGTCGTCGGTGCGCCGGCCTTCGCGGAGGCGATGATCAAGCTCTCGGGCCTGATCATGCCGGTGGAGACGAAGACCTTCGACCTCGCCGACGAGGCCGCCGCCTGGGCCTACCTCGCCGAAGCCGGCCCGGCCTCGGAGGCCGCCCCGGCGTGGCGGAGCTGAGGCCGGCGGCCCGGCGGGCCACCGGTGCCGCGCGCCCCCGCCGGGTGCGGCCGTCCCGGTAGGTCACAGCCTGGGTGAGGGGAAGCCTCCGCAGGGCTCCCCCTCCTTGTATTACTTGCCGCTGGGGGCTGCGCCGCTGCCGGTGGCGCCGTTGCCCCCACCGCTCCCCGCCGCCGCACCGGGGGTGCTGACCGGGGGGCCGCCGCTCGTGCCGGGGGCACCGGTGCTCATCGCGCCGCCGCGCTCCTCGTTCATCTTCTGCGATTCGCTCTTCACGCTGCCGGGGCTGTTCATGTTGCCCTCGGCGCTTCCGCCCCCGGCGCGGGTCTGCGCGAAGGCCCCCCCGGAGACGGTGACGAGGAGGGTCGCTGCGAGCGCAAGTGTTTTGACGGACATGGCGTTTGTCTCCCGAGGCGAACGTGGTGTCACCTCATGGGCCAACGCCCCCATTCGACGATTCGTTCAGAACGGCGGCGGGGACGCCGCGAGGGCGCGCGCCACGGCGTTTTCCGGGGATTCTGGATCGGGTGCGCCCACGGCGCCACATGGCTCTCCTCCCCCTTGTGGGGAGGAGCGGGAGGTGGGGGAGGTTCAGGGGGCACCGCCGGAGCCCTCTCCGGCACCACCCCCACCCCAACCCCTCCCCACAAGGGGGAGGGGACCCGGACCGAGGCGCGGGGACACCCGATCCGAGGTTGGCGAAAAACGCGCTAGCGGGCGCGCTTCATCCTGTCTCCCCTCAGGTATTCGGCTTCGGCCTGCCACGCATCGCGCTCGGCCTGCACGGCCTCGATCAGGGCGTGCAGGTTGCCGGCGTCGATCGCGGTCTCCACCAGCATGTCCTGGGCGGTGGCGAGCTGGTCGCGCAGGTCGGCGTTCTCTGCGGCCACGGCCAGCAGGAGAGCAACCATGTCATCGCTCATCCCTGCCCCGGTCCGCTTCCTATGGAGGTCGCTTGTAGACTCGGGAGGAAGTAACGACAAGTACGTCAGCCGATATCGGCCGGCGCCGGGCGCCAAGAACTTCGCGATGTCGAGCAACCGTAGTGCATCGACGAAGTTCGTCTTCGGTGGCCAAAAAAAATGCCCGGCACGAGGCCGGGCAGTCGAGATCCCTCTTGCACGGGGGACATCTAGACCGGGGCTTTGGAGAATCCCGGTCGAGATTGGTGATCAGAAGTCGCGCTGGACGCGGAAGCGGGCCTGGAAGACGTCGGTGCTGGTGATCGTCTTCACCGGGTTGCCGGCATTCACGTAGGCGGCGGTGTAGTTGAATTTCTGGGTGTCGAGCACCCGGCCGTTCTGGACACCGTACTGGGCGTAGATGCCCTCGACGCCGATATCGAGGTCCTTCACCGGCGACCAGATCAGGTTCGCGCCGGCATAGAGCATGTACGTGTCGCGCAGGTTGCCGTTGAGGGCATAGAACCGCGTGCCCGGCGTGCCGACGCCCAGCGTCGAGATGACGGTGCTGCCGATGTTGGTGCCCGTGGTCGGCACGAAGCCGTAATAGGCGCCCTGGGCGGCGCGGGCGCCGGCCCCGAAGGTGTTCTCGCCGTAGGAGGCGAACACCGCCGAACGCCACTCCGGCGACCAGTAGTGCAGGAACGAGCCGATCACCGAGAAGCTCGTGGAGAGCTGCAGCTGGTTGGTGAACGGGTTGATCGTCGCGTCGGAGAAGTTCTGGTTGAACGACGCGCCCTCGATCGAGGTCGGGTTGATCGAATAGGAGCCGTTGTACGAGCCGTTGCCGGTGTACATCTGCGCGCCTTCGGCATAGGCGCCCTGGAGGTAGAAGGCATCGCCCGGCGCGATGAACGGGGCGTTGACCTTCAGGCCGCCCTGGACGGCCCAGCCGTACTCGCTCTGGGTGCGGGCGGTGTTGGCGTTGGTGGCAGTGAGGGCCGCCCCGGCGCTGTTGGTGCCGAGGAAGCCGCCCTGGGTGATCACGTTGCCGGTGTTGATCTCATGCACGGCAGCGGAGAGCTGGGCCGAGCCCCAGGGCTGGTCGTAGCGCAGCACGCCGACGAAGTCGGGCATGCGGTTGCGCTGGATGCCGTCGGTGAAGCCGAAGCCGATCGGCTGGCCGGCGGCGTTGACGCCGAGGACCACCGGGATCAGCGAGTTCGCCTGGCCGAAGATCTGCGTCGAGGTGTTGCCCACCGTCGCGGACAGGGCGGCGGTCGGGGCGTAGACCGGCGAGCGGCGGAAGCTCGGGTCTTCCATCGACAGCGTGGCGGAGAAGCCGTTGCCGAGGGTGGCGGTGTAGGCCAGCAGGTTGGTGGAGTAGACGTCCGAGCCCGACGT
>NZ_JAKSXW010000045.1 GCF_022829405.1 Methylobacterium sp. J-076
TTCAACCCCCGGAAAATGCTGATGTTTTGACGTCGCTGGAGCGCATTTGGCCCCGACAATTCGTCCAAATCCCTGTTTTTTCCCTGTTCGCGGGAAGGGGCGCGTCGGAGACGGGTTCGCCCATGACTACCTCCACCACCAAGGTTTCTCACGCAAACGGCGTGATCCTGGTGGTCGTCGAAGTTCACGTCCTGTCAATGACTTAGCTCGGCCGCTCTGAGGCGGACGTGTCTCTGCCTCGTCTCTCGGGCCGGATCCCCGGCCATTCTGGCCTCGGTCTCCCCAAACCTCATTCCCGTTTCCTGCGATGCTACCCGCGGTCCTCGACTGGTTCTTCCGCGACCGCACGAGTGGGCGCATCGTGATCGGCCAGTGGCCGAACCTGCCACTATGGCTGTTCGGCCTGATGCAGGCCATCGCCTGGATCGCGGGGGAGGGGACCGCCATCGGCCGATGGGCGGCGATCGCATCCTGGATCGCCCTCGCGGTCTGGGCGGGCGATGAGCTGCTGCGCGGGGTCAACCCATGGCGGCGCTGCTTGGGGGCCGCGGTGCTGATCGGGATGGCGGTTCGCCTGATCGCCTGATCGCTCCCCGGTCGGATACTCGGATGTCAGAGGCCGAGGATACGCTCCTGCGCATCCCAGGCCGGGGGCAACTCGCACAGATGGCGCAGGCCGATGCCCCGGGGCAGGCGGGCCTCGACGATCGCGCGCACGATGCCGGGGGAGAGCAGCGCGAGCGACAGCGTCATGCGCACCGAGCGCTCGCTGCGCTGCTCGGCCAGGGCGATCGCCTCGATGCCCGTGCTGCGCCCCGCCACGAGATCCCCCATCCAGGTCCGGCCCGCGGCGATGCCCGCGAGGATCCGGGTGCGATCCTCCGCCTTCATCGCCCGCAGCCGATCACCCTCGCGGCCCGGCGGGACGACGATCGCCCGGCGCCGCTGAGACGGCTGATGCGTGAAGGGCAACGACAGGGGCGGGCGATCCCCGCTGAGCTGCACCACGAGGTGATCGGCATGCACCGTCACCGCCTCGAGCTCCGCGGTGATAAGGGCGGCGTCATCGAGTCGAGTAGAGTGCGGCGCAGCGATGCCGCGCAAACCCGTCACGACGGTTGCCTCGATCGGCGCCGCGGGCAGGCGCAGCCGCTTGCCATCGAGCCCGATCGCGCGGGCGACATAGTAGCGGTAGCGCACCGCGCCCTTCTGAGAATGGCTCGGCATCATCGCCTCGCCCCCCGCCTCGCGCAGACGCCCGGTGAGAAGGTGCACGCTCTCGGCTCGCCCCCGGTGATGCTCGTGGTGGTTGGCGGCGAGACGATCCTGCACCGCCTGCCACGTCACCCCATCGACGATCGCAGGATGCTGGCCGTCATGCACCTGCCCCTTGTGCCGGAGCTGCCCGACGTACAGGGGGTTGCCGAGCAGCTTGTAAAGATGCCCGCGCGAGAACCGACCGCCACCGGTCTCCCGCCCCGCCCCATCGCGGCGGACCGGCAGCGTGACCCCTCTTGCATCGAGATCCTGCTTCAGCGCCGCCACCGTGCCGTGGGCGAGGTAGCCCATGAAGATCGCCTGCACGAGGGCGGCCTGCTCCTCGACGACGTGCAGCGCGCGGTCCTCGACCCGGTAGCCGAGGGGCACGATGCCGCCCATCCAGATCCCCTTGCGCTTGCTCGCGGCGATCTTGTCCCGGATGCGCTCGCCGGTGACCTCGCGCTCGAACTGGGCGAACGACAGGAGCACGTTGAGCGTCAGCCGACCCATGCTCGTGGTGGTGTTGAACGCCTGGGTCACCGACACGAACGATACGCCGTGCCCGTCGAACAGCTCGACGAGCTTGGCGAAGTCGGACAGAGCGCGGGTGAGGCGGTCGACCTTGTACACGACGATGACGTCAACTCGTCGCGCTCGCACCTCGGTCAGCAGCCGCTGCAGGGCGGGGCGCTCGAGCGACCCGCCGGAGAAGCCGCCATCGTCGTAGCGGCCGGGCAGCAGGCGCCATCCCTCGTGCGCCTGGGAGCGGATGTAGGCCTCCGCCGCCTCGCGCTGGTTGTCGAGGGAGTTGAACTCCTGATCGAGCCCGTGCTCGGTCGACACCCGGGTGTAGATCGCACAACGCAGGGTCGGCCGCGGGCCGGGGTGCGGGGGCTGGCGCTGTTTGGGCGGGCGGGCGCTCATGCCTGAACCCTCCCCACTCCGATCTCCGCACCGCGGGTGGCTTTGGCGCGCAGTCCGAAGAAGCGGGGGCCGTTCCACTTGGTGCCGGTGATGAGCTGCGCTACCCGGGACAGGCTGTCGTAGATCGCGCCGTTCCAGGCATAGCCCGTCTCCAGCACCTGCACGGTGTGCATCACCCCCGCCCATTCGCGGGAGAGCGTCACGCCGGGGGTGTGCCCGCGTAGGTCCGGCACCGGCACCGAGACTGACCTAGCCTCTCCTCCCTGGTCAGACTGCCCCCGTGCCTGCGCCAACCGATCGAGGGCCCGTGCGGTATCGCGGTCGAGGTCGCCGTAGGCGATGGCCTGGAGGCGGTAGGCGATCACCCGTGCGCGCTGCGCCGGCGGGAGGCCGGGGGGCGGGGCTGCGCCGAAGAGCTGGCGCCAGCGCCGATCGAGCGCCGCCGCGTTTATCCCGGCGAGCGCGGAGAGCGAGGCGGACACACGGTCCGCCTCACACCCTGTAATCGATTTGACCCGCGCCATCAGGTGGTGGCCTGCATCAGCGCGCCCGCCGGCAGCTCAGCCCCAATGCCTGCGGTCGCTGTAAGGTCCGGAGTAGCTCCCTTGCGCCGCGAGCGGGCACGGGCAGCAGGCGGGGGCGGTGCCGGCAGGATGCGGTAGGCCGTCGTAGCATCTGGCCGCGTCGCCTTGGCCAGCGGTTGCCCGCTGGATCGGATGCGCGAGAGGGCGGCGCGGGTGGTGTGCGGCAGCCAGCTCGTCGCCCCGATCAGCTCGGCCAGCGTCGCTCCTTCGTCTCGCGCCAGCAGGGTCAGCACCAGCGCTTTCTTGTTCGGGCGGGACGCCGCGCCGGATACCGGAGGCGGGGTGAGACCGATGGCGCGGTAGCCCGCGGGCGTGAGGCGATGCTGTCCGTCCGGCGCGTCCGATGAGGTGATGAGCGCGTCGCGCAGGAAGCGCCCGAGGAGCTGCTTGCGGCTGGCCGGCTTCATGGCCGGGGCGAACTGCAAACGTCCCTCGGCCGCGGCGGCGGCGTGCAGGATGTCCGCCTCGGTGCGGGTGAGCGAGAGGGTGGTCATGGGTCGGGGTCTCCGTCGGCGGCAGGACAGGCCCTGCCACGACCCCGACCTCGCCAGCGACGCGAGGTCGGCAGGCGAGGCGACGTACAAGTAGTCGGAGAGACGACCTCTCGGCAGTGAAAGCCATTTGTCGTTTGGTTGTTTGTCCTGACGCTCCCCGCTGCACTTGGTCCAAACGAGCGCAGCATCGATAATAGCGGCTGCGTCGTCTCAGCGACCACACATGCTCCGTTTGCTCCGGCAGTCCAGTCGAATGTGTCGGTGGGCGGGGACGGCGTAAAAATTCGCGCCGGGGTCTACTGACAATGGAAGCTTTTGACCCGTAACAGACGTGTCGGGAGTCCGCTTCCGGGCTCATGGACGCTGGGTCGCATGGCGCACCGCATAACTGACGATCCGGATCCTCAGCAAAAGAGCAGAACAACCTCCTTGGCACTCACCCTGGACGGCAGAGGCTTTCTCTGCAAAAACTACTAGGTTTCAGCGCATGGAAGGAACAGATGCCTGCGCAATCCCCCACCGAGCTAGCTGACGGCTTGGCGAATCTTGAAAGGCTAATAGGGGACCTGTCAGAACGTGCGCGCACGATGAATGAAGCCGAAACCCGATTTCACATCATAGACCGGCTGATTGTCGAATGCTTTGGCTGGCCTAACAATGCGGATGAATTCCGTTTGGAGCGGTCGGTAGGACGCGAATACAGCGACTATGAACTCGGCCGCCATCCGGTTGCGATCTGGGAAGCAAAGCGGGAGGGAAAGGCTTTCGAGGTTCCTTCCCGCCGACAATCGAGCATCGTGCACTCTCTGGCATCGGTCATGCTCGTAAGCCCAGACTGCAAAATGGCGGTCGAGCAAGTTAACCGTTACTCTATATCCCGCGGTGTTGAGCTATGCGTAGCGACAAACGGCCACCAAATTGTGGCGTTCAAGGCCGATCGGGAATTGACCGATCGGACTAGCAACAGATGCGTGCTATTCGAGAGCCTAGAACACCTGAAAGCGGCATTTCCGAGAGCGTGACAACTCCTTTCACCTGGCGCCGTTGCCAGCGGCGAGCTCTTCAACCTTATCGCTAAGGCGAGCGCGCCCAAGCCGCCGGAAAAACTGTCGACCTCTATCCCGAACTATCCGCAGTTCCGCGAGTCGAGCGATCTACAGCGCGCAATGATCGACATTGCCGAATTGCTACTTCTCGGTATATCTGATCAGCAAGAAGTCGAGAAGGAGTTTTACAAGCATTGTTACTGCCAGAGCGGAGCGCTCAGCCAGCACGCCTTGATCAGCAAACAGATGCTGAATGCCCGTTACAGCTCACTTTTCCCCGACGCTGAGGACGTTGCGACGCCGGTGTCATTTAAGAAAGACAAGCCGCAACTGACGCCGGAAATTTTGGCCGAAGCCATTTCTAACCATCCTATCGCCCTCGTTGGCGATGTGGGCGTTGGCAAATCCTCATTCTTAAAGCATCTAATGTATGTCAGTGCGTTCGCCGAATTCCAGCACGCGATTTACGCATACGTCGATCTCGGGCGCAAAGGCGCGCTCTGGAACGATGTCCCCGCTCTTGTTCTCGAGCAGATCGAGACTGCACTGATCGAGAAACACGATATAGATATTACAGAAGCCACCTTCGTCAGATCCGTCTACAAAAAAGACATTCGGCGCTTTGATAGATCAATATACGGTGAGGCTAAGGAGGCCAACCATAGACTTTACCAAGAGAAGTTATTTGGGCTTTTGTCGGAAAAGCAATCAAGTAAGGCAGAGCATCTGCGGAACTGCATCGATTATCTCTCGAGAGAAAGGCGAAAGCAGGTCATCGTAGCGGTCGATAACGCCGACCAACGCAGCATCACTGTACAGCAAGAAGCCTTCATCATTGCGCAGAACTTGGCCGCGGAGTGGAAAGCAACGGTGTTTATATCCGTCCGGCCACGCACGTTTTTTATCTCGAAGCGGTCGGGAGCCCTGTCAGCATACCCCCACCGCATCTTTACGATCGCCCCGCCGCGCATCGATGAAGTAATCGACCGTCGATTGCGGTTTGCTAAGGACATCGCTGAGGGAAAACTGCATCTTCAGCGGCTACAGGGCATATCGTTTAAGCTTGGTAATATGGCGACACTGATAAAAGTTTTGCTTGAATCGATTGACAGAAGTGACGATGTTAAGCTTTTTCTTGAGAATATTACAGGTGGAAATGTGCGTCTTTTAATTGAGTTCTTGGCATCAATGTTCGGCAACCCGAACGTTGACCTGCAGGGCGTTATCATTGGACTTGAGCAGTCGCAACGCTATTTCGTGCCGGTGCACGATTTCTGGAAAGTTGCCTTGAGAGGCAACTACAATTATTTTGATCCTGAGAAGGTCACGGCTGCAAACTTATTTGCCGTCCAGACCGACGACGCGCGTGAGCACTTCCTCCTACCTCTCATACTTGCGCTTCTCGACGAAAGCGCGCCCCGCCGGACGGCTGAGGGCTTTGTCGATTACAGCGTACTTAAGGATGAATTGCAGTCCCTCGGTTACAGGCCCGCCGTCATCGATGCGACACTCCGGATGGCGAATAATAAAAAACTGATTGAGTCTCCCGAACGGATTACGTTCGAAGAAGATGAGGATGGTGCTTATGGCTTCGTGCCAAGGGCTTTTCGCATCAATACAATAGGAGCATATCATCTCAAGACGTGGATGACCTCGGTGACGTACATGGATGCTATGGTCGTCGACACGCCCATTTTCGAAGAAAATACGGCTGAAGAACTACGCCGCACCATCCGCTCAATGAAATTGAGTGATCGCTATCAGCGGGCTGTCCGGTTCCGCGATTATCTGACCAACGTCTGGATAGCTTCCGGTATGACGCCAAGTTACTTCGACTGGGATGCGTTTTGCGGTCAAGGTCAACACACTTTTGACAGTGTACACGCTAGCATCAGCAGGCGTGCTCATTGAAGCAAATGCAGAACTGTATCTTGGAACGGAAGGAGCTTATTGTAGAAAACAACAAACTGATTCAGGGCTGATGTAACGGACGCTACCTTTATGGTCGGTGCCGTCTAGCCGATCTTAGGCGTTCGGGGACGTTGAGCATATCCTCGCAAACGGACTCAGAAAGCCTCCAGATCAATGACGTCTGCTGTATGGCGCCTACATCATGTCCGGTGTGGGCGCACTTCGGCGAGGGCGAATCGCTGGTTTGAGAGGGATGCTGATGGCTCCTCTACCGGAGTATCAGCATGTCTTCGACGATCGACACCTCCCGCCGGCCCTGGAACCTTGGACGCCTCATCGGACCCAAGCCGCCGTTCAAGCCTAAGCACATCTGGGCGATCTGCACCCGCCTGCAGCACGAGGGCCGCATACGCGACCTCGCCCTTTTTAACACCGCAATTGACAGCAAGCTGCGCGGGTGCGACCTCGTCCGCCTACGCGTAGCCGATGTTCACCTTGGGGATGGCATCCGGCTACGCACTACCATCGTGCAACAGAAAACGGGCCGACCGGTCCCGTTCGAATTGACCGAGACGACACGAGAGACATTAGCCGCTTGGCTCAAGCTTCGGGGTCTACGTGCTGGGGATTGGCTATTCCCCAGCAGAAGCCGTCCTGGCGAACATCTAACGACACGACAGTACGGCCGACTCGTCGATGAGTGGGTGGCGCTGATCGGGCTCGACCCAGCAGGGTACGGCCCGCACAGCCTGCACCGAACCAAGGTCGCGCTAATTTACCAACGGACCGGCAATCTGCGCGCCTGTTAGCTACTGCTCGGGCATACCAAGCTTGAAAGTACGGTGCGCTACCTCGGCATCGAAGCAGACGATGCCCTGGTGATGTCTGAGCAAACTGACATTTGACGATTGCCGCGGCGGTCTCTCAGGCTGTCGCGGCCCGAATGCTGTGTCCAAAAGCGGACATGGTTCAACGGCGACGAATGACGTTCACTGGCCGAAAGCGGAATGGCTGCTCTGGAGAGGGCAAACCGGAAAAGCGGACGGAAAGCGACTTGCCCGCTTGGCGGATTGGCTGTCGTCGAAGCCGGCGCCCTTCTCACGACCCATACAGCCAGTGCCGTAAGCAATTTGCCTGACCAAGTTCAGTTATTCATCGGGCGTGTGGCGACTTCGGCTTGAGCAATTGGATCGCGCGCCAGTACCGCTACCTCGAGAATTCGCGACGCGTCGCAACACGCCACGACAGCTTCGTCTTCGACTATCTCAGCGCTGTCTTTCCCGCCTTCGCACGTGTCTCCTGTCCATCGCATAGACCAGAGTGGCCCCACCTAACTCTGCAGCAGCCGATCCAACCGCATCCGCGTGATGGCGCTGATCTCGCCGAGGGCCGTCGCCTCCTCCTCGTCGCGCTCGCTCTCGAGCCTTTGCTTGAACAGCACGAGGATATCCCGGAGGTCGCGACCGCGGACGGCGACAATGAAAGGGAAACCGAAGCGGCTGCGATAGGCGGCGTTCAACCTGTCGAACGCCTCCGCATCCGCCTGTGAGAGTTGGTCGAGGCCGGCGCTTCCCTGTTCCTGGGATGAGTCCGCCGTCATCGCCTTAGCCCTGGCTTCGGGGCCGGCGAGTTCCGGATGACCGTTGAGGAAGGCAAGGCGCATGTCGGCGGGAGCCTCGCGGACGGCGGCAATCATCGCGGCGTGAAGGTCCTGCACGCTGGCGAAGGGCTGCTTGGCGGAGGCCGCCTCCGCCACCCAGGCGGCATGCTCGAACACCCCGCCGAGGAGGTTCACGAACGCGTCGCGGTCGAGGCTGTTGATCTGATGGAGGTCGGGCATTCGGCTCAGCTTCCACGATAGGTGGTGAAGCTCGACGGGGTACAGAGCATCGGCACGTGGTAGTGCTGCTTGGCGTCGAAGATCGCGAAACGGACCACCGGGTTGTCGATGAAGATGTCGGCTTCGTTCGTACCCGAGCGCGCCTGGAAATAGGGCTCGACGTGGAATTCCAGCTGGTACTGGCCTACGGCCGCCTTGTCGGCGGGCAGGATCGGTCCGTCGGTTCGCCCGTCGGCATTGGTGACGACCCTCTTCACGAGGCGCCACTGCCCGTTCTCCAGAACCGAGAAATCGATGCGGACCCCCGCGGCGGGGTGCCCGCGGTCGGTGTCGAGGACGTGCGTGGTGATGCCGGCCATGTCGGATCTCCTGATCGATGGGTGCGAAGTCCGACGCGTCAGCTGCCGCGGTAGTAGGAATAGCCCCAGGGCGTGAACAGCACTGGCAAATGGTAGCGCTGGCTTCCATCGCGGATCCGGAAGCGTATCGGCACGAGGCTGAGGAAGTTCGGGCTCGGCAAGGCGACGCCGAACTTCGCGAAGTACTCCTGGACATGCATCACCAGTTCGTAGCGGCCGGGCTTGAAGGCCTCGTCCACGAGGAGCGGCTCGGTAGTGCGGCCGGTCGGGGCGGTGGTGATGGTCTTGATCGGCCGGTAGGTCGCCCCGTCGTGCATCGCGAGGTCACAGACCATGCCCGCGCCGGGCGTGCCGTGGAAGTTGTCGATGGCGTGGAGGGTCAGGCGTGGCGAAAGGCCGGTCTGCGAGACAGGCGCCGTGGTCAGTGTGCTAGGCTTGGCCGGGGCCTCGGACGGGGCCGGACTGCCCTGCGCCAAGGCCTCTGCCGAGACGCTAGCTGCCGAACTCGCCGCAACGGTGCCAAGCCCGGTGCCGATGAGGCGACGTCGCGTCAGGGGAGAGTGAGGGAGTAAGGGGTCCAAAGAGCGGGTCTCCTACGGTGGGCGAGAGCCATGCAAAACGGGAGCCCGGCGATCAGGCCGGCTCATGCGCCGCGCGGGCCTGCGCACGCCGCTCCATGGCTGCCGTCGCCGGTGGGACGAATACGAGGATCAGCATCAGCGCGGCGGCCTCGACACCTGCCACCAGCCAAAGGCCCGTGGCGGGCGAGCCGATGTGCTCGCGCAGGTAGCCCATCACCGTCGGTGCGCCGAAGCCGGCGAGGTTGGCCACCGAATTGATGAGCGCGATGCCCGCCGCGGCGGCGGAGCCCGCGAGAAACCGGCCGGGAATCTGCCAGAAGACCGGGATAACACTCATCGTGCCGACGACCGCCACAGCCAGCGACAGCATGGCGAGGATGGGTGCGCTTGAGACGAGGAGGCCGGTCATCGCGATGGCCATCGCGCCGATGAGCGCCGGAACTCCGCAATGCAGGCGGGCTTCTCCCGTCCGATCCGAATGCCGGCCGTTGAGGATCATCCCAGCGCCGCCGCACAGGTAGGCCGCCGACATGATCCAGCCCACGGTGAGCGGATCAGTGAAGCCGGCATCGCGCACCACGCTCGGCCCGTAGAAGGTCAGGGCCGAGTTCGCCGTGATGATGCAGAAGAAGATCGCGATGCATTGCCAGACACGGACGTCCTTGAGCGAGGCGAGGATGCGGTGCTCCCTTGGGCCGAGTGTGGCGGCGTCGCGGGCGAGATCGGCCGCCACCAACGCCTTCTGCTCCTCGCTCAGCCAGGTGGCCTTGGCGGGGCGGTCGGTCAGGTAGAGAAGCGTGACGATGCCGGCGAGGATCGAGGGAATGCCCTCCAGCAGGAACACCCACTGCCAGCCGGACCAGCAGTTGACCCCGTGCATTCCCGACACGATCGCCCCGGCGAGGGGACCGCCGATGACGCCGGCGAGCGCCGAGGCCGACATGAAAAGCCCGAACACCTTGGCGCGCCGCTCGCTCGGATACCAGTAGGTCAGGAACAGGATGACACCGGGATAGAACCCTGCTTCGAACACGCCGAGCAGCAAGCGCAGCGCGTAGAAGAACAGGGGCGTGGTGACGAACATCATCGCCACGCAGCAGAGGCCCCAGAGGAAGGTGATCCGCGCAATGGTCTTGCGAGCGCCGATGTATTCGAGAAGCAGGTTGCTCGGTACCTCGCAGAGGAAATAACCGATGAAGAAGATGCCGGCGCCAATGCCGTAGACCGTCTCGCTGAATCGGAGTTCCGCGAGCATCTCGAGTTTGGCGAAGCCGATATTCACTCGGTCGATCCAAGACAGGATCCACAGGAACATGAGGAACGGCAACAATCGCCACGTGATGCGCTGGTATGTTTCGTCAAGGGATGCGGGAGCGACGATGGCCGGGGTCGGCGTGGTGCTGTGAGCCTCGCTCGTCATAATTGCCCTTGCTGCTGGAACCAGGCTCACCCGCACCTGACGTGGTCACGAGTGGGACGAACGTACGGAAGCATCCGTGTCATACCCTCGATGTAAGCAGCTTTCGTCCAATCCGACCACGTGTGATGCGTGTTCATCCACTAGAGGGCGGCGGCGGTGTCATCACCCTCCACTCAATCCTATTCGTGAAGGCAGCGTGCGGCCGTTCAACCGACGGAGCAGCCGACTGAACATGGCCGATAACAGCTGGTCCGCTTCGGAGAGGAGCCGTTGGAAAAGTGGAAGGCCTCCTCACGACCCAACCCAGACGTGTGCAGAACAATCGATCTTGCCCAAAAGCGGCCGTTGGGCGGTCCTTTGGCTAACCCCTACCTGATGTCAAAGATGGTGGCCAACTCGATGCTGAAACGGGGCGTAGCAAATGTATCCTTCTCTCCAAGCATCGAATTATACCCGCCTGCGTGATGGAGGTCATTCTCAGCTCGACCTTCAACGATGATGCGCTCCTGGGAGAACACAGCCTCTCCCAAGACCCTAGATTAGAGAAGATCCAGATTTGAGCTGTTGTAAATGTGTGAATTTTAACACTTTTCTGGCTTGTACGCTTAGCTGCAAACTGAAATGACGTCTGTACTGCGCCGCTTATGGCGCGTGCCTGCGTGATCCATGTCCTATCGTTCCTCGCTCCTCTCTGTCCTCCTCGCTTCCAGCGCCCTCGTCAGTCCAGCAGTGGCGCAGGATGCCGTTCAACTGAACGAACTGTCGGTTGTGGCAGCCGCGCCAGGTAACTCCTATCCCGTCCCCAGTCCCGGCGGGCTCAATCTCAGCGCAGGCGATGGTGGCACGGCTGCCACAAGCGGAGGTGGCGGCGGACCCTCCGGGGTCACCGGCTATACCGCTCGCGTCTCCACAGTCGCGACGAAGACCAACACGCCCCTGATCGAGGCCCCACAGTCGGTTTCGGTGGTCACCCGCGAACAGCTTAACGATAGGAACGTCCAGACTTTCACTGACGCAATCAACTACGTTCCCGGCGCTATCTCCGCCCGGTCCGGCTTCGACCCGCGCTTCGACCAGATATTCATCCGCGGCTTCGACGTCCTGACGAATCAGGGCATCTACCGTGATGGTCTACGGGTGATCGGCAGCGGCTTCGCCTATCCGAAGAGTGAACCTTATGGCGCCGAAGCGGTAACCATCCTGCGTGGCCCGGCCTCGGGCCTGTACGGCCTTGGCTCGCCAGGGGGGATCCTCGACATCACGAGCAAGCGTCCCGTTTTCGTGCCGTTCGGCGAGGTGCAGTTCCAGACCGGCAGCTTCGATCGCTACCAGGGCAACTTCGACTTCGGTGGTCCGGTGGCGGGCTCGGACGGCACGATGGCCTATCGCCTGACCGGCGTGCGGCGCGAAGCGGGGACTTTTATCGGGCTCGGTACGAACAATGATCAGTTCAACATCGCCCCGGCCTTCACTTGGAAGCTGTCGGCCGACACGACCTTCACGCTGCTCAGCGAATTCCAGATCACCAACACCCCGGCAACGACATTCTTCTACAACCAGCCAGGCTTCCGGGCGACGAACTACTACATGGGCGATCCGCGCTTTGCCGGCCTTGACCAGACCCAGTACAGGATCGGCTACGCCTTCGAACATAAGTTCACCCCTGACCTGATCTTCCGCCAAAACTTTCGGCATTACGGCCTGAACCTGAGCGCGAAGTACGTGGATATCTCATCCTTCAATGCCGACGGCGTCACCGCCGCCCGCGACAATGGGTATCTGAAAGCCGGCCTCGTGCAGCAGACGCTGGACAACCAGCTGGAAGCCCGCTTCGCTACCGGCCCGATCGCCCATACCGCAGTCGCAGGCGTGGACTATGCCCGTTACAGCCTGACCAGCCGGTTCGGAAGTTACTTTGGCGATAGTACCGCCGTGCCGGACCTAAACCTCATCACCCGGAACTACGGCCAACAGTTCATCGCCACACCGCCCTTGGGGGATGCCTCTCGCCAGACACAGGACCAGGTCGGCGTCTACCTGCAGGACCAAGCGAAGTTCGGTGATTTTATCCTGACCCTGAACGGTCGCCATGACTGGGTCTTCCAAGACACCTACGCGACACCTGCCAGTGCGGTGTC
>NZ_JAKSXW010000064.1 GCF_022829405.1 Methylobacterium sp. J-076
CACCTCCCAGGCCTTCCGCATGCGCAACCGCGACCTGCTCTACGTCTCCAACGCCCCCTTCACCGAGGTCCAGAAGGTCCTCGGCGTCTTCTCCACCGTCGCAGGGCCCGTCGCCTCCGCCGCCGCCGTCTACAGCTACGCCCGGTAGGGACGGGATCACCCCCGCGCCACGGAGCGGCGGGCCCCGTCACACGACAAAAGGGGCGCGGACCCGTGCGGTCCGCGCCCCTTTTGTCTGTTCCGTCGTGCCGTTCGGATCAGCGCTTGGCGAGAAGCTGCTCGATCAGCGAACCGCCCTTGTCGATCGCCGCCATCTCCTCGGCCACCGCCGTGACGGTGTCGGTGATCTGCTCCGGCGTGTGCTCGGAGGTCAGGAAGAACCGCAGGCGCGATCCCCGCTCCGGCACCGCCGGGTGGATGATCGGCTGCACGTTGATGCCGCGCTTGAACAGGCGGTCGGACAGCGTCACCGCCTTCAGCGAGTCGCCGACGATCACCGGGATCACCGCCAGGCCGAGGCTGAACCCGGTGTCGAGGCCGAGCTTCCGGGCCGTGGCGAGGAACAGGTTGCCGTTGCGGCGCAGGCGCTCGACCCGCTCCGGCTCGGCCTGCATCACCGCCAGGGCGGCCTCGGCGGCAGCGGCCAGCGGCGGCGACATGCCCACGCTGTAGACGAAGCCGCCGGCCGAGTGCTTCAGGTACTCGATCAGCGCGGTCGGCCCGCAGATGTAGCCGCCGCAGGCCGAGAGCGTCTTCGACAGGGTACCCATCCAGATGTCGACATCCTTCGGGTCGACACCGCAATGCTCGAACAGGCCCGCGCCCGTGCGGCCGGTGACGCCGAGGCCGTGCGCCTCGTCCACCATCAGCCACGCATCGTAGCGCTTCTTCAGCGCGACGAACCCGGCGAGGTCCGGCGCGTCCCCATCCATGCTGTACAGGCCCTCGATCACGATCAGCGCCCGGCGGTGCTCGTGACGGGTCGCCTGGAGCATGGTCTCCAGCGCGTCGAGGTCGTTATGGGGGAAGGAGCGCCGCTGCGCACCCGAGAGCTGCACGCCCGTGACGATGCTGTTGTGGGAGAGGGCGTCGTGGAACACCACGTCGCCGGCCTCCAGAAGGGCGCCGATGGTGGTGACGTTGGTTGCGTGCCCGCTCACCATCACCACGCAGCCCTCCGTCCGGTAGTGGGAGGCCAGGACCTGTTCCAGGCTGATGTGGCCGGGCCGCTCCCCCGCGACGACGCGGCTCGCGGAGGCCGAGGTGCCGTAGGATTCGATGGCCTCGCGGGCGGCGCCGCTCACCTTCGGATGCCCGTTCAGGCCGAGATAGTCGTAGGACGAAAAGTTGGTGAAGGTCTTCTGGTCGATCCGGGTCGTGGCGCCGGCCTTGGCATCGTGGACCCGGAAGAACGGGTTGCCGAGGCCGATCAGCTCGGCCGCCGAGCGCTGGAGCTTCAGCTCCCGGTAGCCGGGCAGGTTCTCGAAGTTCTGCGCCGCGCTGGAGCGCGACGCCTCTGGCGCCTTGGCCGGGGCCGGACGCGGGGTCGCGCGCCCCAGGCGGTTCGTCACGAAGCCGGCAAGGGCCGCACGCCCGCCATCAGGCCGCGCCGATTGCGTCATTGTTGAATCTCTTTGCTCTCGTTCTCGCGGGCTTCGATGAGGTCGCGCAATGGGGCCATCACGCTGGCGCTCACTTCACCCCCGATGTGCTTGGCCATCAGGCTCATCGCCACGCCGGCCGTGTCGTCCATGGGGGCGGAAACCGCCTGAATTAAGGATTCCGACAGCTCGCTGACGGTCATGCCCGAAGACAGGCCGGCGGGGGGCGATTCGAGACCGAACCGTTCCTGCAGGCTCGCCCCGAGTTCGACGCCCATGAGCGAGTCGAGGCCGATCTCCGAGAGCTGGCGCACCCGGCTGATGTCGTCCTTCGGCAGACGCAGGATGCGGGCGATGTCCTCGACGATCGCGTCCGAGACGGTCTTGCGCACCGTATCGACGTCCGACGCCTTGAGGAGGGCGGCGATGTTGATCGTCTGGACCGCGCCGGCCTCGGCCACCTGATCGGAGCCGAGTTCCGCGTAGCTCGGGGAGCGCATGGTGGCGAGGCGCTCGCGCGCCTTGCCCCAATGCATCGCCGCGATGGCGATGACGGCCTCGTCGGGGGCGGTGCCCTGGCCCGTGAGGGCGTCGGCCATCAGGTCGAGGCAGCGGCGGGCCTCCATCGGCGTCACGCCGACGCGCCCGGCGAGCGTCTCCAGCACCGCTTTGTTGCGGGCGAGCATGCCCACGTCGCCGATGGCACCCCAGGCCACCGCCAGCGCCGGGAGACCCCGGCGGCGGCGCTGGCGGGCGAGGCCTTCCATGAAGCCGTTGGCGGCCACGTAGGAACCCTGGCCCGGGTTGCCGATGAAGGTCGTGGCCGAGGAGAACAGCACGAAGTAGTCGAGCGCCCGGTCGCGGGTCGCCGCGTCGAGGTGCTGGGCGCCGATCACCTTCGGGCCGATCACCGCGTCCAGCGCCGCGACCTCAAGGTTGGTGATCAACCCGTCCTGGAGCACCGCCGCCGCGTGGATCACGCCCGCGAGCTTGGCGCCGCCGCGCTCGATCTCGGCGAGCATCCGATCGACGGCCGAACGGCTGGTGATGTCCACCGCCTTGGCCTCGACCTTCACACCCCGCTCCGTCAGCTCAGCGAGGAGGGCCTTCGCCTCGTCGGTGGTCGCGCCCTTGCGGCCGGACAGGACGATGTGCTTGGCGCCGCGATCCGCGAGCCAGCGGGCCGTCTCCAGCCCGAAGCCGCCGAGGCCGCCGGTGACGAGGTGGACGCCCTCGTCCGAGACGGTGAAGGGCTTGGCCACGTCCTTGAGGACCGAGCCGGCCTTGGGCGGGCTGATCACGATCTTTCCGATGTGACCCGATTGCTGCATCAGCCGGAACGCGTCCGAGGTCTCGGCCGCGGTGAAGGGCTGGTAGGGCAGGGGCTTCAGGCCGCCGTCGTTGAACAGCGCCATCACCTCGCGGAACATCCGCGCCCCGTCGTCGCCCTGGTGCTGGATCACCTGATCGAGATCGACGCCGAAGTAGCTGAGGTTCCGCCGGAACGGCCGCAGGCCGATATGGGTGTTGGCGACATAGTCGCGCTTGCCCAGCTCCACGAACCGCCCGAACGGCCGCAGGGCGTTGAGCGACCGCTCCATCGCCTCGCCGAATAGGCTGTTCAGGACGATGTCGACACCGTCCCCGGTGATCGCCCGGACGTCGTCCACGAAGGCGAGCGAGCGGGAATCGAGGACGTGCTCGGCGCCGAGCGCCTTGACCAGGGCGCGCTTCTCCCGGGACCCGGCCGTGGCGATGACGCGGGCGCCCTTGAGCTTGGCGATCTGGAGCGCCGCGAGGCCGACGCCGCCCGCACCGCCATGGACCAGCACCCACTCGCCGCGCCGCATCCGGGCGCAGGAGACGAGGGCGTAGTACGCCGTGAGGAACGCCACCGGCACGGTCGCCGCCGCCATCGGATCGATGCCCTGCGGCATCGGCGCGACGACGAGGTCGGGCACCACGATGTGGGTGGAGAAGCCGGACTGGGCGAAGGCGACGACGGGATCGCCCACCTTGAAGCCCTTTACGCCCGGCCCCACGGCGGTCACCCGGCCGGCGCATTCGAGGCCGAGGCGGGGGCCGGCGAAGCCGTCCTCCAGGATCTCCTCGGGCAGCATCGAGAGCGCCCACAGCACGTCGCGGAAGTTGAGGCCGGTCGCCTCGACGGCGATCTCCATCTCCCCGCGGCCGGGGGTGCGGCGCTCGGCCGGGCCCCAGACCATCTCGTTGAGGCCGCCGGTGTTGCTGCGCTCC
Organism: Methylobacterium sp. J-076; assembly: GCF_022829405.1. Lineage (GTDB taxonomy): Bacteria > Pseudomonadota > Alphaproteobacteria > Rhizobiales > Beijerinckiaceae > Methylobacterium. The sequence goes on from NZ_JAKSXW010000064.1 coordinate 3,858, forward strand.
AGCCGCGCCGCCGCGGCGGGCACGAGGTCGGCCGGATCCCGGTGACGGGGACGGCCGGAATGGAAGCGCACCACCTGCGTGCGCTCGTCGTCCAGCACGATCTCGGTCTCCGGCGTGCCGGAGAGGATCAGGTCGCGCAGGCGCTCGGAGGCGCGCTTGGAGGACATCTCGGGCGAGAGGTCGATGCGCCGGATGTCGAGGTTCGGCACCTCGTTGGCCAGGGTGCGGGTGAAGGCCCACACGCCGGCCTCGATGTTGGTCATCTGCCCGCCGCGGTCGCGGGTGGCGCCGGGCGCCACGACCCAGAGGCAGGTCTGCCGGGCGCCGAGATGCTCGACGCAGCGCTTCAGGCTCATGCACCGGTCGCGCAGGCGCTCGGCCGCCTCGCCGCCCCGGGAGAAGGCGCCGGCCAGGAACACCACCGTGTCCGGCGTCTCCTTCTCCAGCTCCATCAGGGAGGTCTCGGAATCGAGGATGATCGAGACGTGGACGCCGCCCGCCACCAGGAGCGTGGCGAGGGAGGAGGCCGTCTCGGCGGCGAAGTCGTCGTCCGAGCCGATGATGAAGGCGAAGGTCTGGGCCGCGGCCGGGGTCGGCCGAATCGGCGCCTCGGCCACGAGGAGCAGGTCGTCGCCGTTGCCGGAGGTCGCCCGGTCCACCGAGACGGAGACGAGACCCGCTGCGCTCAGCGTCCGCTGCCAGCCGCCGATATCGTCCAGGCGGCCGATCGGCAGGCCGCCGACGCCGTCCTCGAACCAGTCCGGCGTGAGGCCGAAGACGAGGTCGCGGAACAGGGAGATGCCGGGCTCGATGGCGACCATCAGGCCGCCGGTCGCCAGAGCGGTGGACAGGTCGCCCATCAGCCCGCGTTCGCCCCGGTGGAGGCTGCCGGCCGCGACGATCAGGTCGAAACCGCCCGGCGCGAGGTCGGCGGCGGCTTCCACCACCGCGGCCGCACGGCCGAAGGAGAGGCGGGCTCGCTCGGCGAGCCGCCGGTCGGTCTCGAAGATGGTGAAGCGCGCCTCGGCCGCGGCGGCGAAGGCGGCGGCCTGGGCCGAGAGCGGACCGTAGCCGACCTGCAGGACCCGAAGCGCCCGCTCCTTCGGTAGCTGGGCCTGGGCCTTGTCGAGCAGCCCCGCGAGGGCGTTCGCCGAATGGCGCGACGTGGCCGACCGCAGGACGAAGGCATCGACCGCGCTGTTGGGCAGGTTCGGCACGTCCGCGACGTTGCCCGCCAGGATCCGGTCCACGGTGGCGCCGACATCGGCCACCAGGACGAGTTCCGCCGACAGGTCGGGGTGGTCGGCCGCGATCCAGCGCATGATCTCGTCGGGGGACGGCAGGGCCGAACCGTCACCGAGGTGCCAGGCGTCGTTGTCGTGCTCGGCGAGGCCGCTGCTCTCCAGGGCGTAGAGGGCGTTGAGCAGCCAGGGCCGCAGGGCCGCGGGCAGGCGGGGATCGGTCAGGACCACGGCCCGCGACGCGTCGGACAGGCCCTTGGCGAGGCGGAAGGCGAGGGAGGTCGCCCAGCCCTCGAGGAGCAGGTGCCCCGGCGAGAGGGCGGCATCCGCCGGGCCCTTCCCGGCGGCGGTGAGCGGGCGCAGGCGCACCGCCACGCTCGGGCGACGCTCCATCGGGATCGCCGTCGGCTCGGTGGCGAGTTCGGCCACCTGCGAGATCGCGTAAGCCGCGAGTTCGTCGCCGCCCCTGGTGCGCAGGGCCTGGAACCGGCCCTCGCGGATCGTCGCCACGACTTCGCCGGCCGCGTCCAGGAGGGTGAAGTCCGCGAGGATCGACCGCTCGTTGCAGCGCCGGGTGCGAATCACCGAACGGGCGATGACGGCGCCCGGCTGCACGAGGCGGATCTCGCCGAAGCGCACGGGGATGTAGGCCTTGCCGCCGCCCTCGCCGAGGAGATCGGCGAAGAGCAGGATCAGGCCGTGGAAGCAGGCATCGAGCCGCGGCGGCGCCAGGGCGTAGCGCGGATCGGCCTCGGCGGGCACGAGGTCGGAGACGATGGTCGTCTCGTCGAGGCGGGCCGCCATGGCCACCTGCCGGAAGCTCGGGCCGAAGCCGAGGCCGGAGGCCGCGGCCCGGGCGTAGAGCGCCTCGCCGGACAGGACGTGGTCTCCCGCCGTGTCGAAATCGAACCCGTTCAGGTCGGGCTTGCGGGCGGGGGAGAACTCTCCCTCCACGACCTTCGCCTGGGCGTGGAGCTGCCAGGGCGTCTGGGTCAGGCGGGGGCGGCTCAGCACCTGGATCCCGTTGCCGGAGCCCGAGAGGCGCACCGTCACCTCGCGCAGGGCGTCCTCGGCGAAGATCATCGGCGCGACGATCTCGAACTCGGAGAGGATGACCGAATCGTCCCGGAGGGCCGCCTGCGCGGCGGATAGGGCCATCTCCACGAAGCCCGCGCCGGGCATGATCACCTGCCCGTCGACCCTGTGGTCCTCGAGCTCGGGCACCGTGTCGGGATCGACGTAGCCATGCCATTCCAGGCCGTCCGCCCCGGCCCGGGAGCCGATCAGCGGGTGGTAGGGGCGGGGGCTCAGCGCGCCGACGCTCTCGGTGGTGTCGTGCAGCCGGAAGGGCCGCCGCTGCCACGGATAGGTCGGCAGGCGCACGTCTCCCTGCGGCGCCGTGCCGAACAGCTTGTCCTCGTCCACGGAGGCGCCGAGCACGAGGGCCGCGTTCACGGCCTTGGCGATGGGGTCGGCCCCCGAGGCCTTGCGGTGCATCACGCCCACGGTGGCGATCTCGATGCCGAGCGGCTCGACGGCGTCGCCCACATGGGACATCAGCGTCGCCCGCGGGCCGACTTCCACGAACAGCCGGGCGCCCTGGCGGGTCGCCTCCTGCACCGCGTCGCTGAAGCGCACCGGCTCGCGGATGTTGCGCCACCAGTAGGTCGCGCCGAAGGCCGCGCCTTCGAGGCGGGCCCCGGTGACGGTGGACATCATCGGCACGGTGCCCGCCTGCGGCCGCAGGCCCGCGAGGTCGCGCAGCAGCGGCTTTTCGGTCGGGTCCATCAGCCTTCCGTGGAAGGCGTAGGCGAGGTCGAGCTTCCGGCCCCGGCGGCGCTTGCGCGACAGCGCCTTGAGGGCGGCGTCGATGTCGGCCACCGGCCCGGCGACGGTCACCGCCTTCGGGCTGTTGGTGGCCGCGAGGTCGAGGCTCGGGTAGTCCTTCAGGAAGGCCGGCACCTCGTCCGCCGGCATCAGCAGCACCGCCATGGTGCCCTGGCCGTGGGTCGTCTCCTGGTGGTGGCTCCGGTAGTAGATGACCTTGACCGCGTCCTCGAGGGTCAGGATCCCGGCGGCTTCCGCCGCGGCGATCTCGCCGACGCTGTGGCCGAGGACGTAGGCCGGCTTCAGGCCCTTGGCCCGCAGGGAGGCCGTCGAGGCGCTCTCGATGGCGAAGATCAGCGGCTGCGAGACGCTGGTGAGGGCGAGCCGCTCGTCCAGGTCTTCGGCGTAGAGGGCATCCTTCAGCGACCAGTCGGCATGGGTCTGGAACAGCGTGTCGATTCGGTCGAAGGCGGCGCGGAACGGGGCGTTCTGCTCATAGGCCTCCCGGCCCATCCCGGCCCACTGGCTGCCGTTGCCCGAATAGACGAAGGCCACCTCGGCGGCGCGGTCCACGGCGGTGCCGGTATGGGCGGCCTCCGAATCCTCGCCTTCGCCCACCGCCCGCAGGGCGGCGGCGACATCGGTGGCCCCGTCGAGGGAGATGGCGAGGCGGGCCGGCATCCGCTCGCGGCGGTGGGCCACCGCGGCGGCCACGTCCGCCACCGTCTCCGGCTCGGCCTCGAACCGCTCGGCGTAGTCGAGGGCGAGCTCGTTCAGCGCGGCGCGGCTCTGGGCCGAGATGATCAGCACCTGCGGCGCCCGCACCGGAACCGCGGCGGAGGCTGGGACCGGATCGGGGTCGGTGAGGACGACGTGGGCGTTGGTGCCGCCGAAGCCGAAGGAGTTCACCCCGGCGAAGCGCTGGCGGGGGCCGCGGGCGATCGGCAGACCCTCCCGCACCACCTGCAGGTTCAGGTCGTCGAAGGGGATGTCCGGGTTCAGCTCGGCCGCATGCAGCGAGGGCGGCACGAGGTTGTGCTCGAGGGCCAGCGTCGCCTTGATCAGGCCGGCGAGGCCCGAGACCGGCTCGGTATGGCCGATGTTGGTCTTGATCGAGCCCATGGGCAGGGGGGCCTTGCGCCCCTTGCCGAGCTTCGTGCCGATGGCCGAGGCCTCGATGGGGTCGCCGACCGGCGTGCCGGTGCCGTGCGCCTCCATGAAGGCGAGGTCGTCCAGCGGGATCTCCGCATCGCGGTAGACCTGCTCCAGCAGCGCCGCCTGGGCGTAGCCGGAGGGCAGGGAGATGCCGGTGGTGCGCCCGTCGGAGTTCACGCCGCTGGCCGCGACCACGGCCCGCACCGTCGAGCCGGCCCGGCGGGCCGCCTCGGCGGAGCGCAGCACGAGCACCACGCCGCCCTCGGAGCGGACGTAGCCGTCCGCGTTCTTCGAGAACGCCTGGCACAGGCCGGTGCGCGAGAGCATCTGCGCGGCCGAGAAGCAGATGAAGTTGAACGGGCTCGCCAGCACGTTCACGCCCGCCACGACGGCGGTGTCGATCCGTCCGGAGCGGATCGCGTGGACCGCGTTGTCGAACGCCACGAGCGAGGACGAGCAGGCGGTGTCGACCGTGAAGCTCGGGCCCTTCAGGTCGTAGATGTAGGAGATGCGGTTCGAGAGGATCGAGAGCGTGTTGCCGGTGGCCGTGTAGGCATCGCCCGAGGGCGCATCCATGATGCGCAGGTTGCCGTAATCGAGCGAGGAGGCGCCCACGAACACGCCGATCTGGCTCCCCGCCACGGCGGAGGGGCGCAGGCCCGCATCCTCCAGGGCTTCCCAGGTCAGCTCCAGCAGCATCCGCTGCTGCGGATCCATCTGCTCGGCCTCGCGGGGCGAGATGCCGAACACCGCCGGGTCGAAGGACCAGACGTCGTCCAGCGTGCCCGCCGCGAAGGTGTAGCTCTTGCCGCGCTCATGGGCGCGGGGGTGGAGGAACCGCTCCAGGGAGAATCGGTCGGCCGGCATCCGCCCGACGGCGCAACGGCCCTCCGAAAGGAGCTGCCACAACCCCTCGACGCTCGGGGCCCCGGGCAGTCGGCAGGCGCGTCCGACGATCGCGATGTCTGTGCGTTGTGTCACGTTCGGTTCGCGGGCGCTCGTGAGTGGAATGTGGCTCGGCTCTCGACGAGTGAGGACCATCTGGTCCCTTAGTATGGCGTCAATGCGGTGTCCAACCACGCACTGCCGCAGGACATTGGCTTACAGGGAATTTGCTTGGCAATGTGACATGTATTCATCAGGGACATCGACAATGGCTGCCGCAGAAAAGCCAATTTTGATGATCCCCCACTAGCGGGAGGCGATGAACTCAACATCGAAAGGTGCCTCGTCGATGTCGAGGCATCGTCCTGAAACACTGCAAATCCACAGTGGTGCGGAATGCATACATGAACTTGGGCATCGCTGCCCGAAGGTCCAGGACAGTAGATCCGCTCTCGGGCGCAGTCGGTCTTCGTCAGGCCTCGGACGGCGATACGCTCTCTCCGGCGCGGCCGACACCGTGATACGTGAATCCATGCTGCAATGCGGCAGCAGGGTCGTAGATGTTGCGCAGATCGACCAGGACAGGGCTGCGCATGGAGGCGCGGAGACGCTTGAGATCCAGGGCGCGGAACGCGTTCCATTCGGTCACGATCACGAGGGCGTCCGCCTCCTGAGCGCAGGAATACGCATCCTCGGCGAAGGAGACCGCCGGAAGCAGCGGCCGGGCCTGCTCCATTCCCTCGGGATCGTAGGCCCGCACCCGCGCCCCGGCATCCTGGAGCCCGGCGGCGATGGCGAGGGAGGGCGCCTCGCGCATGTCGTCGGTATCGGGCTTGAAGGTGAGGCCGAGGAGGGCGACCGTCTTGCCGCGGACGGAGCCGCCGCAGGCGCGGATCACCTTGCGCGCCATGGCCCGCTTGCGCTGGTCGTTGACCGCCACGACGGTCTCCACGATCCGCAGGGGCATGCCGTGGTCCTGCGCCGTCTTGGCCAGCGCCAGGGTGTCCTTGGGGAAGCAGGAGCCGCCGTAGCCCGGCCCCGCATGCAGGAACTTCGTGCCGATGCGCCCGTCGAGCCCGATGCCCCGGGCCACGGCCTGCACGTCGGCGCCCACCGCCTCGCACAGGTCCGCCATCTCGTTGATGAAGGTGATCTTGACCGCCAGGAACGCGTTGGCGGCGTACTTGGTCAGCTCCGCCGTGCGGCGTCCGGTCACGAGGATCGGCGACGCGTTGAGGTAGAGCGGGCGGTACACCTCCCGCATCACCGCCTCGGCGCGGGGATCCTCGGTGCCGACGACGATCCGGTCGGGCCGCTTGAAGTCGCCGATGGCGGCGCCCTCGCGCAGGAACTCGGGGTTCGACACCACGGCGAACTCGGCCTGCGGGGCGGTTTCGCGGATGATCCGCTCCACCTCGTCCCCGGTGCCCACCGGCACCGTCGATTTGGTGACGACGACCGTGTAGCCCGACAGCGCCGCCGCGATGTCGCGCGCCGCGTCGTGAACGAAGGACAGGTCGGCGAAGCCATCGCCCCGGCGGGAGGGCGTGCCCACCGCGATGAACACCGCGTCGGCCCCGGCCACCGCCTCGCGCAGTTCGGTGCCGAACGAGAGCCGCCCCTGGCGGACGTTGTCGTTGACGAGCGCTTCGAGCCCCGGCTCGTAGATCGGCATCCGGCCCGCTTCCAGGGCCGAGATCTTGGCAGGGTCGCGGTCGATACAGACGACGTCGTGTCCGAAATCGGCAAGGCAGGCACCGGACACGAGCCCGACGTAACCAGCCCCAATCATCGCGATACGCATGCGGATCTCCCGGCAGCCGGCCGGGCGGCGCGCTGCATCGCAGCATGAGCCGTGAACGGCGCTGGCGCAACCGGATCGCGTGATCGCGATCCGTTCTGTAGCCGCGCAGCAACACCGCGAAAACACGACGGTTTTTTGACGGCGGGAACTGGCCCGCCCGGCGGCGATCGGCGCTTCTAAGCCTCGGGCAAGTCCTGTAGAAGCACCCCGCCCCGCAGCCTTCACCCCGCCGGACCGCCGGTGGGGTTCCCGGCAAAGGACCGCGATGACCGAACTGCCGAACGTGCACGTGCGCGCCGAGATCCTCGCCCAGGCGCTGCCGCACATGCAGCGCTACGATCAGGAGATCGTGCTCATCAAGTATGGCGGCCATGCGATGGGCGACCCCGAGGCCGCCCAGACCTTCGCGCAGGACGTGGTGCTGCTGGAGCAATCGGGCCTGAAGCCCCTCGTCGTCCACGGCGGCGGCCCGCAGATCGGCAAGATGCTCGACCGACTCGGCATCCAGTCCGAGTTCCGCGGCGGCCTGCGCGTCACCGATGCCGCCACCGTCGAGGTGGTGGAGATGGTGCTGGCGGGCTCGATCAACAAACAGCTCGTCGGGTGGATCTCGGGGCAGGGCGGCCGGGCCATCGGCCTGTGCGGCAAGGACGGCAACATGGTCCGCGCCCGCCGCGCCATGAAGACGTACCGCGATCCCGAGAGCAACGTCGAGCAGGTGCTCGACCTCGGCCTCGTGGGCGAGCCGGACCACGTCGAGCGCGGCGTCCTCGACGCGGTGCTGAAGGCGGAGCTGATCCCGGTCCTCGCCCCCGTGGCCTACGGCGCCGACGGCCAGACCTACAACGTCAACGCGGACACCTTCGCGGGCGCCATCGCGGGGGCGCTGCGGGCCAAGCGGCTCCTGCTGCTCACCGACGTGCCGGGCGTGCTCGACAAGGACAAGAAGCTCATCCCGGAACTGACCGTGGAGGATTGCCGCCGGCTCATCGCCGACGGCACCATCACCGGCGGCATGATCCCGAAGATCGAGACCTGCATGTACGCCCTCGACCGGGGCGTGGAGGCGGTCGTGATCCTCGACGGCAAGGTGAACCACGCCGTGCTGCTGGAGCTCTTCACGAATTACGGCGCGGGCACCCTGATTCGCCGGGGTTAGGCAACCTCGGCAATTCCGGCGCATTGTCGTCGTCCGGCCCCGGCCGCCCTCTCAGCCCACGAAGGGTCCGTTGTACCGCCCCGCGCAAGACCACTTCACCGCCCCCGAGTCCCGCGGCTTCGCCGGGGTGGATACCTGGGTGTTCGACCTCGACAACACGCTGTACCCGAGCGACGCCCGGGTCTGGCCGCAGGTCGATGAGCGCATCACCCTGTACGTCATGCGGCTGTACGGGCTCGACGCGATCTCGGCGCGGGCCCTCCAGAAGTATTTCTACCACCGCTACGGGACGACCCTGAAGGCGCTGATGGTCGAGGAGCAGGTGGACCCCCACGAGTTCCTCGACTTCGCCCACGACATCGACCACTCGACCATCAAGCTCGACGTGCCCCTGGGCGCGGCGATCGAGAAGCTGCCGGGGCGCAAGCTGATCCTCACCAACGGCTCGCGCCGCCACGCGGAGAACGTGGCGGCCAAGCTCGGCATCCTCGACCATTTCGAGGACGTGTTCGACATCGCGGCGGCCGATTTCGTGCCCAAGCCGGAGCGCGCCACCTACGAGCGGTTCCTGAAGGCCCACGGCGTCGCGCCGAACCGGGCCGCCCTGTTCGAGGACATCGCCCGCAACCTCGCCGTGCCCCACGACCTCGGCATGGCGACGGTGCTCGTCGTGCCCCGGATCGCGGACCCCTACCGGGAGGCGTTCGAGCAGGAGGCGGTGCGCGAGCCGCACATCGACCACATCACCGACGACCTCGCCGGCTTCCTCGGCACCTGCGTGCAGCCGGAGGTCGGCACCGCGTGAGCGACATCGGATCCCTGCGCGCCCCGGACCTCGCGGAGGTCGAGGCCCTGGCCCACACGGCCTTCGCCGCCCTGCCGGAGGCCTTCAAGGCCCGGTGCGCCGGGGTGACGATCCACGTCGAGGACTTCCCCGACGACGCGACCCTCCTGGACATGGGTTGCGAGACCGAGTTCGACCTGCTCGGCCTGTTCCGCGGCGTCGGCCTCGCCCAGTCCGGCGAGGTGGGGACCGGGCAGATGCCCAACGCCGTCTGGCTCTACCGCCGGCCGATCCTCGATTACTGGGCCGAGCACGACGAGACCCTGGGCGACGTCGTCACCCACGTGCTGGTCCACGAGATCGGCCATCATTTCGGCCTGTCCGACGACGACATGGCCCGCATCGAAGCGGCGGCGGGCCCGGGCTGACGGGCATCGACAAGCGCCCCGCTCTCGTGTAGGGAGCCGGCCAACTCACAACGGGATCGCCGAAATCCTGGTGCCTGCCACCCATACGGGGCGGTGCGGCACAACGGCTGGAGCATTGCCATGAACATCATCGAGCAGCTGGAGCGCGAGGAAGTCGCGCGCCTTGCCAAGACCATTCCCGATTTCGAGCCGGGCGACACGGTCATCGTGAACGTGCGCGTCAAGGAAGGCGAGCGCAGCCGCGTCCAGGCCTACGAGGGCGTCTGCATCGCCCGGTCCGGCGGCGGGCTCAATGAGAGCTTCACCGTCCGCAAGATCTCCTACGGCGAGGGCGTCGAGCGCGTGTTCCCGGTCCACTCCCCGATGATCGATTCGATCAAGGTGGTCCGCCGGGGCAAGGTGCGCCGCGCCAAGCTGTACTACCTGCGCGACCGTCGCGGGAAGTCGGCCCGTATCGTGGAGCGTGTCGACCGGACGGCCAAGCCCGCCAAGGGCGCCGCCACGAAGGCCCCCACCGCCGCCGAGTGATCGCACCGGCATCACGGGGGGCCGCTTGAGCGGCCTCCCACGCATCGCCCGCCCGGCTCCGCCGCGGCGGGTTTTTTCTTGCGCGAACAGGACGGGGCGCCCAGGAGCGGCACGGGCCGCCAAACAATTGAAGGTAGCAGCACCGCAGCAAATACTACCGGTGAAGTATTTGATTGTGCGACCGAACCCGTGCGATGACCACGCGCAGTGGTGCGTGCGACGGATGGGGAGCACGAAGATGGGCCTGTGGCGCGACTTTCAGTGCAATACCGGCCGCACCATCCATAAGTGGAGCCATTACTTTCCGGTCTACGAGCGGCACTTCTCCTCCTTCATCAATCGCCCGATCACTTTTCTGGAGATCGGATGCGGCGACGGGGGTTCGCTGCAGATGTGGAGACGGTATCTCGGACCCTACGCCCAGTTCGTCGGCCTCGACATTCGGCCGGAGTGCAAGAATTTCGAAGGCGACCAGATCCAGGTGAGGATCGGCAACCAGGCGGACACGGCGTTCCTCGACGGAATCATCGCTGAATTTGGCGTTCCGGACATCATCGTGGACGACGGCTCGCACGCGATGAGCGACGTCTGCACGACCTTCTCCCACCTCTACCGGCAGATGCGCAGCACGGGGGTGTATCTGGTCGAGGACCTCCACACCGCCTACTGGCCGCAATACGGCGGCGGTCTCCGGCGGCAGGGGACCTTCATCGAGATGACGAAGAACCTGATCGACGAGCTGAACGCCGACCTCTCCGAGGGCGCGCTGGAGCCCACCGAGTTCACGCGGACGACGAACGCCATCTGCGTCTACAACAGCATCGTCGTCCTCGAACGCGGCCTGCCCCTGCCGAAGCGATCGCTGTTGGTCGGCTCCACCGGGTATTTCGGTGCACACCCCATCCCCGACGCCGGGGCGGCGCAGCCGGAGGCCTGACCGTCGGCGCCGCTCAGCGGCGGAGGGCTTCCAGCACCTTTCCACCGGGGCGGCCGGTGGCGGGCATGCCGAGCTTGCGCTCGATGTCCTTGATGGCGTCACGGGTCTTCTGGCCGACCTTACCGTCGGCCTCGCCCACGTCGTAGCCCATGCTGGTCAACCGCACCTGGAGGTCCCGGCGCTCGGCCCGGGACAGGGGCGGATCGTCCGTCGGCCATGCGGCCTGGACGCCCGGCTTGCCGCGCAGGCGGTCCGACAGGACGGCGATGGCGAGCCCGTACGACTCGGCGGCGTTGTACGAGTAGATCGCGTCGAAGTTCTTCGTCACGAGGAACGCCGGACCGTCCACCCCCGCGGGGGCGATGATCCCGGCCGGGCCTTCGCCGGACAGCGGGCGCCCGTCGATGCGGGTGACGCCGAGGGACGCCCAATGGGTGAGCGGCTTCTTGTTGCGGCGGCCGGCGGCGGAGGTGTTGAAGCCCGCGGGCAGGCGGACCTCGTAGCCCCAGACCTGCCCGTGCTGCCATTTGGCGACGTGCAGGAAGTTCGCCGTGGAGGCGACCGCGTCGGCCACCGAATCGACCACGTCGCGCCGGCCGTCGCCGTCACCATCGACGGCGAGGCGCTGATAGGTGGTGGGCATGAACTGCGTCTGGCCGAAGGCACCGGCCCAGGAGCCCGTCAGCCGCTCGGGGGCGATGTCGCCCCGGTCGATGATCTTCAGGGTGGCGATCAGCTCACCCCGGAAGAAGTCCCGGCGGCGGTTGCCGGAGCAGGCGAGGGTGGCCAGCGACTGCACCAGCGGCGTCTTGCCGAGGTTCTTGCCGAAGTTCGACTCGACCCCCCAGACCGCCGCGATGGTGTAGCGATCGACCCCGTAGCGGGCCTCGGCCCGGGCGAGGGCATCCCCGTGCTGCCGCATGGCGGCGCGCCCGTCCTCCACCCGCTCGTCGTCCACGAGGGCGGCCATGTAATCCCAGATCGGCGTCTTGAACTCGGGCTGCGCCTGCGACAGCTCGATCACCTTGTCGTCGTAGGTGATACCCGAGGTCGCCGCCTCGAAGGCCCTGCCGGACACGCCCGCCACAGCCGCCTGCGCGCGGATACCGGCGAGGCAGCCGTCAAAATCGGCCCGCGCCGGCAGGCTCGCCAGTCCCGTCAGCAGACCGAGCGCGAGGGCGATCCCTGGTGCGGGCGAGTGCTGCATTCTGACGATCCTCGGGCCGGTGTTTCTGAATCTCGGCCGGGATTCAGGCGACATGAGGGTTAACGAAGCTTTAGAGATGGCCCCCGAAGGACCGTCTCAGGCCCCCGCACGGGCGCGGCGCCCGCCGGGGTCCCGGGGTTCACGCCCATTCGCGCTCGGCGAGCTTCTTCTCATACGCGTCGATCGCGGTGCCACGCTCCAGCGTGGTGCCGATCTCGTCGAGCCCGTTCAGCAAGTTGTGCTTCCGGCCGGGCTCGATGTCGAAATGCAGCGTCCCGCCGTCCGGGCCGCGGATGGTCTGGGCGTCGAGATCGACGGTGAGGGTGGCGTTGGCGCCGCGCTCGGCATCCTCGAACAGCTTCTCCAGATCCTCCGGGGCGACCCGGATCGCCAGGATGCCGTTCTTCCCGCAATTGTTGAAGAAGATGTCGGCGAAGCTGGTGGAGATGACGCAGCGGATGCCGAAATCGGCCAACGCCCAGGGGGCGTGCTCCCGCGACGAGCCGCAGCCGAAATTGTCGCCGACCACGAGGATCTTGGACTGGCGATAGGCCGGCTGGTTGAGGATGAAGTCCGGGTTCTCGGAGCCGTCCTCCCGGTAGCGCATCTCGGCGAACAGGCTCTTGCCGAGCCCCGTCCGCTTGATCGTCTTGAGGTATTTCGCCGGGATGATCCTGTCGGTGTCGACATTGATCGTCCGCATGGGCGCCGCGACGCCCTCCAGGGTCGTGAACTTGTCCATCGTCTCTTCGGGAGCTGACCGTGTGTCTGGAATCGCTCCGGTGTAGCAGCCCTGCGCTCGGCCCGGAAGGTTCAGGCCAAACCGGCCGCGTGCTCCCGGCGCAGGGTGCCGTCGTGGAGCGCCGAGGCGACGAGGGCGCCGGCGAGGCCGCCCTCCGCGAGGGCGCGCAGATCCCCGGGGCCGCGCACGCCCCCCGCCGCGTAGACCCGACGCGCCCCCGCCCGCGCCCGCACGGCGGCGAGTGCGGGGAGGTCCGGCCCGGCCCCCGCGCCGACCTGGGCCAGAGTCATGGCGATCACGTCCGGCGGCCAGAGGGTGGGGTCGTCGTGCAGGCTGGCAGGCCCGAGCCGCTCGCCGCCCCGCGTATCGAGGGACAGCACGGCCCCGTCCCCGAGGGCGGTGACGAGGGCGGCATCGTCCTGGCTCTCGGAGCCGATGACCGGTCGGCCGAGCCCTTCCGCCAGGAACGCCTCCACCGCGGCCGCCGCCGCGAATCCCGCATCGACCCAGAGGCCGATGCCGGGGCAGGCGGCGGCGATGGTGCGCAGCGATGCGATGTCGGGGGCGCTGCCGTCGATGATGGCGTCGAGGTCGGCGACGTAGAGGAGGCGGGCGGGCCATGCCCGGAGCAGCCCGGCCGCGACGGCGGCCGGTGCGGAGCCCTTTGCCAAGGGCGTCTCGATCGGGGCATAGGAGGCGCGCTCGCCCCGGCGCGCCCGGACCACGCAGCCCCCGCGCAGGTCCAGCACCGGAATCACCGCGAAGCCGGCCCTGCCGGCCCCGCTCCCTGAGACGTCGAAGCCCGTCATTCGCGCATGTCGATCCCAAAAACCATCGGGTGGGACCTCGGCGGGGTCCACGTCAAGGCCGCTCTGATTCGCGACCGGCGGGTCGTGGCGGCCGTGCAGGTGCCATGTCCCCTCTGGCAGGGCCTGCCCGCCCTGGACGCCGCCCTGAAGGCCCTGCCGGACTGGGCGCGGGACGAGGCCGTTCACGCGGTCACCATGACCGGGGAACTCACGGATTGCTTCGAAGACCGGGGGGCGGGCGTTGCCGCCCTGGCGGGCTGGGCCTCCACCCGGCTCGCCGGCCCGGTCCGGATCTTCGCGGGACGCTCCGGCTTCGTCGCCCCGGAGGCGGCGGCGGCGGCCTCCGCCGACATCGCCTCGGCCAACTGGTACGCCACGGCGGCCCTGATCGGCGGCATCGTGCCCGACGCGCTCCTCGTCGATGTCGGCTCGACCACCGCGGACCTGATCCCCATCGCCGCAGGCCGCCCGGCCGCCCTCGGCTACAGCGATGCCGAGCGTCTGGAGACGGGGGAACTCGTCTATACGGGCGTCGTCCGCACGCCCCTCATCGGGCTCTGCGACCACGCCCCGTTCCGCGGGCGGCGCACCCGGCTGATGACCGAGACCTTCGCCCATATCGCCGACGCCTACCGCATCCTCGGAGACCTGCCGCCGGAGGCCGACCAGCAGGGCACGGGCGACCGCAAGGGCAAGTCGGTCGCCGAGAGCGAGACCCGGCTCGCCCGGATCGTCGGCCGCGACCGGGGGGAGGGCGACGCCGAAGCCTGGAGCGCCCTCGCCCGCCATTTCGCCGAGGCGCAGCTGCGGCTCCTGCACGATGCGGCGGCGGTGCAGCTGTCGCGCCCCGACATGCCGGCGTCGGCGCCCCTGGTGACCTGCGGGGCGGGGGCGTTCGTGGCCGACCGGCTCGCCGCCCGGCTCGGCCGGCCGCGGATGGGTCTCGCCGACCTCCTCGCCCCGCGGGCGAGCGGCGAGGCCGCCGCATCATCCTGGATTTCAATCTGTGGGCCGGCCGTGGCGGTCGGCCTCATCGCGGAGGACCATGTTCGATGAGCGCCATCCGGATTCTCGCCCGCATCCTCGCGACCCGCGTCGGCCCGCATATCGAGCTGGCCGTCGAGACCGAGACCGGCGAAGTGCTGAAAGTGCTGGCCACCGAGGATCAGGCCGACCGGCTGGTGGACGAGCTGGAGGACCTTCTCAATTCGCCCACCGATTCCGGGGACGACGAGCCGCCCGAGGCCGCTTGAACGGGGCCTGTCATCGCCGAATGCCGTGACGCGACCCAGGGCGCCCCCCGCCGCCCGCCGTGGCGCCTTCCGTAAACCGTGGATCGGGTGTTCCCACGGCTCCGCCCGGATCCCGTCCCCATAATGGGGAGGGGCAGGGGTGGGGGTGGTGCCGGAGAGCGCTCCCCGGTGCCTCCTGAACCACCCGCCTCCCCACAAGGGGGGAGGGGAGCGCGTCGCACCTCACGATCCAGGTCGTCGAGAAATCGCGTGAGAACGCGCGCGCCGGCGACGACCACGAAAAAGGCCGCCGCGACATGATCGCGGCGGCCTCCTGTCTGGTGCGGTGGACGCGCCTTACGCGGCGGTGCGCTTGCGGGCTTCCTGCTTGGTGTCGACGCCGGAGGCTTTGATCTCGGACAGCTTCTGGGCGACGTTGCGCGAGAACACGAACTCCGCCGGGCGCTGGTTCTCCAGGCTCACGTCCGGGGCCATGTCGCCCTCGGTCTTGATGCCGCGGAGCATCTGGATCACCGGCTTCCACGGCTTGCGGACCGAATCGACCACCGAGGACGCCTCGTAGCCCGAATGGACCATGCAGTCGGCGCACTTCTCGTAGTTGCCGGTGCCGTAGGAATCCCAGTCCGTGGACTCCATCAGCTCCTTGAAGGTCGCCGCGTAGCCCTCGCCGAGCAGGTAGCAGGGCTTCTGCCAGCCGAACACGGTGCGGGTCGGGTTGCCCCACGGGGTGCAATGGTAGGTCTGGTTGCCGGCCAGGAAGTCGAGGAACAGCCCCGACTGCTGGAAGGTCCACTTCTCGCGGCCCTTCTCCTTGCCGTGCCGGAACACGCCGCGGAACAGGTCCTTCGTCGCCTTGCGGTTGAGGAAGTGCTGCTGGTCGGGGGCGCGCTCGTAGGCGTAGCCGGGGGAGACGGTGATGCCGTCGATGCCCATCCGGGTCACGCTGTCGAAGAAGTTGGCGATCTTCTCCGGCTGGGAATTGTTGAAGAAGGTGCAGTTGATGGTGACGCGGAAGCCGAGCTCCTTGGCCTTCGCGATCGCCGCCACGGCCTTGTCGTAGACGCCGCGCTGGCACACCGAGTGATCGTGCATCTCCTCGTCGCCATCGAGATGGATCGACCAGGTGAAGTACGGGCTCGGCTTGTACTCCTTGATCTTCTTCTCGAGGAGCAGCGCGTTGGTGCAGACGATCGCGAATTTCTTCTGCGCGATGATGCCTTCGACGATCTGCGGAAGATCCTTGTGGAGAAGCGGCTCGCCGCCGGCGATCACCACCATGGGTGCGCCGCATTCGCGGACGGACTCGAGGGCCTCGGCCACGGGGAGCCGCTTGTTGAGGATCTCCTCGGGGTAGTCGATCTTACCGCAGCCGGCGCAGGCCAGATTGCAGCGGAACAGCGGCTCCATCATCATGACGAGCGGGTAGCGCTTACGGCCCGTCAGGTGCTGCTTCAGGATGTAGCCGCCGATCTTCGCGACGTACCGGAGGGGGATACCCAAGTTGCGGCTCCTTAGTTTCGTCGGCCCCGGATGATCGGGGTGCTTAACGTGATAAGTTGTCGATTTCCAGCGACGTAGCTTAGAATGGCTCTCAAACTACGGGCTGAAGGACTTAAACAAACTCTTTAGTCCGGGGCTGACGCATCGGCGCCACAGGCTGACGCATGGCAGATGCCAAGTCGCGGTAGCCCGGACGATGGCGCGACTACCATGCGCACAATGCGACGGCATTACGGCCGAGGGCGGCGCATCGCGGGGCGGGATGCCGGATTGCGGTGCGACAGCACACGCCTGTCTCCCGGAAGTGACGCCCAGGGGGTCTCGCGTTGCAATCCGGAGCCCTCCTCTTTACTGAGCCAAGCGACTGCGCCGCAAGTCGGCGCCGGTTGCGGGGAACCTCGTGCCGGCGGCCGCCTTGGCCCGTGCGTGGTCCTCCGACGCCCCTGGGTCCCGACGGTCCTGTGACCGGATCGGCCCGGAATGCGTTCCCGGAACGAGAGGATCGGCCCCTCGGGCCGGACGAACTGGCAGGGTACTCGTGATCGAAGGTCTCGTCGCGTCTTCCGTCCGCTTCCGCTGGATCGTCATCGCCCTTGTCGCGGCGATGACGGTGGCGAGCGTCGGTGTCGCCGTTCACCTCTTCCGGATCAACACGGATGTGGAGCGCCTGATCGATCCGAAGGAGCCCTGGCGCCAGGACGAGATCGCCTTCGAGAAGGCCTTCCCACAGCGGTCGAACCTGATCGTCGCGGTGATCGACGGGCAGACCCCCGAGGAGACCGAGGAGGCCGCCGCCTCCCTCACCCGCGCCCTCTCCGAGCGCAAGAACCTCATCGAGACCGTCTACCGGCCGGACGGCGGCCCGTTCTTCCAGAAGGACGGCCTCCTGCTGATGCCGCAGGCCGAACTCGACAAGACCCTCGACCAGCTCACCCAGCAGCAGGGCCTGCTCGGGCCGCTGGCGGCCGACCCGTCCCTGCGCGGCGTGATGCGGGTGCTGACGCTCGGCGCCCGCGGGGTGAAATCGGGCGATGCCAAGCTCGAGGATCTCGACAAGCCGATGGCGCAGATCGACGGCACGCTGCGGAAGGTGATCGCCGGTGAGCCGGCGCGCCTCTCGTGGCAGGCGCTGCTCGCCAACGGGGAGACCCGCGTCACCGACAGGCTCAAGTTCGTGATGATCCAGCCGGTGCTGGACTTCAACGCCCTGGAGCCGGGCTACGAGGCGACGCGGATGATCCGCGAGGTCGCCAGGGACCTGAAGATCGACGCGGCGAACGGGCTGCGCATGCGCCTCACCGGCCCGGTCGCCGTGTCCGACGAGGAGTTCGCGACCCTGTCCGAGGATGCGCTGCTCAACAACAGCATCATCGTCGGCGCGATCGTGCTGTTCCTGTGGCTCGCCCTGCGCTCCGGCCCGCTGGTGATCGCGGTGATCATCACCACCTTCGCCGGCCTGATCGTGACGGCCGCCCTCGGCCTTCTGCTCGTCGGCGAACTGAACCCGATCTCGGTGGCCTTCGCGGCCCTGTTCGTCGGGCTCGGCATCGATTTCGGCATCCAGTTCTCCGTCCGCTACCGGGCCGACCGCTACACGCAGCCGACCCTCCAGGGCGCGATCCGGGGCGCCGCCCGCGGGGTGGGCTGGTCCCTGACCCTGGCGGCCGTCTCCCTCCTCGCCGGGTTCTTCGCCTTTTTGCCGACCGCCTTCCGCGGCGTGTCCGAGCTCGGCCTGATCGCCGGCGTCGGCATGATCGTGGCCTACCTGTTCTCCCTGACCCTGCTGCCGGCGCTGATCGCCGTGTTCCGGCCGAAGGGCGAGAAGGCGGCCGTCGAGACCCGCTGGCTCGTGGGCGTCGATCCCTGGATCATCCGCAACCGCAAGCCGATCCTGATCGCGGTGGGTCTGGTGACGCTGGCGGGAACCCCGCTGCTGTGGTCGCTGCCGTTCGATTCGAACCCGATGCACCTGCGCAGCCCGAAGGTGGAGTCGATCGCCACCTATCTCGACCTGATCAAGAACCCCGAGACCAGCCCGAACGTCATCGACGTGCTGGCCCCCAGCGTGGCGGCCGTGCCCGAGGTGACCAAGACGCTGGCGGCCCTGCCCGTCGCCGACTCGATCACGAGCATCAACACCTTCGTCCCGCCGGACCAGGACAAGAAGCTCGCCCAGATCGCCGACACGGCGCAGCTCCTCGACCCCGTGCTCAACCCCGCGCGGAAGCCGGCACCGCCGACCGACGCCGACAACGTGAAGGCGCTCAAGGATGCGGCCGTCGCGCTGAAGGGCGTGGCCGACGAGGCGAAGGCCGGCACGCCGGGCGCCGGCACCGCCAAGGCCCTGTCGGGCACCCTCGACACCCTGGCCGACGGCCCGGTGCAGAAGCGCGAGGCGGCCTCGGTCGCCCTCACCAAGGATCTCACGCCCCTGCTGACGGGGCTGCGCGACCTGTTGCACCCCGAGAAGATCACCCTGGAGAACCTGCCGCCGCAGCTGAAGGCCGATTGGGTCGCCGCCGACGGCCGCGCGCGGGTCGAGGTCCATCCCAAGGGGGATTCGAACGACGACAAGGTGCTGCGCAACTTCGCCGACGCGGTGCTGAAGGTGGCCCCGCACGCCACCGGCGCGCCGGTCTCCACCACGCGCTCGACCTACACGATCCTCGGCGCCTTCGTGCAGGCGGCCATCACCGCCCTGGTGCTGATCTTCGTCATCCTCTCGGTCGCCCTGCGCAAGCCGTGGGACGTGGCGATGACGCTCGGCCCGCTGGTGATCGCGACGCTATGGACGCTGATGGCGATGCGGATCATCGGCATGCCGCTCAACTTCGCCAACATCATCGCCTTGCCGTTGATGCTCGCGGTGGGTGTGGCCTTCCACATCTACTACGTGATCGCGTGGCGGGCCGGCGTGACCGACATGCTGGCCTCCAGCCTGACCCGGGCGATCTTCTTCTCGGCGATGACCACGGGCAGCGCCTTCGGCTCGCTGGTCCTGTCGAGCCATCCGGGGACGGCGAGCATGGGCGAGCTGCTGGCCCTGTCCCTGTTCTTCACGCTGCTCGCGGCGTTCTTCGTGGTGCCCGCCACCCTCGGCGAGCCCCCGGCCCAGCCCGACCGCAACCGCCCCGAGGGCGACAGCGCGGCCAAAAGCCCGATCCTCGGCAAGCGGCGTGAGGAGCCGGTGCCGGCGAAGTAGCCGGCAGGCTGGACGCCTCCTTTGGGGGCGCCTACCTTGCGGGCCATGGAATCGGTGGAGCTCGATAAAGCGGATCTCGACTTCGCGAACCTCGTTGCGCGTGTGGAAAGGGGCGAGCATATCGTCCTCACCCGCGACGGGGCACCCGTGGCCGACCTCGTCCCGCACCCGCAGCCAGCGCGCCGGATCGATCTAGCGGCGGGCGCTGCTTTCCTTCGCTCGCGGGGTGTCGACAAGCCCTTCGGATACATCGCGGACGATTTCGACGATCCGCTTCCTGAAGATTTCCTGCTGCGGCCCTCACCCGGGCCGTGAGGCTACTTCTCGACACCCATATCCTGCTGGGACTCTTGAAGGAGACGCTCGAAGCAACGGCTCCCTCGGTCGCTGCAGCGATGGCTCGGCCAGATATCGATGTCTGCGTGAGCGCGGCCAGCCTCTGGGAGATCGCGATCAAGACCCGCCTGGGGAAACTAGAGCCGGGTATGCCTCTCAATCTCCTTCCTCAGGCAATCACGGCCATGGGGTTCACGCTGCTGCCGATCACGGCATCGCATGCACTCGCGGAGATCTCGCCGCTCCCCGCCACACGAGACCCATTCGACCGGCTCTTGCTGGCGCAATGCATCGTCGAGGATCGGCGTCTTGTGACGCTGGATCACGCTCTCGCGGATCATCCGTTTGCGGCGCGGCTCACACCAATCATCGAATGAAATCCGAGAACCCGCCCCTTGCGATGCCCTGCGCCGCGGCGAGCGTGGCCGGGGCGATCAGCGCGTCGCGCTCCTGCGCGTAGAGGTAGCCCGGCGCCTCGCAGGGGAAGCCGCCCCCGGTGGCGGGGTGGGTGTAGAGCTCGGTCAAGCCGTCGGGCAGATGGGCGAGAAGCCCGGCCACGCGCGGCGGAGTCATGGCGCCGGACCACGCGAGGCCGAGCGTCCGATCCGGGATCAGCAGGCCCGCCTGCCGGGCGCGCACGGCCAGCAGGGCGGCCCAGGGGGCGATGTCGAGGGCCATGCGGGGGCGGGCGCCCGGCTCGGTCCGGCGGAGGATCTCCCGCGGCTCCCGGGGCACCCGGAGGGCGCGCATGCCGTAGCGGCGGCCGATGCGCAGCACCGCGCCCGCGATGAGCGGGTGGACGTGGAAATGCTTGTGGGCGTTCACGTGGTCGAGGGGCAGGCCGGTGGCCCTGTACGCCTCGCACTGCGCCGTGATCTCCGCGGCCATCTGGCGGCGCGCGGCGGGATGGCGGGCGAGGTCGAGCCCGAGGCCGGCCATGTCCGCTCGGAGCAGCCCGTCAGGGCCGGCGAGGTCGGGCAGGTCGGCGGCCGGCAGGGTCGGCCACGCCTCCACCAGCACGAGGTGCAACCCCACCCGCAGGGATGGCAACCGCTTGGCCCGCGCCACCGCGTCGGCGGCGGCGGGGGCGGACACCATGAGGCTCGCGGCCGTGAGGATCCCCTCCCGGTGCGCCTGCTCGACGGCCTCGTTGACCTCAAGGCTCAGCCCAAAATCATCAGCCGTGACGACGAGACGCTTCACACTCACCTCGTAAACGGTGTCGAGAGGGCGAGCCCCCTCGCGGGTCCAGGGCGGAGCCCTGGGATATGCGGGGCTCCGCCCCGCACGCCCCGCCGGGGCCTGAGGCCCCGGACCCCCGGTCTTACGCCGCCTTGGCGGTGCCCTGGCGCTCCTTGAGGAAGCGGTAGAACTCCACGCCCTCGCGCAGGCGGCGCTTCATCATGTCGGGCGAGCGCACCATCTCGCTGACGATGGAGGCGATCTTCGGCGCGCGGAAGTAGAACTTCTTGTAGAACTCCTCCACCGAGGTGAAGATCTCGGTGTGGGACAGGTGCGGGTAGTGCAGCGGCGCGACCTGCACGCCGTTCTCATCGACCAGTTCGGCGTTCTCGACGTCGAGCCAGCCGTTCTCCACCGCCTGCTTGTAGAGGAAGGTGCCGGGGTAGGGGGCGGCGAGGGACACCTGGATGGTGTGCGGGTTGATCCGCTTGGCGAAGGCGATCGTCTCCTGGATCGTCTCCTTCGTCTCGCCCGGCAGGCCGAGGATGAAGGTGCCGTGGATGGCGATGCCGAGCTCGTGGCAATCCTGGGTGAACTTCTCGGCGACCTCGACGCGCATCCCCTTCTTGATGTTGTGAAGGATCTGCTGGTTGCCGGACTCGTAGCCGACGAGGAGCAGGCGCAGGCCGTTCTCCTTGAGCACCTTCAGGGTCTCGCGGGGCACGTTCGCCTTGGCGTTGCACGACCACGTGACGCCGAGCTTGCCGAGCTCGCGGGCGATCTCCTCGGCGCGCGGCAGGTTGTCGGTGAAGGTGTCGTCGTCGAAGAAGAACTCCTTCGTCTGAGGGAACTCCTTCAGGCAGTACTTGATCTCCTCGATCACGTGCGCGACCGAGCGGGTGCGGTAGGTGTGCCCGCCGACCGTCTGCGGCCACAGGCAGAAGGTGCAGCGGCTCTTGCAGCCGCGGCCCGAGTAGAACGAGATGTAGGGGTGCTTCAGGTACCCGATGAAGTACTTCTCCATCTCCAGGTCGCGCTTGTAGACGCTGGTGACGAAGGGCAGCTGGTCCATATCGGTCATGATCTCGCGGTCCTCGTTATGGACCACGGTGCCGTTGGCATCGCGATAGGACAGACCCTTGATCTGCGACATCGGCACGCCGTCGGCGACGTCCTTGACCGTGAAGTCGAACTCGTTGCGGGCGCAGAAGTCGACCACCGGGGCCTGGGCCATGGCGCCGGCGGCGTCCACGGCCACCTTGGCGCCGATCAGGCCGGCGATCAGCTTCGGGTTGGCGGCCTTCAGCGCCTCGATGGTCTTCACGTCCGACTTGAAGGACGGGACGGAGGTGTGCAGCACCACGAGGTCGAAGTCGTTGGCCTGGGCCACGATCTCATCGAGCTTGATGTTGTGCGGGGGGGCGTCGATCAGCTTGGAGTTCGGCACCAGGGCGGCCGGCTGGGCCAGCCATGTCGGGTACCAGAACGACTTGATCTCGCGCTTGGCCTGATATCGGGAGCCCGCGCCCCCGTCGAACCCGTCGAAGGTGGGGGCCTGGAGGAAAAGCGTGCGCATGGGGTTCAAGGCCTCGATGCTGGGCAAGGGGGTCGGGTTCGGGCGGATCAGGCGGTGGGGGCCCCGGCATCTCGGCCGAGGTCCGCGTCGGGGATCAGCGTACCGTCCGCAACCACGTGATAATCGTGACCTTTCCATGTCACCGACCCCGACAGGAAGGCACAGGAGAAGTTCATGAAGGAGAGGATGTCGCGAATCGGCAACAGCCAGTAGGCGTGCGGCGGCAGGCCGAAGGCCCGCTCCACCTGCCGGCACAGGACGATGCGGCAGGCCAGCGCGCTCGCCGCGGCAACCAGCGCCAGGGTGCCGGCGCCGGGCAGGAAGGCGGCGATGAGGGCGAGGGGGAAGGCGTGGGTGACCACGGAGCCGGCATAGCCCGCCGGATCGACGGTGCGGATCGTGCGGTTCCAGCGCAGCTCGTGCCGCCACAGGCCCGGAAGCTCCGTGTCGACGCAGGTATGGCCGATGGTGAAGCTCGGGATCGCCACCCGGCCGCCGAGGCCGCGCAGGGCCGCGCCGATGGCGTAGTCGTCCGCGAGGTCGTTGCGGAACCGGCGGAAGCCGCCCACCGCCTCGAGGCCCGCCCGGGTGAAGGCGACGGTGGAGCCGAAGCACGGCTTGGCGAGCCCGAGGCTCAGCCCCATCACCACGTTCGGCAGGAACTGGACGTCGATGGCGAGCGCCGAGAGCTGGCCCATGGCGCCGGGGAAGGCCGAGACGCCGTGGTAGAGGCAGGTCACGCCCGTCACGCCCGGCTGGGACAGTTCGGCGACGATCCGCTCCAGATAGTCGGGCGCCACCACCATGTCGCTGTCGGCCAGGACGATCACCGGATGGGCGATCTTCTCGGCCATGTTGATGAGGTTCGACACCTTGCGGTTCGAACCGTGCTGCCGGGCATCGATGACGAGGTCGATCCGCGCCTGCGGATAGGCGTCGCACAGGGCGCGGACCACGCCGATGGCGGGATCGCCCGCGCTCTGCACGCCGAACACGACCTGCACCGCGCCGGCATAATCCTGGCGCAGCACCGTCTCCAGGTTCTCGTAGAGGTTCGGCTCCAGCCCGCAGAGGGGCTTCAGCACCGTCACCGCCGGGCGCTCCGCCCCGTCCGGCAGGGCGGGGATCCGCCGGGCGCCGTAGCGGCCGACGAAGAACGCCGCCGCGAGCCCGTAGAGGCAGCCCGCCCCGGCGATCACGAGGCAGAGCGGCGACAGCCAGAGCAGCGCCTGCGACGCCAGGGGAGTCAGATCCATCCGTCGGGTCCGTGAGGTGTCCGGCCGCCGGCTGCGGCGTTGCGGGCGTCGGCCTACTGGGCCGCCTTGGCGGGCGCAGGCTTGTCGGAGGCTGGTTTGGCGGCGGCGAGCATGCCGTCGGCACGCTCGGTCAGGAACTTCACGGCCCCCTCTGCGCCGCCGCTGGCGAGCGGCTTCGACAGCATGGTGCGCTGGGCCGCGATCTCGCTCACGTCGCCGTTGAGAAGGACGTCCTGGACCCTATCGTCCGCATTGACGACGAAGTCGACCGCGGAATCGTCGCCGCCCGCAGTCGTGACCTTGGTCGGCACCACCCGCTGCGCGCCGCGCATCTCGACCTTCGGCGTCACCTCGAACTTGCCGCCCGCGGCTTGGCTCAGGCGGTTCGCGTAGGTGACGGTCAGGCTGCGCTTGAACGCCTTCGTCAGAGACTCCCGCTGCTCGGGGGTGAAGCCCGACCATTTGGATCCGACGGCGATGCGGGCCATGGCCGGAAAGTCGAACGCCTTGTCGATGGCCGGGGTCACGGCGGCGACGCGGGCGGGGAGGGCGCCGGGCCCGTCCTTCACGGCGGCGGAGAACGACGCGTAGAGGTCGCGCACGGTCTGCACCGCAGCCTCGTCCCCCGCCGCGGCGGGGGCGGCGGCGAACGGCACCAGGACGACCGCGGCGGCGAGCGCCGCGGCGATGCGGCGGTTCAGGCGCACTTCTTCAGTTCCTTCTCGTCCAGCCGGGAGACCATCCGCGGCGGAGCATAGCTGTAGAACGGGCCGAGGGTGGCCGGCGGCGGCGAAGCTTTCGGCCGGCGGGCGAAGCGGGCCGCCTCGTCCGGCTCCGGCTCGGCCTCGTCCGCCTCGCCCGTGGCGCGCAGCCGCGCCTCGATCCGGTGCCACGCCAGCAGGCTCGGCAGGCCGACGCCGAGATCGGCGAAGCGCTTCACCAGGGAGAGGGCGAGGGCCGCCTCGGCGGGGATGTTGAACAGGCCGCACAGGGCGATCAGGCCGCCCTCCTGCGCCCCGAGCGCCCCCGGCACAGCGAAGGCCGCACCGCGCACCGCCTGGGCGAGGCTCTCGATCACCAGGGCCTGCATGAAGTCCACCGGGTAGCCCATGAAATGCAGGCACAGGTAGACTTCGAAGGTGCCGATGATCCAGCCGCCGAAATGCACGACGATCGCCGCGAACACCCGGCCCGGCGCCCCGTAGAGGCGGCGCAGGCCGTCATAGAGATGGTCCACCGCGCCCAGCGCCCGCCACTCCCGCCCGGAGGCGAACCGGTTGAGGAGGGCCTGGATCACCCGGTGACCGGCCCGGCGCTGGATCAGGTAGAAGGCCGCGAGTGCGGGCACGGCGAGGGCCACGCCCCCGGCGACCGTGCGGGCCACCGGCCCGTCGCCGTCGAGCCAGATCAGCAGGCCGAGGCCGAGCACCGTGAAGAGGAGCTGGGTGACGGCCTGGGTCATCAGGTCGACGAACATGCTGGCGCCGGCCAGGGCGCCGCTCACGCCGCGCTTGGCCAGAAGGCGCGCGCCGACGAAGTCGCCGCCCACCGTCGCCACGGGCAGGAGGGTGTTGATGCCCTCCCGCACGAACCGCAGGGTGATGCAGTCGCGCAGGCGGGGCCGGTCGTTCCTCGGGAAGACGACGTGCCAGCCCAGCCCCGCCCAGGCCACCGCCAGGATCCGGGCGAGGACGACGAGGAGCGCGCCCCATCCGGCGCTCGCAACCGCGGCCGACACGTCCTCGAGGCCCGAGGACGCGAACAGGCCCACGACCGTGCAGAGACCGGCGATCGAGGCCAGTGTCGTGAGACGCTTCATCTTCGTCTTTCAAGCTCGCAAAAGGCTTGATGCGGGAAATCGGTCACGGTCGCGGCGGAAATAGGTCCAAGCGGCCCCGACTAGTTATTCCGTCACGTTGCAGCATGGATGAGCCGTGTCTATCACCCGTTTGCTACACCGAGGGGCAAAGCGGCGGCCGGGCTAGGTGTCCCGGACATGAGACCGCGAGACGTCACAGAAGAGGCACACGTCATGGACCGCGAATCATCCATCACGGCCGTCGAGGCCGTGAACGAGGACGCACGAGTCGAGGGTCTTTCCGGCCACCGGGAGCCCGCCGCGCCTGCGCCGCACTCGCCGGTCATGGCCTGGAACGAGTGGGACCCGCTGGAGGAGGTGATCGTCGGCTCCCTCGACGGGGCCACGATCCCGACCCACCACCTCACCGTCATCTTCAACCTGCCGCGGGCCGCGCAGCCGTTCTACCGGCTCGCGTCCGGGTGGAAGTATCCGAAGTTCATGAAGAAGCTCGCCCAGGCCGAGCTCGACAACTTCATCACCATCCTCGCGGGCGAGGGCGTGAAGGTGCGCCGGCCGGACACGGTGGACTTCTCCCGCAAGTTCAAGGCGCCGCTCTGGACCTCGCGCGGGTTCTGCGTCGCCTGCCCGCGCGACCCGTACCTCGTGATCGGTGACGAGATCATCGAGAGCCCGATGTGCTGGCGCTCGCGCTACTTCGAGGGCGACGCCTACCGCTCGCTGTTCAAGGAGTACTTCCGCAACGGCGCCCGCTGGACCTCGGCCCCGCGCCCGCAGCTGACGGACGACCTCTACAACTACGACTACCGGGTGCCGAACCTGAAGGCCGGCGAGCCCATGCAGTTCACGGTCAACGAGTTCGAGCCGGTCTTCGACGCGGCCGACTTCGTGCGCTGCGGCCGGGACCTGTTCGTCACCCGCTCCAACGTGACGAACCTGATGGGCATCGAGTGGCTGCGGCGCCACCTCGGCCCGGGCTTCCGCATCCACGAGATCGAGAGCCGCTGCCCGCAGCCGATGCACATCGACTCGTCGTTCATGCCCCTCGCCCCCGGCAAGGTGCTGGTGAACCCGGACTACGTCGATGTGGACAGGCTCCCGGCGGTGCTCAAGAAGTGGGACGTGCTCATCGCCCCGCGCCCCGACCCGGTGGAGGGCTTCATGAGCAAGATCTCGATGTGCTCGCCCTGGACCTCGATCAACGTGCTGGCGATCACCGAGAAGAAGATCGTCGTGGACCAGAGCCAGCCGACGCTCATCAAGGCCCTGAAGGACTGGGGCTTCGATCCGATCCCGGCGCCGTTCCTGAGCTACGGCCCGTTCGGCGGCTCGTTCCACTGCGCCACGCTCGACGTGCGCCGCCGCGGGACGCTGCAGTCGTACTTCTAGTCGGGCGGGTCTTCGTCGTCGCGAGGGTCAGGGAAGCGATCCGGGCGCGCCACGGTCACCACCGTGGCGCGCCCGGGGGCGCCTCACTTCGTTCGCGATGACGGTGCGCTGTCCAGGCCCTCGATCAGCGCCCGGTTGAAGGCCTCCGGCTCGCTCATCTGCGGGGCGTGGCCCGAATCGGGGAATTCCACGAGGCGGGCGCCGGGGATCGCCTTCGCCGCCGCCCGGCCGAGCTCCGGATACCGGCCGAGCTGACCGCGCATCTCCGGCGGGACGAGGTCCTTGCCGATGGCGGTGTTGTCCTTCTGGCCGATCATCAGCAGCGTCGGCACCCCGATCTGCGGGAAGCGGTAGACCACCGGCTGCGTGACGATCATGTCGTAGAGGAGCGCCGAATCCCAGGCGACCGCCTCCTTGCCCGGCCCCCGGTACAGGCCCGCCAGCATCTCCACCCAGGGCTCGTAGCGCGCC
Organism: Methylobacterium sp. J-076; assembly: GCF_022829405.1. Classification (GTDB taxonomy): domain Bacteria; phylum Pseudomonadota; class Alphaproteobacteria; order Rhizobiales; family Beijerinckiaceae; genus Methylobacterium. The sequence goes on from NZ_JAKSXW010000064.1 coordinate 31,348, forward strand.
TCCCACTGGCCGGCGTAGTAGGTGGCCGTCTCGTAGGCGCGGATCGTCTCCGCGCTGGTCTTGAGATCGCGCTGGTACCATTGCTCGACGGAGACCGGCGGCAGCCCCTTGGCGGCCCAATCCTCCAGGCCGATCGGGTTCACCATCACCAGCTGCGCGACCTCCTTCGGGTAGAGGAGGGCGTAGTGGGCGGCGAGCATCCCCCCCGTCGAGTGGCCCACGATGACGGGCCGCTCCACGCCGAGCTTGGTGAGCAGGGCGTGGGTGTTCTCGGCGAGCTGCCGGAAGGTGAACTGGTAGGCCGCGGGCTTGCTCGACTTGCAGAAGCCGATCTGGTCCGGCGCCACGACCCGGTAGCCCGCCCCGGTGAGGGCGCGGATCTGGCTGTCCCAGGTGGCGGCGCAGAAGTTCTTGCCGTGGAGCAGCACCGCCGTGCGCCCGTTGGGATGCGCGGGCGCCACGTCGAGGTAGGCCATCTGCAGCGGCTGGCGCTGCGAGGTGAAGGTGAAGCGCTCCACCGGGAACGGGTAGTCGAAGCCCTCGAGCTCCGGCCCGTAGGCGGGGGCGGGGAGGGGGTCGGCCCGGCCGGGAAGGGTCGCACCGAGGGTGAGGGCGAGGAGGGCCGGGACGAGGGCGGTGCGGCGCATGGGCATCTCGTGGTGGAGGGCGGTAGGCTTCCGGCGGAGCGCGCGATCGCCCTATTGTAAGGGGTGAACCGTCCGTCGTGCCGCCCCGGAAGCCCTGGATGCCACATATTTCCGCCGCCGCCGGCCTCCTGGCCGGATTGCTCGCCGCCGTCCCCGCCCAGGCGGCCGATGCGTGCGATGCCCTCACGGCCAAGATCATCCGCGGCACCGGGGCCTCCCTCGCCGGCCGGGACGGGGCCTACGCGGTGTTCCGGGCGCAGGATGCCGAGCGGATGAGCCTCGATTGCCGGGCCCCGGCGCGGATCACCCTCGCCTCCCTGGATCGCGAACCGGGCCGAGCGTACTTCGCCCTGGTGGGGCTCGCGGCGCGGGCGCTGACCGGCGCCGACGCCGAGCGCGCCGAGGTGCTGGCGCTGAACCTCCACCAGGACAGCCTGCTGGCCGACGCCCCTCGCCGGGGCGCCACCGGCCGGGCGCTGATGCTGTGCGAGACCAGCCCCCGGACGGACGTCCTGGCCGGCGACCTCACCGTCTGCCGGATCGCCCCCGCCACGGGCGCCCCCGGGCTTTCGCGCCGGCGCCATGCCGGCTAGACCGTCGCCATGTCGAACGCCCAATCCGGCCCCGTGGTCCGCGCCCGCGACACCGCCTTCGCCAACCACCTGCCCCTGTCGCTGATCGCGGGGCCCTGCCAGCTCGAAAGCCGGAGCCACGGGCTCGAGATCGCCGCCGCCCTCAAGGAGTTGGCGGGCAGGCTCGGCATCGGCCTCGTGTTCAAGGCGTCCTTCGACAAGGCCAACCGCACCTCCGGCGGTGCGGCCCGGGGCATGGGGCTGGATGGCGCCCTCCCGGTCTTCGCGGAGATCCGCGAGACCCTGGGCCTGCCCGTCCTCACCGACGTCCATGACGCGGCCCAGTGCGCCCCCGTGGCCGAGGCGGTGGATGTCCTGCAGATCCCGGCCTTCCTCTGCCGCCAGACCGACCTGCTCCTCGCCGCCGCCGCCACCGGGCGGGTGGTGAACGTGAAGAAGGGCCAGTTCCTCGCCCCTTGGGACATGAAGCACGTGGCCGCGAAGGTGACGCAGGCCGGCAACCCGAACGTCATCGTCACCGAGCGTGGCGCCTCCTTCGGCTACAACACCCTCGTCTCCGACATGCGCAGCCTGCCGATCATGGCCGAAGTCACGGGGGGCGCCCCCGTGGTGTTCGACGCCACCCATTCCGTGCAGCAGCCGGGCGGGCAGGGGGGAAGCTCCGGTGGCCAGCGCGAGTTCGTGGCGGTCCTCGCCCGGGCGGCGGTGGCGGTCGGCGTGGCGGGCGTGTTCATCGAGACGCACCCCGACCCCGACCGGGCCCCCTCGGACGGGCCGAACATGGTCGCCCTGAAGGACATGCCCGCCCTCCTTGCGGAGCTGATCGCCTTCGACCGCCTCGCCAAGGCGCGCCCGGCGTAGGGAGGCCCTCCGCCGTCCCGGCCCCTCCCGGTCATCGCGACCGGTGCGCCGCAACGAGGCGAGGAAGCCTCAACGGGCGGGGGTCAGCACGTGGATCCGCAGGGGCTGGACGAGGGCGAAGCGCCCGTCCTCCCTCGTCTCGGCCGCCGCCGCGAAGGCGGCTTCCACGGTCGCCCGCCGGTCCCGGATCGCCCCGGCGCGGGCCGGATCGACCGCGGTGACGCGGGCGAAGAACGCCTCCCGATCCGCGAAACTCTCCCACCGGTCGAGGATGACGTCGCGCTCGCAGGTGAGGCCCCCGCCCGCGACGGCCTCGGCGATCGCCGCCTGCGCCGCCGCGCGGATCTCGGTCTCGTCCTCGATCGGCTTCAGCGCGTCGAAGAAGGTGCCGGACGCCAGGGGCTCCACCACCACGAGGCGGCATCCCGGGCGCAGCACCCGCGCGGCCTCGACGAGCGCCCGGGCCGGATCGGGGACATGGTGCAGGGAATTCAGCATCACCGCCCCGTCGAAACTGCCGTCGGGGAAGGGAAGCGCCTCGCCGGAGGCTTCCTCGAAGCGGGCGCCGGGGACCGCGTGCCGCGCCTTGGCCAGGGCCTTTTCGCCGGGGTCGATCCCCGTCACCGCAGCCCCCGCCTCGGCGAGGGGCCGGGCCAGCGCCCCCGTTCCGCAGCCGATATCCAGCACGGCCTTGCCGGCGAGGGGGGCGAAGGTCTCTCGGATGAGGGTGAGGGCGTCCATCGAACCGGGCTCCGGCAGCGCCTCGGCCGGCGCCGGCCAACCTATGCGCCGGTTCGGCCGGCGGCGCACCCTCCTCAGGGCGTCGCGCATTTCCGTGAGGGCGGGGCGATGGCGCAGTTCAGCACGCATTGCGCCCGGGCGGCGCAGAACCACGACAGGGATCCGCTCTTCACGCACTCCCCGCCACAATGCCGGTAGGGCCCCCCGTAGAGCGGCCGGACATAGACCGCATCGGTGACCGCGGGACCGCGCAGGGGCAGAGCGGCGGCCGGAGCCGCACAGAAGAGGAGCAGGGGAAACAGGCGCGCAGGCCGCATGGGGGAGTTCGTGGACCGTCGGGGCCGCGATCAGAGGGCCATGCGGAGGATCCGTCGATTAAATTGCGTGTCAGCATCCGGCCCAGGAACGGATTGGTTCCCAAGACTCTGTGCGGAACGGCACAGCTTCCCAAGCCGCTTCGGCAGGCATGCGCCGCTGCACACACGAGAACAGTAGACCGCGCAGAGACTGAACCAGCGTTCATCATGCAGGAACGGCGAGAAACGCGGCGCGAATCCTTTGGAACCAGCACGTGGGGGGTCACGTTGTTGGACCATGATCGATCTAAGATCGAGAAAGGATACCATGCGCAAGTTTGCTCTCATCACCGCCGCCGCCGCTCTGACTGTCGGCAGCGTCGCCGCCACCACTGGCGCCGAGGCGCGCCCCTACGGCTTCCATGGCGGTTACGGGCATCACGGCTACTACGGCGGCCGTCGCGGCATCGGCACCGGTGCGGCTGTCGGCCTGGGCATCGCCGGCCTCGCGGCGGGCGCCATCGCCGCCGGCGTCGCCCGCGACTCCTACGGTTACGGCCGCCCGGCCTACGGCTACGGGTATGGCGGCGGTTACGGCGCCCCGGCCTATGGCTACGGCTACGGTGCGCCGGCCTACGGCTACGGCTACTGATACGAGGCCCTAGGGCTTCCAGGGGGCGGTCGGCGCGAGCCGGCCGCCCCTTTTTCGTGGGCCGATCGGGTCAGCGGCCGCGATAGGGCGCGACGCCGGTGTCGGGCAGCCAGATCGTGCCGGGCGGGGTCCCGGTCTGCCAGAACACGTCGATGGGGATGCCGCCGCGGGGGTACCAGTACCCGCCGATCCGCAGGTAGCGCGGTTCCAGCAACGCCGTCAGGCGCTTGCCGACGGTGACGGTGCAATCCTCGTGGAAGGCGCCGTGGTTGCGGAACGACCCGAGGTACAGCTTCAGCGACTTCGATTCGACGAGCCAGCGGTCCGGCACGTAGTCGATCACGAGGATGGCGAAGTCGGGCTGGCCGGTGACCGGGCAGATCGAGGTGAATTCCGGCGCCGTGAACCGGGCGACGTAATCCGTGTCGGCGTGGGGATTGGGCACCCGGTCGAGCTTGGCTTCGTCGGGGGATTGGGGGAGGGGCGTCGCCTGCCCCAGCTGGAGATCGGATGTGCTGTTCATCCGGCCCGTATAGCGCGGCTCCGTCGCCGTCGCACGGCCCCCGCGCCTGTCGGAAAACCTTGTCCCGCCTTCGCGAAGATTTCGCCGGGATGCCGGGCGAGTCCGGGTTGCCGGGGGCCGATGCATGGCGGATAAGCCGCCCCGCGACGCGCGGCCGAGCGGTCGACGCGCACGAACGGCCCGCGGCCCTCGGGAGACAACCATGACGGCGATCACCAATATCAGCGCCCGTGAAATCCTCGACAGCCGCGGCAACCCGACCGTCGAGGTCGATGTGCTGCTGGAGGACGGGTCCTTCGGCCGCGCCGCCGTCCCGTCGGGCGCCTCGACCGGCGCGCACGAGGCGGTGGAGCTGCGCGACGGCGACAAGTCCCGCTTCCTCGGCAAGGGCGTGCTGAAGGCGGTCGAGGCGGCCCAGACCGAGATCCTCGACGCCATCGGCGGCATGGATGCCGAGGATCAGGTCGCCGTCGATGAGGCGATGATCGAGCTCGACGGCACGGAGAACAAGAGCCGCCTCGGCGCCAACGCCATCCTCGGCGTGTCGCTCGCGGTGGCGAAGGCCGCCGCCGAGGCGTCGGGCCTGCCGCTCTACCGCTATGTCGGCGGCGTGCAGGGCCGGGTGCTGCCGGTGCCGATGATGAACATCATCAACGGCGGCGCCCATGCCGACAACCCGATCGACTTCCAGGAATTCATGATCATGCCGGTCGGCGCCGACTCGCTCGCCGAGGCGGTGCGGATGGGCTCCGAGGTGTTCCACACCCTGAAGGGCGCCCTCAAGAAGGCCGGCCACAACACCAACGTCGGCGACGAGGGCGGCTTCGCCCCGAATCTCCCCTCCGCCGAGGCCGCGCTCGACTTCGTGATGGAGGCGATCCAGGCGGCCGGCTTCAAGCCGGGATCCGAGATCGCCCTGGCGCTCGATTGCGCCGCCACCGAGTTCTTCAAGGACGGCGCCTACCGCTACGAGGGCGAGGGCCGCACCCGGGACATCGCGGCGCAGGTCGATTACCTCGCCGAACTCGTCGGCAAGTACCCGATCATCTCCATCGAAGACGGCATGTCCGAGGACGACTGGGAGGGCTGGAAGCTCCTGACCGACAAGGCCGGCCACCTGTGCCAGCTCGTGGGTGACGACCTGTTCGTGACGAACGTGCAGCGCCTGTCGCGGGGCATCTCCACCGGCACCGCCAACTCGATCCTGATCAAGGTGAACCAGATCGGTTCGCTCACCGAGACCCTGGCGGCGGTCGATATGGCCCAGCGCGCGGGCTACACGGCGGTGATGTCCCATCGCTCGGGCGAGACCGAGGATTCGACCATCGCCGACCTCGCGGTCGCGACGAATTGTGGGCAGATCAAGACCGGCTCGCTCGCCCGCTCGGACAGACTGGCGAAGTACAACCAGCTGATCCGCATCGAGGAAGGCCTCGGTCCGCAGGCGCTCTACGCCGGCCCGGGCGCGATCAAGCAGCTCGCCCGCGCGTAAGGGTTCCCGCGCCCCCCCGGACCGGGGGGCGTTGCGAGAGGGGGGCGAGGGCAACACCCTCGCCGCCGTTGCGAGCACAGCAATCCAGGGCGGCGAGCCACCTCAGGACGCCACCCGCGAGCCGTCACACCCTCACCGTCATTGCGAGCAACGCGAAGCAACCCAGGGCAGCGGGACGTTTTCGAACGAGGCCCGTCCCTGGGTTGCTTCGCTGCGCTCGCAATGACGGCGGCGGTCGCGGAGCCGCCCGGAAACCCTCCGTTAACCTTCCCGCGCCAGGGTGCCGGCATGGTCGTCCGTCGCCGCGTCAGAATGATCGTCCTGCCGCTGGGTCTCTGGACCCTGTCGGCCCTCGTCTGCGGCTACTTCATCGTGCAGGCGGAGAGCGGCAACCGCGGCCTGGAGGCCAAGCGGGCCCTCAAGATCAGGGCCTACGCCCTCAACAGGGAACTGGCGGCGGTGAAGGCGGACCGTGCCGTCTGGGAGCACCGGGTCGCCCTGCTCAAGAGCGACCAGATCGACCGCGACCTCCTGGAGGAGCGGGCACGGATCGTGCTCGGACGGGTCCACGCCAACGACGTAGTCATCATCGGCCCCTGAAAAGCCTCCCCGCGCAAGCTGTGCCCGCACGGGAGCGGGCTGCGCGCTGTGGACCGGCGGCTCCGCGCTCTGACAACGGCGCGTCCCTGTCAGAGGGGCGGGCCTCGCTTTCGGCTGGCGCCTAGCCTACACCCGCCGGACGAGAGCGCGAGCGGGGAGTAACGACATGGACGCTGGCAAGACGGCCGAGACCGAGCCCACCGCCGGCCCGTCGTCGTCGGCGGCCGAAGTCCATAAGCCGGCTCCCAACATGCCGCAGTTCACCCGCGAGGAAGACCTCCACGCCTACCACGAGATGCTGTTGATCCGCCGCTTCGAGGAGAAGGCGGGCCAGCTCTACGGGATGGGCCTGATCGGCGGCTTCTGCCACCTCTACATCGGCCAGGAGGCCGTCGTGGTCGGCATGCAGATGGCATCCGTGGACGGCGACCAGGTCATCACCGGATACCGCGACCATGGCCACATGCTGGCCACCGGCATGGAGCCGAAGGGCGTGATGGCCGAGCTCACCGGCCGCCGGGGCGGCTACAGCCGCGGCAAGGGCGGCTCGATGCACATGTTCAGCCGCGAGAAGCAGTTCTTCGGCGGCCACGGCATCGTCGGCGCGCAGGTCTCCCTCGGCACCGGCCTCGGCTTCGCCGACCATTACCGCGGCAACGGCAAGGTGAGCCTCACCTATATGGGCGATGGCGCCGCCAACCAGGGCCAGGTCTACGAGAGCTTCAACATGGCGGCCCTGTGGAAGCTGCCGGTGGTCTACGTCATCGAGAACAACCGCTACGCCATGGGCACCTCGGTGGCCCGCGCCTCCGCACAGACGGACTTCTCGAAGCGCGGCCTGTCCTTCGGCATCCCCGGCGAGATGGTGGACGGCATGGATGTGCGCACCGTGCGCGAGGCCGCCGGCCGGGCCATCGACCATGCCCGCACGGGCAAGGGCCCCTTCATCCTCGAGATGCAGACCTACCGCTACCGCGGCCACTCCATGTCCGACCCGGCCAAGTACCGGACGAAGGACGAGGTCTCGAAGATGCGGGACGAGCACGACCCGATCGAGATGGTCCGCAAGCGCCTGCTGGAGCTGCACGGCGTGCCGGAGGCGGACATCAAGGCCACCGACGCCAAGGTGCGCGAGACGGTGAACGCCGCGGCCGAGTTCGCGACCAACGATCCCGAGCCGGATCCGTCCGAGCTGTGGACCGACATCCTGCTCGAGGCGAGCGCCTGACCGCGCCCGCCTGAACCCTAGGCCGCCCCCGCACGAGAGCGACGCGAAGAACTCATCATGGCGACCGATATCCTCATGCCCGCCCTGTCTCCGACCATGGAGGAGGGCAAGCTCGCGAAATGGCTCAAGAAGGTCGGCGACCCGGTCAAGTCCGGCGACGTGCTGGCCGAGATCGAGACCGACAAGGCGACCATGGAGGTCGAGGCCGTCGATGAGGGCGTGCTGGCCAAGATCCTCATCGAGGAGGGGACGGAGGGCGTCGCCGTCAACACCCCCATCGCGATCATCGCGGAGGAGGGCGAGGACGTGGAGAAGGCCGCCGCCTCCGGCGGCAAGGGCGGCCCGAAGGCCAACGGCCACGATGCCGGCGGGCAGCAGGCGCCGACGCCCACCGCCCAGGCCGAGGGCCTGACCGACAAGCCGACGGCCACCTCCAAGACCGGGGACGACGCGCCCGTGGCGCCCGCCGCCCCGGCGACCATCACCAACAAGGCGCGGGAGCCGGTGATGGCGGAGTTCCCCGCCGACACGCCCATGGTCACCATGACCGTGCGCGAGGCCCTGCGCGATGCCATGGCCGAGGAGATGCGCCGGGACGGCGACGTCTTCGTGATGGGCGAGGAGGTCGCCGAATACCAAGGCGCCTACAAGGTGACCCAGGGCCTACTGCAGGAGTTCGGCGCCAAGCGCGTGGTCGACACGCCGATCACCGAGCACGGCTTCGCGGGGATCGGCGTCGGCGCGGCGCTGGCCGGCCTGAAGCCCATCGTGGAGTTCATGACCTTCAACTTCGCCATGCAGGCGATCGACCAGATCATCAACTCGGCGGCCAAGACCCTCTACATGTCCGGCGGCCAGCTCGGCTGCCCCATCGTGTTCCGCGGCCCCAACGGCGCGGCCGCCCGCGTCGCCGCCCAGCACAGCCACGACTACGCCGCGTGGTACTCCAACGTGCCCGGCCTCAAGGTCATCGCCCCCTATACGGCCAGCGACGCCAAGGGCCTGCTCAAGGCCGCGATCCGCGACCCGAACCCGATCATCTTCCTCGAGAACGAGATCCTGTACGGCCAGACCTTCCCGGTGCCGAAGCTCGACGATTTCGTGCTGCCGATCGGCAAGGCGCGGATCCACCGGGAGGGCAAGGACGTGACCCTGGTCTCCTTCTCCATCGGCATGACCTACGCCCTCAAGGCGGCCCAGGCCCTGGCCGAAGAGGGCATCGAGGCCGAGGTGATCGACCTGCGCACCATCCGGCCGATGGACACCGACACGGTCCTGGAATCGGTGAAGAAGACCGGCCGCTGCGTGACGATCGAGGAGGGCTTCCCGCAATCCGGCGTCGGCGCCGAGATCTCGGCGCGGCTGATGGTCGATGCCTTCGATTATCTCGACGCCCCGGTGCTGCGGGTGACCGGCAAGGACGTGCCGATGCCCTACGCCGCCAACCTCGAGAAGCTGGCTCTGCCGAACGTCGCCGAGGTCATCCAGGCGGCCAAGGCGGTCTGCTACAAGTAAGGACCGCTTGGACCGGTCTTCGCCACCCCCCCATCGTCCCCGCCGCCCCGGCGGGGAGCCGCAGACGGGCCGGACCCGATGAGCCAGGACTTCGCCGAACTCGCCGCACCGCCCGACGCCCTGGAACAGGGCGGCGTCGAGGTGCTGCGTGCGGCGGTGGTCGACGGGGCGGTGAGCGTCGCCCTGCGCCGCTCCTTCGACGATCCGGCGACCTGGGGACGCCTGCTGGTCGATCTCGCCCGGCAGGCGGCGCGCGCCTACGCGGTCGACACCGACATGGCCGAGGACGAGGCCTTCGAGCGCATCCGCGCCGCGATCGAGGCGGAATGCCTCGCTCCGGGCGACTTCAACTGACGGCGGGCGGCCATGGCTGAGGCAGCGATCCGGCTGGCGACCTACGCCGATCTGGTGGCCGTGCCGGACCATCTGGTCGCCGAGATCATCGACGGCGTGCTGGAGACGCATCCGCGCCCGCGGCCTCGGCATGCGATGGCGGCATCGGACCTTTCCACCGCGCTGGGGCCCCCCTTCCGCCACGGACGCGGTGGCCCCGGTGGCTGGATCTTCATGATGGAGCCGGAGCTTCATCTGGGGTCCCACGTCGTGGTTCCCGACCTTGCCGGCTGGCGCCGGGAGCGAATGCCGGCGGAGCCGGACGCGGCGTTCATCGAGACGCCGCCGGATTGGGCCTGCGAGATCATCTCACCCTCGACGGCGCGGCTCGACCGCGGCGCCAAGCGACGGATCTACGGCGAGGCCCGCATCCCTCACCTTTGGCTTCTGGACCCAGGCGAGGGGGCCCTTGAAGCCTTCTCACTCACCGGCGGCCAATGGCTATTGCTCGGCGCGGTCGTGCGCGGCGAGACCGTCGCGATGCCGCCCTTCGATGCCGTTCCGTTTCCCCTGGACGATCTGTTTCCCTTCGCCGATCCGGCCCCTCCGGCCACGCCCGAGACCTGAAGACCATGCCGATCAACGTCCTGATGCCCGCCCTGTCCCCGACGATGGAGAAGGGCAACCTCGCCAAGTGGCTCAAGAAGGAGGGCGATCCGATCAAGTCCGGCGACGTGCTGGCCGAGATCGAGACCGACAAGGCGACCATGGAGGTCGAGGCGGTGGATGAGGGCGTCCTCGCCAAGATCGTCGTGCCCGAGGGCACGGCGGACGTGCCGGTCAACGACCTGATCGCCCTGATCGCGGGCGAGGGCGAGGATCCCGCTAGCATCCAGGCCCCGGCCGGCGGCGGCAAGGCGGCCGAGGCCCCGAAGGCGTCCCCCGCCACGGCGCCGACGGCCGATGCGGCGACGACGTCGGGCGACGCGCAGATGTCCTATGCCCGCTCCAACGAGGCCCCCGACGCCGCCAAGGCGGTGAACCCCGCCGCGGGGCAGGCCGCCGCCCCGCCGGCCTCCGGGGGTGGCGAGGGCCGGGTGTTCTCCTCGCCGCTCGCCAGACGGCTCGCCAAGATGGAGGGCATCGACCTCGGCACGATCCAGGGTTCCGGCCCGCACGGCCGGGTGATCGCCCGCGACGTGCAGGCGGCCAAGGCCGGCGGCGCCCAGAAGGCGACCCCGGCCGCCGCTCCGGCGCCGCAGGCGCAGGAGGCCGCCCCCGCGCCGAAGGCGGCCCCGGCCGCCACCGCCCCGCTGGCCACCGGCATGACCACCGAGCAGGTCAAGGCGATGTTCGAGCCGGGCTCCTACGAGGAGATCACCCTCGACGGGATGCGCAAGACCATCGCCAAGCGCCTCGTCGAGTCGAAGCAGACGGTCCCGCACTTCTATCTCTCGCTCGATGTCGAGCTGGATGCGCTGCTGGCCCTGCGCGAGCAGGTCAATGGCGGGGCCGCCAAGGACAAGGACGGCAAGCCCTCCTACAAGCTCTCGGTCAACGACTTCGTCATCAAGGCCCTGGCGCTGGCCCTCCAGCGGGTGCCGAACGCCAACGCCGTCTGGGCGGGCGACCGGGTGCTGAAGTTCCGCCACTCGGATGTCGGCGTCGCCGTGGCGATCGACGGCGGGCTGTTCACCCCGGTGATCCGCAAGGCGGAGCAGAAGACGCTCTCCACCATCTCCGCCGAGATGAAGGACCTCGCTGGCCGGGCTCGCTCGCGCAAGCTGAAGCCGGAGGAGTATTCCGGTGGCTCCACCGCCGTGTCGAACCTCGGCATGTTCGGGATCAAGAACTTCCAGGCGGTGATCAACCCGCCCCACGGCACGATCCTGGCCGTGGGCGCGGGCGAGGCCCGCATCGTCGCCAAGGGCGGCCAGCCGGCCGTGGTCCAAGCGATGACGGTGACGCTCTCGGTCGATCACCGGGTGGTGGATGGGGCACTCGGGGCCGAGCTGCTCCAGGCTTTCAAGGGCCTGATCGAGAACCCGATGGGAATGCTGGTGTAAGCCGCTTCTCCCCGCGGGGAGGAATTCGGTGAAACGGTCATCGGCAGACCAACACCGCTTCGCTCAGCCCGGCGGGCTCTCCTCCCCCTTGTGGGGAGGAGCGGGAGGTGGGGGTGGTGCCGGAGAGATCGCGGCGGTGCCGTCTGCACCACCCCCACCCCTCCCCCTCCCCACAGGGGGGAGGGGATACGCTCACACTGGACCGGCCCTTGTATGACTTGGCAGCAGCCGCCCCCTCGATCCGCATCGCCACGGGTTAAGACGAACGCTGCGAACCTCCGTCGTTCGCAGACCGAGGCTGAGCGACGGCTCTGGTGGCATCTGCGCCATCGCCTGCCGGTCGAAGGTTCGCACTTCCGAAGGCAGGTCCCGCTCGGGTCTTATGTGGCGGACTTCTGCTGCCTTGCCGCGCGTCTCATCGTCGAGGTCGATGGCGACCAGCACGGCTTCAAGGCTGATGCGGCCTACGATCTGCGACGGACACGCGCCCTCGAAGCCCAAGGGTTTCGCGTCCTTCGGTTCAGCAACCTCGACGTCACGAGATCGATCGACAGCGTGCTCGACACGATCTTCGCAACGCTGTCCGCCCGACCCAGGACCGCGACGAATGCCCCGGCCGCCGATGCATCCGGTTGGACCACCCCCATCTCCATCTCCTCCCCGCAAGGGGGAGGAGAGCCCGCGCAGGAGTAGTCGCCAATGCCCGACACCTACGACGTCCTCATCATCGGTGCCGGGCCCGGCGGCTACGTCACGGCGATCCGGTCGGCGCAGCTCGGCTTCAAGACCGCCGTGGTCGACCGCGAACACCTCGGCGGCATCTGCCTCAACTGGGGCTGCATCCCCACCAAGGCGCTGCTGCGCTCGGCCGAGATCTTCCACTACTTCCAGCATCCGGGCGATTACGGGCTGACGGCCGAGAAGGTCGGGTTCGATGTCGGGGCCATCGTGAAGCGCTCCCGGGGCGTCTCGGCGAAGCTCAATGGCGGCGTCGGGATGCTGCTGAAGAAGAACAAGGTCGACGTGATCTGGGGCGAGGCGACGGTCGATTCCGTCGCCAAGGGCAACCAGCCCGGCCAGGTCACCGTGAAGGACTCGGCGCGCGCCGAGCCGCCGAAGGGCGCCAAGGGGGCGGGCACCTATCAGGCCAAGCACATCATCGTCGCCACCGGCGCCCGGCCGAGGGCGTTGCCCGGGATCGAGCCGGATAAAAAGCTGATCTGGACCTATTACGAGGCCATGGTCCCCGAGACGATGCCCAAGAGCCTGCTGGTGATGGGCTCGGGCGCCATCGGCATCGAGTTCGCCTCGTTCTACCGGACGATGGGCGCCGAGGTGACCGTGGTGGAGGTGCTGCCGCAGATCCTGCCGGTGGAGGATTCCGAGATCGCCGCCATGGCCCGCAAGCGGTTCGAGAAGCAGGGCATCAAGATCCTCACCGGCGCCAAGGTGACGAAGGTCGAGAAGGGCACCGGCTCGATCACCGCCACCATCGAGGGCGGCGACGGCAAGACCCAGCAGATCACCGCGGAGAAGATGATCTCGGCGGTGGGCGTCGTCGGCAACGTCGAGAATCTCGGCCTGGAAAAGCTCGGGGTGAAGACCGACCGGGGCTGCGTCGTCACCGACGGGCTCGGCCGGACCAACGTGCCGGGCCTCTACGCCATCGGCGACGTCGCCGGCCCGCCGATGCTGGCCCACAAGGCCGAGCACGAGGGCGTCATCTGCATCGAGACCATCAAGGGCCTGCACACCCACCCGATGGACAAGGGCAAGATCCCCGGCTGCACCTATTGCCAGCCGCAGATCGCGAGCGTCGGGCTCACCGAGGCCAAGGCCAAGGAGCAGGGCTTCCAGGTGAAGGTCGGCCGGTTCCCCTTCGCGGGCAACGGCAAGGCCATCGCGCTGGGCGAGCCGGACGGGATGATCAAGACCGTGTTCGACGCCAAGACCGGCCAGTTGCTCGGCGCCCACATGGTCGGCGCCGAAGTCACCGAGCTGATCCAGGGCTACGTGGTGGCGATGAACCTCGAGAGCACCGAGGAGGAGCTGATGCACACGGTGTTCCCGCACCCGACGCTCAGCGAAATGATGCACGAGAGCGTGCTCGACGCCTACGGCAAGGTGATCCACACCTGAGAGCCGGCAAGGGCCACGCGAAAGGGGCACCCCTCACGGGACGCCCCTGATCGATTCCGCATGGGACGGTGGCCGTTACCTGCCGGTCGCCGCGCCCGCACCGTTGTTGAAGCCGGATGCGTTCGGGGAGCCGTGCATCTTTCCGTCCGGCTTCACCTCGCGGTTCGGCGCGGCGCTCGAAGCCCCGGCGCTTCCGGTGGTGTCGGCCTTCCCGAAACCCGCCGCATTGGGCGAGCCCTGCATGCGGGTCCCGGGGTTGCCGGCCGGGCTCTGGGTGCTCGGGCCGCCCTCGGCGGCGTAGGCTGCCGTTCCCACGGCCAACAGGCCGGCGGCGGCGAACAGGGTGGACTTCCTCATGGCAGTCTCCTTCGACTGTGTCTCCAACCCTTCTCGGGCCGGTTGTCAGACGCCCTCGCCCGAGTCCCGCCGCTCACAACGGGGCAGCGGGCGTGCCGTGGAACGCGCCCGAGGCTAACGCGGCCCGCCCATCGGCGTTCATTCCGGCCGCGGCGGGCACCCTGGCCCCATTTCGAGTGAGGTGCGGCCCTGAGGGGAGGCGCCGCTCAGCGATGCCGCGAACGACTCCTCAGGACCGTTCCTCACCGGACCTGAACCGTCTGAGTGGGAGTCGGCGCGCGCTCCGTCATTGCGAGCCACGCGACGCAATCCAGGGGCACGCCATGACCGGACACGGCCCGCCGCCCTGGATTGCTTCGCTGTGCTCGCAAAGACGGGATTGGGTCGCCATGGGTCGTCCCTTTCAGACCCGTCCAGTCAAATGCTTAGGATAAAAGCACCGCAGGAACGGCTCGCCCGTGCCGTCAGGTCTCTTCCACCCGCTCGGCATCCCTCAGGGAGGGGACGTAGGCGCACCATTCGCAGATGCCGCGCTCGGCCCCGCGCTGGGCGTTGCGCTGCGAGCAAAGGGGACAGACGAGGACGACGAGGCGCGTGCCGAGGCGCAGCCCCAGGCCCCGGCCACGGAAGGTCACGGCGTTCCCGGAGGCGACCGCCTTGTCCCGTGTCATGCCCGCGCCCGCCGGACCGTCATCGGTCGGTTGTCCTTTGCCATTGTCCGCTCCCCCACCGGGAGTTAATCCACGGCAGCGCCAATGGCTCCGCTCGGACGCGCCGTCCCAGGCGCCGGCCAGTGGATGGTGCGGAGACAGATGCAATGGCCGATCCTGTCGCGGCGACGCCCGCCCTCCCGACCTTCGCCGACGTGGCCGCGGCCGCCCGGCGCATCGAAGGGGTGGCCCACCGCACCCCCGTGCTCACCTCGCGCACCGCCGACGCGATGACCGGCGCCAGCCTGTTCTTCAAGGCCGAGAACCTGCAGCGGGGCGGCGCCTTCAAGTTCCGCGGAGCCTACAACGCGATCGCCGCTCTGCCGGACGAGGTGAGGGCGCACGGCGTCATCGCCTTCTCCTCCGGCAACCATGCCCAGGCCATCGCCCTGGCGAGCCGCCTGCTCGGCGTGCCCGCCGTGATCGTCATGCCGGAGGACGCGCCGCAGGTGAAGGTCGAGGTGACCCGCGGCTACGGCGCCGAGGTGGTGACCTACGACCGCTACAGCCAGGACCGGGAGGTCCTCGGGCGGGAGATCGCGCAGGCCCGGGGCCTGACCCTGATCCCGCCCTACGATCATCCCGAGGTGATCGCGGGGCAGGGCACCTTGGCCCTGGAGCTGATCGAGGAGACGGGCCCCCTCGACATGCTGGTCGCCTGCCTCGGCGGCGGCGGGCAGCTCGCCGGCTGTGCCCTCGCCGCGGCCGAACGCTCCCCCGGTGTCGCGATCTACGGCGTCGAGCCGGAGGCGGGCGACGACGGGCGCAGGTCGTTCCACGCGGGGCGGGTGGTGACCATCCCCGTGCCGCGCACCATCGCGGACGGGGCGCAGACGACCTACCTCGGGCAGATCACCTTCCCCATCATCCGCGGGCGCGTGGCCGACATCGTCACGGTGAGCGATGCCGAACTCGTGGAGACGATGCGCTTCTTCGCCTCCCGGATGAAGCTCGTGGTCGAGCCCACCGGCTGCCTCGCCGCCGCGGCGGTGTTGCACGGCAAGCTCGATGTGGCCGGAAAGCGCGTCGGCATCGTGATCAGCGGAGGAAATGTCGACATCGCCTCCTTCGCGCGGCTCGTCGCACCGGCCACGTGAGGCTCCGGGCCTTGTGGACCCGGGGGCCCGGCATGCTTATCTTGCAGGAACCCCACCCACGTCCCGCGGGCCTTGAACCCGTCCGGGCCGGAGAGCGTCGATGTCATCCAGTTTCAAAGTCCTCTCCCTGACCGATCGGGCGGCCGAGCGGATCAAGGCGATCATGGCGCAGGCCGAGACGCCGGTGGCGGGCCTGCGCGTCGGCGTCAAGAACGGCGGCTGTGCCGGCATGACCTACACGATGGAATATGCCGAGGCGCGCAAGCCCGGCGAGGACATGGTGGAGGACCGGGGCGTCCAGGTCTTCATCGACCCGAAGGCGGTCCTGTTCCTGCTCGGGACCGAGATGGACTTCACCACCAGCAAGCTCGCGTCGCAGTTCGTGTTCAACAACCCGAACCAGACCTCGGCCTGCGGCTGCGGCGAGTCGGTGGCGATCACCCCGGTCTCGCCGGAGCGGATGCCGGTCTCCGCCTGAGACGAATGCCCTCCAGGCCGCGGGTCAAGCGGCCTGGGACGGGGCGATGGAGGCGTCGTCCACGACGCGGTTCCGGCCGCCGCGCTTGGCGGCGAACATGCACAGGTCCGCCCGCTCCAGCAGGGAGGCGGGCGTGTCCCCCCGCCGGTACTCAGCGACGCCCAGCGACACCGTCACCTTGCCGAGGGATTCGCCCGTCGAGCGCTTCACCAGCTCCCGGCCGATCATGCTGGTGCGGATTGTCTCGGCGATGCGTGCCGCATCGATGCGGTTGGCGCCCGGGAGGATGATCCCGAACTCCTCGCCGCCGAATCGGGCCAGGGAGGCGCTGTGATCGACGCTCTCGCGCATCACCACCGCCACCAGCCGCAGGACCTGATCGCCGGTCAGATGGCCGAACTGGTCGTTGAACCGCTTGAAGTAGTCGATATCGACCACGATCACGCTCAGCGTCCCGCCCCGCGCGACCTCGGCCACGGAACTCCGCAGCATCTCCTCGAAGTGTTTGCGGTTCGCGAGGCCGCTCAGCGGGTCGGTGAGACTTTCGGTCCGGGTCGTCTCGAGCTTCTCCCGCAGGGTCTCCACCTCGATCCGACTTTCGCGGATGCGGGCTTCCAGCACGCGGTTGTCGGCGACGACCTCGCGGGTCGCGGCGACCAGGGAGGCGACCAGCTCGGCCAGGCGGGCCCGGCTCAACTGTGCCTGGGCGAGGTCGAGGGTCAGGGTGGAGAGGGATTCGCCGTATTGCTGCGTCGAGCCGAGCGACAGGTCGAGGACCTCGCTCACCGCCGCCAGCTCCGCGAGGACCGTCCGGCTGACCACGCTGGCATCGGCGGCATAGCGCTGCCCGTCGAGGTAGCTCTCATGCAGGTGGTCGATGTCGAACTCGGTCAGGAGGCCCTTGTCGGCGGTCAGGCGTTTGACCGCATCGTTGAGAAGCGGCACCTCGCCCGAGACGTAGGCGTACCAGACGGCGTAGGCCCTCGGCGTCGCCGACGGTCCATAGTCGCGCATGAGTTCGTTCGCCCGCTTCGCCAACGCGAAGCTACGATCACGATCCGGGAAAGCGTCCTGGCTCATCCTCATCCCGCTGCGGGGCGAGCCTGCCTAACCAGGCACAGCCGCAAGAGCCTGGATTGTAGCGACACTTTGTACACGCGCAGTTAAAGGCGCGGACCCGAAGGACTGGCGCGCCGTGGCGCGCCAGCGCCTCAGCTGCCGCGCTTCACGGTCGGCGCGCGGAGGAGGAAGGCGGGCACGTGCGAGCCGAGGCCCACGGGCGTATCGCCCTCGGAATCCGTCTCGCGGTTGCCCCGCGGGTTCTGCCGCCGGGGCGCTTCCCGCCGCGCCTGCTCGGGCTTCGGGGCGACGGGGGTCTCGGCGCGGGCCACGGGACGCTCGCGCGCTTCGGACCGGGGACGGCTCTCCCTCGCGGGCTTCTCGGCGCTGCGCTCACTGGTCCTGACGGCGCTCCGCTCACCGCTCTTGTCAGTGCCGCGCTCGCTGGACCTGACCGCGCTCCGCTCACCGCTCTTCTCGGTGCCGCGCTCGCCGCTCCGGCTGCTCCGGCGCCCCTCGCCCGAGCGACCGCGATGGCGGCTGCGCGGCTCGGAATCGGACGACGTCACGGTCGAGAGGTCGCCGTCGAACCACTGGATCGGCTGGCCGAGCAGCGCCTCGATGGCACCGAGGGAGCGCTCGTCCTCGGGGGTGACGAGGGTGAAGGCGGCGCCCGCCCGGCCCGCCCGGCCCGTGCGGCCGATGCGGTGGACGTAATCCTCCGGGTGGCGGGGGATGTCGAAGTTGAAGACGTGGCTCACGGCCGGGATGTCGAGGCCACGGGCGGCCACGTCGCTCGCCACGAGCAGGGCCGTCTCACCGTTGCGGAACGCGTCGAGGGCGGCCGTGCGCGAGCGCTGGTCCATGTCGCCGTGCAGGGCGGCGGCGTCGAAGCCGTGGCTGACGAGGGACTTCTGCAGCAGCGCCACATCGCGCTTGCGGTTGCAGAAGATGATGCCGTTGGTCAGCGCCTCCTCGCCGCGGATCAGCGTGCGCAGCCGGTCGCGCTTGGCGTGATCCTCCGCGCCCGTCGCCACGAGGCGCTGGGTGATGGTCGTCGCGGCCGAGGACGCCCGCGCCACCTCGATCCGCTGCGGGTTGTGCAGGAACATGTCCGCCAGCCGCTCGATCTCCGGCGGCATGGTGGCGGAGAAGAACAGCGTCTGCCGGGTGAACGGCACCATCTTCACGATGCGCTCGATGTCGGGGATGAAGCCCATGTCCAGCATGCGGTCCGCCTCGTCGATGACGAGGAGCTCGACGCCGGTGAGCAGCAGCTTGCCGCGCTCGAAATGGTCGAGCAGGCGGCCCGGGGTGGCGATCAGGACGTCGGTGCCGCGGGTCAGCTTCGCGTCCTGGTCGGCGAAGGAGACGCCGCCGATGATCAGCGCGACGTTGAGTTTGTGATTCGTGCCGTAGCGCTCGAAGCTCTCCTCCACCTGCGCCGCGAGTTCGCGGGTCGGCTCGAGGATCAGCGTCCGCGGCATCCGGGCACGGGCGCGGCCGGTCTCCAGCAGGGTGAGCATCGGCAGCGTGAAGGCCGCGGTCTTGCCGGTGCCGGTCTGGGCAATGCCCAGGACATCCTGACGCGCGAGCACATGCGGGATGGCCTGCGCCTGGATCGGCGTCGGCTCGGTGTAACCGGCCGATGTGACGGCCTGCAGGACTTTCTCGCTCAGTCCCAGATCTGAAAACGGCATTTCGTGTCGGCAACATTCACGCACCCGGCCGGCGCGATGGACATCGTCGCGGCAACGATCCGGGATTGAGCGGACACACGGACGCAACCGCGGCCGCCGAGCGATTAGCGCTTCACCTAGAGCCTTGCGGCGGCTTGTCAATCTCGCAGAGCCAGGAAGGGCGGGATGACGGGCGTCATCGACGCTTTCCCGCCGGGCGGCCGGGCGCGATGTGCCCCCGCGCGACATAGGCGCCACAGGTCGGTGGCGCCGTGGAGGAAGGCTCGGCCGGCGGTGCCGCCGGGAAACCCGCGATCAGGGTTAAGTGAATGATATCGCCGATCGGCCGGGTCGCGGGCCGGCGTCCTAAAATAAAACGCAGCCCCTCTGTCCCGCCCCCTGCCACTTAACAAATGTTCGCTCGGTCGCGCCGCGGTTTCGCCCCAATTAGGACTTCCCCGGCAAACCAGTTCAGGCCCTATCACTTCCCCGGGAGCCGGCGTGCGGAAGAGCACATCGCTCCGCCGACCCCGTTAGGCCGGCATAACCTTCACCTTTCGTTGACCCGATCTGGCTAATCTGACCCTGCTTGTTGCAGGAAAGCGACAGACCCGTTCGCCGCAAGCGCCTAGAAAGCCGCTGGCCTAAGCCAACTCCAGGATCTGGTACCCCAATGAATAAGCTTCTCCTTGCATCGACCGTTCTCGCCGGCATGACCGTGGCCGCTTCGGCCGCCGACCTTCCGCGCCGCGCTGCGCCGCCGCCGGTCTTCACGCTTGTTGCGTTCTTCACCTGGACGGGCTTCTACGCCGGCTTCAACGCCGGCTACGGCTTCGATTCCTCCACCAGCCGCGCCACGGCCGTCGTCGGCGTCTCCCCGGCCAACGGCATCTTCGCCGCCGACGACCGCCCGACCACCGTCCTCCTCTTCTTCTCCAACCGCAACAACAACGAATGCTTCGTCGGCGGCGGCCAGATCTGCTACAACTACTACT
>NZ_JAKSXW010000067.1 GCF_022829405.1 Methylobacterium sp. J-076
GCCGGGCACGGATCAGAAGTTCGGCTCAGCGGCCGCGCAGATCCAGTCGACCGCGACGATCCCGTCCGGGGCCAAGGGAATGACGGTGCGGATCGCTGCCGACCGTCCGCTCGACGCGCAGGAGAACCAGACAGCGGTCGATGCCTATGCGCAGCAGATCCTGCTCGCCACGGTACAGGTGACGGTCACCCATCTCGGGTGGTTCAAGCCCGGCACGACGGATCTGTGGGAGCTAGGCGACAAGGTCGTTGTGAAGTCGCCGATGGCCTTCGCCAACGACACCGGCAAACTGGATCTGCGTGTCTTCACCGTCACTTGCTCGCAGTCAGAGGCAGGTACGACCACGACGATGGTGCTGGTCAGCGAAGCGGTCTTCCAGCGTCGCTTCCCCGACAGCAATGCCGGTGATCCGTACAACCAGACCGCCACGCCCGCGAAGCAGGAGATCGCAGCCTGAGCGCTACGCCTGCGGTGCCGGAGGCGGCGACGGAAGGAGCTTGTTCCCCGACGATCCTAGTTGATGATGCAAAATCCGGCGCCCGTACCGACGAGGCGGTTCCCCGGACACTGCTGCTCCACGGGCCGGGAGCCAATGTTGGTCCACGTGGTAGGGTTGGGTACGGCCTTGGGACCATCGCTCTCGACTAGGGCTCGCGTAGGCACAACGGGAAGACCGCTTCCACCTGGGAGCGGTTGATTCGAATTGGCACCCCGGTAGGAGAGGTTGTTCTCAAGCACCCCATCTGGGCGGGTGCGGACATGTGGCGCAACGTAGGTTCCGCGCGAGGTTACATAGCCCCGGACACCCATCAAGCCGCTACCTCCACCACCGCGCGCAATGACCGGCGACGCGTGTGCCGCCGTCAACAGAATGGCCAGACTGAGGGAAGCCAGGAACCGCATAGGACACCTCGTATGGGTCATCCTGGCAGGTGCGCACTAACAGTGGGGTTCTTGAAACGGTCGCATTCTAGCGATTGGCCTAAGCCCACGGCGGACGACTGCTCCGGCAGAGCTCCCCCTAGCGTTGCTTGAACCAGTCGGGCTACAGTTATCTAATCGTGGCCGCGTGTGTCCTACCCAACATGCTCTTGAAAATCTCTGTCATCGGCCCCGCCGGCGCCTTATTGCTCGCTACGCTGAGTAGCGCCGCAGTCGCAGAGCAGCTTACCTCATCTGACCATGCCAAATGTATGGATAAGAGTGGCGGCGTGACAGCGGAAATGCTCGATTGCGATGGCGCCGAGATGAAGCGCCAAGACAAGCGGCTGAACGGTGCTTATCAAAAGCTGATGGCGAAGGCTTCAGATATGCAGAAAGCAGCTCTACGTGAATCGCAGAGATTGTGGTTGGCTTACAGAAAGACCACTTGTGATCTAATCTATAAGTTTGGTAGCGGTGGAACGCTCGACTCAATCAGTGCAAGCAGCTGCGAAGTGGACACGCTCGCACAACGAGTAAAATTCCTTGAGAGCCTAGCATCCAACTAACCAACTTGTGCCAGTGCTGCGCCGGGAACTTGTTCCGTGACATCGTGCAGACACATGGGGGGAATGTCAGACCTTCCGTGTGCCGTCGCCACGTCCTCACTGAACCTGGCGGGTTGGTTATGGTAGCTTGGGATTTACTCGTCGTCCCACACCATCGTGTCTTGGCGGATGGACGCAACCTCGGTTCCGGTGCCATCGACGTCAATTATTAGGGCGATCTCCGCGTCGCGCTTGGCGACCTCTGCCTTGGCTAGCCACTTTGCCGAAGTCAGATCCTCTAGGTTCAATCGACATTCAGAGTTCCGCTTTGCGGCGTGGTGTGATTCTCAAGTGTTCGGATCGAGGATCCGGGAGCCTGGGATGGCCAAGCCAAAGCGGTATGAACTGAGCCCGGAGCAGTGGCAGCGGCTCGCGCC
>NZ_JAKSXW010000081.1 GCF_022829405.1 Methylobacterium sp. J-076
ACGCCGGCAGGCACTCAAGCCAGAGGTGTTCGACGTCGGCGAGAGGATGCGCGGGATCGCGGAGATGCTCGATACTGTGACGGGCGCACGCGTCTACGTGGTCGCACAGGTGCCCGATGCTCCTTGCTTCGTCCGGGCGGATTTGAGTCAGTTCGAGACCGCACTCATCAACATGGCCGTCAACGCACGCGATGCCATGGAAGGGGAAGGAACACTCACCCTGCGCCTCGGATGCCGGACGACCCTTCCTGTCATCCGCGGGCATGCCGGCTCACGCAAAGCCTTCGCCGCGGTCTCTCTCGTCGACACAGGTTCAGGTATCCCCCCGGACCTACTCAGCCGGATCTTCGAGCCGTTCTTCACCACCAAGGAGGTCGGTAAGGGCACGGGGCTCGGCCTGTCGCAGGTATTCGGCTTCGCAAAGCAATCGGGCGGCGACATTGACGTGGCTAGCCTTGTCGGGGAAGGCACAACCTTCACCCTCTACCTTCCGGAAGTCGAGCAAGAGGAGGTCCCGGCCTGTGCCCGCGGGCCCAATGGGCGCCTGACGCTTCTCGGCACGGGGCAGCGCATCCTCGTCGTCGAGGACAACATCGGCGTCGGTCAGTTCGCGACCCAAATCCTTGAGGACCTGGGTTACCGACCGACCTGGGCGGCCAACGCCGAGGAGGCGTTGGACCTATTGGGTGGCGACGGCGCAGGCTTCGACCTGGTGTTTACCGACGTGGTGATGCCAGGCATGGGGGGCGTAGAACTCGCCAAGGCGCTGCAGCGGCGGTTGCCGCATCTGCCGGTGGTCCTAGCATCCGGCTACAGCCACGTGCTGGCGCAGGAGGGCACGCACGGGTTCGAGCTGCTGCAGAAGCCGTACTCGGCATTGCAATTGAGCGACGTCCTGCGCCGGCTCCTCAGCCTTCATGCGAGGGGTTCGGTCTGATCAGGCCCGGCTTCCGGCTTGGTCGGCGCGTTCAAAACCCCACTATGTCCGCTTCGATGCACTTGCCGTCCGAAAGCGGACGGGCGGAAAACCACCCTGTGCGGCCATCCCGCTTCCGACCCCGAGCTGCCATTCCTCCGCCGAGCCCGGTCCGGCCCACGAGCACCGGTCGATGCGAGGCGACTTTAAGCCCGCCCGGTCGCTATCCAGCGGGCCAGGATTGCCTGGCCATTCGCTCTTGCCTGCTATGCCGCCTGATGTGACCGGGGTACGAGATCCCTCCACCCCAGACCGCTCGGACAACAAAATCGTACGGCAGCCGTCTAAAACGTGGCGGGCGGCATCGACCGAAGCGTGTCGTGGTACATCAATGCGCTTGCGCCCCCGGCGCCAGCGTGTCCTCCGCCCCCCGTTCCCGTCGGCGCAGCGGTGCCGGTTTGCGCCCGTCGGGCAGGATTTCCTGTAGGTGGTCGTGGACCATGTCGGCGGTGAACGGTTTGCCGATAAAGCACGCCCCCTCCGGCATGTCCCCGGGCCCTGGCCGCAGATGCCCCGATGCCACCACGATGGCGATATGCGGCCACCGGGCGGCGGTCTCGCGGGCGACCGCGAAGCCGTCGCGGGAGCCGGGCATCTGCACGTCGGTGAAGAGCAGCACGATGACGGCGTGTTCCCGGTCGAGGAGCTTCATGGCCTTGTCGCCGTCGCTCGCCTCGAAGGTCCGAAAGCCTGCATCCTCCAGGATGTACATCGCATCCATCCGGATGAGCCCGTCGTCGTCGACGACGAGGGCGTAGGGCTCTGCGGGATCGGACGGATCACTCATTTGCAATCAAGTCCGGGCCGGGTCGAAAGGCTCCCGAACGCCGAATGCGCAGGCGGCGCAGGCGCGTTCGCTCGAAGCACAGCGCTCCACCAGCTTGGCATGGGCTACGTTGCCACTTCCTGCGGAAATATGCTTCCCGGAAGAATCCACGCCAGTCCTTGGTACTGCCGGGCCAATTCAGAAAGTCCGCGCGGTGCTCCGTGAGCGCGAGCGTCCCGTCTAGGGCGAACACAACGAACATGCGTTTCCTGACACTGATCTGAGTTTCATCCGTAGGGGCGGACATGCGCTTTCTCACCTAACGCTGCACACATCGGTGCAGGGTTCAGAGATCGTTAGGTTGTGCGTGACCTAGCTCCACCCAACAAACAGGAGGAGCGATTATTGTTATTAATTATCAAGCAACTCCCCAAGAAAGACATATTGAAGACCGGGACGCTGTTCTCGGCGGGAGGGAAGCAGTGCTTGGACTGTTTGATTTGGAGCATGAGCGACTGCGAAGCGCTTCTGGAAGTCGATCTGGATTCTGAGATAGCTGTAACCGGACGCCTGATCTGCGAAGCAGCATATATCGACAGACCATATGGTTTGCTCTGGCGCAGCGGACGGAAGATTGGAGTAGACTTTGATCCCTGAGTGAGGTGCTCACTCCGGTGCGATCCCTGGTCAGCCCCTATGCTGGCCGACATCGAAGGGGCAGCGATCGCAGACCAAGAGCCACCCAACGGAACTAGCCATCCAGTCAGCCACTTCGACATACAAGTGCTGAACGGCATCCATGTCGCGACGACAGCACAGCCAGGGAGACGGCTATGACTCGCGACGAGAGCGGCGGTACGACGCTGACCCCTGAAGAGATCGCAGCAGCGACGCGTGCCGGCCGCAAGCAACTCGCTGAGGACGGCTGTCCGCAAGATCGCATTCCGGAGGCACAAAACGCCAGCGAGAAGGCGGAGCCTCGCGCTGTCCCTGAAAGCGAAGAACCCGGTCTCATCGATTCGATGAAGGGTATGTAGGTCGCCACGCGGTGAGCGAGACCGGCCAACGGTTTGGAGTGGTTCCGATGCCGGGTACGTGGCGCTCGCCCGTGTTGATACACGGTGCCATATCTCTGGTAGACAAAAGTCTCGATGCGCAGTTTGCGCGTCGGACCAGGGATCGAAGTCTTGCCGAGCTTCCAAGCGTGCGTCGGCATCTTGCTCCTCGCCATGGGCCTGGAGTTCGATCACCTGGCGTGTCGGCGCTGGCGCATTGGCCAGCACTACGGGTCGTTCTGTATCCGCACGATATGCGCGTTTGCGTTCACGATCGCCGGGGTGTTGTTGATGCTCGCCACCTGCTGACACCACGCGGAGCACGGTATCCCGACTGGTCACTTTGCAAGCGATCGCGCTGTGAAAGATGATCTTGACCATGGTGCTACTCCGCCTTGAGCGGGAGAGCCGCATCAGCGCCGGATCGTGCGGCTTGCCCTTGCGGGCGAGCTCGATCTCGCGCGTGAGCGTCATGTGGGCGAGGATCGTCTCGTCCACGACGAGGCCGTTGCGCATGTCCAGCCGGGCGCTGGGCTGCTGGCGCTACTCGGGCTCGCTACTGCCCGCGTCGGGTGCGGGCAGGTTCGGTGCCGGGGATCGCTCCTCGCCCAGCGGCTTCACCGTGTAGGGAACGCGCCGGGCCTTCGCGGCGGTGAGCGCTATCGTCATTGCCGAGCAGATCCCCGACATGTGGCTGATCCGGATGCCGCCGACGGCGACGCCGCCTAACTGCACGCCGTTGTCGCGGTAGAGCGTCATCCGGCGCCCGACGTAGGCCGTGCCGCCGGCGCCCCAGATCCGGAGCAGGACGTGCCGCATCGACTTGCCGGGCTTATACGGCTTTCGGCTGGCATGTCTGATGCGAGCCGTCTCCGAGCCCATGGTGGGCGTTTCCTCCCTACACTGGCCGGCGCCCTCGGGCTCCGGCCCCTTTCGGGAGCGCTCGCCCTCCTCGTCGTTGTGCACCTCGCCGACTGCAGGGCTGATCCCACCGGCGCACGGGCTACCCTCTAGGATCCGAGCTTCACCGGCATCGGCATTACCGCCGCGCCTGCGTTCGGCCGAGCCTCTTGGTGCGTAGCGGTCCGCTTCTGCTCCCCGTCGATGCTGAAGCGGACGAGCTGCTTTCCACCCAACCCAGCCGTTCAGAGGCGTCTGCCAACGCGACCGAAGTTGGCCGAATGCTGCTGGTCTGCTTTGAAGAACGGTGACAACGAAAGCGGACAGCCTCCAATCGGGTCAATAACTACGCTCACCATTTCGGGACATCGAGAACGCGGGCGGTACCTGGGTCGACGAGGCGGTCGTCTGCGATCAGGGTTTGGTCACGAGCCGTACGCCCGTGGATTTGCCCGC
This sequence comes from Methylobacterium sp. J-076, assembly GCF_022829405.1. Classification (GTDB taxonomy): domain Bacteria; phylum Pseudomonadota; class Alphaproteobacteria; order Rhizobiales; family Beijerinckiaceae; genus Methylobacterium. The sequence continues at coordinate 4,154 of NZ_JAKSXW010000081.1, forward strand.
GTTTGGCGGCCTGGATGATGCGGTCCGGGTCTGCGGTCCAGACGAAGGGCTTCGGATCCCCGTTGCTCTCGGCGATGAAGCGTTTGATGGCAGCCTGGACCTCGAAGAGTGATCCGAACACGCCCTGTCGCAGCCGGCGCCTCGCGAGCTTGGCAAAGAAGCCCTCGACGGCGTTGAGCCAGGAGGTGGAGGTGGGCGTGAAGTGGAAGGTCCAGCGCGGGTGCCGGTCGAGCCAGGCGCGGACCTTCAGGTGCTTGTGGACGGCGTAGTTGTCCAAGATCGCGTGGACGACCTTTCCGGCCGGGACCGCCGCCTCGACCGCGTTGAGAAAGCGGATGAACTCCTGATGCCGGTGGCGCTGCATGCAGCGGCCGATCACCTTGCCCTCCAAGACGTCCAGGGCGGCAAACAAGGTCGTGGTGCCGTGGCGCTTGTAGTCGTGGGTGCGCGTCGTGGGCTGACCCGGCTTCATCGGCAACGGTTCCTGCGTTCGGGTGAGCGCCTGGATCTGCGACTTCTCGTCGACGGAGGACACTACGGCATGGGCCGGTGGATCGACGTAGAGCCCGACCACATCGCGCAGTTTGGCGGCGAAGGCTGAGTCGGTGGAAAGCTTGAACTGCCGCACTCGATGCGGCTGCAGGCCGTGCCCGCGCCAGATCCTCTGCACCGACGAGACGCTGATGGATGCAGCCTTGGCCATGGCAGCCGCCGTCCAATGCGTGGTCTCACCGGGCGGATCAGCCTGGGTCAGGGCCACCGCGCGCGCCGCCACCTCCGGGCCGAGCGGTGGGATGCGGGCTGGGCGTGTCTTGTCGCGAAGGAGCCCATCAAGGCCCTCCTGTGCGAAGCGCTCCTGCCAGCGCCAGACCGCAATCTTAGATACGCCTGCATCACGCATGATCGCATGAGTACCCAGATCATCGGCGCTCAGCAGCACGATGCAAGCGCGCCAGACATGCTTCTGAGGCGTATTCCGGTCAGCTACGAGGGCTTCCAGCCGAAGGCGATCCGAAGCGGCAAGCGAGAAGGAGATGCAACTGCGCATCCCGCCAGACTCGCAGGACACAGCCCAAACCGAAATCCGGGACGGACTCAACCGTCAGGTTTCGACCACTAGATCGATCCCGTCGTAGCCCAGTAGGCACAGTCCGGCGTCGGTGGGAACGGTTGCCCTATCATAGCAGCTTATCCACTGTGATCGGTAGGTGGCGCATGCGCTTGCCGGTGGCGTGGAACACGGCGTTGGCGATGGCCGCGGCGGTGCCGACGATGCCGATCTCACCCAGACCCTTGACGCCCAGCGGGTTGGCCTTGTCCTCCTCGTCCACGAAGATCACGTCGATGTCGTAGATGTCGGCGTTCACCGGCACGTGGTACTCGCCGAGGTTGTGGTTCATGAACCGGCCGAGGCGGTGGTCCATCATCGACTCCTCTTCGAGCGCCGAGCCGATCCCCATGACCACCCCGCCCAGGATCTGGCTGCGCGCGGTCTTCGGGTTGAGGATCTTGCCGGCTGCGATCGCCGAGACCACGCGGGTGAGGCGCACCTGCCCCAACTCCTCGTCGATCTTCACCTCGACGAACACGGCCGAGTGAGTGTAGGCCTCGTAGGCGCTATTGAAGTCCTTGTCCGGCGTGGCGCTCTCGACAGCCTCGATGCGGTCCATGCCGCCCGCCCGCATCGCCTCGACGAGGGACACGCTGCGGCTCGGATCGTCGGCCACCGCGATGCGGCCGTCGGCGAAGACGACCCGCTCAAAGTCGACGTTGGCGAGCGGCGAAGCCTCCATCTGGCGGGCGAGGACGAAGACCTGCGCCGCCACGCTACGGCAGGCCTTCATCACCGCCGTCCCCGAGGACGCCGCCGTCCACGAGCCGCCCGAGACCGGCGCCTCGGGTAGGCTCGTGTCGCCGAGCTTCGTGGTCACGTCCTCCATCGGCAGGCCCAGGCTGTCGGCCGCGATCTGTGCTAGGATGGTGTAGGTGCCGGTACCGATCTCGCCGGCTGTGTTGCCGACCTCAAGCTTGCCGTCCGCGGTGAGGACGGCGCGGGCGTTCGTCTGCATCATCATCGATTCCCAGACGCCCGTGGCCATGCCCCAGCCCACGAGTTCCCGGCCGTCGCGCATTGAGCGGGGCTCCGGGGTGCGCTTCGCCCAGCCGAAGCGCTCCGCGCCCTGCTCGAAGCAGGACTTCAGGGCCTTCGAGCCGAACAGCTTGCCGCCGGCCGTCGCGTCCACATCGGAGTAGTTGCGCAGGCGCAAGGCGATCGGGTCGACGCCCGTCTCGTAGGCGAGCTCGTCCATTGCGATCTCAATGGCGAACACCCCCGTCACCGCCCCCGGGGCGCGCATGTCGGAGGGCGTGTGCGTGTCGAGCTTGGCCAGCTTGTAGGTCAGGGCGACGTTGTCGCACTTGTAGAGTACGCCCGCCCAGTTCACGACGACCTCCTGGTAGTCCTCGAAGTGCGAGGTGGCGCCGGTCGCGTCGTGGCGTAGGGCCTGCAGGCCGCCGTCTCGATCGGCGCCGAGTGACACCGTCTGGAGCGCGTCCGGGCGGTAGCTGAAGGTCCACATCTGGTCGCGGGTCAGGACCACGCGGACCGAGCGCTTGAGGTCGCGTGCCGCCAGCATCGCCAGGAAGAGCTGGTATTGCGGGCGCAGGCCCGAGCCGAAGCCGCCCCCGAGATAGGGGTTCATCACCCGCACGTCGTCCTTCTTCAACCCGAATACCGAGGCGATGTAGGCCTGGCTGTTCGAGACGCCCTGGATCTTGTCGTAGACGGTGTACTTGCCGTCACCCTCGTAGACCACGGTCGAGGCATGCGGCTCCATCGGGTTGTGGTGCTCAATGGCGAGGCGATAATCCTGGCGCAGCTGGATCGGCGCGTTGTCGAAGGCTGCGTCGGCGTCGCCCCAGGGCTTAGGCGGCGGCTTGATGCCGTTGCGCTTCTTCGGCGGCACGTAGGCTTCGTCCTCGACCTGCCGTACGTCGGTGACCGGGGTCTCGGTGTCGTACTTGACCCGCACCAGCGTCGCGGCATAGCGCGCAGTCTCGAAATCCTCGGCGATCACCAGGGCGACGGGCTGGCCGCTGTACAGGATCGCGTCGTCGTAGAGCGCGCGGAACGGTGAGCCGGGGGGCGCCACCGCATCCTGGTAGTTGTAGTCCAGCCAGGCGGTGCGGTCACGGTTCTCGTGAGTGAGCACCTTGACGACGCCGGGCACCGCCTCGGCGGCACGGGCGTCGATGCGGGTGATGCGCCCCTTTGCGATGGCGCTCGACACCACGTAGCCATGAGCGAGGTCGCTCGCCGTGAACTCGGCAGCGTACTTAGCGAGGCCGGTGACCTTGGCCGGGCCGTCGACCCGGCTGCGCGGGGAGCCAACGAAGGTGTCGTGGCCGGTCGTGCTGAAGTGCTGGGTCATGGCGAGGCCTACTGGATGCGCTTGTCGGTGATCGATTGCGGCGTGCCGGCAGCGGCCTGCTCCAGGCCGCGCACGATGGCGCGCCGGGCAAGCTCCACCTTGAAGCCGTTCTCGGATTGCGGCTTGGCCTCGGCGACGACGAGGTCGGCTGCCGCCTGGAAGGTCTCACGGGTGGCGGGCTTGCCCTGGAGCAGGGCCTCGGCCTCCCGGTTGCGCCAGGGCTTGTGCGCCACGCCGCCAAGGGCGAGGCGGGCGGTCTTGACGCGATCGCCGTCGAGTTCGAGCCCGGCCGCCACCGAGACCAAGGCGAAGGCGTAGGAAAGGCGGTCGCGCAGCTTGAGGTAGGTGTAGTTCCGCGCGTAGCCGGTCTCGGGCAGATCGACGGAGACGACGATCTCGCCTGGTTCGAGGTTGGTGTCCTTCTCCGGCGTGCTGCCGGGCAGGCGGTGGAAATCGGCGAAAGCGATCATGCGCTCCCCCGCGGGACCGCTGACCCGCACCGTGGCCTCGAGAGCGGCCAGCGCCACGCACATGTCGGACGGGTGCGTGGCGATGCAGGCCTCGCTCGCCCCGAAGATCGCGTGGATGCGGTTCAGGCCGCCGATCGCCGGGCAACCGGTGCCCGGCTCGCGCTTGTTGCAAGGCGTGGCCGTGTCGTAGAAATAGTAGCAGCGGGTGCGCTGGAGCAAGTTGCCGCCGGTCGAGGCGGCGTTGCGCAACTGCGCCGAGGCCCCAGCCAGGATGGCATCGCGCAAGAGCGAGTAGCGCTCGCCGACGCGGGCATCGTAGGCTAGCGCCGCGTTCGTCACCAGCGCCCCGATCCGCAGGCCGCCCGCGTGGTCCTCGATGGCGTCGAGCGGCAGCCGGGTGATGTCAATGAGCCGACCCGGCCGCTCGACGTCGTACTTCATCAGGTCGACGAGGTTGGTGCCGCCCGCGATGAAGCGGGCCCGGTCCGCCGTGCCGTAGGCCTGCACCGCCTCCGCCACTGTGCCGGCGCGGACGTAGTCGAAGCGATTCATCGGGCCTCTCCCTGCAACACGTCTTCGATCGCGTCGACGATGTTGGTGTAAGCGCCGCAGCGGCAGAGGTTGCCGCTCATCGCCTCCCGGATCTCGTCGCGGGTGCGGGCGTGGCCCTCGTTCAACATGCCCACCGACGAGCAGAGCTGCCCGGGCGTGCAGTACCCACACTGGAAGGCGTCGTGCTCGACAAAGGCCGCCTGGATCGGGTGCAGCCCGTTCGAGCCGGCACCGCCGTTGGCAAGGCCCCCCAGCCCCTCGACTGTGGTGATCTCGGCGCCGTCCTTCATCACGGCCAGGATCAGGCAAGCGTTCACGCGCGTTCCATCCACGAGAACGGTGCAGGCCCCGCACTGACCGTGGTCGCAGCCCTTCTTCGTGCCCGTGAGGTCGAGGCGCTCGCGCAGGAGATCGAGGAGCGTCGTCCACGGGGCGACCTGGATGTCGCGCACCTCGCCGTTGATCGTTAGGCGGATGCCGATTTTCGCGTCAGCCGCGACGGGCGAAGCACTCTCAAGACGCATGGATGCCATCTACTGCTGAAGCTTCACTTGATGATCGTAAAGGACCGCCGATGCGAGATTATGAATCGAAGCTGGGCGTGCAGCGATCCCGCTGGCGAGCGACACAGCGCAACGTTTCAGAACCGATTTAATAACCGCTCCAAACAAGCCCTGTTCCGTAAGGCTGCTGATCGGCAGCGGGGTGGTAGCTGTTCACGGCCCGCTGACTGGCTGCAGATTGCCTGGGCGCTTAGAGATCAGCGATGCCTTCGTCCGCCGTGGTGGGATGAGAAGGCTAGCCCAAACCACCCTTTCGCTCAGCTCGTGCTGCCGGCGTAGGACGCAAGGAGCCGGCGCGCACCGATACGCCGACGAGGTGCTACCGTTCCACCCGATCCACAGCTTCGCTACGCGCCGGCCGCTCGGTTCGAGGATGCCGGTAGGGCTGAGGACCTACCAAGTGTTCTGCTTCCGGCACGGTCGCGACTAGACACCGGAGATCGAACCAGCCACGATCGGCGACGTGCCAGGCTGACAGAGGCCATTCAGCGATGTACCGGCACCGGCCCGTTCATGCCTGGCCAGTCGGAGTAACCGGTCGCGCCGCCGCCGTACCAATACTGTTTGGGCGCCTCAGCCAACGGCGCGCCGCTCGCCAGTCGCCCAACGAGGTCGGGGTTCGCGAGGTAGAGTCGGCCGAAGCTAAACAGGTCGGCACGGCCCTCGGCTAGTTCTTTTTCAGCAAGATCCAGAGTGTTCTGGTTGTTGCCAATATAGGAGCCCTCGAACCGGCGACGCAGGTCGAGGAAATCGACGCCGTCCGGCACCTCGCGGGTCTGCTGCGTCACGCCCTCGATCGTGTGGATGTAGAGCAGGCCGAAAGCGTTCAGCGCATCGACATAGGCGCCGAAGGTGGCGTGCGTATCGGAGTCGAGCGGCGTCTCACCGGGCTGCGTCGTGGCGGGCGACAGCCGGATGCCGACGCGGCTCCCGCCGTCCCAGGCCTCGGTCACCGCACGGACCACGTCGAGCGGGAAGCGCAGACGATTCCCGATCGAGCCACCGTAGCGGTCGGCACGCTTGTTGGTCGAGTCGCGCACGAACTGCTCCAGCAGGTAGTTGTTGGCTGAGTGGATCTCGACCCCGTCGAAGCCGGCGCGCCTGGCGTTCACGGCCGCGCGTCGGTAATCCTCGACGATGCCGGGGATCTCGTCGGTCTCCAACGCCCGCGGGGTGACATGGGGCTTCATCCCCTCCACTGTGAAGGCGGTCCCCTCCGGCTTCACCGCCGAGGCCGAGACCGGGAGCCCGTTCCCCGGCTGAAGGTCGGGATGGGATATCCGGCCAGTGTGCCAGAGTTGGAGGAAGATGCATCCGTCGTTTGCGTGGACCGTCGAAACGATGCGCGTCCAGGCCTTGACTTGGTCATCCGACCAGATCCCCGGCGTGTAGGCGTAGCCTACCGCCTGGGGCGATATGTTGGTCGCTTCCGAGACGATCAGGCCGGCGCTGGCGCGTTGACCGTAATAGTCGGCGGCAAAGTCCGGCGGCACGCCAGCGGTCGAAGACCGACTGCGGGTCAGCGGCGCCATCACGATGCGGTTCTTGAGGGTCAGGTCGCCGATGGTGACGCGCTGGAGGATCGGGCTCGATGTCATGGTTCCTCGGATCATGATGGCGATGGCGAGTGGAGTGCGGGTCAGCCCTTCAGGAAGGTGATGAGATCCCGGTTCAGCCGCTCGGCATGGGTGAACGGCACGGCGTGCGGCGCGCCTTCGTAGACGGTGAGTTCGGCACCGGGGATCGCGGCTGCGGTAGCCTTGCCCGACACGTCGATCGGCACGGTCTGGTCGTCGTCGCCGTGGATGACGAGGGTCGGCACGTGGAACGCGCTCATGTCGGCACGGAAATCAGTCTCTCCGAAGGCGGTCACGCTAGCGATTGTCGCCTTTGGCGAAGCGAGCATCGCGAGGTTGCCGGTCCACTGGATCAGGTCGGATGAGACCGGCGACGAGAGCATTCCGACCCCAAAGAAGGTCTTGGAGAAGGTCGCCATGAAATTCGGACGGTCTTTCTTCAATCCATCGATCATACCCGCGAACACAGACGGATCCACGCCCTTGGGATTGTCGGCGGTCTTGAGCATGTACGGCGTCACCGCCGAGACCAGCACTGCCCGGGTGACCCGGGCGCCGCCGTGTCGGCTCATGTAGCGGGCGATCTCGCCTCCACCCATCGAGAAGCCGATGAGAGCGACGTCCTGCAGGTCGAGGGCGTCAAGCACCGCCTTCAGGTCGTCGGCGAAGGTATCGTAGTCGTAGCCGCCCCAGGTCTGATCCGAACGGCCGAAGCCGCGACGGTCGTAGGCGATCGTGCGCAATCCTGCGTCGGTGAGCGCCGGCTGCTGAAACTCCCACATGTCCGCGTCGAGCGGCCAACCGTGGATCAGCACGACCGGCCGACCGCTGCCCCAATCCTTGTAGAAAAGCTGCGCTCCATCCTTAGCCGCGAGGAAGGGCATGCCGGTATCTCCGATCGGTCGTGATGTTGGGCGGGGAAGGCCCGCTGGGCAGCGACAGTTCCCACGCGGTGTACGTGGAGATTCAGGCGCCCTGCCTTGCGGAAGGCTACGGCCTCACACCTGGATGCATCATGGTCAGGTTGCGACCGGGTTCGTCGGTAATCTGAAGCATGGCTGCCCCTGCCGCGACGAAACCAGCCATTGCCTTCACATCAGAAGGCTGCTTCGGATCACGCGAGATCGCGTCAGCCTCTCGCTGCAGGCGGACGTTGCAAGCCCGAGACGGCATCCCGCCGTTCGGCGTGCAGGCGTCGTGCCGGGCGCAGGCTGCGTCGAGGGCGTCGATCGGCGGAAGTGGGGCGTTGTTGCCAGGGCCGCAGTAGTTGCCATGGATCAGCATCTTCGGCTCACCCATGGCACCGGGTTCGGCCAGGGCAGGTGTCGCGATGCTTATGGCGAGAAGGAACGGTACAACGGTTCTGCACAGCATAGTTTCATATCCCGAGACGAGCACGCCCCCCCCAGACGGCTGGTATTGGGCGCTGCTTGAGAGCGTCCCGGATATAGAACTGACTACCGAACAGCGGGTTTCGGTACGAGCTATGCACCGCATCGGGGGAGGTGTGAGGCAAACAAACTCTATGATTGGGAAGAGAAGGCACAGGTCGTCGATAGCTAACTGCCAAACCTGCGTAGGGCAGAAGAGCCCCACCACCCATTTTGCGACGGATGGCGGGGTGAGACGCTATCAGCGACCCATGGTGCCCGAAGAGCCACCCGTTCCGTTGCCCATCGAGCCGGAACTCCCGGCCGAGCCGGTTCCCATTGAGCCGGAGTTGCCAGTCCCCATGCGGCCACCCGTGCCGGTCCCGTCGTTCATCTGACCGCCCGTGCTCATGCCGGTGCCGGATCCGCCACCCGCACCCATCGAACCGCCTGTTCCTATAGAGCCGCCGCTCATGCCGGCGCCCCCACCGGTGCCTGAACCACCAGCTCCACCACCTGCCGCACCGCCCTGTGCGATAGCAAAGCTAGCGCTTCCAAGAAGCACAGCCACAGCGATCAAAGGCATGCGAAAAGTTCTGTCGTTCATCTCAAACTCCCTGTGTCACTCGTGGAGATCCTTGGGAGGATCTTGATCGGCAACCCGCGTCAACGAGGAGATGTTCCTGCTTATAATCGCCTCTCGCTCGCAATAATTTGCCTATTTTTGCGAAATTTACATAGGTTATAATCCATATTTGACCTTCGGCAGGACGTACTATTCGGGTGTGTGCGTTCATTTCATAGTCAGCGACTTTTCCGCCGGCGGCGGCCATCTCCACATGCATCTCCATGCTAAGCCGGAACAGCATGCCCCCGCTGGCATCTCTCACGATCATAGTGAGCTGCTTATCGTGTTCCCCCGTGTTCGCGACGATGTGTTCGGCAAGCAATCGGGTGCCATACCTTTTGGCCGCACCAAGATCGCTTAGCAGGATACCATCGCCGTCCGGCCTCACGCGTCGGCTGTACACGAGGTCGAAGAAGTAAAGCTTGGCCATACCTATGAGTCCGGACGCTAGAATATTCGCTGAGGGAGTGTCCGCTTTCGGGCTGCCAGCGTTGACAGTTGGATTGCGGCAATGGGCGCAAAGCAGAACGACCGTTTTCTGGTCACAGACAAGGCTCTGGAAGAGCAGGTAGCAGCTCAAGAGATCAACTTGGAACAGACGTGCCGACGCCTGATAGAGCCGCGTTCAGCAGCGCCTATTAAGGCTCGGAATAAAACCCATGTTTCTTCGGTTGAACATGGGGATAGCGGCAGTAACCTCCTGTGCATGAGAGCTGACGGAGCTCACATGCGAGGAGACAGTGATGAGTGTGTTGAAGACCCTCAAGCTGAGTGCCACTGTTCCCACCGTATCTGCCAACGATCCACTGGGCCGGGCAAGGGACAAGCTGCTGGCACAACTGGGGGACCAGCGGGACATGGTGAGTGCTTCGCTGGAAGGCCGCCTGTATGAGCCGCCCAAGATACTGGCTCTGCGCAAGGATGCTTCGGGCCAGCGCGTGCGGGTTGAGGTCAACCGCCGCGTGCGTCGGGGCTGGTTTCAGGACCCGGCGGGCACCGTGCATTTCATCATGCGCGTGGGTGGCAAACCGCTGGAGCTGCAGCCGGGCAAAGCGGCGATCAGTATTAGCAGCCTGGATAAGCTGCCGGGCACCCTGGAGTCGTTGATCATCGCCGTGCGCGCGGGGGAGCTGGATCCTCAGATCAAGGAAGCGGCGGTGGCCCGCGGGCTCATGATGGCGGAGCGCCGAAAGCCCCGGGCAGCTTGATCGCTGCGAGAGTGACGGTGAGCGACATGGCATATCGTGCCGCTCACTGCGCCGTCTGCTACGTGCGAAGAGGGCCCCGCGTATGCCGCCAAAAGCCGTGTTTTAGCGGTTTTTCTGAGCGTAATCGCAAGAGCTTAGGCGAGCCAATGTGGTCGCCAGCTGCTTGCGTACAGAATGACGTGATCCCGCGAATGCGGGCTTGCCAACGATCTTCTCAGCTCATTCTCAGCCACCAGTCAGTGCGCAAGGCCCGCCGGTTTGGCGAGCTCTAAGCGAAACCGGATGGCCTGATCGAACAGCGGGGCTTTCCGATATTGCCGATCACGCCGCCACGATGGAGCGCTCTCATCACCCGCCAACTGGGTTTCGAACAGACCCAGCCATGTAAGCGGTCGCAGCACCCGGCTCTCGAAAGCGAAGCCTGCAAAATCCGCTGGTCCGTGGTCCAGCGCGGGGTCCCAAACCGTACAGCTGCGCATCAGGTCCTCGCGCGCGACCCACTCCGGGGACGTGATGGAAAGGCACCACAGCACGATGCCGATGTGGTTCTGCGGCCAGGCCTCCGTAGGCACGCGGTCGAAATAGCCGAGATTGACGCGCCAAAACACCGTCTCGAACAGACAGCGGAACAGCTCACCAGCTTGCTCCTCACGACCAAGGGCTGCACCAGCTTTGGTAGCGATCAGACACTTCTGCCGTCTGCGAAACAGCTTGGCAGTTTGCGCGATGAGCCGGGTGGCCTCCACGGGCATCACGTCGATCTCGTTGAGCACCTTATTCATCAGGAGCTCCTGGGCCTTGTCATAGCCGGGCCAGGTCATAGCATCGAAGAGCGCGCGAACGTCGGCGCGGCTAAGCGCCCCCGTGGCGGTCAGCGTGAGGCTGGCGAGAGCCTGAGCTCGCTGGATCATCAGGCGCGTCGTGCCAACCAGTGGCGCGGTTATCGCGGCATCAGCCGTGGCATCGACGGTGATCACCGCCGGCATTCCTCCGTCCGACAGCTTCAACAGGGCATGCAAGCTGGCGTGTGTGAGAAGGCTCCAAACCGGGGGATGGGTAAGCGTGGTCATCCGCGAATATGTGCCACCGCCCCGGCGGCGATGGCCAGGGTTTTCAGCCCTGCTGCAGAACGCTCACCCGTGCGCTTGAAGGGCGCCCGGGCTGCAAGTTTGCTGAACCCGCGCCCCGCCAGTGCTGGGGCTTCCTGGCCGCGGAATGACAGCAGGCGCTCCAGGGGAGGAGGAGGTGGCGCGCAGGGTGGCCTTGCCCATCTGATCCCTCAGGAAATGCGAGAAAGTTGTTGATCCGCCTCTGGATCACCAGCACGGCCATCGGCATACTTGCAGCCTGGTGCTTGGGCCTCGATCCGTTCGCTCCCTACCTGTACGAAGGCATCATCCTCGGCGCCCTCGTGTTCGGCGCGGGCTTTCTCATCATCGTGGCCACCCTACTCGGCAGCCCCACACTCGTGCTGCTGATTGCGGGCGCCCTCCCCCTGACGATGGCGTACAGCGAACACATCATCCAGGATAGGATCAAACCTAGCGGTGCCTTCCATCGCTACGGCGCGGATGCACCCGTAAGCCTGCAGACCCGGATCGAAGGCTCGCACCTGTACGGGCGGATCACCAATCGGCACGCCCGGGATTGGCTTCGCCTGGCCATGGTCCGATGCACGCCGGTATTCGCGAACGGCACGCCCAGCCAGCGGGTGCAGGAGATTTCAGTCGGCGCTGGCGGATGGCTGGCACCTGGTGAGGAGGTGGAGCAACCCTTGCTGAGCAGTTCTGGACTCCTATGGGAGCCCGGCATGAGCATGACACTCACCACCTGTAGCATCGGCTCTGCCGATTTTTACGCGGACCCCCAATTCAAACCCGCGTTCACCTACGCCAAGGACAGGGACAACCACTACGTGTTCGATGTCACCAACACGCGACAGGATGCCAACCTCACACGGGTAAGCTTTTCCTGCTCGGTCCTGAACGCTGCGAGCGGCAGCCAACCGCACAAGCAGGATTTGCGGGTGATCCCTCTATACGCGGACGGCACCAGCTATCGCGTGCCGCCTGAGAAGCGAATAACCCTCTACAACACCGAGCTTTTTGCCGGTCGCAGCATCACGAGCTGCGCCGTGAAAGAGGTTTCGTGGAGCCATTGAGCGGCGCGTCTACAGGATCGCCGCTTCACACTGCCGGAGCCTCCGGGTTGGTGCACCGGAATATCGGTCACGGGCTGTGATCCGGTCCACCGGGAAATCGGGCATTGCACGCCCAAACACCTCCAGCTCTAGGAAGGCTCGCTCGATCTCCAGGTGCGCCTCATCGCAGTCCAGGTACCAACACCGGCGTGGCCCGCTCCACCGGAAGCCACGACGTTTCAGAGTATCCTTAGTCTCGATCGTGGCTCCCTGCGCCCACAAGCGTACGGTGGGCCGGCGGGCAGTCTCAAGAAGGGCGGAGAGGGCCTGCCTTCCTGAGGTCTGTAGCGGCTGCGCCAGCAGCGCCATGAGAGCGTGGCAATCATCAATCGCCCGGTGGCCCTTATGGAAAAACCCATAGTCGATCAGGAGGTATCCCAGTTTCCTGCCCTCATGGCCCTCTGCCCGCCATGGGATCTGATGGCAGGAGCAGGCCCAATTTTTCTCCGTGAACACCGGCCAGCGGATCTCGCACATCTGACGGTCGAAGCTGGCGTTGTGCGCTATCACCACTGCGGCGTCGGCTGCCAAAGCCTGCACGGCAGCGTCATCGATGTGCTTACCAGCCACATCGGCGTCGGTGATGCCGGTTAGCCGGGTGATCTCGGCAGGGATGGGTTTACCCGGCCGATGAAGTTGGTTGAAGGTCTCCAGCACGCGGTAGATACGGCCGCTCGCGCCATACTCGAATTTGAGGATGCCCAGTTCGATCACCTCATCCGCGACGCAGTCGGTGCCGGTGGTCTCGGTGTCGAGGATCAAGCCAATGAAAGTGGGCTCGTCGGGCGCATCCGAGCACACTATCAGGGGCTCCAACCGACGCAGTACGCGGTAGTCGCCAGTGGCTTCGAGCACTGCAGCGATGCTGTCGAGAGGCTGGTTCAAAAACGTTCCTCTCCGGTTGAGGCCTTGGGTCCAGTGCACCCGTAGATGTTCGGTTAATAATATCCAGCTGGGACAGCCTTGAAACCTGCTGGGATAAGCCAGCTATTAAATAGACCCTGCTCTGCGAGTTTGAATCGCATAAATGCCTTATTGAAGGCATCGCCATCTGCTTGCTGAACGCCGTACTCAGGAACCATCAGGCAGATCATGACGATCTCAGCGCCATCGCGAGCAAATATTGCGCCAAACCCATAGCGCTGCTCAAGCATAGATTGCTCTATCTCATCGCACCGATCGCCTGTTATTTTTAGAACCCGCTGACCTTTGGCAGATATCCCAAGAAGACCAGCTGCATCCACTCTGTTTAGAAGCTCGATTACGCTTGCCATTGGCCACCTATTCTTAGGGAATAAAGCAATACCAGGCAGGGTACTAAAAAATTGATACCTAGAAGGTGGAGCAATGGTATATGGCATTTCCATGGTGAAAGAACTTGCCTTCGGCACAAACAGTCATCAAAGCCTTCCTTACAGCGCAAATCAACCGGGGAAATGACTTATGCCGTTTTACACATACGAAGTAGACGATGCAGTTGACGAGCATCGTTATCACAATCGACAATCAGTAAAGCTGGCAGGCAATGGTCTAATCCAGAAAGCGTGGAAACGTACCCATCACGAATGCGAGGGTCCTTGGGCCGTTTCCAATAGAGAAATGCTGCAAGCAGGGGGAATAAATCCAAATCGATCCATTGTAATTGATACATCTCCTAGACGAGATACGGTTAGTCTCTTTGAGCTGAAATATGTGCTAGGAGTAACCTATGGATGGACGCCTATTTGTTTGATTATTGAAGAATTATTTTCTGACCGGGACGTAGGGATAGTTCCAGAAATTTTCAAGCGGGATTTCCTCGACGGGACATCTAATCGCAGAAAAGTTCGATCAATACTTTATCTGCAAGAAAGCTGGCTATGGGGCGGAGCAGGTCGGTTCGCTTCAGCCTTACTTTGGGAAGATGTCTGGGACTTTTTCAATACATGGCAAGCCCCAGGTCACAGGCCGCAGTCCTGAATGAATCAGCCAGTTAGTTAGTATCATGTATGTAAAAGTACTGACTAATACGATGCACGAACCACAAACCTCAATCTCTCAAACCCACCTCTCTTGCACATCAACCACTCCACATACTCACGTATGTCCTCTTGCCCCCACCAACTACGAACAAATCCCAAACTCCTTGTCGCATCACAATTTTCCTGGCTCTCGCCTTTGAAATCTCGTTCAATCCGGAATTTCAACGCGTACCGGATCACCCCTTTGATGTTTCTCACCACGCTCCGGTCGCGATCAAACGGCTTCACGTTCACCTGATAGGGAGCGCCATGGCCACGAGCTCTCAACGCATCGGCGAACTCCTGCGCCGTCACCCCGCCCAGCCCCACAATCCCGTGCAGATGCGGTCGCCACACCGTGCTCTCATAAGCACGCGCAAAAAGGGGCCATCCCAACGCTTGCATGGCCATTCGCTTGTTCCGGCCAAATCCCTCCAGATCTCCGTACGAGTCCCGGTCCATCTCCCACCACCCCGTCAGCTGAACATCATTCCACCGCGGGTCGTGTCGGCGCTGGTAGGCGATCATGTTGCGGATTCGCCGCTTGGTCGCCTGGATCCCCGGGTCCACCGTGCTCAGATCCAGCATGGTCTCCAGCAGCAGCGTTAGGAACGCCAGCTGCTCATTGGGAACGCCCACGAAGGCCTCACCCAGCGCTCGGCCCGTCTCTTTGCCTCGGCGACGCAAAAAGCAGCGCGGGCACAGCGGGACCCCGCACACGCGCATGTTGTTGCGGTTTTCGTCCATCTCTCCGCAACATTCCATGCGATCATATAGGGGATGCATCATACCCAACGCCGACAGTACCTGAGCCCGTTGTTCCTGCATGCCCGGGCTCAGCCATCTGATCTGACGCCGCTCCCAAGGTTCAAAGACCTTGATCAGAGCGGCACGGAATTTTCTCATTGACTCAAAAGACATCAAATTTTCCTCAGTTTCGCCTGAGGTATTTAGCTATGGCCCATTCCAGCATTCACAGGGAGAAATCCACCAACTGGGTTGGTGGAAACACATGACCCGTCAGGCTTGCAGCTGACGGGTCATACGCTTGGAACAGATCAATCAATCGGACCAATAATTATCGAAATATGAAGCTTGACATTCATCAGGAAGAAACGCTTGCGACCCTTCGCAAACCCTCCGAAGGTCCGCTTCGCGGCAGCTTGGCGGAGGACGCTCAACGTCCGGGTCGGGTGGATTTCTTCCCGTCCGCTTCCGAGGAATCGTGGCATCAAAGCGGACATTGTCACTCCGCCCACTCACAACCCCTCTCCGGCCCGAAAGGTCGTTCTATCAGTGGCAAGGTTTATCTGCAGTTTGAGTTCTTATCGGTCCATACGCTCGCTCAATTGCAGCATTGATCGCGGCATTTGATCCGCCATCACTGAAAGGATCTTTTCGACGGAGGCGAGATCAAGGCTGTAGCCAGCACCTGCGACAATTGTGTCTTGGCTATCCAGAATAACCAAGCCGCCGCGGTTTCTAAGGTATGGCTGATGCCAGCGCGACTTCGATAGTCTTAGTCCCAGGCTCTTCGCCTGGATACGGAGCTTTGCGAGACGCAAAGCGTCTTGATAGCTTGGGGTCAGATCGATCTCGCGCACAGTTGGCTCAAATTTGCTTTGATTCCACGGCGACCCGCCATCACGCGGGTCGCGGTTGTTCTGTTCGTTGATTGAATCCACGCCTGATCATTTGATGATCGGCGAAACCGCTTACCACCGATAGATAAGACTACCAATGACTGTAGCTGGCTGATTGCGGTTACAGAAGCCAAACGAACAGGTTTGGAAGTTCCGGTCAAAAATGTTGTAACCATTAAGCTGTGCACGGAAGCCCTTGTACTTAGGATCAAGCGCAGCGAAATCATAGGCGACAAGCGCATCGTAGAGCGTGACGGCAGTGTTGCGTACCGTATTCAGATCGTCTGCGTAGCTCGCACCAATGTAGCGGATACCGCCGCCGATTTGCAGTCCGCGCAACGGCGAGGACGGCGGAAACGCGTAGGTCAGGAATGAGGCATAGGTGTCTTGAGGGATGCCTGAGACTAGGTTTCCGGCAATCGACTGACCGGTGGAGTCGATTGAGTTCACGAACCTGATATCGACATGCGTATAGGCGATGGTGAGGTTCGTGCCCGGAGCAAGGTTCGCGGTCGCTTCCGCCTCAAAACCCTTCGACCGTACGGCGCCGCCTGCGGTCTGGAAGGCAAGGTTGGCCGAGTCCGGTATCAGGATGCTCGACTGATTGATCTCGAAGCCGGCGAAGGCGGTCTGGATGTTCGTACCGGGGATCAGATACTTCACCCCTGCCTCGAGCTGGTCGCCGGTCGCTGACTTGAACGCTTGGCCGCTACGGTTGAAGCCGACCTGCGGCGTGAACGTCGTGGCATAGCTGGCATAGGGCACGAGGCCGGGAGCGAGAATGTAGCCGAGGCCGACGCGGCCGGTGAATGCGGAGTCGTTCTGAGACGACACCGCACTGGCAGGTGTCGCGTAGGTGTCTTGGAAGACCCAGTCATGGCGACCGTTCAGGGTCAGGATAAAATCACCGAACTTCGCTTGGTCCTGCAGGTAGACGCCGACCTGGTCCTGTGTCTGGCGAGAGGCATCC
>NZ_JAKSXW010000083.1 GCF_022829405.1 Methylobacterium sp. J-076
ACGCCGGCAGGCACTCAAGCCAGAGGTGTTCGACGTCGGCGAGAGGATGCGCGGGATCGCGGAGATGCTCGATACTGTGACGGGCGCACGCGTCTACGTGGTCGCACAGGTGCCCGATGCTCCTTGCTTCGTCCGGGCGGACATAAGTCAGTTCGAGACCGCGCTCATCAACATGGCTGTCAACGCGCGCGATGCCATGGACGGGGGTGGAACACTCACCCTGCGCCTCGGCTGTCGGACGGCTCTTCCAGACATCCGCGGCCATGCCGGTTCGCACAAAGCCTTCGCCGCGGTCTCCCTCGTCGACACAGGTTCAGGCATCCCCCCGGACCTGCTCAGCCGGATCTTCGAGCCGTTCTTCACCACCAAGGAGGTCGGTAAAGGCACGGGGCTCGGTCTGTCGCAGGTGTTCGGCTTCGCCAAGCAATCGGGCGGCGACATCGACGTGGCCAGCACGGTTGGTGAAGGCACAACCTTCACCCTCTACCTACCGGAAGTCGAGCAAGAGGCAGTCCCGGCCCGTGTCCGTGGTCCCGACGGGGGCCTGACGCCTCTCGGCAAAAGGCAGCGCATCCTCGTCGTCGAGGACAACATCGGCGTCGGGCAGTTCGCGACCCAGATTCTTGAGGACCTGGGTTACCGACCGACCTGGGCGGCCAACGCCGAGGAGGCGTTGAACCTGTTGGGCGGCGACGGCAAAGGCTTCGACCTGGTGTTCACCGACGTGGTGATGCCAGGCATGGGTGGCGTAGAACTCGCCAAGGCCCTGCAGCGGCGGATACCGCATCTGCCGGTTGTCCTGGCATCCGGCTACAGCCACGTGCTGGCGCAGGAGGGCACGCACGGGTTCGAGCTGCTGCAGAAGCCATACTCGGCAGTGCAATTGGGCGACGTCCTGCACCGGCTCCTCAACCTTCATGCGAGGCGTTCGGTCTAATCAGGCCCGACTTCCGGCTTGGTCCGTGCGTTCGAGACCCCACGATGTCCGCTCTGATGCACCTGCCGTCCGCAAGCGGACCGGCCGGAAACCACCCAACACAGACATCCGCGCCACCGCCGGGCAGCCCCATCATCGAGGCTCGCCCGGCTTGCGCATCCCGGCCGCAAACGCGGCGTGACGCTGCAATTTTATAGCTTCGTAAAATTGCAAAATTGCAACGTCATGATCGCTCAACTTCATGGCGTCGCAGCTTCGTACTTTCTCAACGTCACAGCTTCATGTCATTGTGACTTCGCAGAAGCATGGCGTTGTGAATGAGAACCATCACCCTCGTGACCCAGAAGGGCGGCGCTGGGAAAACCACCGTTGCCACCTCGCTCGCCGTCGCTGCGCAGCAGACCGGCGAGACCGTCGCGGCCTTCGATCTCGATCCGCAGGGGTCGCTCGCGGAATGGGGGCGGATCCGAGCCAAGACCGAGCCCGGCAGCATCGCCGATCCGCGCCTACCGGTGGTCGAGCGCTTCCCCATGGAACGTCTCGCCAAGATGAAGGCGATGCTGGACGGCCTCGGCACCAAGGGCATCACCCTTGCCGTCCTCGACACGGCCGGCGCCGATAACCCGACGACACACGCAGCGATGGAGGCCTCGTCCTTCTGCCTCGTGCCGATCCGACCGACCCGCCTCGATCTGCTGGCGGTGCGAGCGACCGTCCAGGCGATCATGCGCAGCGGCAAGCCGTTCGCCTTCGTCCTGAACCAGTGCTCCACGATCCCGCGCAACAACCGGGCAAACGACACAGCCACGGGGCTGTCGTCCATCGGCTTCATGGCCGAACCGCTGCTGCTGCTGCGGAACGACTACCAGGACGCCTTCGCCTCCGGCATGGGCGTCACCGAGTACGCCCCGGACGGCAAGGCCGCCGACGAGGCGCGGCAGCTTTGGTCCTGGGTGAAGGCGCAGATGGAGACGAAGGAATGAGCCGGCGCGCTGCCCCCTCCATCTTCGACGCGGACAGCATGAGCGTCGAAGACCTGAAGGCCAAGGCTGAGGCCCCGGAGCCTCCGGCCGAACCGGAGCCTCGGAAGGTCGGTCGCCCCGCCAGGACGACGGCGAAGGCCAAGCCGACCCCGTTCTATCTGCACCCGGCAGTGAAGGAGGTCCTGCGGGACATCGCCTACCATAACCGCTGCAAGGAGCATGACCTGTTCGTGGAAGGCCTGGAACACGTCCTGCAGAAACACAGCTACCCGACCATCGCGGAGATCATCGCCAAGGCCGACAGGTCGTGACGTCACGATGCCATACCTTCACAGTTTCATGAATTCGCAGTTTTGCAAAATTATGAAACTGCGAATGTATGAATTTGCCCATCGCCATCCAACCCGCCCACGCGTAACTTTCGATAACGGTCATTCTCGAAAGTACTGCGTGGGTAGGATCGCAAGCGCAGTGAGGAAATGAAGCCGGGGCTACATTTGACTTGTGCGGGCCGGGGACGAAGAAGGTGCACGATGCGATTGCCTGTCGATGGATTGTTCCAACTTTGAGAGCCGGACCACAATACGCCCTCCTGGCTTGGATCACGACATGGGGTGCGATCATAGGGACTGTCTGGAACGCTCTCGCACATTCCAAAGAAATGCTGCTGATTAACCGGTTGCTGTTCGGCGCCGATACGGTCCTGATGCTGGCTTGGATGGTTGTGATCGTTCTTGAGAAGTCAGACGAAGAGCCATGACAGCAAACGCGCTTCCTTTGATCGCATCCGAAGGATCTCGAAGGCTTCCGACTGAGGCCGCCGCCATCGTCCGCACCTATCAGCGGGCCAGCAAAGCTGACGCGACCGTGCGCGCCTACACCGGCGACGCGCGGGTCTTTCAGGACTGGTGCGGGCAGTACGGGTTTCGCTCTCTGCCGGCGAGCGCCGAGGCCGTCGCGGGCTTCCTCGTCCACGAGGCCGAGGTTGGACGCTCGGCGTCCACTATCGGCCGGCGGCTGGCTGCGATCCGGTACGCGCACAAGCTGGCCGGCGTGGCGGACCCGACCGATGACGAAGGTGTCCGCGCCGCGATGAAGGGGATCCGGCGGCGGGTCGGCGTGGCGCCGACACAGAAGGCCGCCGCGACGGCGGACATTCTGGCAGCGCTCTTGATGCGGACGCCCGATACCCTGGCTGGAAAGCGGGATCGGGCGTTGCTCGCGCTGGGCTTCGCAGGTGCTTTCCGCCGCTCCGAGCTTGTCGCTCTCGATGTGGAAGATCTCCGAGAAGATCCCGAGGGCCTGCGGGTGATGGTCCGGCGGTCGAAGGTGGATCAGGAGGGCAGGGGGTTCGAGAAGGCGATCCCACATGGCCGCTTCATCCGGCCGGTCGCCTTGGTGCGCGAATGGCTCGACGCGGCGGGCATTAA
>NZ_JAKSXW010000092.1 GCF_022829405.1 Methylobacterium sp. J-076
GAACTTCCCGACCCGGATCAGCTTCCAGGTGACGAGCAAGATCGACTCGCGGACGATCCTCGGGGAGATGGGCGCGGAGCAGCTTCTGGGCCAGGGCGACATGCTGTTCATGGCCGGGGGCGGGCGCACGACGCGTGTGCATGGGCCGTTCTGCTCGGACAGCGAGGTCGAGAGCGTGGTCGCCCACCTCAAGCGCCAGGGCCGCCCGAGCTACCTCGAGGCCGTGACCGCCGACGACGAGGAGCCGGCGTCCGAGAAGGGCGGCAAGGGCAAGGCCGGCGCGGCGGAGCTCGAACTCGACGGCGCGGTGTTCGACGCGGGGTCCTTCGGCGAGGCCGGCGGCGACCTCTACGATCAGGCGGTGCAGGTGGTGCTGCGGGATCAGAAGGCCTCCACCAGCTACATCCAGCGCCGGCTCCAGATCGGCTACAACCGCGCCGCCTCGCTCATGGAGCGGATGGAGACGGAGGGCCTCGTCGGCCCGGCCAACCACGCCGGCAAGCGGGAGATCCTGGTGGAGGGGGCGTCGGCCTAGCCGCGCCCGCGCCGCCGGACCGGCTGCCTCATCCCGCGCGCCGTGGGCCGCTGCAGGCAATCGCGGCTCCCTGGATGGCGTCGCTCCGCTCGCAAAGACGGTGGCGGTTCGGGTGCCCCGCTCCGTCATCGCGAGCGCAGCGAGGCGACCCAGGGCAGCGGGACGTTTTCGCAGGTGGCGCGTCCCTGGATTGCTTCGCTTCGCTCGCAAAGACGATGGCGGTTCGGGTGCCCCGCTCCGTCATCGCGAGCGCAGCGAAGCGACCGAGGGTGGCGGGACGTTTTCGCAGGTGGCGCGTCCCTGGATTGCTTCGCTCCGCTCGCAAAGACGGTGGTGGTTCAAGTGTCCCGCTCCGTCATCGCGAGCGCAGCGAAGCGACCCAGGGCAGCGGGACGTTGTCGCAGGTGGTGCGTCCCTGGATTGCTTCGCTCCGCTCGCA
>NZ_JAKSXW010000097.1 GCF_022829405.1 Methylobacterium sp. J-076
TCGCCGCGGCGGCGTTGTCGGGCTGCACGCTCCTGCCCGCGGCGGGACCGACGGCCACGGCGATCCAGGCGGGGGCGGAGGTGCCCGAGGCCGGCGGCGGCCTGCTGGCCCGCTACGAGATCATCGACGTCACCCCCGCCGTCATCGAGGCCCTGCGCGGGCGCCCCCTCGACAGCCTGCTCGCCTCCTTCGGCGACCACCGCCCCTCCGCCGAGCCCCTCATCGGCATCGGCGACATGGTCTCCGTCTCGATCTGGGAGGCCGGGTCCGGCGGCCTGTTCTCCGGCCCCCTCGTCTCCGACCGCTTCTCCGCCGGCTCCAAATCCGCCCTCATCCCCGAGCAGCCCGTGGGCCGCGACGGGGCCATCTCCGTCCCCTATGCCGGCCGCATCTCCGTCGCCGGCCGCAGGCCCCAGGACGTCCAGGCCCTCATCGAGAACGAACTCGCCGGCAAGGCCATCCAGCCCCAGGTGCTCGTCTCCGTCACCAAGCCCATCTCCCAGGCCGTCACCGTCACCGGCGAGGCCGTCGCGGGCGCCCGCCTGCCCCTCACCGGCCACGGAGACCGCCTCCTCGACGTCCTGGCCGCGGCCGGCGGCGTGCGCTCCCCCGTCTCCGAGACCTTCGTGCGCCTGTCGCGCGGGCCGGTCACCGCCACGGTCCCGCTGACCACCGTCGTCTCCAACCCCAAGGAGAACATCTACCTGCGGCCCAACGACGTGCTCACCCTGGTGCGCGACCCGCAGACCTTCCTGGCCGTCGGCGCCCTCGGCAACGCCACCGAACTGCCCTTCTCCGCCGACGGCATCACCCTCGCCCAGGCGCTCGCCAAGTCCCGCGGCCTGTCCGACTTCCAGGCCGACCCGGCCGGCACCTTCATCTTCCGGTTCGAGCCCGCCGCGATCGTGCGCCGCCTCGCCCCAGGCTCCAAGATCACCGGCACGCCCCTCGTCCCGGTGGTCTACCGGATCGACATGCGCGACCCCAACAGCCTGTTCACCTCCCAGGCCTTCCGCATGCGCAACCGCGACCTGCTCTACGTCTCCAACGCCCCCTTCACCGAGGTCCAGAAGGTCCTCGGCGTCTTCTCCACCGTCGCAGGGCCCGTCGCCTCCGCCGCCGCCGTCTACAGCTACGC
>NZ_JAKSXW010000117.1 GCF_022829405.1 Methylobacterium sp. J-076
GACGCCGACGACGGTCGGGCCGCGGCTGGAGGAGGCATCGAAGCCGTAGCCGGCGTTGAAACCGGCGTAGAAGCCCGTCCAGGTGAAGACCGGAACCGGGGTGAAGACCGGCGGCGGCGCAGCGCGGCGCGGAAGGTCGGCGGCCGAAGCGGCCACGGTCATGCCGGCGAGCCCGACGAGGGCGGTCGTGGCGCGAAGGAAAGCTCTCATAATACGGTCCTCATGGGTGAACCGGCCGAGCCGGTTCGAACTGGTTGATCCAGCGGTTCCGAGGTCGCTTTTCGCTTTGCGATGCCACCAGCCGCTTGCGCGGCCCCTTGAGGCGGCTCGCCTTTGTCCTCGGTTCCTTGACACCTTAAACGCACCCGAATGGTCAAGGTTCGCTTGCTGCCACGCTTTTTTTGCGGCGCGGCCGTGCGCAAAATGTCGCACCCCCTCGGCGGGGTGGAACTTACGGAGCGAGGGAGATCGCCGAAATCAGGCGGCCGTAGTCGGGCTCGCTCCGGTGGGTGGTGCGCCGGAAGCTGTAGAATCGCTCGGGATCCGCATAGGTGCAAAGGCCGAGGGATCTGGCCTTTCCGATGCCGGCCTCGCCCAGGCGGGCCAGGATGAAGCCGGGCAGGTCGAACTGCCGGTGATCCGGGCGCTGGCCGGGGCCGAGGTAGCGTTCCATCCCCGCCGCCTCGGCGGTGAATCGCGCCACGAAATCCGGCCCGACCTCGTAATTCGCCTGACTGATCGTCGGACCCAGCACCGCCACGATGGACGGGCGGTGCGCCCCCAGGCGCTCCATCGCCGCGACCGTCGCGCCGATCACCCCCGTGAGCGCGCCCTTCCAGCCGGCATGGGCGGCCCCGATCACCCGGTTCGCGGGATCGGCGAACAGGATCGGCCCGCAATCGGCGGTGGCGATGCCGAGGGCGAGGCCCGGCACCCGCGTCACCATCGCATCGGCCTTCGGACGCTCGCCGGCCGGAAACGGCTCCTCGACCGTGACCACGTCGGCGGAATGGACCTGATACAGGCTGACCAGCCGGTCGGCCGGTAACCCCAGGGCCGCGCACATCCGCAAGCGATTCGCCGCGACGCACTCCGGGAGGTCGCCCGAGCCGAGGCCACCGTTGAGCGAGGCGTAGATCCCCTCCGATACGCCGCCGGCCCGCGTGAAGAAGGCGTGGCGGATCGCGGCATGGGAGGAGAGGTCCGGCGCCTCGATGAACTGGCCTGCGGTCATGGGCTCGCCTTCCCTCCGTTCGGTCCGCTCCGATAGCGCAGGGCACCCTGCGTGGCGATGTGATACTGATGTTGCAGTGCCGCATTATATCGGTATGGCCGGCCGCGGTCGGCGCCACCTCCGAGAGGGACCGCCATGCGGAACACGGACGACAATCAGCGGCCGAACGATTCTGCGCCGCACAAGATACCGGGCGCCCTCAGGCCCCCGGTGCCCTGGGACGGCAACCCCGCCCCCGTGGCGCCGGCCGAGGATGCCGAGGCGGCCGGGCAACGGGAGCCCCGCAAGACCGCCCCGTCCGGTTTCAGCTCGTTCGAGAGCTGAGCCATCACGCCGGAGCGCGTCCCGCCTTTGCGCGATGCGCCCCGGAACCCGCTCAGGCGGGGGCGAGGCCGGGGAGCGGCCCGAGGCCCGGTGCCGCGATGGCCATGACCTTGAACAGGCACCCCATCCCTTCGGGCCGGCGATCCGTCAGCCTCGCCACGGCGGCGTCGATCGCGTCGGCCTGGGTGGCGTCCGCCCTCAGCTTCAGTCGCCCGGCCCGCTCGTGCAGGCCCAGGCCCGTGAGGAAGTCGGCCTGATCGACCGGGCCGTGGACCGCCGCCCCGGCCTCCCGGGCGGCGAGGCCCAAGGCGGCGAAGTCGACATGGCAGGTCAGGTCCGCCTCGCCGGGGGCGGCGAGGGGATCGGCGAAGGCATGGTCCGCCAGGGCCTGGAGCGTGTCGCCGTATCCGGGGCGGACATGCCCGTAATCGACCAACAGCAGAACGCCCCCCTGTGCGCAGACCCGGCGCGCAAGGCCGCGCACCAGGGCGAGGGCAGGCCCCGGCACCGAGACCACCGCCCCCGTCGGCATGTCGGCCGCGATCCCCGCCACCGGTTCGGGGGAGAGCCCGAAGGCGAGGCCGGCATCCTCCCCGAGCCCCACCAGCCGCTCGTGCCAGCCGGCGGCGGTGCGGACGAACTGGCGGACGGGCAGGCAATCGAAGAACTCGTTGGCGAGGATGATCGCCGGGCCGTCAGGCAGGGTGTCGGGGCTGTCATGCCAAGTGGCCCCGGTGCCCGCGAGGCGCTGCGCCTGCGCCTGCCGCAGCACCTCGCTCGTCTCCACGAGATGGGGGGCAATGCGCGTGCCGGGCGCTGCGGAGGCCAACGCCCGCAGGGCATCGGCCATCAGGGTGCCCCGTCCCGGCCCCAGCTCCGCCAGGAGGAGGGGGGCCGGCGCGCCCATCGCCCGGTGGACCCAGGCGGCCCAGGCGCCGATCAGCTCCCCGAACATCTGCGAGATCTCGGGGGCGGTGGTGAAGTCCCCCCGGGCGCCGAGGGGGTCCCGGGTGCGGTAATAGCCGTGGACCGGGTGGCCGAGGCACAGGGCCATGTACCGGTCGATCCCGATGGGCCCGGTCTCGCGGATGAGGGCCGCGATCTCGCGTCCGAGCGGGCTCACGCCTTGGCCCGGGCGGCCTGCGCCTCCTCCGTCGCCTCGGCTTCCGCGGTCCGCTTCGGCCGGGTGCGGCCGGTGGCGGCCAGGACGATGTAGGTCAGCCCCACGAGCGCCATGGGGACGCAGAGCAGCATCCCCATCGTGACGCCGCCGCCCATGGGCCCGACCCCGTCGCCGAACAGGAAGCCGAGCTGCGCGTCCGGCTCGCGGAAGAATTCGCAGCCCGTCCGCGCGAGGGCATAGCCCAGGACGAAGATGCCGCCCAGAAGCCCCGGCTTGCGGAAGCCGAACCGCCGGGCGCACACGGCCATGACGATGAACAGGAGCAGCCCTTCGGTGGCCGCCTCGTAGAGCTGGCTCGGATGGCGCGGCACCGGGCCGCCGGTGGGGAAGACGATGGCGTAGGGGAAATCGGGGGCCACCCGGCCCCACAGCTCGCCGTTCACGAAGTTCGCGATGCGGCCGAAGAACAGGCCGATGGGCACCACCACCGCGCCGATGTCGAGGAGCGTGTAGCCGTTGAGGCCGCGGGACCGGGCGAAGAGCAGGAACGCCAGGATCGCCCCCAGGAACCCGCCGTGGAAGGACATGCCGCCGTTGCGGATCGCCAGGATCTCGATCGGGTCGGCGATGTACATCGGCAGATTGTAGAACAGCACGTAGCCGATGCGCCCGCCGAGGACGACGCCGAGCGCCACCCAGACCACGAGGTCGTCGATATCCGTGGGGACCGGGCGCTTCACGACACCCCACAGCCTGTCGGCCATAACGAGGCGGCGGGCGTAGTACCACCCGCCGATCAGGCCGGCGATGTACGCCAGGGCGTACCACTTGATGGTGATCGGCCCGATCGCGATGGCGACGGGATCGATCGCCGGGAAGGGCAGGGCGAGGATCGGCATCGGCTGGGTCTCCGCGGGCGGAGTGGCGCCACCGGCCCCCGGCGTCAACCCCGGCGCAGGATGAGGAACCCGTGACCGTCCGGGCCGGCGAGGTAGCAGACGCTCCCGTCCGAGGAGAGCCGCGCACCCGGGAGCGATCGCGCGAGAGCGGCCGGATCCTCGGACGAGACGACGAAGCGCGTGCTCGCCCTGTCGGCCGGGCCGGAGGTTCGCGTCGGTTGGCTCGGCGCGGGGGCACGGTAGTGCAGAAGCTCCACATGCGGCGTGGGCTCGGGCGGAGACAGGGCGACCACGTCCACCACCGGATCGGGCAGCCCGTCGAGCCTCGCCTGTTCCGGCCCCCGGTTCAGGCCGCGCTCGGACACTGTGAGGCCGAGCCCCGTGAGGAAGCCGATGGCGCCGTCGAGGTCGGTGACGGTGATGGCCGAATGGTCGATGCCGAGGAACAGGCCGGGCGCGTCGGCCCAACGTGCGGCGGGCTCGCCGCCGGGGAAGTGTATGAGTTCGAGCGGGTGCCCGTCCGGGTCGCGGAACTTGTAGGCGCTGACGCCCCCCGATGCCGGGGGCAAGATCTGCGGCCCGCCCCGGCTGATCGGTGCGGGGGCGAGGGATTCGAGCCGGGCGAAGGCCGCACCCATGTCGCGGACGGGGATCGCCAGATGCTGGAACACCGGATCGGTGGCATCGGCTCCGGCGGGGTAGGGGGCCCCCGGCGGGGTGAGGGACAGGAACGCCACGCGCTGGCGGCCCAGCGCCATCCGGAGGCGCAGACCCCTCCGCCCGGCCAAGCCCAGCGCCTCCGCCTCGGCCGCGGGCAGCGGCTCCGGCGGTCCCTCCCGCACGAAGCCGAGCCCGTCCCGGTAGAAGGCCTCGGTGGCATCGAGGTCGGCGACCGTCCGGTCGAAGCGCAGGATCGCCCCGATGCCGCTCACGGCCGGCTCGCCCCACGCACATTGGTGTGGATGGCGTAGACCGTGTGCGAGGCGCACAGGAACAGCCGGCTGCGGTGGCGCCCGCCAAAGGTGAGGTTCGCGACGGTGGAGGGCACGAGGATCTTGCCCAGCAGCTCCCCGCCCGGGTCGATGCAGTGGACGCCGTCGCCCGCGCTCGACCAGAGGTTGCCGTCCTCGTCGCAGCGTATCCCGTCCGCATTGCCGGGGGCGATGGTGCAGAACACCCGGCCGCCGGAGAGCCGGCCGTCATCGCCCACCTCGAACACGCGGATGTGCTGCACCGGTTCGGCCGCGAACTGGAGGCCGGTCTCGACGATGTAGAGCAGGCGTTCGTCGGGGGAGAAGCACAGGCCGTTCGGCCCCTGGAAGTCGTCGGCCACCACCGTCAGCGAGCCGTCCCGGGGGTCGAACCGGTAGACCGAGGCCGGCAGCTCCGCCTCCTGCTTGCCGCCCTCGTAGTCGGTCTGAATCCCGTAATGCGGATCGCTGAACCAGATCGTGCCGTCCGACTTCACGACGACGTCGTTCGGCGAGTTGAGCCGCCGGCCCTCGTAGCGGTCGGCCAGGGTGGTGATGCGCCCGTCGAGCTCGGTGCGGTGGATGCGCCGGCCCCGGTGGGCGCAGGACAGCAGCCGGCCCTCCCGGTCGCGGGTGTGGCCGTTCTCGAAGTCGCTGTCCCGGCGGAACACGCTGAGGCCGCCATCCTCGCTCCAGCGCATCACCCGGTTGTTCGGCAGGTCGGAGAACAGAAGCTCGTTCCGGTCCCCGAACCAGACCGGCCCCTCGGTCCAGCGGAAGCCCTCGCCGAGGGTCTCCAGCTGCGCGTTCGGAAGGATGCAGCGCTTGAAGCGCGGCTGGGTCAGGTCGTAGCCATCCATGGCGGGCCGCTCACTTGAAGCGGCCGGGCCGGTCGACCGTCGGCTCCACATCGAGCCCCGTGACGATCATCGTGCAGGGCGCGTCGCCCACGGTGCCGGAGAGATGGCCCTTCTTGCCGTCGCGCTCCTTGGTGCCCTGGTCCTCGCCCATCATCAATTCGCCCGGGCCCATCTCGACGCGGGTGCCGTCCATCGTCTCCACGAACCAGCGGCCGGAGAGGATGGCGATCCATTGCGGGCGGGGGTTCTCGTGCCACTGCCCCACCCAGCCCACCGGGAGGACGGTGAAGGTGACGCCCGCCTGGGACTTCTCCTGCTTGTCGTTCCATTGCGGCGCGGTCTGCGGATCGACGCCCTCGAACTTGAACTGGGTGAGGTCGCACTTCACCTGCCGGCTGACCCCATCCGCGTCGGTGTAGACATGCCAGTAGGACATCGTCGGAGGGGTCGGCTCGCTCATCGTCGCTCCTTGCGCCGCCTCGTGCGGTCCCCCCGGCAACGTGGATCGCGGCGGCGGGTTGCCGCCCGCCATCGCAGGGGAGGGCGGAACGAGGGGCAGGGCTGCGCCCCCCGCCGCGATGGCGAGGGCTTGGCGGCGGTTCAAACGGTCGGCCAAGGAAACACTCCGTCATTGCGAGCGGAGCGAAGCAATCCGGTGGCGCCACGTTCGGGGATGCCCCGCTGCCCTGGATTGCTTCGCTCCGCTCGCAATGACGAGTGGGACCGGCACTTACATCCTGTCGGGCAGGCGGTCTTCCTGGGCGAGGTCCGAGAACCGCGTGATGTTGGCGTCGAACTGCAGCTCCACCGTGCCGGTCGGGCCGTGGCGCTGCTTGCCGATGATCACCTCGGCCTTGCCGTGGACGCGCTGCATCTCGGCCTCCCAGGCGAAGAACTCCTCCGTGCCCTCCCGCGGCTTCTTGTTGCCGACATAGTATTCCTCGCGGAACACGAACATCACCACGTCGGCGTCCTGCTCGATGGAGCCCGATTCGCGCAGGTCCGAGAGCTGCGGGCGCTTGTCGTCGCGGTTCTCCACCTGACGGGAGAGCTGGGACAGGGCGATCACCGGCACCGCCAGCTCCTTGGCCAGGGCCTTCAGGCCGGTGGTGATCTCGGTCATCTCCTGGACGCGGTTGTCGCTGCGCTTGCCCGAGCCGGAGAGGAGCTGGAGGTAGTCGATGATGAGGACGTCGAGGCCCTTCTGGCGCTTCAGCCGGCGGGCACGGGCGGCGAGCTGCGCGATGGAGATGCCGCCCGTCTGGTCGATGTAGAACGGGATGGTCTGCATCTCCCGGGCGGCATCGGTGATCTTGTAGAAATCCTCCGGCCGGATGTCGCCGCGGCGGATCTTGTAGGAGGCCACGCCCGATTGCTCGGCGATGATGCGGGTGGCGAGCTGTTCGGCCGACATTTCGAGGGAGAAGAACCCGACGATGCCGCCGTTCACCGTGCGGATGGTCCCGTCCTGATGCTTCTCGCCCCGGTACGCCTTGGCGACGTTGAACGCGATGTTGGTGACGAGGGAGGTCTTGCCCATGGCCGGGCGGCCGGCGAGGATGATCAGGTCGGACGATTGCAGGCCGCCCATCTTCGCATCGAGGTCGCTGAGGCCGGTGGCGATGCCGGAGAGCTTGCCGTCCCGCTGGTAGGCCTTGGCCGCCATGTCGACGGCGGCGGTGAGCGCGTCGGAGAACTTCTGGAAGCCGCCGTCGTACTTGCCCGCCTCGGCGAGTTCGTAGAGCCGCCGCTCCGTCTCCTCGATCTGGTCCCGGGGGGCCTGCTCCACGGGCGCCTCGTAGGCGCCGTTCACCAGTTCCTCGCCGATGGCGATCAGCCGGCGGCGGATCGCGAGGTCGTAGATCGTGCGGCCGTACTCGGCCGCGTTGATCACCGTGGTCGCGTCGGCGGCCAGCCGGGCGAGGTACTGGATCACCGTCTGCCCGCCGAAATCGGCATCGCCGAGATAGGTCTTCATGGTGATCGGCGTCGCGAGCTTGCCGGATTTGATCAGCGAGGCTGCGACGGTGAAGATCTGCTGGTGAGCATCCTCCATGAAGTGCTCGGAGAGGAGGAAGTCCGAGACCCTGTAATAGGCGTCGTTGTTCACGAGGAGGGCGCCGAGCAGCGCCTGCTCCGCATCGATGTTGTGCGGGGCGACGCGGTACTCCGCCTTCACCGCTTCGAGTTTGGCCGTGATCGCGTTCGGCAGTGCCATCGGCGGAACGTCTCCCGTCTGGCGCCCGAGCGGCGCATCTCACATCCCGACCATCGCCCCGAGTGGTTGACCGAAGCTTAGCCGATGAGCACGCATCGGGGTGTTCCCGGATGCGCGAATGCCCGCCGACTCGAAAGCGGGCGGGCATCCATGCTGGAACAAACGTGGAACATGTCAAGCGGTGACGGCGGATGTCCCCGCTATCACCGCTGTGCCGGTGCCCTCGCCCCCCGGGATGGGGAGGCAGCGGCAATCAGCCCCGGTCGTCCGCGCCCTCGCCGGCATCGGCCAGCGCCGCACCGACCTCGAGGCCGAGGTCGTCGAGGTTGAACGAATCGCGCTCGATCACGGCCTCGCCGCGGGCCTGACGCTCGGCCTCCTCGGGGCTGCGGGCGATGTTGACGGTGATCTCGACCTCGACCTCCGGGTGGAGGGTCACCGGCACCTTGAACAGGCCCAGGGTCTTGATCGGGTGGTTGAGGATGATCTGGTTGCGCTCGACGGAGTAGCCGTCCTTCGTCACGATCTCGGCGAGGTCGCGGGTCGAGACGGAGCCGTAGAGCACGCCGGTCTCACCGGACTGGCGGATGAGCATGAAGCTCTGGCCATTCAGCTTCTCGGCGATGGCCTCGGCGTCCTTCTTGCGGTCGAGGTTGCGGGCCTCGAGCTGGGCGCGCTGCGCCTCGAAGTGCTTCTTGTTGGACGCGGTGGCGCGCAGGGCCTTGCCGCGGGCCAGCAGGAAGTTGCGGGCGAAGCCGGGGCGGACGTTCACGGTCTCGCCCATCTGGCCGAGCTTGGCGACGCGTTCGAGCAGGATCACTTCCATGGTCTGTCTCCTTCTGGGATCTTTGGGGCCGTTCGGCCCCGGGGGTCACGGCGCCGCGGGGCCCTTGGGCACGGAGGCCTTGGGCCGGCGGCGGTCGAGGACGGTGTCGGCGAGGCCGAAAAGGGTGAGGGCGATCAGGGCGATGCCCTGGGTCACGAACAGGACGACGTACATCCCGAACAGCATCAGGGCCCGGCCGGGGCGCCCACGGGAACGGTCGTGGAAGGCGGCCAGCCCCTGGAGCGCGAACACGGCGGTGAAGGCGCCGACCAGGGCGACGCCGAGGACGCCCGCATAGCCGGGGGCAAAGCTCAGCACGAACGCGGTCGCCAGGGCGCCGAGGCAGGTGCGGGGCATCTTGGTGGAGGGCAGGTCCGGCCAGGGGCGCATGAGGCGCCCGGAGATCCGCACGATCCGCGCGGCGGCCCAGAGGTAGAAGGTCAGCAGCATGGCGAGGCCGTGGGCGGCCAGCGCCGGCACCACGGTCGCGAAGGCGTCGGCCAGCTCGTCGCGGGTGACCTCGGCACCGTCCTCCTGCGCCGCATCGGGGGCGGCTTCGCCTGCCTCGGCCGGCGGCGTCTGCCGGGCGGCGGCGGGCCGGGGCGCGGGGCTGCGGGATTCCACCAAGGTGTGCGAGAGCTTCTGGAGCTGCGCCTCGTAGGCCGCATAGTTCGGCGAGGACAGGACGGCGATGGAGATGAACGCGAGCGCCGCCGTGGCCGCGATCCAGCCGAGCAGGCGGCCGGTCGGGTACCATTCGAGGCCCGCTTCGGTTTCCCGGCCCAGCAGCGCGAGGTAGGCGAGCCACCACGCGGGCAGGGCGATGTAGGCGGCGAAGGCGAGCCCCATGAAGGGCTGGATGACCGCCATCAGCACGAGGCTGCCGGTGGCCGCGGCGGCCAGGGCCGCCCGCTGGCTCCAGCCCAGGCCGACGATCAGGATCGGCAGCGGGGCGAGCAGGTAGAGGGTGATGGCGAGGCCGGTTCCCTTCAGCAGGACGCCGAACAGGAGTGCGGACACGAGGCCCGCGCCGATGCCGATGAGGATGTTGTGTCCCATGGGTTCCGCTGTCCCCCCGCCCGCGAGGGAGGGGTTAGGGGCCTGCACCGTGCCCCAACGATCGAGCGGGTTCGCCGCCCTCTCAGAGCCGGCCCGGACATGCCGGGCCGGCGGTTCTCTCAGGAGACTACTTGATCACGTAGGGGAGCAGGCCGAGGAAGCGCGAGCGCTTGATCGCCTGGGCGAGCTCACGCTGCTTCTTGGCCGACACCGCCGTGATGCGGGATGGGACGATCTTGCCGCGCTCCGACACGTAGCGGGAGAGCAGCTTCACGTCCTTGTAGTCGATCTTCGGCGCGTTCGCGCCGGAGAAGGGGCAGGTCTTCCGACGACGGAAGAAGGGACGACGGCCGCCGCCGCCACCAGCACCGAAAGCCATGATCAGTTCTCCCCGCCGAAGCCGCCGCCACCGCCGCCGCCACCGAAGCCGTCGTCGTCACGACGCCGGCCACGCTCACGGTCCTTGCGGTCGTCGCGGTCGCGCTTCTGCATCATCGCGGACGGCTCGGAATCGAGTTCCTCGACCCGCACCGTCATGAAACGCAGGATGTCTTCCGAAATCTGCATCTGACGCTCCATCTCGGCGATGGCCGCGGGCGGCGCATCGATGTTGAGGAGCGCGAAGTGCGCCTTCCGGTTCTTCTTGATGCGGTAGGCGAGGGACTTGACGCCCCACATCTCGATCTTCTCGAGACGCCCGCCGTTCTGCTCGATGACGCCCTTGTAGGTGTCGATCATCGTCTCGACCTGCTGGGACGTCACATCCTGGCGCGCCAGGAGCACGTGCTCGTAGAGAGGCATTCCGGGCCTTTCGTCGTCAAAGGAGGCCCGACCGCTCGCGCGGGTGATTCGGGCCGGTTCGTTCCGCATGTCGCTCGGCGCCAAGCCCTTCGAGCCGTATTTCAAGGCCCGAGCGGTTGATCGAAGGCGGAGACACGGGACAACGGGATAGAAGTCAGTGACGACTCGCCCCTGTGCCGCAAGCGGCACCGTCCGTTCAGCCCCCGGCCGGAGCGAACGCGAAGGGGGCCGCATAATGGGTTTTGCCCCGCCCCGCAACCCTCGGCGGCGCATTCCGAGACGGCCCGAGGCCGGGACTTGCGGTGGCCACGGGGAGCCGACAGGTAGGGTGAGAGCCCTCCGCTCCACCCCGGACGCGCCCGCCATGACCGTTTCGCAGCTCCGCCTCGGCGTCAACGTCGATCACGTCGCCACCGTCCGTAACGCCCGCGGCGGGGCCTATCCCGACCCTGTGCGGGCGGCCCGGCTCGCCGTCGAGGCCGGGGCGGACGGGATCACGGCGCACCTGCGCGAGGATCGCCGCCACATCCGCGATGCCGACATCGCGGCGCTGAAGGCCAACCTCACCGTGCCCCTCAACTTCGAGATGGGGGCGACCGACGAGATGATCGCCATCGCCATCGCGACGGAGCCGCACGCGGCCTGCCTCGTGCCCGAGAAGCGCGAGGAGCGCACCACCGAGGGCGGGCTCGACATCGTCGGCGGGCGCGACCACCTCGCCCCGCGCATCCGCGCCCTCGCCGAAGCCGGGATCCGCGTCTCGCTGTTCGTGGAGCCGGAGCCGGAGGTGATGGAGGCGGCCAGGGCGCTGGGCGCACCCGTGGTCGAACTGCACACCGGGAGCTATTGCGAGGCGGCCATGGCCGGCGATGCCGCGGCCGTGGCGCACGAGCTGGCCCGCCTCCGCCGGGCTGCCGCGCACGGGGCCGGGCTCGGCCTGGAGATCCATGCCGGGCACGGCCTCACCACCGACAGCGTCGGGCCGGTCGCCGCCATCCCACAGATCCGCGAGCTCAACATCGGCCACGCCCTCATCGCCGACGCCATCTTCGTCGGGCTGGCGCAGGCGATCCGCGATATGCGCGCGGCCATGGACGGGGCCCGCGGATGATCCTCGGCATCGGCTCCGACCTCTGCGACATCCGCCGCATCGAGAAGACCCTCGCCCGCCACGGCGAGCGGTTCACCCACCGGGTGTTCACCGACGGCGAGCGGGCGCGCTGCGACAGGCGGGCGGCCCGCGCCGAGGGCTATGCCCGGCGCTTCGCCGCCAAGGAGGCCTGCGCGAAGGCCCTCGGCACCGGCCTAAGCGAGGGGGTGTTCTGGCGCGACATGGAGGTGGTGAACCTGCCCTCCGGACAGCCGACCCTGCGCCTCGCCGGCGGTGCGGCCGAGCGGTTGGCGGCGCTCGTCCCCGCGGGCCACGCCGCGCGGATCCACGTCTCCCTGACGGATGACCCGCCGCTGGCCCAGGCCTTCGTGGTCATCGAGGCCGTCCGGGATTAGGATGGGACCCCTGCGCGTTGCGGGTGGCCCGTTCATGGTTTAGATCGCCGCACCCAGCGGACACGATGGCGGCGCAATCCTCGCGAATGAGATGCGCACGGAGCCGCCACGCCCAGCCTCGCCCCGGCGGCGCAGGGCGGTAACGGTCGATCAGTAGGAACGTGCGCGTGAATCACGAGGGTAAGTCGCTCGCCAAGCCGGGGGAAGCCGGCACATGGGCGAGCATCCGTGAGACCCTGAAGGTCGGCATCCAGGCGCTCCTCATCGCGCTGGTCGTGCGGACGCTGCTGTTCCAGCCCTTCAACATCCCCTCGGGCTCGCTGGTGCCGACGCTGCTGATCGGCGACTACCTGTTCGTCTCGAAGTATTCCTACGGCTACTCGAAGTTCTCGCTGCCCCTGTCGGAATACATCCCGATCGAGGCGAACGGCCGCGTCTGGGCGGCCGAGCCGAAGCGCGGCGACATCGCGGTGTTCAAGCTGCCCAAGGACAACTCGACAGACTACATCAAGCGGGTGATCGGCCTGCCCGGCGACAAGATCCAGATGATCGACGGGGTGCTGAACATCAACGGCCAGCCCGTGAAGCGCGAGCGCATCGCCGACTACGAGACCGCCGACGCCTACGGCCAGCCGACCAAGGTGCCCCAATACATGGAGACCCTGCCCAACGGCGTGGTCCACCGGGTGATCGAGCGGGACGGGGACAACGGATTCTGGGACCGGACCGAGCAGTACACCGTCCCCGCCGGCCACTTCTTCATGATGGGTGACAACCGCGACAACTCCACCGATTCGCGCGACCTCGCCAATGTCGGCTACGTACCGTTCGCCAACTTCGTCGGGCGCGCCGAGATGATCTTCTTCTCCATCGACGAGGGGACGCCCGCCTGGCAGATCTGGAACTGGCCGGCCCACGTGCGCTGGACGCGCCTGTTCTCGACGATCCATTGAGCGCGGACGCGACCTCGGCACCGCGCGCCTCGGCGCGGGCGAAGCGGGCTCACAAGCCCCGCCCGCCGCTGTCCGAACTCGAACAGAAGATCGGCCACGTCTTC
Source organism: Methylobacterium sp. J-076 (assembly GCF_022829405.1). GTDB lineage: Bacteria > Pseudomonadota > Alphaproteobacteria > Rhizobiales > Beijerinckiaceae > Methylobacterium. Next base: position 12,879 of record NZ_JAKSXW010000117.1, read on the forward strand.
GCGGACAAGGACCTGCTCGGCCGGGCGCTCACCCATACGAGCAAGGCGTCGGGCCGCAACGGCAGCTACCAGCGCCTCGAATTCCTGGGCGACCGGGTCCTGGGTCTCGCCGTCGCGGAGGGCCTCTACGCGGCCCTGCCCGATGCCGACGAGGGCGACCTCTCCCGCCAGCTCGCGGGCCTCGTCCGGCGCGAGACCTGCGCGGCCGTCGCGGGAACCTGGGGCGTCGGCCCTCACCTCATCCTCGGCCAGGGCGAGGTGATGGGCGGCGGACGGCGCAACCAGACCATCCTCGCCGACGTCTGCGAGGCGATTCTCGGGGCGATCTACCTGGATGCCGGCTTCGACGCCGCCCGCGCCGTCGTGGAGGCGCATTTCCGCCCGGCCGAGCCCGGCACGGCGCCCCGCGGGCGCGACGCGAAATCGACCCTGCAGGAATGGGCCATGAGCCGCGGCCTGCCGATTCCCACCTACGCCATCGCGGAGCGCACGGGGCCCGACCACGCGCCGCATTTCCGCATGGCGGTGCAGGTGGAGGGGCTTGAACCCGGCTTCGGCGAGGGCACCTCGAAGCGGGTGGCCGAGCAGGCCGCCGCCGGGGCGCTCCTCGCCCGCGAAGGCATTACGGCGGTGGGTGAAGCCGCCGCGGAGACGCTATGACCGATCAGGACCTCCCCGAGGAAGACGGCCCGGCGCCGCGCCCCCTCAAACCCTCCACGCTTCCGGGCACTCCCTCCGACGCCCGCGCGGGCTTCGTCGCGCTGATCGGCGTGCCGAATGCCGGCAAGTCGACCCTGCTCAACAACATCGTCGGGACCAAGGTCTCCATCGTCTCGCGCAAGGTGCAGACCACCCGCGCCCTGGTCCGGGGCATCGTGATCGAGGGCTCGGCCCAGATCGTGCTGGTGGACACGCCCGGCATCTTCGCGCCCAAGCGCCGCCTCGACCGGGCGATGGTCCATTCCGCCTGGAGCGGCGCGGCGGACGCGGACGCGGTGTGCCTGCTGGTCGATGCCCGGAAGGGTGTCGATGAAGAAGTGGAGGCGATCCTCTCGCGCCTCGGCGACGTCCGCCGGGACAAGCTGCTGATCCTCAACAAGATCGATCTGATCCCGCGGGAGCGGCTCCTCGCCCTCGCCGCCCAGCTCAACGCGGCGGCGCCCTTCGCCGAGACCTTCATGATCTCGGCGCTCAAGGGCGATGGCGTCGCGGACCTGCGCAAGGCGCTCGCCTCCCGAATGCCGCCGGGCCCGTGGCTCTACCCGGAGGATCAGGTCTCCGACGCCCCCCTGCGGATGCTCGCCGCCGAGATCACCCGCGAGAAGATCTACGACCGCCTGCATGAGGAGCTGCCCTACCGCTCCACGGTCGAGACCGACCAGTGGCAGGTGAAGGCCGACGGCTCCGTACGGATCGAGCAGACGATCTTCGTGGAGCGGGAGAGCCAGCGGGCCATCGTGCTCGGGCATGGCGGGCAGACCATTCGGTCGATCGGTCAGGCGGCGCGCATCGAGATCGCGGAGGCGGCTGACGCGACGGTCCACCTGTTCCTGCATGTGAAGGTCCGCGAGAACTGGGCCGACGACCCGGCCCGCTACCGGGAGATGGGGCTGGAATTCCCCCGGGGCTGAGGCTCCGCCGGGCCCCTTGCGCCCACATCTTCATGGCAAGGCGGAGCCGAAGCGATCCAGAGCGCGAGTCATCGGGACGAGTCGCGCCGCACTGGATTGCTTCGCTCCACGCGCGATGACGAAATGGGACAGGACGAAGGCCCGATGCACTGAAGAAGGCGGCAAACAATCTGTCCGGACCGATGGCCGCCATGACCGGGCGAGGCTGGGCGGGGGGACGCCGCCGGTGTATCAAAAGTCATCCCCCGATTCCGAGTTTGGCGCGCGCGCTGCCGGGCTGCGTGAGGGAATCGGCTTTGTCCTCTCGCTCGCTCGACTGCCCCTGAATGATGCCCCACGCCGTCTACGGCCTGCCGCCCGTCGACCTCGCCGAACACCCCGATGACGCGATTCAGGTTTCGCCGCTCGTGGTCGATTCGGCACGTCTCGAGGACATCGCCGATGCCACCCTCGACGGGGCGACCGTCTTCGCCCCCGCCGGCACGATCGAGCGGCGCTACGTCCTGGCCCACGTGCTGCGCGCCCTGGCGCCGGGCGCGCGGCTGATCGCCCTCGCGCCGAAGGACCGGGGCGGTGCCCGCCTCGCCAAGGAGCTCGCCGCCTTCGGCTGCCCGGCCGCCGACCAGCCGAAGCGCCACCACCGGATCTGCACGGCGATCCGCCCCGGCGCCCTGAGCGGGCTCGACGCCGCCATCGACGAGGGCGGCCCGCGCCATATCGACAACCTCGCCCTGTGCACGCAGCCGGGCGTCTTCTCCTGGGACCGGCTCGATCCCGGCACCGCCCTGCTGATGGGCCGCCTGCCGGCCCTCAAGGGCAAGGGCGTCGACCTCGGCTGCGGCCTCGGCCTGCTCGGCCGGGCGGTGCTCGGGTCCACGGCGGTCACCGAGATCACCCTGATCGACCTCGACCGGCGCGCCATCGAGATGGCCCGGCGCAACGTGGCCGACCCGCGGGCGCGGATCGTCTGGGGGGATCTCCGCAAGGGGGGGCTTCCCACCGGCCTCGATTTCGCGGTGAGCAACCCGCCCTTCCACGACGGGGGCGGCGAGGATCAGGCGCTCGGCAAGGCCTTCATCCAGCGCGCGGCCGAGGTCCTGCGGCCGGGGGGCGCCCTGTGGCTCGTGGCCAATGCGCACCTGCCCTACGAGGCGAGCCTGCGCGAGCGGTTCCGCGCGGTGGAGGCGGTGGCGCAGGAGGGCGGCTACAAGGTGTTCGAGGCGCGCAAGTGACCGCCAAGGCCGTCCGCCTCGACAAGCTCCTCGCCAATCTCGGGTACGGGTCCCGGCGGGAGATCCAGGGTCTGGCCCGGATGGGCGAGATCCGCCTCGACGGCGGGGCGTTGTCCGATGCCGGCGCCCGCATCGCCCTGACGCCGGACCTGCCGGCCCGCCTCACGGTGCAGGATACGCCCCTCGACCCGCTGCCCGGCCTGTGCCTGATGCTGCACAAGCCGGTGGGCGTCACGTGCTCGCACAAGGAGGCCGGTCCGCTGGTCTACGGGCTGCTGCCGGAGCGGTGGCGGCGCCGGGAGCCGCCCCTCTCGACTGTCGGGCGCCTCGACAAGGAGACGTCCGGCCTGCTTCTCCTCACCGACGACGGCGGCCTGCTGCACCGGATCATCTCGCCCAAGGCCAACGTCGCCAAGCGCTATCAGGTGACACTGGCCCGCCCGCTCAAGGGCGACGAGGAAGCCGCGCTCGCCGCCGGCACGCTGATGCTCGACGGGGAGGACAGGCCCCTCCTGCCGGTGGCGATGGAGACCCATGACCCGACCCATTGCGCCGTCACGCTGACGGAGGGCCGCTACCATCAGGTGCGCCGGATGTTCGCGGCGCTCGGCAACCATGTGGAGGCGTTGCACCGGGACCGGGTCGGCGGCCTCGACCTCCCGGCCGACCTGCCGGCGGGGGAGTTCCGCATCCTCGGGGAGGCGGACATCGCCGCGTTGTTCAGTGCAGGACTTTGACGAAGGCGAGCACCACGCCGAGAATCGCCAGCGTCTCTAAGCCGATGAGGCCCGCGACCCAGCGGATGATCTCCGAGCGGGTCTCGGCCAATTCGGCGCGTAGATCGGACTTGGCGACGAAATCGCCCTGCAGGGCTTCCGACATGGCGTCGGCCAGCCCCTCGGCCTGCTCAGGGGAAAGCTTCGCCTTCTCACCAAGGGCGCAAACGAAGCGAAGGGTGTCGAAGGTGACGGCAGTCATGGCACCGTGTGGTGTGCCGCCGAATCCACGGGCTGCAAGACCGCCCGCGAGCGGCCGGGAATGCTCCGGACGACGCAGGCTGATCCCTCCGCAGACTTGCCACCGGCCGCCGGTTCTGCTACCCGCCCGACCCATCCCACACGCGGAGCCGGCCCCATGATTCAATGGGGCGCCTTCCGGTGGCCGGTCCGCAAGGCCGGTCGCATCCCTCCGCGGCGGATCCAACCGGAGAAAGAGTGAATATGGCCGTCGACTTTTCCATGCGTCAGCTGCTCGAAGCAGGCGCCCACTTCGGACACCAGTCGCACCGCTGGAACCCGAAGATGCAGCCCTACATCTTCGGCACCCGCAACAACATCCACATCATCGACCTCGCCCAGACCGTGCCGGCGATGCACCAGGCGCTCCAGGCCGTGAGCGACACCGTGGCCCGCGGCGGCCGCGTGCTGTTCGTCGGCACCAAGCGCCAGGCCGCCGACACGATCGCCGAGGCCGCCCGCCGCTCGGCCCAGTACTACGTCAACTCCCGCTGGCTCGGCGGCACGCTGACCAACTGGAAGACGATTTCGGGCTCGATCTCGCGCCTGCGCAAGGTCTCCGAGACCCTGGAGACCGGCGGCCCGGGCCTGACCAAGAAGGAGCGCCTGATGCTGTCCCGTGAGAAGGACAAGCTGGAGAAGGCGCTCGGCGGCATCAAGGACATGGGCGGCGTGCCGGACCTGCTGTTCGTGATCGACACCAACAAGGAGCAGCTGGCGATCAAGGAGGCCAACCGCCTCGGCATCCCGGTCGCCGCTGTGGTGGACACCAACTGCAACCCCGACGGCATCACCTACGTCGTGCCGGCGAACGACGACGCGGGCCGGGCCATCGCCCTGTACTGCGACCTGATCGCCCGCGCCGCCATCGACGGCATCTCCCGCGCCCAGGGTTCGTCGGGCATCGACATGGGCGCCTCCGAGGAGCCGATGGCCGAAGAGCTGCCGGCCAACGACGACGCCGCCCCGGCCTCCGTCGCCACCGACGCCCTCGACCCGGCCGATGTGGCGATGCTCGCCGAGTCGACCGAGCATTTCGAGCTGCTCGCCGCCCCCCGCGGCGCCCCCGACGACCTGACCAAGCTGAACGGCGCGGGCCCGCAGATCGTCCAGAAGCTCAACGATGCCGGCATCTACCACTACTGGCAGATCGCCGCGATGACGGCGGACGAGGTGGCCAAGGTCGATGCCGACCTGAAGCTCAACGGCCGTATCGACCGCGACTCGTGGGTCTCCCAGGCCCGCGGTTTCGTCGAGGCCGCCGCCGCGGCCTGATCGGCCCCGGAGAACGGCCGGCCGTCATCGGCCGGTCGTGATCCCAGGCATATCGCCCAAGCATACCGGGCCCGGCCGCTCGCCCTGAGCGCCGGGCCTCTCTCATCCAACCGCCCTCAACTGCTCGAAAGGAACCGGCCATGGCCAACATCACCGCCGCGATGGTGAAGGAGCTGCGCGAGAAGACCGGCGCCGGCATGATGGACTGCAAGGGCGCCCTCAACGAGACGCAGGGCGACATCGAGGCCGCCGTCGACTGGCTGCGGAAGAAGGGTCTCGCCAAGGCCGCCAAGAAGGCCGGCCGCGTCGCCGCCGAGGGCCTCGTGGCCGTCGAGTCCTCCGGCCATCACGCCGCCGTGGTCGAGGTGAACTCCGAGACCGACTTCGTCGCCCGCAACGACGGCTTCCAGGCCTTCGTCCGCGAGGCCGCCAAGATCGCCCTCGACACCGACGGCACCGTCGAGGGCCTGCAGAACGCGTCGTTCCCGGGCTCGTCCGAGACCGTCTCGACCCATCTCCAGACCCTGATCGCCACGATCGGCGAGAACATGAACCTGCGCCGCGTCGCCAAGCTCGACGTGACCAAGGGCGTGATCGCCTCCTACGTGCACAATCAGGTCACCGAGGGCCTCGGCAAGATCGGCGTGCTCGTGGCGCTCGAGTCCGAGGGTGACGTGGACGCCCTCTCGTCCCTCGGCCGCCAGATCGCCATGCACGTGGCGGCGACGAACCCGGTCGCCCTCGATGCCTCCGGCGTCGATGCCGCCACCGTGGAGCGCGAGTCGAACATCCTGCGTGAGAAGAACGCCGGCAAGCCGGACCACGTCATGCAGAAGATCATCGAGAGCGGTCTGAAGTCCTACTACAAGGAGGTCACCCTCCTCGAGCAGCCCTTCGTCCACGACGGCTCGAAGACGATCTCGCAGGTGCTCAAGGAAGCCGCCGGCAAGGTCGGCGGGCCGGTGACCCTGAAGGGCTTCGTCCGCTACGCGCTGGGTGAAGGCATCGAGAAGGAAGAGGGTCCGGACTTCGCCACCGAAGTCGCCCAGCAGGCCGGTCGCGCCTGATCCGACCGCCGCGTCGGAACGAGAAGCCCGCCGGGTCCGCCCCGGCGGGCTTTCTCATGGCCGCGGCGGGCATGGTGGCCCGGCCCGACGGGGGCCACGCGGACGATCGCTGCGCCGCAATAATCCCGGGCGCCGGGTGCCGGGACGCACAGCCCACGGGGCCCCTGCCACGGTAGGGTGCAGCATGATCTCCAAAAGCTTCAGCTACCTCATGATCGGCGTCTTCGCCTCCGGCCTTCTCATGACCGCCGCGGGCGTGGTCGGAGTCGTCTCCGGCCATTGACGCCCCCCGGCGCTCCGGCGCCGGAAACCCTTCGCGGATGCAACAGGAAACGCCGGGCCAGCATGCTGGTCCGGCGATTTCACGTGCCGCGCACCCTCGACGCCGCGGCAACGTCTGACGTAGAAGCTGCCGCCCGGCGGATCGGGCAGGCACGAGGACTCGAGATGCCCGGATCGACGCCATTCCGTCGTGTGCTCGTGAAGCTCTCCGGAGAGGCCCTTGCGGCCCCCGACGGCTACTGGCTCCACCCGCCGACCCTGGCCGCGCTCGCGGAGGACATCGCCCGCTCCATCGAGAAGGGGACGGAGATCGCCGTCGTCGTCGGCGGGGGCAACATGATCCGCGGCGCCCGCATCTCGGCCGCGGGCTGGATCGACCGGGCGACGGGCGATTCCCTCGGGATGATGGCGACGGTGATGAACTCGCTGGCCATCGAGACGGCCCTGAACGCGGCCGGCGTGCCGGCGCGGACGATGTCCGCCGTGTCGATGCCGACGATCTGCGAGACCTATGCCCGCCAGCCGGCCCTGCACCATCTCGACAAGGGGCAGGTGGTGGTCCTGGCGGGGGGCACGGGCAACCCGTACTTCACCACGGACACCGCCGCCGTCCTGCGCGCCGCCGAGCTGCGCTGCGATGCGGTGCTGAAGGCGACGCAGGTGGACGGGGTCTATTCGGCCGACCCGAAGAAGGACCCCACCGCCACCCGCTACGACCGCATCACCCACGACGAAGCCATCGCCCGCGACCTGAAGGTGATGGATACCGCCGCCTTCGCCCTGGCGCGGGAGAGCAAGCTGTCGATCATCGTCGGCTCGGTGCACGCGCCGAGCTCGATCGCCGCGATCCTGGCGGGCGAGGCGCCGTCCACCCACGTCGTGCCCTGAGCGCGCGCCGGTGCGATCCGGCGTTTGCGGGCGGGACAGAATTCGTCCATTGAGGCCGCGATCCGCGCGCCCCGTGCCGCGCCTCTTTTTCACAATGCCTGTCGGGACCTGACGCCATGGCCACTCCGGATTTCGACCTGAACGACATCAAGCGCCGCATGCAGGGCGCCGTGTCATCCCTCTCGAAGGACCTGGGCTCCCTGCGCACCGGCCGCGCGACCCCCGGCCTGGTGGACCCGATCCAGATCGACGCCTACGGCGCGATGATGCCGATGTCGCAGGTGGCGACGGTGAGCGTGCCGGAGCCGCGCCTGCTCTCCATCTCGGTCTGGGACCGCAGCATGGTCGGCGCCGTGGAGAAGGCGATCCGCGAATCCGACCTCGGCCTGAACCCGCAGACCGAGGGGCAGACCATCCGCCTGCGCATCCCCGAGATGAACGAGCAGCGCCGCAAGGAGATGGTGAAGGTCGCCCACAAATACGCGGAGGAGGCCCGGGTCGCCGTGCGCCACGTCCGCCGTGACGGGCTCGACCACCTCAAGAAGCTCCTGAAGGACAGCCTCATCTCCGAGGACGACGAGAAGCGTCAGGCCGGCGACGTGCAGAAGGCCACCGATTCCCACATCGGCGAGATCGACGGTGTGCTGGCGTCGAAGGAAAAGGAAATCATGCAGGTCTGAGGTCCGCGTGGCCGACGCCACCGCCGAGGCGGCTCCCACCGCGACTGTCGTTCCTCCTGCGCGCCGCTCGCGCCGGGAGTTGTGGCTGCGCGTCGCCTCCGGGATCGTCATGGCGGCGGGGGTCATCGCGGCCCTCGTCTACGGCGGCTGGGCCTTCGCGGCCCTTTGGCTCGCGGCGGCCATCGCCGGCTTCGGCGAGTGGATCGTCATGAGCCGGGTCGAGCCCCGCGAGGTGCTGATCGCCCTCGGCGCCGCGACGCTGGCAGCCCAGGTCCTCGCCCTCCAGCAGGGCGCGCCCGCGCTGGCCTGTTTCGCGGTGCTCGTCCTCGGCGCGGCGGCCTGCGCCACCGTGGCGCGGACCGGCGTCGGCCGGGCGAGGGCGCTCGTCGGGCTGCTCTGCGCCGGGGTGATCGCCTCCGTCCCCACCGCCCTGCGGGAAGATGCGACCCTCGCCTTCCTCGGGCCGATCTGGATGTTCGCCGTGGTCTGGGCCACGGACATCACCGCCTACTTCGTCGGCCGCCGGCTCGGCGGCCCGAAGCTGATGCGGCGGGTCTCCCCCAACAAGACGTGGTCCGGGGCGCTCGGCGGCCTGTGTGGGGCGGTCGTCGCCGGAACGCTGGTGCCGGTGGTGGCGGACCTACTCGGCATGACCCTGCCCCGGGGCGCCTCCCTGCCGGTGGTGGCCGGGGCGAGCGCCTTGGCCTCCGTCCTCAGCCAGGCGGGCGATCTGTACGAATCGTGGCTGAAGCGCCGGCACGGCGTGAAGGATTCGAGCCGTATCATCCCCGGCCATGGCGGGGTGATGGACCGGCTCGACGGGTTTTTCGCCGTCTCCGTGCTCGCCGGGCTTTATCTCGTCCTGCGCGGATATGGCCTGATCGGCTGACATCTCAGGAGTTCCGCCCGTGGCGCAGACCGTCACCGTCCTCGGGGCCACCGGCTCCATCGGCCGTTCCACGGCCGACCTTCTCACCCAGCACGCCGACCGGTTCCGTACGGGCGCCGTCGTCGGCGGTCGCGATGCGGCGGCCCTCGCGAAGGTCGCCCGCGAGCTGAACGCCTCCTTCGCGGCCCTGGCCGACCCGGCCGGGGGGCCCGCGCTCGCCGAGGCGCTGGCCGGGTCCGGCATCCCCAATGGGGCGGGGGAGGGGGCCGTGATGGAGGCTGTCGCCCGGGACGCCGACATCGTCGTGGCGGCGATCAGCGGCGCGGCGGGCCTGAAGCCGACCCATGCGGCCCTCCGGCTCGGCCGCACGGTGGCGCTGGCCAACAAGGAAAGCCTCGTCTGCGCGGGCGACGCCTTCATGCGCGACGCTGCGCGCTACGGCGCCACCATCTGGCCGATGGATTCGGAGCACGACGCCCTCGCCCAGGCCCTGCACGGGCGCCCCCTGGACGACGTGCGGACCCTGATGATCACCGCCTCGGGCGGCCCGTTCCGCACCTGGACCCGGGAGCGCATCGCCGCCGCCTCGCCCGCCGAGGCGGCCGCCCACCCGACCTGGTCGATGGGCATGAAGATCAACATCGATTCCGCCTCGCTGATGAACAAGGGGCTGGAGCTGATCGAGGCGCACCACCTCTTCGGCATCGAGCCGGCCCGCCTCGACGTGGTGGTGCATCCGCAATCGGTGGTGCACGGGCTGGTCTACTGGATCGACGGTGCCGTGACGGCGGAGCTCGCCCTGCCGGACATGCGGGTGCCGATCTCCCACTGCCTCGGCCTCGGCGACCGGCTCTCCATCGCCCGCGGGCGCTCCCTCGACCTCGTGACGCTCGGCGCCCTGACCTTCGAGGCGGCCGACGAGGAACGCTTCCCCTGCCTGCGCATCGCCCGCGCGGCGATGGCCGAGGGCGGCGCCGTGCCGACCGTGATGAACGCGGCCAACGAGGTCGCGGTGGCGGCCTTCATCGCCGGGCGGATCGGATTCTACGGCATCGCGGAGCTGGTGGAGCAGGCCTGCGCGCATTTCACGCCGGTCTACCCGTCCGCCCCCGCCGACGTGGAGGAAGCCCTGGCCATCGATGCGCATGTCCGCGCCTGGAGCGCCGAAGCGTTGCCCGCGATGCGCGCCGCCGGCTGACCGCGCCCGTCATCGCTTCCGCGCGATGACGGCGAGGGTGGACGCGACGCGGGGGCGGTATCAGACCGGCGGCGTGCCGTTCGCCGCCAGCACCTGCCCCGCAAGGTAGAGCGATCCGCAGATGAGGATCCGCGGCGGCCGTTCGAAGGCGATGTTGCCGACCTCGACCAGGGCCGCCTCGACACTGTGGGCCACCCGCGCCGACAGGCCGGCGCGCTCCGCGATCTCGGCCACCTCCTCCGGCGGCCGGGCGGCCACCTGGCCGGAGATCGGCACGGCGATCAGTGCCCGGGCGAGGCCGACGAAGTGGCGCAGGAAACCGTCCGCGTCCTTGGTGCCGAGCAGGCCGACGATCAGCACCAGGGGCGCGTCGCTGCGCTCGCCGAGGTCGCCCATGGCGGCGGCGAGGATGCGCCCGCCATCCATGTTGTGCCCGCCGTCGAGCCACAACTCGGCGCCGTTGGCGACGAGGGCGGCGAGCCGGCCCTTGCCGAGGCGCTGGAGCCGGCCCGGCCAGTCGACCCCCGTGAGGCCGCGCTCCAGGGCGATCGTGCCGATGTCGCCGAACCCCGCTGCCCGGAGGGCGGCGATGGCCGTGCTGGCGTTGACGAGCTGGTGGCGCCCGGCGAGGCGGGGCTTCGGCAGGTCGAACAGCTCCGTCTCGTCCTGGTAGACGAGCCGCCCGCGCTCTTCATGGACGGAGAAATCCTGGTTGCCGATGATGATCGGCCCGGCGCCGACCCGCTCGGCCTGCCGGCACAGGACCGTGTCCGCCTCGGCGTAGTCCTGCGCGGCGATCACCGCCGGGCAGCCGCGCTTGAAGATGCCGGCCTTCTCCGTCGCCACCGATTCGACCGTGTCGCCGAGATACTCGGCATGGTCGCGGCCGATGGGCGTCACCACCGCGCAGGCGGGCGCATCGATCACGTTGGTGGCGTCCACCCGTCCGCCCAGGCCCACTTCGAGGAGCAGCACGTCGGCCGGATATTCGGAGAACAGCAGCAGGGCCGCCGCCGTGGTGATCTCGAAGACGGTGATCGGCTCACCCGCATTCGCCCCCTCGCAGCGGCGGAACGCGTCGGCCAGCACTTCTTCGTCCACGAAGCGGCCGCCGCCGATGCCGCCGAGGCGGATCCGCTCGTGGAACCGCACCAGATGCGGGGACGTGTAGACGTGGGCCGCGAGCCCGCCGGCTTCGAGGATCGCCCGCATGAAGGCGATGGTCGAGCCCTTGCCATTGGTGCCCGCCACATGGATCACCGGGGGCAGCCGCCGCTCGGGATGGTTCAGGCGTGCCAGAAGCCGCTCGATCCGCCCGAGGGAGAGATCGATCGTCCGGGGGTGCAGCGCCAGGAAGCGCGCCAGGAGGGCGTCGGAGGAATCCATCGGCCCTCAGGCCAGTTCCGGGACGGGCTCGGCGGCCGGCTCGGCCGGCGCGGCGGCGGGCAGGTTCATCAGCAGGCCGCAGACGCGGCTGATCGTGTCCTTGAGCGCGTGACGGTGGACGACCTGATCCACCATGCCGTGGGCGCGCAGGTATTCCGCCCGCTGGAAGCCGTCGGGCAGCTTCTCGCGGATCGTCTGCTCGATCACCCGCGGACCGGCGAAGCAGATCAACGCCCCCGGCTCGGCGAGGTGGACGTCCCCCAGCATCGCGTAGGAGGCGGTGACGCCCCCGGTGGTGGGGTTGGTGAGCACCACGATGTAGGGCAGGCGCGCATCCCGCAGGCGGCGCGCGGCGACGGTGGTGCGGGGCATCTGCATCAGCGACAGGATGCCCTCCTGCATCCGGGCGCCGCCGGAGGCCGAGAACAGGACGTAGGGCGTCCGCTTCTCCACCGCCTTCTCCGCACCGCGCACGAAGGCCTCGCCCGCCGCCATGCCGAGCGAGCCGGCCATGAAGCCGAATTCCTGCACGGCCAGCGTCATCGGGATGCCGCCGACCCGGCCGAAGCCGATCTTGAAGGCGTCCTGCAGGCCGGTCTTGCCGCGGGCATCCTTCAGCCTGTCGACGTAGCGCTTCTCGTCGCGGAACTTGAGCGGGTCGGTGGCCACCTCGGGCAGCGCCACGTCGATCCAGGTGCCCCCGTCGAACATCATCTTGAGGCGCGCCGCCGCGCTCATCTTGAGGTGGTGCTCGGAACCGGGAATGACCCAATGGTTGGCCTCGACTTCCTTATGGAAGACCATCTGGCCGGTATCCGGGCACTTGACCCACAGGTTCTCCGGGGTCTCGCGCTTGAACAGCGTCTTGATCCGGGGGCGCACGACCTCCGAGATCCAGTTCATCGGTTCGACCATGCTGAAACGCCCGTGTCGTTCGATGGGGCGCCGGGGCGCCGAGGGGTGAAGGGAGTGGCTTAGGCGCTGCGGCCCGCGGAACGGACGCCCTCGGCGAGTTCCCGCACCAACGCGGTCACGGCCTTCACCGTGCCCTCTCCGCCGCGCCCCTCGCCGTCGAGGGAGCGGTGGAGCGCATCGACCAGGGCCGAGCCGACCACGACACCGTCCGCGCCCTTGGCGATGGCGGCGGCGTGGGCGCCCGTCTTCACGCCGAAGCCGACGACGACCGGCAGCTCGGTGTGCCTGCGGATCCGCCCCACCGCCTCGGCGACCCGTCCGAAATCGGGGGTCGCCGTGCCGGTGATGCCGGTGATCGACACATAGTAGACGAAGCCGGCCGTGTTCGCGAGCACGGCCGGCAGGCGGTGCTCGTCGGTGGTGGGCGTGGCGAGGCGGATGAAGGCGAGGCCGCGCTCCAGGGCCGGAAGGCAGAGCTCCGCATCCTCCTCCGGCGGGCAATCGACGACGATCAGCCCGTCGATCCCGGCCTCGACGGCATCCGCCAGGAAGCGGTCCACCCCATAAGTGTGCACCGGGTTGTAGTAACCCATGAGCACGATCGGGGTGGTGGTGTCCTCGCTGCGGAAGCGGCGCACCAGGGCCAGCGTCCCCGCCACGTCCTGCCCCGCCTTCAGGGCGCGCAGGCCCGCAGCCTGGATCGCCGGGCCGTCCGCCATGGGGTCGGTGAAGGGCATGCCGAATTCGAGGATGTCCGCCCCGGCGCCGGGCAGCGCCCGCAGCACTTCCAGGGAGGTCTCCGGATCGGGGTCGCCCGCCATGACGTAGGTGACGAGCACGGCGCGGTTCTCGGCGCGGGCCCGGGCGAAGGTGGTGTCGATGCGGCTCGGCGAGGCTGACGGCATGGGATGGGGCGTGCGGCTTTCGGGAAACGGATCGCGCTACACCATCCCCGCCCTGCCGTGAAGCAGGCGCGTCCGCATGCCCGGTTGTCCGCCGGCACGCGGGCTCCATCTTCCGCCCTTCGAACAATCCGCAGGAGTGAAGCATGGCGAAGGCCGACAAGCACCACATGGGTCCCGGCGGCCACGGCAAGGGCTCCGGCAGCGGCGCGATGACGGACCTGCCCGAAGGCGTCCTCGGCGAGAACGAGGTCCTCTCGAACCGGGACAAGTCTCAGCACGACCAGGAGCGCGGCCTCGACGGCAAGGCCGTGCAGACCGACCAGTACCAGGACCACAGCGCCAACCGGCGGGCGCCGGAAGAGGGCGAGTAGGCGACGACGGGGCCCGCCGCGGCCCCGTCTCCCGATCCGCTAGGCCTCGGCCAGCGGCAGGCCCCGGCTCGGGGGCGAGGGCTGCAGCTCCGGCGTGGCGGCGTAGAGCTTCCGGTGGGCCAGCACGGCGTAGGTGTCGGTCATGCCCGCGATGTAATCCGCGATCCGCCGGGCGATCCGCGGCTCCGGGGCATCGGCGAGGTCGACGCCCCATTCCTCCGGCATCCGCCGAGGATCGTCCCGGAAGGCCGTGAAGAGGTCGGCGACGATCCCGGCGGCCTTCTCGCGCACCGCCATCACGCCGGCGTCGCGATACATCCGCTTCCACAGAAAGCGCATCACCTCCGCATCGGCCGCCTCGATGGCCGGGGAGAATGCGACGACGGGTGCCCCCGCCGCGTGGATGTCGCCCACGCTCTTCGGGGCCAGGGCTGCGATCCGCCGCTCGCTCTCACGGATCACGTCTTCCACGAATCGAGTGATCACCCGCCGGGCGAGCTCGTGGACGATGCGCGCGGGCTCCAATCCCGGATGCAGCCCCTCGATCTCGTCGAGGAGCCCCGCGAGGAAGGGAACGGCGGTGAGGTCCGACAGGTCGAACAGCCCCGCGCGGAGACCGTCGTCCAGATCGTGGGCGGCGTAAGCGATGTCGTCGGCCAGGGCGGCGGCCTGCGCTTCCGGCCCCGCATGGAGGGCGAGGTCGAGGGGGTTCACCGCATCGTATTCGAGGATCGCCGCGGGGATGCCGCGCTCGGCGTAGCGGGGTGTCGGCCGCCCATCCGCCCCGAGGAGCGGGCCGTTGTGCTTCACGAGGCCTTCGAGCGTCTCCCATGTGAGGTTCAGCCCGTCGAAGCCGGCGTAGCGGCGTTCCAGCCGGGTGACGATCCGCAGGGTCTGGGCGTTGTGGTCGAACCCGCCGAACGGGGCCATGCAGGCATCCAGGGCATCCTCGCCGGTATGCCCGAAGCAGGTGTGGCCGAGGTCGTGCGAGAGGGCCAGCGCCTCGGCGAGGTCCTCATCGAGCCCCAGCGCCCGGGCCAGGGCGCGGGCGATCTGCGAGACCTCGAGGGAATGCGTCAGGCGGGTGCGGTAATGGTCGCCCTCGTGGTGCACGAAGACCTGCGTCTTGTGTTTCAGCCGCCGGAAGGCGGTGGAATGGATGATCCGGTCGCGGTCCCGCTGGAAGTCGCTGCGGGTGGGCGAACCCGGCTCGGCGATGAGGCGCCCCCGCGTCCTGGCGGGATCCGTCGCGTAGGGTGCCCGCCACCGCTCGCCGCTGCCCCGATTCGTTTCTTGCACGACCGCTCCCCCGCCGCCCGCATTGCAGCACGGACCCGAGGCCCATATCTTGGTGGTCCGAGGGCGCGGGGCAATCGCCGTCCCGCCCCGCCGCGGATTTGCCTGTGGCTGAACCGATGTCCGAGATCATTCTGACCCCCCGCGCCGCCAAGCGCATCAACGAGATCATGGGTGAGGAGCCGCCCGGATCCCTGCTGCGCATCAGCGTGAACGGCGGCGGCTGCTCCGGCTTCTCCTACGCGTTCGACATTTCCCGCGACCGCGAGGCGCAGGACATCGTCATCGAACGCGACGGGGCGACGGTGATCGTCGATCCGGTCTCGGTGCAGTACATGGCCGGCTCGACCATCGACTTCGTCAACGACCTGATCGGCCAGTCCTTCAAGATCGAGAACCCGCTGGCCACCGCGTCCTGCGGCTGCGGAACGTCGTTCTCGCTCTGAAAAACCCGAGGGTGGCGTTGCGCGGGGGTGACAGATCCCGTCCGCCACGCTCGCGCCACCATCGCGGGATTGTGTCGTGCCCTGAAACGCGGCACGCGATGCGTTGCGCCCGCGCCTCGTGATTTGGACCTGTCCATGACGCTCCCGGCGGCTCGCCGTCTTCGGTCGGCCCTCGCAGTCTGCGCCGCTGCGCTGGCGATCGGCCTCGCCGTGCCCTGTCCCGCCGCCGCGCAGGAAGGGGCCGCCGCCGTCCAGGACGTGACGCTCACCGAGGTGGTGATTCCCCTGGGCGCCACCCTGGTGAAGGTGCCCAAGCTGACGGCGAGCGGCACGCGCCTCTCCCGGGACGACCTCGCCGCGATCTTCAAGGCCGATTCGTCCGAGCCCTGGCCGGCCCGCCTCGCGCGCCTCGATGCGGCGAGCCTCACGGCGCCGGTCCTGGTGTCGGACCAGGCCGGTCCGGGCGACCTGCGCCAGACCACGACCTACCGGGACGTGATCGCCCGTGACGTGCGCGCCGGGAAGATCGGCGAACTGACGGCCGCGGGCGTCACGATCAGCGCGAAGGGCGATAAGCCGATGCAGAACGGGGCCGGCACCTACGGTTCCGTCCGCGCCACCGACTTGGACCTGACGGCGCTCGCCCGTCTCGCCGTCGAATCCGGGGACGGCAAGGGGCCGGACCTGCGTGTCTACGGCACCCTTCGGGTGTCCGACATGGCCTTTTCCAACGCCCAGGCGGTGACCTTCAAGATCGCCCGGTTCGACGGCCGCGACCTCAGCGGGCGGCAAGTGCCGAACGGCTGGAACCACGCCTTCGACGCCCTGTCCGGTGGCTTCGCCGACCCGGCCGGCAAGCGCGCGGCCAACTCGGCGACGGCCGACCTTCTCGCCGCCCAGACGATCGGCAGCGCCGAGGTGAGGGGCATCAGCATCAGCGACAGTTCCGCCGACGCGCCGTGGCTTACCGAAGTCGAGCGCATCTCCTACGCCGCCTCCGGCCCCGATGCCGGCGTGGTGGTCGAGGGTCTCACCCTGGCGAACGGGCCCGTGCGCAGCCGGCTCGGCCGGCTCACCCTCGCCGGCGCCTCCCTCGGCCCGCTGATCGCCGAGTTCCGCCGGATGGCCGACAGGCCCGACGAGCCCCCCGGGCCGGTGGAGTCGCGGGCCCTGGCGGCGGGTCTCGGCACCCTGACCCTCACCGACCTGACGGTCGATCTCCCGCCGACGCCCCCGGTCCAGAAGCGCGGCGCCCTGGACACCCCGCGCCAGAAGCAGGCCCAGGCGCCGAAGCCGACGGTGCGGACCCGGCTCGCGGAGGCCCGGCCGCCGGATGCGAGGCCCGGCGAGGTTTCGGTCATGCCGACCGTGAAGCCCGAACGGATCGCCCTGCGCCAGGGCGTCTTCGGGTTCGGCCCGGTCGCCCAGGGCGCTCCGCCCTCCACCCGGCTGGCGCTGACCGGCCTCGATGTCCCCGCGGCGCTGGCCGCCGGCCTGCCGCTGGTGGGCGCCCTCCCGGCCTTCGGCTACGGCGACCTCAGCTTCGACCTGACGGCCGAGGCCGCCTGGGACGAGGCGGCCCGGACCGTGGCCCTGCGGGACATGACGGTCTCCGGCAAGGATATCGGCACCGTGAAGCTCGCGGCCCTGTTCGGCGGCATCGGGCCGGAGCTGTTTTCCGGCAGCGTGCCGGCCGAGACGATGCTGATGTTCGCCGGCAGCGCCCGGACCCTCGACGTCACCATCGAGAACGGCGGCCTGTTCGAGCGCTTCCTCACGGCGCAGGCGAAGGAGCTGAGCCTCAAGCCGGACGAACTGCGCAAGGAATACGTGACGGCGAGCGTGCTCGGCGTGCCGGTGATCCTCGGCAACGGCCCCGCGGCCAAGGATATCGGCGCGGCGATGGGCCAGTTCGTGATGAATCCCGGCAAGCTCACCATCCGCGCCAAGGCGAAGGAGCCCGCCGGCATCGGCTTCGTGGAGATCGGCACCGCCCGCTCCCCCGGTGCCGTCCTCGACCGGATCGACGTGGACGCCAAGGCGAACTGACGGGCCCCTGCCGCCGTCACCGCTCGCTGCGGACGGCGCCGTGTCCCGGAAAGGCCCGCTGCCCTGGGTGGCTTCGCTCCGCTCGCGAAGTCGGGGTTGGAGCCCGCAGGTCGGTGGCTTCTTCCCGAGCTATGCGGCTCGATTTTTTGGGACTGACGGGATGAGCGCGTGCCCTGCGCCGCTCCGGCGCGGTCGGCCCTAATCCGCGATCACCTCGGGGTGCCGGCCGGCGAGGCTGGTGCGGGTGGCGTCGGCCCAGGCGCGGTCCCGGGCGGGACGCGGGCGGCCGAGGGCGATGTCGGCCACCAGCGTCGCCGGGCGGCGGGAGACGAGGAGCAGCCGGTCGGCGATCTGGATCGCTTCGCCCACGTTGTGGGTGACCATGAGCACGCTCATCCCCGCCGCATCGACGGTGTCCACCACCAGCGCGCGCAGTTCCGCCGCCGCGGCGTCGTCGAGCGAGACGAAGGGCTCGTCCAGCACGAGGACGCGCGGGCTCCCGGCCAGGGCCCGGGCGAGGGCCACCCGCCTTTGCATCCCGAGGGACAGGGCGCCGGGGAAGCGGCTCCGCCAGGGGGTGAGGCTCAGGCGTTCGAACAGCGCGTCGAGGTCGCGGCGGCGCTTACCCCGGGGAAGGCCGAGGCGGACGTTGTGCTCCACGCTGCGCCAGGGCAGCAGGCGCGGCTCCTGGAAGACGATGCCGGCCTGCTCCGCCCCCGCCACCGCGCCGGTGAAATCCGTGTCGAGGCCGAGGAGGATGCGCAGCGTCGTGGTCTTGCCCGCGCCGGACGGGCCGATCAGGCAGACGATCTCGCCGGCGCGGACGGAGAAGGCGAGGTCCCGCACCGCCTCCACGGGCTCCAGGCCCTTCGGCCGGTAGGTCTTGCCGGCGACGGACACCCGCAGCACGGCGGAGGGGTCGGCGCCCGCGCCGGGGGAGTCAGCGCCAGCGGCGGACATGAGCTTCGAGCCGCTGCAGGAGAAGCACGTCGATCCCGATCATCACCGCCATGAAGACGAGGCTGTAGCCGATGATCGCCGCCACGTCGGTGCTCTGGATGAAGTAGAAGTTGATGGCGAAGCCGACCCCGTCAGGCCGCCCGAGCAGCTCCACCACGAGGACGATCTTCCAGGCCAGGGACAGGCCGGAGCGCGCCGCCGTCACCACGTAGGGCTGGAGCTGGGGCACCAGCACGTCGCGGGCCCAGGTCCACCGGTCGAACCGGTAGGCGCGGGCCATCTCCTCCAGGCCGGGATCGAGGTTGCGCGCCCCCTCCCGGACGATGACGGCGACGTTGGGCAGCTTGTTCAGGACCACGGCGAGGATCGCCGCCGTCTCCGTGAGCCCGACCCAGACGTAGGCCAGCACGGTGATGACCAGCGCCGGGGTGTTCAGCAGCACGAGGAGCGGCGTATCCAGGGCGAGGTCGGCCTTGCGCGAGCGGCCGAGGGCGACGCCCAGCGCGATGCCTAGCGCCATGGCGATGGCGAAGGCGATGGATACCCGGAACAGGGTGATCCCGATATTGTGGGCGAGGTCCCCCCGCCGCGCCTCCGCGACGATGAAGTTCATCACGGCCAGGGGCGCGGGCAGGAGGCGTGAATGCGCCTCCCACGCGGCGGCCTGCCACGCGGCGACGAGGATCGCCAGGGACAGGATCCGGGTCAGCACGCCGGCACGGCTTCTCGCCCTCCGGTGGCGGGCTCAGCCATCGCGGGATCCGTCGTAGTAGAAGTCCGGCGGAAGGCCGCTGCCGCTGCCGACGAGGCGTTCGCCGCCGAGCCGGGACAGGATGGCGTAGAGCTTCGCGGCGTCGGCGCGCTCGGCCGAAACCGGCCGGCGCGGGATGCCGGCGAGGAACTCCCGCTTCAGGGATTCGAAGGTCGCCTCGTCGGGGGCGTCCATCAGGGGCCGCACGATGGCCCAGGTCGAGGCGTCGGCGGCCAGCATGTCCTTGGCGGCGCGGGAGGCGCGGTAGAACCCGCCCACCGCCTCGGGCTTCTCCGCCACCGTGGCGGCGTGGAACAGGTAGCCGATCAGCGAGACGTCGCCGCTGGCGCCCAGCGCCCGCATGATGTCCTCGGCCCGGATCAGCCGGCGGAACCCCTTGGGTTCGAGGCGGGCGCAGTAGGTCCAGTAGGTAAGGGCCGCGTCGAGGGCGCCCTGTTCCAGCTTGAGGGTGATGAGCGGGGGCGCGCCATAGGCGATCTCGGCCTCCTTCTCGAGGTCGATCCCGGCGGCGTCCTTGGCCTGGGCCTTCAGGAGCAGCCAGTTCTTGTCGAGGGGGCCGCCCGCCACGCCGAACTTCTTGCCGGCGAGGTCCTTCAGGGACTTCACCGGGCTGTCGGCGGGCACCATCACCGCACCCTCGGAGGTGGAGTAGGGGATGAAGCGCAGCCCCTGGCCCTCGTTGCCGAGGCGGGCCGCCCAGAGCAGGTCGCCGATGATCGTGTCGACTTGCCCCCCGACGAAGCCGATCCGCGCGGCGTCGTTTCCGGCGAGCTTCGTCGCCTCCAGGGTGAAGCCGTTGGCCGCGTCGAGGCCGCGGGCCTTGATGACGGCCGCCTCCCATGTGGAGGTGCCGAAGGGCAGGCTTCCGAGCCTGATCACGGGGAGGTCGCCCGCGTGCCCGGTGCGGGCCGCAAGGCCGCCGAGCAGGCCGGCGGCGAGCATCGCGCGCCGTGACAGCATGAGCCGTTCCTCCTCCGGTGTTCCGGCGGTTCCGGTGACGAGCCCGGTCCGCGTCGGCAAGCCTGCCGCAGGCCGGCGGCCCGGCCCTGCAGCCTTGGGCGCCACCCCAGACGGACGCCATTGCCAAAAGGTCATAGGGCGCGCCACGGGGCGCGTCCACCTGGGCGAGGGCGCCCGCGCGGAGGGCGACCTTGCACCGCGCGGAAGAGCCGGGCACCCTCACCACAACCGGAAGAGGGAGCGGACACGATGGCTGAACGGCGCGAGGGCGCGATGGACGACGCGGCGGTGGAGGCCCGGCTGAAGGCCGAACTCCCGTCCTGGCGGCTGGAGGACGGCTGGATCCGCCGGACCTACAAGACCGCCGGCTGGAAGAGCACGCTGATGGTGATCAACACGGTGGGCCACCTCGCCGAGGCGGCGTGGCACCACCCCGACCTCACCGCCTCCTATGCCTGGGTGGAGGTGCGCCTGATGAACCACGCCGCCAAAGGCATCACCGACAAGGATTTCGCCCTGGCCAGGAAGATCGAGGAGGTCGTCTCCTGGCAGCCTGGCCTGGAGAGCCAGGGGCTGGACGGCACGCCCGACGACCCGCGGTTCGCCTACATCAAGTACGACAAGTAGGCGGCCTCCGCCGTCCTCACCGCCGCCCGAACAGCCGCTCGATGTCGGCGAGCTTCAGCTCCACCGAGGTCGGGCGGCCGTGGTTGCACTGGCCGGAATTCGGCGTCACCTCCATCTCGCGGAGCAGCGCGTTCATCTCCTCCGGCCGCAGGCGCCGCCCGGCCCGGACGGAGCCGTGGCAGCTCATCCGCGACAGCACCGCGTCGAGGCGCCGCCCGAGGGGGCCCGTCTCCGTGGCCGGCGATGCGCCGTCCTCCAGGCCGCTGGCGTCGAGGGCGTCGAGGATGTCGGTGACGAGGTCGCGCAGGCTCGCGCCGATCAGCAATGCCGGGATCTCGCGGATCAGCACGGCCCCCGGCCCGAAGGGTTCGAGGCTCAGGCCGAGCCGTTCCAGGTCCGCCGCGCAGGCGCAGAGCCGTTCCGCCGCCTCCGGCTCCATCTCGACCACGTCGGGGATGAGGAGGCCCTGCCGGGCGATGCCGCCGGTGGCGCGCTGCGCCTTCAGCCGCTCGTAGACGAGGCGCTCGTGGGCCGCGTGCTGGTCCACGATCACGAGCCCGTCGCGGGTCTGGGCGAGGATGTAGGTGCCGTGGATCTGCGCCCGCGCGGCGCCGAGGGGATGATCCTCGCCCGGCGGCTCCGTCTCGGGTGCCGGCTCCGCCTGGGGGGGCAGGGTGGGGAGGGGGGGCAGCAGGGCCTGGGTCTCCTCCGCGAGGCCGGGGGTGGGCCGGTAGGCGGGCACCGTGTAGCCGACCGGGGCGCCGAACGAGGGCATGTCCCGGGGGATCGGCGCGGCGGCCGGGCGGAACAGGCCCGGTGCCGCGTAGCCCGTGTGGGCGGCCAGGCGCGGGGCGGTGGGGCGGAGGGCGTCGAGGGTCCGCTGGCCTCCGGTGGTGGCCGAGCGCGCCCCGCCCCGGCGAAGCGCGTCGTGGATCGCGCTCACCACCAGCGCCCGGACGAGGCCGGGCTCCCGGAACCGCACCTCGGTCTTGGCCGGGTGGACGTTCACGTCCACGAGGTCGGGCGCGCAGGCGATGGTGAGGCCGAGCACCGGGTGCCGGTCGGAGGACAGGGTGTCGGCATAGGCGCCCCGCACCGCCCCGAGGAGCAGCCGGTCCCGCACCGGCCGCCCGTTCACCACGAGGTGGATGTGGCCCGCCGAGCCCCGGTGGTAGGTCGGCAGCCCGACATGGCCGGTGACCGCGAACCCCTCGCGCTCCAGCCCGACCGGCAGGGCGTTGGCCTGGAAGTCCGGCCCGAGCACCGCCGCGAGGCGGCGCAGCGAGGCCGCCTCGCCCGTCTCCGCCGGCAGGACGACGGGCTGGCCCGCCTCGGTGCGCAGGGTGAAGCGGATGCCGGGCTGCGCGGCGGCGAGGCGGCGGACGATCTCGCCCACGGCCGCGTTCTCCGCCCGATCGGATTTGAGGAACTTGAGCCGGGCCGGGGTCGCGGCGAAGAGGTCCGTGACCTCGATCCGGGTCCCCCGGGAGGCCGCCGCCGGGACGACCTCGCCCTTGCGGCCGGAATCCACCACGAGGCTCGCCCCGGCCTCGGCCCCCTCGGGACGGGTGGTGATCGACAGGCGCGAGACCGCGCCGATGGAGGGGAGGGCTTCGCCGCGGAAGCCGAGGGTGGCGATGGCGCCGAGGTCGCCGTCCGGCAATTTCGAGGTGGCGTGCCGCTCGACCGCCAGGGCGAGGTCGTCGGGCGTCATGCCCCGCCCGTCATCCACCACGCGGATCAGGCGCCGGCCGCCGCCCTCGATGGTGATCTCCACCGACCGGGCGCCCGCATCGATGGCGTTCTCGGCCAGTTCTTTGACCGCCGAGGCGGGGCGCTCGACCACCTCCCCCGCGGCGATGCGGTCCACGAGGATGGGGTCGAGGCGGCGGATCTGGGCGGGGGCGGACATGCCCGGCCACGATAGCCGCTGCCCGCCTCCGGCTCCAGAGCCGGGTGCCCGCCGTTCAGGCGAAGCGGTTCGATCCGCCCAGGCTGATCCGCGCGGAGCCGTTGGTGCGCGTGCCGTGGGTCGGCGCGGCGTAGGGCCGGCGGGACAGGTCGTAGAGGGCGTTGCCGATCAGGCCGCCCGCCCGCCGCAGGCTCGACCCGTCGCAGGTCGCGGCGATGCGCACACCGACCTCGTGGGTGTGGCTGCGCCCGTAGAGCCAGACCGCGAGGCGCGCCCGGGTGGCCTCGGGGATGCCATCGACGAGGTCCGGCAGCGCGCCGGGCTCCGCCCGGGCGAGCCGGCCGACCGTTTCGGGCGGCACCGGGCAATCGAGGATCGGATCGTCGAAGCTGAAAGAGCGGGCCTGAGGCATCGCGACACCCATCGGTTGATGCAGTCGATCATGTCGATGGAGTGGTTAACGAAACGTAGCTCGGCCGTTTATCGCAGCGCAACGACAGGTGATGCCGCAGGCTAAAACAGCTTTGGCGCCACACTGCCCGATATTTCGGTGCAGGAAAGCAACACAGGCTCGGGCGTGCGGGATTTTGTGTGCCGCCTCACTTGTCGTCTGCGTTTGCTGCGCCAGAACACCCAGCCGGCGGCCGGCTCACCGCGGCGCCATGCGCAGGGCCCCGTCGAGCCGCACGACCTCGCCGTTCAGCATCGGGTTCGCGATGGCGTGGGCGACGAGGGCGGCGAACTCCGCCGGGCGGCCGAGCCGCGGCGGGAAGGGGACCGACTGGCCGAGGGCCTCCCGCACCGCCTCCGGCAACCCGGCCATCATCGGCGTCTCGAACACGCCGGGGGCGATGGCGACCACGCGGATCCCGTGTTGCGCCAGCTCCCGGGCGAGCGGCAGGGTGAGGCTCGCCACGGCGCCCTTCGACGCCGCATAGGCCGCCTGTCCGATCTGCCCGTCGAAGGCGGCGATGGACGAGGTGGAGACGATCACCCCGCGCTCGCCCTCGTCGTTCGGCCGCCCGCCCGCCATCGCCTGGGCGGCGAGGCGGATCATGTTGAACGTGCCGATCAGGTTGACGCGCACCACCCGCGCGAAGGCGCCGAGGTCGTGCGGCCCGTCGCGGCCGACGACCCGCCCGCCGGCGACGATACCGGCACAGTTCACCAGCCCGTGCAGGACGCCGTGGGCCTCCAGCGCCGCCTGGATCGCCGCCTGCCCGTCGGCCTCCTCGGCCACGTCGGCGCGGATGAAGGCGCCGCCCAGCGCCCGCGCGACCTCCTCGCCCCGGGGATCGAGGTCCGCCAGGACCAGCTTCGCCCCTAGCGCCGCCAGGTGCTCCGCCACGCCCCGCCCGAGGCCGGAGGCCGCGCCGGTGACGACGAAGACGTGATCGGCGATCTGCATGATGGCTCCCCCGCTGGCCCGCGACGACGGCGGGGCCGGGCTTCGTTCACAGGGGCTTGCGCAGCCTCCGGGCGATGAGCCCGACCACGCCCTCGCGGAACAGGAGCACGCAGAGCACGAAGACGCAGCCCTGGATCACCGTCACCCAGGCCCCGAACTGGGCGAGGTAGGTCTCCATGGTGACGATCACCAGCGCGCCGACGATCGGCCCGAACACCGTGCCCATGCCGCCGACCAGCGTCATCAGCACCACCTCGCCCGACATCGACCAGTGGACGTCGGTGAGGGAGGCGAGCTGGAACACGATGGCCTTGGTGGCCCCGGCGAGGCCGGCGAGCGTCGCCGAGAGGACGAAGACCGCGAGCTTGTACTGATTCACCCGGTAGCCCAGCGACACGGCCCGGCTCTCGTTGTCGCGGATCGCCTTCAGCACCTGCCCGAAGGGCGAGTGGATGATGCGGTAGATCGTCAACATCCCGAGGAAGAACACCACCGCCACGAGGCCGTACATCGCCCGGTCGTCATCGAGCCGGATCACCCCGAACAGGGCGCCGCGGGGCACCGCCTGGATGCCGTCCTCGCCCCCGGTGAACTTGGCCTGCAGGGCGAAGAAGAACGCCATCTGGGCCAGCGCCAGGGTGATCATCGAGAAGTAGATGCCCTGCCGCCGGATCGCCAGCGAGCCGAAGACGAGCCCGAGCAGGGCCGCCGTCGCGGTGCCGACGAGGATCGCCAGTTCCGGCGACAGGCCCCAGACCTTGGCGCCGTAGGCCGAGAGGTAGCTCGCCATGCCGAAATAGGCGGCGTGGCCGAAGGAGAGCAGGCCGCCGTAGCCGAGCAGCAGGTTGAAGGCCAGCGCGAACAGCGCGAAGCACAGCACCTTCATCAGGTACACGGGGTAGAGCACCAGCGGCGCCACCATCAGCAAGAGCGCGAGGCCGATGAAGATCTTGCGCTGGAGCGCCTTGTCGTCCCGGTTCTCGGGCACGACGGCGGCGGCGATGGGCGCGGCGTCGAGGGCGGCGGTGTCGGCCATGTGTGTCGAGCCTCAGTTCGCGGTCAGGCCGTGCGCCCGAACAGGCCGGCGGGTTTGACGAGGAGCACCAGCACCATGATCACGAAGATCACGGTGGAGGACGCCTCGGGGTAGAACACCTTGGTCAGCCCCTCCACGAGGCCCAGCGCGAAGCCGGTGATCACCGAGCCGATGATAGAGCCCATGCCGCCGATCACCACCACCGCGAAGACCACGATGATGATGTCCGCCCCCATATTCGGGTTCACCGAGTAGATCGGCGCGGCGAGCACCCCCGCGAAGCCGGCGAGCGCCACGCCGAACCCGTAGGTCAGCGTGAGGAACAGGGGCACGTTCACGCCGAAGGCCTGGACCAGGGTGGGGTTCTCGGTGGCGGCCCGGAGATAGGCGCCGAGCTTGGTCTTCTCGATGATCAGCCACGTGGCGATGCAGACGGTGAGCGAGGCCACCACCACCCAGGCCCGGTAGTTCGGCAGGAACATGAAGGGCAGGCGCTGCCCGCCGGAGAGTTCGGGGGGGATGGCGTAGGGCAGGCCCGACACGCCGTACTGGTTGCGGAACAGGCCCTGGATGATCAGCGCGAGGCCGAAGGTCAGGAGCAGGCCGTAGAGGTGGTCGAGCTTGTAGAGCCGGGCGATCAGCACCCGCTCCAGGACGACGCCGAACACGCCCACCACCAGGGGCGCCAGCCCCAGCGCCCACCAGTAGCCGAGGCCGAAATAGCTGAGCAGCATCCAGGCCACGAACGCGCCCATCATGTAGAGCGCGCCATGGGCGAAGTTGATGATGTTCAACAGGCCGAAGATGATCGCCAGCCCGAGCGACAGGATCGCGTAGAACGACCCGTTG
Organism: Methylobacterium sp. J-076; assembly: GCF_022829405.1. Lineage (GTDB taxonomy): Bacteria > Pseudomonadota > Alphaproteobacteria > Rhizobiales > Beijerinckiaceae > Methylobacterium. The sequence goes on from NZ_JAKSXW010000117.1 coordinate 38,929, forward strand.
ATCAGCCCGAGCAGCAACTGGCCGAACAGCGCCTGGGTCGGCACGCCGAAAATCGTCATCATGGCACGCCTCCCCCGCCGCCCGCCCTCAGCCCTTCACCAGCGAGCAGTTGCCGTCGCCGAGCGGGCGGAAGACCTGATCGCCGGGGATGGTCTCGAGCTTGTTGTACAGGTCCCACTCGCCCTTCGACTCGGCGGGCTTCTTGACCTCGAACAGGTACATGTCGTGGATCTTGCGGCCGTCCGCCCGTACCACGCCCTTGCCGAACAGCGGATCGTCCGTCGGCATCGCCTTCATCTTGGCGACGGTGGCGGCCCCGTCCGCGGTCGACTTGGTCTCGGCCACGGCCTTCAGGTAGTGGAGCACGTCCGAATACACGCCCGCATGGTTCGAGGTCGGCTTCGACCCCTTCATCTGCTTGGAGAAACGGTCCGAGAAGGCGCGGGTCTGGTCGTTGAGGTCCCAGTAGAACGGCTCGGTGAGCACGAGGCCCTGCGCGACCTTGGTGCCCAGGGAATGCACGTCCGACGAGAACACCAGCAGCCCGGCGAGCGCCTGGCCGCCCTCGGTGATGCCGAACTCGCCGGCCTGCTTGATCGAGTTGATCGTGTCCGCGCCCGCATTGGCGAGGCCGATCACCTTCGCGCCCGAGCTCTGGGCCTGGAGCAGGAAGGACGAGAAGTCGGCGGTGGGGAAGGGCGTCTTCACCGAGCCGACGACCTTGCCGCCGTTCTTGTTGATGACGTTGGTGGTGTCGCGCTGCAGGGTCTGGCCGAAGACATAGTCGGCGGTGAGGAAGAACCATGTGGTCCCGCCGCGCTTCACCATGGCGCCGCCGGTACCGTTGGCCAGCGCCACCGTGTCGTAGACCCAGTGGATGGTGTTCGGGCTGCATTGCGAACCGGTCAGGTCGGCGGTGCCGGCGCCGGTGTCGATGAAGACCTTGTTCTTCTCCTTCGTCACCTGGCTGATCGCCAGGGCCACGGAGGAGGTGACGCCGTCGGTGATCATGTCCACGTGATCGCGGTCGTACCATTGCCGGGCGATGGCCGCGCCCACATCCGGCTTGTTCTGGTGGTCGGCCGAGACGATCTCGACCTTCAGCCCGTGCTGCTCCGGCTTGAAGTCCTCCAGGGCGAGGCGGGCGGCGACCACCGAGCCTTCGCCGCTGATGTCGGAATAGGCGCCCGAACGGTCGCCGAGGATGCCGATCTTGACCGCCGTCTGGGCCGAGGCCGGCGCCGTCAGCGCGACGCCCGCCATGAAGGCGCCCGCGAGGGCGGCGAGCGGGAAGCGTCCGTTCATCCGTGTCACTCCTTCGCGGCCCGTGCGGCCGGTCTGTTCAGTAGAAAGCTAAACTGCGCCGTTCACACGCCGAGGTAGGCGTGGAGTTTGTCGATATTCGCATCAAGATCGGCATTGTCGATCCTGTCGATGACACGACCTTGCTCGATCACGAAGTGCCGGTCGGCGAGCGTCTGCGCGAACCGGAAGTTCTGCTCGACGAGGACGATAGTGTATCCGTCGGCCTTCAACTTCTGGATGGTCCGGCCGATCTGCTGGACGATGACCGGGGCCAAGCCTTCGGTCGGCTCGTCGAGCAGGATCAGCTTGGCGCCCGTGCGCAGGATCCGGCCGATGGCCAGCATCTGCTGCTCGCCCCCCGAGAGCTTGGTGCCCTGGCTCCCCGCGCGCTCCTTGAGGTTCGGGAACAGGGTGTGGATCTCGGCCACCGTCATGCCGCCCGGCTTCACCCGCGGCGGCAGCATCAGGTTCTCCTGCACGGTCAGGCTGGAGAAGATGCCCCGCTCCTCGGGCACGTAGCCGAGGCCGAGCTTGGCGATCTTGCGCGAGGCCATGCCGATGGTCTCGACCCCGTCGTAGACGATGGAGCCGGAGCGCCGGCCGAGGATGCCGATGATGGCGCGCAGGGTCGTGGTCTTGCCGGCGCCGTTGCGGCCGAGCAACGTCACCACCTCGCCGGCCCGCACGTCGATGTCGATGCCGTGCAGCACGTGGCTCTCGCCGTACCAGCCCTGGAGGCCGCGGACGGTCAGCAGCGGGGCGGCGGAGGCCGCGGGGGAGGGGACCTTCAGGGCTGCCTCAGGCATGTCCGGCCCCGATATACGCCTCGACCACGCGGGGATCCTTGGAAACGGTGGCGTAATCGCCCTCGGCGAGCACCTGCCCGCGGGCGAGGACGGTGATGCGGTCCGACAGGGAGGCCACCACCGACAGGTTGTGCTCCACCATCAGTATCGTGCGCTCCTTGCCCACCCGGCGGATGAGTTCGGCGGTGCGGTCCACATCCTCGTGGCCCATGCCGGCCATCGGCTCGTCGAGGAGGAGCATCTCCGGGTCGAGGGCCAGCGTCGTGGCGATTTCGAGGGCGCGCTTCCGGCCGTAGGAGAGCTCCACCGCCAGCGTCCTGGCGAATTCGGAGAGGCCCACCGCCTCCACCAGCTCCAGCGCCTCGGCGTCGAGGACCCGCAGGGCCTTCTCCGCCCGCCAGAAATCGAACGAATCGCCGTGCCGCCGCCGCTGCAGGGCGATGCGGACGTTCTCCATCACCGTGAAATGCGGGAAGACGGCGGAGATCTGGAAGGAACGCACGAGGCCGAGCCGCGCCACGTCGGCCGGTTTCAGGCCGGTGATGTCACGGTCCTTGTATCGGATCGTGCCGGCAGTCGGCTGAAGGAATTTCGTCAGAAGATTGAAACAGGTCGTCTTACCGGCCCCGTTGGGACCGATCAGTGCGTGAATCGTTCCACGCTCGACTTCGAGCGCAACATTGTTGACCGCACGAAATCCTTTGAATTCCATGGTCAACCCTTGAGTTGCCAGGATCACGTCCCGTCCCAAGAGCGGCCCTCCCCGCATTTGTTCGGGGTTCTATGGACGAACGCAAGTCGCGCCGTCCACCTGTTTCCGCGGAAGAGGACAAACAATCCACGGCGGCTGATATGTCCGGCACCGGTTTTGCCGGGGGGCCGGAGGGACTAAAGGGACCGCACCGGCGTGCGGAAGGAGCGAGGATGTGATGACGGGATCAAAGGACGACCTCCCGGCGGACGGGCTCGAGGCCCTTCAGACGCCCTGCCTCGTCCTCGACGAGGGCAAGCTCGCCGCCAACCTCGCCGGGATGCGGGCGCAGGTGGACCGGCACGGGGTGACGTTCCGGCCGCACCTCAAGACCGCCAAGTCCATCGACGTGGCCCTGATGGCCATGACCGGCCCGGGAGGGCCGGCCACCGTCTCGACCCTGAAGGAAGCGGAGTATTTCGCCGAGCGCGGCGTGCGTGACCTGACCTACGCGGTCGGCATCGCGCCCCACAAGCTCGACCGGGTCGGCGCCATCCGCCGCCGCTTCGGCGCGGACCTCGCGGTGATCCTCGATTCCCTCGGCCAGGCCGAGGCGGTGTCCGAGTGGAGCCGCCGCACCGGCGATCGGCTGCCGGTCTTCATCGAGGTCGATCCGGACGGCCACCGCTCCGGCGTGAAGCCCGGCGATGCCGACCTCCTGCGGGGCATCGGCGAGCGCATCGCGGCGGGCGCGAGCCTGCGCGGGGTGCTGCTCCATGCCGGCGAGAGCTACGGCCTGTCGGACCCCGAGGCCCTGGCCGAGGCCGCCGAGGGCGAGCGCGCGGCGGCCGTGCAGGCGGCCGAGACCCTGCGGGGGGCGGGCCTGCCGTGCCCGGTGGTCAGCGTCGGCTCGACGCCCACCGCGCGCCATGCCCGCCACCTCGACGGCATCACCGAGGTGCGGGCCGGCGTCTACATGTTCGGGGATCTCGTCCAGGCGGGAATCGGCTCCTGCGCGGTGGACGACATCGCCGTGTCCGTGCTCGCGACGGTCATCGGCCACCGGCCGGACAAGGGCTGGATCATCACCGATGCCGGCTGGATGGCGATGTCCCGGGACAGGGGCACGGCCGCGCAGGCGGTCGATCAGGGCTACGGCCTCGTCTGCGACCGGGCCGGGCGGCCCTTCGAGGACCTGATCGTCGCCCAGGCGAACCAGGAGCACGGGGTGCTCGCCCTGCGGAAGGGCTCCGGCGCCCGGCGCCCGGACCTTCCCATCGGCACCCTGGTGCGGATCCTCCCCAACCACGCCTGCGCCACCGCCGCGCAGTACGACCGCTACCATGTCATCGGCCGCGACGGCCGGCTCGAGGGGGAATGGCCGCGGATCAACGGGTGGTGAACGAGGCGATCTTCGGGCGCTCGGCGACGGCGGGAGGCGCTCCGTTCGGAAGCGTCCCGCCGCCCTGGGTCGCTTCGCTTCGCTCGCGATGACGGCGGGGTTTTTTCGCCACCCGCATCGCCGGCACCCGCTCCGCCGTCTTTGCGAGCGAAGCGAAGCAATCCAGGGATACGCTGTCCGCTCAAGCGTCCCGCTGCCCTGGGTCGCTTCGCTTCGCTCGCGATGACGGCGGGGGTTTTTCGGCACCCGACATCGCCGGCACCCGCTCCGCCGTCTTTGCGAGCGGAGCGAAGCAATCCAGGGACACACCGCCTGACGAAGCGTCCCGCCGCCCTGGGTCGCTTCGCTTCGCTCGCGATGACGGTGGGGGTTTCTCGGCACTCCGCATCGCCGGCACCTGCTCCGCCGTCTTTGCGAGCGGAGCGAAGCAATCCAGGGATACGCTGTCCGCTCAAGC
>NZ_JAKSXW010000104.1 GCF_022829405.1 Methylobacterium sp. J-076
TAGGCGGACCCGCTCTCAAACACGATCCGACTGGCCTCGACCGCCACGGGCTTGTTCCCGCTGAGAAGCAGCGCGCCGCAGTAATCCACGCGCAGCGTTCCATGCTCAGGGTGGACCGCGAACAGTTCAGGGGCCGTCCACCCCTGCCGGTGCGCCTCAGCGCCGAGCCGGTCGCAGAACTCCATTGCGGCCTCGCGGATCGCGGCCCATTTCGGCGGGACGAGGTAGCGGCAGGGCGAGGCGGAGGGCGACAGGTTCTCCGCGCCGCAGCGCCACATCGCGGCGGCATCGGGGAGCATGGCGGGGGTGAGCCCGGATGACATGCGGCGGAGGTACGGCAGAGCGCGCGAGCCCGCCATTCGGCTGAAGGCGGGATTGCCGTGTGTCTCGTGGTATTGAAGGCGACTGGACCGACGAGGCGGCTCGGTTG
>NZ_JAKSXW010000111.1 GCF_022829405.1 Methylobacterium sp. J-076
CGGCTCGCGGATGATCGAGCGCGCCCTGGCCCGGGAGATCGGCGGGACCGCCGAGATCGACTACCGCCCCCGGGGCGTGGTCTTCACCGCCGACGCGCCCCTGCTGGAAATCACCCGGGACTGACCCGGCCGCCGGGCGGCATCCGGCATCAATCCGCGTGATGGATGGCGTCCACGACCTCGCCGACGCTGTAGGGCTTGGGGACGAACAGGCCGTGGTCCGGCATGTCCCGGTTGGCGAAGCGGTTGCGGCCCGAGGTCAGGACCAGCCGGATGTCGGGCCAGGCCCGGTGGACGCGCTCCGCCAGGGTCACCCCGCACATCGACCCGGGCATGTCGACATCCGTGAACAGCACGCCGATATCCGCCCGCTCGTGCAGGATGAACCACGCCTCGTCGGCCTGGCGTGCCGAGACCACCGCGAATCCGGCATCCTCCAGCATATCGACGGCGATCATCCGCACGAGGTCATCGTCCTCGACCACCAGGACCAGCGATGATTGGGGATCGCGCTTGCTCGGCATTGCGTCCCAACCGGCAAGGCCGGCATCGGTTTCCGGCGGAGACGGCGATGGCGAAACTGTCGCGCGGCGCCCGAAGCCTGCCCCCGGCCCGGCGGAGGGCGATCTGCCGGGCTTGGACCGCCGCTCGGCGTGTCGGAACGGCCGACGCCGCCACAGGCCCCGTCAGGGAGATGCCTGGCGACCCCGGTTGGGCTCGAACCAACGACCTGCCGCTTAGAAGGCGGCTGCTCTATCCAGCTGAGCTACGGAGTCGGGTGCCGGCCGCCCCGAAAAGCCACGGGGGAGGCCGCCGGTCAAGGCATCCCGCCCCCACGGGGGTTGCCGCGGGGGCCGATTCTGGACAGATCACGCCCGGGGGGCGGCCGAGGCCGCACGCCCCGTCGTCGCGCAGGCCCGCCGCGCATGCCGGGACGAGACCCCGTCCGCGATCCAGACCGAGGAACCCGCCCGCGTGTCCGCCCCCTCCCCGCAGGCCCCCTCGCCCAGCCGGCCCCGGAGGCGCAGGCGCGACGGGCGCGGCAGCCTGGGGCAACCCGGGGCGGACCTCGCCCGCCTGCCGATCGGCCTCGACCTGCGCAGCATCCAGATCGCGGAGGGGGTGCGGGCGGGCTTCGCCTTCGGCGTGGTGTTCCTGCTCGATGCCCTGGTCCACTGGCCGCCGCTCCTGACGATGGCCTTCGCGGCCAACCTCGCCTGCTTCTGCGACACCGGCGGGCCGATGCGGATCCGCCTGCGGGTGCTCACCGCCTTCTCCCTCGTCGGCGGGCTGCTCTGGGCCGGCCTCGGCCTGCTGCGGCCGATGGGGCTGCCCCTCGTCGTGCCCGTGGCCTGCGCGGTGATCTTCGCCTGCACCTACATCCGCGTGTGGAGCATCCAGGCGCAGGCGGCGGGCAACGTCCTCGTCGTGGTGGTCTGCATCGCCCTCGACCGGGCCCTGGCGCCTGCCGAGGCCGGGCTCACCGCCCTGATGTTCGCCGCCGGGGGCCTGTGGGCCACGTTCCTCGCCCTCGTCATCTGGCGCCTCCATCCGTACCGGCCGGCGCACCGGGCGGTGGCCGACGTCTGGCGCGGCCTCGCCCGCCTCGTGGGCGACCTCGAACGGCTGGCGGCCCAGCCGGAGGCCGAGGCCGCGGCCTTCGACGGCCATGCCCGCGCCCACCGCCGGGGGGTGCGCCTCGCGATCGAGACCGCGCGGGCGATGATCCTCGACCTCGCCCGCAGCCGGGAGCGGGTCTCCGAGCGCACCGCCCAGGCGCTGCTGCGCCTGGAGAGCGCCGAGCAGATCTTCTCGAACCTGATCGCCGTGACGGAGCTCCTGGACAGCCGCCCCTCACCGGAGCAGCGCGACGCGACCAAGCGGTTCCTGCGGCGCCTGCGGCCGCTCCTCGTGGTGATCGCCCGGGCGATCCGCGAGGAGGCGAGCCTCGACCTCGCCCGCCTCGAACCGGCCCTGGCCCGGGCCGGCGAGGACCTCGCCGCCGAGCCGACCCTGGCGCACCTCGCGGAGCGGACCATCGGCCGGGTCCGGATCGGCGCCAAGCTGTCCACGCCGGAGGGCTACCGCCCCGGCGGCCTCGACGAGGGCGGCCGGCTCGGCTGGCGGACCCGCTACCTCGCCCCCCTCGTCCAGAACCTCACCTTCTCCTCCCCCAACCTGCGCCACGCCGTGCGGGCGAGCGTCGTCGCCGCGCCGGCCCTGGCCGGCACGCTGAGCTACGGCGGCGCCTTCGCCCACTGGCTCGTCATCACCCTCGTGCTCACCATGCAGCCGTTCTATGCGGCGACGTGGCAGCGGGCTCTGGAGCGCATCGGCGGGACGGTGCTCGGCGGCGTGGTCGGGGCGGTGCTGGCCTACTACGCCGCGACGCCCCTGTGGCAGGCGGGGCTGATCCTCGCCCTCAGCATCGTCGGCTTCGCCGCCCGGCAGATCTCCTACGGGTTCTTCGTGACCTGCCTGACGCCCCTCGTCGTGCTGCTCGTGGAGGTGCTGGAGCCGGGCCACAGCTCGTGGGAGATCGTCGGCGAGCGCGCGGGCTTCACCCTGCTCGGCGGGCTGATCGCCGTGGCGAGCTGCCTCGTCCTCTGGCCGATCTGGGAGCCCGATCAGGTGCGACGGGAATTGCGCCGCACCCTCGCGGCCCACGCCGAGTTCGCCCGCGCCGTCCTCTCGGCCCCGCCCGGCGAGGACCGGGAGGCGGCCATCGGCACCGCGGCCCGCACCGCCGGCCTCGCCCTCAACGACCTGGAGGCGGCCCTCTCCCGGGCCCTGCAGCAGCCCCGGGCCGGACACCACCCGGAGGTCGAGGCGGCGATGGTCGCCGACGCCACCCTGCGCCGAATCAGCGCCCGGCTGTCCGTGCTCCGGCACGCCCCGGACGCCACCGCCCCGGCCCTGCCCGCCTGGAAGGACTGGATCGTGGACACGCTGGCGGCCCTGGCCGCCGACGGGGCGGGGCTGCCCGCGCGGCCCGACACGCTGCAGGGCCCCTCCTTCTCCCGCCTCGCCGCCCAGGTCGACCTGCTGACCGGCACCCTGCGCCCAGGCGGCGGCCGCACCCCCCTCGCGCCGGGGTGAGCGCGCGCCCCGGCGCCCGCGTGAAGTGACGCCGACACTTCGTTCAGGCGTCTCAGCAGCAGTCACTTGTTGTTGCATCGATTTGTCCAGACAGGGCCGACGCCTCCGCCCGGATCGATGCGCCAGAGCATTTTCCGCCGAAGTGGATGCCGGTTCGGCGCAAGAAAATGCGGGAAAGAAAAAGGTCTAGGCGCCGACGCTGTCCGGACCGTCGCCGAGGATGTCCAGGTACTCGGCCGGATCCCAATCGTGCGACCAGCCGGGGAGGGGCGTCGCCCAAGCGGGTCCGTACACCGTATCGAGGTAGACGAAGGGATTCCGCGGAAACGCGCAGGTCACCCCGAGGAGGCGCGCCTCCATCACCGGGAAGACGTCCGTCAGGTTGAAGGCGCCGCGTTCACCCGGGAACCACGATACGAACTGACCCTCGACCAAGCCGACGAAGACGTCGCAATCCTTCTTCCCGGGCCGCCCGACCTGCCGATGCGTGCGATGGTCGCCGAAGACGGAGTATCCGTGCGATCGGAGATGGTCTTCCACGTGCCTCACCGCGTCCGGCAAAGTCCCGAACCGATCGCGCGGCAACGCGACGATGATGTCGATATCGTCGTCGTGCGGCATGAGATCCCTGTCGCGCACGAAGGATAAGACCGCGCCGTAGCCGAACGATACGTTCGCCGTCAGAGATCTCAGATCGCGCACGATCTCCATCGCATCCGAGAGATGCTCGATCTTCTGGGGCAACGACCAGTGCTTGAATGTCTTGGAGATGCCGTGCCTCGTCCAATCCAGATCGATCGGATTCAGGAACAGCCGGCCGAGATTCTTCTGGATGAAGACCTTGTTCTCGTGGGAGACCACGTGGTCTTCGTGCAATTCCGCCTCGAGCCCCCTGAGGTCGCCGGAGACCATGAGGCGCAGCAACCGGGCCGTCAGATCGATTTCAGCCTGGAGTGGAATTTCCTCCGGAGCGTGCCTGTAGGCGGCCAGCAGCGTCGAGACGAAGGCGTCCCCCCGCGCGGTGGCATCGTAGACGACGTTCCAGTCGCCCTCCACGCCGAGCGTTTCGACCTTCAGCCCCCACGCACGCGCCGCGTACTCGTCATCCCGGTTCTGGATCTCCAGGCGTGAGATGGCCGCCGCCGTTGTCAGCGTCAGCACCGCATAGGGGTTCTGTTCCGAACAGGTGTGAAAGGTGATCCAGGGCTTCCCGGAACCGTTGGACCAATCGTCCTCCTGCAGGTGCTCCGCGCCGGGGAGAACGGAACTGAGCTCGAACACGCCATCGACGAGGGCCAGCGCGCGATTCGACCGGCGGGCGCCTGGACGGCTGGCGATCAGGTTGATCGCCCCAAGATGCAGGCATTCATACTTCGCCAGACTGAAGCGAAGCTTCGAGATCGTCGGGTCGCCCACCCTGATGATCAATGGCCCGCCGCGGGCGTCGGTGGTGAAGCACAGGTCCGGGTAACACGTCCGCCAGAGCGAATGGACGTGGGCGAACAACTGTTCGAGAGACTGGATCGTCACGCCGATCTCCGGGAGCCAGACAGGATGAACCGCGCCACATGCGCATCGTCGATGCCCTGCCGCGCGAGACCCTTCCCTTGCTGGCGGTACACGACGTGGAAGCCGAGCCGGGAGACATCCTGAGCGAAGGTTTCAGGGTCTATATACCTGCGGTAATGGAGCGGCGTAGCCTTCAGCCCGCGCTGATCATCACAGGTCCTGAACTCGACCGCCAACAGGCCGCCACGCCCCAGCAGCTGAACGGCGACGGCCAGGAACTCGGCCTGCTCCGCCGCGGTCAGCGCGTGCAGGAAAAACCGCGCATACACGACGAGCTCCGGGGACGTCACGCCGTTGTCCCGCTCGGCGCACGCGCGCAGCCGATCACCGAGACCGTGCTCGTCGATCTTCGCTTTTATGGTGCGAATATTGGCGAGGTTGTCTTCTATGATCCGCGCATCGACATCGCTGATCGCCGCCGACGATCCGTCGATCGCCACGACATCATGCCCATGCTTGGAAAAGAAGAAACTATCTCGACCATTCCCGCAGCCGAACTCGAAGACCAGCGATGGCGTATTGATGTTCTCGGCAACGAGCTTCGCAAAACTGGACGGCTCGGAACTCAACGAGTGACCGCTCGCCTTATAAAATTCGTTCCAATAAACATCCCTTCGGGCTGGCTCTCCTTCGGAAATCATTTGTCCGTCCCGGTGTTCTCAATAGCGAAGTGTCATCCCGGCCCTCAGAAGCCATTTCGAGAAATGGGACTGCTTACCTAGCCAGCTTTACATCTTACGTATTTGCCGATCATGCAAAAGTGATCAAGTGCACCCACCCCCGTCACGATCGAGAGATGATGCATTTCAACCACAGGTCTGTGGTTACTGGTAAGACCGCACCGTTCCAGTTGTATGATCTGACGGGCACCTCGACCCCTTTGCCTCTCCCATCCCGGGTGCGGCCCGCAGCTCGCGCCTAGGATAAGCCGTGAAGTCCGGTGGATCATACGCAAGGGGAGGCATCGATTCCACGAGGTGGCCCAGCGGTGAGAGCGCCGGCATGGTCGTGGGGCGTGCGCAGGGCGGCCAGACCGCGGCGTCGGTCTGAGTGTCCGGCCGCACGCGCCGCGCCCCGCAAGACGGGGAGAGGGCTCCGCACCTCCTCCGACCGGGGGGAGAATGCGAACGGGCCGGCAACGGAATGGGCCGGGGCCCGTGCCTTGACGAAGCGCCCTCAGACGTAGTCAAAGACGGTTCCGACGCACCGAAACAGCCAATTTCCTCAACGGCTTCAGGGCGTCCGCCGGCGTAGCACAGCGGTAGTGCAGCGGTTTTGTAAACCGAAGGTCGGGGGTTCGATCCCCTCCGCCGGCACCACCCCTCGGACCGCCGCCGCCCGGGGCGAGCCCTCAATCGGTGAGCGCGGAGAGCATTCGCTCGGCGCGGACCCATTGATCTTCGTTCAGACGCGACAACCGCTGGTGAATCCTCGCGAGGCGGCGGCGGGCCGCACGCCGCCCTCGGACCGGCGACGGTGCTGGTGATCGCCTTCTCCGGGGTCGGCCCTCGTTCTCACCGGCCATCGAGGAACAGGCCGCCTGATGCCGGAGCCGACGCGCCGCGCAGGGCACGGGGCGCCGGGTCCGCACGGCGATCCGGCGGCGGTGCCGGGCTCAGCGGCCGTAGACGTCCTCGATGCGGATGATGTCGTCCTCGCCCGTATAGGAGCCGACCTGGACCTCGATCAGCTCCAGGGGGATCTTGCCGGGGTTGGTGAGGCGGTGGACGCAGCCGATCGGCAGGTAGATCGCCTCGTTCTCGTGGACCAGGGCCACCGTGTCGTCCACCGTCACCTCGGCGGTGCCGCGCACCACCACCCAGTGCTCCGCCCGGTGGTAGTGCTTCTGGAGCGACAGCCGGGCGCCCGGCTTGACGGTGATCCGCTTCACCTGGAAGCGGGAGCCGATGTCGATCCGCTGGTAGTTGCCCCAGGGCCGGTACATCAGGCGGTGGGCGTCGGCCTCGGGCTCGCCCTTGGCGCGCAGCTGCTCCACCAGGGTCTTCACCTCGCCGCCGCGCTCCCGGCTGGTAACCAGGACCGCGTCGGAGGTGGCCACCACCACCACGTCGTCCAGGCCGACCACCGTCGTCAGCAGCTCGCCCTCGCTGTGGACGAGGCTGTTGCGGGTGCCGTGCAAAGCGACGCGGCCGCGCACCGCATTGCCGGCCTCGTCCTGCGGCGAGACCTCCCACAGGGCGCCCCAGGTGCCGATGTCGGACCAGGGGAACGAGACCGGCAGCACCGCCGCCCGGTCGGTGTGCTCCATCACGGCGTAGTCCACCGAGATCTGCGGCGCCTGGAGGAAGGCGTCGGTGTCGAGGCGGAGGAAGTCGAGGTCGCGGACGGCGGCCCGGAGGGAGGCCTCCGCCGCCGCGAGCACGGCCGGGGCGTGGGTGCGCATCTCGTCGAGCATCACGTCCGCCCGGAACAGGAAGTAGCCGCTGTTCCACAGGGCGCCCTCGGCGATGAGGCCCGCCGCGCGGGTGGCATCGGGCTTCTCCAGGAAGCGCTGGACCACCCGGGCGCCGGCCTCCCCCGCCGCGCCGGGCAGGGGCTCGCCCGGCTGGATGTAGCCGTAGGCGGTGGCCGGCGCGGTGGGCACGAGGCCGAGGGTCATGATGTGGCCCGCCTGCGCCCCCAGGCTGCAGGCGCGCACGGCGGCGAGGAAGGCCGCGTCGTCGCCCACGATGTGGTCGGCCGCCAGGATCAGCACCAGCGCGTCCGGCTGCCGGGCGGCGGCGTGAAGCGCGGCCACGGTGACGGCCGCCGCCGAGTCGCGCCGGGCGGGCTCGAGGAGGATGTCGGCGGCGAGCCCGGCCTGGGCGAGCTGCTCGGCGACGATGAACCGGGCATCGTTGGCGGTGATCACCGCGGGGCGGGCGAAGACGGTGGCGTCGGTCACCCGGGCGGCGGTCGCCTGGAAGGAGGAGCGGTGCGCCTCGGCGAGCGGGATGAACTGCTTCGGGAAGCTCTCCCGCGAGGCCGGCCACAGCCGCGTGCCGGACCCGCCGCACAGGATGACCGGATGGATGAGTTGCGCATTGTCACCCGACATCGGCCTGCTCCTGCTGTCACACCGGTTGCGAAGGGATTGCGACGAACTGTCTTCGCGAACCCGTCGTTTCGGAAACTCTCTACCAGAACAGACAACCGCCCGGCATGGATTCGGTTTTTAACCTAACCGCGGAACCCGTATTCGGTCGCCGCCGGCAATAAGCGGGCCATGCCGCCGGGTCCGCCGCGGGGCGCCCCTCATGCCGCATCGGCCCCCGGCGGTCGAGCCCCCCGGCCGTTTGCGGTGGATCAAGGCGCCCCGCCGCCCCGGGCGCAGGATCGCCATGCCCGGCGCCCGATCTCCGCGCATCCGGCCCGTGCGACGCAGGAGGCGGCGATGACCTACGCGAGCATCATGGTGGCGGTCGATCCGGAAGAGGAATCCCGCCGACGCGTGCGGGTGGCGGCGCACCTGGCCGACAGGTTCGGCGCCGGGCTGATCGGCGTCGCCGCCGAGCGGCCCGACTACGCGGCCTTCTCCGCCGACCCCGGCGCGGGCGGGCCCTTCGTGCTGCCGGTGCTGGATGAACTCTGCCTCGACAGGCTGCGGCAGGCCCACGCCCTGTTCGCGCAGGCCGCCGCCCTCGGCAGCCGCATGGCATGGCGCTCCGACATCGAAGACCCCCTCTCCTTCCTCCTGGCCCAAGCGGTGGCGGCGGATCTCGTGGTGCTCGGGCGGCCCCTGCGGGACACGCCCGCGGGCCGCTTCGCCATCGCGCCGGACGGGGCGGTGATGGCCCTCGGCCGGCCCGTCCTGCTCGTGCCCGCCCCGGTGGAGCACCTGGAGGCCAGCCGGGTGGCGATCGGCTGGAAGAACACCCGCGAGGCCCGGCGGGCGGTGGCCGACGCGATGCCCTTCCTGGCGCGGGCCGCGCAGGTCGTCGTCTGCTCGGTGTCGGACGGGGGGGAGCCGGGCGGCGCGCAGGATCTCGTCCGCACCCTCGCGGCGAGGGGGATCCCCGCCACGGCCGCGCGGACCGCGGCGGACGGCGCCGGGACCGCCGAGGCGCTGATCGACATGGCCTGCGAGCACGCCGCCGATCTCCTCGTGATCGGCGCCTACGGCCATTCCCGCCTGCGCGAATGGACCTTCGGCGGCGTGACCCGCGACCTGCTGCGCCACAGCCCGATCTGTTGCCTGATGAGCCATTAGCGCGGTGTCGGCGACGCCGGGATCCCGGCGTCGCGTGGCTCAGGGCGGGTCCCCTCCCCCCGTGGGGAGGGGGTGTGGGGGCGGTGCCGGAGCAGGCGGGGCGGTGCCTCCCCGATCACGCCGGGATCGAGGGATGGCCACCGACGCGGCTGGCGGAAGGCGCCGCGGGCCGATCGACAGGCCACGACGATCCATTTGCGGCATTCGGGCCCAACGCGAGCCGAGATTACAGACGGACGCGCGAAGCACGGAAAGCACGCATGGCGTCTTTCATTTCATTCTCTCTGGAAAGACTTCGGATCTGGAAAGACTTGGCTTGGGCAAGAATCGGACCTGCGCGCAAATCCGTGATGGAACCAAATCCATTGGCCTGGGCAATTATTTGTATTAGTCTTGTGCGCCAGCGCAGGGCCCCTGTGAAATCGGGGGCTTGATACGCGCAGGACGGGACGTCTGCGCAAATGAGCACTTTAGAGTTGAGCCACGACCACGCGGCCCATCCCTGCCATCACGGCTGGCAGGGGGAGAGCTGCCAGGATTGCAAGGCGCGGCTGTTCAGCATCTGCGCCGCCCTCACCATCGACGAGCTCGAGGAGCTGGAGGCCCTGAGCCGGCAGATCACCCTCGCCCCCCGGCAGACCCTGTTCGCCCAGGAGGACGATGCCACCGCCGTCTACAACGTCACGGAGGGGGCGCTGGTCCTCTCCCGCCTGCTGCCGGATGGCCGGCGCCACGTGATGGGCTTCGCCCTAGCCGGCGACTTCCTCGGCCTCGCCCTGCCGGAGCGGTTCACCGTGACCGCCGCGGCCCTCGGCCCGGTGACCCTCTGCCGGTTCGAGCGGGGCGCCTTCCGGGCGCTGGTGGCGGACAAGCCGCACCTGCTCCTGCGGCTGCACGAACGCGCCGCCTACGAGCTGACCCTGGCCCAGGACCAGATGATGCTCCTCGGCCGGCGCACCGCCGAGGAGAAGGTGGCGAGCTTCCTCGGGGGCCTGCGTCGCCGCTACGCCCGGATCGGCCACGATTCGGCCACGGTGGAACTGCCGATGGGCCGGCAGGACATCGCCGATCATCTCGGCCTCACCATCGAGACGGTGAGCCGAATGCTGACGCGCCTCGACCGCGAGCGCACCATCCTCATCGTGCCCGGCGGCGTGCGCGTGCTCGACCCCGGCCGCCTGGAACACTTGGCCGCCGGCTGAACGCCCGGACGGGGGACGTCCCCCCGCCATCACCGTCCTGTCCGCCCGTGCCCGCACCGCCTGATCGGCCCCTTAATGGCTCATCAGGCAGCAGACCGGGCTGCGCCGGAGCAGGTCTCGGGTCACGCCGCCGAAGGCCCATTCCCGCATGCGGGAATGGCCGTAGGCCCCCATGACGATCAGGTCGGCATCCTGGCGGCGCGCGAAATCGAGGATCTCCTCGGCCGGGCCCTTCCGGTCCTGGATCAGATGGGTGGTCACCGCCGCGCCGTGGCGGGCGAGGTGGGCGGCCACCTGCTCCGCGCCCTCGGCATGGGCCCCCTCGCCGACCCCGGCGACGAAGACCTGATCCGCGCGGCGGATGAAGGGGAGCGCGCCGGACACGGCCCGGCGGGTCTCCACCGTGTCCTTCCAGGCGACGACGATGCGCGCGGCCCGCAGGGCCTCGACCTCCAGCGGCACGACGAGCACCGGGCGGCCGGCCTCCATCAGGACGGGCCCCGACGCCACGCCGAGGGTGCCGCGATCCTCCGCCCCCTCGCCCTCCTGCCCGACGACCACGAGGTCGGCCGCCCTCGCCTCTGCCACGAGGTGGGTGAGGGGGGTGGCATGGGTGGCGCGCCATTCCGTATCGAAGGCGCCCTCGGCGTTGCGGACGAAGACGTCGCGGGCGCACTCCAGCTCGGCCCGGACCACCTCTCGGTTGCGCTCCTCCTGAAGCTGGGCATCGGAGATGTCGCTGACCAGCACGGGGGCGGGCACCTTCCGGGCCGCGGCCCCCGTGAGGATCGCCTCGAACCGCGGCGTCAGCCCCGCGGCCAGCCGGATCCGGGCCGGCGCGGCACCGGAGAGATCGACGCAGACCAGAATCGTCGCGTAGGACATCGCCACCTCCATCGCTTGCCGTGCGGGCGCCGGGGGACCGGCCCTCAGTGGGCCACGCGCATGAGCACCGTGACGATCACCGCCGCCGTGCAGGCCAGGGCGAGGGCCGTGAGGCTGCCGAGGCGGCCGTGCAGGTGCCCGGCGCCGTTTGCGGCCGTCCCCTCGACCCGCGCCGTGATGGCGGTGCCGCGGGGCATCCGGACGGTGGGGGTGGGCAGGGGCAGGATGTTCGTGGCCATGGGCACCTCCTCATCGAGGGCCCCATGGTGACGCGTCGGGGCGCGGGCGCCTTGATCCAGCGCAAAATCCGGCCGCGCGGCGCCTTACTGCACCGCCGGGCTGGTGCTGGCGACGATGGGCAGGCCCGCCGGGGCCTCGCCGCAGGCGATGCAGCGCAGGCGCTGGGCCACGGCCACGACGTCCTCCTCCGCCCCGGCGCAGAGCTGGCCCCAGCTCGCCCAGGTGGTGGCCCGGCAGGTCGGGCAGCGGGGGATGCGCAGGCCGCGGTGGCCGGTCTTCTGCCAGTCGCCCACGGTCTGGCGCCGGAACACGCTCATCGCCGCCTCACCCGGGCCCGCACCGAACCGGTCGCCTCGTCCATCGCCGTTCCCCGTGGCCTCGCCTGCCCGGCCATATGCAACGCGCGCCACTCTCCGTCGATCAGGTGACAGTTTTCAGACGTGACATTTCCGAATTAATTTCACGCTGGAAAATCAAATCTGGATCAGTTCCATGTATGGCCGTATTCTTGGAACGCTTAAATACTGTCAGCTATTTGCACCCGCGAACGAGGCGGTGAGCCGGCCGGGGGGCAGGTGAAGGCGAAGTCGTCGCCGCTATCGCCGCCGAAGAACGGCCCGGCGCGGCGGAGACTTTGCGGGAGATCGAGGAGAGGCCGGGATGGACGCGCTGCGCCTCGCCGGGGCCGTCATGATGTCGGCGGGGCGGCCAGGGCCGGCGGCTCCCGGCGCAGGCCGACGCCGCTGGTGCCCTGGGCCAGCATCGCCCGCAGCAGGGCCTCCCCCTGCCCGGCGGCGGCCTCCACGGAGAGCCCGTCCTGGCGGATGTTGGAGATGCAGTTCCGCCGGGAATCCGGCAGGCCCGGCTCGGGGGCGAAGGTGACGTAGCAGCCGAGGCTGTCGGAGGCGGAGAGGCCCGGCCGTTCGCCGATCAGCACCACGACCGCCCGCGCCTGGAGGCGGGCGCCGATGGGGTCGCCCAGGGCCACCCGCCCCTGCGTGGCGACCACCACCGGGGCGAGGCTCCACCCCGCCCGCCGCACCCGGGCCGCCAGGGCCGCGGCGGCGGGCACCGCGTTGAGGGCGACCGCCGTGGCCGAGAGCCCGTCCGCGATGACGATGGCGACGTCGAACCCCTGCCCCGCCCCGTCGAGGGCGGCGGCGGATTCGGGGTGGAGGGCGCGGCCTTTGTCCGGCCGGCGCAGGTACTCGGCCCGGTCGGCCACGGTGGAGCGGACCTCGACCGATTCGAGCCCCTGCGCGCGGAGGGCGTCCCGGATCGCCCCCGGGTCCAGGGGGGTCCAGACCGCCTCGCGGGCCCGGGCATGGTCGAGGCCGAAGGCCAGGGACGCCGCGGTGGGCAGGCCGGCGCCGTGGGCGCCCAGCGCGATCCGCGCCTGGGTGAGGGCGCGCAGGTCGCGCAGGGTGGAGGGGGCCTTGCTCATGCCGCCCTCCCCGGCAGGAGGCGGGAGGCCGCGGCGAAGGCGCCCGGCAACTCGCCCGCCGCGCCGCGCAGCCGCCCCCGCGCATCGGTGACGCCGACCTCGCGCAGCCATGCCTCGAATTCCGGCGCCGGGGGGCGGCCCAGGGTCTCGCGGGCGAAGACGGCGTCGTGGTGGGAGAGCGACTGGTAGTTCAGCATCACGTCGTCCGCCCCCGGCACGGTGATGACGAAGTTCACCCCCGCCGCGCAGAGCAGGGTGAGCAGGGCGTCCATGTCCTCGCCGTCCGCGTCGGCGTGGTTGGTGTAGCAGACGTCCACCCCCATCGGCAGGCCGAGCAGCTTGCCGCAGAAATGGTCCTCCAGCCCGGCCCGGATGATCTGCTTGCCGTCGTAGAGATATTCCGGCCCGATGAAGCCCACCACCGTGTTGACGAGGAGCGGCGAGAAATCCCGGGCCACGGCGTAGGCGCGGGCCTCCATGGTCTGCTGATCGACGCCCCAGTGGGCGTCCGCCGAGAGGGCCGAGCCCTGGCCGGTCTCGAAATACATGAACTGCCCGTCCGCCGGGCAGCGGCCCAGCGCCCGCCCGGCCTCCGCGGCCTCCCGCAGCACCGCGAGGTCGACGCCGAACCCGGCATTGGCCTTCTGCGAGCCGGCCACGGACTGGAACACGAGGTCCACCGGCGCCCCCCGCCCCATCGCCTCGATCGCCACGGTGACGTGGCCGAGGCAGCAATGCTGGGTCGGCACCCCGAGGCGCAGGCGCAGGGTCTCCAGAAGCTCGACGATGCGGATGTAGTCGGGCAGGGAATCGGTGGCCGGGTTCACGCCGATCACCGCATCGCCCGAGCCCATCAGCAGCCCGTCGAGGGCGGAGACGAGGATCCCTTCCGAGGAATCGGTGGGGTGGTTGGGCTGGTTGCGGGTGGAAAGGCGGCCGGGCAGGCCGATCGTCGAGCGGAAGCGCGTGACCACGGGGCGCTTGGCGGCGATGGCCAGCAGGTCCTGCAGCCGGCAGAGCTTGGCCGCGGCCGCCACCATCTCCGGCGTCAGGCCGGGGGCGAGGGCGGCCAGCGCCGCCCCGTCGGCCTCCGGCGAGAGCAGCCATTCCCGGAACGCCCCGACCGTGAGGGAGGAGACGGGCGCGAAGGCGGCCCGGTCGTGCCGCCGGGCGATGAGGTCGGAGACCTCGTCCTCCTCGGAGGGGATCAGTTCCTGCGCCAGGAACGCCTTGAGGGGCAGGTCGGCCAGCGCGATCTGCGCCGCCAGCCGCTCCACCGGGCCCTCCGCCGCGATGCCCGCGAGCTGGTCGCCCGAGCGGGCGGGCGTCGCCTTGGCCATCAGGCTCTTCAGGTCCGGAAACGAGAAGCGCGTGCCTTCGATGACGGTCGTGTACGCCATGACGGGACCTCCCGGGACAGGGGCGCGATCCTCGCCCCTCTGCAAGCCGAACGCCAGGGGCGGCCCCATGGACTCCGCCCGCCGGGGGAATCGCGTCCGGCCGCCCGCCCCCGACGCCCCCTCCTTCGCGGTCCGCCGAGGCGGGCCCCTCGGGGTCCGGCGGGCGGGTCGGCGGCCCTTCCGCCGCTTGCGCGCACGGGCGGGATACGATCACCCCGGCCGCCCCCCGCCGCGGCCCGCGCGCTCAGCCGGGGTTCATCCCGCACGTGCAATAGTCATTGCCAAGCTCATGATTATTTCTGAATTGTAACTTGTAACGATACAGAAACACTTTCGATCTTAGCTGTATTATTTGATTAATGGTTGATGAATACAGAGTTCACAACCGATTAAATCCCCACCTCATACCAGCGACGTCATCAGGGCGACGCGCCGGAACGCCGCCGGACGGGCACGATCCCATCGGTCGGTCCGCACGGCGGTCATCCGGGCTCGCCCGTCCGACAGGACGAGACGATGGCGCAGGATCACGAGGACGGAGCCGGCCCGGCGACGATCAGGGAAGGCCCGACGGAGGAGGCCGCGCGGCCCCGGCGGGGCTCCGTCGATGCCGTCTCCCGCGGCCGGATCGGGCGGGAGCTTCAGCGGCACTACGCGCAGGTTCTGGCTCTGCCGATCCCCCACCACCTGCGCGCCCTGCTGGACGACCTCGCCGACCAGGGCGGGGGGTCCGAGCGCGCCGAACGGGAGCTTCCGCGATGATGCAGACCCTCGCTCCGACCGCCCCGCCGGTGGGGACGCCCCCGGGCGCCGACTCGGAGATGCGCGAGCTCCTCCTGGGATCGATCCCGGCGCTGCGGGCCTTCGCCTTCTCGCTGACCTACGACCTCGACCGCTCCGACGACCTCGTGCAGGACACGCTGGTGCGCGCCTGGACCAAGGCGGAGAGCTTCCGCCGGGGCACCAACCTCACGGCGTGGCTGTTCACCATCCTGCGCAACCTGTTCTACTCCGAGCAGCGCAAGCGCAAGCGCGAGGTGGAGGATGCCGACGGCGTCCATGCCGGCCGCCTCGCCTCCCTGCCCGAGCAGGAGGTGCGGATGGAGATGGCGCAGTTCCAGGATGCCCTGAACCTGCTGCCCCAGGCCCAGCGCGAGGCGCTGATCCTCGTGGGCGCCCAGAGCTTCACCTACGAGGAGGCGGCGGAGATCTGCGGCGTGGCGGTGGGCACCATCAAGAGCCGGGTGAGCCGCGCCCGGGTGCGGCTGATCGAGAGCCTGGGCATGCACGGCACGGACGACATCGGCGCGGACGGGGCGACCCGGGCGGCCCTGGTGGAGCGCTGAGCCCGGCCGCTACTTGATGAGCCGCACCACGTCCCGGAAGCGGGGGTGGGCGGCGCTGCCGAGCCATTCGAACACCACCATCTCGGTGGTGACGATGTCGGCCCCGTGGGCCGCGAGGCGGGAGAGCGCCGCCTCGCGGTTGTCCGTGCGCCGGGAGCCGACCGCGTCGCGCACGATCCGCACCCGCCGGCCCGCCGCCATCAGGCCGAGGGCCGTCTGCAGCACGCAGATATGCGCCTCGCAGCCGGCGAGGATCACCTCCGCCTCCGCCGGGAGGCGGGCGAGGAAGCCCTCGCTGCGGGTGACGTCGAACTCCATCTTCGCGACCGTCTCGCCGCCCGCGAGTTCCGGGACGGTGGGGCCGAGTGCGGCCGGGTTCTGCTCGGTGAGCAGGAGCGGCACGCCCAGGAGCGCCGCCGCCTCGCGCAGCCGCCCCGCATTGGCCACCACCGCCCCGGCCTCCGCGATGGCCGGGACGAGCCGGGCCTGGAGATCGATCAGCACGAGCAGGGAGCGGGCGGGGTCGATCGGCGGCAGCATGGCCCGTCCTTTCAGTAGGTGGCGAAGTAGCCGGCGATGGCGGCCGGATCCTGCGTGACGGTGAGCGACAGCGCCAGCAGGATGCGGGCCTTCTGCGGCGTCAGGTTGTCGGCGCTGAGGATGCCCCGCTCCCGCAGCCGCGTCGTGAGGGGCACGATGCCGCTGCCCGCGCGGGTGGACATCACCACCGGCAGCCCGGCCTCCACCGCCTCGGCCAGGGCGTCCGCCTCCCCGGGCGGGACCATCCCCGGCGCGAGCCCGGCCGAGACGAGGCCCCGCGCCCCCGCCGCCCGGAACGCCCGCACGGCCGTCCCGTCCGCGTCGGCGTAGCCGTAGGCGATGTCGACCCGGGGCAGGGCCGCGAGGCGGCGGATGTCGAAGGGGGTGCCGGGGGCGTGCGCCCGCTCGGCCCGGCGGTAGTAGCGCACGCTGCCGCCATCGACGTGGCCGAGCACCCCGAAATCGGGGGTGCGGAAGGTCTGGAGCCGGGTGACGGAGGTCTTGGTGACCTCCCGCGCCGCCTGGATCTCGTCGTTGAGCACCACGAGCACGCCGCGCCCGCGGGATTCCGGCGCGGCCGCGGTCTGCACCGCCGCGACGAGGTTGAGCTTGGCATCGCTCGACAGGGCGCTCATCGGCCGCTGCGAGCCCACCAGCACCACCGGCACCGCCACGGTGAGGGTGAGGCTCAAGGCATAGGCGGTCTCTTCGAGGGTGGCCGTGCCGTGGCCGATGACGATGCCCGCGAGGTTGGAATGGTCCGCCACCGCGCGCTCGCAGAGCAGGACGAGGTCCCGCCACTCGGCGAAGCCGATGGCCGGGCTCGGCACCGCCCGGAACGGCACCGGCACCACCTCGGCCACGCCCGCCAGCTCCGGCACCGCCGCGACGATGGCCCCGGCGTCGAGCCGCCGGTCGGTGGCGGTGTAGTCGAGGATATCGAGGGAATCCCGGCCGAGGGACGAGATCGTCCCACCCGTGCCGATGAAGGCCACCTTCGGTTTGCCGGTCATCGCGTCCCCCTGCCTCCGTCCGCCGCGCATGCGGATGCGCCCGATGGAGACCGAGTGCACCAGACCGGCCGCGGCAGGCAACCCGCCGCGGTCGAACGCCGGTTCAGCTCTTGAAGTCGAACAGCAGGGCGGAGGATTGCGCGCTGCTCGTCTGTCCGCTCGCGGCGTAGCTGGAGCCGTTCGACTGGGCGGCCTGGAGCTGCTGGATGAAGGTGCTGAGCAGATCGCCGGCCGAGGTGCCGGAGGTGCCGGAGGTCGCGCCCACGGAGGAGGAATCCCCCGAAGAGGACCCGCCGGAGCCGATGCCGCCGGGGGGCGGGCCGGGCGGGGGACCGTCGGGGCCGCCGCCGTCGCCGTCCGAATCACCGCTGCTGGAGACGCTCTTGCCGTGGCTGGCGAAGAGGTTCTTCAGGGCGCTCGCCTGATCGCTGGTGAGGGCACCGCTGCTCTGCTGGTCCGAGATCAGGCTGTCGATCCGGTCCTTGATGGAGGACGGATCGAGGGTGGTGCCGCTCGACGAACCGGAGGTGCTCGCCGTCGAGGTGCCCGACAGGCTCGAATCGATCGAGCCGAGGGCGCTGGTCAGGGCGGTGGCGTCGGTGCTGCTCAGCGCGCCGCTCGCCTCCTGCTGCTGGATGGCGTCGGCCATCCGGTTCTTGCCCGAATGGGCCCGGGAGGTCGATGGGGGCGTATAGACCTGGGTTGCGGTCGATATGCTGGTCACGGCGGTGGTCTCGACACAGAATCGCCGGTACGCCCGGCAGCGGGTCTGTGTGCAAAATACCCACACCGTTCTTAAGATGGTGTTGCCGTGATCCGGGGATGCACCCCTTCACCGCGGATGTGGGCACGGGATGCGCGACCGATCCGGCCGCGCATCCCCGCGCCGCGGATCACACCACGAGGTTCACGATCCGCCCCGGCACGACGATCACCTTCCGCGGGGCCTTGCCGTCCAGCGCCTTCTGCACGGCCTCGAGGGCGAGCGTCGCCGCCTCGACCGCCTTGGCGTCGGCCTCCCGCGGGACGGTGACGTCCGCCCGCTTCTTGCCGTTGATCTGCACCGGCAGGGTGATCTCGTCCTCCACCAGCAGGCCCGCCTCGGCCTCGGGCCAGGGCGCCGCGGCCACGAGGCCGTCCCGGCCGAGCGCCGTCCAGCACTCCTCGGCGAGGTGGGGCATCATCGGCGCGATCAGCTGCACCAGGATGCCCGCCGCCTCCCGGGCCGCCGCCTGCGAGACGGGGCCGCGCAGGGCCTCGTCCAGGGCGTTGGCGAGGGTGTAGACATGGGCGACGCAGCGGTTGAAGCGCAGGCGCTCCACATCCTCGCCCACCCGGGCCAGCGCCTGGTGTGCCGCCTTGCGCAGGGCGAGGTCGGCGGCGCCGTCCCCGGTGGCGGCGGAGGCGGCGTTGACGAGGCGCCACACCCGCTGCACGAACCGGGCGGCGCCCTGCACGCCCTCCTCCGTCCAGATCACGTCGCGCTCGGGGGGCGAGTCGGAGAGCATGAACCAGCGGGCGGTGTCGGCGCCGTAGCTCGCGATGATGTCGTCCGGATCGACGACGTTCTTCTTCGACTTCGACATCTTCTCGATCGGGCCGATCGAGATGGGGCCCTGGGTTTTCACGTGAAACGCCTGGCGCTCGCCCCCCTCGGCGGTGAGGCGCACATCGGAGGGCGGCACCCAGGCCCCGGCCGCGTCCTTGTAGGTCTCGTGGACCACCATGCCCTGCGTGAACAGGCCGGCGAAGGGCTCGGACACGCCGGACCAGCCGGTCTCCCGCATCGCCCGGGTGAAGAACCGGGCGTAGAGCAGGTGCAGGATCGCGTGCTCGATGCCGCCGATATACTGGTCCACCGGAAGCCAGCGGTTCACGGTGTCCGCGTCGGTGGGCTGGTCCGTCAGCCACGGGGCGGTGAAGCGAGCGAAGTACCACGACGAGTCCACGAAGGTGTCCATCGTGTCGGTCTCGCGCCGGGCCGCCGCGCCGCATCGCGGGCAGGGCACCTGCCGCCACGCCGCGTCCCGCTCCAGCGGGTTGCCGGGCTGGTCGAAGGAGACCTCCTCCGGCAGCGTCACCGGCAGGTCCCCGACCGGCACCGGCACCGGGCCGCAGCTGTCGCAGTGGATGATCGGGATCGGGCAGCCCCAGTAGCGCTGGCGCGAGACGCCCCAGTCGCGCAGGCGGAACTGCACCTTGCGGGTGGCGACCCCCTCCCCTTCGAGCCGGCCCGCCACGGCCTCGAACGCCTCGTCCGTGCCCATCCCGTCGAGGAAGCGCGAGTGGATCATCCGCCCGTCGCCGTCATAGGCGGTGTCGGTGATGACGAAGGTGGCGGGGTCCTGATCCACGGGGCAGACGACCGGCGTGTTGCCGAGGCCGTACTTGTTGGCGAAGTCGAGGTCGCGCTGGTCGTGGGCCGGGCACCCGAACACCGCGCCGGTGCCGTATTCCATCAGCACGAAGTTCGCGACGTAGACCGGCAACTCCCAGGACGGGTCGAGGGGGTGGCGCACCGTCAGGCCGGTGTCGAAGCCGAGCTTCTCCGCCGTGTCGATGGCCGCCTGCGCCGTGCCGATGCGCTGGCACTCGCCGATGAAGTCCTGCAGCGGGGCGTTGCCCGCGGCGAGGGAGGCGGCGATGGGGTGGTCGGCGGCGATGGCCAGGAACTTGGCGCCGAACAGCGTGTCCGGCCGGGTGGTGTAGACGGCGAGATCATCTCCATAGCCGGCAACACTCGTGGTCAGCGTGAAGCGGACCTCCAGCCCCTGCGAGCGGCCGATCCAGTTCTTCTGCATCAGCCGGACCTTCTCCGGCCAGCGGTCGAGGCCGTCGAGGGCGGTGAGCAGATCCTCCGCGAAATCGGTGATCTTGAAGAACCACTGGGTCAGCTCGCGCTGCTCCACCAGGGCGCCGGAGCGCCAGCCGCGCCCGTCGATCACCTGCTCGTTGGCGAGCACGGTGTGGTCCACCGGGTCCCAGTTCACCTTGGCCGTGCGGCGCGTCACCAACCCCTTGTCGAGGAAGTCGAGGAACATGCGCTGCTGGTGCTTGTAGTAGGCGGGGTCGCAGGTCGCGATCTCCCGGCTCCAGTCGAGGGACAGGCCCATCGATTGGAGCTGCCCGCGCATGGTGGCGATGTTCTCGTAGGTCCAGGTGCGCGGGTTGACCTTGCGCTCCATGGCGGCGTTCTCGGCCGGCAGGCCGAAGGCGTCCCAGCCCATCGGGTGGAGCACGTTGAAGCCGCGGGCGCGCTTGTAGCGGGCCACCACGTCGCCCATCGCGTAGTTGCGGACGTGGCCCATGTGGATGCGTCCGGACGGGTACGGGAACATCTCCAGCACGTAGTATTTCGGGCGCTGGTCGGCGTTGTCCGTCTCGAAGATCTTGGCCTGCGACCACGCCGCCTGCCAGCGCGGCTCGGCGTCCTTGGCGTTGTAGCGTTCGATCGGTGTCGGTGCGTCGGTCATCGGGCCGGGTCTGTCGCGGGGGCGGGATCGCGTTGCGGCGCAGTAGCATATCCGCGCGGGCGCGGGTCAACGGGCCTTGCATGGCCGCCGCGTCCGTGCTTGCCCGGCACCTGCCAGATCGAGGAGACAGAGCATGGCCGCGCCCCTGCCCGGACCGCCCCCCCGCGCCGAGACCGGCCACCTGCCCCCGGTGGGCGAGGCCGACGTCGCCGCCGGGCTCGCGGAGGTGCGCGCGGGCGTCGCCCGCGCGGCCCGGGACAGCGAGCGCGACCCCGCGGAGGTCCACCTCATCGCCATCTCGAAGACGGTGCCCGCCGGGGGCATCCTGCCGGCGCTGGAGGCCGGCCAGCGCCTGTTCGGCGAGAACTACGTGCAGGAATCGGCCGCCAAGTGGCCGGCGCTGAAGGAGCGCTACCCGGATGTGGAGCTGCACCTCGTCGGCCCCCTGCAGTCCAACAAGGCGCGGGAGGCGGTGGCCCTGTTCGACGTGATCCACTCCCTCGACCGCCCGTCGCTGGCCGCGGCCATCGCCAAGGAGATCGCCCGCACCGGGCGCACGCCCACGCTGCTGATCCAGGTGAACACCGGCGACGAGCCGCAGAAGGGCGGCATCCCCGTGGGCCAGCTCGACACCCTGCTCACCGCGTGCCGCGACACGCACGGGCTGGCGATCCATGGCCTGATGTGCATCCCCCCCGCGGAGGACCCGCCCTCGGCCCATTTCGCCCTGCTGGCGAAGCTGGCCCACGAGCGCAACCTGCCGATCCTGTCGATGGGCATGAGCGCCGACTACCCGGCGGCGATCCAGGTGGGCGCGACCCATGTCCGGGTCGGCACCGCCATCTTCGGGCGGCGGGTGCCGAAGGGCGACGCTTCCTGACAACTAGAGGGCCCGAGGGTCTGGCCGGGAAGCCGGTCTTATCCCCCCCACCCCCTCATCCGGAGGTGCGGCGTGAGCGGCCTCGCAGGAGGGCTCCAGGGATCGCGGTGTGCGCTGGCCCCCTCCTTCGAGGCCCGCTGGCGCGGGCACCTCAGGATGAGGGGGTGGGTGGGACGGGACTGATTGTCCCGCCGTCATGTCAGGAGGAGGGGAGAGGCCCGGCGACACCCCGTCGTGTCGCCGGGACGCGCAGGCGAAGCCGGAGCGGCAGTGAGGGGGCTTCCCGGAGGAGTCTCGTCCGGCACGCCCCCTCACCTTCGGCTGCCGCCTCGTTTCGCCGACGACGAGGTCGGCAAAACCCTCTCCCCCCAGGCGGGGCGAGGGGGCCCGCGGCGACCGCGCGGCAGGAGGGACACCCAGGATGAGGACGCGGCCGGGACGAGACCGCCCCATCGCCGGGACCCTGACAACGCCCCCGATCAGTCGATGACCAGGCGGTAGCCGACGCCCCGCACCGTCTGCAGGAAGGACGGGTTGGCGGGATCGACCTCGATCTTCCGGCGCAGGCGGTTCATCTGCACGTCGATCGCCCGCTCGGCCGCCGCGCCCCCCGCGCCCGCGAGCTGCTCGCGCTCCACCCCCGCCCCGGCGGCGTGGGCGAGGATCGCCAGGATCTCGCGCTCGCGCTCGGTGATGCGGATCGTCTCCCCGTCCCGGCGCAACTCCCCCCGGTCGGGGCGGAACACGAACGGCCCGAAGGCCACGGGGGCGGCGTCCGCATCCCGGGGGCGGACGGGGCCGCGGTTGATGATGTTGTTGAGCCGCAGCGTCAGCTCCCGCGGGTCGAAGGGCTTGGGCAGGTAGTCGTCGGCGCCGATCTCGAGGCCCATCACCCGGTCGTTCGGGTTCGAGCGGGCGGTGAGCATCAGGATCGGCACCTTCGAGGTCTCGCGGACGCTGCGGGCGTAATCGAACCCGTTCTCGTCGGGCATCATCACGTCGAGCACCATGGCGTCG
Organism: Methylobacterium sp. J-076; assembly: GCF_022829405.1. GTDB lineage: Bacteria > Pseudomonadota > Alphaproteobacteria > Rhizobiales > Beijerinckiaceae > Methylobacterium. Next base: position 22,319 of record NZ_JAKSXW010000111.1, read on the forward strand.
AAGACGAGGGCCTGGGCCCGCGCCCGGGCCTCCGCCGCGCTCGCCGCCGCCGTCACCCGGAACCCCTGCTCGGCGAGGTAGCGGGCCAGGAGCTCGCGCAGGCGCCGGTCGTCATCGACCACGAGGATGTGGGGGGCCTCGTCGGGCAGGTCGGCCACCTCGGGCCGGGGGGAGCCCGACATCAGGCGCCCTCCCCGCCCCGGGCGGGCCGCACGGTCCGGCGGGCCATCAGGCGGCGGATCGCCTGGCGGTCCTCCGGCTCGATCATCGCCATCAGGAAATCCTCCGGTGAGGCGCCCGCGTCCGGGCTGGCCAGCGCCCGGGCCAGCCGCCGGGCCTGGACGCGGGTGAGGTCGGCCGCGAGCGCCGCCCCCGATTCGGTGCAGGAGAGGAGGCGCTGGCGCCGGTCGCTGGTGCCCGGCTGCTGGACGACGTAGCCCTGCCCGATCAGGTCCTTGAGCACCCGGTTCAGGCTCTGCTTGGTGATCCGCAGGATGTCGAGCAGCTCGGCGATCGTCAGGCCGGGGTAGCGATCGACGAAATGCAGCACCCGGTGGTGGGCCCGGCCGAAGCCGTAATCGGCCAGGATCCGGTCCGGGTCGCCGACGAAGTCGCGATAGGCGAAGAACAGGAGCTCGATCAGGTCGTCGCCGGCCGGCTCCGGCCGCGTGGCGGCGACCACGGATTTCGAGACGAAGGGTTCCTCGCGCGGGGCAATCGGTGTCACGGCGCGGCCGCTCCCCGAACGGGCGATGGGTCAGTCCCCCCGACGTGTCTCAGCGCAGGCGCAGCCCGTCAACCCTGGCGGTCCGCCGGGCCGGACAGGCTTGCGGGGAATGCGGCCCATCCGATACCCCTGAGGGACAGAACCGACCCGACCGGAGGACGCATGGACAGCCCAGCCGCGGCGGGCGCCCGCCGCCTGTGGATTCGCAACCCCCTGGCGATCCTCGCCGAGGATTCCGGCGGCGGCCTCGTGGTCGAGGGCACGCGCATCGCCGAATGCGTGCCCGCCGGCGCCCGGCCCACGCGCCCGGTGGACGAGACCGTGGACGCCTCGCGCCACGTCATCATCCCCGGCCTCGTGAACACCCACCACCACTTCTTCCAGACCCTCACCCGCGCCCACCCCCTGGCGATCGACAAGCCGCTCTTCCCCTGGCTGAAGGCGCTCTACACGGTCTGGGGGGCGATCACCCCGGAGGCGTTCCGGCTGGCGACGCGGGTGGCCTTCACCGAACTCCTGCTCTCCGGCTGCACCACGGCGGGGGACCACCACTACCTCTTCCCGAAGGGGCTGGAGCAGGCGGTGGACATCCAGGTGGAGGAGGCCCGCGCGCTCGGCATCCGCGCCTGCATCACCCGAGGCTCGATGACCCTGTGCGACGAGGAGGGCGGCCTGCCGCCCCGCGCCCTCACCCAGGACGACGACACCGTGCTCGCCGACAGCGAGCGGGTGCTGAACCTGTTCCACGACCCCGCCCCCGGGGCGATGATCCAGATCGGCCTCGCCCCCTGCTCGCCCTTCGCGGTGACGAAGCGTCTGATGCGCGAGAGCGCGGCGCTCGCCGCCCGCCACGGCTGCCGGCTCCACACCCACCTCGGCGAGACCCTGGACGAGGACGATTACTGCCAGGCGATGTTCGGATACCGCCCGGTGGACTACCTGGAGGAGGTCGGCTGGCTGTCCGACCGGGTGTGGCTCGCCCACGGCATCCACTTCACCGATTCGGAGGTCACCCGCCTCGGCAGGGCCGGCGTCGGGGTGTGCCACTGCCCGACCTCCAACATGACCCTGGCCTCGGGCCGCTGCCGCACCTGCGAGCTGGAGGCGGCGGGCTCGCCCGTCGGCCTCGGCGTCGATGGCTCGGCCTCCAACGACAGCTCGAACCTGATGGAGGCGGTGCGCCACGCGGTGATGCTGAACCGCCTCACGTATGGGGCGCCGGCCGTCACCCACCGGGACGCCCTGCGCTGGGCGAGCGAGGGCTCGGCCCGCTGCCTCGGCCGCACCGACATCGGCCGCATCGCCCCGGGGATGGAGGCCGACCTCGCCCTGTTCACCCTGGACGAGCTGCGCTTCTCCGGCGCCCACGATCCCCTGGCCGCCCTGGTGCTGTGCGGGGCCTCCCGCGCCGACCGGGTGATGGTGGCCGGCCGCTGGCGGGTGATGGACGGCCAGCCCCTCGGCGTCGATCCCGTGGCCCTGCGCGAGGCGCATTCGCGGCTGGCGCGGGAGCTGTTCGGGCGGGGGTGAAGGAGGAGGGGGCCGAAGGGCGTCATGCCCTTCGGTGGGGTCATCGGGGCGGGCCCCGATGACCCTCGCGGGGCTTTGCTTCTTAGAAGAGCCCGTCGATCTGCCCGTCCGCGTCGAGGCGGATCGTGTCCGCCGCCGGGACGCGGGGGAGGCCCGGCATGGTCATGATCTCCCCGCAGATCGCCACGATGAAGCCGGCGCCGGCCGAGAGGCGCACATCGCGCACCGCCACCACGTGGCCCTCGGGGGCGCCCATCAGCGCGGGATCGGTGGAGAACGAGTACTGCGTCTTGGCCATGCAGATCGGCAGGTGGCCGTAGCCGTCCTTCTCGAAGGCGGCGAGCTTCTGCGCGGCCTTCGACTCGATCTGGATGCCCCCCGCGCCGTAGAGCTTGGTGGCGATGGCGCGGATCTTGTCCGACAGCTTCGCCTCGGTCTCGTAGGCGTAGGTGATCGGCTGCGCGCCGCCCTCGGCGAGGCGCACCACGGCGCGGGCCAGCTCCTCGGCCCCTGCCCCGCCATCCGCCCAGTGCTTGCAGGTGATGGCCTCGACGCCGAGCTTCTCCTGGCACAGCGCCTTCAGCCGGGTGTGCTCGGCATCGGTGTCGGCGTAGAAGTGGTTCACCGCCACCACCACCGGCAGGCCGAAGCTGCGCACGTTGGTGACGTGGCGGGCGAGGTTGGCGAAGCCCGTCTCCAGGGCCGCGACGTTCTCGGAGCCGAGGTCCTTCTTGTTGACGCCGCCGTGCATCTTGAGGGCGCGGACGGTGGCCACGATCACCACCGCCGAGGGGCTGATGCCGGCCTGCCGGCACTTGATGTCGAGGAACTTCTCCGCCCCGAGGTCGGCGCCGAAGCCCGCCTCGGTCACGGTGTAGTCGGCCAGCCGCAGGCCGGTGCGGGTGGCGATGACCGAGTTGCAGCCGTGGGCGATGTTGGCGAAGGGCCCGCCGTGGATGAGGGCCGGGTTGCCCTCCAGCGTCTGCACGAGGTTCGGCTGCAGGGCGTCCTTCAGGAGCACCGTCATGGCGCCCGTGGCCTTCACGTCCTTGAGCGTCACGAGCTTGCGGTCGCGGGTCTCGGCGATGACGATGCGGCCCAGCCGCTCCTCCAGGTCCGCGAGGTCCTTGGCGAGGCAGAACACCGCCATCACCTCGGAGGCGACGGTGATGTCGAACCCGTCCTCGCGGGGGAAGCCGTTGGCGACGCCGCCCAGCGACTGGGTGATGGCGCGCAGGGCCCGGTCGTTCATGTCGACCACCCGGCGCCAGAAGATGCGGCGCACGTCGATGTTGAGCTCGTTCGCCCAGTAGACGTGGTTGTCGATCAGCGCCGCCGCGAGGCTGTGTGCCGAGGTGATGGCGTGGAAGTCGCCGGTGAAGTGCAGGTTGATCTGCTCCATCGGCACGACCTGCGCCTTGCCGCCGCCGGCCGCGCCGCCCTTCATGCCGAAGCACGGGCCGAGCGAGGGCTCGCGCAGGCAGATCATCGTCTTCTCGCCGATGCGGTTCAGGGCATCGCCCAGGCCCACCGTGGTGGTGGTCTTGCCCTCGCCGGCCGGGGTCGGGGAAATCGCCGTGACGAGGACCAGCTTGCCCTCCGGCCGCCCTTCGAGGGAGCCGATGAAGCCGTGGTCGAGCTTGGCGATGTGCTTGCCGTAATTGTGCAGCGCCTCGTCCGGGATGCCGAGCTTCTCGGCGACCTGGGCGATCGGCCTGAGGGTCGCCGCGCGGGCGATCTCGATATCGGACGGCATGGCGTTTCCCTCCCTGTCACCCGCACGGTGCCCCGCCGGACGGTGCCGTGCGAGGCGGGCCGCTCAGGGGGCGGCTCGGTGCGATCGTGGCCGGTAATGTGCGGCAAAGCGCCGGAAAATGCGCGCCGATTTTTCTCAAGCGCGGGACAAAAAGGACTTGTCCCGCCGGGGCGGTGTTCGCGCTCACGGGCGGGCCCCGACACCCGCGCCGTCATTGCGAGCAACGCGGAGCAATCCAGGGATCCGCCACGGTTCGTTGAGGTCCCGCCACCCTGGATTGCTTCGCTGCGCTCGCAATGACGGGGCTGGCGGGCGGGAGCGTTCAGAGACGCCTGTCTTCAGCCGCCCGTCTTGGGCTTCGGCTTGTCGGCGGAGCCGGGGGCGTCGTGGGGCTGCGGAGCGCCCTTGGGCAGTTCCGGGTTCTCGGGGTTGTGGGGGGCGGCCACCGGGGCGGGCGGGTTCTCCGCGGTGGTCGTCGGCTTGGCCGTGTCGGGCAGGCCGTCCTTCAGCTTCTCGTTGATCTTGGCGAGGTCGTCGGGCTCGGGGTTCAGGTCCTTGGCGTGCTGCCACTGGAACTTGCCCTCCAGCCGGCGGCCGGAGCGCCAGTAGGCGTCGCCGAGGTGGTCGTTGATGGTCGGGTCGCCGGACTTCAGCTCGACGGCCTTCTCCAGTTCGCGCACCGCGTCGTCCCAGCGGCCGAGGCGGAAATAGGCCCAGCCGAGGCTGTCCACGATCATGCCGTCCCGGGGGGCGGAATCGGCCGCCTGCTGGAGCAGCTTGAACGCCTCGTCGATGTTCAGGTTCTGATCGACCCAGGAATAGCCGAGGTAGTTGAGCACCTGCGCCTTGGCGGCGGGCTGGCTGTCCGGCACCAGGGAGAGGGCCTTCTTCAGGTCGGCCTCGGCCTTGGGCCATTGCTTGGCCCGCTCGTAGGCGACGCCGCGGAAGTAGAACGTCGTCCAGTAGTTCGAGAGGGGCCTGTCGCCGATCAGATCGATGGCGCGGGTGTAGCTCGCGGCGGCGTCGTCGTACTGCTTGCGGGCCCGCTGGACGTTGCCGAGGGCGGTGATGACGTCGATGTCGTCGGGATGGGCCTTCATCGCCGCGGCGAGCTGGGCGACCGCCTCGTCGCTCTTGCCCATCTGCTCCAGGTTCAGGCCGATCTGGATGTCGGAGTTGAGCTTGAGGGGCGAGGCCGCCGGGATCTGGGCGTAGGCCTCGTTGGCGCGCTCGGGCTGCTTCATCCGGTCGAGGGTGTCGGCGAGCGTCAGACGGGCGAGGGCGTGGTCCGGGGAGAGGTAGAGGGCGAGCCGCAGGTAGATCACGGCGGGCAGTTCGTCGCCCTGGGTCGAGCCGGCCGAGCCGAGCCCGTACAGCACCTCGGCGGCGCCGTCCTGGGCGGTGGTGACGAGCTTGCCCAGGGGCTTGCCGGCCTTCAGTTTGTCGAGGGCGTCACGCACCAGCGGGTGGCGGGGCGAGAGCTGGTCGAACTCGGTATAGGCCTGGATCGCCACGTCGGTGTGGCCCATGCTGGCCTCCTGGCGGGCATAGGCATCGACGATCCGCAGGGTGTTGCGGTCCCCCTCGTAGGCCGCCTTCAGGCGCGTCTCGGCCTCGGCGTTGTCCCCCGTCACGGCGGCGATCAGGCCGGCGTGGTAGTCGCGGAAGGTGTTGTAGTAGCGCTCGCCCCGGAGCTTGGCGACGGTGTCCAGGGCCTTCTTGCCGTCGCCGGCACCGGCATAGGACCAAGCGGTGAGGAGCGTCGCGGTCAGGTCGGTGGCGGCGCCGCGACCGCTGCGGGAGAAGTTCTGCCGGGCGGCGGCCCATTGGCTCGCCTTGATCTGGCGCACGCCCAGCGACAGGTTCGCGAGCCCGTTGGTCGGGTCGCGGGCGACGAGCTTCTCCGCCGTGCGGAACGCGTCCGGCAGGGCGCCGTCGGCCAGCAGGGAGATGAAGGCCCGCTCCACGAGCTCGGCGTTGCGCGGGTCGGCCCGCACGGCCTCCCGGTAGAAGGTGGCCGCCGCGGTGGTGTCGCGGGCCGCCCCGGCGATGTAGGCGGAGAGGAAGTTGCCCTCGAGGGATTCCGCAGGCTCGTAATCCCCCGCCGGCACGGACGCCGTGTCCTTCGGCTGCGCGGCGAAGGCGCCGGGCGCCAGTCCGGAGGCGAGCAGGAGGGCGAGCGCCGGGACGGTGCGACGGGCGCGTAGAATGGTCATGAACCGATCCGGCTCCTGGGCGCCGAGCCCGGGAGGGCCGAACGCCTGAATGTGTGCGGGGCACGAGGGGCCCGGGCGAAAAGCGCCGGGAGACTGGACCTATCCCGCCACCGCCGCAAGGCGAAAGGATGGCACGGGGGGTGTGGCCCGTCGTCGGGTCTCAAGCCAGGATGTCGAGGGTCCGCTTGGCCATCGCGTCGGCCGTGCGCGCCACGGCGGCGTTCATGGCGAAGCCCGTCCGGGCCTCGATCAGGCCGAGGACGGAGGCGGAGAGGTCGACCGTCGCGGCGGGCGGCAGGGCGGTGCCCTCCCCGCCGAGGGTGCCGGTGTCGAGGGTGCCGGTGCCGAGCGTCGAGACCTGCCCGGCGATGGCGTCGAGCCGCCGGGCCGCCGTGGTCATGCCACCGGTCGCGATCGTCAGGGCGTCGGACATCCTCACCTCCGGGGTGAGGATGGGGACCGGCCGTGACGATCCGGTTCAGGGAATCGCTCGCATTCGAGCTTTTTGGGATCCCCGCCGCTCCCATCCCCACCGCCGTCGTGGCGAGCGGAGCGCTGGACGGGAAAGGAGGCGACGCAACCGCGCGCGGCCCGCCGCCCCCTCGCCCGCTCACATGTTCGGGTAGTTCGGCCCGCCCGGCCCCTCCGGCGTCACCCAGTCGATGTTCTGGTTCGGGTCCTTGATATCGCAGGTCTTGCAGTGGACGCAGTTCTGCGCGTTGATCTGGAAGCGCACCCCGTCCGAGGCGGCGGCGTCCTCCACCCACTCGTAGACGCCCGCCGGGCAGTAGCGGCCCGAGGGCCCGCCGAACACGTCGTGCTCGGAGCGCTTCTGCAGCTCCATGTCCCGGACCTTGAGGTGGGGCGGCTGGTCCTCCTCATGGTTGGTGTTCGACAGGTAGACCGAGGAGAGCCGGTCGAAGGTCAGCTTGCCGTCGGGCTTCGGGTAGGTGATCGGCGTCACCTCCGCGAGGGGCTTGAGGCAGGCATGGTCCGGCTTGCCGTGGGAGAGCGTGCCGAAGGGCGAGGTGCCGAGGATGCTCGTCGCCCACATGTCGACCCCGCCGAGGCCGATGCCCACGAGCGTGCCGTAGCGCGACCACAGGGGCTTCACGTTGCGCACCGGCTTCAGGTCCGCCCCGATGGGGCTGTTCCGCCAGCCGGCCTCGTAGGCGGTGAGCTCGTCACCCTGGCGCCCGGCCTTGAGGGCGTCGGCGATGGCGTCGGCCGCCTGCATCCCGGAGAGCACGGCGTTGTGCGAGCCCTTGATGCGCGGCACGTTCACGAAGCCCGCCGAGCAGCCCACGAGGCAGCCGCCGGGGAAGACGAGCTTGGGCACCGATTGCCAGCCGCCCTCCATGATCGCCCGGGCGCCATAGCCGATGCGCTTGGCCCCCTCGAAGGTCTCGGCGATCATCGGGTGGGTCTTGAAGCGCTGGAACTCCTCGAACGGCGACAGGGTCGGGTTCTCGTAGTTCAGGTGCGTCACGAAACCGACCGAGAGGAGGTGGTCGTCGAAGTGGTAGAGCCAGCTTCCGCCGCCGGCCTTGTTCGGCAGGGGCCAGCCCATCGTGTGCCGGACGAGGCCGGGCTCGAACTTGTTCGGGGCCAGCTGCCACAGCTCCTTCACCCCGAGCCCGTACTTGAAGTGGTCGCTCTTGGCGTTGAGGCCGTAGCGGGCGATCAGCCCCTTGGTCAGGTTGCCCCGGGCGCCCTCGCCGAACACCGTGTACTTGCCGCGCAGCTCCATGCCGCGGGTGTAGTCGTCCCGCGGCTCGCCCGCCTTGCCGATGCCGAGGTCGCCCGTGGCGATGCCCACCACCGCGCCGGCCTCATCGAACAGCACCTCGGAGGCCGGGAAGCCCGGATAGATCTCGACGCCCAGCGCCTCGGCCTGGACGCCGAGGTACTTGCAGACGTTCGAGAGCGAACCGACGAAGTTGCCGTGGTTCGACATCAGCTTGGGGAAGAACAGGTTCGGCAGGGTGATGCCGCTGTTCTTCGTGAGCATCATGAACTCGTCGCGCTCGACGGCGGTCTTGAGCGGCCGCTCGGGATCCGTGCGCCATTCGGGCAGCAGGGCATCGAGGCCGATCGGGTCCACAACCGCCCCGGACAGGATGTGGGCGCCGACCTCGGAGCCCTTCTCCACCACGACGACGCTGATCTCCTCGCCGATCTCGGCGGCGCGCTGCTTCAGGCGGATCGCGGCGGACAGGCCCGCCGGCCCGGCGCCCACCACCACCACGTCGAAATCCATGCTCTCCCGTTCGGGCAGCGCCATCCTCACCACTCCTGATCTTCTTGTCTCAGCTTTGTCTGTCGTCTGAACCGATTCCAAGCTAGAAACGCAAGCCGGTATGAAGACGCGCGGTCCCCGCGGCGGCATCCGGCGCGGGCGGGGCCTGCGCCTTGGCCGTCCTGGGACATGCGGGGGCAGCGCCTCTCGCCGCCATCGCGCATCCCCTTGACGCGGCGGCGCGAACGGGCGTTGTCCACAGGCCGCCGGAGCCCCATGTCCCCGTGATGCCGAACCCCGCCGACGCGCAGGCCGACCTCATCGCCTATCTCGACTTCCACACGGAAGCCGGGGTCGATCTCGCGCTCGACGAGCAGCCGCACGACCGCTTCGGCGAGGCGGACGCGCCGGAGCCCGCCCCCCGCCCCCGGCCGGCGCCCCGCCGGGCCGCCCTCGCCGCAGTTCCCCCCTCCCCGGCGCCCCCCTCCCCTCCCCCGCAGGACGCGCCCAGGGCGCCCCCGCGGGCCACCTATGGCCGGTCCGCCGCCGCGGAGCCGGAGGAGGCCGCGGGCGATGCCAGGGCCAGGGCCCGCGACGCGGCGAGCCTGGAGGAGCTGGAGGCGATCCTCGCCGGGTTCGACTCCTGCCCCCTGCGCTTCACCGCCAAGAACCTCGTGTTCGGCGACGGCAATCCCCAGGCGCGGGTGATGTTCCTGGGCGAGGCGCCCGGCGCCGACGAGGACCGGATCGGCAAGCCGTTCATGGGCCGCTCGGGCCAGCTCCTCGACAAGATGATGGCGGCCATCGGCCTCGACCGGAGCTCCGCCTACATCGCCAACGTGGTGCCGTGGCGTCCGCCGGGCAACCGCAACCCGACCCCGCAGGAGGTGGCGATGTGCAAGCCCTTCGTGGAGCGGCAGATCGAGCTGGTCGACCCGGAGCTGATCGTCTGCCTCGGCGCCCCGGCGACCCAGACCCTCACCGGCACCAAGGACGGCATCCTCAAGACCCGCGGCCGGTTCTTCTCCTACGCCCTGCCGGGGCGGGAGGCGCGCCTGCTCGCCACGCTGCACCCGGCCTTCCTCCTGCGCCAGCCCCTGCAGAAGCGGCTGGCGTGGCGGGATTTCCGGGCCCTGCGCGGGGCCCTCGACGGCAAGGCTTGACGGTTCGGTGGGAACCCTGCCTCCCTCCCCGCCATTAGAGCCTGGCCGGATGCGGCCGGTGCGGCACGGATGGCACGATCATGCGCTGGGAAGATCTACGCAGCTCCGACAATGTCGAGGACCGGCGCGGTGAAGGCGGCGGCGGCGGCGGCGGCGGGATGGGCTTTCCCGGCGGCGGGGCCGGCGGCCTCGGCATCGGCACCATCGTCGTCCTGCTGATCATCAGCTACTTCACCGGCATCAACCCGGCGGTCCTGATCGGCGGCGCCCAGCAGATCGGCGGCGGCGGCAGCCAGCGCCAGGAGCAGGCCGACCCGCAGACCCAGGCCAAGCGGCGCCAAGCGCCCACCGACGAGAGCGGGCGCTTCGCCTCCAAGATCCTCGGCAACACCGAGGACGTGTGGAGCACCATCCTCCCGCAGCAGACCGGCAAGCAGTACACGCCGACGACGCTCGTGCTCTACACCGGCGGCACCCGCTCCGGCTGCGGCTCGGCCCAGGCGGCGATGGGGCCGTTCTACTGCCCGCTGGACAAGAAGGTCTATCTGGACACCGGCTTCTTCAAGGAGATGGCCACGAAGTTCGGGGTGAAGGGCGATTTCGCCTACGCCTACGTCATCGCCCACGAGGTCGGCCACCACGTGCAGGACGTGCTCGGCATCCTCGGCAAGGTGCAGGCCCGGCAGCAGCAGGCCTCGGACAAGACCGAGGCGAACGCCATCTCGGTCCGCATCGAGCTGATGGCCGATTGCCTCGCCGGCGTCTGGGCGAAGAACTCGAACGACAAATACGCCGAGCTGGAGCAGGGCGACATCGACGAGGCCCTGAACGCCGCCGCCCAGATCGGCGACGACGCCCTCCAGCAGCGCTCCCGCGGCTACGTGGTGCCGGACTCCTTCACCCACGGAAGCTCGGCCCAGCGCCAGCGCTGGTTCACGGCGGGCTACAAGAGCGGCCAGACCAAGTCCTGCGACACGTTCCGCACGGCGAACAACTGAGGACGCGAAACGCCCTCCCCCCTGTGCGGGGGAGGGTGGTTCCGCCGGGGCGCGGGAGACGGGCGCGCCCTCGCCATGACGGGCGGAGTGATCCGGAGCGGATCCCCTACCGCCGGCTGAGGCGCAGGGCGTTGGCGCGGACCTTCCGCCGGTAGCTGCTCACCACCTTGCCGTTCGAGGCGCCCGTGGCCAGCATCATGGCCGCCTCGCCGGCCGCGAGGATCTTCTCGGTCACCATCAGCTGCGCCTCGGCCTGGGCCGCGGGACCGCCCATCGCCATCATCGTGAGGCGCTGGACCACGACCCCCTGGGATTCCATCGCGAGCATGGACAGGTCCATGCCCATCTTCCACCAGCCGAACAGCATCGTCGTTCCCTTGTTGCGAATGGCAACGCCGGGGGCCCCCTCCGGGTCCCCGTTGCGGCAACGATGCCTGCCATGCACGACCTCCGCCTTTGCGGGAAGGCGCTCCATGCCGTAATCGCGGCGCACGCCCCTGTCACGCCATCCCCCCGCCGGACCCATGATACGCCTCGACCGCATCACCAAGCAGAACGGGAAGCAGCTCGTCTTCATCGAGGCCAGCGCCGCCCTCCAGCGGGGGGAGAAGGTCGGCCTCGTCGGCCCGAACGGGGCCGGCAAGACCACCCTGTTCCGCATGATCACCGGCGAGGAGCAGCCCGACGAGGGGCAGGTCCAGTCCGAGCGCGGGGTGACGATCGGCTATTTCAGCCAGGATGTCGGCGAGATGGCCGGGCGCAGCGTCGTCGCCGAGGTGATGGACGGGGCGGGGCCCGTCAGCGCGATCGCCAGCGAGCTGGCCGAGCTCGGCGCGGCCCTGGCCGACCCCGACCGGGCCGACGAGATGGACGCGCTGATCGAGCGCTACGGCGAGGTCCAGGGGCGGTTCGAGGAGCTCGACGGCTACGCCCTGGAGGGGAGGGCGCGGGAGACCCTCGACGGCCTCGGCTTCAGCCAGGAGATGATGGAGGGCGACGTCGGCGCCCTCTCCGGCGGGTGGAAGATGCGCGTGGCGCTCGCCCGCATCCTGCTGATGCGCCCCGACGCGATGCTCCTCGACGAGCCGTCGAACCACCTCGACATCGAGAGCCTGATCTGGCTCGAGACCTTCCTGAAGGGCTATGACGGCGCCCTGCTGATGACCTCCCACGACCGGGAGTTCATGAACCGCATCGTCGGCAAGATCATCGAGATCGACGGCGGCAGCCTCACCACCTATTCGGGCGACTACGCCTTCTACGCGCAGCAGCGCCTCCAGAACGAGGCGCAGCGGCAGGCGCAGTACGAGCGCCAGCAGGCGATGCTCGCCAAGGAGATCCAGTTCATCGAGCGCTTCAAGGCCCGCGCCTCCCACGCCGCGCAGGTGCAGAGCCGGGTGAAGAAGCTCGACAAGATCGAGCGCGTCGAGCCGCCCCGGCGGCGCCAATCGGTGGCGTTCGAGTTCCAGGCGCCGCCGCGCTCGGGGGACGACGTGGTGATGCTGAAGGGCGTGCAGAAGCGCTACGGCAGCCGCGCCATCTACGAGGGGCTCGACTTCTCGATCCGCCGGAAGGAGCGCTGGTGCGTCATGGGCGTCAACGGCGCCGGCAAGTCGACGCTGCTCAAGCTCGTCACCGGCACCACGACCCCCGATGCCGGCTCCGTCACCGTCGGCGGCAGCGTGAAGCTCGGCTACTTCGCCCAGCACGCCATGGACGTCCTGGAGGGCGAGCGCACGGTGTTCCAGACCCTGGAGGAGGCGTTCCCGCAGGCGGGGCAGGGCTCCCTGCGGACGCTGGCCGGCTGCTTCGGGTTCTCCGGCGACGACATCGAGAAGCGCTGCCGGGTGCTCTCCGGCGGCGAGAAGGCCCGGCTGGTGCTGGCCCTGATGCTCTACGACCCGCCGAACTTCCTCGTCCTCGACGAGCCCACCAACCACCTCGACATCGGCACCAAGGAGATGCTGGTCGACGCCCTGTCCTCCTTCGAGGGGACGATGCTGTTCGTCTCGCACGACCGGCACTTCCTCGCCGCCCTCTCGAACCGCGTGCTGGAGATCACCCCGGACGGGGCGCACCAGTATGGCGGCGGCTACACGGAATACGTCGCCAGCACCGGCCGGGAGGCGCCGGGCCTGCGCAGCTAGACCTTTGTCTTTCCCGCATTTTCCTGCGCCGAACCGGCATCCATTTCGGCGGAAAATGCTCTAGCGGGCGCGGCCGTCCGACCTTGGCCGCCACTCGGTTGCGCGCTACCTTGTTTCAAGGCCGCGAGAGCCCGAGGAGGATGACCCATGAGACGAGGTGCCCTGACCATCGCCACCGGCTGCGCGCTGCTGCTCGCCGCCTCCGGCGCGAGCGTCGCGCAGGAGGATCACGGGGCACACGGCGCGGTCACCCTGCCGGATGCCGCGAGCGCCACCTACCAGCCGGGTCCGCCGAACCTGCCCAAGGGCACGCAGATCAGCATGGTCTCCGGCGATCCGGCCAAGCCCGGCCCGTTCGTCCTGCGGATCAAGTTCCCGGCCAACACCGTGATCGCGCCGCACACCCATTCGCAGGCGGAGACGCTGACGATCCTCTCGGGCGCGATCTACCACGAGCACGGGCCGACGATCGACAAGGCGGCGGGCCAGGAGCTGCGGACGGGCGGCTTCGTCTTCCTGCCGAAGGACATGCCGCATTCCCTCTGGACCACCGCCCAGCCGGTGGAGCTTCAGGTCAACGGCTCCGGCCCCTTCGGCCTGAACTACATCGACCCCGCCGACGACCCGAGCCGGGCGGCGCACTGAGCGCGGGCCTCGCGCAGGGCGCCTGAGGCCGATCCCACCCCTCCTGGGTGCCGGGCCGGACACGAGGGATCGTCCTGCCGCGCGGTCGCTGCCGCTCTCCCCTCGCCCCGCCTGAGGGGAGAGGGTTTTGCCGACCTCGTGGTCGGCGAAACGAGGCGGCAGCCGAAGGCGAGGGCGTGCCGAACGGGGCCCCTCCGGTGCGCCCCGTCACCGCCGCTCCGGCTTCGCCTGTGCGTCCCGCCGACACGGCGGAGTGTGGCCGGGCCTCTCCCGGCAAGCGGGGCGAGGGGGCCAGCGGATCGGATCGGCCCGCTGTCTCACTTCCCGATGCAGAAGCCGGCAAACAGCCGGTCCAGCACATCCTCGACGCCGACATGGCCGCCGACTTCGCCGAGCGCCCGCACGGCCAGCCTCAGGTCCTCCGCCATCAGCTCCGGCGGCCCGCCGCCGGAGAGCCGGTCGAGATGGCCGAGGCAGCGCTCCAGGGCGTCCCGGTGGCGGGCCCGGGTGATCAGGGCGTCGCCCTGGCCGAGCCCGGCCTCCGCGCGCTCCCGGAGGGCATCGAGGAGTGCCGGCAGGCCGAGGCCCGTGCGCGCCGAGACCGCGAGGCCGGGGGGAGGGTGCGCGAGAAGGTCCGCCTTGGTCCAGACCGGAAGGGCGGGGGCGCCGCCGAGGTCCGGCGCCGTGCCGCCCGGCGGCACCAGGGCGAGGACGAGGTCGGCCTGGGCGATCCGCGCCCGGCTCCGGCGGATGCCCTCGGCCTCCACCGCATCCTCGGTTTCCCGCAGGCCCGCCGTATCCACCAGCACCACCGGCAGGCCATCGAGGTCGAGCCGCACCTCGATGGCGTCGCGGGTCGTGCCGGGGATCTCGGACACGATGGCCGCCTCCCGCCGGGCGAGGGCGTTGAGCAGGGTCGACTTGCCGGCATTGGGCGCCCCCGCCAGCACCACCCAGAACCCCTCGCGCAGGCGCTCGCCCCGGCGCCCATCGGCGAGGGCGGCGGCGAGGGCGTCCCGCAGGGTTTGCGCCCGGCCGAGGAGGGCCGCCTCAAGGCCCGCCTCGTCCACATCGCCCTCGTCGGCGAAATCCAGCGCCGCCTCCGCCCCGGCGAGGCAATCGATCGCCTCGTCCCGCCACGCGGCCACCTGCCGGCTGAGCGCCCCGTCGAGCTGCCGGAGGGCCTGCCGCCGCTGGCCCTCGGTTTCGGCGTCGATCAGGTCGGCGACGCCCTCGGCCTCCGCGAGGTCCATCCGCCCGTTGAGCACCGCCCGGCGGGTGAACTCCCCCGGACCCGCCGCCCGGCATCCGGGAATCCGCCCGAGGGCGGCGAGCACCCGCGCCCGCACGGCGAGCCCGCCATGCAGGTGCAGCTCGGCCATGTCCTCGCCGCTGTAGGTCGCCGGCCCGGGGAAGTGGGCGACGAGCGCCCGGTCCAGCTCCGTGCCGTCCGCCGGGTCGCGCAGGGTCCGCAGGGAGAGCCGGCGGGGGGCGGGGAGGGGACCGCCAAGCGCCGCCAGGACGGCGCCCGCCGCCGGCCCGCTGAGGCGGATCACCGCCACCGCGGCCCGGCCGAACCCGCTCGCCGGGGCGAAGAGCGTGTCTGCGGGGGCGTCGCCCATCCCGGTTCCCGTCGCGCGCCTGTCCATCCGGCGGGCTCCCTATCACGCGCCCTGCCCCAGAACAGCCGCAAATCCGCGCGACCCCGCGCCCTTTCCTGTCGGAAGAGAGGATTCCCATGCCGCTCGCCACCCGCCGCGCGGTCTGCGCCGGTCTCCTTGCCGCCACCGCGTGCCCTCCGGTGCGGGCCGCGGAGGGGGTGGAGGCCCGCCTGCGGGCCATTGAGGCCGGGACCGGCGGGCGCCTTGGCCTCAGCGTCGCGGGGGAGGGGATCGCACCGCTGGCGTGGCGGGCCGACGAGCGGTTTCCCCTGTGCAGCACCTTCAAGGTGCTGGCCGCCGCGGCGCTCCTCGCCCGGGTCGATGCCGGCGCCGAGTCCCTCGACCGGGTGCTGACCGTCCGCGAGGCCGACCTGCTGAGCTACGCGCCGGTCTCCCGCAAGGTGGTGGAGGCGGGGGGCGGCCAAGCGCCGATGACCCTCGGGGAGGCCTGCGCCGCCGCCCTGGAATGGAGCGACAACACCGCCGCGAACCTGCAACTCGGGGTGCTCGGCGGCCCGGCGGAACTCACCCGATGGGTGCGGGGCACCGGGGATGCGGTGACACGCCTCGACCGGGACGAGCCGACCTTGAACACCGCGATCCCCGGCGACCCGCGGGACACCACCTCCCCCGCGGCGATGGCGGCCACCCTGGAGCGGATCCTCCTCGGCCCCGTCCTGAAGCCGGCCTCCCGGGTGCGGCTGGAGGCGTGGATGGTCGGCGCCCGAACCGGGTTCAAGCGCCTGCGGGCCGGCGTGCCCCCGTCCTGGAGGGTCGGCGACAAGACCGGCAGCGGCGACAACGGCACCTTCAACGTCGTGGCGATCCTCCGGCCGCCGGGCCGCCCGCCGCTCTTCGCCGCCTCCTACCTGACGGGCGCGACCGCCCCACCCGCCGCCTGCGAGGCCGCCCACGCCGAGATCGGCCGCCTGATCGCCCGGCATGTCGAGGGGTAGGGCCGCGATCGAGCGAGTTGGTCCCGCCGCTCACGCCCCCTCCCCGTCATTGCGGGCGGAGCGAAGCAATCCGGGGCAGCGGGCCGTTGCCGAACGTGGCGCGTCCCCGGATGGCTTCGCTCCGCTCGCAATGACGAAGGCGGGTTTCAAAGAAGGCTGGTAGAATCTGCGCGATGGCGACCAAGACGACCCGCGCGACGCAGGCTCTCGACCGGCTGGGCCTCCGCTACAGCCTCCATGCCTACACCTATGACCCGGAGGCGCCGCGCATCGGCCTCCAGGCGGCCGAGGCGCTCGGCGTGCCCCCGTCCCGGGTGCTGAAGACCCTGATGGCCGCCGTCGATGGGCGCACCGTCTGCCTGCTCGTCGCCTCGGACAGGGAGGCGGCGATGAAGCGGGTCGCCGCCGCCTTCGGGGGCAAATCCGCGGCGATGCTGAAGCCCGCCGATGCCGAGCGGCTGACGGGCTACCATGTCGGCGGCATCAGCCCGCTCGGCCAGAAGCGCCCCTTCCCCACCGCCCTCGATGCGGGCGCCCTCACCGACCCGGCGGCCGAAATCCACATCAACGGCGGCGGCCGCGGCCTGCAGATCCGCCTGACCGAAGCCGACCTCGTGGCGGCTCTCGGGGCCACGGTGGTGTCCCTGACCTGATCGCCCGCCCCGCGTCGTCCGAGAACCGCGTCCCCCTCAACCTCACCGCGGGCCGGGAAGTCCGGGCGTCCCCTTGCTCCTTCACCGTCATTGCGAGCGACAGCGAAGCAATCCAGGGCAGCGGGACCTGTCCGCCCCGTGGCGGATCCCTGGATGGCTTCGCGGCGCGCGCAAGGACGGGGGGAGCTGTCGTCTGTCTGGCCGGATACTGGGGTGCCGGTGCGGAGCGGCGGCCTCGCAAGAGGGGGAGGGTCGGATCGGCGGTCCGGGCGGGTTCCGCGACGGACGCCCTTGCGGGGCGGCGCACCCGCTAACCCATCGTTTACCATGCCCGCCCAGTGTCGGGGGACGGGGCGTCGGGGGAGACGGGTGGTGCGGGTGTGCTTGCGGATGGCGCTGGCGATGACGACGCTCGCCGGGCCGGTCGCCGCCGCCGACCTTTCCCGCTCCGACTTCACCCGGCCCGACTTCGCCGACCGGTCGCGCGATCCGGCCCTGCCGCCGCTGCCCCGCTACTTCCCCCGGGGCGATGGCATGGAGGCATCGGGCGCCGCACCGCTGGTGCAGCCCCGGGTGCGGGTGCGGCTCGCCTGCGTGCCCCGGCGCGTGCCCACCCCGACCAACGCCCCCGATGATCCGAGCTATGTCGGCTCCCCCTACGGCCTCGGCCGCCCGAGCTATTACGGCTTCACCCCGCCGCCGGGCATCGACGATCCCTACGGCCGCTCGGTGCTGCCCTATTGCCCGTGAGGTGAGGCCGCCTCCCCTCGGGCGAAAAATGGTCTAGATCGGGCGCCGCATCATCGAGGGCCCGGCCGTGACCGCCACCACACCCCAGCAAATCTCCGACCTCCCCACCCTGCGCGCCGCCGTCGCCGGCTGGCGGGCGGCGGGCGAGACGGTGGCCCTGGTGCCGACCATGGGCGCCCTGCACGAGGGCCACCTCACCCTCGTGGCGGAGGCCAAGCGGGCCGCCCGCCGGGCCGTCGTCAGCATCTTCGTGAATCCGACCCAGTTCGGACCCGCCGAGGATTTCGCGCGCTATCCCCGCGACCTGGGCACCGACCTCGCGGCCCTCGCCGCCGCCGGGGCCGACGCCGCCTGGACGCCCGATGCCGCGACCATGTACCCGGCCGGCTTCGCCACGCGGATCGCGGTCGAAGGCCTCACGGACGGTCTCTGCGGCCCCCTGCGCCCCGGCCATTTCGCCGGCGTCGCCACCGTCGTCACCAAGCTCCTCAATCAGGTCCGGCCCGACATCGCCCTGTTCGGCGAGAAGGATTTCCAGCAATTGCAGGTGATCCGCCGGGTCGTCGCCGATCTCGACATGGCGCCCGAGATCCGGGGCGTGCCCACCATCCGGGAGGCGGACGGCCTCGCCCTCTCCTCGCGCAACCGCTACCTGACCCCCGACGAGCGCCGGAGCGCCCCGCGCCTCCACGCCGTGCTCTTCGACATCGCCGGCAAGGCCCGCGACGGGGCACCCGTGGCCGGGCCGGTGGCCGAGGGGGTGGCGGCGCTGGAGGCGGCGGGCTTCACCGTGCAGTACGTCAGCGTCTGCGATGCGCACAGCCTCGCGCCGGTCGCCCGCGTGACAGGCCCCGCCCGGGTGCTGGCGGCGGCCTATCTCGGGCGGACCCGGCTCATCGACAACGTTCCGGTCTGACGGCCCCGTCAGCCTGCCCGGCGCAGGAGGGAGCGGAACGAGCGCCGCTCGGTGCCGGGGTCGTCCTGCGGCGGGGGCGGGGGCTCCGGCGGCATGGCGGCCAGGATCTCCCCCCGGACCGGCCGGGCCGGCGCGAACGCCGCCCCCTGGGCGAAGGGCACGTTCAGGTCGATGAGGTCCGGCACGTCCGCCTCGGAGGCCACCTCCGCGACGACCAGGCGGATCCGGGCGCGGGCGAGGGCGGGGGCGAGATCCTCCACCGCGATGTCGCTGAGGGCGCCCCGGGCCGCCGCCGGCCGCAGCAGCAGGGCGGCCGGCACCTTCACCTGACCGATTCCGTACTCCGCCAGCTCGCGGGCATCGAAGCGGAGGTCGGTCGGCCGGTCGAGGCAGAAGCCGATCCGACCGCGCAGGGCCGCGAGCAGCCCGAGTTGCCCGCTGTCGAGCCCGCGCCAGCTCGCCTGGGGCAGGGCGACGTCGAGGCCGGACAGGGCCTGCTCGTCCCCCGCCATCCGGGCGATCTCCTTGAGGAAGCCCGGCTCGAATAAGGAGCGCGGGGACAGGCCGTAGGTCACCCGGGCATCGCTGCCGCGGCGGCCGAGATGGCGGACGATGGTGCCCGTGCGCGCGAGCATGCGCCGGTCCAGCTCCGTGGTGCGCCCGTGCCGTTCGAGGGCGGGGAGGTAGAGCGCCGCCTCCAGGGATTGGTCGTCGATCCGCAGGCGGCCCATCGCCTCGTAGGCGACGACCTTCCGCTGCGGCAGGGTGACGACGGGCTGCAGGAACACCTCGATCTGCTCGCGCTCGAACGCGGCGAGGATGGCCGCGTCGTCGGGCCCCCGGGGCGGCTCCATCGGGCGCGGCGGGATCGGCCGGGGCACGGGCAGCGGCGTGGGCTCGGTGAGGTCCGGGGCCGGGCGCGACGCGGGGGGCAGGACCGGGGGCGTCCAGGCCCGTTCGACGGGCGCGGGTGCCGGCGGGGGCGGGGGCACCGGAGCCACCACCGGGGCCGGTTCGGCGACGGGCGCCCGCACGGGTGCCTCGCGGATCTTGAGGGCCGCTATCTCGTCGTCCTGGCTGCGGATGACGGCGCTGAGGTCGCGCACGATCCCGCTGAGCAGGCCGATCTCGACGGTGAGTTCGTGGACCTCGGCGCGCAGGGTGTCGGCGGGTGGCGGGTCGGCGGCGGGCCGCGCGGCGGACTTCCCCTCGGCCTTCAGGAGCCGTTGCGAGAGGACATCGACCTCCTGCGAGAGCTTCTCGCAGCGGGCCGTGAGCCCGGTGAGGCGGGCCAGGGCGGTTCCCGTCCCGAGGCACCCCAGGGCCGCGGCGGAGATCGCGGCGGCGGTGGGGGAGAACACGGCGACCGGCCCGATCGTCACGAGGCCGAGGAGTCCGGTCGCCCACAGCCCTGCATTCCGGCCGAAGACCCGGGCCATCGTCGCCATCATCCGTTCCGAGAGTCGACCTCCGGATGGCCGCCTATGCCGCCGGAAACCTGCACGCCAAAGTTGTTGCCGAGCCCTCGGCCGGGGGCAAGCCCGCCGCGGAGGCGGACGTGATTATTTCAGCGCCTGTGTCCGGGCGAAGACGCCGAGGCCGCGCCCCGATGTTTCACGTGAAACACCCGAACATTGCTCCCGCTCAGGCGCGGGTGAGATACATCCCCGCCATCAGGAACGTGAAGGCGGCCAGGCCGAAGAACCCTTCCTTCCGGTGGGTCTCATCCCAGAGATGCGCGGCCGCGCCCGCCGCACAGCACGTTGCACCCAAACCGATTGCCAAGGTCGACATCGAAGCCCCTCCCTCCGCAAAGCAGGATGGCCGCCGGTCTCGCCGACCCGCAGGCCGCACTGGATCGCTCACCGAACCATGAGTTCGCCACAATGGTTACTGCCGAAGTCAGACCTCGGCAAGATGTTTGCGCCGATCATCACAAACGGATGCAATCGCGGCGCGTCTTTCTCTCGCCATATGCAATTGTGCATAGTTTTTAGCGCCGTCCTGATCAGTTCTCACGCAGACAAATCAGAATCGCGGCACGCCGCCGCTGCATCCGCCCGCGAATCACCCCAACGCACGGGGACATGCCGCCAGGGTTCGACCGCCGGGACGCTTGCCGCCTCAGGCGGGGGCGGCATCCCCCCGCGGGACGGCGGGATCGACCCGTTCCCCACCGCCGCCCTCCCCGGATCCGCACCGTTCCGTTGACCCGGGCAGGCTCGGCCGCGTAAGCACGGATATGCCCCCTTCCAGCCCCACCCGCTTCGACGTCATCGTCGTCGGAGGCGGCCATGCCGGTGTCGAAGCCGCCGCCGCCGCCGCCCGCTGCGGGGCGGCCACCGCCCTCGTCACCCACGATCCGGCGACGATCGGCGCCATGTCCTGCAACCCGGCCATCGGCGGCCTCGGCAAGGGCCATCTGGTCCGCGAGGTCGATGCCTTGGACGGGCTGATGGGCCGCGCCGCGGATGCCGCCGGCATCCAGTTCCGCCTGCTGAACCGGCGCAAGGGCCCCGCCGTGCGCGGCCCCCGCACCCAGGCCGACCGGGCCCTCTATGCCGCCGCGATCCAGCAGGCCGTCGCCGCCACCGCCGGCCTCAGCGTCGTCGCCGGAGCCTGCGAAGACCTCCTCCGCGATGCCGATGGGCGCCTCGCCGGGATCGTCCAGGGTGACGGGACGACCCTCACCGCCCGGGCGGTCGTCCTGACGACGGGCACCTTCCTGCGGGGGCTGATCCATATCGGCGAGAGCCAGATCCCGGCGGGCCGGGTCGGTGAGGCCCCGTCCGTCGGACTGGCGCACAGCCTCGACCGGCTCGGCCTGCGCCTCGGCCGGCTGAAGACCGGCACGCCGCCGCGCCTCGCCCGCGACAGCATCGCCTGGGACCGGCTGGAGATGCAGGCGGCCGACGACGACCCCGTGCCGTTCTCGACGCTGACCGAGCGGATCACCACGCCGCAGATCGCCTGCGGCATCACCCGGACGACCCAGGCCGTCCACGACCTGATCCGCGAGAACCTCCACCGCTCGCCGATGTATTCCGGCGGCATCGCCAGCCGCGGCCCGCGCTACTGCCCCTCCATCGAGGACAAGGTGGTCCGCTTTGGCGACCGGGAGGGCCACCAGATCTTCCTCGAACCCGAGGGGCTCGACGATCCTGTCGTCTACCCGAACGGCATCTCCACCGCCCTGCCGGAGGAGGTGCAGCGCGCCATCGTCCGCGCCATCCCGGGGCTGGAGCGGGCGGAGATCCTGCGGCCGGGCTACGCCATCGAGTACGACTACGTCGATCCCCGCGAACTCGACGCGGCCCTGCAGGTGAAGCGCCAGCCCGGCCTGTTCCTCGCCGGGCAGATCAACGGCACCACCGGCTACGAGGAGGCGGCGGGGCAGGGCCTCGTCGCCGGCCTCAACGCGGCCCGGTTCGCGGGCGACCTGCCCCCCTCGGTCTTCGACCGGGCGGAATCCTATCTCGGCGTGATGATCGATGACCTCATCACCCATGGGGTGAGCGAGCCCTACCGGATGTTCACCTCGCGCTCCGAGTATCGGCTGAGCCTGCGCGTCGACAATGCCGACGAGCGGCTGACCCCCCGCGGCATCGCCTTGGGCGTGGTCGGCGCGCACCGGGCGGGCCATTTCGCGGCCTCGCAGGCGACCCTCGATGCCGCCCGCGCCCGGCTCGATGCCCTCAGCCTCTCGCCGAGCCAGGCCGCGACCCACGGCATCGCCCTCAACCGGGACGGCATCCGCCGCAGCGCCTTCCAGCTCCTGTCCTATCCGGAGATCGGCTGGGACCACCTCGCCGCCGTGTGGCCGGACCTCACGGAGGTGCCGCCGCGCATCGCGGACCGCTTGCAGACGGACGCGACCTACGCCGTCTACCTGGATCGCCAGAATGCCGACATCGCCGCCTTCCGGCGGGACGAGGCGGTTCGCCTGCCGGAGGGGCTGGACTATGCCGGCATCAGCGGGCTCTCCAACGAGATGCGCCTGAAGCTCGAGACCGTGCGGCCGGGCACCTTGGGGCAGGCGGCGCGGATCGAGGGCGTGACGCCCGCGGCGCTCACCCTGCTGGCGGCCCACGCCAAGCGCGGCGACCGCCGCCCCCGGCAATCGGCATGAGCGCCGCCGCCCGGGGGGACGTCCTGGCCGCCTACGATGTTTCACGTGAAACAACGCAGGCCCTGGACGCCTATGTCGCCCAGCTCACCCGCTGGCAGCAGGTGAAGAACCTCGTCGGCCCATCGACCCTCTCCGAGGTGTGGAGCCGGCATGTGGCGGACGCCCTGCAGCTCCTCGCCCTCGCCCCCGACGCCCGGACCTGGATCGACCTCGGCTCCGGCGCGGGCATCCCCGGCATGATCCTCGCCATCGCCGGAAAGGAGCGGGGGATCCGCGTGACGCTGGTGGAGAGCAACACGCGCAAATGCGCGTTCCTCACCGAGGCGGCGCGGATCACCGGCGCGCCGGCCACCGTCCGCAACGCCCGCATCGAAGCGGTGATCGGGGACGCCGCGGGCACCGACATCGTCTGCGCCCGGGCGCTGGCGGCCCTCGACCAGCTCCTCGACTGGTCGGCGCCTCTGTTGAAATCCGGCACCATCGGCCTGTTTCCGAAGGGCCGGGATGTCCAGGCGGAATTGACCCAGGCCGCCGCGCGGTGGACAGTCTCCTACGATCTCGTGCCGAGTCGAACTGACCCCGACGCCCGGATCGTGCGGGTCACAGCCCTAACCGAACCGAGCCCCCGATGAGCGACGCGACGACCGTCGACGCCTCCGAGCGCCCTGCCACCGGCCATCCGGCCAAGCCGCTGCGGATCCTCGCCCTGGCGAACCAGAAGGGCGGCGTCGGCAAGACCACGACGGCGATCAACCTCGGCACCGCGCTCGCCGCCATCGGCGAGGAGGTGCTGGTGATCGACCTCGATCCCCAGGGCAACGCCTCCACCGGTCTGGGCATCGAGAAGGCCCGGCGCCGGGTCTCGACCTACGAGCTGATGGCGGGGGAGGCGAGCCTCGCCCAGACCGTGATCCCCACCGCGGTGCCGCGCCTATCCATCGCCCCCTCGACCATGGACCTGCTGGGCCTGGAGATGGAGATGGCCGCCTCGCAGGACAGGGCGCACCGCCTGCGCAACGCCCTGCGGAGCATGGCGCAGTCCGAAAGCCTGAAGCGCATCAGCTACGTGCTGATCGACTGCCCGCCCTCCCTCAATCTGTTGACCATCAACGCCCTGGCCGCCGCCGACGCGGTGCTGGTGCCCCTGCAATGCGAGTTCTTCGCCCTCGAAGGGTTGAGCCAGCTCCTGCGCACCGTGGAGCAGGTGCGCGGGGCCCTGAACCCGCGCCTCAGCATCCAGGGCATCGTGCTGACGATGTTCGACCCGCGCAACAACCTCTCGGCGCAGGTGGTGGCGGACGTGCGCAGCTTCATGGGCGACAAGGTCTACGAGACCATGATCCCCCGGAACGTCCGCGTGTCCGAGGCGCCCTCGCACGGCAAGCCGGCCTTGCTGTACGATCTGAAATGCGCGGGCAGCCAAGCCTACCTGCGCCTCGCCTCGGAGGTGATCCAGCGGGAAGGCCGCGTGCCGGCGGCGGCCTAGCGCCCCCGCCCCGCGTTATGGCGCGCCGGGGCCGGGCCGAACGAGCGTAACGACGATCCGCCCGGCCGCAGGCGCCGGGTGTTCCAGTGAACGAAGACAGGTGAGACGATGGCGGAGGAGGTCGCAAGGCCCCGGCTGGGGCGCGGACTCGCGGCCCTGATCGGCGATTTCGGGGATCCGGCGCAGCCGCCGCCCAAGCACGAGGGCCAGCGCAAGGTCGCCGTGGAGTTCCTGCGGCCGAACCCCCGCAACCCCCGCCGGCATTTCGGCGAGGAGGAGCTGTCGGAGCTCGCCGGGTCGATCAAGGCGCGGGGGCTCATCCAGCCCATCGTGGCGCGGCCGCTGCCCGACGTGCCGGGCGCCTTCGAGATCGTGGCCGGCGAGCGGCGCTGGCGGGCCGCCCAGCGGGCCGGGCTGGACGAGGTGCCGGTGGTCGTCGTCGAGATCGACGACCGGGCCTCCCTCGAGTTCGCGATCCTCGAGAACGTCCAGCGCGCCGACCTCAACCCGGTGGAGGAGGCGTCCGGCTACGAGCGGCTGATGCGCGACTTCTCCTACACCCAGCGCGAGCTGGCGGAGATCCTGGGCAAGAGCCGCAGCCACCTCGCCAACACCCTGCGCCTCCTGAACCTGCCGCAGGCGGTGCAGGACCGGCTGAGCGCGAGCGAGATCACTGCCGGCCATGCCCGCGCCCTCCTGTCCCTGCGCGATCCCGAGGGCGTGGCCCGGCGCATCGTGGCCGAGGGCCTGTCGGTGCGCGAGGTCGAGGCCCTGGCCGCCGCCGAGGCCGAGCCGTCGGAGACCCCGCGCCCCGGCCGGCCGCGCCTCGCCGCCGAGCGCCCGGCCCCCGTGCGCGCTCTGGAGCTGCGCTTGCACCGGGCGCTGGGGGTGAGCGTCGCCTATCGCCCGAAGGACGAGGAATCGGGGGAGATCCGCCTGCGCTATGCCAGCCGCGACGAGCTGCAGGGCCTGCTCGACCGGCTGAAGGTGCCGGCGGAGGACTGAGCGCCGCGCCGGGCGGCGGAGGGCGCGTCAGCGGCGGCGGCCGGCTTCCGCGATGCGGAGGAGGGCGGCCGAAGCCAGGGCTTCGGCGAGGGTGGGTTCCGCCCGGCGGCAGGCCAACACCCCCTGCTGGAGGATCTCCACCGCCTGCCGCAGGCGCCCCGGCCCCCACAGGGAGAGCTGGCGCTCGATGCTGGCCTTGCGCTTGAAGTGCAGGCCGCGCCACGCCGCGGCCATCGCCGCGGGGGTCTTGTCGGGGTTGTCGAGGCGCAGGGCGAGGAGGGCGGTGGCGTGCCGGAGCGCAGAGCCGAGCACCTGCCCGGGATCGAGCCCCTCCTGCCGGAAACGGCGCGAATCCCGCTCCACGGTCTCCGCCCGCCCATCGAAGGCGGCGTCGATCAACGTGTTGAGGACGCTGGCGGCGACATCGCTCACCACCGCCTCCACGTCGTCCAGGGCGATGCTGCCCTTGCCCGCGGCATAGAGGGCGAGCTTCTCGATCTCCATCAGGCTCGCCCGCCGGTCGCCGCCGAGGCTGCGGACCAGCACCTCCCGGGCGTCCCGGTCGATCCGCAGGTCGAGCCCGCGCAGGGTCCGGTCGATCAGGTCGCCGAGGGCCCGCTCGTCATCCGGGTAGCAGGGGACGGCCAGCGCCCGCTGCGACTTCTCGCACAGGGCGCGCAGGGGGTTGCCCTTGGTGAGGTCGCCCGCCTCCACGACGATCCGCGTGTCGGTGACGGGGATGCCGAGCACCGCCTCGACGGCGGGGGCCACGTTGCGGCTCCCCGGCCGCACCCAGATCGCCCGCTTGCCGCCGAACAGGCCCACCGTGCCGGCCTCGTCGCAGAGGCGGCCGGGGTCGGAGGCGACCACGTCGCCGTCGATCTTCACAAGGGCGAAGGGGTCGGACGCGTCCGGCAGGAAGCCCTCGGCCAGGGCCTTGGCGCGCTCGGTGACGAGGCCGGTATCGGGGCCGTAGACGAGGATCACCGGGATGCGCGGGTCCGGCCCCCGGCGGATCAGGTCCTCGATGTCCCCCGGCCGGACGGCCGTCACGGGCCACTCACGGCTTGGCCGCCAGCACCGAGGCGATGCGGGTCTTGATCTGGTCGGCCAGGGTGTCGGCGAGGCGGATCTCCGCGTCGCGGGCGGCCCGCTGGCTGGCGAAGCGCTGGATCGAGCGGTCGTAGGTGGCCGTCGAGGTGGCGACGCCCTCCGCGATCACCTTGCTGCCGCCGAGATCCTCCAGGCTGTAGCGCATGCTGCCGACGATGGTGCCGGCCTCGGCGCGGCCCGTGGTGGAGGAGACGATCGGCGTCTGCACGGTCTCGGAGCCGGACAGCTTCAGGCGGTACTGCTTCTTCGCCGGCTGGCCGGAGCCGTCCAGGTCGAAGATCAGCTCGCTGCGCAGGTAATGGCCGAGGCGTTCCTGGCCCTGGGCCATCACGATCTCGTCCACCTGCACGGAGGAGAGCAGGGCCTGGATCGACTCGCCCGAGGCGGTCGGCCCGTAGAGGGGACGGAAGCAGGCCGACAGGCTCAGGCTCAAACCCGCCACCAGGGCGAGCCGCCCCGCCCGCAAAGCCACCGGTCCTACGCCAAGCCTCATCGTGCCGTCCCGTCCCGCTTCGCTCCGGTCTTAGCGCGGACCGGGGGCCCTGCGCCACGACTCTCGGCACACGCCCTTACGATTCCTCTGCGGCGGGAGCGTGGTGGGGACGTTTCCGGGGATAACTCACCACCGGTAGATTAGGCTGCCGATCACCGTGGCGGGGGCGCCCCGGTAGCAGTAGCCTGCTTGGCAGGTGGCGTAATCCCGGTCGAAGATGTTGTAACCGTTGATCTGCGCCCGCAGGCCCTGGAACTTCGGGTCGATCGCCGCGAAGTCGTAGGCGACCAGGGCGTCGAACAGCGTCACCGTCGGGTTGCGGAAGGTGTTCTCGTCGTTGCCGAAGCTATGGGTCATGAAGCGGAGCCCGCCGCCGAGGGTGAGGCCCCGCAGGGGCGAGCCCGCCGGGAAGAGGTAGCCGACGAAGCCCGCGAAGGTATCGCCGGGGATGCCGGAGACCGTGTTTCCATCCAGCACCTGCCCCGAGGCGGAGGTCTGGTTCAGGTATTCCAGGTTGAGGTGGGTGTAGGCCAGGGTCAGGTTCGTGCCGGGCGCGAGGTTGGCGATCGCCTCCATCTCGAAGCCCCGGGACCTGACCGAGCCCGTCGCGATCGACTTGGTGAGATCGTTCGGATCCGGCCGCAGGATGCTGCTCTGGACGATGTCGAAGCCCGAGACCGTCGTCTGGATGTTCGTTCCGGGAATCAGGTACTTCACGCCCGCCTCGATCTGGTCGCCGGTCGAGGGTTTGAAGGCGCGGCCCTGCGCGTCCACGCCGACCTGCGGGGTGAAGTTGGTGGCGTAGCTGGCGTAAGGGACGAGCCCCGGGGCGAGGAGGTAGCTCAGCCCGACCCGGCCGGTGAAGGCCCGGTCGTCCTGGCGGCTCGCCGTGTCGGTGCCGCCGTTGAACGTCTCCTGGAAGGTCCAGTCGTACCGCCCCGACAGGGTGAGGATGAACCGGGCGAGCTTGGCCTGATCCTGAAGGTACAGCCCGAGCTGGTCCTGGCTCTGGGTGCTGCGCGGCCCCAGCGCCGGCGCCGCGATGAATTGCCGGCCATAGTTCAGCGCGGTGAGGTCGAGGTCGGGCGCCGCGGCGAAGCCGGAGCGGGTGGTGAAGTCGTAATGGACATAGTCCAGGCCGCCGAGCAGCGTGTGCTGGACCGGCCCGGTCCGCCCATGTGCCTCGACCTGGTTGTCGAGGCTGATCTGGCTCAGCCGTTCCCGCAGGTATCCCGCCGTCCGGGACGCGGTGGTCCCGTCCGCGCTGAGCGAATCGATCTGCGCGTATTGGTAGGAGTTCTGGGTGTCGTAGAAGCGGAAGTTCTGGCGGACGATCAGGTCCTCCGAGATGTGGTGTTCGAAGGCGTAGCCGACGCGGCCCTGCCGGAGCTTGAAGTCGTTGAAGGCCGGATCGCCGGAATAGAGCCGGGTCGAGACGAAACCCGGGGCGTTGTAGAACGACGCGTTCCCCGGAAGCTTCGAGTCCTGGTACTCGCTGAGGAAGGTGAAGGTCGTGTCGGCGTCGGGCCGCCACGTGAAGGCCGGGGCGATGTAGGTCCGGTCGTCCGCGCTGCCGGGCAGGAAGGTGTTCGCCTCCCGCCGCAGGCCGGTCAGGCGATAGGCGAGGGTGCCGTCCGTGCCCTCCACCGGCCCGCCGATGTCGACGTTGCCCTGGTAGCGGTCGTAGTTCCCGACCTGAAGCTGCATCTCGCCGAAGCGCGTGAAGACCGGCCGTTTCGTGGTGAGGTCGAGGATGCCCCCCGGCGAGCCGAGGCCGTAGAGCCCGGAGGAGGGCCCGCGCAGGATCGTCGCCGCCTCCAGCCCGTAGGGCTCGACCCGGGGCAGGGTCAGGTTGTTGCCGACCTGCCGGATCCCGTCCCGGAAGATACCGTTGTAGGTCAGGTCGAAGCCGCGCACGTAGAACGAATCGTAGCGCGGATCGAAGCCGAAGACGTTCGTCGCCGTGCCGGCCGCATAGCCGAGGGCCTCGTTGACGGTCTGCACGTTCCGGTCGTTGAGCTGCTCCCGGGTGATCACCGTCACCGATTGCGGGGTCTCGATCAGCGGCGTGTTGGTCTTCGTCGCGGACGGGCTCACCCGGGCGACGTAGCCGGTGACGCCCGAGGGGCCGCCGCCCCCGCCGCTGGTGGCGGCGCTGTCCTGGGAGACGGCGACGTTCGCCCCCGTGCCCTGCCCGGACCGGTCCCCCCGCACCGCTTCCACCGAGATCTCGTCGAGCTGCAGCGCGGTCTCCTGCGCCCGCGCCTCCCGGAGGGACGCGGGGGCGGACAGGGCGCTGGCCGCAAGCAACAGGGCGAGGAGGGTGGGGCGGTCGGTCATGGGCGGTCTCAGGCAGGCGCTCATCGGCAGCGCCCGCCTGCGACATCAACCGATCGGCCTTACCCGATCAAGCCGAAAAAGTGTTGTAAATCACACACTTAAAACGGTTCAAATCTGTACCTGTTCGAATTCAAAAGTCGAGCGCCGGCTCCCGCAGCGCCTCCGCCTCGCGGGTGCAGGCGCCCTGATCGGGGGGCGTGCCACCCGCCGCCAGCGCGGCCTTCATCTCGCCCCGCGCCTTGTCGAGGTCCGCCCGGAACACCGCATCGCCCATCAGCGCCGCGAAGGTGGACGAGCCGTTGGTCCGCCCGGCGGAGACGTCGCTCAGCCAGTGCACGCCACACACGACCCGGCTCTCCCCGTAGGCCCGGCCCCGGGCGAGGATGGCGGTGGATTTTTCCGGCACCAGGGCGGCCATGATCAGGGCATAGGCCCAGCCCTGCGTCGCGTGGCCCGAGGGGTAGCTGAAGCTGTCGGCCAGGGCCTGGGTCCGCTGCACGCAGATCGGCGCCTCGTTGCCCACGAAGGGCCGCAGGCGGCGGTAATGCACCTTGGGGATCCGCGTCATGTGGACGAGGTCCATGCGGGCGCGCTCCAGCAGGTTCAGCGTGGCCGGCACCCGCCCCTGGTCGATCCGCACGCCGAGGACGCAGGCGAAGTTCTCCAGCACCGCCGCGGCCCCCTCCGCCACGTCGTCGGCCGCGAGGTTCCAGCGCGGCGTGCCCTTCAGGGCGCGGGTGCTGGCGAAGGCGGCGTGGTCGGCCGCGTCGAGGGGGGAATGGTGGGCCGGCGGCGGCGGCAGGATCCGCAGGGGATCGGGCAACGCCTCGTCGGCCAGGTAGGCCTTCACCGCCGGCTTGCCGGGCTTGACCGGGTCCGCCGACAGGGAGGGGGCGGAGGCGGGGGGCGCGTCTGGGTCGGCGGCCGGCGCGGGCGCGCAGGCCAGCAGGAGGGCGGCGAGCGACAGGGCCGTCGTGACCGGGGGGCGGCGCATCGGTGTTCCTCGCTTGGCGATCGGCCTCGGGTGAACCTCACCCATGGGGCAGACGGATCGTGGGCTTGGAAAAATCCCTGCCCGTCGCCCGCGCGCGAGTCCAGGGCGTGCGGTGTCATCCGCGGCCGGTCACACCCCCGTGGAGGGACGGCAGGGGCGTGTCAGCCGGCCCGGATCGCCGCGGCCACGGCGGCGGGGTGCTCCTCGTGGGGGCTCAGCGCCCCGGGGACCCGCAGGCTCGTCACGAGGCCGCTCGCCGCCAGGGCGTCCATCTCGGCGCCGGAGCGCCGGGGGGCGCCCTCCGGGCGCAGCATCAGCACGGGCGGCAGCCCTTCGCCGAACAGGCCGAGGAACGCCTCCCGGCTCGGGACGGGGTCGAGGCCGCCGGTCACGAAGGCCGCCGTGCCGAAGCGACCGTTGCGCTGGCGGGTGATGGCATGCTTCGCCCGCACGAGGTCGGGCGTCACCCGCTCCCGGTCGCCGTAGACATGCGCCCTCATCATCCGCCCGATGACCGGGGGGCTGATGTTGATCCGGTAGAGGGCCTCGCCGATCAGCGGGGCCTCCACCGCCCGTCGGATGCGCGGGAACCAGGCCGCCCGTTGGGGCATCGCAGTCGGCAAAGGACCGCGCCATGTGGGCGCCACCAGCACGAGGCGGCCGAAGGCGCCGGGGTGCCGGCGGGCCGCCGCCACGAGGTAGCCCGCCGCATGTCCCGCCGCGATCCCCACGGCATAGGGGCCGGGCGCCGCGGCGAGGAGCCCGTCGAGAAAGGCGTGGAACGTCGAGGGGTTGAGGGGGATGCGCTCCCGGGTCCTGGCGCCGAAGCCGGGCCAATCCGGCACGAGGCAGCGATGGTCGCGGACCAACTCATTTGCCAGCTCAGCGACCTCGCCCCGGGACGAGATGGTCGAGAGAGCCGGCAAAATAAGAGCGTCGGGCCCCTGGCCGGACACGTCGCAGGGCACCTCTATCCGGTGCCCGGCCAGCGTCAGGCCGATGGTGCGCGCCGCCACCGCCGCCCCTTGGCTCACGTGCGCAGCAGGTCGTTGATCGCCGTCTTGGCGCGGGTCCCGGCATCGACGCGCTTGACGATGACGGCGCAGTACAGGCTCGGGCCGGGGGAGCCGTCCGGCAGGGCCTTGCCGGGCAGGGAGCCGGACACCACGACGGAGTAGGGGGGCACGTAGCCGTAGGTCACCTCGCCGGTGGCCCGGTCCACGATCTTGGTGGAGGCGCCGAGGTAGACGCCCATGGAGAGCACCGCCCCCTGGCCGACGATCACGCCCTCGACCACCTCGGAGCGGGCGCCGATGAAGCAATCGTCCTCGATGATGACCGGGTTGGCCTGCAGCGGCTCCAGCACGCCGCCGATGCCGACGCCGCCCGAGAGGTGGACGTTCCGGCCGATCTGCGCGCAGGAGCCCACCGTCACCCAGGTATCGACCATCGTGCCCTCGCCGACATGGGCGCCGAGGTTCACGAAGCTCGGCATGAGGATGGCGTTGGGGGCGATGTAGGAGCCCCGGCGCACGAAGCTGCCGGGCACGGCGCGGAAGCCGGCTTCCTGGAAGCGGGCGGCGTCCCAGCCCTCGAACTTGGAGGGCACCTTGTCCCACCACGGCGCGGCGCCGGGGCCGCCGGAGATCGTGGTCATGTCGTTGAGGCGGAAGGAGAGCAGCACCGCCTTCTTCAGCCACTGGTTGACCTGCCACGCGTGGCCGTTCGCGCCGGACACCTTCTCGGCGACGCGGGCCTTGCCCGAATCGAGCAGGCCCAGGGCCTCGTCCACGGCCTCCCGCACGGCGCCCGTCGTGGCGGCCGAGATGGTGGCGCGCTCCTCCCAGGCGGTCTCGATGGTCCGGGCGAGGTCGGCGTGGGACGCGGCGTGGGACATGGGCGGCAGCGGGTTCCGGGACGGGGAAGCCCCGTGCTTACAGCCGCCCGCCGGGGCTGTCACCGGGGGCGCGGCGCGCCGCTCACGCCTCCCCGAGGAGGGCGCGGACGCGGTCGAGATCGTCCGTGAAGGTCACGAGGTCGAGGGCCATGGCGTCGTGGATCGCCTGGGCCGCGGCGGGAAACTCCTCGAGGACCCGACGCATCAGGGTCGGCGTGATGCGCACCAGCTCGCAGCCCCCCTCCGCGAAGGCGTCGCAGGGGCGCTCGCCCCGGACGAACAGGGCGAGGTGGCCGATCAGCGCCGAGCGCCCGGCCCGGACCGGCGCGCCGGAGGACGGCTCCAGGCGGACGGTGCCGGACATCACGACGAAGCCCCCGTCGGCCGGCTCGCCGCGGCCGAACAGGCGGTCCCCGTCGCGCAGCTCCCGGCGCTCGGCGGCGAAGGAGAGCAGGCGCAAGGCGTCCCGGTCGAGAAAACCGAAGACGGGCGCCGCCGCGAGGATCGCGATGTCGTCGTCGAGACCCACGCTGCCCCTGCCGCTCCGTCTCCGGCAACCCCGGCAGGATGGCCTATACGAAAAAGCCTAATAAATCAGGGAAGCAACTTGTAACCGCCACCCTCGGTCACGAGGATCGCCGCCACCGCCGGATTGGGCTCGATCTTCTGCCGCAGCCGGTAGATGTGCGTCTCCAGGGTGTGGGTGGTCACGTGGGCGTTGTAGCCCCACACCTCCGCGAGCAGGGTGTCCCGGTTCACCACCGCCCGGCCCGCCCGGTAGAGGAAACGCAGGATCGCGGTCTCCTTCTCCGTGAGCTTCAGCTTCGAGCCGCGCTCGCCCACCAGCAGCTTGGCGCTCGGCCGGAACGTGTAGGGGCCGATCTGGAACACCGCGTCCTCGGACGCCTCGTGGCTGCGCAGGTGGGCGCGGATGCGCGCCAGCAGGATGCCGAACTTGAACGGCTTGGTGACGTAGTCGTTCGCCCCCGCCTCCAGCCCCTCGACGTGGTCGGCCTCCGAATCCTGCGCGGTCAGCATGATGACCGGGCTGCGGAAGCCCCCCTGCCGCATCCGGCGCACGGCCTCGCGCCCGTCCAGGTCGGGCAGGCCGACATCCATCACGGCGAGGTCGATCCGATCGTCCACGACCCGGCGCATCGCATCCGCGGCGCAGGCTTCCCCGACGACCCTGAACTCCTCGGACAGGGCGAGCTGCTCGATCAGCGTGTCGCGCAGGATCTCATCGTCGTCACAGATGAGGAGGCGGTAGGCATTCGACATCGTCACGAAGCCCTAGCGTAAAAGCCCTGGCCCACGAAATCCCTCCCGCGAGGGAGGGTGTACGGGGCAACCATCGTCCTCCACCCTTTACACCCGGTCGGGTGGGCCGGAGTGGAACGGACCTGCAAAGGATGAGCTTTGTGACCGTAAAGTGGCTTGCGCGCAATTCGACTTGCGGTTTGCCCGCACAGTGCCGGTGGATCCGGGCGGGAGAGGGCCGGTGATGCGGGTCGTCCGGACCACCCTGCGCGAGATCCGCGTCCGCCCCACCGTGGCCGACCGGCGCAAGGGCCACCTCCTCGTGGGCCGGGCGGTGATTCCCTGCGCCCTCGGCGCCTGCGGGATCGTCAGCGGCAAGCGCGAGGGGGATGGGGGCTCGCCGCGGGGGCGCTTCCGCCTGCGCGGGGGCGCCTACCGGCCCGACCACCTGCCGGTCCGCCCGCGGACCGCCCTGCCGCTGCGCGCCCTCCGGCCAGACGACGGCTGGTGCGACGACCGGCGGGACCGCCGCTACAACCGGCCGATGCGCCTGCCGGCGCCGGGCGTCAGCGCGGAAGCGATGTGGCGGGGGGACGGCCTGTACGACGTGGTGCTCGACATCGACTACAACCGGGCGCCGATCCGGCCCGGCCGGGGCTCGGCGATCTTCATGCACGTCGCCCGCGAGGGCTACCGCCCCACGGAGGGCTGCGTGGCCCTCGCCCGGGCCGACCTCATCCGCCTGCTGCGCCGCCTGGGCCCCCGCACCCACCTGCGCATCGGCTGAGCGGCGGGGTTCACACCTGCCGCACCTCCCCGGGCTTGAGGTTCATCGCCTTGGCGGTGCGCGTGGACAGGCTGCCCACGATCACCGGCTGCCCCGTCTCCCCCGCCCGGGCCATGACGGCGGCCAGGGCCTCGGCCGCGCCGGGCATCCGCGCCGCGTAGACCGGCGTCGCGGAGGAGCGCGCCGCGGTGAGGGCGACGAGGTAGGTCGTGTGGCGTACGCGCAGGCGAGACGGCATCCCCGATCCTTGCCCTGTCGGCTAAGTAACTTCGAAGCCCTCCCTACCCCGCGGGGACAGGGTGGGACAGACCATTCCCACTCATCGCTCCATCCGGCAGTTACGATCCCGACCGGAACAGAATTTTGCCCGCCCGATCAGGTCGCTGTCAGCGATAGCGCCGGGAAAGTCGCATCGTCGGGCACAGCCTCCCAGGTTTGACCGGGCGAGATCGGCAACGCCCGCGTCAGGGTCCCGGTCGAGATGACCTCGCCCGGAGCCAGGGCGGCCTCACCGGGGTTATTAGCCAGCATAGTAACGAGGTGATCCAGGGCGGCGAGGGGGCCGCCCCGGAGGACGTTGGCCGCCGCCCCGAGGTCGGCGACCTCCCCGTCGCAGGTCAACGTGAGGGTGAGGCCGGACAGCCGGGCCAGCCATTCCTCCTCCCGTCCGGGGGCGACGGGGATCCGCGCCCCGGGCATCAGGCACCCGTGCAGCCCGAAGGCCGCCACCGTGTCGGGGGCGGCGAAGCGCCACCCCGCGAAGAGGGATTGGACGATCTCGAAGCCGAGGCTCACCCAGGCGACGCAGCCGAAGAGGGCGCGCCGGTCCATGCCGGCCTCGGGGGCACGGCCGAGGCCGAGGATGATCTCGGGCTCGATCCGCGGCTCCACGAAGGCGGCCAGGGAGAGCGGCGCGGGGAGGGGCGCCCCCTCGATCAGCGTCGTGTCGTAGACCGTGCCCCAGATCGGCCCATCGACGCCGTACTCCCCCCAGATCGTCGTGTTGGTGAAGCCGATCTTGCGGCCCACCGGCCGCTCGCCCCGCGCCTCGCGCAGGCGCCGCACCTCCCCCGCCACCCGGTAGGCGGCGGGCAGGTCGAAGCCCGGCATCCAGGAGGAGGGCGGCGCGATCTGCCGCCGGTGCTCGTGGGCGGCCAAGATCGTGCGGGCCAGGGTGGCGGCGGGGTCAGGACCGGTCATGGCGCCTCCTGGGGTCGCGTGGGGTGTCCAGGCGACGCCCCGGCGGGGAACGTCCCCTCCCGTCCCCACCCCGAGGAACTTGGCCGTGGCGACGCCGGCTTGTCCCGGGGAGAAGGCCGGCTCCGGGCCGCCTCCGGGATGCAAGGGAACAGACCATGAAGGCACTCTGCTGGCACGGTAAAGGCGACATCCGCTGCGACACGGTCCCCGATCCGAGGATCGAAGACCCGCGCGACGTGATCATCAAGGTCTCCTCCTGCGCCATCTGCGGCTCCGACCTCCACCTGATGGACGGGCTGATGCCGACGATGGAATCGGGCGACATCCTCGGCCACGAGTTCATGGGCGAGGTGGTGGAGACCGGCAGCGGCCATTCCAAGTTCCGCAAGGGCGACCGGATCGTCGTGCCGTTCAACATCAATTGCGGCGAGTGCCGCCAGTGCAAGCTCGGCAACTGGTCGGTCTGCGAGCGCTCGAACCGCAACGCGCAGATGGCCGCCGCGCAGTTCGGCTACACCACCGCCGGCCTGTTCGGCTACTCGCACCTCACCGGCGGCTATGCGGGCGGGCAGGCGGAGTACGTGCGCGTGCCCATGGCGGACGTGGCGCCGATGAAGGTGCCCGACGGCATGGATGACGAGGCGGCCCTGTTCCTCACGGACATCCTGCCCACCGGCTGGCAGGGCGCGGAGCATTGCGAGATCAAGGGCGGCGAGACCATCGCCGTCTGGGGCGCGGGGCCGGTGGGCTTCTTCGCCATCCAGGCGGCCAGGCTCATGGGCGCCGAGCGGATCATCGTGATCGAGACCGTGCCCGAGCGGATCGCCCTCGCCAGGAAGGCCGGCGCCACCGACGTCATCGATTTCGAGGCCGAGGACGTGTTCGAGCGCATCAAGGAGATCACCAAGGGCCAGGGCCCGGACGGGGTGATCGACTGCGTCGGCATGGAGGCGAGCGGCGGCCACGGGCTGGCGGGCTTCGTCACCGCCGTGCAGGAGAAGCTCACCTCCACCGAGCGGCCCATCGCCCTGGCCGAGGCGATCAAGGCGGTGCGGCCCTGCGGCATCGTCTCGGTGCCCGGCGTCTATGGCGGGCCGGTGCCGATCAACATGGGCTCCATCGTCCAGAAGGGGCTGACCATGAAGAGCGGGCAGACCCACGTGAAGCGCTACCTCGAGCCCCTGCTCAAGCTGATCCAGGAGGGCAAGATCGACACCTCGTCGCTGATCACCCACCGCTCGAGCAGGCTGGAGGACGGGCCCGACCTCTACAAGGCGTTCCGGGACAAGAAGGACGGCTGCGTGAAGGTGGTGTTCCACCCCGGCGGCTGAGGGCCGCCCGCCCCCCGATGGCCCCGCCCCGCCCGCCCTGACGGGCGGGGCGGGGCGGGGCGGGCGCGCGTCCCGCCGCCGCTGCGGGACGGAAACCGTTTCCTCACCACCGCGCGGTTCTGCCGCGAATTCGCTCGAAAGACGCTTATACAACGACATATTGCCGCGATGGGACCTCCGCTCGCGCCGCCCCCTGTCGTCCGTCGCCCGAGCCCCCCGCCCGATGTCCAGTTCCGGCTACAGCCCCGCCCTCGTCGCCCTGTCGGTGGCGATCGCGATATTTGCCGCCTACACAGCCCTGGATCTCGGGGCCCGCGCCCGGGGCCTCGCCGGCCGCCCGGCCCTGCGCTGGCTCTGGATCGCGGGAGCCGCCGTGACCATGGGCGGCGGCATCTGGGCCATGCACTTCGTCGGCATGCTCGCCCTCGAGATGGGGATGCCGGCGGCCTACGACCTCGGCCTGACGGTCCTGTCCTTCCTCATCGCGGTGGGGGTGACGGGGGCGGCCTTCGCCTGGGTCGGCCGCGCGGCGGCGGGCGGGGGCGCCGTGCTGGTCGCGGGGCCGCTCATGGGGCTCGGCGTCGGGCTGATGCACTACACGGGCATGGCCGCGATGCGGATGCCCGGCCCCATCCTCTACGATCCCGCCCTGGTGGTCGCCTCGGTCGTCATCGCCATCCTGGCCGCCACCGCGGCCCTGTGGCTCGCCTTCCGCCACAACAGCGTGCCCGAGAAGGTCGCGGCGGCCTGCGTCATGGGGCTGGCCGTGTCCGGCATGCACTACACCGGCATGGCGGCGGCGACCTTCACCGCCGGCGCCGCGCACGATCACGCCGGCCCCGCCATCGCGGGGGCGCAGCCCTACCTCGCCGTGGGCGTGGCCGGGGCGACGTTCCTGATCCTGTTCGTCGGGATGCTGGCCATCGCCGTCGATCAGCACCGCATCCAGGGTGAGCTCGCCGCCAGCGAAGCCCGGTTCCGGGCCGCCATCGCGGCGGTGCGCGGCGTGCTCTGGACCAACGATGCCCAGGGCCGGATGGTCGGCCCGCAGCCCGGCTGGGCCGCCATCACCGGGCAGACGCCGGAGGAGTACAAGGGCTTCGGCTGGGCCGACGCCGTGCACCCCGACGACGCCGCCCCGAGCATCGCCGCCTGGAACGAGACCGTCGCCGCGCGGCAGACCTTCGTGTTCGAGCACCGGGTGCGCGCGAAGGAGGGCGGCTACCGGCACTACGCGATCCGCGCCGTGCCGGTGCTGAACGACGACGGGGCGATCCGCGAATGGGTCGGCGTCCACACCGACATCACCGCCCAGCGGGAGGCCGAGGCGGAGCTGCGCGAATCCAACGAGGAGATCCAGCGCTACGCCTACATCGTCAGCCACGACCTGCGGGCGCCCCTCGTGAACATCATGGGCTTCACGAGCGAGCTGGCCGAGACCCGCAGCGAGCTGCGCGCGACGCTCGCCGGGCACCCGCAGGCGGAGCGGATCGATGCCGAGATGGGCGAGGCGCTGGGCTTCATCGGCGCCGCCGTCACCCGGATGGAGAGGCTGATCGCCGCCATCCTGAAGCTCTCCCGCGAGGGCCGCCGCCGCTTCGAGCCGGAGCCCCTGGACATGACCGCCCTGATGCGCCGCCTCGCCGACGCGACGCGCCATCAGGCCGGCACGCGCAACGCCACGGTGAGCGTCGCCCCGGACCTGCCGGAGATCGTCGCCGACCGGCTCGCCGTGGAGCAGATCTTCGGCAACCTCCTCGACAACGCCCTCAAGTACCTCGACGACGGCCGCCCCGGCCGCATCACGATCACCGCCGAGGCGTCCGGGGCCGACCGGGTGCGCTTCGCCGTCGCCGACAACGGCCGCGGCATCTCCCGCAACGACCATGTCCGGGTGTTCGAGCTGTTCCGCCGGTCGGGCCCGCAGGACAGGCCGGGGGAGGGGATCGGCCTCGCCCACGTCAAGGCGCTGGTCCGGGCGCTGGGCGGCCGGATCGACCTCGCCTCCGAGCCCGGCCAAGGCTCGACCTTCACGGTGACGCTCCCCCGCGGGCCGTCTATGGAGCGCGGTGCGCCGGCTCCCCTGTCGATCGCCGCGGAATGAAGCGAGAGCCGCCCATGCATCCCGTCTGCATCGTGATGATCGAGGACGACGAGGGCCATGCCCGCCTCATCGAGCGGAACATCCGCCGGGCGGGGGTGAACAACGAGATCGTGCCGTTCCGCGACGGGACCTCGGCCCTCGCCTACCTGTTCGGCCCGGACGGCTCCGGCGAGGTGAGCCGGCGGCGCCACCTCCTGATCCTCCTCGACCTCAACCTGCCGGACATGACCGGCATCGACATCCTGGAGAAGGTGAAGGCCAACGCGCACACCAAGCGCTCGCCGGTCATCGTGCTCACCACCACCGACGACGCCCGCGAGATCCAGCGCTGCTACGATCTCGGCGCCAACGTCTACGTCACGAAGCCGGTGAACTACGAAGGCTTCGCCAACGCCATCCGCCAGCTCGGCCTGTTCTTCTCCGTCATGCAGATCCCGGAAGCGCCATGACGACAGGTCCCGGCGGCGGGGGCGGGCCCGGCATCCGCATCCTCTACATCGATGACGATGCCGGGCTCGCGCGCCTCGTGCAGCGCAGCCTGACCGCCCGCGGCTACGCCGTGGAGCACGCCGCGGGCGGCGAGGCGGGCCTCGCGCGGCTGGCCGCCGGGGGCATCGACCTCGTGGCCCTCGACCATCACATGCCCGGCCAGACCGGGCTCGACCTGCTGCCGGCCATCCGCGCCCTGCCGGACGCGCCGCCGGTGGTCTACGTCACCGGCTCGGAGGACAGCCGCGTCGCCGTGGCCGCCCTGAAGGCGGGTGCCGTCGACTACGTGTGGAAGGACCTGCAGGGCCAGTTCCGGGAGCTGCTGGGCGAGGCGGTGGCGACCGCCCTCAAGGCGGAGGCCATGCGCCGGGACAAGGAGCGGGCCGAGGCGGAGGTCCGCGCCGCCCGCGACCGGGCCGAGCTGCTCCTGCGCGAGGTGAACCACCGGGTGGCGAATTCCCTGGCCCTGGTGGCCGCCCTCGCGCGGATGCAGACCAACGCCGTGGCGGACCCGGCGGCCAAGGCCGCCCTGGAGGAGATGCAGGCGCGCATCTCGGCCATCGCCGGCATCCACCGCCGGCTCTACACCTCCGAGGACGTCGAGGCGGTGGAGCTCGACGCCTATCTCGGCAGCCTCGTGGAGGAATTGCAGCTCGCCATGAAGGCCGCGGGCCGGGACCACGCCATCCGCCTCAGCGCCGAGCCGGTGCGGCTCGCCACCGACAAGGCGGTCTCGGTGGGCGTCGTCGTCACCGAACTCGTCACCAACGCCTACAAGTACGCCTATCCCGCGCAGGAGCCGGGGGAGATCCGCGTCGCCCTGCGGCGGTCGGCGGACCGGCTCGAACTCGCCGTCGAGGATGACGGGGTCGGCTGGACCGGCGAGGGCGAGCCCCGGGGCACCGGCCTCGGCTCGCGCATCGTCCGGGCCATGGCGACGAACCTGCGCTCCGCCCTGGTCTACGATCTGGCGCCGCGGGGCACCCGGGCGTCCCTGTCGTTCGAGGGGTGAGGCCCGGCCCCGACGCCGGGGGTTCGCGGGGCGCGCCCCTCAGCGGCCGGAGCCGCGCAGGATCATCTTGATGCGCTGGTCGGCGTTGGAGATCCGCTGCCCGATGCCCCGGCGGATGCAGCGCCCGACCGAATCGCCCGCATAGAAGCCGACGGTCTTCTCCTGCGCCCGGCACGCCTCGACCGGCGGCCACGCCACCACGATGGCGACGGTGCCGAGCACCACGAACGCGTCGATCAGCAGCCACGCGAACCAGCCGAGGCGGAAGCGGCGGCGCCCGTCCTCCTCGGTCTCCTGCTCCCGCCGCTGCGGCCGGATCGCGCCGCCGGAGCTCGCCCGGGCCATGCGGGACCGGAAGCGGGCCTCCTCGAGATCGTCGGCGTTGGGTGAGGCGGCTGGGCGCATCGGCATGGTCGGATCCGGTCGGAGGGGCGGGGGCGTCAGTCGATCAGGCGCCGCAGCGCCGCGAAATTCTCCTGCATCGACGTGGCGTTGCCGATCATCTCGCTGCGCGCGCAGGCGCTGGCGCCGAGCATGGAGGCCCAGTCCGCGAAGGAGGGGCGCGCCCGGCAGTCGGCGAAGAGGTTGCCGAACAGGAACAGGCCGAGGGGCATCAGGAACAGGGCGAGCTTCACCAGCGTGACCATGCGCCGGAACGGGCTCGTCCGGCGGCGCGGGCGGCGGCGCGCAGGGGCGTCGCCGTCGTCGTCCCAGTCCCAATCCCGGCTTTCGCTGCGGTCCTGCCCGAGCATCCCGACGCTCCGTCCCGGTCCCGGCTCACCTTCCCCGACGGATCGGTGGAGGGCGCCCGGCGACGCACACGTGCAGCGTGTCACGACCGTGTGAAGACACGCCTAAGCACGATGGTTGACGGTGGGTTAGCGGCGGGCGGCCTCAGGCCGCGAGGGCCCGGCGGACGGTGGAGCGCAGGTCGGCCAGGGAGAAGGGCTTGGTCAGCACGTCGGTGACGATGGCGTCGAGGCCCCGGGCGCGCTCGCGCTGGTCGGCGAAGCCGGTCATCAGCAGGATGGTCAGGTCCGGAAAATCCCGCTTGGCGGCGAGGGCCAGGGCGATGCCGTCCATCAGCGGCATGCGGATGTCGGTGAGCATCAGGTCGAAGGCGCCGCCCGCCTCGTTGAGCCGGTCGAGCCCGTCACTCCCATCGGTCGCGGTCACGACGGCGTGGCCGTCGATCTCCAGCCCCCGCTTGAGGAAGCCGCGCACCGTCTCTTCGTCATCCACCAGAAGGATGCGCGCCATGATGACCCGGGTTCGCCTTGCTGCGCCAAAGATCTTTGCCGTCTTCCCGGCTAGAACGGCGATGGAACCGCCCCCCTGTCAAGGCGGTGCGCCCGCAAAAGCAGCTTCGCAGCGCAGCAAAACGCCAAAATGTCGCGCCGGGAGGGCTCGGCGTCACGCACCGCCGAACAGGTCGGGGTCGGTGCCGCCGAAATCGACCACGCCCACGAAGGGCAGCTGGCGGTAGGCGTGGGCGGCATCCATCCCGTAGCCGACGACGAACACGTCCGGGCAGGTGAAGCCCACGAACTCCGCGTCGATCGACACCGCCCGCTTGCCGGGCTTCTCCAGCAGCACCGCCGTCAGGACACGCTTGGCGCCGCGCGCCATGAGCAGGTCCTTGGCGAAGACCACCGTGCGGCCGGATTCGAGGATGTCGTCCACCAGCAGCACGTCGCGCCCGCGCACCTCGCTCTGCACGTCGCGCAGGATCTCCACCTGGCCGGTGGAGACCGTGCCGGTGCGGTAGCTCGACAGGTGCACGAACTCCACCTGCGGGGCGAGGCCGACGCGGTGCAGCGCCCGCAGCAGGTCGGCGGCGAACATGAAGCTGCCCTTGAGGACGGCCACCACCAGAAGGTCCTGCGGGTCGGCCGCCAGGATCTGCTGCGCCAGCTCGGCGTTGCGCCGGGCGATGGCGTCCTCGTCGTACAGGGTGCGGACGGGCCTGACGGGGCTGTTCATGGGCGCTGTATCCCGTCGTCCTCTAGGCCGCACGGCGCCCGCGGGGCCGTGGGCGGAACGGATCGGGACGCCGACTGGAAGGATGGTACCACCGCCCCGGCTCGAACGGGGGACCCCCAGATCCACAATCTGGTGCTCTAACCAACTGAGCTACGGCGGCACTGGCGGGGGGTGTATCGCGGGTTCGCACGTATTTCAAGGCGAGTGTGCGCCATTCCCCGTGGCCCGCGACAGGCCCCTACAACATCGGCACGCCGCCGGTGACGGGGACCAGCGCGCCGGACATGTAGCTGCCCTCGCGGGAGGCGAGGAGCACGTAGGCCGGGGCGAGTTCGGCCGGCTGCCCGGCGCGGCCCAGGGGCGTGTCGCTGCCGAGCCGTTCCAGCTGCTCCGGGCTCTTCACGATCGGCTGGATCGGCGTCCAGACCGGCCCGGGGGCGACGCAGTTCACTCGGATGCCCTTCGGCGCGAGAAGGTTCGACAGGCCGATCGTCAGGCTGGCGATGGCCCCCTTGGTGGCGGCGTAGATCAGCATGCTCGGGTCGGCGATCTTGGCCTGCTCGCTCGTGGTGTTCACGATCGCCCCGCCCGGCTTCATGTGCGGCACGGCGGCCTTCGTCAGGTGGTACATGGCGAAGACGTTCGCCCGGAACGAGCCCTCGATGTCGTCGGCCTTCAGGTCGTCGAGACCCTCGTTCACCACCTGCGCGGCGGCGTTGTTGACCAGCACGTCGAGCCGGCCGAACGCCTCGACCGTGCGCGCCACGAGGGCGCGGCAATGGGCTTCGTCGCGGATGTCGCCCGGCAGGAGCAGGCAGCGCCGCCCGGCCTTCTCGACCCAGGCGGCCGTGTCCTCGGCGTCGGATTGCTCGACGTCGAGGTAGGAGATCGCCACGTCGGCGCCCTCGCGGGCATAGGCGATGGCCACCGCCCGGCCGATGCCGGAATCGCCCCCGGTGATGAGGGCGGCCTGGCCGGTCAGCAAACCCTTGCCGACGTAGCTGTCCTCCCCGTGGTCCGGCCGGGGCGTCATCTTGGAGGTCAGCCCCGGCCTGGGCTGTTGCTGGTCGCCGGGGAAGGGCGGCCGGGGACCGGCTTCACGCGGATCGGTGGTCATGGTGTCGCCGGTCCCGTCGCGCTCAGAACGACCGGGTGCGGGCGGAGTTCGACCGGCTGTAGCGGCGGCGGATGACCTCGATGATCTTCGGCAGGAGGAACGCCATCAGGATCTTGCGCATGGTAAACCTCGCATCACGGCAGTGTGAGCGGGTAGCGCGCGAGACCTGCGGGAGTTCCGTCCGTATGGGACCCTGCGGCAGGACGTGCAGGTCGATGCAGCGAGCACCCGCCTTTCCGGCCCTCCCCCCCACCTTCGGAATGCGCGGGTGACCCCTCTCCCCGTCTTGCGGGGAGAGGCCCGCCGACACCTCGTCGTGTCGGCGGGACGCGAGAGGCGAAGCCGGAGCGGTGGTGA
Source organism: Methylobacterium sp. J-076 (assembly GCF_022829405.1). Classification (GTDB taxonomy): domain Bacteria; phylum Pseudomonadota; class Alphaproteobacteria; order Rhizobiales; family Beijerinckiaceae; genus Methylobacterium. The sequence continues at coordinate 65,773 of NZ_JAKSXW010000111.1, forward strand.
GGGGGGCTCGCCGGAGGAGCCTCGTTCGGCACGCCCCCTCACCCTCGGCTGCCGC
>NZ_JAKSXW010000112.1 GCF_022829405.1 Methylobacterium sp. J-076
GAACTTCCCGACCCGGATCAGCTTCCAGGTGACGAGCAAGATCGACTCGCGGACGATCCTCGGGGAGATGGGCGCGGAGCAGCTTCTGGGCCAGGGCGACATGCTGTTCATGGCCGGGGGCGGGCGCACGACGCGTGTGCACGGGCCGTTCTGCTCGGACAGCGAGGTCGAGAGCGTGGTCGCCCACCTCAAGCGCCAGGGCCGCCCGAGCTACCTCGACGCCGTCACCACCGACGACACGCCCGAGGAGGCCCCCAAGGAGACCGGCCGTCGCGGCCGGGCGGCCGAGAAGGTCGAGCGCAGCGAGGAGCCGGAGGAGGACGCCCCCGTCTTCGACATCGGCGCCTTCGCGGCGGCGACCGGCGGCGAGTCGGACGACCTGTACAAGCAGGCGATCGAGGTGGTGCTGCGGGACCAGAAGGCCTCCACCAGCTACATCCAGCGCCGGCTCCAGATCGGCTACAACCGCGCCGCCTCGATCATGGAGCGGATGGAGATCGAGGGGATCGTCGGCCCGGCCAACCACGCCGGCAAGCGCGAGATCCTCGTGGCCGGCGCCTCCCACGGGGCGGGCGTGGTGTACGACGACGAGTGAGACGCGCGACCCGCCCGTCTTCCTCTCCCCCCCCCCCTTTGCCAAGCGGGGGGGAGAGGGGGGCGGCGGTGCCGGAGAGGTCGCGGCCGCAGACACAGCCTGCGCCCGTCGCGGCCCCTCTCCCGACCCCCTCCCCCGCAGAGGGGGGAGGGACACGAGCACCGCGTCGCATCTTCGCCACAGGGCGGGGCTCTAAGCGGAGGCCCGCCCCCAATTTCCGCCCGAGCCGCACACCGCCCACGGTGCGAAGGAGTCTCCGGATGATCGGCCGCCGCACCCGCACCGCCGGCACCCTGCTCGCCGCGAGCCTCGCCCTCGCCCCCCTTCGGGCCGAGGCGCAGGTGTCGTCGTTCCTCGACGGGTTGTTCGGCCGCAAGGAGCAGGCCGCCCCCGAGCCCGAGGCGGCCCCCGCCGCCACGCCGGACGCCTCCCCCGCCAAGAAGCCGGCCCCGAAGGCGGCCAAACCCGCCGACAAGTCCGCCGAGAAGGCCGCCGGCGCCAAGCCGGGGGCCAAGCCCGGCGAGAAGCCGGCGGAGAAGGCCGCCGACAGGGCCGCCCGCCCGGCCGAGCCCAAGGTCGCCGCGGTCGCGACCCCGGCCCCCGCCGCCGCCGAGCCCGCCGACGCGGCGACCGTGCTCGCCCAGGCCAACGCCTACTTCAACGGCATCTCGACCCTCACCGGGTCGTTCATCCAGATCGGCCCGGACGGGCGGCGCATCGGCGGCAAGCTCACCCTCGCCAAGCCCGGCCGCCTGCGCTTCGACTACGACCAGCCCTCGCCGCTGGAAGTGGTGGCCGACGGCACCTCCGTGGCGGTGCGCGACCGCAAGCTCGCCACCCAGGACCTCTACTTCATCGCCCAGACGCCGCTGAAATTCCTCCTGCGGGAGAAGATCGACCTCGCCCGCGACCTCTCGGTGACGGACGTCTCGAACGATCCGGCGGGGGTGCGCATCAGCCTGGAGGACCGGGCGACCTTCGGCGGCACCTCGCGGATCCAGTTGCTGTTCGACGCCGACGTGAAGACCCTGTCCCAATGGCGGATCACCGATCCGCAGGGCTACATCACCACCGTGCAGCTCTCGAACCTGCAGAAGGGCAAGGCGGTCGATTCCAGCCTGTTCTTCATCAATTACGGGCGGGCCGAGGACAAGGCGGCGCAGCAGGCGATCCAGCAGTCGCAACGCCAGTAGTCGGACGAACCGTGCGCCTCACCGTCACCACCTGGAACATCAACTCGGTGCGCCTGCGCATCGACCTCGTCCTGCGCTTCCTCGCCGAGCACGGGCCGGACGTGCTCTGCCTGCAGGAGACCAAGTGCCCGGACGACGCCTTCCCCCTGAAGGCGCTCCGGGGCTCGGGCTACGAGCACGTCGTCTTCGCCGGGCAGAAGGGCTACAACGGCGTCGCGATTCTCTCGCGCCTGCCGCTCCACACCCGCGACGTGATGGGCTTCTGCGGCCGGGCCGACGCGCGCCACATCTCCGCGGTGCTGGGGCCGGAGGCGGGACAGGCCGCGGGCCTCGTGCTGCACAACTTCTACATCCCGGCGGGCGGCGCCGTGCCCGACCGCGACCTCAACGACAAATTCGCCCACAAGCTCGACTTCCTGCAGGAGCTGCGCGCCTGGGGGGGACGGCGCCCCTCCGGCCCGGCGATCCTGGTGGGCGACCTGAACGTCGCCCCCCTGGAGCACGACGTGTGGTCGCACAAGCAGCTCCTCGACGTGGTGAGCCACACCCCCATCGAGACGCAGGCCCTGGAGACCCTGCGGGGCGAGGCCGGCTGGATCGACGCGGCGCGCCACCTCACCCCGGAGCCCGAGAAGATCTACACGTGGTGGAGCTACCGCTCGCCGGACTGGAACGCCGCCAACAAGGGCCGGCGCCTCGACCATGCCTGGGTCTCGCCGGATCTCGCGGGCACCGTGCGCGCCGTCGAGGTGCTCCGGGCCGCCCGCGGCTGGGAGCGGCCCTCCGACCACGTGCCGGTGACGTTGACGCTGGACCTGTAGGGCCAGCCCGGGCTTTCAATCGGGCCCTTTTACACCCTTCCCTCATCCCGAAGGTCTGCATTCCCCTCGCCCCGCTTGCGGGGAGAGGGCCGCGACGACCCCGTCGTCGGCGCGGCGAGGCGGCAGCCGAGGGTGAGGGGGCGTGCCGAACGAGGCTCCTCCGGCGAGCCCCCCTCACCACCGCTCCGGCTTCGCCTCTCGCGTCCCGCCGACACGACGAGGTGTCGGCGGGCCTCTCCCCGCAAGACGGGGAGAGGGGGCACCCCCGCATTCCGAAGGTGGGGGGGGGGGCCGGAAAGGCGGGGGCTCCCTGCATCGACCTGCACGTCCCGCCGCAGGGGCCCCTACGGACCGAACCCCCCCAGGTCTCTCGCGCTACCCGCGCACACTTCCCTGATTGCGGCGTTACCATGCCCAATATTCTTATTGGGTTCCTCCCGCCGAACAACATCGAAGGTATC
>NZ_JAKSXW010000113.1 GCF_022829405.1 Methylobacterium sp. J-076
CACGCCTCGCCTTGCCGCTACCTGCTGCCGGCGAAATGGGCCGCGATCCGCGAGGCCGCGATGGAATTCTGCGACCGGCTCGGTGCTGAGGCGCACCGGCAGGGGTGGACGGCCCCTGAACTGTTCGCGGTCCACCCTGAGCATGGGACGCTGCGCGTGGATCACTGCGGCGCGCTGCTTTTCAGCGGGAAAAGGCCGATGGCGGTCGAGGCCAGTCGGATCGTGTTCGAGAGCGAGTCCGCCTACCGGAACAAGCCGGGCCAGATGTGGGGG
>NZ_JAKSXW010000123.1 GCF_022829405.1 Methylobacterium sp. J-076
TCGGCCCCGACCTGCTCGATGAGGTCGAGGGGATCGACCACGTTGCCCTTCGACTTCGACATCTTGGCGCCGGAGGCGTCCCGCACCAGCGTGTGCAGGTAGACGGTGTCGAACGGGACCTCGCCGGTGACGTGCAAGCCCGGGTTGCCGAGCAGCTTGTACAGATGCCCGCGGGAGAACGGTCCCCCGCCAGTCTCTCGCTCGACCCCATCGCGACGAGCTGGCAGGGTGATGCCCTGCGCGTCAAGGTCCTGCTTGAGTGCCGCCACCGTGCCGTGGGCGAGGTAGCCGGCGAAGATCGCCCGCACGAGGGCGGCGTGCTCCTCGACGACGTGCAGCGCGCGGCCCTCGACCCGGTAG
>NZ_JAKSXW010000010.1 GCF_022829405.1 Methylobacterium sp. J-076
ACCAGGGCGTAGCCAATACAACAAAGCCCAGACCAAATTAGGAGCGCGCAACCTGCAAGAATATTTGCTATCAACACGTTGGTCGCCCCGGCCATTTTGTAGGGTTGAAGGCCCTGGTCCAATTACATGCCCGCTTCCCACCCCGATGTGAAGTTGCCAAGCGGCTGACGAACGTCCGCTTCGTGGGAATACCGCCAGCACTTCCGACGACCGGGTTGGGTCGAGAGGAGGCCGTCTGCTTTCCCGGCGCCCCTTTGTTCGCTACGCGGCCGACCCCGAGCGTGACCTCGTGATCGCGATGGGGGCCGTCGATAGCCTCGGCAAGGGCGCAGCCGGTCAGGCGGTGCAGAACGCGAACCTCGTCTGTGGTCTGGCAGAGACGACGGGGCTCGACGGCGCACCGGTTTGGCCATGATGAAGGGAAGCCCAGGCAGTTCTTCGATCCGCTCGGCGAGCCCGTGATGTGGGGAAGGGTTAGGACGACCTTGTCGTCTTCGGGCCATCTGCCGTCCGGAAGCAGACCGGCCACTTCCCACCCAACCTGGTCATAGGCTACCGCGTCCTGGACGGCCTTGAAGCCGACATTTCCAGGGTGCCGAATTAGCTTTATGCGGCAGCGGAACCAGAGGGCTGTCCGACCCTGCTGACGTCGCGGACGTCTGACCCACTTGAGATTTTCTATCGGTTCGAGGGAAGAGCGATGGATCTTGGCTTGCGGGGCAAGAAGGCGCTCATCTGCGCGGCGAGCAAGGGACTGGGACGGGGGTGCGCCATGGCGCTCGCCCGCGAAGGCGTCGATCTCGTGATCACGGCGCGGTCGCGCGAGACACTGGAGGAGACGGCGGGTGAGATCCGGCGCGAGACCGGTGTCACGGTCATTGCGGTGACGGGCGACATCGTCACGGCGGAGGGCCGGGAGGCGGCGTTGGCTGCGATGCCAGAGCCGGACATCCTGATCAACAACGCGGGTGGGCCACCGCTGGGCGATTTTCGGGAGTGGGACCGCGATCAGTGGATCGAGGCGCTCGACGCCAATATGCTGACACCCATCCTTCTTATCAAGGCGGTTGTCGACGGGATGATCAGCCGCCGCTTCGGCCGCATCGTGAACATCACCTCAGGAGCTGTGAAGGCACCAATCCCCTCTCTGGGACTTTCGAACGGCGCGCGTTCGGGTCTGACAGGCTTCGTCGCAGGCCTCGCTCGCCAGACTGTCCAGCACAACGTGACGATCAACGGCCTGCTACCCGGCCCCTTCGATACGGACCGGCTCAAGGCGACGGTTTCAGCGAACGCCGCCAAGGCCGGCATGACGGCGGAAGAGTTCCTGAAAGCACGCGCGGCGGAGAACCCGGCCCGCCGCTTCGGCCAGCCCGACGAGTTCGGCCACGCCTGTGCCTTCCTCTGCAGCGCGCATTCCGGCTTCATCACGGGGCAGAACTTGCTCGTCGATGGAGGCGCTTACCCCGGGACTTTCTGAACGTGTGATGAGGCTGCTGACGCCCGGCGCCTCGATGCAGTCGGTCGTGAATTCTTCCGCAGTCCATCTGCAACTTCACAGCACCTCTTCGTGCCATCAGAGGCGTTTCATCACTCGCCCGGTAGCAGCCATTCGGCATCCGACCCGCCACGGCCGTTGACGATCAAACGCCCCGTTCCCGGAAGCGGACGGCGGCGTCAGGTCAGCTACGCGAGTCGATGCATGAAAGCTGCCGAATTCACAGAGAACTCTCACCAAGGCTTGGATCATGCTTCCTTGCGCTCTCGCCAGACTTCACCTGCGACGTCTCAGTTCGTAGTTTCTCGGACGGGCTGCGCGCGGCGATAGTTCGCTCATCGGGAGCTGTCCCGCCGGGCATCGGTCGGATCGGACTCGGAGCCGGCACGGCGGTTCCGGGTTGCCAAACGAAGCTTCGCCGTTCGGCCGCCTAGGCCGCTTGGGCGAGATCCCCCTCGATCGCGACGAGCGCACGCTCCAGCGCAGCGAAACAGATCGGATCGAATGCTGTACCGAGATCCGAGCGCATGATGCTGAGCGCTTTCTCTCGGGGCATGGCGGCCCGGTAGGGCCGGTTGGCCGTCAAGGCGTCGAACACGTCGGCGACCGAGACGATGCGGGTCTCGGGGGCGATCTCGTGATCCCTCAGCCCACGGGGATAGCCCTTGCCGTCGAGCCGCTCGTGATGGCCGCCGCCGATACAGGCCATCTCGTGGAACACTGAGACGCGGGCGAGGATGGTCTCGGACAGCGCTGCATGATTGCGCATGTCCCTCCACTCCGCCTCATCCAGCTTGCCGTTTTTGTCGAGGATGGCGTTCGAGACCCCGAGCTTACCGACGTCGTGCAACAGGGCGGCGCGCTTGAGCCAACGGCGGCGTTCCGCGGTGTAGCCGAGTTCGGCCGCGATCATGTCGGCGTAGACCGCCACGCGCTCCGAATGACCGGAGGTGAAGGGGCTCTTGGCATCGATGATCTGCGCGAACGCTCGGGCGATGTCGTCGAGGTAATCCTCGTCCACGATGATTGGGCTGACCGGCGCCAGTGCGAACACCGCCGCCTCCACCCCGTCTGAGGCCAAGATCTCCCAGAAGCCCGGTTCGGTGGCGACGGCCTCGAAACACGCGACGATCTGGGGATCGAACCATGTCCCCGAGCGCGCCCTCACCTCGGCCACCGCGGCGGCCGGGCCTGCCGCGGTATGGAACACGTCCACCACCTGGGCCAGCAGCGCGACGCGGGCGTAGAGCGGGATCGCCGGGCCCGCGAGCCGATCCGGCCGGCCGGCGCCGTTCCAGTGCTCGTCCAGCGCGTGGATGGCGTCGCAGACGCTCGCGGGAAAGCGGAGCTGCCGGGCGATCTGCGCCCCCCGCTGGCAGCGGGTTTGGATAAGGTCATCGACGATGGCCCCGCCGTTCTGCAAGATGTTGAGCACGGCGCGAAACCGCTCGGCCAGGCCGGCCTTCAGCCCGGTATGGGAGAAGACGAAACCAAGCACCTTCGGCAGGCTGTCGCTGACCGTCTTGAAGTCGCGCTTGAAGCTGAGATCGTCGGACAGATAGAGTTCGCAGATGCGCGCAGCGTTGCTGGAGCAACCCAGGTCCTTCAGCATGACCGTGTGGTAGAGTTCCCACAGCTGCAGGTCCGGCAGGCCCATCTTTCGGCCGATGTGGAAGCCGATCCAGGTTGAGCGCACGCAATGCCCGACCGGCTGACCTTCCGTCAGATCGAGGGCATGGCTGAGCGCACCGAGAACGTCAGCGAGCTGAACCGTCCTCGTTTGCCCTTCGTCACTCGACACAGTCCGCATCGCCGCCGCCCAGCCTTCCATCCCAGCGGCGCGAGCCTGCCAGCCGAACCTCAGCAAAGCATTGCGCGCAGGCGCCCCTGACAGCGATGACGAAAGACCATTTGAGCATAAGGTGAAGCTATGTGGTGAATCGGGGCAAAGGCGGACCTACGTCCGCTGCAGATCATCGGACATCCCTGAGCGAACCGTATCAAATGCCCCCGCGCTGAGCCGCGCGGGATGTCCGGCGGCTTCGGGGCGGGAGGCCGGTCACCGCCAGAGATTGGTCTTGGCGAGGTCGAGGATCTCGGTCCCGCGCCCGTCGATCACCGCACGGGCAAGCCACATCCCGAAGCCCGTGGCCTGCTCGATGCCGATCTTGGGCGGCATCGCGAGTTCCTGGCGGGCCGAGACCACGTCGAGCAGGGCCGGCCCGTCATGGGCGAGCATCTCGCGCATTGCGCCGGGCAGATCGGCCGGGTCCTCGATGCGCCGAGCGAAGAGGCCAGCCCCCCGGGACATGGCGGCGAAGTCGGGGTTCACCAGCGCCACGCCGGTCTCGAGGAAGCCGGCGGCCTTCATCTCCATCTCTACGAAGCCGAGGGTGCCGTTGTTCAGCACCACGATCTTCACCGGCAGCTTGTGCTGGTTGAGGGTGAGCAGGTCGCCCATCAGCATGGCGAAGCCGCCGTCGCCGGAGAAGGACACCACCTGCCGCCCCGGATAGGCCGCCTGCGCGCCGATCGCCTGCGGCAGGGCGTTGGCCATCGAGCCGTGGTTGAGGGATCCGATCAGCCGCCGCCTGCCGTTCATCGCGAGGTAGCGTGCAGCCCAGATCGTCGGCGTGCCGACGTCGAAGGTGAAGACGGCGTCTTCTGCAGCCGCCTCGCTGAGCGTCCGGGCCACGTATTGGGGGTGGATCTTGCCCCCGGGCTTGCCGACCGCCAGAGCGTCGAGGCCGGGGCGGGCCTTGCGGTAGTGGGCGAGGCTGTCATCGAGATGAGCCCGGTCGGTCTTCGGCCGCAGCTTCGGCAGGAGCGCTGTGATCGTGGCGCCGACATCGCCGATCAGGCCGAGATCGATCCGGCAATGGCGCCCGAGGCTTCCGGCCCGCAGATCGACCTGCGCGATCTTGGCCTTCTGCGGGTAGAACTGGCGGTAGGGGAAGCCGGTGCCGAGAAGCAGGAGGGTGTCGCAGTCGAGCATCGCCCGGTAGCCCGAAGAGAACCCGATCAGCCCGGTCATGCCCACGTCGTAGGGGTTGTCCCACTCCACATAATCCTTACCGCCGAGCGCGTGGACCACGGGCGCCTTCAGCGCCTCGGCGAGCTGCAGCAATTCGGCATGGGCCCCGGCGCATCCGCGCCCACAGAGCAGCGTCACCCGGCCGGCTGCGTCGAGCATCCCGGCCAGAGCGTCGAGGTCGGCATCACGGGGCCGCACCACGGCCGGGGACGGCACCAGGGCGCCCGACAGGGCCGGCGCGTCGTCGGGCATGGTCATGAGGCCGACATCGCCGGGGATGACGACCACCGCCACGCCGCGCTCGGCCACGGCAACGCGGATTGCGGTCTCGATCACGCCCGGCAATTGCGCCGGCGAGGAGACCAGCTCGCAATAGTGGCTGCACTCCTGGAACAGGTTCTGCGGGTGGGTCTCCTGGAAGTAGCCTCGTCCGATCTCGGCGGAGGGGATCTGGGCGGCGATGGCCAGGACGGGCACGCGGGAGCGGTGCGCATCGAACAGGCCGTTGATGAGGTGCAGGTTGCCCGGCCCGCAGGAGCCGGCGCAGACCGCGAGCTCGCCGGTCAGGTGGGCCTCGGCCCCGGCCGCGAAGGCAGCACTCTCTTCGTGGCGGGTGTGGATCCAGGCGATCGAGCCGTCCTGGCGCAGGGCTTCGGTCAGCCCGTTGAGGCTATCGCCGACCACGCCGTAGATCCGTTTCACGCCGGCCAGCGCCAGCGCCTGGACGAACAGATCGGCGACCTTCGTGCTCATGGGTGACCTCTTCACTGGCGTGAGGGGTTCGGACCGGCGCCTGTGGCGGATCGGGTCCCGCCGGCCCGTGTTCGGGCCGCAGGTTGGATCGAAGCGCAAGGACTCAGATTGACTGACGTATCTCGCAAACGCCGGACAAGTTCCGGCGTGCCGCCACGCGGAGATGGGTCGTGAATGGTCTCTGCCGTTCCGTCCGCTTCCACGCACCGGACGTCCGGAAGCGGACCGGCCGAAATCCACCCGACAGAGGCGCGCGACGGACCATCGACGCCGGTTGGATCTGGCCGAGCGCGGCTTGCGCGTCCAGTCAGGGACCGTGGCAACGGGCGAACACGCTGAATCTCGATCGAGCCGACTGAAATCCCGAGAAATCCCAGCCAATCCCGGATTATCCCTCCTCGGCCATCTGATCCTGCGCGTTGCAGCAGGATTGCGTGAACAAGGTCCGCGTCGCAGCGCGCGCGGTGGAGTCAGAAGGCTTCCTGCTGGCGGAGGATGCGGCCGTCATCGTCAATGCGGCTGCCGAGAGCCCGGCCGTCGCGCAGAAGGCGCAAGGTATTTCGCCCCGCTGACCGGTGCGCCCCAGGACGATGGCAGGCGACCTCAGCCATGACGAGGCTGGGCTGGCTTGTAGGCGGCTAACGCTCGTCGACGGGGGCGAACTCGCGTCTCGTCATCAAACCGAAACGGTCTCCGGTTGCACACGAGCAGAAATCCCGGAAAACGACCAACGAGGCGGCGAGAACCGCGCCCGTTTTCAGCTCCGGAGAAGGCCGCCAAAAAGCATTCAGAATAGCCGGAGACCCTGCCGGTCGCCGCTAAGTCCTGATCCCGGCAACGATATCGCCGCCGAGCGAAGGACGCTGACTTTTCACCAGGAAGGCCTGGTGGTGCGGGCAGTCAGGCTCGAACCGGTCTCTGGTTCGCGCGCGTTCACGCACGGATCTTCCAGCCGCCGAGCAGGGACCTTTCAAGCATCGAGCAGGGATTTTCTACGCAGCTGGCACGGATCTTTTTGCCGACGCTCAGAGACGCATCCAAAATCAAGGGAATGATTGACGTCGCGACGGCGATGAACCCGCGCATCGCGTCGCCGTCGCCTCGGAGCGCGCCACGCCGGAGTCGATCTAACGGGCGGTACTCGGCCCAGAAGCAGCTCTGAGCTATTCCGCGAACTCAGCCAAAGATCAGAATTGACCTATCACTCAGCCAAAAAACGAGCACAGGGTATATCGGCTGAGGATGAGCTATGACGATGTCAGCCTTCGACCCGTCTTCGGGGTTTTTGGATTGACAAATCTGAGACCCGTTGGCGATATAGCTTTCCAACGGATCAAGCGCCGGGATGCCCGGGGCACTTTCCTACCGCCTGACCCGCACGCGATCCCGCGTGCGTGCTGGCACAGATGGAGAGCGTCCAGATGGCCCGTACTGCGTTTATGCACAAACGCCGACGCCAGGAAGCCGCAGCCGAGATCGAGCGCCTCGGCTCAAATAGCCCAATCAACCATATCCGGAAGGCAACCTTCGGTCTGATCGAGGTTCGGGAGAACGGCAGCGCCAAGAAGAGGTTTCTCCTCGACGTCTACTTCGATAAGACTAGCGAGGATGCGGCGCGCGGCGTGATCAGCGCCATACGTCAACAGACGTGGCTGACCAGATTTCTCATCGACAAGAGTATTTTGCACGAATCCAAGGTGGAAAATCTGGAAATCGCGGCCACAAAACAGAGGCTGGCCCGTGACGCGCTGCTCAGCGATCATGCTCATCTGCAAGCGGCGCATATCTGCTGCAGGATGCTGCCGGAGATCCAGCAGGCGTACGAGGCCCACTATCCCAGCAGCCGTCCGATCCGAACGCTCGTGCCCTTCGAGTGGAAGCGGGAGTTCGACGCCATCAGGCCCGGGGTCGAACGCGCCGCGGCGCGGCAGATGGCGGCGCAGCGGCGTCGGACCGGAGGATCCGAGGTCGGCTACCGCAGGCCGCCGGTGCACACGCGCTGGCAATCCGGCCAGAGCGGCAACCCTTCGGGCGCGGCGCGGGCCACCAGTGATCCCTGGGACGCCCACCGAAAGGCCATGATGAAGCTCATCGGCGTCTCGTCCGGCGGACGCACGCGCAAGGCGACGGCGATCGCCGTGGCGGTCCGGCAGCTGTTCACCGCGGCGATGCACGGCGTGTGCGGGGCACACCAGCAGGTGAGGGAGCTCCTGATCATGCTGGACGGGCTCGGCCTTCTCTCGCCGCCGCCCAAGGCACGGCGTCGGCCTCGCCTCACGGTCGGCCAGAAGGCGGATTTGGCAGCTCGGCAGAAGCACGCGTGGAGTCTCCTGCTGCCGACGGTCAAGACCCGGTTGCTCGAGGAACACCAGCGGGTCTACGGGCCGATCCCGCCGTTCGACACGACGCTGGAGCGCCAGCTCGCGGATCGACCGGTCGCGTCGGCGCCGTCCGCCCAGATCAGGACGCGCTCGCGCCCGTCGGCCCCCGCCGTGACTACGCCGCCGGTCCATCCGCGGCCGCACCCGCCGCGCGCCCGAACACGGACCCGCCTGGGAGGACAGAGCGATGACTAGGAACCTGAAGGCCGCCCTGCTGAAGCGGGATGCCGAGCGCAGGGCCCGAAGGAAGCGGCCGGCTTCCATCCCCAGCCTTACGCCGCCGCCTCGCAACGATCTCATACCGAATCTGTGCATGGTCCGGCGTGATCCCGCGAGCCTTCGCCCTGCGGAGCGGAAGATCCATAAGCTCGATGAGACGCATGTGGCGCAGATCGCGGCCTGCATCGCGACCGTGGGGTTCGTTGATCCCGTCTTGATCGATACGGATGACAGGATTCTCGACGGGGTCAGCCGGGTCGAAGCGGCCAAGCGCCTCGGCCTCGAAACCATCCCGTGCGTGCGGGTGGAGATCACGACGCCGGAGCAATGGGAGCTCATCAGGCTCGGCGTGAACGTGCTCTCGGAGAAGGCGACCTACGACCTCGCGTCCATCGAAGTCATCTTGCGTGAGCTGGTGGTCGCGGGGGCGCCGATCGAGGTCGTCGGGATCGACACCGTGCTGATCGACGCGATCCGGCTCGGGGATGAGGACGATGAGCCCGACCCAGCCGATCTCGTGCCGAACCCAGCCGCGATCGGCGTGACGCGACAGGGCGATGTCTTCGGCTGCGGCGATCACCGGGTCATCTGCGGCGACGCGCGCGAGGCGGCCGACTGGCTGGGCAAGCTCGCGGTTGGACCGGTGCGCCTTGTGCTGACCGATATACCCTACAACGTAGCTATCGCCGGACATGTGACGCGCGGCGATCATCGCGAGTTCGCGATGGCGAGCGGCGAGATGAGCGACGAGCAGTTCGCCTGCTTCAACGACGCCTGGATGAGCCAGGCTGCGGATTGTCTCGTCGATGGCGGGCTGCTGGCGACCTTCATCGACTGGCGGGGATTGAGCGCG
>NZ_JAKSXW010000024.1 GCF_022829405.1 Methylobacterium sp. J-076
CGCCGGTGATCGACACCGCGTCGATCATCTCCGCCCGCACCGCGTCCGCCACGCTCTGCAGCTCCGCCTCCGGCACCTTCCGAAGATCGGACGGCTCGTCCACACGGTCCAGCAACGCTGATTGCTCAGGGGTGATCGGCACGGTCAAAACCTCATCTCACACGGGATCGACCCGAAACCTTCACGACACGTCGAGGGGCGCGACACCGTCCGGCCGACCGTCGGCCGTCAGCGTGATCCGCTGGATCCGCGCCTCGGCCTGCTTCAGCAGGGCCTCGCAGCGCCGCTTCAGTGCCTCGCCCCGCTCATAGATCGCCACCGATTCGTCGAGCGGCACGTCGCCGCGCTCGAGCTTGCGCACGATCTCCTCGAGATGCTCCAGGGCCTTCTCGAACGGCAGGGCGTCGATCGACGGGTCGGTCTCGGGTTTCTCTTCGGTCATCCCTCACTCGTCCTTTGTCCGGTTCTAAGGCGGCTTGCAAAGCAGGGACAACCCAGCAGGCCCGAAGGCCGCCTTCCCATCCGGCGCTTTTGCCCGGGACGGGCGCGTTTGCGCCACACCCCACCCCCCGCGATCACGCCAGCGTGAGGGTGAACGGCGTCCCCTCGAACGCGTCGGCGCCGCGTCCGATCCGTTCGATCGCGGCGACCATCCGGCCGGACCGCCCGAGCAGGCGGTCGGCGATCTCCACGAACCGGCGGTTGGGGGTGGCCGAGGGCGAGGCGATGCGCAAGGCATCGGCCACCTCGTCCTCGTCGCGCTCCGGCGCCAGGGCGCAGGCGGCGATGTAGGCGGCGGCCGGCGAACGGCTGATCCCGGCATAGCAGTGGATCACCAGGGGCCGCTCCCGCGGCCAGCCCCGGACGAAGGCGAGGATCCCGGCGACATGGTCCTCCCCCGCCAGGATATGGCCCTCCCGCGGTGTGGCGATATCGCTCACGCCGATCACCGCGTGGTTCTCCGGGGCGACGGAGCCCGGACGCTCCAGGGGCGTCCCGGCCGTGATCAGCGTGAGGACGTGGCTCGCCCCCGATGCGGAGACGGTCTCGGGCAGGCGTGAGAGCGGGCAGACGTGAAGGGTCGGCATGGTGGTGCCCCCGTGGCCTGCGATCGTGTCCGATCGAGGGCAACACGGGGCGAGGATGACACGGGGCGAGGACGGGACGGGGCGTCGGGGCGGCGCCCCGACAGTCGTCCGTCGTCAGGCGCTCAAGGCCAGGGCGTGGGGGTTGCCGGCGAGGCCGGCGCAGAGGTCGTCGATCTCGGTGAGATCCAGGGCGTCGCCGGTCTGGCCGGCGATGGTGTCGATCAGGTGGTCCTGGCGCGGGTCGAAGGGGTGACCCTGCATCCGGTAGAACTGGTAGTAGCGCAGCGCGGCGAGGACGGTGTCGCGTTCTCGGTCGGTTACGGTGAAGTTCTGCATGGGTCTTCGCTTCCCCTTGTGGCTTCAACGAACGCCCGGACCAGACCGCGACGCCTCGGTCCAAGCTTGGCCTTTGTAGCCGACATGTCACAAGCCGGCCAGTTCTTGACAGATCGCGCGGACGTGATTCGTTTTCGTTAGGATTTTCTGCCGCGCGGGTTCGTCACCGGCGGCGAGACTATGCGAGACTTTAAGCCGCTGGCTTTTTCGGCTTGCGGGCCGGAGACCGGGTTCCACCTCGTGCGGAACGGGGCACGCGACCGGAGCCGATGGCGACCTTCTTCACCGCCGACACCCATTTCGGCGATCCGCACGTCCTGCGTCACCGCCGGGCGCATCACGGCTCGGTGGAGGCGCACGACGCCGCCCTGATCGCCGCCTGGAACGCGGTCGTCGCGCCGGAGGACACGGTCTGGCACCTCGGCGACTTCGCCGTGGAGGCGAGCCGGGAGCGCTGCGCCGCGATCTTTTCCGAGTTGCGCGGGGTGAAGCACCTCGTGCGCGGCAACCACGATTCGAACCGCGTGCTCGCCCTGCCCTGGGCGCAAACGCCCACCGAGAGCGCCCGCCTCACCGTCACCGACGGGACCGGGCGGGACCGGCGGCTCTACCTGTCGCACTACGCCCACCGGGCCTGGCCGGGCCTGTGGCGCGAGACGCTCCACCTCTTCGGCCACAGCCACGGCTGGCTCCCCGACACCAGCCGCTCCTGCGATGTCGGCATCGATGCCTGCGGGGAGCGGCCGGTGGGGCTCGACGCCATCCTCGCCCGGCTGGCGGCGGCGGAGCTGGTGCCGGAGGAACTGGCCCCGCACGGATTGCGGTGAGACCCGGTTTTCGCCAGCCACAGGGTTGCGGCCGTGCGGCCAAGCTTTCACCATGCTCCCGTTCGGATCGATGAGGTCTTCGGGTGTGGCCGGTCGGCTCCGTCGCCCTTGCAACCCCCGATTCCGGGTGCGGTCATCCGGTGCGGGACGAGGTCACGACCCCGGTCCGGCGCATGGAGGCGGTCGGGGACCTGGGGCGAATCGATCGGACATTGTCTTTTCGGCGGGCGCACGTTCAGAGGCTGCGCCCGGGTGCCCTCGGGCGGGTGCGCGCGGGGGCCTCGAGGCCGGTGACGCCCTCCGGGAATTGCCTTCGGGCCTCGTTTTCGTGTATCGCCACGGCGCGCCCCCGAGACACCCTTGGAGGCAGGGGCGCGCCGGGTACGGTCGGGCCGTCCTTGTCGGGCGGCCTTTTCGCGTTCCGGCTCCAGCTATCTGAAGGATCACGCCTATGAGCGCCATCAAGTCGCTTGAGGCCGTGGCACGCGACCGGGTCGGCAAGGGGGCCGCCCGGGCCGTTCGTCGCCAGGGCCAGATTCCCGCCGTCATCTACGGCGCGGGCCAGCCGCCGGTCTCCATCGCCATCGACCTCATCCGCGCCCGCACGCTGATCTATGCCGGCGGGTTCAAGACCACCGTGTTCGAGATCGCCGTCGGCGGCCGCAAGCTGCGCGCCATCCCGCGCGACTTCCAGCTCGATCCGGTCTCCGGCGTGCCGATGCACGTCGACTTCCTGCGGGTCGTCTCGGGCCAGACCGTGACGGTCGCCGTGCCGGTGCACTTCGTCCACGAGGACGCGGCGCCGGGCATCAAGCAGGGCGGCACCCTCAACATCTCGCACCACACCCTCGAGCTCGACGTCGCCCCGGACCAGATCCCCGACGCCATCGAGGTGGACCTGACCGGCCGCGAGATCGGCGACGTGATCCACGTCTCCGACATCAAGATCCCGGCCGGCGCCTACACCGGCGAGTCGACCGATCCGGTGGCCAACATCGTCCCGCCGACGGTGCTGGGCGCCGAGGTCGAGGCCGAAGAGGCCGCGATCGCCGAGGCGCAGTCCGCCGAGGCCGCCGAGGAGAAGGCCGAGGCCGAGGCCGAATCCGCCGAAGAGAACAAGGCGGACGATTCCGAGGCCTGATCGCCCGGTCCCCGTCCACGACGGAAAGCCCCGGCCTCCCGGCCGGGGCTTTTTTCATGGGATGGCGGCGCGTCCAGGCCTCAGGGGTAGAGGCGCGTGCCCCGCCAGCCCCCGCCCTCCCGGACGAAGCGCACCCGGTCGTGGAGGCGGAAATCGCCGTTCTGCCAGAACTCGATGGAGGCCGGCAGGATGCGGAAGCCCGTCCAGTGGGACGGACGCGGCACCGGCCCGTCGCCGACCCGCTCCGTCACCGCCGCGACCTCGTCCATCAGGGTCTTCCGGTCGGCCAGCGGCTGCGACTGCCGGCTCGCGATGGCGCCGATGCGGCTCTCCCGGTGGCGGCTGGCGAAGTAGGCGTCGGCCTCCCCGTCGGTGACCCGCTCGATCGGCCCGCGGGCGCGGACCTGCCGGCGCAGGCTCTTCCAGTACAGGACCAGGGCAGCCTGCGGGTTGGCCGTCAGCTCCTCGCCCTTGGCGGAGCGGGTGTTGGTGTAGAACACGAAGCCGCGCTCGTCGAAGGCCTTCAGCAGCACCACCCGCACGTCGGGCAGCCCATCGCCGTCCGCGGTGGCCAGCGCCATGGCGTTCGGGTCCTCCGGCTCGGCCGCCTCCGCCTCGCGCATCCAGGCCGCGAACAGGGCGACGGGGCTCTCGGCCCGGGTGAAATCTTCCGGGATCGCAGGGGCCGCGCCACCGATCGTTAACTCGTTCAAGGGAACACTCCTGGCCTGCCACGTCCGGGGCCTGAGGGGGCAACGGCGCGTCCGTCGAACGGAAAGACCGCTGTTGAGTCAGGTGTGATGGTCTGATGGTCTCGCGTAGCTGTAAAGGTGTCCGGGCCCTCGTTCCGGCGGGGGCAGCCCTGTGCCTGGGCGCAGTCCTGAGCGGGTGCAGCCAGCCCCTGCTCCTGTTCCGGGGAACGCCGGAGCCCGCCGCCGCCGCGGTGGAGGAGCCGGTGACGACCGGCAGCATCGCGGCGCCGCGGACGTTCGGGCCCGATCTCAGCGGCGAGGATTGGCGCCGGGCGCAGGCGGCGCTCACGGTCGCCCTCGATCCGCAGGGCAACGGCCGCCCGGTCAAATGGGACAACCCGGATTCGGGCCTGCACGGCTCGGTGAACCCGACCGGGCTGCCCTACGTCGCCGAGGACCAGATCTGCCGGACCTTCCTGGCCTCGGTCATCGGCACCGAGAAGAGCCGCTTCGTGCGCGGCACCGGCTGCAAGCCCTCCGGGGGCGAGTGGACCCTCAAGAGGATGCACACCGCCGCCGCGCCGCCCAAGGTGCAGGGGAAGGGACCGGACAAGGCCGGCGATTGACGCAAGGCCCCCGCCCCCGGGAGGATTTGGGGGCGGGGCGTCGCTCAGTACGGGTAGCCGTAATAGGGCCGCAGGCGCAGGCGCCTGGCCGGCTCGGGCTGCGGGCCGGGCGGGGCCGCGTAGCCGGCGGCGGCCTCCGGCGCATAGGTGCGCAGGTAGGGGTCGTAGGCGGGATCGCGGTAATTGCCGTTGTTGACGCCCGCCGAGCGGTCGTTGCCGCTCAGGGCGGCGTAGGGCGAGAGGCCGCTGCCGGCATCGCCGCCGCCGCCGCGGGCCAGGGCCGCGCCGGGAAGGAGCGCCAGCAGCGCGCCGCCGAGGGCGAGGCCGATCCGTGTACCTGTCATCGTGGATCTCCGGAGGGACGAACTTGACGGTTGAACGGGTCCGGCGGGGCGCCGGTTCCTGAGGGGGGCTCCCCGGCCGGTCCGTCTCAGGGCCGCCGGAACGACGTCACCGCGCCGTAGCTGTGGGCCAGGATGCGGGCGCGGGCCTCCGCCAGGGGCTCCACCGCCACCGCCATGTGGTGGCCGTTGGCGTGGATGAGGCGGCTCCCGTCGAGCATCATCCCCACATGGCCGCGCCAGAAGACGAGGTCCCCCCGCACGAGGCGGGCGGGATCGTCGGGCGGGGCCGTGCCGAGGTCGCGCTCCTGCATGTCGGCGTCCCGGGGGCAATCGCGCCCCGCGAGGTGGAGGCAGAGCTGCACCAGCCCGGAGCAGTCGAGCCCGAGGCTCGTGCGCCCGCCCCAGAGATAGGGAATCCCCACGAGGCGCTCGGCCGTGGCCGCGGGATCGGGCTCGGTGTGGCCGGTCTCCCGGCAATGGCCGGCGAAGACGAAGCCGCCCGGCGTCTCCAGGTACGCGCCGGATCGCCCCGTCGCCGTCGGGCGGGCGCCGAGGCCGAGATGGCCGTGGGGGGGCCGCTTCAGGTCCGGTGCGGGGTAGAGGAAGGTCCGCAGGGCGGTGACGAGGTGGGTCGGCTCCGGGTCGGGGGGCCCGAGGCTGCCCGCGGGCAGGTAGCCGACATAGCCGTCCCGCCCGAGCTGGACGAAGGTGTGCCCCTCCTCCTCCGCGTAGGCGGTCACCGCGTCGCCGAGGACGGCCTCCGTCTCGGTGCCGGAGTCCGGCGAGGGGGTGCGCCGCAGCGGCGCCGAGGCGGCGACCACCCGGCGGGGCTGCCCCTCGACATAGCGCGCCGCGGGCACGCTCCCTTGCAGGCGCGCGTCGGCGATGTGCGGCCGGGCGGGTGTGAGGCGGGGATCGGGGGGCGGCGTCATCGGGCCAGGATAGGCCCTGCCGGGCCGAGGGGGAACGTGGCCCCGGCGCGTGTCGGCTGAGCCCTGGGAGACGGCGCCCCCATGCGGTAGATTGCCGCGTCCGGATGCCCGGACGGCGGGCATTCGTGCCGGCGCCCGGGCGCGGGTGCCGCCCTTTCCGGCGGTCCGGCGATCCCCCGGGGCGCGGGCCCCCCAGGAAACGGTGGCCTGCGTCATCACCTTCTTTTGATGCACTGCACAACCGGCCCTGGGCGCGCTATGCTCGACCCCATGAAGACCGCGAGTCGTCCCGTGAAGAAGACACCCAAGAGCTTCGCCGACCTTCCGCCGATCCGCGTGCGCCGCGAGCCGCCCACGATCGTCGAGGCGGTGACCGCCGCCCAGGACCTGGCCGACGACGTCGAGCAGCAGGTCGAGATCGCCGCCGGGCTGATCGGCCTGCCCGCGGACGAGGTGCGCCCGCACGTGCTGGCCGCCAAGCGCGCCAAGCCGGAGCGGGCGCCCGAGCGGATCCTGAGCCATGCGAGCCCGAGCCGTGCCCCCCGCACGGTCATCGTCGAGCGCCGGACCCGGCCGACCGTCGTGGTGGAGCGCCGCAGCCGCCCCCTCGCCCCCCCGCGCTAGGGGCGGCCCCGCGCGGTCGGGTCGGCCCGCCCCGGGCAGCCCCATCGCGCGTGCGCGCGCCCTCGCCGCCCGCGATGCCGGGTGAGGGCGTTCAATCCCCCGCGGTCTGGCTCGTCCAGGTGGCGTGGCGGATGCCGGGGGACCTCTGGAGGTCGGCCGTCACCGCGTCGAGCTCCTCCGGCACGATGGCGCTCGCCGTCAGGGTGGCGATGACGTCCACCGCATCCTCCCCCCGCTCCTCGATCTCCACGGCGCTCACCGGGTAGTTCGCCGCCTCCAGACGCTCGACCAGCAGGTCCTGGGCCGGGCCGGTGGCGCCGGGGGCGGTGGTGACCTGCACCTCATAGGTCGCCTCCGTCTCCGATTCCCGGATCGGCAGGCGGTCGATCAGCTTCACCAGGGGGCGCAGGGCGGTGTTGCAGGCCAGCACCGTCGCCGTGACGAACAGGGCCTCCAGGGGCATGTCGGCCCCCGCGAAGGCGCCCACCGCCGCCGAGCACCACAGGGTGGCCGCGGTGTTGAGGCCGCGGACGTTCATCCCCTCCTTCATGATGACGCCGGCGCCGAGGAAGCCGATGCCGGAGATCACGTAGGCCACCGTCCGGGTGCCGCCCTCCCCGCCGGTGAGGCGCATGCCGAGGTCCACGAAGGCCGAGGCGCCCACCGCCACCAGCACGGCGGTGCGCAGGCCCGCGGTGCGCTGGCGGTACTGCCGCTCCGCCCCGATCAGGGTGCCGAGGCAGAAGGCCACCAGGAGGCCCAGGGCGGATTTCGCCTGCTCGGGCAGGTCGGCATAGGCGAGGGAGAGCGTCATGATGGGCTCGCTCATCGTCCGCCCCCGTGAAGAAAACGTGACACGATGCCCGCGGCGGCGCCCGGCGCGCAGGATTGACGGCCCCCCGCCCGGCGGGCACACCGGCTGCGGCTTCGAGGAGCCCGTCTTGAAACGGGACCCGGCCGCGAGGAGACGTGCAGGATGCCGGATTCGGCCGACGTCACGGGATCGATCCGTCCATGAGCGGCGCCGTCCTGGCCGACCGCCCCGCACCGGGGGCCGACGCCGCCGGCCTGCACGGGCGGGTGCTCTCCCTGCGGGACGGGCTGGAGACCGGCCTGATCGGCGCCTCCGGCCTCGTGGAGCGGCTGCTCATCGGCCTGCTCACCGGCGGCCACCTGCTGATCGAGGGCGCGCCGGGCCTCGCCAAGACCCGGGCGGTCAAGCGCCTCGCGGAGGGGCTCGACGGCTCCTTCGCCCGCATCCAGTGCACCCCCGACCTGATGCCCGCCGACCTCACCGGCACCACCGTGTGGCGCCAGGACGGCGGCCGGTTCGAGTTCCTGCCCGGCCCCCTGTTCCACGCCCTCGTCCTGGTCGATGAGGTGAACCGCGCCCCGCCGAAGGTGCAGTCGGCCCTGCTCGAGTCGATGGCCGAGGGGCAGGTGACGGTGGCGGGCGAGACCCACCGCCTGCCGGACCCGTTCATGGTGGTGGCCACCCAGAACCCGATCGAGCACGCGGGCACCTTCCCCCTGCCCGAGGCGCAGCTCGACCGCTTCCTCCTGCACGTCGTGGTGGAGATGCCCGACGCGGCCTCCGAGCGGGCGATCCTCGACCTCGTGGAGGGCGAGATGACCCACCGCATCGCCCCGATGCCGATCCGGCTGACCATGGCCGAGGTCCGCGCCGCCCGCGAGGCGGCGCTGGCCACCTACGTCTCCCCGGCGCTGAAGGACTACCTCGTGCGCCTCGTGGCGGCGACCCGCACCGACGAGGCCGCCCCGGACCTGCGCGCGGCGATCGAGCATCCCGCCTCGCCCCGGGGCACCCTCGCCCTGATGATGGCCGGCAAGGCGCGGGCGTGGCTGCGCGGGCGCGACCACGTCGTCCCGGAGGACATCACCGAGCTGGCGCAGGACGCCCTGTCCCACCGCATCGGCCTGACGTGGCGGGCCTCCGCCGAGGGCAAGACCGCCCGCGGGCTGGTCGGCGACCTCGTGCGGCGGGTGAAGGCCCTGTGACGACGGCGCCGTCCTCGCGCGGCTCGGGAGGTCACGGACTCGCGCCCCGGCCCTCACCGTCATCGAAGCGGCGCGACCCAGGGCAGCGGGACGTTCCCGGACGCGGCGCATCCCCGGGTCGCGTCACGCCGTTCGCGATGGCGGCGGCCGCGGCCGGCCCCGCCCGGGGGACCCCGTGATCGCCCTCTCCGGCGAGGCGCTGATGGGTTTGCGCCACCTCGCCCGCCGGGGGGCGTCCCCCGCGACGCGGACGCTCGCCGGGCTGCCGGGCGGGATCGTGACCCGGCGCCGGGGCAGGGGCTCCGAGCCGGAGGACGTGCGCCTCTGGGCCGAGGGCGACGACCGCCGCCACATCGACCGCAACGCCACCGCCCGCACCGGGCAGCTGCATGTGCGGACCCACCACGACGAACGCGACCGGGCGGTGGTCCTGCTCGCCGACTTCCGCCCCTCGATGCTGTTCGGCACCCGCCGGACGCTCCGCGCCAACGCGGCGGCCGAGGCGCTGGCCCTGCTCGGCTGGCGGATCGTCGCCGATGGCGGGCGGGTCGGCCTCGCGGTGGCCTCCGCCGCGGGCGAGCCCACGGTGCTGCGCCCGGCCGGGGGCGAGCGGGCCATGGCCGCGGTGACCGGCGCGCTGGCCCTCGCCCACGCGGCGGCGCTGGAGGCGGCGCCGGGCGCCGCCGACCCGCCGCTGGAGCCCCTGCTCGGCATCGCGGCGAGCCTGCTCCCCTCCGGCGGGCACCTCGTCATCGGCAGCGCCCTGGACGATCCCGGCCCCGATTTCGAGCGGCTGCTCGGGCTGGTGGCCGAGCGGGTCTCGGTGCGGCTCATCCTGGTGAGCGACGCCTTCGAGCGTGCCCGCCGGCCGGGCTTCTTCCCCTTCGCCCTCTCCGACGGCCGCCGGGGCTCCCTGCGGGCCGACGGGAGCGGCGGGCAGGCCCTCGACGCCCGCCTCGCCGACTACGCCGCCCGGGGCATCGCGGGCCTGCGCCTCGACGTGGAGGCCGGGCCGGAGGCCTACGCGCCGCTGATGGAGCGGCTCGATGCCGTGCTCTGAGCGCCGGCCCATCGCCTTCGCGGGCGGAGCGGGGCGGCCGGCTCCGGCCACCCCGCCCCGAGGCGCGTCGCGCGGCCCGCGGGGGCGCGGCGGCGCCGGACGGGCCGCCGCATGACGCCCGCCGACGTCCCCGCCCGCCTCGACCAGCTCCGCGGCCTGCACCTGCCCGGCGGCGCGGCCGGCCCCGTGCAGGGGGAGATCCTGCTCGCCCTGATCCTCGGCTTCTCCGCCGCCCTCCTCGTCGGGCTGGGGCGCACCGCCCTCGCCCGCAGCCGGGCGGGCATCCGCCGGGCGGCGCTGGCCGACCTCGCCGCCAGCCGCGGCCTACCCGCCCCGGAGCGGATCCTCGCCCAGGCCCGGCTGCTGCGCCGCCTCGTGCGCACCGTCGGCGGCGACGAGGCCGCCTCCGCCCAGGGCGCCGCCTGGGCCGGGCGCCTCGACGGGGTGCTGCGCACCGACTTCTTCTCCGCCGGGGCCGGCCGGGTGCTGGTGGACGGCCTCTACCGGCGGCAGACGCCGGACCCCGCCGCCCTCGACGCGGAGCTGACCCGGCTGATCGGGAGGCTCAAGGCATGACCGGGACCCTGAGCGGGACATGGCCCGGCTGGCTCGCCGCCTTCGTCTCCGGCTTCGACCTCGCCGCGCCGTGGCTGTGGCTCGCCCTGCCCCTGCCCTGGCTCGCCGCCCGCCTCCTGCCGCGGGAGCAGGTGGAGGGCGGGGCCCTGCGGATCCCCGGCACGCTCGCCGCGCGCAGCGGGAGCGGCGCCGACGGGGCCGGGCGGGGCCGCCGCCGGGTCGCCCTGGCCTGGGGGGTGTGGATCGGCCTGATCGCCGCGCTCAGCGGGCCGCGGGTGGTCCTCCCGGGGGCCGCCCTCCCCGCCTCCGGCCGGGAGATCATGATCGCCATGGATCTCTCCGGGTCCATGGAGCGGCGCGACTTCTCCCTCGACGGCGAGACCGTGAGCCGGCTGGCCGCGGTGAAGCGCGTCGGCGCCGACTTCATCCGCCGCCGGGCCGGCGACCGGATCGGCCTTGTGCTCTTCGCCGACCAGGCCTACGTCGCCGCCGGGCTGACCTTCGACACCGCCTCCGTCGCCCGCGCCCTGGAGGAGGCGGCCATCGGCATTTCCGGCCGCTCCACCGGCATCGGCGACGGGCTCGGCCTCGCGCTGCGCCGCCTCGACCCGCGGGACACCCACATCCCCGAGGGCCGCCCGGCCGCGACCAAGGCGGTGGTGCTCCTCTCGGACGGGGCCAACAATGCCGGCCAGACCACGCCGACGGATGTGGCCGACCTCGCCCGCGAGATCGGCGTGAAGGTCTACACCATCGCGCTCGGCCCCCGGGACCTCGCCGACGCCGACGGCGAGCAGGACGTGGTGGACAGCGAGACCCTGCGCGGCATGGCGCAGACCAGCGGCGGCCGGTTCTTCCGGGTCCGCACCACGGACGACCTCGTGGCCGTGGCCGCCGCCATCGATGCCCTGGAGGGCGGCCGCACGGGGGCGCCGCCGCTGCCGCTGCGCCGGGACCTGTGGGTCTGGCCGGGCACCCTGGCGCTCGCCTTCTGCGTGAGCCTCCTGGCGAGCCGGAGGGCGGCATGACCTCGGCACAGCCCGTCGCGGGGGGGTCCCCGTCATGACCCTGGCCGGCCTCACCCTCCTGCGGCCCTGGTGGCTCGCCGCCCTGCCCGTCGTCGTCGGCCTCGCGCTCTACGCGGTGCGCCGGGCCGCGCCGCTCGGCGACTGGGGCCGGGAGGTCGACCCCGCCCTGATGGCCTACCTGTCCCGCACGGGTGCGGTGCTCGGCGGGCGGCGGGGCGCCAACCTCGTGGCGGGGCTCTGCGCGGGGGGGATCGTCCTGGCGCTGGCCGGCCCCGCCGTGGAGCGCCGGGACACCGGCACCTTCCGCAACCTCGACGAGGCGGTCCTCGTCCTCGACCTGTCCCGCTCGGTGGCCGAGGGCGGCAACCTGCAGGGCGTGCGCGAGGCCGCCGCCGCCGTGGCCGAGGCCGCGGGCACCCGGCCGGTGGCCCTCGTCGTCTACGCGGGCGACGCCTACCTCGCCGCCTCCCCCACCACCGACCGGGACAGCCTCGGCACCACCCTCTTCGCCCTCGACGCCGACACGGTGCCGGACCGGGGCAGCCACCCCGAGCGCGGCCTCGCCCTGGCCGGCCGCACCCTGGCCGAGGCCGGCGTCATCGCCGCCGACGTGGTGCTGATCAGCGACGGCGACGGCATCGGCGAGGCCGCCCTGCGTGAGGCCGCGGGGATCCGCGCCCGGGGCTGGCACGTCGAGACGCTGTTCGTGCCCGCCGCCAAGGCCCTCCCGCCCGGCGCGCCGAAGGCCGATCCGGGCCCGTTGCGGCGCCTCGCGGAGGCCGGCGGCGGCGTGAGCGCGGACATCGCCGCGCCCGCGGCCGTGCTCGACGCGGTCTCGGCCCCCACCGCCCAGCACCTCGCCGCGGGGGGATACGGCGTCGTGGCCTTCGCCGACCTCGGGCGCTGGCTGCTGGCGCTGGCGGCGCTGCCCGCCCTCCTCCTGTTCCGAAGGAGCGCCTAACCCATGGTCTCGAAAGGACAGGTCCTGTCGCGGGTGCGGGGCGGCGCCCTGCTTCCCCAGGGTGCGTCTCCCGGGGCGCCCTCCGGAAACCCGTTCCGAGCCGCGCGGATCGCGGGGGTGGTGCTCGTCGCCCTGGCGCTCCTGGCGCTCGCCGCCCTGTCGCAGCCGCGCACCGGCGCCGGCCGGCTGCTGATGAGCCTGCACCTGCCCGGCCTCGCCGCCCGGGTCTTCGACGATCCCGCATGGCAGGGGGCCGCCCTCTACGAAGCGGGCCGCCCCCAGGAGGCGGCGGAGCTGTTCCGCCACGGCGGGCGGCGGGCGAGCTACAACCTCGGCAACGCGCTGGCCCGGGGGGGCGACCTGCAGGGCGCCGTGGCGGCCTACGACGAGGCCCTGCGCTTCAACCCCCGGGACGCCGACGCCCAGGCCAACCGTTCGCTGATCGCCCGGATGCTGGAGGAGGCGATCGACCGCGGCTCCGGCGGCGGCATCGCCAACGGCACCGCCCAGTACGGCGCCCGCTACAACAACACCGCCAACCAGGACCCGAACGACGACATCGCCGCCACCTCCAGCGGCGAGGGGCTGGCGGGCAACAAGGAATCGAACTCCAGCGCCTCCCTGCCCGGCAACAGCGCGGTCTCCCGCCGGGGCCGCGCCGAGCAGGCGACGGTCGACGCCGCGGGCGGCAAGGCCCGGGGCTCGGTGGGCGACGCCGCCGGGCGGGGCCGCTCCGGCACCGGCCTCGCCATGGTCGCCGAGGCCCCCGAGCGCGAGGTCCGCCGGGTGACGAAGAGCTTCGAGGCCCACGAGATCCGCCCCGACCGGCTGTGGCTCCAGACCCTGCCCGACGATCCGGGCCGCTACCTGAAGCTCCGCCTCAAGGCCGAGCAGGCCCGCCGGGTCGAGGCCGGCACCGCCATGCCCGCGGGGAGCAACCCATGGTGATTCTGAGGGCCACGCCCGGGCCGTCGCGCGCCGAACCGGGGCCGCGGGAGAGGCCCGCCCGCGCCGCCGCGGGGGCGATCCTCCTCGCCCTCCTGGCGCTCGCGCCCCTGCCCGCCCGGGCCGAGGTCGAACCGGGGGACCTCACCCTCACCGTCACCCCCGAGCTGAACGGCGGCGCGGCGCCCTATGCCAGGGAGATGGTGCTCCTCAGGATCCACGGGGTCTACCGGCAGCCGATCCTGCTGGAGGAGGTGGTCCAGCCGTCGCTGGCCAACTTCACCTGGACGCAGCTCGGCCGGGACCACTGGAGCAAGACCCACCTCCCCGACGGGCAGAGCGCCATCGCCTTCGACCGGACGGTGGCGATCTTCCCCCACCATGCCGGGGACTTCACCCTCGAGCCCTTCACCCACCGCCTCACCATCAACGACGTGGGCGAGCGCAAGGTGGTGGACGTGCATTCGCAGCCGATCCCCTTCACGGTCGCCCCCTGGACCGCCCCCACCGGGGGCCCCGACGCCAAGGATCCCTGGTGGCTGCCCGCCCGGGACGTGGGCATCACCGATGCCTGGAGCCGCGACCCCGAGACCGTGAAGGTCGGCGAGACCGTGCGCCGGACGGTGACCCTCGAAGCCCAGGGCGTGCTCGCCGAGGGCCTGCCGCCCCGGCCGGTGATGCGCACCCGCGGCATCATCACCTTCGCCGGCCCGGTCACCCGGGAGACGGTCGTCACCCCCGCCGGCCCGGTCGCCCGCGCCACCTACGTCTGGGACGTGAAGCCCGGCGTGCCGGAGGTGATCCCCCTCGACGCCATCGCGATTCCGTGGTTCGACACGGTCTCGCGCACCATGCGCGAGGCCGAGATCCCCGCCCGCCAGATCGGCGGCGGCCTGCCCGACCGGGAGACCGACGGCGGACAGGGGGCGGCCTCGTCCGCAATCCTCGCCGCCGCGGCCGGGGTGCTGGCCTTCGGCCTCGGCCTGTCGCTCCTGGGCGTCCGGCGCGACCGCACCTCCCTGCGCCTGCCCGCCGCCGTCGCCCGCGACCTGCGCCGGGCCGCCCGGAGCCGCGACGTCCCGGCCTTCCGGGCCGCCGTGGCCGAGGGGGAGCGGGCCGTCCCCGGCCTCGCCCGCCTGTGGCGGGACCGGCCGGAGATCCGCGAGGGGCTCGCCGCCCTGGACCGGGCCGTCTACGGCCCCGCGGGGGGCGGGATTCCCGACCTCCCCGCCCTGGCCCAGGCGCTGATCCGCCACCGGGGCGAGCGCCCCGCGGCGGCGGCCATCCTCAAGCCCCTCGACGGCCCGGCATGAGTGTGCCGAATTTTTAGGCAGGATTCGGTTTTAAGCAGAGGTGCAAGTCTTGTCCAAATCCTGGGCAGGCATCAATGTTTTGCACTATCTTGCGTCATCTGCATTCGCTCCGTAGACCGGAATGCAACGGACGGCACGGTCCGGTTTTTCGAAGTCTCCCGGAGGGAATGGACCATGGCTCACAAGACCGAAGTGAAGGACCGCTTCCGCACCCGCCTCGCCGCCGCCGACGCCCGCAGCACCGGCTTCCGGCAGAAGCTCCTCGAGGATGGCACCCGCGCCCTGCAGCCGGTGATCGAGGTGCTGCATCTGATGTCCGAGGTGCTGAACGAGGAGCACAACGCCCATGGCAGCATCGTCGGCGCCGAGCCGTCGATCGACACCGACAACTTCGTCATCCTCTGCGCCAAGCTGCGCGGGGTCGATTGCGAGCAGAAGATCAAGATCAAGTACGGCCCCGAGCTCGGCGGTAAGAACTATATCTCCATTTCCGGCCTGCATCAGCGCTACAACGAGCGCCTCGTCCCGGGCTCCAGCGCCAGCGCGCATATCGGCCGGGTGATCGGCAGCGACATCCACCTCGACGAGCACCGCGGCGCCGACCTCGCCGAGGTGATCCGCGACGTGATCGAGGATTTCTACGTGGCGCAGATCGAGCAGCGCAGCCACTTCCCCATCGCGGCGTGAGGCCGTTCCTCAAGGACGGGGTGGGGCGGCCGAACCGGCTTTTCCTCCACCCCGTCCTGGCTTGAAATCCCTCCGGATGGGGATGGAGCTCCCCGACAACCGCCTTGCCGGATGACCGGCCCGGGCTGATGGCTCCTACCGCAAGGGCGGCCTCCGCCTGCGGTGGGGGCGTGCCCGCATCGCGGCCGGGCCGCCCGTCCAACCGGGACGGGACAGGCATGATCAACACCCTCATCGTTTTCCTCGGCGCCGGGATCGGCGGCGGGTTCCGCCACGGGCTCAACGTGGCGGTGGCGCGGACGCTGCCGGGCTTGGGCTTCCCGCTGGCGACCCTCATCATCAACGTGCTGGGCTCGTTCCTGATGGGCGTGCTGGCCGAGGGCTTCGCCCTGCGCGGCGCGGCGGGCCACCCGGCCCGGCTGTTCCTGACGACGGGCGTGCTCGGCGGCTTCACCACCTTCTCGACCTTCTCCCTCGACGCGATCAGCCTCTACGAGCGCGGCGAGACGACGGCGGCGGCCGGCTACGTCCTGGCCTCGGTCGCCGCCGGCCTCCTCGGCCTGATCGCCGGCATGGCGCTCGTCCGGACGCTGCTCAGCGGGTCATGACTCCCGCCGTCATTGCGAGCGAAAGCGAAGCAATCCAGGGACACGCCACATTCGGAGACGGCCCGCCGCCCTGGGTCGCTTCGCTACGCTCGCGATGACGGTGCGGTTCACTCCGCGATGAACTTCATCCGGTGGTCCCGGTGCAGGTCGAGGATGGCGGCGGCCGTCTCCTCGATGGAGCGGCGCGTCACGTCGATCGTCGGCCAGCGGTTCTTGATGAACAGGCGGCGGGAGGCGGTGATCTCGTCGGACACCGCCTCGCGGTCGACATACATCGAGCTCTCGTCGGCGTTGAGGCTCGACAGGCGGTTCTGCCGGATCTGGATGATCCGCTCCGGCGAGGCGAACAGCCCCACGATCAGCGGTTTGCGCGCCGCCTCGATGCCGGCGGGCACCGGCATGCCCGGCACCAGGGGCAGGTTGGTGGTCTTGAGCCCGCGGTTGGCGAGGTAGATCGAGGTCGGCGTCTTCGAGGTGCGGCTGACCCCGAGGAGGATGACGTCCGCGTCCTCCAGGTCCTCCGGCAGGTTGCCGTCGTCGTGGGCGAGGGTGAAGTTCATCGCGTCGATGCGCTTGAAGTACTCGGCGTTCAGCATGTGCTGGGCGCCGGGCCGGGCCGCCTTCTGGGTGCCGAGGTAGGATTGCAGCAGGTCGTGGACCGGCTGCAGCACCGACAGGCACGGCGAGCCGGAATCCCGCGCCGCCGCCTCCAGCCGCTGGCCGAGGTCGCCCCCCACCAGGGTGTAGAGCACGAGGCCCGGGGCCGCCCGGATCTCGGAGATCACCCGCTCCAGCTGGGAGGCCGAGCGCACCAGCGGGTAGACGTGCTCGATGGCGGAGACGCCCTCGTACTGCGCCGCCGCCGCCCGGCCGACGTTGATGAGGGTCTCGCCGGTGGAATCGGACACGAGGTGGAGGTGGAAGTAGCTGCGGCTCATGCGCGGCGTCTCCGGGCGGTTCCGGTTATCCAACGGCGACCGCCGGGGAGTCGATAAGTGTGGATAGGCAGGCCTGTCCGGCCGGTCCAGGGATAATCCATGGACGGCTATCGACTCCTGCATGCACAGGCCGTCGAGTCGGACTCGATTCCGGGCCCGAGTCGGGAAAACCGGGACGCACCCGGCCACCCCGGGGCCCCTGCCCCGGCCAAGGCCTTGAGCGGGAACCCTCTTCCATCATCTTCGCGCAAATCCTTTAAAGCTCCGTTAACGCCGCGGCGCCGGGGATGGGGTGTGGACACGGTTGCGCTCCCGTCATCCAGCCTCCAATAGAAAAAACAGAGTCTAAGATTCTCTCTTCTCTTTAAGAGGGGTCCCCCTGGGGATCGTCGCGACCGGACCGGTTTGCGAGAAGGCGGGTGCGGGAGCGCATGACGGTTCAGGCTGACAGGACGATGCTGCGGGTCCTCTCGGGCGAGGCGGTCTGGCCGCCCCCCGCCTGGATGATGCGCCAGGCCGGGCGCTACCTGCCGGAGTACCGGGAGGTCCGGGCGACGGCGGGCTCCTTCCTCGACCTGTGCTACACGCCCGACTTCGCCGTGGAGGTGACCCTCCAGCCGATCCGCCGGTTCGGGTTCGATGCGGCGATCCTGTTCTCGGACATCCTCGTCATCCCCCACGCCCTGGGCCAGGGCGTCCGCTTCGTGGAGGGCGAGGGGCCGCGCCTCGACGCCCTGGCGGACCGGGCGGCGTTCGAGCGCCTGCGCGAGGCCGGCGACGGGGCGGTGATGGACCACCTCGCCCCGGTCTTCGAGACGGTGCGGCGGCTGCGGGCCGAACTCCCGGCGCAGACGACCCTGCTCGGCTTCTGCGGCGCCCCGTGGACGGTGGCGAGCTACATGATCGGCGGCCGGGGCACCCCGGACCTCGCCCCCGCCCGGGCGCTCGCCGAGGGCGACACGGCCCTGGTGGACGCGCTGATCGACCGCTTGGTCACGGTGCAGACCGACTACCTCGTCCGCCAGCTCGAGGCCGGCGCCGACGCGGTGCAGATCTTCGAATCCCACGCCGGCACCCTGCCCCGGGCCGTGCCCGCCCCCGCCGGCCTCGTCGAGCCGGTGGGCGAGGTGGCCGAGAGCGCCCTGCCGGCGGCGTCCGAGACGGATGCCCTCACCCGCTGGTCGCTGCGCCCGATCGCCCGGATGATCGCGGGCGTCCGCGCCCGGGTGCCGGGGGCGAAGATCATCGTCTTCGCCCGGGGCTCCGGCCTCGACGGGCACGCCCGCGTGGTGCCCGAGACCGGCGCCGATGCGGTGGGTGTCGACTGGGGGGTCGATCTGAAGGCCCTGCGCGCCCGTGTGCCGGCCTCGACGGTCACCCAGGGCAACCTCCACCCGGAGACGCTGATCGAGGGTGGCGCGGCCCTGGACGCGGCTGTGGACGGCATCCGTGCGGCGACGGAGGGTCTGCCGCACGTGTTCAACCTCGGCCACGGGATCACGCCGCAGACGCCGGTGGCGCATGTGGAGCGGATGCTGGCCCGGCTGCGGGGCTGACCGGCGTGCTCTACGACTGGATCAAGGCCGGGCACATCGTGAGCCTGATCGCCTGGATGGCGGGGATGCTCTACCTGCCCCGGCTGTTCGTGTACCACGCGAGCCTGCCGCCGGGCGCGCAGGCCCAATCGGCGACCTTCAAGGTCATGGAGCGGCGCCTGCTCAAGGCGATCATGAATCCGGCGCTGATCGCCACCTGGGCGTTCGGCCTGACGCTCGCCTGGATGAGCGGCCTCTACGCGACGCACTGGCTGCAGGCGAAGTTCGCCCTGGTGCTGGCGATGTCGGGCATCCACGGCTGGCTCGCCCGGATGGTCAAGGACTTCGCCGCCGACCGGAACACCCGGGGCCACAAGTTCTACCGGGTGCTCAACGAGGTGCCGACGCTGCTGCTGATCGTCATCGTCATCCTCGTGACGGTGAAGCCGGACTTCTGAGGCGGGGGAGCCTCCGCCTGCCTCGGCCGTTGTCGGCCCATGCCGCACGCCCCGTATGCCCTCGCCCTGCTCCTCACCGTCCTCGGCGGAAGCGCCCAGGCGGCGAGCTTCCCCTGCGACAGGGCGGAGGCCCCGGACGAGAAGGCGGTCTGCGCCCATCTCCCGCTCAACGACCGGGACGTGGAGATGGCGACCCGGTTCGAGATCCTGAAGGCGGTGCTGCCGATGGGCGGCCAAGCCAAGCTCCGCGAGGACCAGGAGACCTGGCTCGCCGACCGCCGGACCTGCGGCGCCGACGTGGAGTGCCTGCGCACCGCCTACGATGCCCGCCTCACGGTCCTGCGCGGCGTCCTTTCGGAATTCGCCAAGCAGGGTCCGCAATAGGGCCCGAGGTTTCCGGAAAGGGGATCGTCCCCTTCGGTGGGGTCCGGGGGCCACGCCCCTGGGATCGGCCGGGCGCCGCCCTGCGCCCGCCGAAGGCCCCGGCCCCTTGGGATCCGATGGCGCGACCCCGCTTCGATGGGGCGAAGCTCAACCGTGCGCGTGGGGCGAGCCGATGAATGCCCTGGCCGCGGGCTCGCCTTGCCCCGAACCGGCGCAATTCTTGAGCCGACGGACGACAGCGAGGGTCGGGTCGACCGGATCAGGCTCGGCGTTCATCGCCCCATCCGGGCTCACAACCGCGCCAGCAGCCGTTCCGCCAGGGGGTTCTCGGCCGCGAAGGCGTAGTCGATCCGGCGGACGCTGACCGCCTGCGCGCCGGCCCGGACCAGGGCCTCGGCGAGGTCGAACACCGCGGCCTCGGGGCAGCGCAGGACGATCTCCCCATCCGCCCCGCGGGGGGCGCCGTAGGGGAGCTCGGCCTCGTGCAGGCCCGCCAGCGTCGCGAGGTCGATGACGCCGGACGCGGGCATCCCGGCCCTCACCTCGCGGGTGGTGCGGGCCCGCTCCTCGGCGCTGATCCGGCCGAGCACCGCGCGCAGGGCCTCGCGCTGCGCCTCGCCCCAGGGCGCCTTGAGCGAGGCGACGAGGTTCGCCTCCGAGCGCAGGATGATCCCGTCCTCCAGGATCTTGAGGGCGTTGGCGGCGAGGGTCGCGCCGGTGGTGGTGATGTCCACGATGATCTCGGCCGAGCCCGCCGCGGGGGCGCCCTCGGTGGCGCCGAGGCTCTCCACGATCCGGTAGTCCGCGACGCCGGTCTCGGCGAAGAAGCGGCGGGTGAGGTTCACGTATTTCGTCGCCACCCGCAGGCGGCGGCCGTGGCGGGTGCGCATGGTGGCGGCCACCTCGTCGAGGTCGGCCATCACCCGCACGTCGATCCAGGCCTGCGGCACGGCCACCACCACCGTGGCGTGGCCGAAGCCGAGCGGCGTCAGCAGCTCCACCTGGCCGCGCACGTCGGGCAGGGTCTCGCGGATCAGGTCCTCGCCCGTCACGCCCATGTGGGCGGCGCCGGAGGCGAGCTGGCTCGCGATCTCGGAGGCCGACAGGTAGCGCACCTCGACGCCGGGCACGCCCACGAGCTTGCCGCGGTAGTCCCGGGCGCCGGCCCCCTGCGCGAGCTTGAGCCCGGCGCGGGCGAAGAAGGCGTTGGCGTTCTCCTGGAGGCGCCCCTTCGAGGGCACCGCCAGCACGAGGGCGTCGCTCATCGGCCGGCTCCCGTCGCCCGTTCGATCCAGAAGGTGCAGCCCACGGCGGGCAGGGGGGCGGCGCTGCCGAGGTGGGCGAGCAGGCCGTCGTAGCGGCCGCCGCCGACGAGCACCGGCCCGTCGCCCTCGGCGGCCTCGAAGATGAAGCCCGTGTAGTAATCGAGGTTGCGGGCGAAGCCGCCCTGGAAGCGGAAGCCGCCGACGGCCAGCCCCCGGGCGGCGATGAAGCCCGTGCGCTCCTCGAACAGGTCGAGGGCCGCCTCCACCGCGTCGTGGCGGATCCCCGCATCGGCCACGAGGGCCCGCAGGTCCCGGGCTGCGGCATCGGGATCCCCGGCGATGGCCCGGTAGCGGTCGAGGACCGCCCGGTTCTCGGCGTTGAGCCCGGCGCCGCCGTTGGCCTGCGCCGCCGCCTTGCCGAGGAAGCGCTCGGCGATCTCCCCGGCGCTGCGCCCGCCCACCGCCGAGATCCCGGCGATGGCGAGCACGTCCTCCACGAAGGCGCGCACGCCCTCCGGGTCCTGGCCCTGGATGGCGGCGAGCAGGCCCGCGTGGCGGTCCTCGCCGGGGGTGCCCTCGGCGCCGTTGGTGACGGCATCGAGGGAGCGCCCGGCGGCGAGCGCCCGCAGGGTGCGCCGCTTGGCGGCCGGCGGGACGGCGAGGCCGTCGAGGAGGGCGACCGTCATCCCCATGTCGCCCAGGCGCACGGACGGGTTCACCCGGCCGAGGAGGGCGAGCCCTTCGAGGGCGAGGCCCAGCACCTCGGCGTCGGCGGCCGGCGTGTCGGTGCGGCCGATCGATTCGATGCCCGCCTGGAAGAACTCGTCCGGCTCGTCGGCGGCCAGCCGGAAGACCGGCCCGCAATAGCTGTAGTCGGCCGCCTGCCCGTCCGCCCGCATCCGGTGCAGGCGGCAGATGGGGATCGTGAATTCCGGCCGCAGGCACAGTTCCGCGCCGCCGGCATCCTGCGTGACGAAGATCCGCCGCCGGATGTCCTCCCCGGACAGTTCCAGGAAGGGCTCGATCGGCTGCAGCACCGGGGGCGTCACGGGGGCATAGCCGGCCGACGCCAGATGGGCGATCAGCCGGGCCTGCGCTGGCTCGGCCTTTTCGGTGTCGGGCTCCGGTCGCGTCATGGTCATCCTCGTGCGCGCGCTCTGTAGCAACCGCGGGGCGGCTTGGCGACACGGCCCGCGCCGGGGCACCGGGCCGCGGCATGCGCGGGACTGCGCAGGTGGATGCCGGCCCGTCATCGCGCCGTTCCTCCGCCGCGGAATGGGGAGGGCGGCTGAGGGATGTCCCACAGCGTGGTACAACGCCTCGGCCGGACGGTGACCACTCCGTCCGCGTGAACAAGCGATGGCGGCTGGTGTTTCGCTGGGACGGAAGCCGGGGTGAGGCAAGGGATGTCGACCTCGACACTCACAGCTGTCGTTGAGGCTGAACATGTCGGTGACGACCCGGAAGCCCGCGACCGTCGGTGGGATTCTGACCGAGGAGTTCTTGCAGCTCTTCGGCCTGACGCAGGCCGCCCTGGCAGAGGCGATGGGCGTGCCGCGCAAGCGCGTGAACGAGCTCTGCGACGACCGGCGCACCGTCACGGCCCTGATTCTCGCTCGTGTGTTCGGCAACAGCCCGGACTTCTGGCTGAACGTGCAACGCCGGACCGAACTCCGGACCGTGATGCATTCACCGAGCGAACGGGTGCGGGTCGAGAGGGCCAAGCCCCTTGCGCCCGCCGCATGAGGTCCGCCCTGGATTTCCCGCGCCCGTCCGCCTAGACGTTGCAGTGCACCGGCGGGACCCGCTCCTTCGGGATCCCCGCGCGACAGTGAGGCTCCGACCGTGGCCCTCCCCCCCAACGAACGCCGGCGCATCATGCTGCTCACGGGCGCGAGCCGCGGCATCGGCCACGCCACCGTCAAGCGGTTCTCCGCCGCCGGCTGGCGCGTGATCACCTGCTCCCGCCATCCGTTTCCCGAGAACTGCCCGTGGGAGATGGGCCCGGAGGACCACCTCCAGGTCGACCTCTCCGACGCCGCCGACACGGTGCGCGGGGTGGAGGAGGTGCGCGGGCGGCTGGCCGCCGAGGGCGGGGTGCTGCACGCCCTCGTCAACAACGCCGGCATCTCGCCCAAGGGCCCGGAGGGCGAGCGCCTCGGCGTCCTCGGGACGGGGTTTCCCGACTGGCAGCGGGTGTTCCAGGTGAACTTCTTCGCGACGATCCTGCTCGCCAAGGGCCTGCGCGACGAACTCGCCCGGGCCCGGGGCTCGATCGTCAACGTCACCTCCATCGCCGGCTCGCGGGTCCACCCCTTCGCCGGGGCGGCCTACGGCACCTCGAAGGCGGCGCTCGCCGGCCTGACCCGGGAGATGGCCGCGGATTTCGGGCCGATCGGCGTGCGGGTGAACGCCATCTCGCCCGGCGAGATCGACACCTCCATCCTCTCGCCGGGGACGGAGAAGCTGGTGGAGCAGATCCCCCAGCGCCGCCTCGGCACCCCGGACGAGGTCGCCAAGGCGATCTACTTCCTGTGCACCGACGCCTCGTCCTACGTGAACGGCGCCGAGCTGCACATCAACGGCGGGCAGCATGTCTGACGCGTCGGCGCGCGCCCCGCGCGCCGTCCGCCGGACCCGCTCCGCCCCCCCGTCGCCTCGCCCGCCCCGGCGGCGGGGGGCATGGTGCGCCGCGGTGCTGGCCGTCCTCGCCGCCGGCCCCGCCAGGGCCGAGCCGGCGCTCCGCCTCCTCGACCTGCCGTTCAAGGTCCGCGAGATGCGCGGGCCGCACAGCGAGGTCGCCACCGCGGTGGCGACCTCGGGGCTGCTGCCCCTCGTCCGCGGCGGCGACGGGACCCGGGGGAGCCCGCCCATCGCCGTCGTCTGGGGCGAGGAGGGCGGCGCCATCCTCGCCGTGGAGAACGGCGCCGTCGCCGTGAGGCCGATCGGCCGCGAGGCGGTGGAGGATCTCGTGGCCTCCGAGACGCCCCGGGGCGCCGTCCCGGGCACCCGCCGCGCCCTCGAGGGACCCCTCAGCGCCTTCCTGACCGGCCGCACCCGCGGCCCGGACGGCGGCCCCGCCGCGACGACCCTGACCCTGCGCGAGCGCCAGCCCCTGGCGGTCAGCACCGATCCGAAGCCCGTGCCGGTGGCCACGGCCGCCGTGCCCGCCGGGGACGGGGCGGTGTTCGCCCCCCGCCCGCCGCGGATCGCGGCGCTCGGCGGCCGCCCGGCCGTCCTCGCCGCGACCCTGACCGGGGCCGATGCGGGCGGCCTCGTGCTGATCGCCCGGCCCGCCTCCGACCCCGCCGCCTGGGCGGTGAGCGCGCGCACGGCCCCCGGCCCCCGCCCGGCCCTTGCGGCGCTCGGCGACTTCTCCGGCAAGGGGCTCCAGGCGGCGACGGTCGATTCCACCGGGCGGCTGACACTCTGGAACCTCGCCCCCGACCGGATCGAGCCCGGCCCCGAGGCCGCGGGCTACACGCTCGGCGACGGGGAGGCCGACCTCGCCGACACCCTGGCGCGGGAGGGCGGGGCGGACCTCGCCCTGCCGGTGGCCGGGATGCCGGCGCTGGCCATCGTCTCGGCCCGGGACGGCCTGCGCGAGCGCCTGCGGGTGGCCCTGCCGGCGCCGGTCGGCACGGGCGTCGCGGCCCTCGGCGAGGGGGCCGGCGCCCGCCTCGTGGTCGGGCTCGGGGACGGGCGCGTGGCGGCCATCGCCCTCGACGGGGGCACGCCGTGAGCGAGGCGGAATCCCGCACCTTCCCGTCCCGGCCCTTCGTCGGCGCCTCCATCGCGGTGATCCGCGCCGGGCGCGTCCTGCTGGCCGCCCGGGCCAACGAGCCGATGCGCGGCGTCTGGACCCTGCCGGGGGGCCTCGTGGAGGCCGGGGAGACCCTGGCCGATGCGGCGCTGCGCGAACTCTCCGAGGAGGTCGGGCTCACCGCCGCGGTGGTGGGCGTGCTCTCCCCCACGGAGATCATCCTGCGCGACGGGTCCGGCCGGACGCGTCACCACTACGTCGTCCACCCCCACGCCGCCCTCTGGCAGGGCGGCGAGCCCGTGGCCGGGCCGGAGGCGCTGGGCGTGCGCTGGGCGAGCCTCGACGAGATCGCCGGGCTGGAGACGACTCCGGGCCTGCTGGACACCCTGCGGGAGGCGTTCGCGCGGGTCGGCGGGCGGGGGATGGCGTGATGGGGTTTCGTCCTCTCCGTCATCGCGCCCGCGCCGCTCCGGCGCGGTGGGATCGCTTCGCCCCGCTGGCGATGGCGGTGGCCGTCCTCACCCCCCTCCTCGTGTCCCCCCTCGCCCAGGCGCAGCAGCGGGCCAAGCCGTCCGCGAAGGAGGCCCCGAAGGAGCAGGCCAAGGAGCCGCCGGCGCCGGCCGACGTGCCCGCGCCCTACGACCGGGACCTGATGCGCATGGCCGAGGTGATCGGCTCGCTGGCCTTCCTGCGCAACCTCTGCGCCACCCCCGACGCGGCGGAATGGCCGGCGCGGATGAAGGCGCTGATCGAGGCCGAGGGGATCACCCCCGCCCGGCGGGACAGGCTCGCCGGCGCCTACAACCGGGGATACCGGAGCTACGCCCTCACCTACCGGGTCTGCACCCCGGCGGCGCACGAGGCGGCGGCCCGCTTCCTGGCGGAGGGCGAGCGCCTGTCCCACGGCCTGGCCGGACGGTTCGGCGGATGAGGTGATGCGACGCGGCCACAGGCCCGGGCGATCCCGGGGATGGGGCGTATTCGAACGGTCGCATTAACCGATTCGCAATTACCGGCTAGGCGTGCCGCATTGAGCCGCCTATCATCCAGGGTGTCCGCCGGTCTGTCTCAGACCGGTGCAATGGAAGTGTCGGACCATGCAGACCATCTCGCAAAGCGCCCCCATCGAGGCCGATGTCGAGGAGAAGCGTGCGGCCCTGAGCTATGTCTCGGAGGCGTTCGCCGAAGGCTGCCTGGACGGGCTCGATGGGGATTGCATGGCCCAGGCGGCCCTGTTCGCCGCCTTCCAGGAACTGGTGATGACCTACGGTGAGGAGGCGACCGCCCGCTACGCCGAGGGATTCCCGGACCGGATCCGCGGCGGCGCCTTCACCACGACGCTGCAGCACTGACGCGGGGGGAGCGGCGGCGACGGCGCGCGGGGGAAGCGCCGACTTGTCCGGTCCGGCTCTCGCGATGGGGGTCGGGCCGAGGGATCGGCGGGGAGTCCCGCCCGTCTGACGGTCTCCCGGTTGAGGCGGGCCGCGTTCACCCCTACCTCCCGGCGGAGACCATGCCGCGTGAGGAACGCCCCGAATGCCCATCGCCCTGCTGCCGGACCGTGCCCTCGTCACCGTCACCGGATCGGATGCCACCGGCCTGCTCCAGGGCGTCCTGACCTGCAACGTCGAGACGCTGGGCGAAGGTGAGGCGCGGCTCGGCGCCCTCCTGACGCCCCAGGGCAAGATCCTGTTCGATTTTCTGGTCTCGCGCCTGCCGGACGGGTTCCGCCTCGATGGGGCCGCCGACAGGGCCGCCGACCTCGCCAAGCGCCTGACCCTCTACAAGCTGCGCGCCAAGGCCGAGATCGCCGCCGACCCGACGGTCGCGGTGGCCGTCTCCTGGGACGGCGCCACGACCACCGCCGAGACCGCCGTCGCCGCCGACGGCCGGCACCCCGAACTCGGGGCACGGCTCTACGCCGCGGCGGGGGCCTTCTCGGCGGATGCCTCCGGGGAGGCCTACCACGCCCACCGCATCGGCCTCGCCGTCCCCGAGGGCGGGCGCGACTACGCCTACGGCGACGCGTTCCCCCACGAGGCGCTGATGGACCAGCTCGGCGGGGTCGACTTCCGCAAGGGCTGCTACGTCGGCCAGGAGGTCGTCTCGCGGATGCAGCACCGGGGCACCGCCCGCACCCGCCTGCTGGCGGCCGAGTACCCAGAGGGCGCCCCCGCGCCGGGCACCGAAATCCATGCGGGGCAGAAGGTCCTGGGCACGACCGGGAGTGCGGCGGGGGGGCGGGGCCTCGTGATGCTGCGCCTCGACCGCCTGGGCGATGCCCTGGCCTCCGGCGAGACCCTCCGGGCGGATGGCAAGGCGCTCGCCGTGGGCCGCCCCGCCTACGCGACCTTCGCGATGCCCGGAATGGGCGGCGAGGCGGCGCACTGAGCATGGGCGCGCCGCTCCCCGAGGGGCTGATCCTCCACCCGGACGGGTGCCCGCGCTGCGGGTGGGCCGGGCTCGACCCGCTCTACGTCGCCTACCACGACACAGAATGGGGCGTGCCGGAGCATGACGGCCGTGCCCTCTACGAGAAGCTGATCCTCGACGGGTTCCAGGCGGGCCTCTCGTGGATCACCATCCTCAGGCGGCGCGAGGGGTTCCGCGCGGCCTTCGACGGGTTCGCGCCGGAGGTGATCGCCCGCTACACTGAGGCGGACGTGGCCCGGCTGATGGGCGACACCCGCATCATCCGCAACCGGGCCAAGATCCTCGGCACCATCGCCGGGGCGAAGGCCTGGCTGCGGATCGAGGAGAGCGGACCGGGCTTCTCCCGCTTCCTGTGGGATGTCTGCGACGGGCGCCCGATCCAGGCCGACCCCCGCAGCCGGGCCGACATCGCCACCGAGACGGAGGTCTCCCGGCGGATCGCGAAGGCCCTGAAGGCCGAAGGTTTTTCCTTCTGCGGGCCGGTCATCGTCTACGCCTTCATGCAGGCGGTGGGGATGGTGAACGACCACCTCACCGGATGCCACCGGCACGCGGCCTGCGCCGCCCTCGGCCCGGCATGAGCGCCCCGCCGGGGAAGGAGCCCCCACGCCCTTCGACAGACGCGCCGCGGGCTTCGAAAGACGTGCCGCGGGCTTGGCAACGAATGCTCTCCGGCCGCCGGCTCGACCTCCTCGACCCGTCCCCCCTGGACATCGAGATCGCCGACATCGCCCACGGCCTCGCCCGGGTCGCCCGCTGGAACGGGCAGACCGCGGGGCCGCACGTCTTCTCGGTGGCCCAGCACAGCCTGCTGGTGGAGGGGATCGGCCGCCACATCGCCCCGGCCAACGGCCCGGGCGAGGGGTTGGAGATGCTTCTGCACGATGCGCCGGAATACGTGGTGGGGGACATCATCTCGCCCCTCAAGGCGGCGATCGGCGATGCCTACCGGGGCGTCGAGGCGCGGCTCCTCGCCGCCGTGCGCCAGCGCGTCGGGCTGGCGGCGCCGACCCCGGCCCTCAGCGGGCTCGTCAAGCGGGCTGACCGGATCGCCGCCCATGTGGAGGCGGTGCGCCTCGCCGGGTTCTCGGAGGAGGAGGCCGCCCGCTATTTCGGCCCGGCCCCGGCCCTGCCGGAGGCCGTGCTCGCCCTCGCCGACCCCTGGCCCACGGCGCAGGCGCAGGCGCGGTTCCTGGCGCGGTTCGAGGACCTGACGGCCCGCTGAGAGGGGGATCCCAAAGGGCGAGCCCTTTGGCGGGTGCAGGGCGGCGCCCTGCGAAACCCCCTCAGGGCGTCGCCCCGAGACTCCACCCGAGGGCGTGACGCCCCCGGGGAATCCCGTTTTCTCAGGGGGCCTTGCCGAGCTCGGACTTCGCCCGCTCCACGGCGGCCTCGCAGGCCTTGGCGTCGCCCTTGGCGTCGGCGGCGCGGGCCTCCTGCAGGGCGACGTTGGCCTGCTGGGCGGCGTCGGCGCCCTTGCCGGCCTCGGCGGACTTCTCCGGCGGTGCCTGGGGTGCCTCGCCGGAGCGGTTGCCCTCCGTGCCGGTGACGCCCTCGCCGCTGCGCTTGGCCGCCGCGCCCTGGCCGCCCGTGCCGGCGGAGATGGCGTCCTTCGTCTCCGCGGTCACCTTGCCCGACAGGGCCTCGATCTGCGCCGAGCAGGGCGAGGCCAGGGCCGGGGCGACGAGACTGACGGACAGG
This sequence comes from Methylobacterium sp. J-076, assembly GCF_022829405.1. Lineage (GTDB taxonomy): Bacteria > Pseudomonadota > Alphaproteobacteria > Rhizobiales > Beijerinckiaceae > Methylobacterium. The sequence goes on from NZ_JAKSXW010000024.1 coordinate 28,285, forward strand.
CAGAGTCCGACCAGGGCGGGGGCAAAATGGGTCATCGATCCTCGGTCCACGCTCGGCAGGCTCACGGCACTGCCCATGCCCTTAACCGGCGGGAGGGCGCCGGGTTCGCGGCGTCATGGGCGGGCGCGGGGCTGTCGCCTCCCCGGCAGGGCCGCTCAGGCCACGATCGTGGCGACGATGTCGGGAGGGTGCCCGATCACCCGGGCGGAGGCGATGGCGAAATCCGGCGCGGTCGCCCCGGCCTGTTCCCAGTCCCGCAGGGTCCCGACCGGCACGCGGAAGCGCTTCGCAAATTCCATGGGACGCGCGATAGGCACGGTCTGCATTCCGGTCGCTCCGCCCGACGGACACGACTCGCGGCCGATCGGCTCCAAGTCGTGCTTCGCGGAGCGAACCTGCCGTTCAGGCCGAGAGCATGCGGACGTCCCGGAGGCGCGCCCGCTCCACCGCATCCGCGGGGAGGCGAACCTCCCCGCGGATCGGACCGGTGCGGTTCAGGCCCCCGTCGCCTGGTCGCGGATCGGCAGCTGCCGGATCCGGCGGCCGGTGGCGGCGAAGACCGCGTTGGCGATGGCCGGCGCCACCGGCGGCACGCCGGGCTCGCCGACGCCGCCGAGGGGGCCGTCGTAGGTGCCCGTGGAGACCAGATGGACCCGCACCACCTTCGGGGCGGCGTCGATCCGGATGATCTCGTAGCCGTCGAAGTTGTTCTGCTGGGCGCGGCCCTTCTTGAACGTGATCTCGGAGGTGAGGGCGAGCCCCATCCCCATGACCACCGCGCCCTCCATCTGCGAGCGGATCCGCTCCGGGTTCACCTGCGGCCCGCAATCGACGGCGATGTCGATGGCGTGGACCTTCACCTGGCCCTTGTCGTCCACCTCCACCTCGGCGGCGACGGCCGTGTAGGTGACGAAGCTGTAGTGCCCGGCGATACCGAGGCCGCGGCCCTTCGGCATCTCACGGCCCCAGCCGGCGCCCTTGGCGGCGGCCTCGATCACCCCGCGCAGGCGCCCGGTGTCGATCGGGTACCGGGCGGGGTCCTCGCCGTAGTTCCACACGTCGCCGATGGTGGTCGGGTCGATCTTGCGGGGCTGGCCGATGAGGTCGAGCAGGTAGTCCTTCGGGTCGCGCCCCGCCTCGTGGGCGAGTTCGGAGACGAAGGACTGGATCGCGAAGGCGTGCGGGATGTTCGAGACCGAGCGGAACCAGCCGATCCGGACGTGGGCGGCGGCCTCCGGGTTCTCCATCCGCATGTTGGGGATCGCGAACGGCGTGTTCACGAGGCCCATGCCGAGCTCGAACGGCAGCTCGTGCTTCGGATCCGGCGCGAAGATCGAGCCGATCGTCGGCGCCGCCGACCGGTGCAGCCACGCCACCGGCATGCCCTTGTCGTCCAGCCCCGCCTCGATCCGCTCGGCCGAGATGGTGTGGTAGTAGCCGTGGTGGATGTCGTCGTCCCGGGTCCAGGCGAGCTTGACCGGGGCGCCGCCGACCTCGCGGCTGCAGAGCGCCGCCTCGACCACGTAATCGGGCTTGGACTTGCGCCCGAACCCGCCGCCGAGCAGCGTGACGTTCACCTTCACCTTGTCGTCGGGCAGGTTGAGCGCCTTCATCAGGCGGTCGTTGGCCGCCTGCGGACCCTGCGTCGAGGCCCAGGCCTCGCACATCCCGTCCTTCACCCAGGCGATGGCGGCCGGGGGCTCCATCGGCGCCTGGACGAGGTGGGGCACGAAGTACTCGGCCACCACCTTCTTCGTCGCCTTGGCCATGGCGGCATCGACGTCGCCCTGCGTGCGCACCACCTTGCCGGGCTGGCGCGCGGCGGCCTCCAGCTCCTTGCGGAACACGTCGGTGTCGTAGGAGGCGTTGGGGCCGTCGTCCCAGGTGATCTTGAGGGCCTCGCGGGCCTTCAGGGCCGCCCAGGTGTTCTTCGCCACCACGGCGACGCCGCCGAGCGGCATGAACTCGGACGGGATCGGCGCGCCGTCGATCTTGAAGATCTTCACGACGCCCGCGACCTTCTTCGCCTCGGCGTCATCGAATGACGTCACCGTGCCGCCGTAGACCGGCGGGCGGGCGATGGCCGCGTAGAGCATCCCATCGAGCTTGGTGTCGGCGCCGTAGATGGCCCGGCCGGTGGTGATGTCGAAGTTGTCGATCAGCCCGATCTTGCCGGTGCCGATGTAGCGGAACTCCTTCGGATCCTTCAGCGTGACGCTGGAGGGCACCGGCAGCTCGGCCGCCGCCTGCGCCACCGCGCCGTAGCCCAGCGTCCGGCCGGACTTGGCGTGGGTGAGGGTGTGGTTCTTCGCGCTGACCTCGGAGGCCGGCACGCCCCACTGCTTGGCCGCGGCCTCGGTGAGCATCGCCCGCATCGCCGCGCCGGCGTGGCGGAAGTGCTGGAAGAAGTGGCGCAGCGAGCGCGAGCCGTCCGTGTCCTGGTTGCCGAAGCGGCTCTCGTCGCCCCAGGCCTGGACCACCTTCACCTTCGGCCAGTCGGCCTCGAGCTCGTCGGCGACGGTGAGCGCCACGGAGGTGCGCACGCCCTGGCCCATCTCGGAGCGGTGGTTCGTCACCGTCACGGTGCCGTCCGGGGCGATGGCGATGAACACCTTCGGGTCGTCGCGCCAGCCATGCGGCATGCCGTCGGCGCCGTACTTGTGCTCCTTCTGCTCCTGCGTCTGCGTCTCGTCGGCCTTGGCCGGGGTGCGCAGCGACAGGGCGAGGACCAGCGCGCCCGCGCCGCCGAGGATGCCCCGGCGGCTGACGTTGGCGAGGGCGGGACGGGGGGCCGGCTCGGCGGCGGCTTGCTCGGCCATCAGCTTGAGATCGTGAATCACAGGCGCTCTCCCTTCGGGGCGGCAGTCTGGCCGGCGGCCTGGTGGATGGCGGCGCGGATGCGCGGATAGGTGCCGCAGCGGCAGATGTTGCCGCTCATGCCATCGTCGATCTGCGCGTCGGTGGGCTGGGGCGTGTCCTTGAGCAGCGAGGCGGCCTGCATGATCTGGCCGCACTGGCAGTAGCCGCACTGGGCGACGTTCTGGTCGCGCCACGCCACCTGCACCGGGTGGTTCCCGTCCGGCGACAGGCCCTCGATGGTGACGACCTCCTGCCCCTCGGCCGCCGAGACCGGGGTGATGCAGGAGCGCACGGCGGTGCCGCCGAGGTGGATGGTGCAGGCGCCGCAGAGCGCCGCGCCGCAGCCGAACTTCGAGCCGGTGAGCCCGACCTCGTCCCGCAGGTACCAGAGGAGCGGCATATCGGGGTCGCCGTCGAAGCTGCGCGCAGCCCCGTTCACGGTGAGCTTGATCATGGATGTCCCTCGCTTGGGCGACCGCGCAACGGGCGGCCCGAAGGGCGGCGGCCGGAGGCGCGCCGTCCGGAATGCGGGAATGCAATGAATGCACTCAATTAGAACGGGTTTAAGGAGACGCGGGTTCGGCCGCAATGTGTGACGTCGGTGCATGTGCGGTGGCGCACATAGCTGAGCCTTGAGGGGGTAACGAAGCTGAGTGGGTGATCGTGGCGGAGCAGTCTAAGGCGGCACGACCGGTCCGCTCCTCAATCGCTTCATGTAATACTTTTCGTTCCACCCATCTCAGCCAACATGTTGCCAGCTGAGATGGGACTTCATAAATATTTTAATATAAAACATCAATACTTTAACAAGATACGATGGCGTAATTGGGGATATTATCCATCGAAGACTTTATCGTTACCCACTAAAAGTTCACGAGCGTTTTTTGGAACGGGGAATCCATAGCCCTCCCCAGATTTTTCCCAGGATAAAATACCGCTTTTATGATAGGCGCTGGCATAAAGCTCTATCCCTATCGAAAGAAGCGCTGAGTGTAAGGCTTGTACAGAATCCACTCCCGCTCCAAAGCTTCTTCGTTCGCCTTCTGGCCATCCAATGACATATTCACAGATGTTCATGCCATCTGCAAACCTAGGAGCATAGATACTTATGGGTACCTGCTTTGCGCTATTGCGCAGTTGAGCTGTCAGAATTCTATCTGCAATCAACATCACGAACCTCAAAAATTGAGCGGCGGAATTGGGTGCCCTCGTTCGCAGGCCGCCCGCCTGACATACGCTTGTGCGTAGCAAGCAGAAATTCCAACAAATCTTCAAACGTTCAGACCTCGTTGATGCATTTCATCGCATTCATCTCGAAGTAAGGACGTTTGATGGATCAATTCATCAATTTTAGAGAGATATATTCTATCGGTATTTCCTGATCTATCATCGATAGTCCAGCGTCCCCCACCTGATTGTTTTGCTGGTACGCGAGGTTGGTTCGGATTATAGTTTTTGGATTGTAAGGAGCGCCGCATTTGGGCGACGCGATGTTGCATTTTGCTGAGTTCAAGTCGCGTATACGCAATAGCGAAGTCGATTTCCTGTCTCGTTCGCATGGCCACCTCCGTGGGCACGCTGTGTGATAGGATTATGTTCGGAATATCAAGGAAATAATATCTAAAATTGGCATGCCCCGGTGGGCTGCTTCCGCTCTGAGTCAACAGAGCAAAACCTTAGGTGCTACCTCCTCAAACCGTCACCTGCGTCCCCACCTCGACCACCCGCCCCGTCGGGATCTGGAAGAAGTCCGTCGCGTCGTTGGCGTTCTTGGCGAGCGTAATGAAGATGCGGTCCTGCCACAGCGGCATGCCCGAATGGGCGGCCGGGCGGATCGAGCGGCGGGAGAGGAAGAACGACGTCGCCATGATGTCGAACTTGAAGCCCTGGCGGCGGAGCAGGGTGAGCGTCTTCGGGATGTTCGGCGTCTCCATGTAGCCGAACTTCATCACCACCCGGTAGAAATGCGGGCCCACGGGGTCGATGCGCACCTTGTCCGCCTCGTTCGAGCGGGGCGTGTCCACGGTCTCGACGGTGAGCACCACGTTCTTCTCGTGCAGCACCTTGTTGTGCTTCAGGTTGTGCAGGAGGGCCGCCGGGGCGATCTCCGGGTCGCTCGTGAGGAACACGGCGGTGCCGCGGACGTGGTGGGGCGGGCTCTTCTCCAGCATCGCCACGAGCTCGGTGAGCGGCACGTCGGTCTTGCGGGTCTTGTTGAACAGGATCGTCACGCCCCGCACCCAGGTCCACATCAGGACGATGAGCGCGCCTGCCAGCAGCAGGGGCACGTAGCCGCCCTCCACCACCTTGAGGAGGTTCGAGAGCAGGAACAGGAATTCCAGCACGATGAACGGCAGCATCGCCGCCGCCGCCGCGATCGGCGACCACCCCCACATCCGCCACATGACGATGAAGGTGAGGGAGGCGGTGAGGAGCATCGTCCCCGTCACGGCGATGCCGTAGGCCGAGGCCAGCGACGAGGAGGTCTTGAACAGGATCGCCAGCAGCACGACCCCGACCATCAGCAGCGTGTTGATCTGCGGCAGGTAGATCTGCCCCGCATGCGATTCGGAGGTGTGGCGGATCTCCAGCCGCGGCAGCAGGCCGAGCTGGATCGCCTGCCGGGAGAGGGAGAAGGCGCCGGTGATCACCGCCTGGCTCGCCACCACGGTGGCGATGGTGGCGAGCACCACCATCGGCAGCAGCCCCCAGGCCGGCACCATCTGGAAGAACGGATCGGAGGTGTCGGGCTTCTCCAGCACCAGGGCGGCCTGGCCGAGGTAGTTGAGGGCGAGCGAGGGGAAGACGAGGCCGATCCAGGCGAGCTGGATCGGCTTGCGCCCGAAATGGCCCAGGTCGGCGAACAGGGCTTCGGCCCCGGTCACCGCCAGGAAGACGGCGCCGAGCGCCACCAGCGCCCCGGTGCCGTGGCCGAGCAGATAGGTCACCGCGTGCCAGGGGTTGGCCGCCCGGAACACCTCCGGGTGCAGGCCGATATGCGGCAGGGCGACCGCCGCCATGGCGAGGAACCAGACGACGGTCATCGGGCCGAAGAAGGCCGCGACCTTGGCCGTCCCCCGGTTCTGCACGAGGAACAGGACGACGATGATCGCCACCGTGATCGGCAGGACGTAGTCGTCCAGGGTCGGGGTGACGAGCTTCAGCCCCTCCACCGCCGAGAGGACCGAGATGGCGGGGGTGATCACCGCGTCGCCGTAGAACAGCGAGGCGCCCATCAGCCCGAGCATGAACACCACCCGCGAGCCGCCGAGCGCCTTCCGGGCGAGCGCCATGAGCGAGAGGATGCCGCCCTCGCCGTTGTTGTCCATGCGCAGGAGGATCGCGACGTACTTCACGGTCACGATCAGGAACAGCGCCCACAGGATCAGCGAGACGGTGCCCAGCACCTCCTCCGGCAGCAGGATGCTGTCGGCCCGGGCGGGGGAGAGCGCCTCGCGGAAGGCGTAGAGGGGGCTCGTGCCGATATCGCCGTAGACGACGCCGATGGAGCCGACGAGCAGCGTCCAGAACCCGGCATGGCCGTGCCGGGTCTCCGCCCGCTCGGGCGCGTCGAGGACACCGGAGGGCGCGGGCCCGTCCGTCGCCTCCCCGGGCGCTGCGTCAGGCTGGGCGGTGGGGCCCGGTACGGCGGTCTGGCTCATGCGGGCTGTCGACATTGTCCGGTCGGCCGGCGACGCGCGGTCTGGCTCTTCGCGGTCCGGATCATGGGGCCATCGGGGCGCGAAGGATCCGCCGGGCTGCCCGGCGCTCGTGTTCGGCCGCCTGACTATCACGGCCCCGTGCGGGCGGGAACCATGCGCGGGCGCGGTGGGCCCCGCAATCGCGCGCCCCCGGCGCATCGGTGGGGGTCGGCAGAGCCCCCACCCTCCCCGCGTCCCTCCGTGCGCCTCGACGGGAAGTGCCGCCGCGCCGCGCCCGTCTCACTCCGCCGCGTTGCGGGTGCCCTGGCCGAAGCGGCGCTCGATGTAGTCGATGACGATGGTCTCGAAGTCCTTGGCGAGGGTGGCGCCACGCAGGGTCATGGCCTTCTTGCCGTCGATGAAGACCGGGGCGGTGGGGGTCTCGCCGGTGCCGGGCAGCGAGATGCCGATGTCGGCGTGCTTCGATTCGCCCGGGCCGTTCACGATGCAGCCCATCACCGCGACGTTCAGCCCCTCGACGCCGGGATAGGTCTTCTTCCACTCCGGCATGGAGGTGGTGATCCAGTTCTGGATGTCGCGGGCGAGCTCCTGGAACGTCGTGGAGGTGGTGCGCCCGCAGCCGGGGCAGGCGGCCACCAGCGGCACGAAGGTGCGGAAGCCCATGGTCTGCAGCAGTTCCTGCGCGACCTTCACCTCCACCGTCCGGTCGCCGCCGGGCTCCGGGGTGAGGGAATAGCGGATCGTGTCGCCGATGCCCTCCTGCAGCAGCACGCCGATGGCGGCGGAGGCGGCGACGATGCCCTTCGAGCCCATGCCCGCCTCGGTGAGGCCGAGATGGATGGCGTAGTCCGACCGGCGGGCGACCTCGCGGTAGACCGCGATCAGGTCCTGCACCGCCGAGACCTTGGCCGAGAGGATGATCCGGTCCTTGGGAAGGCCCAGCTCCTCGGCCCGCTTGGCGGAGCCCAGCGCCGAGCGCACCATCGCCTCGCGCATCACGGCGCGGGCGTCGATCGGGCGTTCCGCCCTGGCGTTCTCGTCCATCAGGTGGGTGAGCAGCTCGCCGTCGAGGGAGCCCCAGTTGGCGCCGATGCGCACGGTCTTCCCGTACTTGATCGCCTGCTCGATGATGGTGGAGAACTGGGTGTCCTTCTTCTCCTTGAAGCCGACGTTGCCGGGGTTGATCCGGTACTTGGCCAGCGCCTCGGCGCAGGCCGGATGGTCGGACAGGAGCTTGTGGCCGATGTAGTGGAAGTCGCCCACCAGCGGGACGTGGACGCCGATTCGGTCCAGCCGCTCGCGGATCTTCGGCACGGCGGCGGCGGCCTCGTCCCGGTCGACGGTGATGCGCACCAGCTCCGAGCCGGCCCGGGCGAGCTGCGAGACCTGCGCGACGGTGCCGTCGATGTCGGCGGTGTCGGTGTTGGTCATGGACTGGACGACGACCGGCGCGCCGCCGCCCACCGTGACGGCGCCCTCGCCCTCGCCCACCGTGACGCCGACCGTGCGGTGGCGCGGTGCGGGGCCGGCGATCTCCGGGCCGAGGCCGGAGAGGGAACCGGTGAAGAGGTTCTCGCTGTCGCTGCGGGCTTCCATGACTTCCGCTTCCCTGACTTCCACCGGGCCTGGCGCCTGCGATGCCGGGGCCGCATGGCGCGAAGACTGACCTGCGCAGCGTCTTAGCTGCAAACGGCGCGGCGCGGAATCAAGGCGGCCCGGTCCATGCCGGCATCGTGTGCCTCATGTCCCATCCCCGTGGCGATGTCGAGCTTGGTGGGGCGATTTGCGCCACCTGTGACCCGGGGGCGACGGGCATCGCACCGTCCCCGTCATTGCGAGCGACAGCGAAGCAATCCAGCCGGCACTGCCTTATCCGGACAAGGCGCGCCCTGGATTGCTTCGGCTCCGCCTCGCAATGACGGGGCGAGGGTCAGGAAGCGGGCGCGGTACCCGCGAACAGCTCCCGCGCCGCCTCGACCTCGGCGGCGATGAAGGCCGCCACCGCGCGGATCGGGGCCGCCTGCCGGTGGTCCTCGTGGATGTGCATGTGGAAGGCGCGGGTCAGCGAGACCTCGTCGGGCAACACCGCCCGCAGGCCCGGATGGGCGGCGGCGATGAAGGCCGGCAGGATGCACAGGCCGGCGCCGGCCAGCGTCGCGTGGACCTGGGCCAGCAGGTTGGTGGAGCGCAGCCGTGCCGAGACCGCCGGGCCCAGGGCGCCGAGATAGTTGAGCTCCCGGGTGAACAGCATATCCTCGATGTAGCCGACGAAGGGATGCCCTTCGAGGTCGTCGGTCGAGCGGACCGGCGGCCCCTCGGCGAGGTAGGCCTCGGCGCCGTAGACGAACAGCCGGTAGTCGGTGAGGCGCCGTGCCACCACCCGCGCCTGCTGCGGCGGCGACAGGCTGACCACGATGTCGGCCTCGCGCTTGGACAGGCTGAAGATCCGCGCGGTGGCCATGATCTCCACCTCCAGCCCCGGATGCCGGCGCGTCAGGCGGTGCATCCGCGCCGCCAGGAACACGCTGCCGAACCCGTCCGGCGCGCCGATCCGCACCGTGCCGGACACGGTGTGCGCCGCCTCCGCCGCCGCGCTCGCCGACAGGAAGGCGCTTTCCATGCGCTCGGCGGCGGCGAGCAGGTTCTCGCCCGCCTCGGTGAGGGCGTAGCCGAGGTTGCTGCGGTGGAACAGCTGCGCGTCGAGCGTCCCTTCGAGGGCGCGGATGCGCCGGCCCACCGTGGTGTGCTCGGTGCCCGTCCGCGCCGCCGCCGCGCTGAGGGTGCCGCTGCGCGCCACCGCCAGGAAGAAGCGCAGGTCGTCCCAGCTGCCGGCCGGTTTGCGCGCGACCATGGTGGACCCCTCGCCCGAGCGCCGCTGCGGCCCCGCCCCGCGTCTGGGGGGCTGGCCAAACAATCGGTTTCGTCCCGCCCCTCCCCCTCATCCTGAGGTGCCCGCGTCAGCGGGCCTCGAAGGAGGCTTCCGGAGGGCACCGCGATATCGGGAGCCCTCCTTCGAGGCGGCTCTCGCCGCACCTCAGGATGAGGTTGTGAGGGGACGAAGGTGATGTCCGGCCAGCCCCTCCGGGCCCCGGTATCGTGCATCGATGCACGACGGCTGCGAGACGGTCCAGCTTTATCGTTCAGCCGGGCGTGCTAGTGTGCCGCAAAAGCCGGATTCGGCAGACACCACAGGGAGGTGCGTCATGCGCAACGTCGGGCATTTCATCGGCGGTCGTCTCGTCGACGGGCAGAGCGGCCGGACGGCCGACGTGTTCCATCCCTCCACCGGCGAGGTCCAGGCCAAGGTGGCGCTGGCGAGCCGGGCCGAGATGCGCGCGGCGGTGGAGAACGCGGCGGCGGCCCAGCCGGCCTGGGCGGCCACCAACCCGCAGAAGCGGGCGCGGGTGATGATGCGCTTCCTCGAACTGATGCGCGGCTACAACCAGGAACTGGCGGAGTTGCTCGCCTCCGAGCACGGCAAGACCGTGCCCGACGCCAAGGGCGACATCCAGCGCGGCATCGAGGTGGTGGAATTCGCCTGCGGCATCCCGCACCTGCTGAAGGGCGAGTACACCGAGGGCGCCGGCCCCGGCATCGACGTGTATTCCCTGCGCCAGCCCCTCGGCGTGGTCGCCGGCATCACGCCGTTCAACTTCCCGGCGATGATCCCCCTGTGGAAATGCGCCCCGGCCATCGCCTGCGGCAACGCCTTCATCCTCAAGCCGTCGGAGCGCGACCCCGGCGTGCCCCTGCGCATCGCCGAGATCTTCCTGGAGGCGGGGTTGCCGCCGGGCATCCTGAACGTCGTGAACGGCGACAAGGAGGCGGTGGACGCCATCCTCGATGACGAGGACATCAAGGCGGTGGGTTTCGTCGGCTCGTCCTCCATCGCCGAGTACATCTATGTCCGCGCCGCGCAGACCGGAAAGCGCGCCCAGTGCTTCGGCGGCGCCAAGAACCACATGATCGTCATGCCCGACGCCAACATGGACCAGGCGGTCGATGCGCTGATCGGCGCCGGCTACGGCTCGGCCGGCGAGCGCTGCATGGCGATCTCGGTGGCGGTGCCGGTGGGCGAGGCCACCGCCGACCGGCTGATGGAGCGGCTGATCCCCCGGGTCGAGGCCCTGAAGATCGGCCCGTCGCACGACGAGGGCGCCGATTACGGGCCCCTCGTCACCCGCGAGGCGGTGGAGAAGGTGCGCGGCTACATCGATACCGGCATCAAGGAAGGCGCGCAGCTCGCCGTCGACGGCCGCGGCTTCAAGCTCCAGGGCTACGAGAACGGCTTCTACCTCGGCGGTTCGCTGTTCGACCGGGTGACGCCGGACATGACGATCTACAAGGAGGAGATCTTCGGGCCGGTGCTCAGCGTGGTGCGGGCGAAGGATTACGAGGAGGCGCTGGCGCTCCCCTCCACCCACCAGTACGGCAACGGCGTCGCCATCTTCACCCAGGACGGCGACGCGGCCCGGGACTTCACCGCCCGCGTCAACACCGGCATGGTGGGCGTGAACGTGCCGATCCCGGTGCCGATCGCCTACCACACCTTCGGCGGCTGGAAGCGCTCCGGCTTCGGCGACCTGAACCAGCACGGGCCGGATTCGATCCGCTTCTACACCAAGACCAAGACCGTGACGCAGCGCTGGCCCTCCGGCATCAAGAGCGGCGCGGAGTTCTCGATCCCGACGATGCGGTAAGACCGCGGGCATCCCCTCTCCCCGCGAGCGGGGAGAGGGCTCCGGCGACCTTGTCGTCGCCGGAGCGAGGCGGCAGCCGGGGGTGAGGGGGCGGGCCGGACGAGACTCGTTCGGCAAGCCCCCCTCACCCTCGCTTCGGCTTCGCCTGCGCTTCCCGCTGACACGACGGGGTGTCAGCGGGCCTCTCCCCGCTCGCGGGGAGAGGGGGAAACCCGCGCTGCGTTCCGGGACGGGGAGGAACCACCCATGCCATTCGGCCTCGACGAGGACCAGAGCGCGATCCACGACATGGCCGCCGCCTTCGCGGCCGACCACATCGCCCCCCATGCCCTCGCCTGGGACGAGACCAAGACGTTCCCCATCGACACCCTGCGCGCGGCGGCGGGGCTCGGGATGGCCGGGATCTACGTCCGCGAGGAATCCGGCGGCACCGGCCTCGGGCGGATCGAGGCGGCGCTGATCTTCGAGGCGCTGGCGCAGGGCTGCCCGACGGTGGCGGCGTTCCTGTCGATCCACAACATGTGCGCCTGGATGATCGACGCCTACGGCTCGGACGCGCAGCGGGCGCGCTTCCTGCCGGCGATGACCACGATGGACGCCATCGCCAGCTACTGCCTCACGGAGCCGGGCTCCGGCTCCGACGCGGCGGCGCTGTGCACCCGCGCCGAGCGCGACGGCGACCATTACGTCCTCACCGGGGAGAAGCAGTTCATCTCCGGCGCGGGGGAGAGCGACCTCTACCTCTGCATGGTCCGCACCGGGGGGGCGGGGCCCAAGGGCGTCTCGGCCGTGGTGGTCGAGAAGGACACGCCCGGCCTCTCCTTCGGCGCCAACGAGCGCAAGATGGGCTGGAACGCCCAGCCCACCCGCGCCGTGCGCTTCGACGGCTGCCGGGTGCCGGTGGAAAACCGCCTCGGCGCCGAGGGCGAGGGGTTTCGGATCGCCATGAGCGGGCTCGACGGCGGGCGCATCAACATCGCCGCCTGCTCGCTCGGCGGGGCGCAATCGGCGCTGGACAAGGCGCTGGCCTATATGGGCGACCGCCGGGCCTTCGGGGCGAAGCTCACCGATTTCCAGGCGCTGCAATTCCGGCTGGCCGACATGGCGACGGCACTGACCGTCTCGCGGACCTTCCTGCACCATGCGGCGCGGGCGCTCGACGCCAAGGCCCCCGAGGCGAGCCAGCTCTGCGCCATGGCCAAGCGCCACGTCACGGACGCGGCGTTCGACGTGGCCAACCAAGCTCTGCAACTGCACGGCGGCTACGGCTACCTGGCTGAATACGGCATCGAAAAGATCGTCCGGGACCTGCGGGTGCATCAGATCCTGGAGGGGACCAACGAGATCATGCGGGTGATCATCGCCCGCGCCCTGATCGGAGGCCGTTGATGGATGACGTGATCGTCGAGAGCGCCGGGTCGCTCGGCCGCATCCGCCTCAACCGGCCGAAGGCGATCAACGCCCTCAACCATCCGATGGTGGGGCTGATCGACCGGGCGCTCGACCGGTTCAGCGCCGACCCCGCCATCGCCGCGGTGCTGCTCACCGGCGAGGGCGAGCGCGGCCTCTGCGCCGGCGGAGATCTGCGCTCCCTCTACGAGAACCCCACCGCCATGGCCGACCGGTTCTGGCGGGACGAGTACCGCCTCGATGCCCGCATCGCGGCCTATGAGAAGCCCTTCGTGGCGGTGATGGACGGCATCACCATGGGCGGCGGCGTCGGGCTCTCCGGCCACGCCGCCCACCGGATCGTCACCGAGCGTTCCCGCATCGCCATGCCCGAGACCGGCATCGGCTACCTGCCCGATGTGGGCGGGACGTGGCTGCTGCCCCGGGCGCCCGGCGAACTCGGCACCTATCTCGGCCTGACCGGCGCCCAGATCGGCGCCGCCGACGCGGTGTTCTGCCATCTGGCGGACGTGCTCGTCCCCGTGGCTGCGCTGCCCGACCTCGTGGCCGCGCTCTCGGCCCTGGCGCCGGATGCGGGGGACGAGGGGGTGCGGACGGTGCTCGCCCGGTTCGCGCAGGAGTCCGGCCCGGCCCCGCTGGCCGCCGAGCGGGGGGTGATCGACCGCTGCTTCGGCTTCGACATGGTGGACGAGATCCTCTCCGCCCTCGCCACGGACGGCTCGGACTTCGCCGCGCGGACCAGGACGGTGCTGCTCACCAAATCGCCCTCCAGCCTCGTGCTGACCCTGTGCCTGCTGCGCCTCGGCCGCGCGGCGCCGCGCCTGGAGGCCTGCCTGGAGCGGGAGTTCCACGCCTCCCTGGCCCTGCTGGCGGAGGGCGACTTCCGCGAGGGCATCCGCGCGGCGGTGATCGACAAGGACAAGACCCCCCGCTGGAACCCGCCGGACCTCGCCGCCGTCGACCCCGCCCGGATCGCGGCGTGGCTGGAGACGCGGGCCGAGCCGGTGTTTCCGGAGGGGCGCAGGGGGGCGGTCTAGGCGCCGGGACACCCGACCCCCTCCCACCCGTGCCCTCATCCTGAGGTGCCCGCACCGGCGGGCCTCGAAGGAGGCTTCCAGAGCGCACGGCGCCTCCTGGAGTCCTCCTCCGGGGCTGCTTCGCGGCACCTCAGGATGAGGAGGAATGGGTGGGAGGAGGTTTCGTACGGGAGAGGGAGGATATCACCATGGCACGGACGATCGGCTTCGTCGGGCTCGGCAACATGGGCGGGCCGATGGCCGCCAACCTCGTGAAGGCGGGGCACACGGTGCGCGGGTTCGACCTCGCCGCCGCCTCCCTCGCCACGGCGCGGGAGGCGGGCCTCGCGGTGGCCGGCTCGGCCCTGGAGGCGGTGGCGGGCGCCGACGCGGTGGTGACGATGCTGCCCGCCGGCCGCCACGTCATCGAGGTCTGGACGCAGCTCGCCGAGGCGCTGCCCGCCGGCACCCTGCTGATCGATTCCTCCACCATCGACGTGGAGAGCGCCCGCACCGCCCACGCCCTGGCGCAGGCGCGGGGGTGCCTCTCGGTCGATGCGCCGGTCTCCGGCGGGACCGGGGGCGCCAAGGCGGGGACGCTCACCTTCATGGCCGGGGGCGGCGCCGAGGCGTTCGCCCAGGCCGAGCCGCTGCTGAAGGCGATGGGCAAGAACGTGTTCCATTGCGGTGAGGCCGGGGCCGGTCAGGCGGCCAAGATCTGCAACAACATGATCCTCGGCATCTCGATGATCGGCGTGTGCGAGGCGTTCGCCCTGGGCGAGAAGCTCGGCCTGTCGCATGAGGCGCTCTACGACGTCGCCTCGGTCTCGTCGGGGCAGTGCTGGTCGCTCACCACCTACTGCCCGGTGCCGGGCCCGGTGCCGACCTCGCCGGCCAATGCCGGGTACCGGCCGGGCTTCGCCGCCGCCCTGATGCTGAAGGACCTGCGCCTCGCCCAGGCCGCCGCGAACGCCGCCGGGGCCACGACGCCGCTGGGGGCCGAGGCGGAACGGATCTACGACCGCTTCGCGCAAGCCGGCCACGGGGATGAGGACTTTTCCGCGATCATCCGTATGCTCCGCGGGCAAGCCGGAGAGGCATGATGGCCTACGAGACGATTCTCACCGAGACCCGGGGGCGGGTGCGCCTCGTCACCCTCCATCGGCCGAAGGCGCTCAACGCCATCAACGGCCAGCTCACCGCCGAGCTGATCGCGGCGGTGACGGAGGCCGATTCGGACCCGGAGATCGGCTGCATCGTGATCACCGGCTCGGAGCGCGCCTTCGCCGCCGGGGCCGACATCAAGGAGATGCAGCACCTCACCTACGCCGAGGTCTACGGGCGCGACCGCTTCGCCGACTGGGAGCGGTTCACGGCGGTGCGCACGCCGGTCATCGCGGCGGTGGCGGGCTACGCGCTGGGCGGCGGCTGCGAGCTCGCCATGATGTGCGACTTCATCCTCGCCGCCGACACGGCCCAGTTCGGCCAGCCCGAGATCAAGCTCGGGGTCATGCCCGGCATGGGCGGCAGCCAGCGCCTCGCCCGCTTCGTCGGCAAGGCCAAGGCGATGGAGATGTGCCTCACCGGCCGGATGATGGACGCGGCGGAGGCCGAGCGCTGCGGCCTCGTCTCGCGGATCGTCCCGGCGGCGGACCTCGTGGAGGAGGCGGTGAAGACGGCCGGGACCATCGCCGGCATGTCGAAGCCCGGCGCCATGATGACCAAGGAGGCGGTGAACCGCGCCTACGAGACCACCCTCACCGAGGGGTTGCGCTTCGAGCGGCGGGTGTTCCACGCCATGTTCGCCACCGAGGACCAGAAGGAAGGCATGGCCGCCTTCGTGGAGAAGCGGCCGGCGACGTTCTCGCATCGGTAAGGGGGCACGGCGCCCCCGTCATTGCGTCGCGCACGCTCGCAATGACGGGGGCGGGTGGAACGACGACGAGAAGGGGGAGGACGACCATGCCGAGCTTCCGGGAGGCCCGCGACCTGCTGCTGGCCCGCCGCACGGATTACGCCGCCGCCGTCGCGGAGTTCGCGTGGCCCGAGCCCGTGCCGTTCAACTGGGCGCTGGACTGGTTCGATGCGGGCCTCGCCGCCGAGTTCCCCGACCGGCCGGCTTTGCGCATCGTCGAGGCGGCGACGGGGGCCGAGCAATCGCTGACCTTCGGTGAACTCCGCCGCCGCTCGAATCAGGTCGCCCACCGCCTCGCCCGCCTCGGGCTGAGGCGGGGCGACCACCTGCTCCTGCTGCTGGGGAACGTCCCGGCCCTGTGGGAGACCTTCCTCGCCGCCATGAAGCTCGGCGTGGTGGTGATCCCCGCCACCACCCTCCTCACCGCCGAGGAACTGGCCGACCGGCTGGAGCGCGGCCGGGCCAAGGCCATCGTCGCCGGGCCGGAGCAGCTGCCGCGCTTCGCGGGCCTCGACACCGGGGGCGTCGTCCGCATCGTCACCGGCCCGGCGGCGGAGGGCTGGCTCGCCCATGACGACGCGTTCACGGAACCGGAGACGTTCACCCCCGACGCGCCGACCGGGGCCGAGGACCCGCTGATCCTCTACTTCACCTCCGGCACCACGGCGAAGCCGAAGCTGGTGCGCCACAGCCACCGCTCGTATCCCGTGGGCGCCCTGTCCACGATGTACTGGCTCGGGCTGCAGCCCGGCGACCAGCATTGCAACGTCTCCTCGCCGGGCTGGGCCAAGCACGCGTGGTCCTCGCTCTTCGCCCCCTGGAACGCGGGGGCGACGATCCTCGTGATCAACCAGGCGCCGTTCAACGCGCGCGTCCTGCTGGAGCAGTTGGAGAAAACCGGGGCGACGACGCTCTGCGCCCCGCCCACCGTCTGGCGCATGGTGATCCAGGAGCGGCTCGAGGGCCGCAGCCTCGCGCTCCGGGAGGTCTGCGCCGCGGGCGAGCCCCTGAACCCGGAGGTGATCGAGCGGGTGAGATCCGCCTGGGGCCTCACCATCCGCGACGGCTACGGCCAGACCGAGACCACGGCGCTGATGGCCAACACGCCGGGCCAGCCGGTGGTGCCCGGCGCCCTCGGGCGGCCGCTCCCCGGCTACCGGGTGCGGGTGCTCGATGCCGACGGCGAGCCGGCGACCGAGGGCGAGGTCTGCCTGGACCTCGGCGCCCACCGCCCCGCCGGCCTGATGCAGGGCTACGACGACGGCCAGGGCCGCCTCTCCGGGGCCGAGGGCGAGGTCTACCGCACGGGAGACGTGGCCTTCGTGGACGGGCATGGCTGCTACACCTTCGTCGGCCGGGCCGACGACGTGTTCAAATCCTCCGGCTACCGGATCAGCCCGTTCGAACTGGAGAGCGTGCTCATCGAGCATCCCCTCGTCGCCGAGGCGGCGATCGTGCCGGTGCCCGATCCCCTGCGCTACCTGATCCCCAAGGCCTACGTGCTGCTCACCGCCGCGGCCAAGCCGGGGCCGGAGGCGGCGCTCGACATCTTCCGCTTCACCAACGCCAAGCTCGCGGGCTTCAAGCGCCTGCGCGCCCTGGAATTCGTGAGCGAGCTGCCCAAGACCATCTCCGGCAAGATCCGCCGGGTGCAGCTGCGCCGCCTGGAGCATGACGGGGTGACGGACGACCCCTACCGCGGCGTCGCCTTCACGCAGGCCGACTTCCCGGAACTCAAGGGCGAGGCCGAGCGCAAGCCCGACCAGACGGCGGGCTGAGGCGCCCCCCCCCGTCGCCCCGTCCGCAGCGACGGGGGGGCCGGAATCGTCAAGGTTTCCGGCCCCTTTCCGCGATGCGGAGGAATTAGCCGATCCGGCGAGGCCTGTAGCGACCTTGCCCCGCGGCTCAGGCCCCCGGACGGCCGATCCGTAAAATTGTCCGCATTCGCTTCAGCGCGGAGGAGGTGGGGAGACGCAATCCTGGGTCTACAGAGACACGGGATTACACGCGATGAGCGGGGGATTTTTCAAGGCGGTCCGGGGCGCGGTGATCGCCGTGCTGGCGCTGGCGGGGGCCGCCACCGCGGCCCAGGCGCAGGCCCTGGCGAGCCTGCCCGCCGAGCCCGGCATCGTCCCGAAGGCCGAGGCGCGGCCGATCGTGGCGTGGCTGGCCTTCTGCGAGAGCTACCCGGCCGAATGCGCCGTGGACCGCGCCGAGCCGGCCCGGATCGCCCTGACGCCGGCGGCCTGGAACACCATCGTCTCGGTCAACCGCCGCATCAACCGCTCCATCGAGCCGATGACCGACATGGAGCACCTCCACGTGGCCGACCGCTGGGACCTCGCCGAGGACGGCATCGGCGATTGCGAGGATTACCAGCTCCTCAAGCGCCACCTGCTGGCGGAGGCGGGCCTGCCGCGCCGGGCGATGCGGATGACCGTGGTCATCGACGAGAAGGGCGAGGGCCATGCGGTGCTGACCCTGCTCACCGACCGGGGCGACCTCGTGCTCGACAACAAGACCGATACGATCCTGCCGTGGCACCGCACCGGCTACGTCTTCATCAAGCGGGAGAGCCAGGACGCCGTGGCCTGGGTGTCGCTGGGCGGCGCCACCTCCCCGGTGACGACCGCCAACCGCTGATCAGGCGGCGCGGGGCAGGTCCGTCCGGGCGAGGCCGGCGACGTAGGCCTCGACCCGGTTGATGAAGCCGGCCAGGTGCGGCGCGATCCCCCGCAGGGAGGCGAGGTCGCGGGAGAGGATGTCGAGGGACAGGGCCCGGTCCCCGGGCAGGGTGGCGCCGTCGAGGTAGGCGTTCACCGCATGCTCGGCGATGCCGAGCGCTCCCGGGCGTCCATCCTCGGCGAGGGCTCTGATCACCTGCTGGATGGCGGGCTGCATACGGGCATCCTCAACTCTGGGTCACGGTGCCGTTCCGTGGCCGCATTCTTGCGACGATAGTCGGCGGAGCGCCGCGACCGGCTGTTGCGGGCGGCCCATCTCAAGCCGGCAAAGGTCGAGAAAAGCAAGGGTGGGAACGGGTTATCGGGCCGTTAGCAAGGCCGATATGCTCTCCACGCATGCACGGCGGCCGATCCCTGCGCAGAAAAATGCACGATCGCAAGGAACCGTCTCCGGTCCCGCCACGTTAATACGTCTTCATTTTTCGGTTGTACGCGCAACCGGCGCGTGCGAGCCTCCCCCCTTCGTCATGCGACGCGGGATGGGGCATGGGCGAGGGAACGGGCGTTCCGGGATTTCCCTTCGGCGACTGGATCGCCGGCCGATGGCACGCCGGGGCCCTCCTCCGCCGGGCCCGTCAGGGGGCGAGCCTCGTCATCGTCGGGCTCCTCCTCACCCTGGGCAGCGCCACCACCCACGCCCATCGCGGCCTCGCTCTGCCGGAAGGCGTCGCCGGGATCGTGGGGGGCCCGACCCGGAGCATCGCGGGCTGGACGGATTTCTGCCGCCGGGTGCCGGACGAATGCGCGATCGACCCCGCCGAGCCCCGGCGGATCCCCCTGACCCTGGCGGTCTGGCGGACCCTGCGCAGCGTCAACGCCCGGGTGAACGCCCGGATCAAGCCGATGACGGACCTCGCCCATTGGGGCCTCGCCGACCGCTGGGACTTCCCCGACGACGGGTTCGGCGATTGCGAGGACTACCAGCTCCTCAAGCGGCGGATGCTGGCCGAGCGCGGCCTGCCCCGGCGGGCGCTGCTGATGACGGTGGTGATCGACGACATCAACGAGGGGCATGCCGTGCTCACGGTCCGCACCGACCGCGGCGACTTCATCCTCGACAACAAGACGGACGAGATCCGCCCGTGGAAGCGGGTGCCCTACAGTTTCATCAAGCGGGCGGGGCAGGACGGGACGGCCTGGGTGTCCCTGGAGGAGACGGGCAGGGACGGGCCGCGGGACTCCATCGCGGGGGCCAAGGTCGCCACCGCCGAGCCCTGAGGCGTCACACCCCGGCGATCATCGCGGCGAGGTTCAGGGCGACGCGGCCGGAGAGCAGGCCCCATCCGCAGGCGATCATCGTCGCCAGCATCACGAAGGGGAACGGGCGCCCCTCGATCCGCCGGCCGCGCACGGTGTTGCGCAGGATGATGAAGGGCGCCGAGAAGGCCAGCAGCGGCAGGGCCGCCACCGCCGAGAACCCGCCGCGCTCCAGCAGGGTGAAGCTCGCCCGCCGGGCGGCGAGCAGCTCGAACGCGCTGGCGATCAGCCCCGACAGGGCGAGGCCGATGCAGAGGGTGCGCAGGGAATCGACGGCGGCAGGGCTGAGGGTCATGGCACGCGGTCCCGGAGGTCCCGCGCAATCTGACCGATCGTTTACGAAACGTTAAGCACGGAGTTTACTTAACGTTAACCGCTGCGGCGCGCCCGGACGACCTCAGACGTCCTCGAGGTCGATGTCGAGGATGGCCATGCGGAACACGAAGGAATCGTCCCCGTCCTCCTTGTCGTCCGCGACCACGCCGATCGATTCCTCGCCGATGAAGACTTCGGCGGTGTCGCCCGTCTTCATGGCGACGAGGCGGATGTTGGTGTTCGCGAACGTGCGGCGCATGTAGGCTTGCAGCTTCGCGATCTCGGGTTTGGTCACGCTGTCTGTTCTCCGCTGGCGGCGAGGAGCGAGGGCAGCGATTGCCACGGCGGGCCCCCCGCCGCAAGCGTCGCCGCGGGTGCGGGCGGCGGCGGGGCGCTCAGATGCCCTCGCCCACGTGGATGAACGCGTCGAGGGCGACGAGCTGGTCCATCGCCCGGGCCGGGTCGTCGCACCCCGCCGTGCCGACGACGCGGGCGGGCACGCCGACCACCGTCGTGTTGGCCGGGACCGGCCGCAGCACCACCGAGCCGGCCGCGACCCGGGCGCAGGCGCCGACCTCGATGTTGCCGAGGATCTTGGCCCCGGCGCCGATCATCACGCCCCGGCGGATCTTGGGGTGGCGGTCGCCCCGCTGCTTGCCGGTGCCCCCGAGGGTCACCGCGTGCAGGATCGACACGTCGTCCTCGATCACCGCCGTGGAGCCGACCACGAGCCCGGTGGCATGGTCGAGGAACACCCCTCGGCCGATCCGCGCCGCCGGGTGGATGTCGCACTGGAACACCTCCGACACCCGGCTCTGGAGGTAGAGGGCGAGGTCACGCCGCCCCCGCGACCAAACGTGGTGGGCGAGGCGGTGGGCCTCCAGGGCGTGGAAGCCCTTGAAGTACAGGACCGGCTCCAGGGCGCGCAGGGTCGCCGGATCCCGGTCGATCACCGCGCCGATATCCGCCCGGAAGGCGGCGCCGATGGAGGGATCGGCCTGGATCGCCTCGTGGAAGGCGTGGGCGATCAGCTCGGCCGGCAGGGACGGGTGCCCGAGCCGGGCCGCGACCCGGTGGGCCACCGCACCCTCCAGGGTCGGGTGGTTCAGGATGGTGGCGACCATGAGGGAGGCGAGCTGCGGCTCGGTGCGCAGAACCTCCTCGGCCTCGTCGCGCACCCGCGACCAGACGGGGTCGCACACGGCGAGGTCCCTGCCCTGGGCGTGGGCCGAATGGGTGAAGGCTGGGCTTGCGGTCATGGTCCCGCGCTCTGGTCTGTGGTGCCGGGTCGTCGCCGGCCGGGCGCTCCGCACGGCGTGGCGGCGGGGCCCGGAGGGGATGGATGGCGGATGCCCCGCACCGGACCGGGCGGGCCTTCCCACCCCGTACCGTGGGATGGGGGATCGGCGCGATCAAGGGCGGGGACCCCGCGGGGCAGGTGCGCGCGGGCGTCCTGTCACGGGGATCCCCCCGCGCCCCGGCCCCCCGCGCTCACCCCACCCTGGCGAGGCCGAAGCGGGTCTCGATCGCCGCCGTCAGCCGGTCGAGCATCGCCGGGACCGGGATGTCCGAGGTGTCGACCTGGGCGGCGGCCCGGGCGTAGAGCGGCTCGCGGCTGGCGAGCACCGCCCGCAACTCCTGCATGGCGGAGGCGTGGTCCCCGGTGGTCGGCAGGTGGCCCTGCTCGCGCACCCGGTTCATGTGCTCCTCCGGCCGGGCGCGCAGCCAGACCGTGTAGAACGCCTGCAGCAGCAGGTCGTAGGTCAGCGGCTCGGCGACGATGCCGCCGCTGGTGGCCAGGATCAGCGGGCCGGGATGCTCGGTGAGGCGGCGCAGGGCGGCCTGCTCCAGGCGGCGATAGCCCTCCTGCCCGTAGATCGCGAAGATCTCCCGCACCGACAGGGCGTTCTCGCGCTCGATCTCGGCGTTCAGCTCCACGAAGGTCCAGCCGAGCCGTTCCGCGGCGAGCTTGCCGAGCGTCGACTTGCCCGCCCCGCGCAGGCCGATCAGGGCCACCCGCGCCCCGCCCGCCGCCTCGTTGCGGTTGCCGCCGGACAGGATGTCCTTGGCCGCCGCGATCTGGGCCGGGTTGGCGTGGGAGAGCAGATCCCGGATCACGGGCCAGTCGGGGCTGCTGTCGTCCCCGGTGATGAGGTCGTCGAGGCGCACGCCCATGGCGTTGGCCACCCGCCGCAGCAGGATGATCGAGACGTTGCCCTGCCCGCCTTCGAGCTGCGCGATGTAGCGCTCGGACAGGCCCGACAGCTGCGACAGCACCTTGCGCGACAGGCCGCGCACCGTGCGCGCATGGCGCACCCGGCGGCCCAGATCCGCGAGGAAGAGTGTCTCCTGTTCGATCACGCCGGCCATGGCGCCGTTCGCTTTCCTGCCGTTTCGGGAGCGCTGTGCCGCCCGGACGTCCCCGACAGGCAGGCCTCCCGGCAAGGAAGGGCAGCCCGCGACGGAGGATCCGTGCGAAGACCAGCGTGCCCCTACCCCAATGAATTCGATGTTGCCGCCACCGCCTCCGTCAGGCGCACGGGTCCCTGTGCGGCCCCGAGAACAGCGTGCTGCCTATGTGTTGCGGAACGCCCCGGTGGTCAAGCCTCGGGAGCCGCCGCAGCCGGTTGCAGCGTGCGCAATCATTGCGGCGCGAGGGCCACGGCCTCCTGGACGAGGACGGGGGCGGCGGCCGGGCGGGAGGCCGCCGCCGCCAGGGCGAGGAGCCGCGCCGAGGGGCGCTGGGGCGGCAGGGGGACCGCCACGGCCTCCGCCGACGGGGCGGGGGCGGCCTCGGCCGGCACCGCGGCGGCGGCGGGCGAGGCGGGGGAGAGGCGAAGCTCGGTGAAGGCGGCGGGCGTCGCGGCGGCGACCTGCACGGCGCCCCCGAGCCCGTCCGGACGGCGGGGCGGCAGCGGCACCTCGACCGTCGCGGCGTCGGCCGCGGTCTGCGGCGCGGACGCGGCGGCGGGCTGGACGTCGGTGGTGAGGCTCGCGAACTGCACCTGCGCGCCGCCGGCCAGCGCCCCCGGGCGGCGGGGCGGCAGCGGCACCTCCACGGCCTCGGCCGGGGTCGGCTCCGCGGCGGCGTAGGCCAGGGCCGCCGGCGCGGCCTCGACCGGCGGGCGGCCGATGAACAGGCTCGCCAGGGCGCTGGCGGAGGCCGCCACCGGGGCCACCGTGGAGGCGACCACCGTCGGCACGCCCTGCCGCTTGGCGGCGTAGTAGTAGCCGCGGTTATAGTACTGATAGGCCTGGTGGACGTTGCCCTGCGCGGTGCGGTAGGCCCCCGCGAGGTAGGCGACGCCGTAGCGGAGGTTGGTCTCGGGGTCGTACAGCCCGGCCGGATCGCCGGTATAGCCCAGCGACCGGGCGGTCGCGTGCTTGATCTGCATGAGGCCGAGGGCGCTGCCGCCCTTGGCCCGCGGGTTGTAGTTGCTCTCGCGCTTGACGACGGCGTGCACGAAGCTCGCCGGCACCCCGTTCGCCTTGGCCTGCTGCTCGATCAGCGCGTCGATGTTGTCGCGCCCCGCCTGTGCGAAGACGGTCGTCGGCGCGACCGCGATGGCGGCAGCAAGGAAGAGGCGGTGCATTCCGAGACCCGGTCCTGCTTGTTCTATGGTCAAGCTAGGTCACCGGAAAATGAGGCCGGAAAACGGCCTTGAGCCGGCGGAGTGGGGGCGGAAGGAGGGTGCGGCACCCGCCGTCCCGCCTTATGGCCTCCCCGCCCCGCTCTGTGGTCGGCCGGCCACAGCCGGGGGGCCTCAGGGCAGGATGAACGCCTCGACCCCGTGGGCGAACCCGTCCGAGTCGTTGTCCGCCGTGACGGCGCGGGCGGCGTCCTTCACGGCCCCGGTGGCGTTGCCCATCGCCACGGGGAAGCCGCTGCGGGCGAACATCGGCCGGTCGTTGGCCGCATCGCCGAAGGTGGCGATCCGCTCCTCCGGGATCCCCAGATGCTTGCTCAGCCACGCCACGAACTGCCCCTTGTCGCGGCCGGGCGGGGTGACGTCGAGGTAGTAGGGCTGCGAGCGGTGGATCGTGGCGCCCTCCCCGAGGGCGTCCTGCAGCCGCCCCTCGCAGGCGGCGAGCAGGGCGGGGTCGGCGCTGACGCCGACGATCTTCGAGGCCTCGCCGAGGAGCCCGGCGAGGTCGTCGGTGACCCGGGGCTCGGCCGCGAGGGTGCGGCGTTCGAGGTCGGCGTAGGGCCCCTGCGGGTCGCGCAGGTACCACGCCCCCCGGGCGAAGACCCAGATGTCCACGCCCTCCCCCGCCAGCCGCTCCGCCGCCGCCCGGGCCACCGGGGCGGGGATCAGGTGCTCCTCGAGGACGGCGAGGTCCGGCCCGACGACGGTGGCGCCGTTATAGGCCCCCATCGGCAGGTCGAGCTCGAGGGTCGCGACGAGGTCGCGCAGCCCGACCGGCGGCCGGGCCGAGGCGATGGTGAAGCCGATGCCGGCCGCCCGCAGGCGCGTCACGGCCGCCACGGTGGCCTGCGTCAGCCGCTTGTCGGAGGTGACGAGGGTGCCGTCGACGTCGGAGACGACGAGGCGGATGCCGTCCGCCTTCATGCCCACGTCCCCCCGTCCCTCGCGAGGTGGGCGACGATCCGGGCGGCGAGGGCGTCGGGCGGTGCGAGGATGCTCACGGTGATGGGGTGCTCCTCCGGGGCGGGGGGTTCGAGGGCGGCGAACTGGCTGTCGAGGAGGCCGGCGGGCATGAAATGGCCGTGCCGCCCGGCGAGGCGGGCGGCGATCACCGCCCGGTCCCCCTCCAGATAGACGATCCGCACCCGGCGGCTGCCGCCGGTCAGGACGTCGCGGTAGACCCGGCGCAGGGCCGAGCAGACGATGACGCCCGATTCGCCCGCCTCCAGGCGCTGGCGGATCCACACCGCGATCCGGGCGAGCCAGGGGGCGCGGTCCTCGTCGTCGAGGGCGAGGCCGGCATGCATCTTGGCGACGTGCTCCGGCGTGTGGAAACTGTCGCCGTCCACGAAGATCCAGCCGAGCCGCTCGGCCACGAGGGCGGCCACCGTGCTCTTGCCCGAGCCCGAGACGCCCATCACCACGAGGACCTGCGCCGCCGCCGCGGCCTGCCTCCCGTCCATGCGTCCCCCCGCGCCGCCCGGCTCGCCGCCACCTTCGGGCATTCTAGGGTGTGGATGGCGCCCCGGCATCCCTCCGCCGGGGGGAACCGGCGCCGCCGACCCGCGTTGGCCAGAACATTTCAGGAACGAGTGGGACCCATGGCCAAGTCGGACGCGAAGAACACCAACCAGGCGGAGAACCCCAAGATCGATCCGAAGGACAGCTCGAACCAGATCAAGGATCCGGATCAGTGGACCACCGGCGGGGAGCCGATGACGGGGGCGCAGGCCTCCTACCTCAAGACCCTGTCCGAGGAGGCGAAGGAGCCTGAGGCGTTCGACGATTCCATCGACAAGGCCGAGGCCTCGAAGCGGATCGACTCCCTCCGGCACAAGGCCGGCCACGCCTGATTCCCCGAAGACCGTGCCCGGTGAAATTGCACCGGCGCACGGTCTTCGCGCATTGCGTTAAGGCTGCGGCAATCCGCGTGGGGTAACCCGGACATCCGCCCCCGTCGGCCGGTCGACCGGCGGCCGGGGGCGGAGGAACGGTTTCGGGTCGATGAGCGAGCGAACGGCGAACGCGGCCACACCATCCCGCCCCGGGACGTCCTGCCCCGGGACATCTTGGGGCCTCGCGCGCTTCCTGCGCGACACGGGCGGGGCGACCGCCATCGAGTACGCCATGATCGGCGGGCTGATCTTCGCCGTCATCGCCGGGAGCCTCAAGCTGTACGGCTCGAAGGTGGACGGGGTCTACGGCCAGATCGGCAATGCGATGGCGCAGGTGAACTGACCCCTCCTCCTCCCATCCCGCACGGACCCGCGGGAAAGCGGGGGTTGCGAGGATGAAACCGGCGGCCACGGCGTGCCGCCCCCACTGTGTCCCACCCGCTACGGACTCCCGGCTGCCCATGGGGTAGGCACGGGGACGGCCAGACCGATGGACCTTGTCCGGATGCGAACGACACCGATCATCCTGCTCGCCGCGGCGGCGTTGTCGGGCTGCACGCTCCTGCCCGCGGCGGGACCGACGGCCACGGCGATCCAGGCGGGGGCGGAGGTGCCCGAGGCCGGCGGCGGCCTGCTGGCCCGCTACGAGATCATCGACGTCACCCCCGCCG
>NZ_JAKSXW010000046.1 GCF_022829405.1 Methylobacterium sp. J-076
CGGGGGCGTCCTGCCCCCTCCCCGCCCCCCGCCCCCGCCCTCATCGCCAACGCCGTGCACCCATCCCGGGCCGCGGGGCGTCCCCGAACGTAGCGCTACTGCATTGCGTCGCCCCGCCCGCCATGACGGGTGAGGCTTGCGACCACCCTCAGAGTCATCGCGAACGCAGGGAAGCGATCCAGGGCAGCGCGCCGGTTCCTAACGTGGCGCTACTGGATTGCGTCGCTCCGCTCGCAATGACGGATGAGGCTTGCGACCACCCCCATCGTCATCGCGAACGCAGTGAAGCGATCCAGGGCAGCGGGCCGTCTCCGAACGTGGCGCCGCTGGATCGCGTCGCTCCGCCCGCAATGACGGGTGTGGGGGACGGGGAGCGCCCCTTCCCGCATGACGCAGAATTTAATGTCGCGACGGGCGCCCTCTCCTACATGACGGTTCGATGACACCCGCCGGCACCGGCCGGCGGGCGGGCGATCATCCTGCCATGGGATAGACGAGAGCGATGAACGTCCATGTCCGGCCGTCCCACGGGCGCGAGGCCGAGCTGCTGCGGGCTCGGCGCCTGTGCAAGATCGCCGCGTCGCCGCTCTCCTACGTGCGGGGCTCCACCGCCCGGTTCTACGAATGGATGGCCGAGGCCCCGCCCGGAAGCCTGCCCGAGGGGCCGGCGATCTGGATCTGCGGCGATTGCCACCTCGGCAACATCGGCGCCCTGGCCGACACGGAGGGCCGGGTGCGGATGCAGATCCGCGACCTCGACCAGGCCGTCATCGCCAACCCAGCCTACGACCTCGTGCGACTCGCCCTCTCGCTGGTGACGGCGGGGCTCACCGCGCCCCTCTCCGGCCTCGCCGTCGCCCGGATGATCGAGGCCATCGCGGGGGGCTACGCCGCCGGCCTGGAGGATCCCGATGGGGCCGAGCCGGACGGGGACTCCGCCATCGTCGAGACGACCCGCCGCCGGGCCCTCGGCCGGCGCTGGCACCACCTGTCGGCGGAGCGCCTGCAGGGCAAGTCCGCGCGCCTGCCGCGGGGCAAGCGGTTCCTCGACCTCGGCGACGGGGAGCGGGCCGGCTTCGAGGCGCTCCTGCACGCGCCCGGCTTCGCGGAGCGGGTGCTCGGCCTGGGGCGCGGCGGCGAGCGGGAGATCGTCCTCGCGGACGCCGCCTACTGGATCAAGGGCTGCAGCTCGCTGGGCAAGCTGCGGCTCGCCGGCCTCGTCCGGATCGCCGGGGCGAAGGGCCGGGCGAAGGTCGCCCTCATCGACGTGAAGGAGGCGGTGCCCCACCTCGCTCCGGCCGCGCCCGGCGCCCCGGTCCCCGCCGACCCTGCCCGGCGCGTCGTGGAGGGCGCCCGCGCCCTGTCCCCGGCGTTGGGCGAGCGGATGATCGCCGCCCACCTGGGCGAGACGCCGGTGATCGTGCGCGAATTGCTGCCGCAGGATCTCAAGATCGTCGCCGAGCAGTTCTCCAAGGACGAGGGCGTGCGCGTGGCCCGCGGCCTCGCGGAGGTGGTCGGCCGGGCGCACGGGCGGCAGCTGGCGCCGGAGGCGCGGCGGGCGTGGCGCGGGCAGGTCGAGGCCGACGGCTGGGCCGAGCGGGCGCCCCACTGGCTGTGGTCCTCCGTCACCACCCTGATGGGCCGGCACCAGAGCGGCTACCTCGCCCATTGCCGGGAGGTCGCCCGCGACCGGAACCTCGCCAAGTTTCTCTGACGCGCGCCGCCGCACACCCCCCCTCACGCTCACCGGATACGATGCTCATCGACCCGACCCTCGAGACGTTCCTGATCCGCTTCGCCCTGAGTTTCGCCGCGGCCTTCGCCCTCGGCTGGAACCGGGAGGAGCTGGGCCACCCCGCGGGCCTGCGCACCCATGTGCTGATCTGCGTGGCCGCCTGCACGGCGATGCAGCTCGGCGGCTGGCTGCTGGTGGAGACCGGCCACACCGACAACGGCCTGTTCCGGCTCGACCTGATGCGGCTGGCGCAGGGGGTGCTCGCGGGGATCGGCTTCATCGGCGCCGGGACGATCCTGAAGCAGGGCAACATCGTCCGCGGCGTCACGACGGCGGCGACGGTCTGGCTGGTGACCGTGATCGGCCTGTGCTTCGGCGCGGGGGCGTGGCGGCTCGGCCTCTGCGCCACCGGCGTGACCCTCGTCACCCTCAAGGGGCTGGGCTGGCTCGAGCAGGCGCGGTCGCAGCGCTGCTACGGCACGGTGACGGTGGAGTTCGACCCGGGGGAGACCTCCCACGCCACCCTCCTCGGCCTGCTGACGCAGGAGGGGCTCGGCATCCGCTCCCGCAACCTGGAGGAGGAGGCCGGCACGGCGCGGCTGCGCTGCGTCGGCGCGGTGCAGGGCGCGCCCGATGCGTGGCCCCTGCGCCTCGTGGGGAGCCTGCGCCGGGCCCCCGGCGTCGGCCGGGTCTCCTGGGAGGAGATGGGCTGACGGTTGACCCGGCGCCCCGTCTCCCGTATGCAACCGACCGTCGACGGGGCTCCTCAACGGGGCCCCGTGGCGTTTTTGCACGCGCACCCGTGGGCCGGCTCCGGCCGCCCTGTCGTCCCGGGCCTGAGAGGCGTCGGGAAGAGGAGGGCGCGTTCCTCACTTCTCATCATCGAGAGGACGCGAAGTCATGTCGAAGCGGATTCAGGCGAAGCATAAGCTCGACCGCCGCATGGGCCAGAACATCTGGGGCCGCCCGAAGAGCCCCGTGAACCGCCGCGAATACGGCCCCGGCCAGCACGGCCAGCGCCGCAAGGGCAAGATGAGCGACTTCGGCACGCAGCTGCGCGCCAAGCAGAAGCTCAAGGGCTACTACGGCAACATCACCGAGAAGCAGTTCCGCCGCTACTACGCCGAGGCGATCCGCCAGCGCGGCGATTCCGGCGAGAACCTGATCGGCCTGCTGGAGCGCCGCCTCGACGCGGTGGTGTACCGCTCGAAGTTCGTGGCCACCCCCTTCGCCGCCCGCCAGTTCGTGAACCACGGGCACATCAAGGTGAACGGCGTCCGCGTCAACATCCCGAGCTACCAGGTGAAGGCCGGCGATCTCATCGAGATCAAGGAGGCCTCCCGCCAGCTCGAGATCGTGCTCGTGGCGACCCAGCTCGCCGAGCGCGACGTGCCCGACTACATCGAGGTCGACCACGCCAAGATGACCGCCCGCGTCACCCGCGTGCCGGGCCTCTCCGAGGTGCCGTACCCGGTGCAGATGGAGCCGAACCTCGTGATCGAGTTCTACTCGCGCTGAGGTCCATCCGGATCGCATGAGACCAGGGGGCTGCCTTCGCGGGCGGCCCCTTTTTCGTGGGCGGCGGGGCCTTCGCCCTCAGCAGCCGTGGCAGATCGTGCCCATCGTCTTGTGCATCTTGGAGTCCCACTCCTTCGAGCGCGCCTCGGCGGCCTTCTGCGCCTTCAGCATCGCCGCATCGCTGTTCGTCCTGGAGGAGGCGGGATCCGCCTGGCCCCCATTCCGGACCGGGGGCATGGTCCGGCCCGTCGCGGAGACGGAGCGGCCGGTCCTGGGCGTGGCGGCGGCCTTGTCGGGCGACCCGGCGGGGGGCTGGGCCAGCGCCGGGCCCGCGGCCAGGACGGCCGCGAGGACGAGGGCGCACCGGAGGGTGCGGCCGGATCGCCCGGCGGCGGGGCTGGACGAAACGAACTGACGCATGAGACCGTACTCCCGGCGGATCACCGCCCAACCATCGACCCAGTCCGCGATCCTAGCGGATCGCGCTTCGAGGGCCATGGCATGACAGAGTTAAACCCGCGGCCGGCCGAAGCGATCCCGGACCGGAAGTCGGCGGTCGCCGGGGCGCTGGCCCGCCTCGCCCCCCGCCTGCCCGCGTTCGAGGCGGGCGCGGTGCTCGACCGGGCGCTGGCCAGCGCCGGCCTGCGCCGGGCCGCGCCCGCCACCGCGGCCCGGCTCGCCCTGATCAGCTACGCCCGCCACGTCTTCACGGACTACGACGCGCTGCTCGCCGACGGCTACGACCGCGAGAGCGCCCGGCACTTCGTCCTCGACGCCCTCAACGAGACCCTGGCCGCCTGGGGGGCCGAGCCCGTGCCGGAGGAGGAGGCCGAGTGACGTGATCGGGTGATGCCCTCGCCCGAACCAGCCAAACCACTTCGCTGCGATCGGATTTAACCGTCCCCGCGACGGATCGCCTGTGCGGGTGTGTCGGCTGTCACAGCGGGCATTGGCGAGCCCGGGAACTGATAAGCCGCTGACGCTGGGCTTCCACGGCATCCCATAATCGCTTGCCAATGGCTTTGCTCGAGAATCGAGACAAAACCACGTCCTAACTCATTCTCAAGTACGAATTGCGTGCGGCAGGGTCCTCGATTCTATCTATGCAATGTTCCATTTCCGGGACGCTGCTGAACAACCACTGCTCGAGCCCGCAGGACTCGAGCAGACGCTGATAAGCGGGAGTTCGCGTCGCGATGACCGGGACCCCTCGGTTGATGGCAAGGACCGCCTTGTTTTCCGATTTGAAGAATGTCGCGACTTGGAAATCGTTTGGAATATGACTGAGAACACATAGATCGAACATCGGCAGCAAATGATGAAATGAATCGTGATTATATTGATGAATGAGGGCATTATTGATCGGATCGAATCCCCGAACATCAGTAATTATGTGATAGCGAATTCGCCTCCTGGCATGATACTGTTCGAGGCGCTTCGAATAATGTTCCATGGATTTTGTGAACGACTCGGGATAGCCGAACCAGACCACATCCAATGGCTTCTTCTCGACATGCTTCTTCGGGAGTGATTTTTCCAAGAGAAAATCGATGGGATCGGGGATGGCGATCACGCACCTATCGGTCGATGATTGCAGACATGTCTTGATCTCTTCGGTGGGAACGACGAAGGTATCGACCACATCGCGAAATTGTTCCACCTGTGTCGCCACGCGTGGATAAAAGTCGGATATCAGAGCAACGACGGGCGCGAGGGGATTCTTTTGTCTGAAATTGCGTAATTCGCCAGCGCGATGTTCGAGCGGATCGAGATGATTGACCAAGATCGCGTCGGCGACGGTTGAATGATTGCTGAAGTTTGAAAAAGAAACCCGGTCCTCGAGATATGAACGAAGGGCCCCGAACTTCATTCTCATGACGGCTTCCCTGCCGTCGTATTGCGAGATGATCGCGATCGATCGGATAGCGTCCGCAGGCGTCCGCACGGAGATCGCTTCCCGAGCATGGACCACAGGGGGATCGCGGTCCGGCCACCCGTGAGCCTGTCTCTCCGCCGACGCCTGTCTTACTCCTATGGCAGGTGTATCGCGCGACGCAGAACCGATGAGAGCGCGTTCGAGGAAATCGGCGTATCGGATCAAGTTGAAGTTTTTGAGATCGTTCGATGCTGCGATTTTTCTTTTGATAAAGTCCATGTTGACGCGAACGGCGGCTTCGAAATTCGCGCGTTGGATCTCGAATAAATCCAACGCGTGCAAGTCTTCCGTGATGATATCGAAGGCTCTTATATAGTCTAGAATACTTTTGTCGCGTATGGTGTTGGTGATGGAGCTTTTTCTCTGAACATAGAGATATCTTTGGGATCCGAGATACGCAACGCGTGACGATCGTGCGATGAGGCGAGGAATCGTTGCCAGATCCTCGTAATAAATGTGGTTCGGAAACCAGACATCATGATCCGTAAAGAGGGACCGCCGGTAGATTTTATTCCAGAACGCGTATCGGGTTGCATAAAATATATTTGTATCTTGCGTCACGGACAAGACGGGATGGGATGGGGCATATGTATTGAGCGTCACGCCTTGTTCTGTAACCTCAGCATAGCCGCACTCGGCAATGTCGCTCCCCGTGGAGGTGATGCATTCATGAAGGTCTTCGACCATCTTCGGGTGAATATAATCGTCGCTGTCCACTCCCATGACGAAGTCGCCCGAGGCGTGCCGAATTCCCGTATTGCGGGCGCCGCCTAAACCTAAATTTTCCGAGTGACGAACCAGCCGGAAGCGATCATCGGTGGATGAAAAACGTTCGACGATGCTCGCGCTGTGATCGGGGCTGCAATCATCGACACAAATGACCTCGAAATTGTCAAATGTCTGCCCTTGGATCGACTCGAGGCATTTTTCCAGATAAGGTTCTGTGTTGTAGATCGGCACAATGATGGAGATTTCGGGGCGAGATGCCGACAGCAGATCTCGCTTCGAGGATTGAGATCTGATCATATGACCCGGTGGACTCCGATCCTGCCTTCCTTGGCGCCATGCAGGAAGAAATGGACGAGCGGATTGACGCCCGATGCCGCGACATCCGGATTATCCAATAAGTACTGCAATGTGCTAAAGTACGAGGTGGGATCGCGACCCTCCTTTGCTCCAAATGTTAAATAATGCTTGGCGGGATTGGCGCCCGTAGCGGCGACATCGGGGTATTGATTGAGGTACCAATTGTTTGAGAAGAAAAACTTCTCGATGGAGCGTTCGACGTAAGATCGGTGAGGCTCACGCCACCTCCGCTTCAGACCAGAGGCGGCTGAAATGTGAGAAATCAGCAGGCTGTTTATTTGAAATTTTAGAGTTGTCTGCAGGCCGTGGGTTGGCGCCCCAGTACGGAGTTCGAGGTCATCGATCCAGGACCGCAATATGTCGTGTTCGGCGGTGATATCTGACAATCGACGGTTCATATCGACGAGAAAGGGGGTGTCGATCCATCGCCGCATTTCGCCCGCGCGGCCGGTCTCGACGGGCGAAAAAAACCGGGCTAACGACGTGCTGAGTATCAGGCCGTAATCCGTCTCAAAACCACTGGTATCCTCGCGGTAGAGAGTGTCGGAGATCCAGATATAGCTCTGAGCGATCTTCTTCGCGTAGTGTGTATGCCATCCCTTTTTTAATTCTACCTCGGACCACCGTTGCGCGCGCTCCCCGGCGATCTTCCTCATCGCGTGCACGGGCGATCGGATGGGAATATGTTTTGTGAGGAACAAGAGCGGGAAGTCGATCGCCTCCGGGAACTCGGCGATGTGCCCTCCGGTCGCCGCAAGGTTCACCCGCTGCTTGGGTTGCAGCCAAGCCCGTGCCTGGACGAAGTAAGAGTGATGGTCCGGCAGCTCGAAGTGTCGATAATAGGACCGGAAGTGGCCCTCGGGAGGTTGGCCATCATCGATCGGCCTATAGTTGAGAACGACGAAGTTGACGCGATTCGCGCCGCACTGTGATGCACAATCGAGGGCCTGAGCCAAATTGAGGCCGGGAAGCGGGCTGCGGCGAAATTCGTCGGCGTCGCTACTGATGATCCATCGACCAGGAAAATGGGCGGCAATCTCTTCCTTGAGGCCGACGAGATCGGCCCACGATGTCCGTTCGGCGGGACATTCCGGGAAGCGACGGACCTCGAGGATTCGATCCGAAAATTGAGTTTGAAGCGTCTTTATACTCTCGTAGGTGCCATCGTCGGACCAATTGTCGATCACGATCACATCGCACCCCTGATCGATGAGATCAGTAAGCGCCTCCAGAATGATATCCTGCTCGTTGTAAGCCGTAAGGATGGCGAGAGGACGATCCGACGATTGCGACGTGAGATCCGGTCTGACAGCTAAGTCGACATACGTTCTGATCGCCTTTTTATAGAGCGCGGCAACCATCCCGCTGCGCGCGGTAAGGTCTATGTTGACCATTCCGCTTACGATTGGCCTGAGCGAAATCTCCTTTTCGAATTTCCGCAAATATTGACGTCTAATAAACGCATTATGCAAGCTTTTCGAGTAGTGACGGATGCGAAGGATCGTCGCCCCGCCCTCGTAGGCATCCCAGAGCCATTTCGGCGTGACGCCGCTGAATGTATCTCCGTGCGCCTCAAAAGTAACGATCAATGCATATTTGTTGATCTCGTTGTAATGTTCTTTCGTATATTCGTCGCCTGCGCTTTGCAGTATTATTGTATTTTCCGGGAGATGGGGAAATGGCAGATCGCAATTTTTCCAGGCAAATAAATGCTTGGAATTGAAGGATTTGGATATGCCTTCCGTCAATACCTTAAACAGAATCGAGCTGTCGACGCCATCGTTGGTTGCATCCATGTCCCGCGTGCTCTTGTACAACTATGGATTGTTGGCAAATATGGGTTCGAATAGAAGGATGGGTCTTCATAATGGGGGTTTTCTGTGGGTGCAACGGCGTTTTTCTTTCCGAAGATTGGCGTGCTGATGTGCGGTCCGGTCCGTCGCGCGTCTTCACCGAGCAGGATCCGCTCGCCACCCGTGCGATGTTGAGGTAGGACCCCGCTGCGCCGTGCCGCGCGCCGTCCGGAGATCCAGGGCCCATGAAGATCAGCGCACGCAACGTCCTCAAGGGGACGGTCGTCTCCATCGACAAGGGCGCCACCACCGCCCACGTGAAGATCGAGATCAGCCCCGGTCAGGTCGTCACCGCCTCGATCACCAACGAGTCCGTCGACAGCCTGAAGCTCGTCACCGGCGGGCCGGCCTATGCCGTGGTCAAGGCCTCCGACGTGATGGTGGCCGTCGACTGAGTGGGGGCAGGGCCGTCCGCCCGGAAGGGGCGGCGGGCCCCGTGCGGAACGAGGTTAAGGATCGATGCCCGATCCCTGGGAGTCCACCACGTGAAGACCGTGCTCGGCATCGAGACCACCTGCGACGAGACCGCCGCCGCGGTGGTCTCGCTCGATCCCGATGGCACGCCGACCATCCGCGCCAACGAGGTGCTGAGCCAGATCGCCGAGCACGCGGCCTATGGCGGGGTCGTGCCGGAGATCGCCGCCCGCGCCCATGTGGAGGTGCTGGACCGGCTGATCGCCCGCGCCCTCGAACGGGCCGGCACGCGCCTCGCCGACCTCGACGGCATCGCCGTGGCGGCCGGCCCCGGGCTGATCGGCGGGGTGCTGGTCGGCCTCGTCACCGCCAAGACCCTGGCGCTGGTGGCCCACAAGCCCCTGCTCGCCGTCAACCACCTCGAGGCGCACGCCCTCACCGCCCGGCTGACCGACGGGCTCGACTTCCCCTACCTGCTGCTCCTCGTCTCCGGCGGCCACACCCAGCTCATCGCCGTGCGCGGGGTCGGCGACTACGTGCGGCTGGGCGGCACCATCGACGACGCCATCGGCGAGGCCTTCGACAAGGCCGCCAAGCTCCTGGGGCTCGGCTACCCCGGCGGCCCGGAGGTGGAGCGCATGGCGGAGGCGGGCGACCCCGAGCGGTTCGCCCTGCCCCGGCCGATGCTCGGCCGGCGGGACGCGAACTTCTCCCTCTCCGGCCTCAAGACCGCCCTGCGGATCGAGGCCGAGCGGATCGCCCCCCTGGCCGAGCGCGACGTGGCGGACCTCTGCGCGGGCTTCCAGGCGGCGGTGGTGGACGTGATCATCGACCGCGCCCGGGTGGCCCTGCGCGGCTTCTCCGCCGTGGCCGGGCGGCCCACCGCCCTGGTGGCGGCGGGGGGCGTGGCCGCCAACGGGGCGATCCGCCGGGCGCTCGCCGCGCTCGCCGGCGAGGCGGGCCTGTCCTTCGTCGCCCCGCCCCTGAACCTCTGCGGCGACAACGGCGCGATGATCGCCTGGGCCGGGCTGGAGCGCCTGCGCCTCGGCCTCGTGGACGACGTCACCGCCCCCGCCCGCCCCCGCTGGCCCCTGGCGGCCGAGCCCGCGCCGGTCTCGGCGGCATGAGCCCGCCCGATCCGCGCGCCGTCTGGCGGGACCTCGTGGAGCGCCGCCTGCCCGAGGCGGCCCGGGGCCGCCGGGACTGGCCGGTGCGGCTGGATCACTGCTTCGCCCGCATCCTCCTCGACCATGCCTGCGGCGGCCCCTGGCGCGACAGCGTCAAGCCGCCCGCCCATGCCAACATGCCGCCGGACCGGCTGGAGGCCGCCATCGCCCTGGGCGAGGCGGTGCTGGCCGGCACCGCCGACCTGCACGCCCTCAACCGGCGCTCCCTGGCGTGGCGGGGCAAGCTGCGGACCCCCGTGCCGGGCGCCGCTGCATGAGCGCCCCGGTCAACGTCGTCGGCGGGGGGGCCTGGGGCACGGCGCTCGCCAACGCCGCCGCCGCCGCCGGCCATCCCGTGACCCTGTGGCTGCGGGATGCGGAGGCCGCCGCCCGGATCGAGGCGCAGCGCGAGAACCCGCGCTACCTGCCCGGCGTGCCCCTGCACGCCGCCGTCCGCGCCACCGCGGCGGCGGACGCCCTCGCCGGGGCGCGGGCGAGCCTCCTCGTCGTCCCCGCCCAGACGTTGCGCGGGGTGCTGGGCCAGCTCGCCGGGCCGCTCGCGACGGCGGGGCCGGCGATCCTCTGCGCCAAGGGGATCGAGCGCGGCAGCGACAGCTTCATGAGCGCGGTGGCGGCGGAGGTGCTGCCGGTGGGGAGCCCCGTCGCGGTGCTGTCGGGGCCGAGCTTCGCCGCCGACGTGGCCCGCGGCCTGCCGACCGCCGTGACGCTGGCCTGTGCCGATCCCGGCCTCGCGGCCGCCCTCAGCGCCCTGCTCTCGGGGCCGAGCTTCCGCCTCTACCACACCGACGACGTGCGCGGCGTCGAGATCGGCGGGGCGGGCAAGAACGTGCTGGCCATCGCCTGCGGGATCGTCGCCGGGCGGGGGCTCGGCGAGAGCGCCCGGGCGGCGCTGATCGCCCGGGCCTTCGCCGAGCTGATGCGATTCGCGCGTGCCTTTGGCGGGCGGCCGGAGACGTTGATGGGGCTCTCGGGGCTCGGGGACCTCGTGCTGACGGCGGGCTCGCCGCAATCGCGCAACTTCGCCTTCGGCAGCCGCCTGGGGGCCGGGGCGAGCCCGGAGGCGGCGGCGGGTGGCAAGCTCGCGGAGGGCGCCTTCACCGCCGCCGCGCTCACCGGCCTCGCCCGGGCACGGGGCATCGAGATGCCGGTGGCCGAGGCGGTGGCCGCCCTGGTGGCGGGGGAGACCGGCGTCGATGCCGTGGTCGCCAAGCTCCTCGCCAGGCCGCTCCGCGGCGAGAACGATTAACCCCGGGTTCCCATAAGGGCGAGCCCCTTGGCGGGGTCCAGGGGCGGAGCCCTTCGGAACATCCCGACTGTCATGGGACGACGATGGCGTACTGGTTGTTCAAGTCCGAGCCCGCGACGTGGTCATGGGACCAGCAGGTCGCGGCGGGCGCGGGGGGGACGCACTGGAACGGCGTGCGCAACCACCTCGCCAAGAAGCACCTGATGGCGATGCAGGTGGGCGAGCGCGGCTTCTTCTACCACTCGAACGAGGGGAAGGCCGTGGTGGGCGTGGTGGAGGTGATTCGCCCTTACTACCCCGACCACACCGACGAGACCGGGCGCTTCGGCATGGTCGATGTGCGGACGGTGGAGCCGATGCGGATCCCGGTGGGTCTCGACGCCATCAAGGCGGAGACCGCCCTCGGGGGCATGGTGCTCGTGAACAACTCCCGCCTGTCGGTGCAGCCGGTGAGCGCGGACGAGTGGGCCCTGGTGCGGGCGATGGGGGGATTGGGGGGCGCCTGAGGGGTGTCGGCGGGTCGGTCGCGGCCGGCCGGCTTCCCCTCGATGCGCGGCGCGGTCCGAAAGGGACCGCGGTCCAGCCTCAGCGGCGCTGGGCCTTGGCCTTGCGGGCGAGGTAACGGGCGTCGCGCTGCGCCTTGAGTTCCGCCTGCTTCGCGACGGCGCGCTCCTCGGAGGCGATCCGCTCGGCTTCGACCCGCTCGGCGGCGGCCAGACGTTCGGCTTCGGCGGCGGCCTCGGCGCGGGCCACTTCGGCCAGCCGGAGGACTTCACGCTCGGCGGCGCGGGTCTCGCGGGCGGCGATCAGGGCGCTGCGGGCGGACTGGCGGGCCATCACGGCCGGATCGTCTGCGGTGGGGCGCGCCCGGAAGCGGGCCAGCATCTCGGACCGGGCCTTGGAGGCGGCTTCGAGACGGTCGGTCAGGGCTTGGCTGTTCTGAAAGCTCACGTATTCTCCAAATCGGACTTGGCTCGGAATCGCCGGCCCGCTGCGTGTCGTTAAAAAAAGGAGCCGCTCCGGGTGGAGCGGCTCTGTCGAGAAGGTCGGCCTGAGATCAGGCTGCGCGGAGCTGGCCGGCGGACTGCTTGCCGCTGCGGCGGTCGGTCTCGAGTTCGAAGGACACGCGCTGTCCCTCGTTCAGGGTGCCCATTCCGGCGCGCTCGACGGCGGAGATATGGACGAACACGTCCTGGCCGCCGTCCTCAGGCTGAATGAAGCCGAAGCCCTTCGTCGCGTTGAACCACTTTACGGTACCGGTCGTCATGTGGATTGGTCTCGATCTTCGCAGGGTCAAGGGTAGAGGACGCCCGGTCGATGGTACCGAGCGCAGAGTCGAACGATAGCGAAAGGAGGGAGAGAGCCGCCCCGCGAAGGAACTACGACCCAAAACATCCGAATACGTATCGAGATCTTTATGATAAGCCCCTGCACGTGATTTGGCAAGGCGCATCGAAAATAGAGATATCTGTGGGGAATTGCTCGTAATTTCCCGGATCGGGCGCATATGAAGTGGGCTGCATCGCACGATTTCGTGCCGCGGCATCGAGAGAGGCGTCCATGATCCGTACCCCGAACTTCGGGGCCGCCCAGTCGGTCTCCACCGAAGACTTCAACGATCGGATCAAGCGCATCTTCGAGAGGAAGCCCGATCCCAACACGACGTTCGAGCGTCCCGCCGGTTCCGGCGCCCGCAAGACCCGCGTCTTCAAGTCCTGAATGGCCTTCCTTGCGGGGGGAACGTCCGTCTCGGGCGCCCCGCAGGCACCTCCAGACCGACGAGAACCCGGGACAGGATGCTCGATACACTCAAGAAGGCGTTGCGCCGGCTGAGCTCGGGCAGCGCCCACGACCGGGCGATGCGGGACGAGGCGGTGGCCCGGGAGGACGGGGTCTTCGCCGGAACGGGCACCGAGCGGGCCCGGGTGTTCGAATCGGACTACCACGCCGCGGTCGAACTCCTCCGCGTGAGGATGGATGCGGCCCATCCCCCCGCCTGCCACGAGAAGCTGAGCACCGTCGGCGCGTCGAGCTACGAGTACGGCGAGCGGCGCCTGGCCACCGTCGATGCCGCCTCCAC
Organism: Methylobacterium sp. J-076; assembly: GCF_022829405.1. Taxonomy (GTDB): domain Bacteria; phylum Pseudomonadota; class Alphaproteobacteria; order Rhizobiales; family Beijerinckiaceae; genus Methylobacterium. Next base: position 13,056 of record NZ_JAKSXW010000046.1, read on the forward strand.
CGCCATCGCGATGGCGCTGCGGGCCGGCGCCACCGTCGAGCAGGCGGCCGAATCGGGCGCGTCGAGCCTCGGCCTGTAGCCCGGACACCCCCCTCCCCTACGCCGCCCGGCTCACGGGGCGCGGTGCCTTCGCCTTTTGCTGCTCGGCGGGGGGCGGCGCGTCGAACTCCTCGGCCGAGAGGGTGTCCATCACCCGCGCGGCGGGCAGCGTCACGATGACCTCGGTGCCCTCGCGGGGGCGCGATTCGAGCTGGAACTGCCCGCCATGCAGTTCCACGAGGCCCTTCACGATGGGCAGGCCGAGGCCGGAGCCCTGCTCCGCGGTCTTGATCGCCAGGGCGCCCCGGCCGAACGAGGACATCACCGTGCCGAGCTCATCCTCCGGGATGCCGGGGCCGCTGTCCTTCACGGAGAGGTACTGCCCGCCCCGCGCCGTCCAGCCGACCTTGAGCCAGATCTCCCCCCCCGGCGGCGTGAACTTCACCGCGTTCGAGAGCAGGTTCAGCACGATCTGGCGGAGCGCCCGCTCGTCCGCCCAGAGGCGCGGCAGGGTCGTGTCCACCATCTCGTGGACGACCTGGCTCTTGGCCTTGGCCCGGAGCGCCATCATGTGGCGGCACTCCTCCGCCACGCCCGCCAGCAACACCGGCTCCTCGTTCAGTTCGTAGCGCCCGGCCTCGATCCGCGACAGGTCCAGGATCTCGTTGATGAGGTTGAGGAGGTGCATCCCGCTGTCGTGGATGTCGGTCGAGTACTCCCGGTACGACGGCGAGGCGTGCTGGCCGAACACCTCGTTCTTCATCACCTCCGAGAAGCCGAGGATGGCGTTGAGCGGCGTGCGCAGCTCGTGGCTCATGGTGGCGAGGAAGCGGGACTTGGCGAGGTTCGCCTCCTCCGCCCGGCGGCGGGCCTCGTCGGAATTGGCCTTGGCCTGCTCCAGTTCGCCGAACACCGCGTCCTTCTCGGCCCGGGAATGCAGGGCGCCCACCGTCGAGCCGTAGAGGCGCCGGGACAGGCCGAGGAAGAAGATCTGCGTGCCGAAGGCCATGGCCACCAGCACCAGGGCGTCCATCCCGCTGGAGAAGGCCGTGAGCGAGACGGTGGCGAGCGACAGGGGCACCAGGGCCGCCACCGCCGCGGCCGGGGCCGTCGCGGCCAGCATGGTCGTCACCGCCGCCGCGATGACGAGGCCGAACAGGGCGAAGGTCCAGCCCCCCGTGCCGCCGAGCGCGATCATCCCCGACCAGGACAGGCTCTGGAGCACCTCCCCGGCCACGAAGCGGCGGCGCCAGCGGGCGAGGTCGATGAGCTCCGGCTCGGCCGCCAGGAAGCGCCGGCAGAGGATCGAGTTGAGCGTGATCATCAGGAACACGCACAGGGCCCAGGCCGAGGACACCACCAGGGGCACCCAGAAGGTCGCCGCCCCCGCCAGGGCCACGGCGAACAGGCCGAGCGCGATGCCGGCCCCCGCCCGGTACTGCGCGTAGTGGCGCAGCAGCTCCTGCTCGAAGGCGCGCTCCAGGCCCGAGCGCGAGGTCAGCCTCTCCCGCGCCGAGCGGATCTCGCGGGCGACACCGAGGCGCCGGGCGGCCTCCTCCGTCGAGGGACCACGCCCGCGCTGGACCATCTCGACGGTGAGATCGGACATGCGCTTCAGGATGACCGGGATTGACGTAAGCTATTGAGATGACCGGCGAAGGATGCTGCCAAAGTCTTAAGAAGCGACTGCCGCGGCAGGTCTAATCGTCCGCAATCGGGTGCCGGCACTGTTTACTTCCGATATGTGTGCGGTGGCGCACAGCCCTGAGCCGCCGCGGCGTCTTAGCTGTGGGTTCAGGGTTGGCCGCAGCCCCGCGCAGACGAAGCCCCGCCATGCCCCAGATCACCATCAATGGCGTGCTGCACGCGATCGACGCCGACCCGGACACGCCGCTCCTGTGGGTGTTGCGGGACCACGCGGCCCTGACCGGCACGAAATACGGCTGCGGCATCGGCCAGTGCGGCGCCTGCACGGTCCACCTCGATGGGCAGCCGGTGCGCGCCTGCCAGACCCGCCTCGGCGATGTCGGCACCGCGCCGGTGGCCACCATCGAGGGGGTGACCGGGCGCGTGGCGGACGCGGTGCAGGCGGCGTGGCGCACCCTCGACGTGGTCCAGTGCGGCTACTGCCAGTCGGGCCAGATCATGTCGGCGATCGGCCTGCTGTCGCGCAACGCCCGCCCGAGCGATGCCGACATCGACGGGGCCATGGACGGCAACATCTGCCGCTGCGGCACCTACCAGCGCATCCGCGCCGCGATCCACGAGGCGGCCAGCCGCCTCGCCTGACCGGCCCGCGGTGCGAAGGCTCCGGCCCCCCCTCGCGGGCGGTCGGGCCCCATCGCCCGGGACGATTCCCCCCACGGTCATGACCGGAGCATCGCCGCAATGCTGACCATCCGTCGGCCGAACCAGCCCCCCGCCGCCCCCCGGCCGAACCGCCGGGGCTTCCTGGCCGGGGCCGGGGCCATCGTCGTGGCCTTCCGCCTGGAGGCCGGCCCCGCCCGCGCCGCCGGGCTCGAGCCGGCCGGGATCGCCCCCCAGCCCAACGCCTTCGTGCGCATCGGCGCCGACGACACCGTGACCGTGGTGATCAAGCACCTCGACATGGGCCAGGGCAACACGACCGGCCTCGCCACGATCCTCGCCGACGAGCTCGGCGCCGACTGGTCGCGGGTGCGCACCGCGTTCGCCCCCGCCGACGCCAAGCTCTACGCCAACCTGCTGATGGGCCCGATCCAGGGCACGGGCGGCTCCACGGCGGTGGCCAATTCCTGGGTCCAGCTGCGCAAGGCCGGCGCGGCGGCGCGCGAGATGCTGGTGGCGGCCGCCGCCTTCCAGTGGAAGGTGCCGGTGGCCGAGATCACCGTGGCGGAGGGCGTGGTCCGCCATGCCCCCTCGAACCGGCAGGCCCGGTTCGGGGAGCTCGCCGCCTCGGCGGCCACCCTGCCCGTCCCGGCCGAGCCCCGGCTGAAGGACCCGAGCGAGTGGCGCCTCATCGGGCAGAAGGTCCCCCGCCTCGATTCCGTGGCGAAGACCGACGGCTCGGCGGTCTACGCCCTCGACATCCGCCGGCCGGGGCAGGTGACGGCGGTGATCGCCCGCCCCCCCCGCTTCGGCGGCACGGTGAAGGGGTTCGACGGGGCGCAGGCGCGCAAGGTGCCGGGCGTCCTCGACGTGGTGCAGGTCCCCTCCGGGGTGGCGGTGATCGCCAGGGACACGTGGTCGGCGATGCAGGGCCGCAAGGCGCTGACGGTGGAGTGGGACGAGTCCGCCGCCGAGACCCGCTCGTCGGAGGCGATCCTGGCCGAGTACCGGGAGCGGGCCAAGGCGCCCGGCCTCACCGCCTCCACTCGGGGCGATCCGGGCGCGGCCCTGAAAGGGGCGGCCAAGGTGATCGAGGCCGAGTTCACCTTCCCCTACCTCGCCCACGCGGCGATGGAGCCCCTGAACGCGACGATCGAGCGGGCCGAGGACGGCGGCTACGACGTCCACGCGGGCTTCCAGTTCCAGACCGTCGAGCAGGCGACCATGGCCGCCGTGCTCGGGGTGACGCCCGACCGGGTCCGCCTGCACACCCACTGGGCCGGGGGCTCCTTCGGCCGGCGGGCGACGCCCACGGCGGATTACGCCGCCGAGACCGCCGCGGTGTTCAAGGCCACGGGGGAGAAGGCGCCGGTCCACCTCGTCTGGACCCGCGAGGACGACATGACCGGCGGGTACTACCGGCCGAGCGTGCTCCACCGGGTCCGGGCCGGCATCGACGCGAAGGGCGCGGTGGTGGGCTGGGACCATGTGATGGTCGGCAAGTCGATCATGATCGGCTCGCCCTTCGAGGCGATGATCGTGAAGAACGGCATCGACGCCACCACCGTCGAGGGGGCCTCGGACACGCCCTACGCCCTGCCCGCCTACCGCTTCGGCGTCCATAACGGGCGCGAGGGCGTGCCGGTGCTGTGGTGGCGCTCGGTCGGCCACAGCCACACCGCCCACGTCATGGAGGTGATGATCGACGACCTCGCCCATGCGGCCGGCGCCGATCCCGTCGCCTACCGGCTCGCGCTGCTGACCAACGCCCCGCGGCTGGCGGGCGTCCTGCGCCGCGCCGCGGACGAGGCCGGCTGGGGCGGGGCGCAGGCCAAGGGCAGCGGCCTCGGGGTCGCCGTCCACGAATCGTTCGGCTCCTACGTCGCCATGGTGGCGCAGGTGAGCGTGGGCCAGGGCCATGTGAAGGTGGAGCGGATCGTCGCGGCGGTGGATGTCGGCGTGGCGGTGAACCCGGACGTGATCCGGGCGCAGGTCGAGGGGGCGGTGGGCTTCGCCCTGTCCTCGGTGCTGCGCAACCGCATCACCCTGAAGGACGGGCAGGTGCAGGAGGCGAATTTCGATGCCTACGAGCCGACCCGGATGAGCGAGATGCCGCGCGTCGAGGTCCACATCGTGCCGAGCACGGCGGCGCCGACCGGCATCGGCGAGCCCGGCGTGCCGGTGCTGGCGCCGGCCATCGCCAACGCGGTCTTCGCCGCCAGCGGCCAGCGCCTGCGCTCCCTGCCCCTCGACCTGTCGGGGCTGAAGGGCGCGTGAGGAAACGCACGGCGGCCCTGCCGGGGCGGGCGTAAGCCTGGATCGCCTTCCCCCAAGGCAAGAGACCCGACTGACAACGGCGCGGCGCGACACCGCGCCGTTTCTTTTTGCGGATCTCATGGGTTCCCAAAGGGCGAGCCCTTTGGTGAGGTCTCGGGGCAAGGCCCCGGGAATGTCCCGCAGGGCTCCGCCCCGCACCCGCCGGAGGGCTCGCCCTCCGGGATCCCCGGTTCTGTCGTCATGCCCTCCTTCGAAGACACCGCCGCCCGGCTGCGCGCCTGCCGCCTCTGCCGGGACAGCCCGGTCTACGGGCCGCCCCTGCCGCAGGAGCCCCGGCCGATCGTGCAGGGCTCGACGGGGGCGCGGCTGTGCATCGCCAGCCAGGCGCCGGGGACGCGGGCGCACCGGACGGGGATGCCGTTCATGGACCCCTCGGGCGTGCGGCTTCGCACCTGGCTCGGGCTGGACGAGGCGCAGTTCTACGACGGCGACAGGATCGCCATCGTGCCGATGGGCTCCTGCTTCCCCGGCCTCGACGAGAAGGGCGGGGACAAGCCGCCCCGGCGGGAATGCGCCGAGCGCTGGCGGACGGAGCTGTTCGCCGGCCTGCCGCACCTCGACCTGATCCTGGTGATCGGCTCCTACGCGCAGGTGTGGCACCTCGGAAAGCTGGAGGGCGGCCTCACCGGCACGGTGCGGCGCTGGCGCGAGATCCTGGCCGAGCCCCGCCGGCCGCGGGTGCTGCCCCTCCCCCACCCGTCCTGGCGCAACAACGGCTGGCTCAAGCGCGAGCCGTGGTTCGAGGCGGAGCTGCTGCCGGTCCTGCGCGAGGAGGTGGCGCGGGCGCTGGCCGAGTGAGCCCCGCGCCTCATCTATGGCGCCGTCATCCACCGCGAGGAACCGCCATGCTGCTCTACGAGCATCCGCTCTCGTCCTACGCCCAGAAGATCAAGATCGCCCTGCGCGAGAAGGGCGTGCCGTTCACCGCCGAATTGCCGGAGAGCTTCGGCACCGGACGCAGCGACGGCCCCTTCGCCGCCGCCAACCCCCGCACCGAGGTGCCGGTGCTGATCGACGGCGACACCACGATCTTCGAATCGACGGTGATCCTCGAATACGTCGAGGAGCGCTGGCCCGCGCCGCCGCTGCTCCCCCGCGACCCCGCCGCCCGCGCCTTCGCCCGGGTGACGGAGGATGTCTGCGACACCCAGTACGAGGCGGTGAACTGGGGCTTCGGCGAGGTGCTGTGGTTCCGCCGGGCGACGGGGGACCTCGCCCTGCACCTGCGCGCCCAGGCCGCCGCCCAGACGCGGGTGTTGCAGGACTGGCTGGCCGGGCGCCTCGGCCCGGCGGAGTGGTTCGGCGGCGCGCGCTTCGGCTGGGCGGATGCCGCCGCCGCGCCGATGGTCAACCGCTCGGTGCATTACGGGATGGGGCCGGAGCCCGGTTCCCCCCTGGCCCGCTGGCACGCCCGGGTGAGCGCGCGCCCGGCGGTGGCGCAGACCTTCGCGGAGTTCGACGCCGCCGCCGCGACGATGGCCGCGGCCTCCGAGATGTACACCACCGGCGGCCGCCGCCGGGAATACCGGGACCATCGCCTCGAATGGATGGTCAAGTCCGGCGGGGTGGAGGTGGTGCTGGCGGGCCTGCGGGACGGGACCATCCGCTTCCCCTGGCCGGACGGGGTGTGATGGCCCTCCGCGGGAGGGCGTGGCGACGTCCCGTCGTCCTGGAAGCGCGGCCGGGACGAACGGTGTCGTCCCCCCCGCACCCTCATCCTGAGGTGCCCGCGTCCGCGGGCCTCGCAGGAGACTTCCCGAGTGCGCTGTGATCCCTGGAGCCCTCCTTCGTGGCGGCTCCCGCCGCACCTCAGGATGAGGGTCTGGGGGGGACGAAGGGGATTTCCCGCCAGAGCCTTCGGATCAGGGCGTGGGTCGGGACAGGGTCGCAGCCCGTCCGCCGGGGAGGACGGAAGGCGGCGGATTGACAGCGCGCCCGCCCCCGTGATCGGTGCCCCGATGACCGAGACCGACCCCCGCGACCGCCTGATCGTCGCCCTCGACGTGCCCGGCGTGGCCGAGGCCGAAGCCCTGATCGACCGGATCGGCGATGCGGCGCGCTTCTACAAGATCGGCTACCGCCTCGCCTATGCGGGGGGGCTCGCCCTGGCCGAGCGCCTCGTGGCCCGGGGGAACAAGGTCTTCCTCGACCTCAAGCTGCACGACATCGGCAACACCATCGAGGAGGGGGTGCGCGCGGTCTCCGGCCTGGGTGCGACCTTCCTGACCGTCCACGCCTATCCGCAGACCATGCGGGCGGCGGTGAAGGGGCGTGGCCACGGCCTGAAGATCCTCGCCGTGACCGTGCTCACCTCCTACGACGACGCCGACGCGGCGGAGGCGGGCTACGCCCTCCCCGTGGCCGAGCTCGTGGCGAAGCGCGCCGCCCAGGCGGCGGAGATCGGGATCGACGGGCTCGTCTGCTCGGCGGCGGAGGCGGCGGGCGTGCGCGGCATCGTCGGGCCGGACCGGCTGATCGTCACCCCCGGCATCCGCCCGGCGGGGGCCGAGGCGGGGGACCAGAAGCGGGTGATGACGCCGGGCGACGCCCGGCGGGCGGGGATCGACCACGTGGTGGTCGGGCGGCCGATCACCGGGGCCGCCGACCCGCGGGCGGTGGCGCGGGCGATCGTCGCCGAGATGGCCTGAGGCGCCCGGCGCCTTACCTTCGTCGATGCGAGCGCAGACGGCGCGGCGACGAGGACGCACACCGATGACGAAGGGCTACTGGATCGCGCGGGTCGATGTCCGCGATGCCGAGGCGTACAAGGACTATGTCGCGGCCAACGGCGCGGCCTTCGCCAAGTTCGGCGGGCGCTTCCTGATCCGCGGGGGCCGCTACGAGGCGGTGGCGGGGCCGGCGCGCAGCCGCAACGTCGTCATCGAGTTCCCGACCTACGAGGACGCCCTCGCCTGCTGGAACTCGGACCTCTACCAGGAGACCAAGGCCAAGCAGCGCGGCGGCGTCGAGGCGGAGATCCTGGTGATCGAGGGCTACGAGGGGGCGCAGCCTTCGGCCTCCGAGCCCGCCCCGCCCTCGACCCCGGCCTCGGAATAACGGCCCCTCACCCCCGCCCCGGTGCCAGCCCCCGCAGGAGGAACGCGATCATCGCCTCCAGGGGGGGCACCGGCGGCAGCATCGGCTGGCCGACGAGCAGGGGGTGGGTGTAGCGGATGATGCCGACATGGATGCACCCGGCGGCCATCGCCGGGTCGGGCGTCTCGAACTCCCCGGTGGCCACGCCGTCGCGGATGATGCCCTCGAACGCCGCGGTGATCCCCGCCACGTGGTGACGGCAGACCTCCCAGCTCTCGCCCATCGCCGCCTCGACCATCTCGTGGATGCGGGGATAGCGCTCGTAGCGGTCCATGCTGAGCCCGTGCAGGGATTCGATGGCCGTGACGAGGCGTTCGGTGGGCGTCAGCTCCCGCTGGGCGGCGATGCCCGCGACCAGGGCCTCGATCTCACCGATCAGCCGCTCCAGCACCGCCTCGTTGATCGCCTTCTTCGATTCGAAGAAGCGATAGACGTTGGCCGGGCTCATCTTGAGCGCCCTGGCGATGTCGGCGACGGTGGTCTTCTGGTAGCCGATCTCGTGGAAGAACGTGCTGGCCGTGGCCATGATGCGGCAGCGCGTGGTCGGCGCGCTCTCGTCCGCGGCCATCGGCCTGGTGTCTTCCGGTTGCATGGCCCCTAGTAGGGCCGGGCTCGGGGGCCGTCAAAACCCCCGTGCCCCTCCCGCCGGTGCCGTCCTCAGGAGCCGAACTGCGAGCCCAGGCGCTCGAGGTACTCGGCGAGGTCCAGGCCGCCGATCCGCTTGCCGTAGTCGAAGCGCATGCCCTGGCGGATGTCCACGCTGGCATTGGGGGTGGTGAGGGTGAACGGCCGGAGGCAGATCCAGGCACCGTCGCGGCGGTGCTCGAAGAAACCCAGGATGTCGTGCTTGGCCATGTTCCCCTCCCCGCTCTCCCTCCCCGCACCCTCGCGGCGCGGTGGAGGTCGTGCCTGAACCCCGGCGCGGCGCCCCCGAAGGGATCTTGCCGGGGTGTTTCAGGAATACAACTGTCCCGCTTTTATTTGGTTCTCTCCCTGCGGCGGATTGCCGTGCCGGCCCCGGGGCGGGGCGCGCTCAGCCGCCGGGCTGGGCCGCGTTGACCATCGGCGGCGGCTCGACCTCGGGCAGCGCCATCCCCTGCGCCGGGTCGGGCCGGCGGCTGCGGGTCATGGGGGCGAGGGTCTGCGTGCGGCCGGTGGCCAGGGCGCGCTCCACGGCCTCCAGGATGCGGATGTCGCACAGGCCCTCCTCGCCATCCGGCTCCGGGGCGCGGTCGTGCAGGATGCAGTCGGAGAAGTAGCGGGTCTGGCCGCCGAACTGGTCGACGCTCGGGTAGGCGAGGCGCTCCTTCTCCCCGCCGCGGGTCAGGGTGCCCCCGAGCCCCATCCCGAACAGGAAGGCGGGCTGCAGGTGCAGGTCGCCCTTCGTGCCGGTGACGCGGTAGGCATCGACGGCGTCGGTCTCGTAGGAGACCGTGAACTGCGCGAGGCGCCCGCTCGGGAAGCGGAGGGTGACGGCGACGGTGCCGTCGAAGGCGAAGGGGCTGTCCGGCCGGCGGCTGCCCAGGGCGGAGACCTCCACCGGCTCCTCGCCGAACAGGTTGCGCACGGCGTTGAGCGGGTAGGTGCCCATGTCGGGCACCGGACCGGCCCAGTAGCCCTGCTGGGCCCGGTGGTTGCCGGCCGCCACCGCCTGGCCGAAGGTCGCGGTGAACATCCGCGGCTCGCCGATCTCCCCCGCCCGGATGCGGGCGATGGCGTCCAGGGTGCCGGGCTCGAAATGCAGGCGGTAGGCCACCATCAGCTTGGCGCCGGAGGCCTTCGCCGCGGCGTTGATCGCCTCGCATTCGGCCACGCTCACGGCCATCGGCTTCTCGAGGAGGACGTGGCAGCCGGCCTCCAGGGCGGGCACGGCGTAGTCCCGGTGCATCCCGTTGGGCAGGGCAAGGTAGACGGCATCGAACAGGCCGGAGGCCAGCGCCTCCGGGTACCGGTCGTAGCCGAAGGCGGTCAGCCCGTAGGTCCGCGCCAGGGCGTCGGCCTTCGCCGGGTCCCCGGTGACGATGGCGGTCATCTCGGAATTGCCGGTCTGGTCCACCCCCGGCATGAAGGCCGCCTGCGAGATCCAGCCGCCGCCCACCACCGCGTAGCGCACCTTGCGCCCGCTCACCCGTCTCGCCTGCATGCCCTGCCTCCGTTGCGGTGCGAAGGCGGAACGCGGCAAGGGATGGCTGGATCCGCAAGGTTCCCGCAGGGCAGCGCCGCTTTCGGTCGCGTCCCCGGCCGCGGGCGCGCGCCTATTTGCTGCGGCGCAGCGGGCGGCTCCGTCCGGCTGACCTCCCGTCACGAAAGGTCGTCATGGCTCTGTTTCACTGGATCGGTCGCGTCCTCAAGGGGGCGGAGCGCCTCGCCGCGGCGGCGTTCATCGGGGTCGTGACCCTGTTCGCGGCCTCCCTCGACTTCGCCCTTGGAATCGTCACGCGGCTCTACGACCGGTTCGATGCGGGGTTTTCGGATCTCGCCGCCCAGTCGCGCCAGCGCCGGACGGCCAAGGGTGAGGTGGCCGCTCCCCGCTGAGGCGGCCTTGGCCCCACCTCGTCTCGCAGGCAAGGCGGCGCGACCCGGGGAGGCGGGCCGCGTCGCTCGTAAGGGAGGCGGGCGAGGGCGCCCTACTTCAACGCCCCGATGTGAGCGTGGAAGTCCGGCCCGTTGCCGGTCTTGGCCACGTGCCCGGCGCGGATCAGGTAGTCGCCGAAATGCTCCCCCGCCTGCTTGCCCTTCGCGAACTCGGCGAAGAGCGGGTCCAGGGTGGAGACCACCTCCGCCGGGGAGGCGTCCTCCCGGTAGAGCTTGCCGAGCCGCGAGCCGTCGAAGGCCGCGCCGAGATAGAGGTGGTAGCGCTCGGGGCCGCGGCCCACGAGGCCGATCTCGGCGATGAACGGCCGGGCGCAGCCGTTGGGGCAGCCGGTGGAGCGGATGGTGATCTCCTCCTCCGCGAGCCCGTGCTTGGCGAGGCTCGCCTCGAGGTCGTCCATGAGGCCCGGCAGGAAGCGCTCGCTCTCGGCCAGCGCCAGCCCGCAGGTCGGCATGGCGACGCAGGCGATGGAGTTGCGCCGCAGCGCCCCCGCCCCCTTGGTCATCCCGTACTCATCGACGATCGCCTCGATCGCCGCGCGCCTCGCCTCCGGCACGTTGGCGATGATGACGTTCTGGTTGGCGGTGAGGCGGAAATCGCCCTCGTGCTCCTCGGCGATCCGGCGCAGGCCCGCGAGGAACTGCGGGCCGTCCTCGTAGTCCTTGATCCGGCCGGAGGGCACGTAGAGCGTCAGGTGGTGGCGCCCGTCGTCGCCCGCGGTCCAGCCGAAGCGGTCGCCGTTGTTGGTGAAGGTGTAGGGCTTCGGCGCCCCGAGGGGCTTGCCGAGGCGGGCCTCCACCTCGGCCCGGAAGGCGTCGAGGCCGTAGCGCTCGATCGTGTACTTCAGGCGCGCGTTCTTGCGGTTCTTGCGGTTGCCCCAGTCGCGCTGGACGGTCATCACCGCCTCGGCGACCTTCACCGCGTCCTCAGGCAGGCAGAAGCCCATCACGTCCGCGGTGCGGGGGAAGGTGTCCGGCTCGCCATGGGTCATGCCCATGCCGCCGCCGACGGTGACGTTCCAGCCGGTGACCGCGTTGCCCTCGTCGAGGATGGCGATGAAGCCGAGGTCGTGGGCGAAGATGTCGACCTCGTTCGAGGGCGGCACCGCGACGACGATCTTGAACTTCCGCGGCAGGTAGGTGCGGCCGTAGATCGGCTCGACCTCGAGCCCTTCCTCGCCGCCGACCACGCGCTCGCCGTCGAGCCAGATCTCCCGCCACGCGCTGGTCTTGGGCAGGAGCGAGTCGGAGATGGTCTTGGCGAGCCCGATGGCCGCCTGATGGGCCTTCGCCTGGGCCGGATTGGTGGCGGCCATGACGTTGCGGTTCACGTCGCCGCAGGCGGCGATGGTGTCGAGGAGCGCCGCGTCGATGGCGGCCATGGTCCGCTTGAGGTTCGACTTGATGACGCCGTGGTACTGGAAGGTCTGGCGCGTGGTCGCCCGGAGCGCGCCGCCGGCATAGGTGCGGGCGATGTCGTCCAGCACCAGCCATTGCTTGGGCGTGACCACGCCGCCCGCGATCCGCAGGCGGATCATGAAGCTGTAGGCCTTGTCGAGCTTCTTCTTGGTCCGCTCCGGGCGCAGGTCGCGGTCGTCCTGCAGGTACATCCCGTGGAACTTCACGAGCTGCCCGTCATCCTCGGAGATCGCCCCCGTGGCGTGCTTCAGCAGCCCGTCGGCCAGCGTGCCGCGCAGGTAGCCGCTGGCGATCTTGATGTGTTCGTTGGCCGCGAGCTTCTCCGCCCGCGCGGCCTCGGCGTCCGTGATCGGGCGCGTGGTCGGCGGGGTCTCGTAGACGCGCTTGGTGGCGGTGGGTGTGCCGTCGGTCATGGGTCTGGTCCGGTGCTGGATATGGCTCGCGCCGCGACCCTTCCGGACGTGGCGTCCCCTCTCCCGACCCCCTGACGGGGGCCGCCCTCCCCCGCAGGGGGGGAGGGGTCGTGGCTGTCAGTAGACGTCCTGCTGGTACGTCCTCGCCCGTTCCAGCCCGGCGACATGCGCCTCGGCGTCGGCGGAGGAGAGGCCCTTCACGGTCTCGAAGGCCCGCACCACGGCGGCGCGGACGTCCTTGGCCATGTGCTTGGCGTCGCCGCAGACGTAGAAGTGCGCGCCGCCATCCAGCCATTCCACCAATTCGGCGGCGTGCTGGTCGATCCGGTTCTGGACGTAGATCTTTTCCGGCTGATCCCGCGAGAAGGCCACGTCGATCTTGGTGAGCGACCCGTCCTCCAGCGCCTCCTGCCACTCGAGCTGGTAGAGGAAGTCGTGGGTGAAGTGGCGGTCGCCGAAGAACAGCCAGGACCGGCCGGGGGCCTCGATCGCCCTGCGCTCCTGCACGAAGGCGCGGAACGGGGCGACGCCGGTGCCGGGGCCGACCATGATGATGTCGGTGGCCGGGTCGGCGGGCAGGCGGAAGTGCCGGTTCGGCTTCAGCCGCACCCGCAGCTTGGCGCCGTCGCGGATCCGGTCGGCCACGTGGACCGAGGCGACCCCGGAGCGTTGGCGGCCGAAGGTCTCGTAGCGCACCGCGACGATGGCGAGGTGGACCTCGTCCCCCACCTCCTTGCGTGAGGAGGCGATGGAGTAGGCCCGCGGCGGCAGCGGCCGGGTGATCGCGCCGAGGTGCTCGGCGGTCAGCGTGGCGGGGAAGCGCTCGATCAGGTCGATGAGGTTGCGCCCCTCCACCCAGGCGCGGGCCTCGGCTCCCGCCGCGAAGGCCTGGGCCTCGGCCGAGCCGGTCGCCTTGGCGAAGCGCTCGATCGTGGCCGGGGACAGGGTGGTGATGTCGCGCTCCGCGAGCAGGGAGCGGCGCAGGGCCTCGTCCCCGGCGAGGCCCGCGGCGGCGAGGATCTCGTCCACCAGCTGCGGGTCGTTCTCGGGGTAGAGCTCCAGCGAGTCGCCGGGCTCGTAGGCCGGCGCCCCGTCCTCGAAGGCCAGCGCGAGGTGGATCGTCTCCTTGTCGGAGCGGGAGGAGTTGAGGTTCACGTGCTCGACCACCTCGACCACGACCGGGTCGCGGCTCGGCTCGGCCTCCTCGTCGCCGCCGGTGCGGGCGAAGTCCACCGCCACCACGTTGTCGGGGGAGGCGGCGGGCGCCAGGGCCTTCAGCGTGCCCTTGATCCAGTCGGCGGCGGGGGTCTCGAAGTCGAGGTCGAGGTCGGCCCGCTCGGCGGCCCGCTTGCCGCCCAGGGCCTCGAACCGCGCGTCGAGCGCCTTTCCGATGGCGCAGAACTCCACGTAGGAGGTGTCGCCGAGGGACAGCACGGCGAACTCCACCCCGTCGAGGCGCGGGGCGCCCTCGCCCATCAGCTCACCGTAGACGCGCACCGCCCGGGCCGGGGGCTCGCCCTCGCCCCAGGTGGCGGCGATGGCCACGAGCTTGCCCACCTTCGGCAGGGTCGCGAGGTCGAGGTCGGCGAAGTCCACCACCTTCGGCTTGAAACCCTGCTTGCGGGCGAGCTTGGCGACATCCCCCGCCAGCTTCTCGGAATTGCCCGACTCGCTCGCGTAGACGACGGTCAGCGGCTCGCTGGCCTTGGGGGGCGCGGCCGGCGCCGCCTGGGGCTGGCCTCCGGCCGCGTCGAGGCCGGCGAGGAAGCCCGCGAGCCAGGCCCGCTGGGTCGGCGTCGCGTTGCCGAGCACGGCGTCGAGGCTGGCGCGCTCGCCATCCCCGAAGGGAGCGGTGCGCGGGAGGAGAGCGGAGCGAGACATCGGGGGACCATGTCGTCGGGCGCGGGGCCCATGTCAACCGGGAACGTTCTTTTTGCAGAACGGCGCGAAGTGAGAAGATCGCCATCGTGCTGCGCTGCGAAAGGAGAAGATCATTCTCCGACCGCGGCGAGGGCGGGGGCGAAGTCCGGCAGGTGCCTAGACGCCTTGGGCGGCGCGGGCAGCGGCAGGGCGGTGGTGGACTTCACTTTTTCCATGGCGAAGCGCGAGGTGACGTTCTTCAGCGGAAGGACCGAGATCAGGCGCTTATAGAAGGCATCGTAGGCCTGCATATCGGCCACGACGACGCGCAGCATGTAGTCCACATCCCCGGCCATCCGGTAGAATTCCAGCACCTCCGGCATCGCGGAGACGGTGTCGGCGAACCGCTGCAGCCACTCCTGGGAGTGGTCGGCGGTCTCGATCGAGACGAAAACCGTCAACCCAAGCCCGAGCTTGACGGGATCGAGCACCGCCACGCGCCGGTCGATGACCCCGTCCGCCTCCAGGCGCTGGATGCGCTTCCAGCACGGCGTCTGCGACAGGCCGACCCGCTCGCCGATGGCGGCGATCGACAGGGTCGCGTCCCGCTGCAGCAGCGCGAGGATCTTCAGATCGATGGCATCCAAGAGCGAACTCCGCCATTTCGGGGCCCCTTCTCCTGAAGAAGGAACTTCCGCCCATATAGGGTGAGTACGGGGTTTTCGAGAATAATTTTTTATGACGGGGCGGGTAACAAACCGTTGCCATGTGCGCCCACGCACGCGGCATCCGCCCTTTGCGGGGCGGGAATCGGCCCGTTCGCCTTGACTTCGTTCGGTATAGCGAACATTTCGCTCCCTCGACAACCGGCGCGGCCCCCCGCTTCCACAAGGGCCGGCGCAGGAGCCACACACCATGTCCCCCACGGACTTCAGGGCGGCCGGGGCCGAGGTCGATGACCTCGCCCAGCGCCTCGCCCCCCTCGACCTCCCCGCCCGCCTCACCCTGATCGCCCGCGAGGTGCCCGGCCGGCTGGTGTTCACCACGAGCCTCGGCATCGAGGATCAGGTGCTCACCCACGCCCTGGCGATGGCCAAGCTCGCGGGCACGCGGGTGGAGATCGCCACCCTCGACACCGGGCGGCTGTTCCCGGAGACCTACGAGACCTGGGTCGAATCCGAGGCGGCCTACGGCATCCGCATCCTCGCCTACGTGCCCGAGCGCGCGGCGGAGGAGGCGTTCGTGCGCGAGGAGGGCATCAACGGCTTCCGCCGCTCGGTCGCCGCCCGGCAGGCCTGCTGCGGCTTCCGCAAGGTCGAGCCGCTGGGCCGGGCGCTCGATTCCGCCGCGGGCTGGCTCACGGGCCTGCGCGCCGGGCAATCGGCCAACCGCGTCGCGACGCCGCTGGCCGCCTACGATGCCGAGCGCGGCCTCGTGAAGCTCAACCCCCTCGCCGATTGGACGCGGGAGCGGATCGACCTCTTCGTCCGCGAGAACTTCGTGCCCTACAACGCCCTGCACGACCGGGGCTTCCCCTCGATCGGCTGCGCCCCCTGCACCCGCGCCGTGAAGGTGGGGGAGCCGGAGCGCGCCGGGCGCTGGTGGTGGGAGCAGGAAGACAAGAAGGAATGCGGGCTGCATGTCGGCCACCCCGGCGCCGCCGTGCAGCCGGGCCAGGAGGCCGCCGTGTTCGAGCCCGCCCCCGCCACCCGCCAGCCGGAGTTCGCCCGATGAGCGCCGCCCCCGCCGCCCTGCGGCCCGACACCGCCCAGACCATCGCCTCCGCGGCGGCCCATTCCCCCGCCCGCCTGAGCCACCTCAAGCGGCTCGAGGCCGAGGCGATCCACATCTTCCGGGAGACGGTCGCCGAGACCGAGAACCCGGTGATGCTCTATTCCATCGGCAAGGATTCCTCGGTCCTGCTGCACCTCGCCCTGAAGGCGTTCGCCCCCGGCCGGCTGCCGTTCCCGCTCCTCCACGTCGACACGACGTGGAAGTTCAAGGAGATGATCGCCTTCCGGGATGCCCGGGCGAAGGAGCTCGGCCTCGACCTGCTGGTCCACACCAACCAGGACGGGCTCGCCCGGGGGGTCGGGCCGGTGAGCCACGGCTCCGAGGTCCATACCGACGTGATGAAGACGCAGGCGCTGCGGCAGGCGCTGGACCAGCACAAGTTCGACGCGGCCTTCGGCGGCGCCCGCCGGGACGAGGAGGCGAGCCGCGCCAAGGAGCGCATCGTCTCCCTGCGCACCGCCCAGCACCGCTGGGACCCCAAGCGCCAGCGCGCCGAGCCCTGGCACCTGTACAATCTCCGCAAGAAGCGCGGCGAGTCCCTGCGCGTCTTCCCGCTCTCGAACTGGACCGAGCTGGATATCTGGCTCTACATCGAGCAGGAGAACATCCCGATCGTGCCGCTGTACTTCGCCGCCCCCCGCCCCGTGGTGGAGCGCGACGGCCAGCTCCTGATGGTCGATGACGAGCGCCTGCCCCTCAACCCCGGCGAGACCCCGCAGGACCGCGTGGTCCGCTTCCGCACGCTGGGCTGCTACCCGCTCACCGGGGCGGTGGAGAGCGAGGCCGCGAGCCTGCCCGAGATCATCGCCGAGACGCTGGCCGCCCGCACCTCGGAGCGGCAGGGCCGGGTGATCGACAAGGACGGCGCCGGCGCCATGGAGCGCAAGAAGCAGGAGGGCTACTTCTGATGACCGTCCATCCGCCCAAGGACACGTTCCAGCCGCCCGTCCCCGCCGACGTCGCCCGCGATTACGCGGCGTTCCTGGAGACGCACCGGAGCAAGGAAGTCCTGCGCTTCATCGCCTGCGGCTCGGTGGACGACGGCAAGTCGACCCTGATCGGCCGGCTGCTGCACGACACCAAGCAGATCTTCGACGACCAGATCACCGCGCTGCGCCGGGATTCCCGCAAGCACGGCACGCAGGGCGCCGAGATCGACCTCGCCCTCCTCGTGGACGGCCTCCAGGCCGAGCGCGAGCAGGGCATCACCATCGATGTCGCCTACCGCTTCTTCTCCACGGACAAGCGCTCGTTCATCGTGGCCGACACCCCCGGCCACGAGCAGTACACCCGCAACATGGCCACCGGCGCCTCCACCGCCGACGTGGCGGTGATCCTGGTGGACGCCCGCCAGGGCCTCACCCGCCAGACCCGGCGGCACGCCCTGCTGGTCTCGATGCTCGGGATCCGCCGGGTGGTGCTGGCCGTCAACAAGATGGACATGATCGGCTGGTCGCAGGACCGGTTCGCGGAGATCGTGGCCGGCTTCGGCGCCTTCGCGACGGGCCTGCACTTCGCCGAGATCCGGGCGATCCCGCTCTCGGCCAAGAACGGCGACAACGTGGTCGAGCCGGGGGTGAACACCCCCTGGCACACGGGCGGCACCCTGCTCTCCTTCCTCGAGACCGTGCCGGTGCGCGAGGAGGCCCTGAACGCCCCGTTCCGCATGGCGGTGCAGTGGGTGAACCGGCCGGATTCGGAGTTCCGGGGCTACAGCGGGCGCATCGCCAGCGGCAGCGTGCGGCCGGGCGACCGGGTGAGCGTGCAGCCGGGCGGACGCACCGCCACGGTGGAGCGGATCTACACCGCCGACGGCGACCTGCCCGAGGCGGGGGCCGACCTCTCCGTGACCCTGGTGCTGGCCGAGCAGATCGACGCCTCCCGCGGGCAGGTCATCGCCGCCGAGGGCGCGCCGCTGCACGCCCTGGACAAGCTCGACGCCCGCCTGTTCTGGGCGGCGGAGACCGAACTGGCCCCCGGCGCGAGCCTGCTCGCCAAGATCGGCACCGCCACGGTGACGGCCACCGTCGAGGCGATCGTCTCGCGCATCGACCCCGAGACCGGCAAGCCCGGCCCCGCCGAGCGGCTCGCGGCCAACGACATCGCCGACGTGCGCCTCAGCCTCGACCGGCCGGTGGCGGTGGATGCCTACGCCGAGAACCGCGAGACCGGCAGCTTCATCCTGATCGACCGGGAGACCACCGACACGGCCGCCCTCGGCCTCGTCCTGGCCCCACAGGGCACGGTGGCCCCCGCGCCCCGGGGCACGGAGCAGGACGCCGCGTCCTCCACCGGCCTCCTCGGCAGCCTGAAGCGCCTGTTCGGCCGCTGACGGACCGCCCCGGGATCCCCCGGGGCGGCCCTCCACGAAATGCCGGTTTCCAAGGGTCCGAGACCTTCTGCGGATGCGGGGCGGCGCCCTGCCTCGCCCCTCAGGCGGCCTCGGCCCGCACTCCCCACGCCTCGGACAGCAGCCCGTACGAGGCGCGCCGGGCCGCCTGATCCGGCACCACCGTGACGATCATCAGCTCGTCCGCCTGGACCGATTCGGCCAGCGCCCCGAGCCGCGCCCGCAGGGTGTCCGGCGCGCCCACATGCAACTGGTCCCGCCCGCGCTCGATCCGCGCCCGCTCGGAGGCCGAGTACGGGTAGGCCTCCGCCTCGGCGAGGCTCGGCAGCGGAAGGTACTCGCCCCGCTCCCGCCGCAGGGTCGAGAGCCGGGCGCTGGCCGCCAGCCGCTCGGCCTGCGCGTCCGTCTCCGCGCAGATCGCCGCCACCGCGAGGATGGCGTGGGGCTTCGTCCCGAGGCGCGAGGGCCGGAACAGGTGGCGGTAGTCCCGCATCGGCCCCTCGGCGGGGAGACCCGAGAAGTGCTGGGCGAAGGCGAAGCCCGCGCCGATCTGCCCCGCGAGCTGCGCCCCGTAATCCGACGAGCCCAGGAGGAACAGCGGCGGCAGGGGCACCCCCGCCGGGCTCACCGGGATGGCCGCGAAGGGATGGCCCTCGGGGAAGCCCCCGTCCCAGAACAGCAGCTCCTGCAGCCGGTCGAGGAAGTCGTCGCCCCCCGCGCCGGAGGGCGCCTCCCGCCGCCGCAGGGCGCGGGCGGTGACGCCGTCGGTGCCGGGCGCCCGGCCGACCCCGAGGTCGATCCGGCCGGGGAACAGGGCCTCCAGCACCCGGAAGCGCTCGGCCACCATCAGCGGCGCGTGGTTCGGCAGCATGATGCCCCCCGAGCCGACCCGCAGGTGGCGCGTGGCGGCGGCGATCTGGCCGATCATGATCTCGGGGGCCGGGCTCGCCACGTTGGGCAGGGCATGGTGCTCGGCGAGCCAGTAGCGGCGATAGCCGAGGCCATCGACGTGCCGGGCCAGCGCCAGCGTGTCGTGCAGCGCCTGCGCCGGGGTCGACTCCGAGGAGACGAAGGAGAGGTCGAGGACGGAGAGCGGGATCATGCCCCAAGAGATGGGGGCGCGGACGGTGGTGTGGGAGGGGCAGGCGTCAGGCGGTGGGGTCTCGTTCGCCCTCACCTCCGTCAAAGAGACGCTCGAAGTCCCGACCGCCATAGAAAACATTGGCGATGCGCACCTGCCCCTGATCGATCCGATAGATGATCACCGCCGAGTGTTCGAAGGGAACGCTCCGCAAGCCCAGTTCGAGATCGTCACGCGGACGACCCCCGTAAGGGGCGTCTCCGATCCGATCACAGCGATCCTTGATTCGCTGCGTGAACCTCCGGGCGGTGGTGGTGTCCTGGCTCCGCTCGAGGATCGTTCGAAAGATCGCCTTCAGATCGTTCCGCGCCTGCGGGCGGAACGTCACTCGCATCCTACGCACGGCGGAATTCGTGCTCCGCCTCGGCGAACATCATGTCGAGCTCGTCCTGCACCTCCGCGCTGCTCAAGTCGGGCCGCGGATCGTCCAGCGAGCGGCGGATGCGGGCGCGGATCGCGTCCAGGTCCTCGGCCTCCTCCCGGCGCTGGCGCTGGAGCGCGCGGACGGCGTCGTCCAGCGCGGCGTCCACCGAGGCGTACTCCCCCGCCTCGACGCGCTCGCGCACGGCGCGGAGCGTCTCCGGCGCCATCGTCACGCTGATCGTCTCGCCCCGCGGCATCGCCCGTCTCCCGATTCAAGGCCAGGATATCAAAGAAACCGGGTGTTGGCGCGATGCTTGCCCGCTCCCGGCGGCGGGATTAGGGTCCGCGTCGCATCACTGGAGCTCAGCACGACCATGGCCTTCCTCGCCGACGTCCTCTCGCGGGTGAAGCCGTCCGCGACCATCGCGATGACGCAGAAGGCGCGCGAGCTGAAGGCGTCCGGCGTCGACGTCATCTCGCTCTCGGTGGGCGAGCCGGACTTCGACACGCCCGCGCACATCAAGCAGGCCGGGATCGAGGCGATCCAGCGCAACGAGACCCGCTATCCGCCGGTCTCCGGCATCGTGCCCCTGCGCGAGGCGATCGCCAAGAAGTTCAAGCGCGAGAACGGGCTGGACTACAAGCCCTCGCAGACCATCGTCGCCACCGGCGGCAAGCACATCCTGTACAACGCCCTGCTCGCCACCCTGAACCCCGGCGACGAGGTGGTGATCCCCCGCCCCTACTGGGTGTCCTACCCGGAGATGGTGGGGCTGTGCGGCGGCACGGCGGTGTTCGCCGAGACCCGCATGGAGGAGGGCTTCAAGCTCCAGCCGGCCGAGCTGGAGCGCGTGCTCACGCCCAAGACCAAGTGGATCATCCTCAACTCGCCCTCGAACCCCTCCGGCGCCGCCTATTCGCGCACCGAGATGAAGGCGCTCACCGACGTGCTGCTCCGCTACCCGGACGTGCACGTCCTGACCGACGACATCTACGAGCACCTGACCTACGGCGATTTCGAGTTCGTCACCCCCGCCCAGGTCGAGCCGGAGCTCTACGGGCGGACGCTGACCATGAACGGCGTCTCCAAGGGCTACGCCATGACCGGCTGGCGGATCGGCTACGCCGCCGGGCCGGAGGCGCTGATCAAGGCCATGGACTTCGTGCAGGGCCAGCAGACCTCGGGCGCCACCACCATCGCCCAGTGGGCGGCGGTGGCGGCCCTCGAAGGCCCGCAGGACCACCTCGCCACCTTCCGCGCCGCCTTCCAGAAGCGCCGGGACCTCGTGGTGTCGATGCTGAACCAGACCAAGGGCCTCACCTGCCCGACGCCGGAGGGGGCCTTCTACGTCTACCCGTCCTGCGCCGAGACGATCGGCAAGCGCACCGAGGGCGGCAAGGTGATCGAGACCGACCAGGACTTCGTCACCGAGCTGCTGATGGCCGAGGGCGTGGCCGCGGTCCACGGCTCGGCCTTCGGCCTCGGCCCGAACCTGCGGATCTCCTACGCCACCTCCGACGCGGTGCTGGAAGAGGCCTGCCGCCGCATCCAGCGGTTCTGCGGCTCCCTGCGCTGAGGGCCGGCTGCGGCGCCGGGTCACCGCCCGGGTTCGGTTGCCGGCTCGCCTGCGACCCCTTACACGGGCCTTCCCCGGGGCCGATGCGCCTGAAGGTTTCGCGAGCCCGCTCGGGCCTGCATGGCAACGGGGTCGGCAGTGACGGGACGGTCCGGACCAGTTCTCTGGGTCGCGCCTGTGAGGCTTAGTGGGCCGAGCAGCTGCAGGAGTGTCGGAGACGCGGGGAACAGGAACCGTGGATCAGGCGCAAGGCCCACTCATCGTCCGCGCCCGGCGCGAGGCAGGACGTGCCCGCGATGGCTCTGCGCTTGCAGATTGCTTGGGTAAGGCCGAGTTCCACTTCCGATCATCGTTGGCGGATCAGTCGCGTCCCTAAACGGGGCAGTGATGGGGCGGGCCCCTTGCGGGTTCCTTCACGCTCCGGTGCGAACCTGTGAAAGGGCCGGGATCCGGTCCGCAGTGTTTGCGTTCTCTCGGGCCCGTCTGCATGCGTTCCCTGCTCACTGGCGGGATCAAGGCCATCCTGGCCGTCGCCGCCCTCTCCACCGCCGTCCACTGGGCGCTGCGCCTCCAGCGCGAGCCCGGGGGGCTGGTCAGCGCCGCCTATGCGAGCCTGCCCGATCCGGAGACCACCGGGTCGATCGCGCCGCGCCAGGCCGCGCCTCCGGCCCTCGATCCGCGCCCGGCGACCGCCGCCGTCCCCGTCCCCGCCCCTGCCCCCGTGGCCAAGGCGGCGCGGGCGGCCCCGGTCGGCCTCGACCAGTCGCACCTCGCGGCGCTGGTGGCCACCGCCACCGGGGCGGCGAAGGCCAAGGCGGCCAAGGTGGCCAAGCGCTGACGGACGGTGGCCGGCGCGGGCGCTCCCGCGTCCCCGCCGCATGGTTCCGTTGCGCCGCGGCCCCTACCGGCGTCGCCCCCGGCGTGAGATCCGAGGTCCGACGCCGCGGATGTCCGCCGCTCCCCCGATTCGCTTCCCATGGGCACGCCCGCCACCTCCGTCCCGGCCCAGGCCGACCTCTCGCCCCAGCAGGCCGGTGAGGCGGATGCCGCCCGCCGCCGCCGGATCGTGGGCATCGCGCTCATGTGCGGCGCGGTCGCCTTCTTCGCGAGCCTCGACGCCTGCGGGAAGTCCCTGGCGCGGGCGGGGGTCGATCCGCTGGTGACGACCTTCATGCGCTACGCCGCCAGCGTGGCGATGATCTCGGTCTTCGTGAACCCCGTGCGGACGCCGAGCGTGGTGCGCAGCCGCCGCCTCGGGCTGCAGGTGCTGCGCTCCCTGCTCCTCTTCGCCTCGACGGCCCTGAACTTCATGGCCCTGCGCTACCTGCAGATGGCCGAGACGATCTCGATCCAGTTCGCCGCGCCGCTGACGGTCGCCCTGCTCGCCGGGCCCCTGCTGGGGGAATGGTCGTCCCGGGCGCGGCTGGGCGCCATCGGCGTCGGCTTCCTGGGGGTGCTGGTGATCGTGCAGCCGGGGGTGGGGGCCATGCACCCGGCGGCCCTGCTCAGCCTCGCCAACGTGGTCGTCTACGCCTTCTACGCCATCGTCACCCGCAAGCTCGCGGCCTACGATTCGACGGCGACGACGATGTTCTACACCGGGCTCGCGGGCGTCGCGCTGATGGCGCCGCTGCTGCCCTGGATCTGGACGAGCCCCACGCAGTGGAGCCACTGGGCGCTGATGCTGGCGGTCGCCCTGTTCGGCACCCTCGGGCACTGGCTGCTGGTGCTGGCCCATGCCCGGGCGCCGGCCAACGTGCTGGCGCCGTTCATCTACACCCAGCTGCTCTGGTCGGTGACGCTGGGCTTCCTGCTGTTCGGCGACCTGCCGGGCCGCTGGACCATCGCGGGGGCGATGATCGTCATCGGCTCCGGCCTCTACCTCCTGGCCCAGGATACGATGCGCCGGAAGGCGTGAGGTCCCGGCGAGGACGGCTTTGAGGCGACCCGGCGCCGTGCCTCCGCGCCGGGTCCGTGCCCCGTCCTCAGCGGGGGTGCCGGTGGCGCACCGGGCGGCGGTGATAGTTTCGGCGGGAGCGCATGTCGGTGCGGTAGGCGCGCCGGCCCGGATCGATCCCGAGGGCGCCGTTCACGGTGCCGACCGCGCCGCCCACCGCTCCGCCGACCACGCCGCCGACGGGGCCGCCGACCCGGTCTCCCTCGGCCGCGCCGCGCTGCACGCCGCCGACGAGGCCCTGCGCCTGGGCCGGCAGCGCCACGGACAGGGAGCCGGCGGCGAGTGCCGCGGCGAGAAGGGCCGTCTTGAGCGAATGTCTCACGGGGGTTCCTCCTGAAGCGTCGCCGGTTCGCCGGCTCCGTCCGCACCGAACGGCCACGGCGGCAAATCGTTGCACGGGGTTGAGAACCGGCCGGGGACGGAACGGGGGGGCCGGGCCCGTGGTGAGCGCTGGCCTCCGCGGGGGCCGGCTGCTAGAGAGACGCGATGTCCGCACCCTGCGCCCTGCGCCTCGCCCCCTCCGGGCGGCGAATTACGAGCCCGGCCGCCGCCTGAGGGCCCGCACGCGCTTGTCGCAGGGAGGGCTCCGCGGATGGCCGGGATCCGCCGCCCGCCCCGCCGGCGCCGCGCCGGCCACGATGCCCGATTGAGCGAGACCCGATGACCACCCCCGACACGACCGCGTCCGCCGCGCAGGCCCGCGACTATTCCAAGACCCTGTTCCTGCCGAGCACCGAGTTCCCGATGCGCGCCGGGCTGCCCACCCGCGAGCCGCTGCTGCTGGAGCGCTGGGCGAAGACCGGCCTCTACGAGAAGATCCGGCAGGCGGCGGCGGGGCGGCCGAAATTCGTGCTGCACGACGGCCCGCCCTACGCCAACGGCAACATCCACATCGGCACGGCGCTGAACAAGATCCTGAAGGACGTGATCGTCCGCAGCCAGGGGGCGCTGGGGCACGACGCCAACTACGTCCCCGGCTGGGACTGCCACGGCCTGCCGATCGAATGGAAGATCGAGGAGCAGTACCGCGCCAAGGGCCGCAACAAGGACGACGTGCCGGTGATCGAGTTCCGGCAGGAATGCCGGACCTTCGCCGCCCACTGGCTCGACGTGCAACGCGGGGAGTTCAAGCGGCTGGGCGTCACCGGCGACTGGGACCACCCCTATGCCACCATGGCCTTCCCGGCGGAGGCCGCCATCGCCGACGAGCTGATGAAGTTCGCCGTGACGGGCCAGCTCTACCGCGGCTCCAAGCCGGTGATGTGGTCGGTGGTGGAGAAGACCGCCCTGGCCGAGGCCGAGGTCGAGTACGAGGAGCACGTCTCCGATACGGTGTTCGTGGCGTTCCCGATCCGCCAGGGCGGTGAGGAACTGCCGGGGGCTCGGGTCGTGATCTGGACGACCACCCCCTGGACGATGCCGGGCAACCGCGCCGTCGCGTATTCGAAGAAAATCGCCTACGGGCTCTACAAGGTCACGGCGGCGCCGGAGGACAACTGGGCCAAGGCCGGCGAGACCTACGTGCTCGCCGACACGCTGGCCGCCATGGTGTTCAAGGCCGCCCGCGTCGAGGCGTTCGCGCGGGTGGCCGACGTCCCCGCCGCCGTGCTCGCCGGGCTCACCCTCGCCCACCCGCTCGCCGGCCTCGGCTACGGGTTCGACGTGCCGCTCCTCGACGGCGACCACGTCACCGACGAATCCGGCACCGGCTTCGTCCACACCGCGCCGAGCCACGGCCGCGAGGATTTCGAGCTCTGGATGGCCTCCGGCCGCCTCCTCGCCGAGCGCGGCATCGACACGACGATCCCCTACACGGTCGATGCCGACGGCACGCTCACCAAGGCGGCGCCGGGCTTCGAGGGCCGGCGCGTCTACACCGAGAAGGGTGAGAAGGGCGACGCCAACAAGACGGTCATCGCCGCGCTCACCGAGGCCGGGGCGCTCGTCGCCCGTGGCGTCCTGCGCCACCAGTACCCGCATTCCTGGCGCTCGAAGAAGCCGGTGATCTTCCGCAACACCCCGCAATGGTTCATCGCCATGGACCGGCCGGTGGCGTCCCTCGGCAACCGGTCGCTGCGCGAGGTCGCGACCCAGGCGATCGAGGACACCCAGTGGGTGCCGCCGCAGGGCAGGAACCGCATCGACGGGATGGTCGGCAACCGGCCGGACTGGGTGGTCTCGCGCCAGCGCGCCTGGGGCGTGCCGATCACGGTGTTCGTCCACAAGGAGAGCGGCGAGGTCCTGAAGGACGAGGCCGTCAACGCCCGCATCCATGCGGCCTTCGCCGCCGAGGGCGCCGACGCGTGGTTCGAGGACGGCGCCGCCGCCCGGTTCCTGGCGCCGGAGCACGACCCGGCCGCCTACGAGCAGGTGATGGACGTCCTCGACGTGTGGTTCGATTCGGGCTCGACCCACGCCTTCGTGCTGGACCATCCCGAGCACTTCCCCGGCCTCTCCGGCGTGACGCGGATCCGCGACGGCGGCCGGGACAGGGTGATGTACCTCGAGGGCTCCGACCAGCACCGGGGCTGGTTCCAGTCCTCGCTGCTCGAATCCTCCGGCACCCGCGGCCGGGCGCCCTACGACGTGGTGCTGACCCACGGCTTCGTCCTCGACGGCAAGGGCCTGAAGATGTCGAAGTCGAAGGGCAACGTCGTCGCCCCGCAGAGCGTCATCAAGGATTCGGGGGCGGACATCCTGCGCCTGTGGGTCGCCGCGTCCGACTACACCGACGACCTGCGCATCGGCCCGGAGATCATCAAGACCTTCGCCGAGACCTACCGCAAGCTGCGCAACTCCCTGCGCTGGATGCTCGGCTCCCTGGCCCACAGGGTGCCCGGCGACGACGTCCCGTTCGAGCGGATGCCGGAGCTGGAGCGGCTGATCCTGCACCGGCTGGCCGAATTGGACGGGGAGATCCGCGAGGCCTACGCCGCCTACGACACCAAGCGGGTGGTGGCGCTCCTCAACGGGTTCATGACCGGCGACCTGTCGTCGTTCTACTTCGACGTGCGCAAGGACGCCCTGTACTGCGACCCGATCTCCTCCCCGACCCGCCGGGCGGCGCTGCAGGTGATCGACGAGGCCTTCCGCCGGGTGGTGGTGTGGCTCGCCCCGGTCCTCGCCTTCACGGCGGAGGAGGCGTGGCTCGACCGGTACCCGTCCGAGGACAGCTCGGTCCACCTCCAGACCCTGCCGGAGACGCCGGCCTCCTGGCGCGACCCCGCCCTCGCGGAGAAGTGGCAGAAGATCCGCCGGGTCCGCCGGGTGGTGACGGGGGCGCTGGAGATCGAGCGCGCCGCCAAGCGCATCGGCGCGAGCCTCGAGGCGGCCCCGGTGGTCCACATCGCCGATCCGGAGCTGCGGGCCGCGGTCGATTCCCTGGGGCTCCCGGCCTTCGCGGACACCTGCATCACCTCCGGCGTGACGCTGGAGGCGGGTGAGGGGCCGGCCGACGCGTTCCGCCTCGACGAGGTGCGCGGCGTCGCCGTGGTGCCGGCCCCGGCGCAGGGCCGCAAATGCGCCCGCTCCTGGCGGGTCACCCCGGAGGTCGGCCGCGACCCCGACTTCCCCGACGTCACCCCCCGCGACGCGCAGGCCCTGCGGGAATGGGACGCGGCGCATCCGGAGGCGAGCGCGGCGTGAGGGCGGCTCCCGCATCTCCCTCCCCCCCCGGCGGGGGGGAGCGGTGAGCCTGTCCCCCGCCCGCGCGGGCCTCGCCGCCCTCCTCCTCACCCTCGCCGCCGATCAGGCGACGAAGCTCGGGCTGTATTTCGGCACCGACCTCGTCCTCACCCAGCCCTGGCGGCTCGCGCCGTTCGCCGACCTCGTGGTGGTGTGGAACCGGGGCGTGTCCTACGGGATGTTCCAGCAGGACGGGGCCCTGGGCCGGTGGCTGCTGGTGGCGCTGTCCCTCGCCGCCGCCGCGGCCCTCGGGGTCTGGATGAGGCGGGCCGGCTCCCGGCTGCTCGGCGTCGCCCTCGGGCTCATCGTCGGCGGGGCGCTGGGGAACGCCGTCGACCGGGCGGTCTACGGGGCGGTGTTCGATTTCGTCCACCTGCATGCGGGCGGGTGGTCGTGGTACGTGTTCAACGTCGCGGACGCCGCCATCGTGGCGGGGGTGGTCGGCCTCGTGCTGGACAGCCTGCTCCCCTCCTCCGCCCCCGGGCGGGCGCGGGAAGACGCCGCGCCCCCCCTGTGATCCGCACGCCACACGGGCGGGATCGGCGCATTCGTACCGGTAGAGTGTGGCCAAGGCGCCATACGATCGCCGGAAACCGGTTTCACGCCGGATCCTGTCGGATCAGGTCGCGTGGCGGCCGTCCCCGCGCCGGATCCCCGGGCGGCACCCGTGAGGCAGCATGAGCGCGCAACGCAGGCTTCGACTCCTCCTTTCCGTGGGGGTGCTATCCCCCCTGTTCGCCGGGGGCGCCGCCCAGGCCCAGCAGAGCGGCGAGCTGATGCGCGATGCCCTCTCCGGCATCGGCCTGCTGGAGAAGCCGCAGGCCCCGATCGACTACCACGAGCGGGCCCCCCTGGTGATGCCGCCCAAGCTCGACGGCAACGCCCTGCCCGCCCCCCGCGCCCGGGCCAAGAACGCCGCGTGGCCGAAGGACCCGGAGATCGTCGCCCGCGACCGCGAGGCCGAGGAGCGCCGGGTGCCCAAGGGCAACCAGAGTGCGGGCCGCTACAACGACAACAACGCGACCATGTCGGTGGACGAGATGCGCAACGGCCGCCGCGCCGGGGCGAACCTCACCACCTCCGCCGAGGACAAGCCCGGCGACAACACCCGCCGCAGCTCGTGGCTCGACCCGCTGGAGCTGTTCAAGGGCAAGAGCGAGGATCCGCAGGCCTCCGAGGTCGAGCCGACCCGCGAAACCCTGGTCGAGCCGCCGACGGGCTACCGTCAGGCGCCGAAGAAGCTGGTGCGCACCGTCGGCGAGCCGGTGAAGAACGCCAGCGCCGAGCGGGAGGAGGCCGATCCCGGCGCCTACCTCCGGTCCCAGGGGCGCTGAACTTCCGGTCGTCCCGGGGGAACGGTCCGGGGTGGACCGTGGCCCCGGGGCCGAGACGAGATGCTGTGGTACGGTTGCGGCAGAGGCGGCGCACAGCAACATAGGGTTTATCCCGGTACGGCTTTTGCCGCGCGGGACTCGCGCACAGGCTCCGCATTCCGGCCCGGCCCGTCAGGGGGGGGCTGCCGAGGGCGGAGCCGGGTAAGGACACGCTTGATGCACCTTTTCAGGACGGCGACGCCCACCCTTTTCCCCCGGATGCGGGAGGACCGCTTCGGGGCGACCGCCGGCCGGGGCGAGTCCGCCGCCTTCGGGCGCTCCGAGGCGGGCGGGCCCGAGGTCTCGTCCTTCACCCTCGACAACCAGCTCGACGTGGTGGTGGTCCCCGACCACCGGGCGCCCGTGGCGACCCACATGATCTGGTACCGCAACGGCTCGGCCGACGACCCGCTCGGCCAGTCGGGCATCGCCCACTTCCTCGAGCACCTGATGTTCAAGGGCACCGAGCTGCACCCGGTGGGCGCCTTCTCGAAGGCCGTCTCCGGCCTCGGCGGCCAGGAGAACGCCTTCACCAGCTACGACTACACCGCCTATTTCCAGCGGGTCGCCCGGGACCATCTCGGCACGATGATGGCCTTCGAGGCCGACCGGATGCACGGCCTCGTCCTCGACGACGCCGTGGTGGCCCCCGAGCGGGACGTGGTGCTGGAGGAGCGCCGGATGCGGGTCGAGACCGACCCCTCCGCCCAGCTCTCCGAGGCGATGGCGGCCTCGCTCTTCGTCCACCACCCCTACGGCATCCCGATCATCGGCTGGATGCACGAGATCGAGGGGCTGAACCGCGGGCACGCCCTCGACTACTACAACCGCTTCTACACGCCCGAGAACGCGATCCTGATCGTGGCCGGCGACGTGACGCCCGACGAGGTCCGGCGGCTGGCCGACGACACCTACGGGCGCGTCGCCCCCCGGGGCACCCGTCCGGAGCGGCGCCGCCCCCGGGAGCCGGAGCCCCGTGCCCTGCGGCGGGTCGCCGTGGCCGACCCCAAGGTCGAGCAGCCGACCCTGCAGCGCCTCTACCTCGCGCCGTCCTGCATCACCGCCCGGGACGGGGGCTGCCACGACCTCGAACTGCTGGCCGAGGTGCTGGGCGGCGGCTCGACCTCCTACCTCTACCGCAAGCTGGTTCTGGAGCAGGGCCTCGCCGTCAACGCCGGCGCCTGGTACATGGGCTCGGCCATTGATGACACCCGCTTCTCCGTCTACGCCGTGCCCGCCGAGGGCGTGAGCCTGGAGCAGCTGGAGGTGGCCCTGGACCGGACCCTGGCCCGCGCCCCCACGGACGCCCTGGCCCCCGACGCCATCGAGCGGGCCAAGACCCGCCTCGTGGCCGAGACGGTCTATTCCTCCGACAGCCAGTCGTCGCTGGCCCGCATCTACGGCTCGGCGCTGGCCATCGGCGAATCGATCGAGGACGTCCGGCGTTGGCCGGGGGACATCGAGGCGGTGTCGCAGGAGCGCCTGCGGGCGGCCTGCGAGCGTTGGCTCTCGCCGGCCCGCTCCGTGACCGGCTACCTCACCAAGGCCCGGGATCCCGACGCCCCGGTCGCGATGGCCGCCGAGTAGGTTCGCCCGAACCTCCTCCGCCCGCGACCGCAACGAGAACAGACGAGGCTGCCATGAACCTGGCCGACACAGACACGCACACCGCCACGAGCCCCACGACGGCCCTGCCCGTCGTGGCCGTCCCCGGCGTCGATGCGTGGCACGTCGAGTCCAACGTCGTGCCGATGATCGCCCTGTCCTTCACCTTCGAGGGGGGCGCCGCCCAGGACCCGGAGGGCAAGGCCGGCTGCGCGCAGATGCTGGCCCGGCTCCTCGACGAGGGCGCGGGCGACCTGCCCTCGGACGCCTTCCAGGAGCAGCTCGCGGCCCGGGCCATCGAGCTGTCGTTCCATGCGGGGCCCGACGCCCTCGGCGGCTCGCTGAAGATGCTGCTGAAGCACGCCGACGAGGCCATCGGCCTCCTGGCCCTGGCCCTGGCCAAGCCACGCCTCGACCCCGACGCCATCGAGCGGGTGCGGGCGCAGGTGATCGCGGGCCTGCGCTACCAGCAGAACGACCCGGGGGTGATGGCCTCCCGCCGGTTCTTCAAGGAGGCGTTCGCCGGCCACGCCTACGCCCGGCCCTCCTCCGGCACCCTCGAGAGCGTGGCGGCCATCACCCGCGACGACCTCCTCGCCATGCACGCGCGCCTCATCGGCCGCGGGCGGATCAAGGTCGCCGCCGTGGGGGCCATCGGCGCCCAGGCCCTGGCCGAGGCCCTGACCCGCGCCTTCGGCTCGCTGCCCGAGGCGGGGGCCCTCCAGGCGGTGCCGCGGACGGAGGTCCAGGAGCTCGGCCGCCGGGTGGTGGTCGATCTCGACGTGCCGCAATCGGTGATCCGCTTCGGCATGGCGGGCATCCCCTGGCGCGACCCGGACTTCATCCCCGCCTACGTGCTCAACCATGTGCTCGGCGGCGGCGCCTTCACCTCGCGCCTGTTCCAGGAGGTGCGCGAGAAGCGCGGCCTCGCCTACTCGGTGGGCACGTCCCTCGTCAGCCACCGCTCGGCGGCGATGATCTGGGGCTACACCGCCACCAAGAACGAGCGCGTGGGCGAGGCCCTGTCCGTGATCGGCGACGAGATCGGCCGGCTCATCACCGAGGGGCCGTCGGACGACGAGCTGCAGAAGGCCAAGGACTACCTGACCGGCTCCTATGCCCTCGGCTTCGACACCTCGACCAAGATCGCGCACCAGATCGTGCAGATCGCCTTCGAGGATCTGGGGATGGACTACATCGCCCGCCGCAACGCGATGGTGGAGGCGGTGACCCAGGCCGACATCCGCCGCGCCGCCGCCCGCACCTTCGCGGACGGGAAGATGCTCGTGGTCGCCGCCGGACGGCCCATGGGGCTCTGAGGGGCGCGCCTCACGCGGCCCGTTGGCCCAGGGGAGCGATCCGCGCGATCTCCTGGCCGACGCTGCGGGTGAGCGTGTCCACCTCGTACTCCCGTTGCAGGTTGAGCCAGAATTCCGGGCTCGTGCCGAAGTAGCGGCCGAGCCGGAGGGCCGTATCGGTGGAGATCCCGATCTGCTCGGCGGCGATCCGCTCGATCCGGGTCCGCGGGACATGACAGGCCCGGGCGACCGTGCCGGCCGACAGGCCGAGGGGAATCAGGAAATCCTCCCGCAGCACCTCTCCGGGGTGCAGGGGCGGCAGGATCGTCTCGCTCTCGTATGCGACAGCCATCGGCATGTCTCCTCACGGAGTGGGGCGATGCCCCGGTTAGTGATAATCGACGATCTCGACCTCGGCCGGGCCCGTCTCGGTCCAGCGTAAGCAGATCCGGAACTGGTCGTTGATCCATATGGCGTGCTGGCCGGCGCGATCCCTGGTGAGGGGATGGAGCCTGTTGCCGGGGGGCGCCTTCAGGTCGTTCAACGAAACGGCCGCATGGATCTGCCGCAGCTTCCGCCGCGCCGTGCCGAGGATCGTGGCCGGCACGCCTTTGGGGTGACGGCCCCGGAACACCGCTTCCGTCGTCTCGTTCGCGAAGCTGAGGATCGACACCCGGTCCCCCGTCAGGCGGACAGTATCACTGAGTGATACTGTCCGGTCAAGGGTGACTCACCCCAGCCGGCGCATGGCGGCGACGGCCTCGTCGTCCACCCGGTCCATGTCCGGCGCGTCGATGCGGCGGTAGCGGGCCTGGATCAGGCCGAAGGCGCCGAAGGCCGCGTGGCCGGCGGCGACCAGGGCGAGCTGCACTGTGCCGTAGGGCTGCGCCCGCAGCAGGACGAAGGCGTCGCCGAGCCCCTTCGCCTCGGCCGAGCTCTGGTGCCAGGCCGCCGCCGCGATGAAGCCGCCGACGATCAGGAAGGCGATGCCGCGGGCGGCGTAGCCGAACCGCCCGGTGGGCTCGGCCCAGCGCCGCCGTGCCTGCCCGTCCAGGGAGAGCCGGGCCGTCGTGTCGCCCCGCCAGGCCCGGGCGAGGTAGCCGAAGGCGGTGCCGGCCACCGCGAGGCCGACCAGGGCCACGAGCCACCGTCCCAGGGGCTTGGCGAGGAGCCACGCGGTGCCGTCATGCACCCCGTCGCCCCCGCCCAAGCCGAGCCCGAGGCAGAGGGACGCCGCCGTCCCGGCGAGGCCGAGATACAGGATCGCGCTGACGAGGTGGGCGCCCCGCACGACGAGGCCCTTGAGGGAGGCGCCGCGCCGGTCGGCATCGGTGACCGCCTCCACCATCCGCCACAGGGCGAAGGCGAGGAGGCCCAGGGCGATCAGGCCGACCAGGGGCGCGCCGAGGGGGCCGACGAGGAGCGTGCGCAGGGCGTCGTGGCTGTCCCCCGGCCGCCCGCCGCCCAGGGCGGCCAGCAGGGCGAGGCCGCCCACGAGGCAGTAGACGGCACCGCGGGCGCCGTAGCCGAACCGGGCGAGGCGCTCGATGGCGTTGCGCCCGCCGGGCAGGACGGGGGCGGCGGGGGCGCTGGGCATGGGTCCACCGGGATGACGGCCCCGCTCAACGCGCGGGCGGCGCTTCCGTTCAGGCCCCCGGCCGCTCGGCCCGTCCGGTGAGGGCGACGTAGAAGCCGAGCCCGTCCTGCGCCGGCAGGGTCTGCAGGCGCTCCACGAGGCCCCGGCGCTTGGCATCGAGGAGCAGGCGCCCGGCCGGCTGGAACAGGGTCTCGCCCCCGCCCTCCGGCGGCGGATCGAGGCGCACCGCGACGGTCTTGCCCTTGGCGAAGCGGCTGCGCTCGATCATTTCCCGCAGGGAGGCCTCGGCCGTGGCCCGGTTGGCGCCGCGCAGGTCGAGCACCGATTCGGCGTCGGTGACGCCGAGGGAGCCGCGGAGCTTGGCGGCATAGAAGTCATCGAAATGGGGCAAGGGCGCTCGGCTCGCGGGTTGGATGGGCGGCGTTCCCCCAAGGTGTCGCGCAAAGGCGTGCCGCCGTCGAGTTCCCCCGGCGCAAGCGGGGCGATCAGCCGCCGAAGGCCCGCACGCCGTCCAGGGAGCGCCCCGCCTCCAGGAACCGCTGCGGGTCCACGGGCTCGCCGTCGATGCGGGTCTCGTAATGGAGATGGGCGCCGGTGGAGCGGCCGGTGGAGCCGACATAGCCGATCACGTCGCCCGCCGCGATGCGCTGGCCCGGCCGCACGGCGATGCGCGCGAGGTGGCCGAAGCGCGTGGCGAGGCCGTGGCCATGGGTGATCTCGACCATGTTGCCGTAGCCCCCGGCATAGTCGGCCTCGGTGACGACCCCCGGCGCGGTGGCCCGGGCCGGCTCGCCCATCTCGGCCTTGAAGTCGAGGCCGGTATGCAGGGCGAGCCCCCGGGTGAACGGATCGAGCCGCGGCCCGAACGGGCTCGACAGCACCGGCGGCCCGGACAGGGGGCGGCGCAGGGGCAGGTCCCCGACGAGGCGCCGCATCCGCTCGCCGTCGCCGAGCAGCCGGCCCACCAGGGTGAGGCCCCCGTCGAAGCCCTGGGATTCCACCCCGTGGGCCTCCAGGCCGCGGGCGTCGAGGGGCACGAGGGGCCCGCCCATCCGGGAGCCCTGCGCCATGGGCAGCAGGCGCGACGGGTCGAGGCCCGTGCGCAGGATGACGGCGCGCAGGCGGGCGAGGCCGGTCTGCGCCCCCGCCGCGAGGCGTCCGAGATGCGTGCCCTGGGCCTCCTGCAGGCCGGTGAGGCGGGCCTCCAGGCGGATCAGCCCCTCCTCGGCGTCGAGGGCGCTGCGCCGGCCACCCTCCGGCGGGGCGGCGGCCGGCCCGTCGGTGCGCAGGCCGAGGCCGCCGAGCGGGGCGCCGAACGGGGTGGCGGGGGACCGGGCGGGGGAGATCGAGCCGGTGGTGGCGGCATCGACGAGGCCGGAGAGGGCGGCCTGGCGGCGCTCCAGCTCGGCCTGCCGGTCGAGGGCGGTCTGGACCCGGGCGGCCAGGGCCGCCCCGGCCTCGGCCTGCTCCCCCCGCACCCCTTCGATGCGCTCCTGAAGCCCGACGATCCTGGCCTCGTAGGCGTCGCGCATCGCCCTCTGTCCGTCGAGGATCCGGGCGAAGGCGTCGTCGCGGAACAGGGCGAGGTAGGTGGCGGTGCCGCCCCAGAGCAGGCTCGCCGCGACGCCGGCGATGAGCCAGGGCCTGAGGCGCCGGGACGGCCGAACCGGGGTCTGGGCGGAGGTCGTGCGAGTCATCGGGGGGCCCAACGGCGGTCCCCGCATCACACCCCATCAAGGTTAAGGATCCATGCGGGGCCGTGCCCCGCCCCGCTCACGGAAGGGCGCGCAGGGCCGCCAGGACCTCCTCGGCATGGCCGGGGACCTTCACCTTGGGCCAGACCCGCGCCACCCTGCCCTCCCGGTCGATGAGCACCGTGGTCCGTTCCACCCCCATGTACTTGCGGCCGTACATGCTCTTCTCGACCCAGACGCCGTAGGCCCCCAGCACCCCCTTCTCCTCGTCCGAGGCGAGGGGGAAGGCGAGGCCGTACTTGCCGCAGAACTTGTCGTGGCTCTTCACCGGATCGGGCGACATCCCGACGATTCGCCCCTCGGCCGCCTCGAATTCGGGCAGGAGGGCGTTAAAGCCCTGCGCCTCGAGAGTACAACCGCTCGTGTC
The DNA here is from genome assembly GCF_022829405.1 of Methylobacterium sp. J-076. Classification (GTDB taxonomy): domain Bacteria; phylum Pseudomonadota; class Alphaproteobacteria; order Rhizobiales; family Beijerinckiaceae; genus Methylobacterium. The sequence goes on from NZ_JAKSXW010000046.1 coordinate 47,979, forward strand.
GTCCTTCGGATAGAAGTACAACACGACCTTGTGTCCTCTGAGCGCATCGAGGGCGATGCGCCCTCCCCCGGAGGCCGGCAGGTCGAAATCAGGGGCCGCGTCGCCCGCGCTCAGGATCATCGTGCCTTCCTTTCGGCCGATTGATGGTGTGGGTGAACGCCGGTTCCGGCGCCCCCGTGCGGACAGCCAAACCCGGAGCGCCGCCCCTGTAAAGGCCGGCCGCGCCCCGATTCACCGCAAGCGGGCATCCCGTCGCGCGTTGCGATCATCGGACGAGAACACCCGGACCAAGGGGCTCGATGGCGGATCTGAAGATCACGGGTCGCCCGCCGAAGGGGAGGACGCGGCACTGGGGCTGGCGCTGCCTTCTGGGCATGCTCGGCACGGTGCTGGTGCTCGGCGTGGTGATCGGGGTCGCGGCGATCCGCCTGTCCAACGGGCCGATGCGCATCGACGGCCTGTCGGCCAGCGTCGCCCGGGCCGTGGCCGAGCGGATCGGCCCCGGCTGGTCCATCGCGCTGCGCGGCAGCAGCCTGGAACTCGACCGCGAGAACGCCCTGGCCCTGCGCTTCACCGGGCTCGACATCCGCAACCCGCAGGGCGCCCTGGTGGTCCGCGCGCCGCTGGCGCTGGTGAGCCTCGACCCGTGGGGCCTGCTCCACCTCAGCCTGCAGCCGCGCTCCATCGAGTTCCGCGACACCCAGACCACGGCCCTCGTCCACCGGGACGGGTCCATCGCCTTCGCCGCCTCCGAGGCGGCCCAGCCCGTCGATATCGAGCCGCACACGCCCCCGAGCGTCGATGCGGCGCGGGGGACCGTGTCGCCCCTCTCGGCGGCCCTGGCCTCGATCTTCGGGGTGGTGCTCGACCCCGGCGGGGTGGTCGGCGCCCTCGACCGCGCCCGGATCACCGACGCGAAGATGCGGCTCATCGATGACGACGGCCGCGAGCGGGCGGTGTTCGCGAGGGTCAACGGCCTGTTCGGGCGCGACCCGGTCAACGGCACCCGCAGCTTCGAGCTGCGCCTCGACGGCCCGCACGGCGAGTGGCGGTTCGGCGGCAGCCTGCACGAGAACGGCGACGGCGCCCGCGCCGGCCGCATCACCCTGGACGACCTGCCGGTGACGGACCTGCTGCTGCTGGGGGGCCAGTCGGGCATGCCGCTGACCACCGACCTGAAGCTCTCGGCCCGGGCCGATGTCGGCCTCCTCAACGGCCGCATCACCGCGATGAACGCCAAGGTCCATACCGGTGAGGGCACGTTCCTCATCGAGGAGAAGGACTTCAACCCGGTCACGGTCGATGACCTCGCCGCCACCCTGAGCTGGGACGAGACCGCCCGGACCATGGCCCTCACCGCCCTCGAATACCGGGGCGGCGGCAACGCCCTCAACCTCACCGGGACCTGGGCGCAGAGCCCGCCCGGCGCCGACTCCGCCTGGACCGCCACCCTTTCCGGCCGGGACGGGATCCTGCGCGGGGCCACGGCCAAGGACGTGCCGGTGCGGATCGACAGCCTGGACACGCACCTCACCGGCCGCTCCGGCGGCATCGTCATCGACGACTTCGCCCTCTCCGGCCCGGGGGTGAAGGGCCACATCACCGGCACGGTCGGCACCGAGGCCGACGACGGGGGCATCAACCTGCGCATCCTCGCGAGCGAGGGCGAGGTGCGGACCTTCCTGCGCCTGTGGCCGGAGCACATCGCCCCGGCGGTGCGCTACTACCTCGCCGACCAGCTCCGCGGCGGCCGCGTCGACACCGCCGACATGAAGGTGGTGATGAACGGCCAGGAGATCGCCGAGGCGACCAAGGGCGCCCCCCTGCCGGACAAGGGGCTGAACATCGCCTTCCGGGTCTCGGACGCGGCCATCGACGTCTCGGCGGACGCGCCCCCCGTGGTGAAGGGCAGCGTCACCGGGCTGATCACCGGCCGTACCACCACGATCCGCGGCGTGACCGGCGAGGTGAAGGGGCCGGACGGGCGCTCCGTCTCCCTCACGGACGGGAGCTTCGTCATCCCCGAGGCCAGCCCGGACCACGTGATGGCGCAGATCGGGATGCGCCTCTCCGGCGGGGCGGACGGTCTCGCCAGCGTCCTCGAATCGAAGCTGTTCAAGAGCGTTCTGAGCGTCGATCTCGATCCGGCGACGGTCAAGGGCTCCGTCGACATGCGGGTCGATTTCCCCCTCGACCTCAAGCACATCCCCGACCTCGCGGACATGCCGATCACCCTCTCCGGCACCGTCGCCGACCTGTCGGTGGAGAAGGCGATGGGCAAGGACCGCCTGGAGGGCGGCCGCTTCAGCGTGAATTACGACAAGGGCAGCGTCGCGGTGAAGGGCGAGGGGCGCCTGGGCGGCGCGCCCATCGCCGTCGACATGCACCAGCCCAAGGTCGGCTCCCCCGGCGAGGCGGTCGTCACCCTCGCCCTGGACGAGGCGCTCCGGGCGAAGAAGGGCCTGCCCGTGGCGCCGCAGCTCGGCGGGACCGTCCCGGTGCGGGTGGTGATCCCGGTGGGCAAGGTCGGGCCCGGCAAGTCGCCGGTGCGGGTGGAGGCGGACCTGACCAGGGCCGCCACCGACGGGCTGCTGCCCGGCTTCACCAAGGCGGCGGGGCGGCCGGGCAAGCTGACCCTGACCCTCGCCGAGCGGGACAGTGGCTACGATTTGAGGGACATCGTCCTCGATGCCGGGCAGGCCTCGATCCGCGGCAGCGCGGCGATCTCCGCCGAGGGCGGCCTGGAGCGGGCCGAGCTGACCAGCGTGAAGCTCTCGCCGGGGGACGACCTGCGGGTCGTCGTGGACCGGGCGGGCAGCGGCTACAAGGTGGCGGTGCGCGGCGCGGTGGCCGACGCCCGGCCCTTCCTCAAGTCCCTCTCGGGGCCGGAGGGGAAGAGCACGAAGGACGCGAACCCGAAGGACATCGACGCCGACATCCAGGTCCCGATCGTCACGGGCTTCAACGACGAGGCGATCACCAACGCCAACGTCAAGCTGTCCCTGCGCGGACACGACCTGCGCTCGGGCACGATCTCCGGCCGGTTCCGCGCGTCGCCCCTCGTCGCCACCGTGACACGCGGGGAGCGGGGGATGCCGACGCTGGCGGTGGAATCGGCCGATGCGGGGGCGACGCTGCGCTTCCTCGACATCTACCGGCGCATGTATGGCGGGCGGCTGGCCGCCGGGATCGGCCTCAACGACGGGCCGCAGACCGGCGTCGTGCAGATCCGCGACTTCACCCTGCGCAACGAGCCGGCCCTGTCGAGCATCATGGCCCAGGGGCCGGACCCGGCCGAGGTCGATCCCCCGCGCGGGAAAAAGCCGGCGGCCGGCGCGGGCCAGACCGCCGGCTCGGCGACCTTCGACCGGATGCGGGCGAACTTCGTGCGCCGGGGCACGCGGGTGGACTTCACCGATGCGGCGATCTCGAACGCGGCCCTGGGCTTCACCCTGTCGGGCTGGCTCGACACGGGCCGGGAGCGCGCCGACATCAACGGCACCTTCGTGCCGCTCTACGGGCTGAACAACGTGGCCGCCCAGCTCCCCATCGTCGGCCCCCTCCTCGGGGGCGGCAACAACGAGGGGCTGTTTGCGGTGAACTTCCGCGTGTCGGGCCGCCTGTCGAGCCCGGACGTGACGGTGAACCCCCTCTCGGCCATCGCGCCGGGCTTCCTGCGCAAGCTGTTCAGCGCCGGGGGCGGCCCCTTCGCCGAGGGCGCGGACGGCATCCCCGGCGCGCCGGTGGGGGACCGCTAGCCCTTTTTCTGTAATCCAGGGATCACAGAAAATGGTCTAATCCCTTGTCGTTCCCGCATTTTCTTATGCCGAACCGGCGTCCACTTCGGCGGAAAATGCTCGAGCGCTCCGACGCACTCCCTTCGTTCATGCGCATGAGCACGCGCAGTTTTTCGGTGCATCGATTTGTCCAGACACGGCTGCCGCCTTCGTCTGGATCGATGCACCGGGGCCGGGGACGGATCGGCCGCCGCTCGCCCTCCCCCGCGGAGGGGGGAGGGAGACGGTCACTTCTCCACGAAGGCCTTCTCGATGACGAAGTGACCGGCCTCGCCGTGGTTGCCCTCCTGATAGTGGCCGTCGGCCAGGAGCTGGCGGGTGTCGCGGATCATGTCCGGCGAGCCGCACAGCATGAACCGGTCGTCCTCGATCGACATCGGCGGCAGGCCGATATCCTCGAACAGCTTGCCCGAGACCATCAGGTCGGTGATCCGCCCGCGGTTGCGGAACGGCTCGCGGGTTACGGTCGGGTAGTAGATCAGCTGCTGCGAGATCATTTCGCCCAGGAACTCGTGGTGGGGCAGGTCCTGGGTGATGGTCTCGCCGTAGGCCAGCTCCTGCACCTGCCGGCAGCCGTGGACCAGCACGACCTTCTCGAACCGGTCGTAGGTCTCGGGGTCCTTGATGATCGACAGGAACGGGGCGAGGCCGGTGCCGGTCCCGAGGAGGTAGAGGTGCCGGCCCGGCATCAGGTTGTCGAGCACCAGGGTGCCGGTGGGCTTCTTGCCGACGATGATCGGGTCGCCGACCTTGAGGTGCTGCAGCTTGCTGGTCAGCGGGCCGTTCGGCACCTTGATCGAGAAGAACTCCAGCTCGTCCTCGTAGTTCGCCGACACGACGGAGTAGGCACGCAGCAGCGGCCGCCCCTCGACCTCCAGGCCGATCATCGTGAACTCGCCGTTGCGGAAGCGGAACGCCGGATCCCGCGTCGTGCGGAACGAGAACAGGGTGTCGGTCCAGTGGTGCACCGACAGCACCCGCTCTTCGTAGAACTTACTCATCGCAGCATCAGTCCCCGCTGGCACGCATCGTCTGGCGATTTCGGAATTGAGTGGCTTTTCCCGCGCTGCGGCAGGCGCGTCAAGGCGCCCGGTGCCACACCCGGCGGAGAAGTGAAGCCCCTGGAATCGTTCGAATTTCCTAACGGTCCAGCGGAGCCAGCCCGGCCTCGATCTCCGCCCGGCGCGGCTCCAGGAACGGCGGCAGGGCGAGGCGCTCGCCCAGGGAGTCCAGGGGCTCGTCGGAGGCGAAGCCCGGCCCGTCGGTGGCGATCTCGAACAGGATGCCGTTCGGCTCGCGGAAATACAGGCTCCGGAAGTAGTAGCGGTCCACCGGGCCGCTCGACGGGACGCGGTGACTGCGCAGGCGGTCGGCCCAGGCCTCGTGGTCGGCATCGGGGATGCGGAAGGCCACGTGGTGGACGCCCCCGGCCCCCGCCCGGGCGGGGGCCGAGCCGTCGTGCAGGAGCTGGATCTCCGCCGCCGGCCCGCCGGGACCCATGCCGTAGACCGTGATCTGTCCCTCCGGCGCATCGAAGCTCCGCTCCCGGCGCATGCCGAGCAGGCCGGTCAGGACGGCTTCGGTGCGCGCGGGCTGCGCCACCGCGAGGCGGATCGGGCCGAGGCCGCGGATCTGCTCCGGCGCGGGCACGGGCGAGCGGTCCCAGGGGTGGGCCTCCCCCGCGCCGCCATCGTCCACGAGGGCGAGGCGCTGGCCCTCCGGGTCCTCGAAGTCGAGGGTGAGGCGCCCGTCGCGCATCTCCGGCGCGCCGCGCCGGGCGCCGGCCCGGTCGAGGCGCTCGCACCAGCGGTCGAGGCCGCCCGCCACCCGCAGGTGCGTCCGGCTGATGCTGCCCGCACCGCGCCGCTCCGGGGCCGCCGGCCAGTCGAAGAAGGTGATGTCGCTGCCGGGGCTGGCGAGCCCGTCCGCGTAGAACAGGTGGTAGGCGGAGACGTCGTCCTGGTTCACCGTCTTCTTCACGAGGCGCATGCCGAGCACCCGGGTGTAGAAGGCGAGGTTGTCCGCCGCGCGGGCGGTGACCGCGGTCAGGTGGTGGATGCCGGTGAGCTGCATGGTCTCTCGGGGGGGCTGATGCCCCCTTCACATGGCGGCGGAGGCGGCGGTTTTCGAGGGCCGCCGCGGCCGCCCCCCTGATCCGGCTCTCGCAGAGGGCGCGCCCGAGCGCCCCCTCAGAGGTCGCCGAACACCAGCTCGCCCTGGTTGCGGCGGGCCCGCGGGGCGGGGGGCTTGCGCTCGCCGGCCCTCGCCGTCCCCTTGGCGGCGGCGGGCCGGCGCGGCTTCGGGTCGCCGCGCAGGCGGGCCAGGGCCTTGTCCCGCGCCACCGCCTCGGGGGCGTGCGGATCGTCGCTGAGCCACTTGCCGCGCTTGATGACCTCGTTGACCCGGCCCTGGTTCACCCCGACCTTGAAGGCGATCTCCTGCTGGGTCATCCCGGTGCTGGCGTGCAGCTCCAGGATCGACCGGGCGAGCTCGGGGGTCATCTTCTGCCCGGTCAGCCGCCGGGCGGGTTTCACCGTCCGCGTCGCGCGGTCGCGTTCCCGCAGGCGCTCCAGCAGCGCCAGCGCCATGTTCATGCCGTGCTCGCGCAGGGCCTCCTCGAATTCCTTGAGCGTCGCCATGGGCGCCGTTCTCCGCCGGGCCTTGCCCGATCTCAGGGAGAGAACGTGCCGGGAACGGCGAAGTTGCGCAAGCGCGGGCGCGCCGCCGGGGAACTCATCCACCGGTAAACCGTGCCCTGGCCTGCCGGCCGCGGCCGGGTTAAGCACCGGCGCCCTCCGGCACCGCGGCGAGCCTTCGGCTGGGAGCCCGACAGCATGACGAGCGCCTGGATCCCCCTCCTCGCCCTGCCGCTCTCCGCCGCCCTGTCGGCGGGGCTGATCCTGCGCCTGATGCCGCTGCTGCGGCGCTACGCCCTCGCCCGGCCCAACGCCCGGTCCAGCCATGCCGTGCCGACGCCCCAGGGCGGGGGCATCGCCGTGGTGACGGCCCTCGTCACGGTCTCGGGCCTGATGGCCGGGGCGCCGGAGGTCGGCCCCCGGGACGCCTGGACCTGGCTCGCCGGCTGCACCCTGGCGCTCGCCGTCCTCGGCGCCGTGGACGACCTGCGCCCGCTGCCCGCCCTGCCCCGGCTCGCCGTGCAGGTCCTCGTGGTCGGCCTGCTGGTCTCCCGGCTCGACGGGCGGCTGGTGCCGGAGATCCCCCTCTGGCTGGAGCGCGGCCTCGCGACCCTCGCCGGGCTGTGGTTCGTGAACCTCACCAACTTCATGGACGGGCTCGACTGGATGACGGTGGCCGAGATCGTGCCGATCTCGGCGGCCCTGGCGCTGCTCGGCCTCGCCGGCGCCCTGCCCTTCCTGCCGACCCTGGTGGCCGCCGCCCTGCTCGGGGCGATGCTCGGCTTCGCGCCGTTCAACCGGCCGGTGGCGGGGCTCTTCCTCGGCGATGTCGGCTCCCTGCCCGTCGGGCTGGTGAGCGCGTGGCTGCTCTGGCACCTCGCGCTGGCCGGGGGGATCGCGGCGGCGCTCCTGCTGCCCCTCGTCTACCTCGCCGACGCCACCTTCACCCTCGCCGCCCGGGCCGCCCGGGGCGAGCGGGTCTGGGAGGCCCATCGCGGGCATTTCTACCAGCGGGCGACGGTGAACGGGCTCACCGTGCCGGGCGTCGTCGGGCGGGTCTTCCTCGCGAACCTCGTCCTGGCGGGGCTCGCCGCGGGGACGGTGCTGCGCCCGTCCTGGCCGGTCTCGCTGGCGGCGTTGGCGGCGGGGGCGGCGGTGGTGGCGCTCCTGCTGCGCCGGTTCGCCCGGCCGACGGCCCACCGGGGCCGGGCCTTGACGGAGGGACGCCCATGACCGGTCTCGTGGCGCTCACCGGGGCGACGGGGTTCATCGGCCGGCACCTGCTCGCCGACCTCACCGCCCGGGGCTACCGGGTGCGGGTGCTGCTGCGCCGGCCGGTGGAGGTGCCGCCGGGGGCGGCCAGCGCCGTGGTGGGCGACCTGACGCGCCCGATCAACATGGCCGCCGCCCTCTCGGACGTGGACGCGGTGGTCCACTCCGCCGGCCTCGCCCACGCCATGTCGGGCGCCCCGGAGGACGATTACCGCACCCTCAACGCCGAGGCGACGGCCCGCCTCGCCCAGGCGGCGGAGCGGGCAAAGGTGCGCCGCTTCGTGTTCCTGTCCTCGATCCGCGCCCAGACCGGGGCGAGCGCCCCGGGCCTCGCCACCGAGGCGGACGAGCCCCGCCCCACCGACCCCTACGGCCGCTCCAAGCGCGAGGCCGAGCTGGCCCTGGCCGCGACGGGGCTCGACTGGGCCGCCCTCCGGCCGGTGCTGGTCTACGGCGCCGGCGCGAAGGGCAACCTGGAGGCGCTGCTGCGGCTCGCCCGCTCGCCCTATCCGCTGCCCCTCGGGGGGCTTCGCGGCCGGCGCTCGCTGATCTCCCTGGAGAGCCTGTCGGCGGCGGTAGACACGCTGCTGCGGACGCAGGAGCCGCTCCGGCGCGCCTTCGTCGCGGCGGACCCGGACCCCCTCACCCTCCCGGAGATGATCGCGGCGCTCCGCGCCGGCCTCGGCCGCCGGCCCGGTCTGCTGCCGGTGCCGGAAGCCCTCCTCGGCCTCGCCTGCCGGCTCTCCGGCCGGGGGGAGCTGTTCGAGCGGGTGGCGGGGGGCCTCGTCGCCCGCGCCGACGGCCTCGCGCGGCTCGGCTGGCAGCCGGCCATGCCGACCCCGGAGGGGCTGGCGCGGCTGGCGCGGGGGTAGACGGGGCGCGCCGCGTCCGGGGAGGTCGCACCCGGTGCCGGATCCTGAACCGTCGCGCCACCCCTCTCCCGACCCCCTGACGGGGGCCACCCTCCCCCGCAGAGGGGGGAGGGACAGGGCGTGGCTGGCTCGGCGTTGCAGATCACGTCGCCGGGCGAGGCTCCGACATGCCCCCAGGCCCCCTCCCTCCCCCCTCTGCGGG
>NZ_JAKSXW010000074.1 GCF_022829405.1 Methylobacterium sp. J-076
GATGGCACCAAATACCGTGCCGAGATTGATTGCCGGCCAATACATGCTGCTGATGGGCGCATAGAGAACTTCGTGTCATTCGGGCGCGAGGTGTCTCGACGTATCGGTCGCCCTGCGACCAACGCAACCGGTCGATACGAACCAGCCAGCGTAAGTAACGACTTATTAACAGAACCCTTGCGGGCGCTTGCGGTCTTCGAGCCCGCCTAAGTACCCTTCTTGTGAGGGGGGCGCATGAATATTTGAGGTTCGAAGGTATCATATGACGTATAGTTAGAATCCTATCGGATAAATTTGCATCGGTAACTGTTAAGTAACGTATATTCCTCAGTATTGCGGCAACAATCGATCAAGCAAGAAAATTCACCGGATAGATGCCGGGATCTTTCGATGATCTGATGTGATTTAGGTCGTCATTCAAATAACTCTGGGAGTCGATGTCGATGTTCGTCGGGTCGCGGACGCACACTGATCTTGTCAAAAAATTTGATGCTCTAAGCCGATCGCAAGCAATCGTTGAATTTTTGCCTGACAGCACCGTAATAACTGCAAATACCCTCTTTCTTAAGACGATGGGCTATACGCTGCTTGAAGTGCAGGGAAAGCGGCACGCGTTGTTCGTCGAGGTAGCTCATCGCGACAGTACCGCGTATCGCAACTTTTGGGATGATCTGCGCAGGGGAAGCTCAAAGACCGCCGAGTTTAAACGCGTGGCCAAAGGAGGGCGTGCCGTGTGGATCCAGGCAAGCTACATCCCGGTGTTTGACCGCACTGGCCGTGTCGTAAAGGTTGTGAAGTTCGCAACTGACATCAGCGCTTTGAAGCTTCATGCTCTTGATCTCAATGGACAAATCGCGGCGCTGCACCGATCTCAGGCGGTGATTGCCTTCGATAAAACCGGGATGATCCTCGACGCTAACAGCAATTTCCTCGACACGGTGGGATACGGTCTCAACGAAATCCGGGGCCAGCATCACAGCATGTTCGTGGATGCCCCCGAGCGGGCAGGCGCGGCCTATCGCAATTTCTGGGACCAGCTTGGCCAAGGTGAGTTTGCGGCAGGCGAGTTCAGACGCATCGCAAAGGGCGGTCGTGAGGTTTGGGTCCAGGCTACATACAATCCGATCACTGAGATGGATGGCACAGTCCTTAAGGTAGTAAAATTCGCCACCGACATTACCGCTCAAGTACGCGAGCGCCAGCGCCGTGTTGAGGCGCAGCAGGCGATCGGTATCGATCTCGACGCTATTGGCGTCGCTGTCGAACAAGTGACGCGACAAACTATGGATGCGGCTAGCACGGTGGACCAGGTCTCGAATGACATCCAGTGTGTCGCCTCGGGAGCGGAGGAACTGTCAGCCTCGGTTGCTGAAATAAGCCAGCAGGTGAGCCATGCTGCACGCATGGCTGGGGAGGCGGTTGAGCAAGCTCGACATACCGGTGGCATCGTCGAAGGTCTGAGTGGCCAGGCGGCACAGATCGGTGACGTTGTCGCTCTGATCCAGGGTATCGCCGCGCAGACCAACCTGCTGGCGCTAAATGCGACCATCGAGGCGGCGCGAGCCGGTGTGGCTGGCAAGGGCTTCGCCGTTGTGGCGTCCGAAGTGAAGGCGCTGGCAGAACAGACCGCGAGGGCAACGGATCAGATCCGTGGACAGATCGCAGCGACGCAGGCTGCGACGGGCGAGGCAGTGGTTGCGATCAGTTCGATCCGCGGGACGATCCAGGCCCTGGATCAGGTTTCTGCGGCGATCGCGGCGGCGGTAGAGGAGCAATCGGCTGTCACCCGCGAGATGTCGGGGAGCATGCACACGGCCGCTTACGGAGTTGCGACGATCGCTGGGGCCATGAAGGCAATCTCCCATGCCAGCGAGCAGGTCGATACGGCCACGCGCCAAGTCCGTGAAGCGGCACATGCGGTTGCATGATCTAATCGATTTTGCTGGCAGGTGCACGTGTTCCGGCGTGAGCAGCGCGCTGTTCTCGCCCACGCGCACTCTCAATCTAGATACTTGAAACGTGCCAGTTAGAAAGCCATTCAACTCATAGGTCAAATCGTATTCACCTGTTCGATCTGGAGCTTTCTTTTGTCCTCTCTAGCCGTGCAGTCTGACGAGGAAGCTCGACTACAGGCGTTGGTCGAGCATGACATCCTCGATGCCGAGTCAGATCCTTCAATTGCTCATATCGTTGAACTTGCTACCCGCCTTCTGGGTGCGCCAGCGGCCTTTGTTTCCTTCGTCGGTCGAAATCGACAAGTGTTACATGCTAAAATTGGTATAGACCTATGTGGAACTGATCGAGAAATCTCCTTCTGCGCAAGGACTATCGAGCAAAATGATATTCTCGTTGTGCTCGATGCCTCCCGGGATCTGAGATTTCACGATAACCCATTGGTCACTGGCCCTCCATTCATTCGTTTCTACGCAGGTTCACCGTTACGGACCAGAGATGGCCATGCTATTGGTACGCTCTGCCTCGCCGGGTCCAAGCCACGACGCGCCTTCACAAGCCAACACAGGCGCATCTTCGCTGACCTTGCCCGCCTCGTGCTCGACCGACTTGAGTTGCGCCGTATCGAAGCGGCACGCCGGGCAACTCAGTCGCGCTTTGAGCACATCGCTGAGACCTCGTCCGACGCCATCGTCTGCGCGGACGAGCTTGGGCGGGTAACATTCTGGAGCGTAGCTGCTGAACGCCTGTTCGGGCGCACAGTCGCCGAGGCTCTAGGTCAGCCCCTCGCCATCTTGATGCCCGATCGAATGCGTGGAGGTCACGAAGGTGACTTGCGCCGTATAGCAACGGGTGCGGCGGCTGGTCTGATCGGTCGTACAGTTGAACTCATCGGCCGGCAAAAGGACGGCAGCGAATTCCCGATTGAGCTGTCATTATCTACCTGGACAGAGAATGGCCGCGCTGCCTTCGGCGCGATCGTTCGCGATGTTACCCAACGGAACATGGTCGAGGAGCGCCTGTTCTCTCTCGTCCACCTCGATACCCTGACTGAGCTACCTAACCGGGCAGTACTGCGCGGCCGGATCGAGGCTGCAATTTTGGACGACCGTCCGGCGGCGGTGCTGATGCTTGATCTCGACGGCTTCAAAGAGGTCAACGACGCGCATGGACATGCGGTGGGCGATGCCGTGTTGCGAATGGCGGCAAATCGACTTCACTCCTACCTTGGCACCTTAGGTGTCGTGGCGCGGTTTGGTGGTGATGAGTTCGCAGCCGTACTGCCGGACATCGGTGATCCTTTGGTGGCAATCACCCACGGGCAAGCGGTGATTGACGTCCTTTCCGAGCCGTACACCGTCGAGGGGCTTGTCATGCGTCTCGGCGTTAGCATCGGTATCGCCCTGAGTCCGGCTCACGGTATATCCGAGGACGAGCTGCTAGCCTGCGCCGATGCTGCCCTCTACCGTGCGAAGATGGATGGACGCGGGCGCGCCTGCCTGTTCACGCCGGTCTTGCGCGAGGTCGCGCAGCGGGAGCGGGCCTGCCGTGACGGACTACGCAACGCCATCGAGCGCGGTGAGTTCGTGCTGCACTACCAACCCCAAGTCGATTTACATGACGGTACACTCGTTGGCGCCGAAGCTCTGATCCGGTGGCAGCATCCTGAACTCGGTCTGCTTTCGCCAGACGCGTTTTTGGAGGTGCTGGACAATGGTCCGAATGCAGCTCAGGTCGGCGACTGGGTGCTGCGTACTGCCTGTGCTCAAGCCCAGGCTTGGCGGGACGCCGGCCTGCAACCGTTCCGAATTGGGGTGAATCTCTGCGCGGCCCAGTTCCATGATGGCAATCTGGTTGAGAGGGTCGCTGCCGCCCTCGCTGCAACCGGATTGCCAGCCCACACGCTGGAGCTGGAGATTACCGAAACGATCATCGTACGTCACGACCCCGGGGTGGTCGCCACCCTGCAAGCTCTACGCACCATGGGTGTAGGCATCGCGTTCGATGATTATGGCACAGGGTACGCCTCGCTCAGTTTACTCAAGCGCTTCCCGCTGACGCGTCTCAAGATCGACCGCGGCTTCGTGAACGGCCTTTGCAGCGACCGGCGAGATGCAGCAATTGTGAGGGCGGTGATCGACCTCAGCCGAAGTTTCGGTCTGCAGGTAATTGCTGAGGGCGTCGAGACTCATGAGCAGCGTCAGCGTTTGATCGCGAAGGGATGCCATGAGGCGCAAGGCTATCTGTTTGGTCGGCCAATGCCTGCAGCGGAGTTCATCACGCGCTTTATAGGCGCGCCATCAGTCTCACGTTTGCCGTCGAGCGCGGCATAGCTAAGCATTCTGAAGCTAGCGGTAAGCTTCAGACTAGAACGTGATACATACGGACCGCATCAATTAATACTTTCCACTGGACACTATTTGGATCGTCTTCCGGTAGATCGCCCGTAATGCCTTGGTCGGGCAGTCGCGTGGGGGTCGGCGTGGCGGGGGATCTGGATACCGCAAGCGCCAGTTCACGGCCTTGGATTTTTAAAGGCACACGATGGCTGAACGTGGTCTGCGCGTTTTACGACATGTCTGCGCTCGCCTACTCTCAGACTATGGCCGAGCAGTTCAGCACCCACCTCCGTGCGGCACCAGATCGCCGCACGCTTCGAGCGGATCGCATACGTCCGAAGTTCGACGACCTTGATCAGGTCCGCGTCTTGGCCGCTGTCGAGGCGGACGGCGGGGTGGTGTTGCCGGTGGGTTCGATTGGCACCGTCGTCGCGCGGTGGGCTCACGGGGTAGCCTTCGAGATCGAGTTCACCGCGCCGATCAAAGCGCTCGCTACGGTTGAGGCTCGGTTGCTCAAGTTGGTTGAGCGCGGGTCCCCTCATCCATAGGGCCCGCTGAACAAATCACCTGACGCCTTCCGCCGAAACAGCGTCCGCCAGCGGCGCCTTTGATGCTCCGGCCGGTCGTGGTTCATGTGGCAGCGCTGGCAGAAAGCCGCGAGGTTACCGTTCGCGTTGTCCGCCGTGTCGTGGTTGCGGTGGGCGGCGGCCAGGACTGCCCGCGTCGTCCGCACGGATCGCAGCACGTCGTCCGCCCCGACTGCCAGGCAGATGACTTGGCCCGCTCCATCGCGCCAGGAACCGGCCTGCGCGTCCCACCAGCGGCCGTCCCCGAGATGCCAGACGGTTTCCCCGTGCGGGCGCCCGCAGACCTCACAGCGGCCTTTGGCGCGCCGGAAACGGATCACCGCCGAAAGCTGCGGCCAGTCGATGGGGTAGAAGTAGCGGTGCTCGCGCCGGATCGGCATGGCAGATGGGGTCGTGGCCTACATGAAGCGTAGCAGTAGTGCATAAGCATCGATTGCGCACGTCAGCGGACCTGCGACCGGGAAGCTCATCCAAAAAGCTTCCAGCCGTACGCAGTCTCACACTCGCTCACGTCAGCTACTTAAGTATAAATGCTGTGACCCAATAGAATTAAGCAAGCCAGAAAATTTGAGAATGTAGCCCTGAAAACCGATTGTCCGGCTTTCAATATTTCGATAAAAAACAATCATCAACTAATTATTAACCAACTAGAAGCTCATAAGCTGTCGCTGGCCTCACCCAGGAGCCGAGACCAAGATGCGCGCTGCCCTAAGATCGATAGACCCCGTTATCGTAGGCAGCAGGCAGGCGAATGTCGTCCTGTTGTCGATCCGGCACCAACGCCTCGGCTGGGTGGCCAAGCGCGGGATCGACGTCACGGTGGCGGGGGCTGCCTTGGTGCTGCTTCTGCCGTTGCTGCTGCTCGTCGGCACGGCGGTGTGGATGGGGGACCGCAAGTCGCCGATCTTCCGCCACAACCGCCTCGGCCGGGGCGGGACGCCGTTCGGCTGCCTGAAGTTCCGTACGATGGTGGTGGATGCCGAGGGCGCCCTGGCGGCGCACCTGGCCGCGAGCGCCGCGGCGCGGGCCGAGTGGGCCGCCACGCACAAGCTCACCGACGACCCGCGGGTGACCGCCCTCGGCCGGGTGCTGCGCAAGACCTCCCTCGATGAGCTGCCCCAGCTGGTCAACGTCCTGCGGGGCGAGATGAGCCTCGTCGGGCCCCGGCCCATCGTGCAGGCCGAGGTCGCCCGCTACGGGGCGGCCTTCTCCACCTGCTTCGCGGTGCCGCCCGGCGTCACCGGGCTGTGGCAGGTCTCCGGCCGGTCCGAGACGACCTACGAGGAGCGGGTCGCCCTCGATCTCGACTACGCCGCGGGCTGGAGCCTGAAGCGCGACCTCGTGATCCTGGCGCGCACCGTGCCGGCCGTCTTCGCGCAGCGCGGCAGCTGCTGAACCCGCATCGTCACCGAAGGGGCGCGCCGTGACCGAGGACAACCCGCTCTGGTACGACTACGTGGAGGCCGACGAGGGGCCCGGCGCCGTGCTGGTCGCCCTGGCGGCGGGCTTCGCGGCCCTGGCCGGGGCGGCGGCCCTGGCGTGGCGGGCCCTGTGGCTGCCGGACCGCCTGTGGCGGGCGGCCTCGGCCGCGCTCGGCCGGCGCGCACCCGAGGTGCGTCCGGCCCGGCGCTGAGGGCCGCGCCCCTGCCGGGGGCGCCCTACGCCTCCGGCGCGGTGGGGGCATCCTCGCACAGGCGCCAGAATTCCAGAATGCCGGCCGCGTAGGCCGCGAGCAGAACGGCAGTCCAGTGCATCGTCGAACCTCCCAGGGGTTCAGGGCTGTGGCAGCCGCGGAAACTGGCCATTCTTCCCGGAGCCATCAGAGACCCCGTTGCACCCGTGATATTCTGACTACGTAGATACTGCTCCAGGCTTCAGCAACCGCCACTGAGGGTGAGGAGCTTCGAAGGCTGAGGACAGATCGCTTCCCAATTGCTAACCACCCAGATGCATCTGGGCATCGAGCCGCGTTGAGTATCGATCCAGCTGCATGGACAATGGCAACCCCGTCGCCCGGTCTAAGATCGAAGCAGGCGGCCGGGCAAAGTCGGCCGTCTCGGCACAGGAGTAGCTGGTGCAGCGTAGATCTGAGCCACAGATAACAGAAGAAGATCTAGAGCGCCTCGCTCGCTCTTTGTTCGCCACCGGTTGGACGGGGTTTCGTTCAGCAGATGCAGAGACTGCGCGAACTTCCGCAAATGAGGCAGCAAGGAAATTCGTCCCCCAGTCTACTCCCTATTCGGGAAATATCCGTGACAAGTATACTCACGGGGATGACAGCTCCTGAGCAATGCAAGGCGGATTAGGCGGCCCTATTGCGACCCTTCGGGGCAGCCGTCACGTCCTTGACCTGTGCCTTGTGGCTTCCAGGCTGACCTATGCAAACAGCGATCCGAGTTTCGCCAGACCGCCAGCTCGTCCCAGAGCACCGCCTATGAGGTTTGCCCCGCCGAGGATGGCGCCGAGTGCGTTCTCACTGGCTTGCGACTGAGCCTGGGCATTCGTGTTGTTCGCGCTGGTGATCGCGTTGGTGGCGTTGTTGGTGAGGTTCACGAAGCCCTGACCCAGCCCTGTCTGAACGTTGGCGCCCTGCCCGAGGATAGAGGCCCGCGCGTTGCCCTCACCGGTGTCGAGGCCGGAGAGCGCACTGCCGTAGCCTTGGCTGGCATTGGCCTGAAGCCCGAGCCCCTGAGCCTGCCCGGCAAGCCCCTGCTGGTAGCTCTGCGCGGCGTTGCCGAGGTTCGAGACGTACTGCTGATAGCCCTGATCCGCGAGGCCGGTCGCCGTCTTCAGGATGTCGGATGTCGCGTTGCCGCCGGCCAGTCCGCCGCGGGCTGCAGCCGACCGCTGTACGGCTCCGAGCGCCTGATCCATGCTGTACTGATAGCCCGGCGAAGCCTGGAAGGCCGAGGTCGCTGCTTGCGAGCCAGCAGCCCCGTTCGCTCCCGTCGCGTTCAGGTAG
Source organism: Methylobacterium sp. J-076 (assembly GCF_022829405.1). GTDB lineage: Bacteria > Pseudomonadota > Alphaproteobacteria > Rhizobiales > Beijerinckiaceae > Methylobacterium. The sequence goes on from NZ_JAKSXW010000074.1 coordinate 7,842, forward strand.
GCCTGATAGGCGTTCGAGCCGCCCTGCGTCAGTGGCTGATACAGGCTGCCGAGCTGGCCGAGATAGTTCTGCGTCTGGCCGTACTGATTGGCGACGTCGCCCTTGGCCGTATCGTAGCCCGCGCTGGAGTAGCCGAACGCGCCGGGGCTGGTGCCGTCTCCCAAGAGATAGTTGATCGCCTGCCCGCCCGACGTGAGCAGCGCGTTCCCGCCCTGCTGCAAGCCGGTGTTGATGGCAGAGAGGTTCTGCTTTCGCGCAGTAGAGTAGGCGCTGCCATCGAGCGCGTCGAAGATGCCCATGGTCAGTGAACCCTATGAGATGGGGAAGGACTGGTGTGGTCCTGAGGATGGGGTGAGGTGAAGCGAGGCAGCCACCGACAGGACCGCGCGGTCATTGCCAGCATCACGGCGTCCTGACCGTCGCCGAAAGCGTCGCGAGCGACGCCCTCTCGAAGGAAGCCGGCCCGTTCGGCGTAGGCCAGGAGATTGGTCTGCTCGACGGGAATCTTGATGACCGACCGCCGCAATCCGACAATGATGAATGCCCAATGCGCGGCTGCCCGCAGCACCGGGCGGGACAGTGCGCCGGCGTTGCCAACTACGAGCAGTTCTGCCTCGTCAGGCGGTCGTGGCGCGCTCAGCACGAACAGGACACCGCGTCCTGTGTCGGCATCCCAGATCCGGAGCCACAACGGCATCGTGCCAAGCGCCCGACCGGTACCCTCTCGAATCCAGGCAACAACCTGTTCGATGGGATCGGCGATGCTGTAGCGAGACCGGCTCGGGGCGTCGCTACCAGGCGCCTGTCCGAGCCGCCGAACGATGTCCTCCTGCGCAACCAGAAGAGCTTGCAGGCAAGGGTCGGAGTGGTCGAACCGCTCCGCCTTAAGCATAGGCTGGCCGAGGGTCAGATCATCGCCCGCCATCACGCCGCCGCTCGCATCGCAGGGGCGGCCGGAGGTGGATCGCGGTCTGGGTAGTCCGTGAGAACCGACCGCAGCGCGCGCCGAGCGAAGGCCGACACGTTCTCCCCGGAAGCGCGCGCGCCGTCGTTCAGCGCGGCGCGGAGGTCGCGATCAACGCGAATGTAAAGATGGGCTGGCAGCTTGCAGCGCATCGCGTGGTTCTCCCGAATATCTCATTAGAGTAACGCATGCTTGGGCTACTTTGTCTTGCGCTTATAAGGAATGTCTTGCCGAAAGTTTTATTATCAAATCTGCTATCTGCTCGCTAATAGGTGCTTCTTTGCTTTAATTCTCTGTGAGCTTCTATGGCCGCAGCGCATAGCTATTTATCATTTTCAATAGGCGCCGGTTCAGTCACCCCGAAACAGCCCATCCCGGCGTCAACCAGTTCTGAAATCATGGCTTCGTCCAGATCGCGACCCTTAGCGATCTTCACCGAACGGCGGGCAGCCTCCCAGGCGAACCGACTCTCAGCCAAGCCGGGGACAGGCTCACCCAGTGCCGCGAGGGCATTCTTCGCGGCAGGGCGCTCCCCCTCTAACGCATCGTCGCGTCTTTTGACCCAAGACAATATATTATTTGTGCTTTCCTTGCATACTTCCCACGTCTTCTGATCCGTAGCCCATTTTTTTTTAGAAAAACGTTCGATAGTTTGCCAAGTGCTTGCCACAGTAAGCAGCACATTCATTGTGTCATAGCTGCCGAATGCAGTAAGCCATCGATCTTCATTTTCAAATGAGTTTTTGACGCGCCATTCTAGTTCTTCACTAACCGATCTTCCGGCAGCATCTGCCGCCGCCTCGACTGCTTGCCTTGTCTGATCGTCAAGGCGGAACGTGAATGTACGGCGTCGCTCACCGATGGGCGCACGTTTCGGCCGCTTCTTTGTGGCGTCCTTGCCCGCTTTCGTCGTCATTTTTCGGCCCTTGGCTGCATAAGACGAGATATTCCGTCTCTTTCGCTTCCGCAAGCCTTGACATCGAGACCCGCCGCGCGATTATCCAATGAGACGGGAAAACTCGTCTTATGCGGCGAGGCGCATTCGGTCCTCGCGAGGAGGCGGTGATGAACCCCGATGTGCAGAAGCTTTTCAGTCAGCCGACTGTCGATTTGCTGACGGCGGCTCGCATCCTGAACGTGGGCAAAGACGCCGCTTACCGCGCGGCCAAAGACGGCTCGCTCCCCACGATCAAGGTCGGGGGCAGGAGCAAAGTGCCGTCCGCAAAGCTTCGCGAAATGTTGGGTCTGCCGGCTCAGCCCCTCGCCGCCTGAACCCCGCTCTCAGCGGGCTCGCTCCGCTGGCCGCAGGTGCAGCGTCGAGGCGGCCGACGCGATCAAACAGGACCCCAGACATGAGAAACCCCGCGCATCGCGGGGCGACGGCAGGGCTCTCGAATGCTTTCCGGCAAGTCAGCGACGAGAGATGTACGGCGCCTCGGCCCCTTCGGCAAGACCTATTCATCGCCACCCGCTTCGGCCTCCCGCCCGCTACGGCGGTGGTGATTGCTGAACTCGCCTTCCCCCGGCTCGACGCATGGAGGGCGACTCGATGATGGCACCTCATTCCATCGCCCCCGGCCTCGCTCACGACGAGATCCGCGAACGGTGCGCCTTGGCGGCATCCTATGCCAGCGCAGCCGCGTCGCTCGCCTCGGTCGGTGACACCGCTGCAATGGCAAATAGCCTCGGCTGTGCTGCCCGCACGATCTTGGCCGCCGTTGAGGCCGCTCAGACCCTTCGCCCCTCGAACGGCGGGAGGCGCGCATGACACAGCGCCTTCCCCTCCTTGTCCCAGGCAATCACGCCTTGGCCTGCCGGAACTGCGATGCGTGGTCCCGGTACGGTGAAATGAAGGTCGGGCAGGACAGCCCGAGCGGCTATCGCGTCCTCGGTGTGAAGCCGCTCGGGCTCTGCCGGGCCAACCCGCCGACAATCAACCCTGAGGCTATGAGCAACGCGAACGCCGCGTGGCCCGTGGTCGAGGCTGATGACTGGTGTCGCGAGCACCGCCGTTACCGGGGCGAACGCGGGGAGGCGGCATGACGAACGTCGTCCCCTTCCCCTCGCCCATGGTGGACGAACGCACGCCGCCGGCCATTGAGGTCATTGTCGCGCCTGTCGCAGATATGTGGGTGGCTTGGCTTCGCCTGCCCGCCAGCCAGTTCATCGCCCTCGAACGCACGTCGAACGAGTGGCACGCGCTGGCCGACGCTCGCGCTTACGCCCGGCGGCACGGCATCCCCGTCACGGTGTTGCGCGAGCCGCTGGCCGTAAAGCTCGACACGCCCGCGACACCGGGCCGGGGCTGGATTTCAATCTGGCCCGACCCCGAGGACGGCGGCTCCTGGCGCGTCGATCATGTCAGCACCTCCGGCGATAGCGCTGGCATCGTCGGGTCGGCTTTCAGCTTCGATGGCGCCGTCGCCATCGCTCGTGAAGCCGTCCAGCGGACAGGCGCGACCTTTGACTATCCCTCCACTCTCGGAGGCGCATCGTGACCTACGTCTCTCCAGACCGCCCGCCGGCCTTTCTGTCACGTGCCAGCCTCGCTCGCGAACTCGACGTCTCAGAAAGCACCGTTGACGAGATGGTCCGGCGGCATGTGCTGCCGGCCCCCTTCGAACTCTCTCGTGGCTGTATCCGCTGGTCCTGGCAGGACGTTCAAGCAGCGCTTGCCCCCCGTAAACGCGGCACGGAAAGTCGGCCCTCCGATCCATTCCTGGAGGGCGCACGCTATGCCACGCAGACGCAGGAGGGTCGTCGTGCCCCTTCCTAGAGGCGTTCACAAGGTACTCTCGCGGGGCCGGGAGTACTTCTACTTCCAGGCAGGTCGAGGCACGGATCACGCTGAGCCAAGGGTTCGGCTACCCGACGATCCGCAGACACCCGAGTTCTGGATTGCCGTACGGCAAGCCCAGGGGATCGAAGGCAAAACTGGGGCGGCAACGGTCAACGGGTTGATCGATGCCTATGTGACCTCCCCGGCCTTCCTTGATCCGGAGACGCTGACCGAGGGCACCCGTGTGCTCTATCGTCGCATGCTGCAGATCGCTCGCAAGGCATGGGGCGAATTGCCGGCCGCGATGCTGCGGCCGGTACACGTACAGGCTGTCATGGACGGCTTTGCCGCATCGAAAGGCAAGGCGAATACCTTCCTAGGTACAATGCGGGCGTTGTCGGGATGGGCGCGTGCTCGCGGTCATCTCGACAGCAGTCTGACCGAGGGAGTGAAGCCTTATCCGGTGACCGGCGGGCACAAGCCGTGGACCACCGCGCAGATCACATCGGCCCTCGCCGAGCTGAACGACACCGTGAGGCGTGGTGTCGTCCTCTACCTTTATACCGGGCAGCGCGGCTCAGATGTCGTGCGGCTCGGCTGGACCGACGTGGATGAAGGCGGCTTCACCATTCGCCAGCGGAAGACCGGCCGAGAGGTTTGGTGCCCTATCGTCCCAGAACTGGCTGCCGAGATGGCCGAGTGGGAGCGACGGCCGGGGCCGTTTCTGCTGCAGCCCAACGGCAAGCCCTACAGCCGTAAACGCTTCTCCATTCACTTCGCCGAGGCCCGTGAGGACACCCCTGCCCTAGCAGGCGTGACCCTTCATGGTCTGCGCTGCACCGCCGTGGTTCGGCTGCGGCGGCTCGGCCTGTCGGTCGGGCAGATCGGCGACATCAGCGGGATGAGCCTCGCGATGATCGAGCGGTACTGCCGCTTCGCCGACAAGAAGGCCAGCGGCAAGGCCGCGCTTCTCTACCTCGGCGGAACGGCCCCAGAACCGAACTGTAAAACGCTGGAAATTTGTAAAACAAAATCCCTTTGATTTTAGCCACTTAAGAGTCCGAAGATGAAATCGCACATCTCGTCCTCCAGGGCCGGCATCGCCCCGACATGGTGGACGAGGCCCCTGGCGTAGAGCACCGACACGGGCTCCGCCCGCAGGTACTTCCCCCGGCTGGCGCGCACCGGCAGGACCGGCACCCCCGGATCGCATTGCGCGAGGACGGCGGTCGCCATCTCGCCGCCCTGGTTCACCTCGACCACCAGCGCGTCGGCCGAGAGCCGGTGATAGAGGGCCAGCGCCGCCGAGGCCCAGGCCTGCGGCGTGGCGCGGGCGAGGCTCGTATCGGCCAGCACGTAGGCCCGCTCCCCGTGCCGCCCGGCGGCGACGATCCCGCAGGCATCCGAACGGCTCCCCGAGCTGGCGGGCGGATCCACCGCCACCACGATCCGCGACAGGTCCGGCGGGCAGGCGACCCGGGCCGCCTCGATCCCCTCCCGCGCCCAGAGGGCGTCCGGCCGGTCCGAGATCAGCTCCCCGTCGAGCTCCTGGCGCCCGAGCCGGGTGCCCGCATAGCGCCCGACCACGGCCGAGAGGAAATCCGGGGCGAGGTTGTCGGCGTTGTCGTGGGTGCGCGCCCGGGTCACCACCGTCCGCGGGTCCGCCAGCAGGCGGCGGATCAGCGGGATCGGCCGCGGCGTCGTGGTGACGAGGCTGCGCGGCCTCGCCCCGAGGCGCAGGCCGAATTGCAGCATGTCGAACGCGGCCTCGGCCTCGCGCCACTTGGCGACCTCGTCGCACCACGCGGCGCCGAATTGGGGGCCGCGCAGGGAGTCCGCCTCCTCCGCCGAGAAGGCCTGGGCCACCGCCCCGTTCTCCCAGACGAGGCGCCGCCGGCTCGGCAGCCAGGACGGCCGCGCCCGCCGCCGCCGGGGCAGGCTGAGCAGGCCGGACTCGCCCTCGATCATCACGTCGCGCACGTCGTGCAGGGTTTCGCCCACCAGCGCGATGCGGCCCACCGGCTCCCCCGTGAAGGCCGGATCGCCCCGGGCCAGGGCATCGACCCATTCGGCGCCGGCCCGGGTCTTCCCGCAGCCGCGCCCGCCGATCACCGCCCAGGTCGTCCAGTCGCCCTCCGGCGGGAGCTGGTCCGCCCGCGCCCGGTGCAGCCAATCCGCATCGAGGCCGCACAGCACCTCCGGGGGGAGGTCCGCCAGGAACTCACCCAGCCGCCCCGCCGCCGACAAAGCGATCAAAGCGTCGCGCGATCTCCGCCCGGAGGCCGTCGAGATCCGCGCCGTCGGGACCGGATCGGGCAGGCTCGTCATGCGGCTCGCCCTCCCCTGCACCGTCTGCACCGGACCCGAGATCGTCGAGGAGCCGCTTGAGTCCGCCGAGATCGCGCAGGACCTTCGCCGAATCGAACCCCGCCTGGGGCGCGTCGGAGAGCGCCGCGTCGAGCACCGCGATCTGCCGCCCGATATGCGCCCGCAGCCTTTCCCGCAGGCGGCGGGGATCGACCCTGTCGCCCCCTGCCGCCGTCCGGCCCGGCGGCCCGAAGGCCGCGAGCAGGACCGGCGCCGCCGCCCTGGCGAAGCCCGCCGCCTCGGCGAGGTCGCCCGGATCGATCTCCACACTCAGCAGGCGCATCGCCGCCTCCCGGCGGGCCTGCGGCCATTCCTCCAGCGTCCGCCGCCGCGGCTGCGGGAGCCGCACGCCGTCGCGGAGGTTCCAGTGCTCCACGGTCCTGCGGGAGACCCCGAGGCGCCGCGCGATGGCGCCGATGGAGAGGTTCGGATCTTGCAGCAGGGCGTGCGCCCTCACGCGCCCGTCCACCGAGCGGGCAGCTTCGGAAGGCATCGGCTGCCCCACACACTTCTTGAGCGTGCCCCTCTTCTACCGAAGCAGCGTTCGCCTGTCAATGACAAAAAGCTTATCGAAGGTTTTTTATCTTTCCAGGCCTGACGTGTCCACATGTCCGTCGTGCAGCGCCGGAACGGCACCCCCTGCAGCACGTTGACCGGCGCGTTTCCATCGGCCACCCATCCCGACAGCGCATATGAGTCTAGCATGGGCGAACACCCATCATCGGCCGATCGGAGCGGATCCCAGGTGTCGGACGATGCAGGCGCGGCGGCACTGAGCGACAGCTTCCGCCGATTCGCGGACGTGGTGCCCCTGATGCTGTGGCGGTCCGACCGGCACGGGCACGCCGTCCACCACAACGATTGCTGGCTCGAATTCACGGGGCGCGCCCTGGAGGAGGAGCTCGGCCATGGCTGGCGCGAGGGGCTTCACCCGGAGGATTTCGACCGGCATGCGAAGATCGTCGCCAAGGCCCACGAGGCGCGCGAGCCGTTCACCGTGGAGTTCCGGCTGCGCCGCCATGACGGCGTCTACCGCTGGCTGCTCGACACGGCCCGGCCGCTGATCGAGGACGGAAAGTTCCTCGGCTATCTCGGCTCGTGCTTCGACATCACCGACCGCAAGCATGCGGAGGAGCATATCGAGCACGCCCTCGCCGAGAAGGAGGCGCTGCTGGCGGAAGTCTACCACCGGGTGCGCAACAACCTTCAGGTGATGGTGAGCCTGATCGGCCTCTACGGCCGCGCCGCCCCCGACGCCTGCCGGGGCAGCTTCGAGGCCCTGGGCCAGCGGGTGCGCGCCATCGCCCTGGTGCAGCAGCACCTGCACGAGGCGCCGCATATCGCCTCCATCGACCTGCGCGATTACCTGCGCCGCCTCGCCTCCGGCCTCGGCCAGCTGCGCCGGGCCGGGCGGATCGGCGTGCAGGTGAACGGCGAGGGCAACGGGCTCGTGGAGCCCCGCACCGCCAACGCCCTCGGCATGATCGTCGCGGAGATCGTAGCCGAATGCCTCGACGCGACGGCCGAGACGGTGGCCTGCTCCATCGCCATCACCATCGAGGCCCCGCCGGACGGGCCGACCACCGTGGCGGTCGTCTCCAACGTCCGCGACGTGGCCGAGCCGAACCGGACGAACGTGCCGAAGCTCGGGCCCCGGCTCATCGCGGCCTATGCCTCCCAGGCCGAGATCGCCGCCTCCGGCGAAGCGAGCCAAGCGAACCCCCTGATCCTGCAGCTGCCCCGCCCCCACGAGGGGGCGGATGCGTGACGCGGCCGGCCGGGGGCGCGGGGAAGCCGCCCCGTCCCCATGTCTTGCCTGCCCCATAGGGGCGGACCTTCCTCGGACCCTCCGACCATGCTGCCGCCGATCACGACCATCATCGAGAATTTCGAGATCGTGGAGGACGAGCACATGCGGCTCGAATACCTCATCGAGCTCGGCCGTGCCCTTCCGCCGTTGCCCGAGGCCCTGCGCATCGAGACCAACCGCGTCCATGGCTGCGAGAGCCAGGTCTGGATCCACACGGCCGCGGAGGACAGGGACGGAACGCGGCGGCTCGCCCTTCAGGGCTTCAGCGACTCGTTCATCGTCCGCGGCTTCGTGGCTCTGATGGTCGCGTACTACGACGGCAAGACGCCGAAGGAGGCGGCCGGGATGGATGGGCTGGATCTGTTCCGGCAACTTCACTTCGGCGGGCACGTGACGTCGAAACGCTCGAACGGCGTTCGGTCCATGGTCGAGCGCATCCACCGGGATGCGGTGCAGCTGGCCGCCTGAGACGATCCCTTCCGCCCCCACGGGGGCTGGCGAGCCCAACGACGCGGGCGGTAGGCTCCCACGGGTGCCCTTCGGGCTGAGCGCCGGGGGAGAGGCCCGGCGTTTCTGCAGAGCCCCCGCCGGACCCGCACCACGGCCCCGAGCTTTCAGAGCCGCGCCCCGACCTCAGGCCCCCTCCCGCCAGAGGCGCAGGCGGGCCCGCTCGGGACCGACCGCCTGCCGCTCCAGCCCGTAATGCTCCGCGAGGCGGGAGAGCGCGATGCGGGCGACGACCTTGGCCGAGCGCGCCGGCCAGCGGCGCTCCGCCTCGATCCGCTCCAGCCCCTTGAGGAAACCGCACAGGTCGAGGAGCAGGTCCGACAGGTCGCCGCCCACGGCCGCCAGCGCCCCGCGCACCCGCTGGCGGGCCGCCACCGCCGTGTCCGAGGCGCTGGCCGGATCCCGGGCGCCGCCGCCATCGACGCGCTGCGCCGTCCAGTCCATCCCCATCTTCGGCAGCATCAGCGCCTGGGCGATGTCCCGGCGCAGGCGCTCGCCCGCCTCATACTCCACGGGATCGATCATCGGCCGGCCGTCCCGGTCCCGGCGGCGGGCCATCCAGGCGAGGGGACTCTCCCCCGCGTCGCGGAGGGGTTCCTCGGACCCCCTCCCCTTCACCAGCTCCAGGTGCTGGGCGCGGAAGGGGCCGACCTCCCCGCCCCGCTCCCGCCGCAACCGCGCGAGGCCGGGTGCCGAGACGATCAGGCGCCCCGCGCCCTCCTCGGATACGAGGTCCGCGGCCACGAGCTCGGTGCCGGCGAGGCGCGGGAAGCGCCCTCCCCCGACGGACACCCCGCCCTCGCTCCGGCGGACGATCAGGGCCGCGGCGTCGAGGGGATCGGGGCGGGCCTCGGTCCCCGGCGCCCCCAGGGCGGCGAGCAGGCGGGACGCGTCCCGGGAGAGGATCCGCGCCCCCTGATGCGTCGCCCGGGCCGCCGGTTCGGCGCGCCGCGCCCGCCGCTGACGGGGCCGGGCCACCTTGACGTCGTCGGACATGTTCATGTTTTGTTCTCGTGCTGCTGCGGTGCCGTGCGCCGAAACAGCCCTACCAGACAATAGTCTTATGTCAAGAAAATAGGGAAAGGCCGGTGGGCGGGGCCCATCGATGCCGTCACCGCTTCGCCTTGGTCGGGGGTCTGCGGAGCACCTCGGCGATCTCGTCCTCGGCCTTGCCGCGGACCTCGTAGCCCATCGCCTCGAACCGCTCGAGCAGCGACTCGCTGGTGGCGGCCGAGCGTGCCGCCCAATCCGCCATGAGCCCGTTGATCCGCTCCAGATCGTCAGCGGGATGACCCTCGCCCGTCTCGGGATGGTGCGCCATCGAACCTCCTCGGGCCGACCTCGCGCCCTGCGCGACCGACGTGTCAGCCCGACCCTAACGCGGCGAGGGCCGAAGCGGTGCCGTGCCCGCGCGAGAACATCCGGCCCCGGGCTTCCGCCCGGGGCAGCGGGGTGCCGGAAATCAGGCGGTCTGCCCGTAGCTGTCGCGCGGCTGCCCGAGACCGATCGCCTTGGCGAGGTCGGAGCGGGCCTGGGCGTAGTTCGGGGCGACCATCGGGTAATCCGAAGGCAGGCCCCACTTGGCCCGGTACTGCTCCGGGCTCATGTTGTACTTCGCACGCAGGTGGCGCTTCAGCGACTTGAAGCTGCGCCCATCCTCCAGACAGATGATGTACTCGTTCGTCACCGACTTCTTGATCGGGACGGCGGGCTGAAGGGGCGCGTCCGGCGCCGTGGCCACGATCTTCCCCGTCGCCACGCCGACGAGGGCCTGATTGATGCGCTCGATCAGTGGCACAAGGTCTTCCGCGGGAAGAGCCTTGCTGGAGACATAGGACGCCGCGATCTTCACGGTCATCCGCACCCTATCGAGGGCCACTTTCTGTCTTTCCACGACGCCAAACCTCCATCTTTCCGACCGTTAATGACTAACGATGGCCACCGTGCAATCAAATTTGATTTAGTTAACGATTTGACTGAGTTACCATCATTCGCTCGGACCTATAGCCGCAGATCCAGACTTCGCGTCGCAAGGATCATGCAGCGCATTGGTGGAGTATTTCATCGAAATTCATGTCGCAAGCGGCAATCATCGGGAAATTGACGAATGAATTGCTTCCATGTTCGCGCATTTGACTTGGTAAAGCTCTCTTCAAGTCGCATCGTAGATCGAACTACGATCAAGAGTTGCTTTTACCTGGGCCGGCGCCCGGCTTGCCTCCGGCAGGCGCACGCGGCACACCCGGCGCACGGCAAACCGGGACGGAGTGGGCGCAGATGCTGAAGGGAATGGGCGGGGAAGCGCCGGTCGCCGAGGTTCGCCCGACGCAGGTGACCGTCCACGGGCGGACGGTGCCGGACGACTATGCGTGGCTGAAGGCGGCCAACTGGCAGGCGGTGCTGAAGGACCCGGCGGCGCTGCCCGAGGACATCGCCGCCTACCTGCGCGCGGAGAACGCCTATACCGATGCGGCCCTCGCCGGCACCGCGGACCTGCGCAGGCGCCTCGTGGGCGAGATGCGCGGCCGGATCCGCGAGGACGACAGCGGCGTGCCCGAGCCGGACGGGGCCTTCGCCTACTACACCCGCCACCGGGACGGCGGGCAGCACCCCCTCGTCTGCCGCCGGCCCACCGGCCCGGAGGCGCCCCTCGGCCGCGAGGGCGAGGAGACCATCCTCATCGACGGCGACCGGGAGGGCGAGGGCCTGCCGTTCTTCGAGATCGCCTCGGCCAGCCACTCGGACGACCACCGCCTGCTGGCTTGGGGCGCGGACACCAAGGGCTCGGAACTGCACGCCATCCGCGTGCGCGACCTCGCCACGGGCGAGGATTCCCAGGACCTGATCGAGGCGACCTCGGGTGAGGCCGTCTGGACGGCGGATGGCGGCGGCTTCTGGTACGTCGCCCTCGACGCCAACCACCGCCCGGCGCGGGTGATGTTCCACCGCCTCGGCCAGCCGCAATCGGCCGACGCGACGGTCTATGCCGAGCCCGATGCGGGCTACTTCGTCCATATCGGGGAGACGCAGTCCGGCCGCTTCCTGGCGATCACCGCCAGCGACCACGAGACCGCGGAGATCCGCCTCATCGACCGCGCCGCGCCGGAGGCCGGGGCGCTCCTCGTGCAGCCCCGCGAGCCGCTGTTGATCTATTCCGTGGACGACCACGGCGACACGCTGTTCATCCGCACCAACGCGGACGGGGCCGAGGACTTCAAGATCGTCACCGCCCCCCTCTCCGATCCCGGGCGCGGCCGGTGGCGGGACCTCGTGCCCCACCGGCCGGGGGTGATGATCCGCCACCTGCACGTCCTGGCCGGCCACATGGTGCGGCTGGAGATCGAGAACGCGAAGCCGCGGATCGTCGTGCGCGCCCTCGCCGACGGGGACGAGCACGTCGTCGCCTTCGGGGAGGAGGCCTATTCCCTGGGCCTCCAGCCCGGCAGCGAGTTCGACACGGCGCGGATCCGCTTCGTCTATTCCTCGATGACGACCCCGGCCGAGACCTTCGACTACGATTGCCTCAGCCGCGCGCGGGTCCTGCGCAAGCGCCAGGAGGTGCCGAGCGGGCACGAGCCCGCGGCCTACGTGACGCGCCGCCTGTTCGCCACCGCACCGGACGGGGAGCAGGTGCCGATCTCCCTGCTGCACCGGAAGGACCAGCCCGTCGACGGTTCGGCGCCGCTCCTGCTCTACGGCTACGGCTCCTACGGCACGCTGATGCCCGCGGCCTTCCGGACCAACCTGCTCTCCCTGGTGGATCGCGGCTTCGTCTACGCCATCGCCCATATCCGCGGCGGCACCGAGAAGGGCTGGCGCTGGTACCTGGACGGCAAGCGCGAGAAGAAGCCCAACACCTTCACCGATTTCGTGGCCTGCGCGCGGGCGCTGGTCTCGGCAGGCTACACGGCCGAGAAGCGCATCGTCGCCCACGGGGGCTCGGCCGGGGGAATGCTGATGGGGGCGGTGGCCAACATTGCCCCGGAGCTGTTCGCCGGCATCGTCGCCGACGTGCCGTTCGTGGACGTGCTCAACACCATGCTCGACGCGGACCTGCCCCTCACCCCGCCGGAATGGCCCGAATGGGGCAACCCGGCCGAGAGCGAGGCGGCCTTCGAGACGATCCTGTCCTACTCGCCCTACGACAACGTCCGCGCGCAGGAGTACCCGGCGATCCTGGCGCTCGGCGGCCTCACCGACCCGCGGGTGACCTATTGGGAGCCGGCCAAGTGGGTCGCCCGCCTGCGCGCGACCATGACGGGGGGTGGGCCGGTCCTGCTCAAGATCAACATGGAGGCCGGCCACGGCGGCGCCGCCGGCCGGTTCGACCGCCTGGAGGAGGTCGCCCTGATCTACGCCTTCGCCCTGGCGGCGGCGGGGGTGGAATAGGGCCGAACGGCGGATCGCGCGGACGCCGCCACGGACGCACCGCCGGCCGTCGCGAGGGACGCGCGCCCTCAGGCGATGGCCCGCCGCCCGGGGGGCGGCCCGCGGCGCCCGCGCCGCCGGGGCGGGGGCCGCGTCTCGCCAGGGCGCGAGGCCTGCCGCTACGGTGGCGGCGCGGCGGGCTCGGGGGATGGCGAGTCGGCGCGGGCGCGGGCCTGCCGCTCGGCCTCCTCGGCCGCGAGCTTGTCGGCATACGCCTTGAGGGCGGCGGCGCGGGACTTGTCCATCTCGATCCGGTCGCGGCGGCGCTGCCGCTCCACCTGATCTGCCTCGGTCAGCTCGATCTTCTCCAACTCGCGCTGCAGGACGAAGGCGGCGAGGCCGGTCGAGAGCGGCCCGGCATCGACGCCCCGCGCCGGGTCGGCGAGGCTGCCGGTGAGGGCATACTGCACGGCGGGCGGGCCCGCCGGCCAGCCCTGCGGCACCGTCCCCCCCGTCAGCGTGCCCCGGGCGTCGAGGCGGCCCTCGCGCAGATCCTCGGTGACGCTGCCGACCCAGCGGGCGGGGCCGAGATCCACATCGAGGGGCCCCGCCCGCAGGACGCCGCCGACGATGGTGGCGGGGGCGGAGACCGGCGCCGTCGCCTGGGCGGCGGCCTTGCCGAATTCCTGCGAGACCAGGGCGGCGAGCCGCCCCTCGCGGAGCGGATCCTCGGCCTCGACGGCCAGGGCGAGGGCCCGGCCGAGGGCGTTGGGATCGAGCCCGGAGAGGCTGAGGTCCTTGAGCGTCAGGCGCCCGCTGCCGGCGAGGTTGCCGACGAGGGCGGGAAGCGCCTCCGCGCTCGCGGCGACGCGCAGCGCGGCCGAGAGGCGCCCGCCGAGGGCCCGCCCCCCGGAGACGGCGGAGAGGGCGAGATCGTCCAGGGTGCCCTCACCGGTCACGGACAGGGCCTCGCCCCGGCGCGCCAGGGTCGCGGAGCCGGACAGGCGCCCCTCCGCGAACCGCGCCGTCATCCCGCCGAGGGTGAGGCTGTCGGCGTCGAGGCCGAGGGTGAGGGCCGCGTCGGTGGCGCCCCATCCCCGGCCGAGGTCGAGGGAGGCGATGCGGAGGCCGACCGTGCCGTGCGGCCGGGGCGGCAGGGGGGCGGCGCGTCCCCCCTCCAGCGGCATCAGCAGCGCGGCGGCGAGCTTGGGCAGCGACAGGCGCGCCAGGGTCGCGCTGCCGTGCAGGGTGCCGTCCGCCGCGCGGGCGATCCGGGCCTCGACCGGGGCGCCGGCGATCCGCCCTTCGACCGCGACGAGGGGGTCGTCCGCGTCGGTGGCGAAGGTCGCGGTGACCTCGGCCGGCCACGCGCCGGGATCGAGCCGCGCCGCGCCGGCGAGCGTCAGGAAGGGGCCGAGATCGGCGGCCTTCACGGCGATCCGGCCGCCCTCCGGCACCGCGCTGCGGTCGGGCAGGACGAGGGGCTGGAGCGTGGCGAGGCTCGCCCCCGCGACGCTCCCCGACAGGGTGAGGGAAAGGCCGCCCCTCAAGGGTTCGGCGACGAGGCGCAGCTCGGCCGGCTGCTGGAGGCCCGGGATGTCGCCGCGGCCGAACCACGTGCCGGCGCGGGGCGTGGTGAGGGTGCCGGCCCCGGCCATGACGCGCCCGTCGCGGCTCCGGACCGAGAGGTCGAGGGTGCCGCCGCCGGCCGTGCCCTTGGCCTGCACCCGCACCTCGTCCTCCTGCGCCCCCCGGTCGAGGGCCACGGCGAGGTCGAGGGGGGCGCTGCGCAGGAAGGGCGGGAGCGCCTGGAGGTCCTCGGTCCAGACCCGTTCGAGCAGGCCGACCAGGGGCGCCGCGACGGGGGCCTGGAGCCGACCGGCGATGCGGCCGGTGCCGTCCACCCCCAGGGTGCCGGAGAGCTTCGCACTCGCCCCCGCGAGGTCCGTCACGTCGAGGCTGTCGACGACGAGGCGCTGGCCGTCGGACTGGATCCGCGCCGCGATGGTGCCGTTGCCCGAGCCGACCGCGCCGTAGCGCACGTCCCTGGCCTGGAGGGTGAGGGCGAGGTCGAAGCCCCGCAGGGCGGAGAAGGCCGTGCCCAGGGGCGGCAGGGCGGCGACATCGACGCCGCTCGCCAGAAGCTGCGCCTCGAAACGCCCCCGCGCCCCGGAATCGGGCCCGAGATAGCGGGCATTCCCGCTGACGCGGGCGGCGCCGAACCCGGCGCGCAGGTTCCGCAGGGACAGGTCGGAGGAGGAGGCGGAGACGTCCGCGGCGATGTCCACCGCCCGCCCGTCGAGGAGGCCGACCAGCGGCCCCTCGACGCCGAGGCGGCGGAGGAGGCGGCCCAGCCCGTCCGATTGCTTGGCGGCCAGGGCCACCGGGCCGGTCAGCCGGAGGGGCGCCCCCTCGACCTCGCCGCTCACCGTGACGGTGGCCTCGCCGGGGGCCGTCGCCGAGAGGCGCCGCAGGAGGAGGCCCCCGCCCCGCTCCGCCGTGCCCGACGCGGCGAGGCCGGTCCACTCGGCGGCGCCGAAGGCGGCGCTGTCCACGGCGATGTCGAAGTCGAGCATCACCGGCAGGCCCCATCCGCCGCGGGGGATGCCCCGGGACAGGAACGCCCCGCCCTCGGGCGAGGTCAGGAAGGCGTCGAGGTCGAGGCGGCGCGCCTTCAGGGACAGGGCCGCCCGCCATTGGCGCAGATCGAGCCGGCCCGAACCTTCGAGGCGCAGGGACTTCCCCCCGGGATCGACGTCCAGGCTCGCCTGCTCGAACCGCACCTGGGTGCCGCGGGCCTTGAAGCTGCCCGCGAGGGTGAAGGGGAGGTAGGGCCCCGCCACCTGGGTAGGCGGCCCGACCACCAGCCGGGCGTTGCCCTCGGCCCGGACGATGCTCCCCGTGGCGTCCGCCTCGTCGGGCGCGAGGGCGAACCGGGCATCGACCTCGAACAGGGGCGTGGCGTCGCCGCCGCCGGAGATCTTCACCGGCAGCCGGCCTTCGGCATCGGGGGTGCCGCTCACCGCCCGGAACGGCACGCCGCCGCTCGTCGCCTCGATGCGCCAGGGCCCGACGAGGGCCGGTGCCTGGATGCGGACGTCGTCGGCGTAGAACTGGTCCGTCCGGCCCGTCGCGCGCACCGCCGTGGTGACGAAGAACTGCTGGATCTGAAGGTTCTCGATGGCGAGATCCCGGCCGCGCAGACCGTCCAGCAGGCCCTGCGGCAGGGTGATCGCCTCGCCGTCGTCGAGGAGCAGGCGGATCTCGGCCCGGCCGATCCGGGTCTCGGTGAACCGGGCCTCGCCCTTCAGCAGGGGCGCCAGGGCGACCTCGGCCTTCACGAAGCGGGCATCGAGGGCGGGCCCCTCCCGATCGCCGAGGTGGAGCCGGTCGACGCGCAGGCGCGGCGAGGGCAGGAGGCGCACCTCGACTCGCCCCTGGCTCTGCACGGGCACGTCCAGCGACTGCGACAGGGAGCGGTCGATGAAGGCGCGGTGGGCCGTCCAGTCGATGAAGGGCGGGACGGCGAGCGCCGCGATCAGGACGAGGACGATCGCGCCAGCGAGCGCGGTCAGCAGATCACGCACCGTTCCCGTTCCAGACCTCTCCGCGGACCCCCCGCGGGCCGCTCGCCCGGGCCTATAGCATGAAGGGCGGGGTGTGGCGCGACGGGGTCAGACCACGCTCCCCGCGGGGCCCTCGGACGATCCGGCGGCCCAGGGCTCGGAGGCGGCCCGCACCCCCGGCTCGCCGACGGCGCCCGCGGTGGCGGAAGGGACCACCGGACCCAGCCCCACCGCACTCAAGCGCCATCAGCGCCCCATCGAACCGCCGCGGGGGATCGGGGCCGGGGCCGGGGGCGGCGTGGTGGATTGGCTGCGCTGGATGTTCATCATCGTGGTGTTGTTCTGGGTGGTCGAGCCCTGCTGCAGCGAGCGCGTCGTGCTCATGCTCGACATCGATTCGTTGGCCGCGTTGGGGTTGCCCTGCTGCACCTGCGCCAGGGCGGGGGCGGCCGACAGGGCCAGCGGCAGGGCGGCGGCGAGGGCGACGCGCGCGAGGGACTTTGCGAGGGGCATGGGGTTCGGGCCTTCGAGGCGACGGGAGGGGATCTCGCCGGGTCAAACCCGCGTCGCCCGCGGGGTTCCTGGCGGATCCCCCCGGCGCGCGCACGGGCCGCACGGGTCCCGCGGCCTCGACGCCGTTCGCGATTTGGTCCAGTGAGAAGGGATGCAGAACCGCCCTCATGCCCTGCCCGCCGCGGACGGCCCCTCCGCCTCGATCAGCGCCCGCGCCCTCGGTGGCCTGCGGCGCGAGGCCGAGGGCTACCTCGACGGGCTCAACACCGAGCAGCGCCTCGCCGTCGAGACGACCGAGGGGCCGATCCTCGTCCTGGCCGGCGCGGGCACGGGCAAGACGCGGGTGCTGACGACGCGCATCGCCCACCTGATCACCACCGGCCGCGCCCGCCCCTTCGACATCCTGGCCGTGACCTTCACCAACAAGGCCGCCCGGGAGATGAAGTCGCGGATCGGCACGCTGATCGGCCCGGCGGGGGAGGGCATGCCCTGGCTCGGCACGTTCCACGCCATCGGCACCAAGATCCTGCGCCGCCATGCGGAGCTGGTCGGGCTCAAATCCGACTTCACCATCCTCGGCACCGACGACCAGCTGCGCCTGATGAAGCAGGTGCTGGCCGACCAGAACATCGACGAGAAGCGCTGGCCCGCCCGGGCGCTCGCCCACACGATCGACGGCTGGAAGAACCGCGGCCTCTCGCCCGAGCAGGTGCCGCCGGGGGAGGCCACCTCCTTCGCCTTCGGCAAGGGCGGCGCCCTCTACGCGGCCTATCAGGCGCGCCTCGCCACCCTCAACGCGGTGGATTTCGGCGACCTTCTCCTGCTGTGCCTCAAACTGTGGCGCGACAACACGGACGTGCTGGAGACCTACCAGGACCGGTTCCGCTACATCCTCGTGGACGAGTACCAGGACACCAACGTCGCCCAGTATCTCTGGCTGCGTCTGCTGGCGCAGAAGCGCAAGAACGTGGCCTGCGTCGGCGACGACGACCAGTCGATCTACGGCTGGCGCGGGGCCGAGGTCGACAACATCCTGCGCTTCGAGCACGACTTCCCCGGTGCCACGGTGGTGCGGCTGGAGCGCAACTACCGCTCCACCGGCCACATCCTCGCCGCCGCCTCCGGGCTGATCGCGAAGAACGAGAGCCGGCTCGGCAAGACGCTGCGCACCGAGGACGAGCCCGGCGAGCCCGTCACCGTCACGGGGGCCTGGGATTCCGAGGAGGAGGCCCGGCTGCTGGCCGAGGCGATCGAATCCCTGCAGCTGAAGAAGCATCCGCTGTCGGAGATCGCGGTGCTGGTGCGCATCTCGGCGCAGATGCGCGAGATCGAGGACCGGTTCGTGCAGCTCGGCCTGCCCTACCGAGTGATCGGCGGCCCGCGCTTCTACGAGCGGGCCGAGATCCGCGACGCGCTGGCCTACCTGCGCATCACCATGAACGGCAGCGACGACCTCGCCTTCGAGCGGATCGTCAACACGCCCAAGCGCGGCCTCGGCGACGCGACGCTCCAGCAGCTCCACACCTACGGCCGGGCCGAGCGGGTGCCGCTGCTCACCGCCGCCCGCCGCCTGTGCGAGACCGACGAGCTGAAGCCCAAGGTCCGCCAGACCCTGCGGGCCCTCACCGAGAGCTTCTCCCGCTGGTCGCGCCTCGTGGAGAGCCAGCCCCATGCGGAGGTGGCGCAGACGATCCTGGAGGAATCCGGCTACACCGAGATGTGGCAGAAGGACCGCTCCGCCGACGCCGCCGGGCGCCTGGAGAACCTGAAGGAATTCGTCCGCTCGATGGAGGAGTTCCCCGACATGGCGGCATTCCTCGAACACGTCTCCCTGGTGATGGACGCCTCCGAGGCCGAGGGCGCCGACCGGGTCTCCCTGATGACCCTCCACGCCGCCAAGGGGCTCGAATTCGACACGGTGTTCCTCCCCGGCTGGGAGGACGGCCTGTTTCCCAACCAGCGCGCCCTGGACGAGAGCGGCCGGGCCGGCCTGGAGGAGGAGCGCCGCCTCGCCCATGTGGGCTTGACCCGGGCGCGCAAGCGGGCGAAGCTGTCCTTCGCCGTCAACCGCCGCATCCATGGGTTGTGGTCGTCCACCATCCCGTCGCGCTTCATCGACGAGCTGCCCCCCGCCTCGGTGGACGTGGTCGAGGCCCCGGCCCACTACGCGGCGGGCGCCTCCCGCTTCGACCGCAACCCGCAGCCCTTCGGATCGAGCTACGGCACCCCGGGATGGCAGCGCGCCCAGGAGCGCACCAACGGGCGCGGCAACGCCGACGCCGCCGGGCGCGGCTTCGGCGCGGCCCCCGGCCGCAGGGGCCCGGCCTCGTCGGGACCGCGCCAGATCGAGGGCGAGCTGATCGCCAAGTCGACGGGCTCGCCCTCCGCGTTCAGCGTGGACCAGCGGGTCTTCCACACCAAGTTCGGCCCCGGCACCGTGGCCGGCGTCGATGGCAACAAGCTGACCGTGGACTTCGACAAGGCGGGCCGGAAAATGGTCCTGGACAGCTTCCTCCAGGAAAGCTGACGCGGGGGCCCGCGGCCCCCTCCCCGCCGGTGGGCACGCGGGGACGCGGCCCGAGGGACGCATGGCGCCGCCGGAGTGTCCGCAGCGACACGCGGACGCAGGAAAATCCGCCTTTCCGAACCCCGGGGCCGGCTTCGTCACCGGCGAGTCACACCCCGCGAACAATCGTGTGGGGCAGCCGATTTTGGTGCGTCGGTTGCTTTGTTGGCTCCGCTTCCGGGTGGAATTGGTTTACTCTCCACAGGCGATGATCAGAGACCCGGAACTTCGATGAGCCGTAAGACTTGGCCCGTCGAATGCTTGGAGGAAGCAGGAGTACCGAGACTACGTCGTTTCAGTGACACGTCCAGATAGGCCCGTCCCGTTGGAGTGTTGACCCATGAAGAGACGCCGCGCACGCCTTGAATTGGTTGAAGACCGCACACCTCGCCTCCACCGCACACGCTTCGACGAAGAGAGACATCTCGGCCCGATCCAACCCCTGACCGACAGGCAGGCGGAATACCTCGACGCCCTCGGCCGGTCCCCTCAGGTCATCGTCCTCGGCCCGGCGGGCACCGGGAAGACCTACATCGCCGGGACCCGCGCCGCCGACCAGCTGCGCCAGCGCCGGATCGCCAAGGTGGTGATCACCCGGCCGAACGTCCCCTCCGGCCGCTCGCTCGGCTTCTTCCCCGGCACCCTCGAAGAGAAGATCGCCCCCTGGGTCGCCCCGCTCACGGAGGCGATGAAGGAGCGCATGGGGGCCGGCGCCTTCGAGATCGCCCTGAAGGCCGGCGACATCGAGATCGTCCCCTTCGAAGTGATGCGCGGCCGCACCTTCAAGAACTGCCTCGTGATCCTCGACGAGGCGCAGAACACCACCGTCAACGAGATCAAGATGTTCCTGACCCGCATCGGCGACGATTGCCAGGTCATCATCAACGGCGACGTCTCGCAGACCGATCTGCGCGAGACGTCGGGGCTGCGCACGGTCATCCATCTCATCAAGAGCCGGATGATGCCCATCCCCGTGGTGGAGTTCACCCGCGCCGACATCGTCCGCTCGGGCATCTGCGCGGAATGGGTCGCCGCGTTCGAGGAAACGAATCTCTGACTTGGCGGTTACTGACGGCGGGCCGGTGACGGTCCGCCGTGCCGCGTGCGGCACGAGAATACTCCCCGAACCTCCCGCCAGGGAGGACGAACCGGGTTCCATCCCGGCAACCGGAAGAAACGGAGTCTCCCTCGTGAGGAAACTGACCCTGACCGCCGCGGCCTTCGCGTCCCTGTGTGGGGCGGCGCTGGTGACGCCCGCCCTCGCCGTTCCCGCCTCCCCCGCCGGCATCGCCGCCCCCGACGCGATGACCACGACGGTGCAGGCCTCGCCGATGGAGCGCCGCATGATGCACCGCCGCATGGAGCGCCGGATGATGCACCGGCACATGGAGCGCAAGATGATGCGCCGCCATATGATGCGCCGGCACATGATGCGCCACGGCATGTAAGACGGTTCGGCACCCTCCGGCCACCGGGGCGCAAGCCCCGGCCGGGGGGCGCCTGCCCGCAGGATACGGCACGGCCCTCCCACTTGAGCGTTGCCGCCGCCCCGCGGGATTCCTATGTCGGAGCGCTTGCGTGGTCCCGGATCCGCCCGCGCCGCCGGCGCGGCCGCCGGCGACCGATCCGGGAGACCGACATGCCCCCCTCCAACCGTCTGTTCGACGACCTCGCCCGCCTGATGACCGACGCCGCCGGCGCAGCCCAGGGCGTCCGCCGCGAGGCCGAATCCGTGGTGCGCGCCCAGGCCGAACGGCTGATCCGCGACCTCGACGTGGCCTCCCGCGAAGAGCTCGACGTGCTCCGCGACCTCGTCGCCACCCTTCGCACCCAGAACGACGCGCTCACCGCGCGGGTCGCCGCCCTCGAAGCCAAGGCCGGCCCTTCGGCCGGTGCCGGCGGGGCCGTGGGCGGGGTGGCGGGACTGAGCGAAGGCGTGTGATTCGCCGGGAAACGGTTTTGCACAGGAAGCCGCAGCGGCGATTCCGTTTCCTGTTCACCGACCCCGCAATCGGCTTTGTGTCGCGAGTCGCGCCCGGTCTATATTGGGTCATGGACTGATTCGGGGGAGACGGAAGAAGGACTGCGGATCTTTCGTAGTCGTTTGCAACGTCTCCCGCCTTGATCGGCCGAACACTTCTCGATCTCGGGGCGTCGAGGCGCCTCCCATCACGTCGTCATCGCGCCGGCACGGAGTGATCCGCGCCGTCAACCTGGATCGTCATGCCGCTGCTTCACATCGACTATTACGATCCGCATCGGAGCGAGCACCCGCTCGACGTGGTCGAGCGCTTGGCCTCGCTGCGCGACTGGATCTTCGACCGGGCCGAAACGGACGAGATGTCGGTCACGAGCCCCGGCCGGTGGACCGACTATCACGTGGCCTTCACCTGGATCGAGGATGTGGAGGCCCTGCACGTGGCCTGCGCCTTCGACCTCAAGGTCCCCGAGCGGCGGCGCCAGGAGATCCAGCGCCTCATCGCCATGGTGAACGAGCAGCTCTGGATCGGGCATTTCGACCTGTGGTCCAGCGACCACGTCGTGATGTTCCGCCACTCCCTCCTTCTGGCGGGGGGCGCCGTGCCGACCCAGCCGCAATGCGCGACCATGATGAAATGCGCGGTCGATGCCTGCGAGCGGTACTTCCAGGCCTTCCAGTTCGTGCTCTGGGCGGGCAAGAGCGCCCGGGAGGCCCTCGACGCCGCCCTGTTCGAGACCGAAGGCGAGGCGTGAGCGCCGCGCCGGGCATGCCCGCCTCGCTCATGCTGGTGGGCGCGGGCAAGATGGGCGGGGCCATGCTGGCCGGCTGGCTCGATGCCGGCCTCGACCCCGCCGCCACGTCCGTCATCGACCCCGACCCCTCGGACGCCATGGTGCGGCTCTGCGCGGAGCGGGGCGTCTCCCTGAACCCGCCCGAGCCGCCCCCCGCCGCGGTGCTGGTGCTGGCGATCAAGCCCCAGGGGCTCGATGCGGCATCCCCCGGGCTGGACCGGCTGATCGGGCCTGGGACGCTCCTCGTCTCGGTGCTCGCGGGCAAGACGGTGGCCGACTTGCGCGGGCGCCTGCCCTCGGCCCGGGCCGTGGTGCGGGCGATGCCGAACCTTCCGGCCAGCATCGGCCGGGGTGCCACGGGCGCCTTCGCCAACGAGGGGGTGAGCGAGGCCCGGCGGGCCGAAGCCGGGGCGCTTCTCTCCGCGGCGGGGGTGGTGGCGTGGCTGGAGGACGAGGCCTCGATCGACGCGGTGACCGCCGTGTCGGGATCGGGGCCGGCCTACGTGTTCCTGATGGTCGAGACCCTGGCGGAGGCCGGGATCGCCGCCGGCCTGACGCCGGAGGTCGCCGGGCGGCTGGCCCGGGCGACGGTGGCCGGCGCGGGCGCCCTGCTCGATGCGGACCCCACCGGGGCCGGCGCCCTTCGCCAGGCGGTGACCTCCCCCGGCGGCACCACGGCGGCGGCGCTCCAGGTGCTGATGGCCGAGGATGGGATGGCCCCCCTGATGCGCCGGGCGGTGGCGGCGGCCAAGCGCCGGGCGGGCGAATTGTCGAGCTGATGTCGTGCGGCATGCCGCGCGCGCCCCTGACACGGGCCGGATCGACCCCTAAATGGGGACGGCAGACGCACCGGAACCGACGATCCAGCGATGACTGAACCCAAAGGCCCGACCAAGCGGACCCGCAAGGCCGCGGCTCCGGCTCCCGCCCCCCTCGGCGGGGAGCCCGCCGCCACGCCGGAGCGGGACGAGGCCCCGGCTGCGCCGCAGCACGATGCGGCGGGCGCCGCGCCGCCGCTGCCCCCGCGGGAGGCCGCCGTCGAGGCACTGATGCGCCTCGCCGCCGAGCAGCCCTGGAACGACATCGAGGTCGGCGACATCGCCCGGGAGGCGGGCATGTCGCTCGGCGAGCTGCGCGAGCTGTTCCCGTCGAAGGGGGCGGTCCTCGGCGGCCTCGCCAGGATCATCGACCGCAAGGTGCTGGAGGCGGACGGGTCCGACCTCGCCGACGAGCCGACGCGGGAGCGCCTGTTCGACGTGCTGATGCGCCGCCTCGACGCCATGACGCCCTACAAGCCTGCCCTGCGGCGGATCTCCTACGCGCTGCGGGGCGAGCCCTTCTCCCTGCTCGCCCTCAACGGCGTCATGGTCAACTCGCACCGCTACATGCTGGCCGCCGCCGGGATCGACACCGAAGGTCCCCTCGGGCAGGTCAAGCTCCAGGGCGTGGTGATCGCCTTCGCCCGCGTCACCCAGGTCTGGCTGGAGGACGAGGACCCGGCGCTGGCCCGGACCATGGCCCGGCTCGACAAGGAGATCCGCAGCGGCGAACGGTTCATGGAGCGGGCCGAGGATGTCCGCCGCCTCACCGCACCCCTGCGGGCCATCGGCCGCTCGCTCCTCGACCGGCGCTCGCGCACGGACCGGGACGAGGCCGCGGGCGACGAGCCGCCGAGGGTGTGACGGCCTGATCGCCCGTCACCCCGGTGGCGGGCACGGGTGTCAGGAGAAGCGGTCGGCCAGGACTTCCCGGACGGTGCCGACCATCTCGATGCCGCTGAGCCTGTCGCGCTCGACGGTGAGGGAATCGGGGATCAGGTCGTCGATGCCCTCGTCGCTGTCGTCCCCGGCGAAGACGATGCGCAGGTTGGGCCGGAGCGCCCGCGCCTCGATGGCGAGGCGGCTGCAGCAGAGACTGCCCTGCAATGCGGCATCGATGACCAGCACATCGACCGGGAGGCCGAGGGCGAGGACGGTCATCGCATCGACCCCGCGGTCGCACACCGTCGCCTGGAATCCGGCATGGTGGACCTGCGCCGACGCCTCGTCGCGCCAGCGCTTGTGATGCCCGACGACGAGCACCTGAACTCTGTAGCAACCTCCGGGAGCGGCCGGAAACCGTGCCGAGGGTCCGACGGCGGTTGATCCCATTCGCGTAAGACCACCACTTTGCGTTGCGTTGCGACATGCTATGCCGGGTGGGGAAAGCCGCGCAAGGCCCTCATCGCGGAATTGCCCCATTCGGCGCCCGCTCTGCCCAACCGGCAGGCATGCGCGCAGGGCGCCACTCCGGTGGGCAGCGCGGTCCTCGGTTGACGCGGCCGGGCCCTGCCGGGCAACACCACGCCGCGGCCGGCTCGCAGCCGGATCACGGAGCCTTCGATTCGATGTCGTCCAAGCCGTCGCCCGTCTCGCCCCTCGCACCCACGACCAACCCCGACCTGCCGCCGGTGGCCGGCGTCCGCCTCGCCACGGCGCAGGCGGGCATCCGCTACAGCGGACGGACGGACGTGCTGTTCGTCGGGCTGGAGCCCGGCACCCGGGCGGCGGGGGTGTTCACCCGCTCGAAATGCCCCTCCGCGCCGGTGGACTGGTGCCGCGAGGCGCTGGCGACCGGCACGGCCCGGGCCCTCGTGGTCAATTCGGGCAATGCCAACGCCTTCACCGGGCGCCTCGGCCGGGACGCCGTAGCGCTGACGGCGAAGATCGCCGCCGCCGCCGCGGGCTGCGCCGAGAGCGAGGTCTACATCGCCTCCACGGGCGTGATCGGCGAGCCGCTCCCCGCCGAGCGGTTCGAGGGCGTGCTGGCCGCCTGCGCCGGGCGGGCGCAGGACGGCGCCGGGGCCTGGGCCGAGGCGGCCCGGGCGATCATGACCACCGACACCTTCCCGAAGCTCGCCACCCGCGAGGCCGAGATCCACGGCACCAAGGTGCGGATCAACGGCATCGCCAAGGGCGCGGGCATGATCGCCCCCGACATGGCGACGATGCTCGCCTTCGTCTTCACCGACGCGGCCCTGTCCCAGGGCGCGGCCCAGGCCCTGCTCGCGAGGGGGGCGGACGACAGCTTCAACTGCGTCACCGTGGATGGCGACACCTCGACCTCCGACACCCTGATGCTGTTCGCCACGGGCAAGGCGGGCCACACCGAGGTGGCGGACGCCGAAGACCCGGCGCTGGCGGGCTTCAAGGCGGCGCTGGACGACCTGCTGAGCGAGCTGGCCCAGCTCGTCGCCCGCGACGGCGAGGGCGCCCGCAAGTTCGTGACGGTGCGGGTCGGCGGCGCCGAGAGCGACGCCTCCGCCCACCGCATCGCCCTGTCGATCGCCAACTCGCCCCTGGTGAAGACCGCCGTGGCCGGCGAGGATGCCAACTGGGGCCGCGTCGTCATGGCGGTCGGCAAGGCCGGCGAGCCCGCCGACCGGGACCGCCTCGCGATCTGGTTCGGGGATGTCCGCGTCGCCGTCGAGGGCGCCCGCGACCCCGCCTACAGCGAGGACGCGGCCAGCGCCGTCATGCGGGCGCCGGAGGTGGAGATCCGCGTCGATCTCGGCCTCGGCGCCGGCAAGGCCCGGGTGTGGACCTGCGATCTGACCAAGGGCTACATCGAGATCAACGGGGATTACCGCTCGTGAGGGCGCCGCCTCTCGCCCTGCTCCTGGCCTCCCTCGCGGGGGCGGCGATGGCCGACGGGGCGCCCTGCCCCCGCTACGTCAGCGTCACCGGGCACGCCGCCTCGACCCAGGCGCCGGACTTCGCCGAGGTCGCGGTGGGGGTCGAGGCCAAGGGCGCGACCGCCGGGGCGGCCCTCGATGCCGCCTCGAAGGCGGTGGCCGGCATCGCGGCCCTCGCCCGCGAGGCCGGCCTTCCCCCCGCCGACATCGGCACCGCGGCGGTGACGCTGCGGCCCGCCACCCGCACGGTCACCCGGCCGGGGGGCGGCATCACCGAGGAGCCGGACGGCTACGCCGCGGGCAACGTGGTCCGGCTGCGCCTCTCCGACATGGGGCGCCTGGGCGACCTCCTGCGGCGGACGCTCGATTCGGGGGCGAACCGCATCGACGGCATCACCTTCGGCCTGCGCGATCCCGACGGGGCGACGGCGGCCCTGCAGGTCGCCGCGGCCAGGGATGCCCGCGCCCGCGCGGCGACCCTCGCCGAGGCGGTGGGGGCGAAGCTCGGTCCGCTCTGCACCCTGACGGCGCTGGAGGCCGGCCCCGCCCCCTTCGCGATGCGGGCGATGGCCGCCGCCGCCCCGAAGGCGCGTCCGGTGCCCGTCGAGGCCGGGACGATCGAGGGCGCGGCCTCCGTCACCGCCGTCTTCGCCCTCGACCCATGAGCGCCCTTCGCCTGCTCCTCGTCGTCGCCGTGGCGCTGGTGGATGCGGACGGCCGGGTGCTCGTGGCCGAGCGCCCCGCCGGCAAGCAGCTCTCCGGCCTGTGGGAGTTCCCCGGCGGCAAGGTCGAACCCGGCGAGCGGCCGGAGGAGACCCTGATCCGCGAGCTGGGGGAGGAACTGGGCATCACCGTCGCGGAGCCGTGCCTCGCGCCCCTGACCTTCGCCAGCCATGCCTATCCCGATTTCCACCTGCTGATGCCGCTCTACGTCTGCCGCCGCTGGGAGGGCACGCCCCGCTCCCTCGAAGGCCAGGCGCTGAAATGGGTGCGCCCCCGGGGCCTGCGCGACCTCCCCATGCCCCCCGCCGACGCGCCGCTGGTCCCGTTCCTGATCGACCTTCTGGGCTAGGGCGGGCCGGCCCCGGCCCGTCACGGCGCGTGGGGCAAAATAATTTTGCGACGCCGTCAAGTCGTAATACGAAGCCGGCTTCGCCCCGCCGTGTCGTTTTAAGCATATCGCATCGCACCATTGCATGCGATTCGTGCTGCAGCCGCGAGAAAGGCCGGCTCAACCGGCGAATCAAAAAATTTGACGGGCGGAATCCACCGGTACACGTAGAATACTAGCCGATACGGGTCACAAAAAGACGCGGAGGAGGCGCCGGATGGACGTCCACGAATACCAAGCCAAGGAGCTGCTCGCGAGCTTCGGCGTCGCCGTCCCCAAGGGTGCCATCGCGTTCAGCCAGGATCAGGCGGTCTACGCGGCCACCGAACTCGGGGGATCGTTCTGGGCCGTGAAGGCGCAGATCCATGCCGGCGCCCGGGGCAAGGCCGGCGGCATCAAGCTCTGCCGGACCTACAACGAGGTGCGCGACGCGGCCAAGGAGCTGCTCGGCAAGCGCCTCGTCACCCACCAGACGGGCCCTGAGGGCAAACCGGTCCAGCGCGTCTACGTCGAGACCGCCGACCCCTTCGAGCGCGAGCTGTACCTCGGCTACGTTCTCGACCGGAAGGCGGAGCGCGTCCGCGTCATCGCCAGCCAGCGCGGCGGCATGGAGATCGAGCAGATCGCCGCCGAGGAGCCCGAGGCGCTGATCCAGGTCGTGGTGGAGCCGGCCGTCGGCCTGCAGCAGTTCCAGGCCCGGGAGATCGCCTTCAAGCTCGGCCTGAACATCAAGCAGGTCGCCGCCGCGGTGCGGACGATCATGAACGCCTACCGGGCGTTCCGCGATTGCGACGGCACGATGCTGGAGATCAACCCGCTGGTCGTCACCAAGGACGACCGGGTGCTGGCGCTCGACGCCAAGATGTCCTTCGACGACAACGCCTTGTTCCGGCGCCCGACCATCGCCGACATGCACGACCCCTCGCAGGGCGACCCCCGCGAGGCCCAGGCTGCCGAGCACAACCTCAGCTACATTGGCCTCGAGGGTGAGATCGGCTGCATCGTCAACGGCGCCGGCCTCGCCATGGCGACCATGGACATGATCAAGCACGCGGGCGGCGAGCCGGCGAACTTCCTGGACGTGGGCGGCGGCGCCTCCCCGGAGCGGGTCGCCACGGCCTTCCGGCTGGTCCTTTCCGACCGCAACGTGAAGGCGATCCTCGTCAACATCTTCGCGGGCATCAACCGCTGCGACTGGGTCGCCGAAGGCGTCATCCAGGCCGCCCGGGAGGTGAAGATCGACGTGCCCCTGGTGGTGCGCCTCGCCGGCACGAACGTGGAGGCCGGGAAGCGGATCCTGGCCCAGAGCGGCCTCGACCTCATCACCGCCGACACGCTGACCGAGGCCGCGCGCAAGGCGGTCGACGCCTGCAACGCCGCCAAGAACAACCGCTGAGCCGGGGAGATCGGGCCATGAGCATCCTCATCGACGAGACCACGCCGATCATCGTCCAGGGCATCACCGGCGACAAGGGCACCTTCCACGCCAAGGAGATGCTGGATTACGGCACGAACGTCGTCGGCGGCGTCACCCCCGGCAAGGGGGGGCGCACCCATCTCGGCCTGCCGGTGTTCAACACCGTCAAGGAGGCGGTGGAGGCCACGGGCGCCACCACCTCGATCACCTTCGTGGCCCCGCCCTTCGCGGCGGACGCCATCATGGAGGCGGCCGATGCCGGCCTGCGCCTCGTCTGCTCCATCACCGACGGCATCCCCGCCCAGGACATGATGCGGGTGAAGCGCTACCTCTACCGCTACCCGAAGGAGAAGCGGACGATGGTGGTCGGCCCGAACTGCGCCGGCATCATCTCGCCCGGCAAGGCGATGCTCGGCATCATGCCCGGCCACATCTACCTGAAGGGCAACGTGGGCGTGATCTCCCGCTCTGGCACGCTCGGCTACGAGGCCGCCTCGCAGCTGAAGGAGCTGGGGCTCGGCATCTCCACCTCGGTGGGCATCGGCGGCGACCCGATCAACGGCTCGTCCTTCCTCGACCACCTCGCCCTGTTCGAGATGGACCCGGATACCGACGCGGTGCTGATGATCGGCGAGATCGGCGGCCCGCAGGAGGCGGAGGCCTCCGCCTGGATCCGGGACAACATGTCGAAGCCGGTGATCGGCTTCGTGGCGGGCCTCACCGCCCCGAAGGGCCGGCGCATGGGCCATGCGGGCGCGATCATCTCCGCCACCGGCGACAGCGCCGCCGAGAAGGCCGAGATCATGAAGAGCTACGGCCTCACCGTGGCCCCCGATCCGGGCTCCTTCGGCCAGACCGTCGCCGACGTGCTGGCGCGGGCGGCCTGAACCCGGCCTGGAAGCCTTCTCCCATCCTGGGCCTCATCCTGAGGTGCCCGCACCAGCGGGCCTCGAAGGAGGGCTCCAGGACCCGCTGCGGCCCCTGGAAGCTTCCTTCGAGGCGGCTGACGCCGCACCTCAGGATGAGGTCGGCGGGTGGGAGAGGGCCGACCGCGCCGCCTCGATTTCAAAGGACAAGGGCTCCCCCATGCCCACGACGCTTCACGCCAGCCCCTCCTCGGTCACCGGCTTCGCGCCGCCGGTGATCACCGGCACCTCCTCCGAGGGCGCCCTGGACATCCTGTTCCAGGCGCTCCTCGACGTCGCCCGCCGGCACGACCCCGAGCTGGAGGCCGTGCTGCACGGCACGGCCGACATCTCGCGCTTCTCGCCGGAGATGCTGGCCCGCGCCCTCCAGGTGCAGGGGATCTGGTTCCAGCTCATCTCCATCGCAGAGCAGAACGCCGCCATGCGCCGCCGCCGGCACACGGAGCGGACGGAGGGCCGGGCGGCCTTGGGCGGCTCCTTCGCGGGCGTCTTCGCCCAGGCCCGCGCCCGGGGCATCGCGCCGGAGCGGATCCAGGCCCTGCTGAACGACCTGCGCATCCGCCCCACGATCACCGCCCACCCCACCGAGGGCAAGCGGGTGACCGTGCTGGAGAAGTTCCGGCGCATCTACCTCGTCCTGCGCGAGCTGGAGATGCCCCGCTGGACCGACCGCGAGCGCAACGGCCTGATGAACGAGCTGCGCGACCAGATCGAGCTCGTCTGGATGACCGGCGAACTGCATCTGGAGAAGGCGACCGTCGAGCGGGAAGTCGCCTGGGGGCTGCACTTCTTCGACGAATCGCTGTTCGAGATGCTGCCCGAGACGATGGATTCCCTCGAGGAGGCGCTGAGCGAGACCTATCCCGACACGCCCTTCAAGGTCCCGCCCTTCTTCCAGTTCGGCTCGTGGATCGGCGGCGACCGGGACGGGAACCCCTTCGTCACCGCCGCCGTCACCCGCACCACCCTGCAGCGCAACGCGCTCGCCTCCCTGTCCCGCTACCGGGACGGCGTGCGCGAGCTCGGCCGCACCCTCTCCCTCACCGAGCGGGCGCTGCCGGTGCCGGGGGCCTTCCGCGAGGCCCTGACCCGCCAGCTCGCCGAGAGCGGGCAGGCCCGGGCCATCGAGCGGCGCAACCCCGGCGAGGCCTACCGCCAGTACCTCACCTGCGTCCTGCGCAAGATCGAGGCGACCATCGCCCGCAACGAGGGCCGCCACCCCTCCGGCCCGGATTACCCGAGTGCCGACGGGCTGATCGAGGATCTGCGCACCCTGGAGCGCGGGCTCGCCGACGCGCAGTGCGGGGCGCTGGCCCGGGACCTCGTCCGGCCGGTGCGGCGGATGGTGGAGATCTTTCGCTTCTCGACCGTGCGCCTCGACCTGCGGGAGAACACCACCCGCACCACCGAGACCCTGCGCGCCCTGTGGAAGCAGGAGAACGGCGACGGCGAGCCCCCCGCCCTCGAATCCCCCGCCTGGCGGTCCTGGCTGGAGGCCGGCCTCGCCCGGACGCGGGACCCCGAGCGGTCCTTCGAGAACCTGCCCGACGCGGCGAGGGAGACGCTGGCCACCTTCGCCCTGGTGGCGGAGATGCGCGAGAACCTCGACCGGGAGGCGTTCGGCTCCTTCGTCCTGTCGATGACCCGCTCGGTGCCGGACATCCTCGGCGCCTACCTGCTCGCCAAGGAGGCGGGCGTGTTCCTCGACACCTCCGGCACCGAGATCTGCCCGCTGCCCATCGTCCCCCTGTTCGAGACCATCGACGACCTGCGCGCCGGCCCGGCCATCATGCGCGAGCTCCTGGCCGTGCCGGTGGTGCGCCGCTCCACCCGCTGGCAGGGCGGGGTGCAGGAGGTGATGATCGGCTATTCCGACTCGAACAAGGACGGCGGCTTCGTCGCGGCGAATTGGGAGCTCTACAAGGCGCAGAGCAAGCTCACCCGGCTCGGCCAGGAGCTCGGCGTGCCGATCGCCTTCTTCCACGGCCGCGGCGGCTCGGTGAGCCGCGGCGGCGTGCCGACCCATCGCGGCATCGCCGCCCAGCCGCCGGGCTCGATCCGCGGGCGCTTCCGCATCACCGAGCAGGGCGAGGTCGTCTCGTTCAAGTACGCCAACCGCGGCACCGCCGCCTACCAGATGGAGCTGCTCGCGGCCTCGGTCTTCGAGCACGCCCTGGCCGGCGACGGCAACGGCCAGCCCGCCGGCCACGACGACGCCCTGGAGGCGCTGGCCGGCGCCTCGCGGGCGGCCTACGTCAACCTGCTGAACACGGACGGCCTCGTCGATTACTTCCAGGCCGCGAGCCCGCTCGACGAGATCGCGCTGCTCAACATCGGCTCGCGCCCGGCCCGGCGGTTCGGGGCGCGCTCCCTGTCGGACCTCCGGGCGATCCCGTGGGTGTTCGCGTGGTCGCAGAACCGGCACGTCGTCACCGGCTGGTACGGCGTCGGCTCGGGGCTCGCGAGCTTCATCGACGTCCGCGGCCGGGAGGGCGAGGCCACCCTGAAGCGGCTGTTCTCGGAATCGCGGGTGCTGCGCCTCGTGCTGGACGAGGTGGAGAAGACCCTGCTGATGGTCGATCTCGACATCGCCCGCGCCTATGCCGGCCTCGTGCCCGACAGGGCGGTGCGCGAGCGGATCTTCTCGGCCATCGAGGCCGAATACACCCTGACCCGGGAGATGGTGCTCCGGGTGAGCGGCGGGTCCGAGCTGGCGGAGCGGTTCCCCCTGTTCCGCGACCGGCTGAAGGGCCGGCTGCCGACGATCAACCAAGTGTCCCGCGAGCAGGTCGAACTCCTCGCCCGCTACCGCAGCGAGACCGACGAGGACCGGAAGGAGGCGGTGAAGTCCGCCCTGCTCCTGTCGATCAACTGCATCGCCGTCGGCTTCGGGTCGACCGGGTGAGCGAGTCCGATCTCAACGCCGTCATTGCGAGCAAAGCGAAGCAATCCAGGGACCCGCCACATCTGCAGAAGTCCCGCCGCCCTGGATTGCTTCGCTGCGCTCGCAATGACGGCGAGGGCACTTCCTGAAACAGTCAGGAACACCAGTTGACCCCCCGGCGCGCCACACCCGACACGCGCGGGACGAGACCACCCCAAGGAGGAAAACACCAATGAGCTTCACCCTGATCCAGCAGGCCAAGGCGCGCCTGCACCGCTCGGAACTCGCCGTTCCCGGCTCCAACCCGACCTTCATGGAGAAGTCGGCCTCCTCGGCCGCCGACGTGATCTTCCTCGACCTGGAAGACGCCGTCGCCCCCGACGACAAGGAGCAGGCCCGCAAGAACATCATCCAGGCGCTGAACGACCTGGATTGGGGCAGCAAGACCATGATGATCCGCATCAACGGTCTCGACACCCACTACATGTACCGGGACGTGGTGGACATCGTGGAGGCCTGTCCGCGCCTCGACATGATCCTGATCCCCAAGGTCGGCGTGCCGGCCGACGTCTACGCCATCGACGTGCTCACCACCCAGATCGAGCAGGCCAAGAAGCGCGAGAAGAAGATCGGCTTCGAGGTGCTGATCGAGACCGCGCTGGGCATGGCCAACGTCGAGGCCATCGCCCAGTCCTCCAAGCGCCTGGAGGCGATGTCCTTCGGCGTGGCCGACTACGCCGCCTCGACCCGCGCCCGCTCCACCGTCATCGGCGGCGTGAACCCGGACTTCTCGGTGCTCACCGACAAGGACGAGGCCGGCAACCGGCAGACCCATTGGCAGGACCCGTGGCTGTTCGCCCAGAACCGGATGCTGGTGGCCTGCCGCGCCTACGGCCTGCGCCCGATCGACGGCCCGTTCGGCGACTTCTCGGATGCCGACGGCTACCGCTCGGCGGCGCGGCGCTGCTCGGCGCTGGGCTTCGAGGGCAAGTGGGCGATCCACCCGAGCCAGATCGAGCTCGCCAACGAGGTGTTCACCCCCTCCGAGGCCGAGGTCACCAAGGCCCGCCGCATCCTCGTCGCCATGGAAGAGGCCGCCAAGGCCGGCCGTGGTGCCGTCTCCCTGGACGGGCGCCTCATCGACATCGCCTCGATCCGCATGGCCGAGGCGCTGATCGAGAAGGCCGACGCGATGCGGTAAGCCGCATTCGGAAGGGGGCGGTGCAACAGGCACCGCCCCCTTCCGTCCATTCCGGTCCTCGCGACGGCGGTGGGCGAGGTGACGGTCTGACTCAGAACGGCCGCTCGTCCGGCAGCCGGGCGGCGGCGATCTCCTCCGGCGTCGGGTCGCGGCGCAGGATGATGCCCTGGCGCCAATCCGGCCCGATCAGCCCGAGCCGGGCGAACCCGTCGAGCCAGCCGTCCATCGGCCAGATCCCGTGCCGGCGGTGAAACCGCTCGGCGTTGGCGACGATGTCGCGAAAGTGCTGCAGCGGCGGATCGTAGGCGGGGTGGTGCTGGTGGAAGGCCAGCGGGCCGCCCAGGAACAGGGTCGGCACGCCCATCGCCTCGGCCCTGAAGGCGAGGTCCGTATCCTCGGCGCCGTAGCCGGAAAAACCCTCGTCGAACCCGCCGAGGCGGTCGTAGGTCGCCGCCCGCACGGCGAAGGCGAGGGACCAGAACAGGCCGGGCTGCGGCGAGGGCACGATGCCCGATTCGGGGAAGTGCCGCACCGGATGGAGATGGCCCGCCCGGGCGAGGTCGGCCTCCCGCCAGCCGTCGCCCACGGCGCCCGCCGGCAAATAGCGCACCGCGCAGCAGACCAGCCCGTCCCGCTCGGCCGCCGCCGCCGCGAGCCCAGCGACGAGGTCCCCCGAGGGGATGCAGTCGACATCGAGGAAGATCAGGATGTCGGCCTCACCCGCGGCCCGGCGGCCGGCGTTGCGGGAGGCCGCCAGCGGCAGGCCGGCGCTGGCGAAGGCGACGCGCTCCACCGGGAAGGGCAGAGCTGGCAGCGGCGCCCCGTCCCCGCCCATCTCCACCACGATGCAGCGATCCGGGGCCTGCCCCCGGGCCAGACCTTCGAGCAGGCGTGCGAGATGGCCCCCGCGGCCCTTGTTGAGGGTGATGACCGCGACGCTCATTCCGCGACGGCCACGAAGCGCTCGCTCGGCCCGCACAGGCGCTCGATCATCGCCGGCTCCAGGCGGAAGCCGGTCGGGTCGTCGGCGATGAGGTCGCTCACCTGCGATTCGTGGGCCGCCACGGCCTTCGCCTTCACGGCGCGGTAGGGCGAGACGTCCAGGCGCAGGCCCTGCGGCGGGGGGCCGACCTCCGTCTCCGGCGGCAGGGTCCAGCCCCAGACGGGGTATTCGTAGATCCGCACCCCCGGCATGTGCCGACGGGCCAGGCCGACGATGGCCGCCGCCGCCTTGTGGTCGCAATGGGGATCGTGCCGCCACGTCACGAACACCGCGCCCGCGGCGCAGGCGGCGGCGGCCCGGGCCACGGCCTGCGCCGCCGCCTCGGCCTGCGGCCCTCCGCTCGGCACATGGGCGTCGGGCAGGCGCAGGAAGGTCACGTGGCCGGGCTCCATGCCCAGCACCGCCACGGCCCGCAGGGTCTCGGCCTCGCGGAGCGTGCGCAGCTTTTCAGGCGGGTAGAGGGCGGAATGGGTGTGCGAGCCGCAGCCGTCGCTCACCACCACGAGCCGCACGTCCCGCCCCGCGGCCCGGGCGGCGGCGATGAGGCCGCCGCAGCCGAGGCTCTCGTCGTCGGGATGGGGCGCCACCACCACGAGGCCGCCGGCCCCGACCAGCGCATCGAGGTCGGCCAACGGCAGGCTGTCGGCGGCGGCGAGGAAGGCGTCGGCACGCATCGCAGGACGGGTCTCCGCGTTCCGCCGGACGGGGCGGAACGGAGAGCGGACCATCCGGGAGGCCGGCTGAACGCGGCCTGAGCAGGCCCCTACCGGTCGTTCTCGGTGGTGAGGTTGCCGAGCCGCGTACCCTCGTCGGTCCCCCGCATCTCGTCGAGGCTGACCCCGGCCGAGGGCGAATCGGTGAACACGATGCCGGCCCCCGAGAGGGCGCTGCGCAGCACCTCGATCTGCCCGGAGGGCGAATCGCCGTAGCCTGCCTCGAAATTCTTCACCAGCGCCTCGTCGCACCCGGCCTTCCGGGCGAGGTCGGCCTCGCTCCAGCCGAGCAGCCCCCGCGCCGCCCGCGACTGCGCCGCACTCATCGCCAGGGGCACCGACCCGCCCTGGACGCCTTCGTCAGATCCCGTCACGCCCCGTCTCCGCTTCCCGTGGTCCACAACCGCGCCGGGCCGGCAACGTTTCCCTCCGGCGCGGTCCATGATCATAATTGTGCTGAAATTCCGCGCCATCGAGCGGGACACAAGCCCCCCGCCGCCGGCGTCCGGGGCCGGCCCCGGCACCGCATCGGCGGATCCGGGCCGTGACGACAGGCGCGAAGGCGCGACAGAGGGACGACACGATGAGAGCGGTGCTGATCGCCACGCTGGCCTGTACCGTGATGGCCGCGACGAGCCAGGCGCAGGCACAGATGGGCGGCGGCCCGAACACCGGCTTCGGCAAGGGCTATCGCCGGCCGGGCGGCGAGGACAAGAAGGCGCCCCAGTACGTGCCGGGCACCAAGGCCCAGGAGAAGAACTTTCCCCTCGATTCCACCTGGACGGCGGTGAGCATCAACGGCAAGCCCTTCGGCGGCGGCGACCGGCCGAGCTTCATCCTCGACAAGCAGTACCGCGCCCGCGGCTACGGCGGCTGCAACACCTTCGCGGCCACCGCCTTCCCCTTGAAGGAGCAGCACATCGCCGTGGGGCCCCTCGCCCTCACCAAGAAGTCCTGCGACAAGGCCCTGGCCGCCGCCGAGCAGGCGTTCTTCGTGGCCCTGCGCACGGCGGCCGCCTGGGACATCGTCGGCGCGCAGCTGGTGCTGAAGAGCCCGAACGGCGAACTCCGGTTCGACCGCGCCCTGTAAGAATCTGTTGACGACGTCCACGAAAGCCCGCCGGAGTTCAGGCGGCTTTCAGGGCTTCCGGTATCATCTGTCCCTGCGACAGGGAGATGGCGGATGCCGGTCGGTTTGGGTCTGGAACGGGCGAATCCGACCGGGCGCGGCATCGCCCCGGCCAGGGCCGCGGACACCCTCGGCTTCCACCCCCTCGCCCTGTGGATCGCCGCCGCCGCCCCCGTGGCGGCGACGCTCCTGATCCTCATGCGCCTGGCCGGATGAGGGGGTCTCCCGGCGTGGACGGGGGTGATCGCGGGCCGTGGCTTCGGTGGGCGCGGGGCCCCTTGCATGCGCCCGCGCAACGCCCGCACAAGGGCCACCCCCTCTGACACCCGATCATCCCGCACCGTGATTCCCGACACCGAACCGAAGCCCGCCGCCCCGCGGCGCGGCACCCGTCTGCTGCTCGGGCTGCTGCCGCCGCTCCTTCTGGCGCTCGGCTGGGAGGTGGGGGTCGATTCGGGGCTCGTCTCCGGGCGGCTCCTGCCCCCTCCGAGCCGGATCGGCGGCACCCTCTGGGGCCTGGCCGCCTCGGGCGACCTCGCGATCCATGTGGAGGCGACGCTGGTGCGCGTCGGCCTCGGCTTCGCCTTCGGCGCCGCCGCCGGCATCCTGGCGGGGGCCCTGGTCGCCACCCTGCCCCGCCTGCGCTGGCTCGTGGACCCGAGCCTCCAGGCCCTCCGCGCCGTGCCGTCCCTCGCCTGGGTGCCGCTGTTCATCCTGTGGTTCGGCATCCTCGAGACGCCGAAGGTGCTGCTGATCGCGGTGGGGGTGTTCTTCCCCGTCTATGTCGGGGTGGCGGGCGCCATCGCCTCGGTCGACCGGAAGCTGGTGGAGGTCGGGCGGGTGTTCCGCCTGTCGAAGGCGGCCCAGGTCCGGCGGATCCTGCTCCCCGCCGTGCTGCCGGCGACGCTCACCGCCCTGCGGACGGGGCTGGGGCTCGGCTTCCTGTTCGTGGTGGCGGCGGAGCTAATGGGCGCCTCGGAGGGCCTGGGCTACCTGCTGGTGGACGGCCAGCAATTCGGCAAGCCGGACCAGATCATGGCGGCGATCATCGCCTTCGCCGTGGTCGGCAAGCTGGCGGATGCCGCCCTCGTCGGGCTCACCGCCCCCCTCGTGCGCTGGCAGGACACGGCGCGCGAGACGCTCTGACGGGGCCGCCCGCAGGAGGGCCGCCGGCTAGTCCTTGCCCACACTCTCCCGGGGCCGATCGAGGCCGCCCGGAAAGCCCCGGTGCGACGACCCGGCCTCACGCTGGGGGGGATCGACCAGCGGAAACAAAGCGGCGAGCCCGGCCGCGACACCGTAGAGGACGGGGTCGGCGTTCAGGCCATCGCGCGGCGGGTGGAGATCGTTCGTCAGCATCGTGGGTGTCCGGTCCCACGGCTTGGGCGGAGAGTGGCCCTCATCGCGCGTGGGTGTTCTTCCCGATCAATGCGGCGCGCACGGGTTTGTTGCATGCGACATAGAAGAATAGGCGCCAATGCCACGTATTCGGTCACGTGTTCTTCGATATCACGGCACTTGAGCGATAACGCATCACCCCCGGCGGCGCAGGATCGCCTCTCCGCGGCGAACCGGCAGGGGGCAGGTCTCCGGCACCACCGACATCACCACCGCGCTCGGGCAGCGGGCCTGGCAGCCCTGGGCGGCGTCGATCTGGTCGCGGCCGCAGGCGTCGGCGAAGCAGACCGTGCCGAGATCCTCGCAGGTGGCCCGGAAATTCCCGGTCGGCACCGGGCGCGACAGGTCGGCCGCCAGGGTGGGCGCGGCGACGAGCAGGGCCGCGAGCCCGAGGGCGGACGTGAACCGGTTCATGGTGCCTCTCCGTGCGGCCCCGGGCGGGGGATCCTCACACGACTCCCGGGGGGGCGGGCGGCGTGCGGGAGGCTCTTAGCATTGGCAGGCCGGAGGCACCTGTGTCATTCCCGCGACTGGGAGTGAATGGCCGTCGGCGGCCCCCTATGATCGGAGCGCGGCGTGCTCGCCATCGGCGACCTTTCCAAGACCTACGCCGACGGCACCCGCGCCCTGGAACGGATCGCGCTGTCCGTGCCGGCGGGGGAGATCCT
This sequence comes from Methylobacterium sp. J-076, assembly GCF_022829405.1. GTDB lineage: Bacteria > Pseudomonadota > Alphaproteobacteria > Rhizobiales > Beijerinckiaceae > Methylobacterium. Next base: position 46,177 of record NZ_JAKSXW010000074.1, read on the forward strand.
CGCCCTGGTCGGCGGCTCCGGCTGCGGCAAGACCACCCTGCTGCGCCTGATCGCCGGCCTCGACCGGCCGAGCGCGGGGTCGATCACCCTCGACGGCGAGGCGATCAACTGCCCCCATCCGGGCGTCGGCCTCGTCTTCCAGGAGCCGCGCCTGCTGCCCTGGCTCGATGTCGCCGCCAATGTCGGCTTCGGCCTGTCCGCCCTGCCCCGGGGGGAGCGCCGGGGCCGGGTGATGCACGCCCTGGAGCGCGTCGGCCTCGCCGAACAGGCCGGGCGGTGGCCCCGGGACCTGTCGGGCGGGCAGCAGCAGCGGGTCTCCATCGCCCGGGCCTTCGTGGCCGAGCCGCGGGTGCTGCTCCTCGACGAGCCGTTCTCGGCGCTCGACGCCTTCACCCGCAAGGACCTGCACGGCCACCTGCTCGCCCTCTGGGCCGAGCACCGGCCCACGGTGGTCCTGGTGACGCACGATGTCGGCGAGGCGGTGGCGCTGGCCGACCGGGCGGTGGTGATGCGCCCCCGCCCCGGCCGGCTGGACGAGACCCTCCGCATCGGCCTGCCCCGCCCGCGCGATCCGGCCTCGGCGCAGAGCGAGGCGGCGGTGCGGGCGATCCTCGCCGCCCTCGACCGCTCCCTGAAGCCGAGCCCGGCCCGGCCCGACGCCGCGCCCCCCAACGCCAACTGGTGGTAGAGCCACCCTCACCGGAGAGACGCCATGCCCCTCTACGCCCTCGACGACCACGTCCCCCGGCTCGCCGACCCGGACCGCACCTGGATTGCGCCGGACGCGACGGTGATCGGGCGGGTGGAGCTGGGCCTCGATGTCGGGATCTGGTTCGGGGCGACGCTGCGGGGGGACAACGAGCCGATCTGCATCGGCGCCCGCAGCAACGTGCAGGAGGGCGTGGTGATGCACGTCGATCCCGGCTTCCCCCTGACCCTGGGTGAAGACGTCACGGTGGGCCACGGGGCCATCGTCCACGGCTGCACCATCGGCGACGGCACGCTGATCGGCATGGGCGCGACGATCCTCAACGGGGCGAAGATCGGCCGGGGCAGCCTCGTGGGCGCCAACGCGCTGGTCACCGAGGGCAAGGAATTCCCGGATTACAGCCTGATCGTCGGCGCCCCCGCCAAGGCGATCCGGGTGCTCGACGAGGCGGCCATCGCGGGCCTCCTCGACTCGGCCCGGCGCTACGTGGAGAACGGCCGCCGCTACGCGAAGGGGCTGCGGCGGGTGGACTGAGCGTGAGGCCCCCTCTCCCCGCCTGCGGGGAGAGGGGGGAGGGTGCCCCTCAGTTCACCTTCGCCTTGACCACCTCGTAGACCTTTTCGGTCAGCGGCCCGGCCTCGGCGAGGATGGTTTCCAGCTCGTCCAGGCGCTCCTGGGCGAAGTCCCGGTCCTCGATCCCCTTGGCGTTGACGTAGACGTTCAGCGCCGCGCTGCGCAGGCCGGCATGGGCGGAGAGCACCGCCACGCCCGCATCCGAGACGACGTTGAGGTTGCCCTTGTCGGCCGTGATCGCGGCGAGGTCGATCACCGCCCGGCAGGCCCGGCAGCAGGAGAGCGGCACGTCGGTCGCCTCCTTGAGCGCCGCCTGGATCCGCTCGGCGCGGGACGCCTTCTCCTCGTCGGTGCCCTTGGGCAGGCCGTAGGCGGCCATCACCGCGTCGAAGGCGGCGACGTCCTGCGCGATCATGCCGGTGAGGCCGACGCGCAGGCCCTCGGAGCGGGCCAGCACGTCCTTCAGCTCCGCCTCGACCTCGGCGTACTTCTTCTTGCCGATGGTCAGGTTGCAGACCATCGAGACCAGGGCCGCGCCCATGGCGCCGGAGATCGCCGCCGCACCGCCGCCGCCGGGGGTGGGGGCGGCGCTGGCGAGCTCCGTCAGGAACGTCTGGATCGAGTCGTTCTCGGGTTGGGTCTTGTCGCCCATCACGCCATCTCCTTGGCGAGCGCGTAGATCTCCTCGGCGTCGAAGACGCGGTCGGTGCTCTCGAACAGCTTGCCGATGCAGGCCCGGTGCAGCTTGAGCTTGAGACCGCCGATGCCGAGGGCACCGAAGGCGCTCTTGCCGTGGCGCTCCTTGCCCTTGTCCATCGCATCGACCCCGCCGATGCCGGCCGGGGGCTGGGCGTTGTAGTCGGCCAGGAACTCCACGGCCGAATCGTCGGACCAGGCCGACTCCGGCAGCAGCTCGACGCCGATGGCGCCGGCCGAGAACACGAGATTCTTGCCCTTGGCGAGGGCGATGCGGGACGCCTCGTCCGGCGTCGCGGCGGCGGAGACGTTCACCTTGAAGCGCCGGTTGATCGCGTCGGCGGCAGCCTGGGTCTTGTCGAGGCTGCGGCCGGCGATGGTCACCAGAGCGCCCTCGCCCGCCAGCAGCGCGGCCGAGCGCATCCCCACCGGGCCGGTGCCCGCCAGGACCACGGCGGTCTTGCCCTGCAGCGAGCCGGCGGCCTTGGCGACCAGGGCGACGCCCGCGGCGGCCGTGGTGTTGGAGCCGTTGGAATCGAGCATGCAGGAGACGCGGAACGGCCCGAAGAAGCGCTTCTTCACCGCCTCGAACACCGCCTCGCCCTCGGCCATGCTGCCGCCGCCGACGAAGATCGCGGTCGACTTCTTCTCCGAGCCGCCGCGGGTGTAGATCGTCCCATCGACGAAGGCGCCGACATTGTCCGGCGTGACGTTGCCGTAGCCGGTGATGTGGTCGGCCCCGCCATCGTAGCCCACCACCACGTCGAAGACGCTCGGGGCGGAATCGGTGTCGAACTGGAACAGCAGCTTTTTCATGGGCTCGTGAGTCCTGCTTTCAAATCAGGTCAATGTATTGATCCGCTCACCGTCTTTGCGAGCGGAGCGAAGCAATCCAGGGCAGCGCCACATCCTGAGACGTCCCGCCGCCCTGGATCGCTTCACTGCGTTCGCGATGACGGGGGTGAGGCGAAACCTACCCCTGGACCACGTTCTGCGGCTTGCCGGCGACGAACGCCTCGACGTTGTCCACGAGCTGGTCGGCGAGGATCTGCATCGCCTCCTTGCTCGCCCAGGCGACGTGCGGAGTCACGATGAGGTTCGGCAGGTCGGCCTCGCACAGGATGTTGCCGTCCCGGGGGGGCTCCTGCACCACCACGTCGAAGCCGGCGCCGGCGATGGTGCCGTCCTTGAGGGCCTCCAGCAGGGCCGCCTCGTCCACCAGCCCGCCCCGGGCGGTGTTGATGAGGATGGCGTTCTTCTTCATCCGCTTGAGTTCGGCGGCGCCGATCAGGCCCTTCGTCTCCGGCGTGAGCGGGACGTGCAGGGTGATGACGTCGGACTGGGTGAGCACCGTCTCGAAATCCGAGAGGCCCTCCTGCGGGAAGGTGTCGTAGGCCAGCACCTTCATGCCCAGCGCCTCGGCCCGCTTGGCGATGGACTTGCCCAGCGCCCCGTAGCCGACGATGCCCAGCGTCGAGCCGGCGATGTCGTAGATCGGGTAGTCGAAGTAGCAGAACTGCGCCGACTTCGCCCAATCGCCCCGCTTCACCGAGTTGGCGTAGGGCACGATGGCCCGGCGCAGGGCGAACATCAGCCCCACCACGTGCTCGGGCACGGTGTTGAAGGCGTAGTTGCGGATGTTGACGACGGTGATGCCTTGCGCCTTCGCCTGGGCCTTGTCGACCACGTCCGTGCCGGTGGCGGCCACCGCGATGAGCTTCAGGTCGGGGAGCTGCTTCAGCGTCTCGGCGCGCATCGGCACCTTGTTGATCAGGGCGATCTCGGCGCCCTTCAGCCGCTCGACCGTGTCCTCCGGCGTCCAGGTCGAGTCGTGCTCGACATATTCATGCTCGAAGCTGAACGGTTTCAGCGTCGCGTCGAGCGATTCCCGGTCGAGGAACACGATTCGTTTCGCCATGGGTCGTCGGCTCCCTCTCCGGCGGCGCGCCTTCCCGGCGGCGCTCTGCGGTCCATTCCATCCCTCCCGTCCCCGCGGGCGACGCGAAGCGACCCGAGGGCGCGGGACGCCCCCGAAGGTGGCGCCGCCCTGGATGACTTCAGTGCCGCCCGCGAGGACGGCGATGCGCGAGGTTCACACCACCGCGGCAGCGCTCGCAAGGGGCGGAGGACCGAGGCCCTCCGCCCTGTGCCTCACGCCTTGTGCAGCGGGTTCTCACGCAGGTAGCTCGAGGCCGCGGCGACGCCGGAGCCGGGGGTGAGCGTCATCCCGCAATCGATCATGGCCATCTCCGCGCCCGCGATGGCGCCGAGCAGCGACAGCTCGTTGAGGTCGCCCAGGTGGCCGATGCGGAAGACCTTGCCCGCGACCTTCGAGAGGCCCGCCCCGAGGGAGAGGTTGTAGCGCTCGTAGGCGTGGATGATGATCTTGGCGGCATCGACGCCCTCCGGCACGACGATGGCCGTGACGGTGTCGGAGTTCCACTTGGGCTCCTTGGCGCAGGGCTTGAGGCCCCAGGCCGCCACCGCCTGCCGGGTCGCCTCGGCGAGGACGTGGTGGCGGTGGTAGATGTTCTCGATCCCTTCTTCCTTCATCGTGGCCAGCGCCTCGCGCAGGCCGTAGAGGAGCGGCAGGGCCGGGGTGTAGGGGAAGTAGCCGCCCTTGTTGGCGTTCAGCTGGTCGGCCCAGGCGAAGTAGACGTGGCCGAGCCGGTCGTTGCTGCCGGACTGGCCACCCTCGGCGACCTTGAGCGCCTTCTGGCTGACGCAGAGCAGGCCGAGGCCGGCGGGCAGCATGAAGCCCTTCTGCGACCCCGCCACCGCGCAGTCGACCTTCCACTCGTCCATCTTGAACGGCAGCGAGCCGATGGAGGAGATGCCGTCCACGAACAGCAGCGCCGGGTGGCCGGCGGCGTCGATCGCCTTGCGCACGGCGCCGATGTCGCTCGTCACGCCGGTGGCGGTCTCGTTGTGGACGATCATCACCGCCTTGATGGCGTGGTCCTTGTCGGCCCGCAGGGCCTCGCCGATCTTCTCCGGATCCGCGCCGGTGCCCCACTCCTCGTCCTGGACGATCACGTCGAGGCCGAGGCGCGCGGCCATGTCGGTCCAGAGGTGGCTGAACTGGCCGAAGCGGGCCACGACCACCTTGTCACCGCGGCAGAGGGTGTTGGTGAGCGCCGATTCCCAGATGCCCGTGCCGGAGGACGGGAACAGCAGGACCGTGCCTTCGGTGGAGCCGAAGACCATCTTGGCGTCCTGGAACAGGGGCTTGGCGAGCTCGGGGAAGCTCGGCGAGCGGTGATCCTCGGACTGCACGGACATCGCGCGGATGACCCGGTCGGGGATGGTGGTCGGGCCTGGGATGAACAGGTGGTTGCGACCGGGACGCCGGGATGCGGCCATGATGTCTCCTCCGAATGGTTTCGCGCACGGGATCGGGCCCGGCGCGGGATCTGTCGCGCGTGTCGTGACGGGGCATCGGGGAAGTGGCGGGAGCCTCCCACCCGCCATCGGCGGCCGGGGAACTGCCCTGGACCCTGGGCGCTGCGGAGCGGCAGGCGGCTCGTGCCGCTCGCGTCGCGGCGCGCGTTCCCGCGCCGGTCGCCTCCGATGTGCCGTCCTATCCTCGCGGCGTCGGTTCGCGCGCCGCCTTCCCTTCCGCACCTGCCCCACCGGCGGCCCGGGCAGGGCCGTCGGATCAAATGTATTATGGGATGGGGCTGCTCGAAAGGAAAACCGGAAAATCTTCGAAGAAAGGGCAAAAAAATTTGGCGTGCAGTGCAACCTGCGGCCATCAAGGTTGAGGGAACGATCTTGCGACGGTTCGACCTGTCCCGCCGGCCGCCAGCGTCATCAAAATGAGATGGGATCGCGCTCTGGATCCCGGCGCATTACGCCGGGAGAACGCCGTGGCAGAGGACGACGACAGGCCGATCCGCGTCCGCACCCTGTTCCTGTCCGACCTGCACCTCGGCACCCGCGGGTGCCAGGCGGGGATGCTGCTCGGCTTCCTGAGGGATTACGACGCGGACACCATCTACCTCGTCGGCGACATCGTCGACGGGTGGCAGCTCAAATCCGGCTGGTACTGGCCGCAGGCCCACAACGACGTGGTGCAGAAGCTCCTGCGCAAGGTCCGCAAGGGAACCCACGTCGTCTACCTGCCGGGCAACCACGACGAGTTCCTGCGCAACTACGTCGGCACGACCTTCGGCGGCATCGAGATCGCCGACACCGCGATCCACGAGGCGGCGGACGGGCGGCGCTACCTCGTGATCCACGGCGACCAGTTCGACATGGTGATGCGCCACCAGCGCTGGCTCGCCCATCTCGGGGACGGGGCCTACACCCTCGCTTTGTGGTTGAATACGGTCCTCAACCGTTTCCGGCGCCGGCTCGGCCTGTCGTACTGGTCGCTCTCGGCCTGGGCGAAGCTGAAGGTGAAGAACGCCGTCAGCTTCATCGGCAAGTTCGAGGAGATCCTGGCCGAGGAGGCCCGCCGCCGGGGCGCCCAGGGGGTGATCTGCGGCCACATCCACCACGCCGCCGACCGGGCGATCGACGACCTGCGCTACCTCAACACCGGCGACTGGGTGGAATCCTGCACCGGCATCGTCGAGCATTACGACGGCCGCATCGAGGTGCTGCACTACCCGTCCGTACTCCGGGCCAGGGAAGCGCAGGCGCTGACGGAGGCCCAGGAGGCGCTGCCGCCGGGCCGGAGAGCGGTCGCTTGAGGCTGCTGATCGCGAGCGACGCGTGGCACCCGCAGGTCAACGGCGTGGTGCGCTCCCTGGAGCAGATGGTGCGCCGCGCCCCCGCCCACGGCTTCCGGGCGAGCGTGCTGAGCCCGTCCGAGTTTCCCTCCATGCCCCTGCCGGGCTACCCCGAGATCCGCCTCGCCTGTCCGGTGCCGGGGCGCCTGGCCGCCCGCTGGGACGCGGTGGGGCCGACCCATGTCCACATCGCCACCGAGGGGCCGGTGGGCTTCGCGGTGCGGCGGCGCTGCCTGAGCCGGCGGCTGCCCTTCACCACGAGCTACCACACCCGCTTCCCGGAATACCTCGCCGCCCGCGCCCCCGTGCCGGAGGCGTGGTCCTACGCCTACCTGCGCCGTTTCCACGGGGCCGCCCAGGGCACGATGGTGAGCACCGCGAGCCTCCAGGGCGAGCTGGAGGACCGGGGCTTCGGCCGGATCATGCGCTGGACTCGGGGCGTCGACACCGACCTGTTCCGCCCGGCCGCGCCGGACGCCCCCGTGCCCGCCGACCTCGCCGGGCTGCCCCGGCCGTTCTTCCTGTTCGTCGGCCGCCTCGCGATCGAGAAGAACATCGCCGCCTTCCTGGCCCTCGACCTGCCGGGCACCAAGGTGGTGATCGGCGACGGGCCGGACCGGGCGCGGCTGCAAGCCCTGGCGCCGGAGGCGCGGTTCCTCGGCACCCGGACGGGCTCCGACCTCGCGGCGCTCTACGCCGCCTGCGACGCGTTCGTCTTCCCGAGCGTGACCGACACGTTCGGGATCGTCCTGCTCGAGGCCCTGGCCTGCGGCCTGCCGGTCGCCGCCTTCCCCGTGCCCGGCCCCCTCGACGTCATCGCCACGGGCGGCGTCGGGATCCTCGACCGCGACCTGCGCGCGGCGGCGCTCGGCGCCCTCACCCTGTCGCGCAAAGCCTGCCGCGAAGAGGCCCTGCGCCGGGGCTGGGACGAGAGTGCCCGCCAGTTCTACGGCAACATCGTCCTCGCCCGCAGCCGGGCCGAGCCCGAGGCGGCCTGATCCCGCCTCCGCGGCGGCGCCCGTGAGGACGGGCGCCTGAACCCCGGCGGCGTGGCGCGCGCTCGCAGGGACGGCGGCGGATGGGATGGGGGAACGGGGCGGTGACGCGGGCCGCCGGAGATGCCAGAGGGGCGCGATGCCGCCCTTCGATCCCGCCCGCGCCGCCGCCTACCCCGCCGTGATCGGCTGCGACGAGGTCGGCCGGGGGGCGCTGAGCGGCCCGGTGGTGGTCGCCGCCGTCTGGTTCGACCCGGCCGCCATCCCCGCCGGGCTGCTCGGCGCCCTGGACGACAGCAAGAAACTTCCCGAGGCGGCCCGGAACAGGCTCGCGCCGCTGATCCGCGCCCATGCCCGGGTCGCCCTGGCGGCGGGCTCGCCCGCCCTGATCGACCGGATCAACATCCGCGCGGCGACCCTGGACGCCATGGCCCGGGCGGTGGCGAAGCTCGGCATCGACGCCCCTGTCTGGGTCGATGGGCGGGACGTCCTGCCGGGCTTTCCCGGGCGGGCGGTGGTCGGCGGCGACAGCCTGGTGCCGCAGATCGCCGCCGCCTCCATCGTCGCCAAGGTCCTGCGTGATGCGTTCATGCGCCGGCTGGCCAGACGCCATCCCGGCTACGGCTGGGAGCGCAACGTCGGCTACGGCACGGCCCTCCACCGGGCCGGCCTCGCCGCCCTCGGCCGCAGCCCGCACCACCGGGCGAGCTTCACGCGGACCTTCGGGTAGGGCGCGCTCAGAACAGGGCGAGCTGCGCCCCCGGCGGGCGGAACTCCTGCGTGTTCAGGGCCATGCGCCCGAACGTGTAGCCGAGCCGCCGCCCGGCGAGGCGCACCCGCTGGCCGATCATCTCGGCATAGGGTCCCTCGCCCCGGAACCGGTGGCCGAAGCGCGAATCGTTCTCCCGCCCCCCGCGGGATTGCCGCAGCAGGGCGAAGGCCCGCTCCTTGCGCTCGGGGTAGTGCTCGGTGAACCAGTCGGCCACGAGGTCCTTCACCTCCCCGGGCAGGCGCAGCAGGGCGTGGCCGATCCGGCTCGCCCCGTGGGCGCGGGCGGCCTCCAGCAACGCCTCGACCTCGTGGTCGGTGAGGCCGGGGATGACCGGCGAGACGTTGACCATCACCGGCACCCCCGCCGCCGACAGGGCCCGCATGGCGGCGAGCCGGCGGTCGGGGCGGGGGGCGCGGGGGTCGAGGTGCCGGGACAGGCGCGGGTCGAGGGTCGGCAGCGAGATCGCGACGAGAACGAGGTTCCGCTCGGCCATCGGCGCCAGCAGGTCGAGATCCCGCAGGACCAGGTCGGACTTGGTGGTGATCCCCACCGGATGGCGCGCATCGGCCAGCACCTTCAGCACCGCCCGGGTCAGGCGGTGCTCCCGCTCGATGGGCTGGTACGGGTCGGTGGCGGTGCCGAGCGCGATCGTCTCCGGCCGGTAGCCGGGGGCCGCCAGCTCCCGCGCCAGCACCTGCGCCGCCTCCGGCTTGGTGAACAGCCGCGATTCGAAATCGAGGCCCGGCGAGAGGCCGAGATAGGCGTGGGTCGGCCGCGCGTAGCAGTAGATGCAGCCGTGCTCGCAGCCCCGGTACGGGTTGAGGGAGCGGTCGAACGGGATATCGGGCGAGGTGTTGCGGGCGATCACCGAGGCCGTGCGCTCGGGCCGGACCTCGGTGCGCAGGGGGGCCGGCGCGTCGGGCTCCCACCCGTCCGCGAAGGTCTCGCGGCGGGCGGCTTCGTAGCGGCCGGTCGGGTTGGCGGTGGCGCCCCGGCCCCTTCGGGCCTCGGACGGGGCCGTGCTCGCCGGCAGGCGCAGCGTGTCGTGGCGCATGGGCGTTCGGCCTCCCTGGGGCGAACGTAACACGAACACGCGGACAGGTCTGCGGAAAATGCGGGCAAACGGAACCGGGGAGCCGCCGGAGGGCGGGAGGGGCCGTTTACGCCCGCGCAAAATCGGCTATGCGCGCGCATGCTCTCCGCCGTGACCTACTTGGCCGATCCGGCCGATCCGGACGCGATCGACCGGCTGGCCGACACGCTCAGCGTGCTCGTCTCCGGCGTGGCCGGCGGACTCGTGGGCGATGCGATCATCGTCGTGCCGGGGCAGGTCTCCGCCGTGGCGGCCGTCGCGGAGGCGACCGGCGCCGTCCTCGTCCCGCATCGGGGGGGCAACCCGTTCGCCACGGGGGCCGCCGTGGCCCGGCGCGACTGGATCCTGTGCCTGGAGGCCGGCGACGTGCCCGCGGAGGGCTGGATCCGCACCCTCGACCGGTTCGTCGGCACGGCGAAGGCGGAGATCGGGATCGGCCGCCTGCACCGGGGGGCGTCCCTGCGCACCCGCCTCCTGGCGGGCATGGAGGGCGTGGTCGGCGCCCGCGCCGCCCGGGCCGGGGACGTGGTGCGCCGGGCCGACCTCGCCGCGGGGCCGGGACAGCGGCTGCGGGTCCGCACCCTGAACGGGCGAATCGACCGCCCGTGAGCGACACAAGTGGGCCGGCCCCGCGCCGATCCTGCGCCATTCGCGCTCGAATCCCTGGCGCAACGGCCGGAAAATTGCTCAGTTGCCGGCAACGAGAGCCCGCCGCCCCGGCGGAGACGATGGGACCATGCCGATGGATGCCTCCGGCCTGATGGCGCGCAAGTCGGTCGACGACATCGTCTCGGGCGGGGAGGCCGAATCCCAGACCCTGTCCCGGACCCTCGGGCCGTTCTCGATCATGGCCATGGGCATCGGCGCCATCATCGGCGCGGGCATCTTCGTGCTCACCGGCACCGCCGCCGCGCAATATGCGGGGCCGGGCATCATGCTCTCCTTCGTGCTGGGCGGCATCGCCTGCGCCTTCGTCGGCCTGTGCTATTCCGAGCTGGCGGCGCTGATCCCGGTGGCCGGATCGAGCTACACCTACACCTACGCCACGCTCGGCGAGTTCTTCGCGTGGCTGATCGGCTGGGACCTGATCCTCGAATACGCCATGGGCGCGGCCACGGTGGCGGTCGGCTGGTCGGGCTACGTCACGAGCATCCTCAAGGATGTCGGCATCGTCATCCCGGCCCAGTTCACCCACGCGCCGGGGACGGCGATCGAGGGCGGCGGCACCGCCCTGTTCAACCTGCCCGCGATGGTGATCGTGGCAGCCCTGACCCTGCTGCTGATGCGCGGCACCAAGGAATCGGCCAAGCTCAACAACGTGATGGTGGCCATCAAGCTCGCGGTGGTGCTGGCCTTCATCGGGCTCGGCTGGCGCTACACCACCAGCGCGAACTGGACCCCGCTGATCCCGCCGAACGACGGCACCTTCGGCCATTACGGCTACAGCGGCATCCTGCGCGGGGCGGGGGTGGTGTTCTTCGCCTTCATCGGCTTCGACGCGGTCTCGACGGCGGCGCAGGAGGCCAAGCGCCCGCAGAAGGACATGCCCATCGGCATCCTCGGCTCGCTGGCGGTCTGCACGATCCTCTACGTGCTGGTGGCGGCGGTGCTCACCGGCCTCGTGCCCTTCAAGGAGCTGAACGTCCCCGACCCCATCGCCAAGGGCGTCGACGTGATCGGCATCGGCTGGTTCGGGGCGCTCATCAAGCTCGGCGCCCTCACCGGGCTGACGACGGTGATCCTGGTGCTGCTCTACGGCCAGAGCCGGATCTTCTACACCATGGCCAGCGACGGGCTGCTGCCGAAGCTGTTCGCCCACGTCCACCCGACCTACCAGACGCCCTACCGCAGCCAGGCGCTGATCGGCGCCTGCGTCGCCGTGGTGGCGGCCCTGGTGCCGATCACCATCCTCGGCGAGATGGTGAGCATCGGGACGCTCGCCGCCTTCTGCCTCGTCTGCGGGGCGGTGATCCACCTGCGGCGGTCGGAGAAGGGGATGAAGCGCCCGTTCCGCGCGCCCGCGGTGCCGCTCGTGCCGATCCTCGGCATCCTGTTCTGCCTGCTGCTGATGGCGGGCCTGCCCCTCGACACGTGGCTGCGCCTCGTGATCTGGATGGCGGTCGGCCTGGTGATCTACTTCTTCTACGGGCGGAAGCACTCGGTGCTGCGCCAGCGCAACGGGACGACGGCGTAACCGCCCCCCCGGCTCCGCCGTCATGGCGAGGCGGAGCCGACGCGATCCGGGGCGCGACTTGTCCGGTTGAGGCAGAGCCGCTGGATTGCGTCGCGCCGCTCGCAATGACGGAAACGGTGGGGTCACCCCCGCCGCAGGTGCTCGTCCAGCCGGGGCATGATCTCCACGAAGTTGCAGGGCCGGTGGCGGTAGTCGAGCTGCTGGGCCAGGATGCCGTCCCAGGCGTCCCGGCAGGCGCCGGGCGAGCCCGGCAGCACGAAGACGTAGGTCGCCTTCGCGACCCCGGCGGTGGCCCGGGACTGGAGCGTCGAGGTGCCGATCTTGTCGTAGGAGATCCGGTGGAACACCGCCGAGAAGCCGTCCATGCGCTTCTCGAACAGGGGCTCCAGCGCCTCGGGCGTCACGTCCCGGCCGGTGAAGCCGGTGCCGCCGGTGGTGAGCACCACGTCCACCGCGGGATCGCCGAGCCAGCCCTCCACCCGGGCGCGAATCGCGGCCACGTCGTCCGGCACGATCCCCCGGCCGGCGAGGCGGTGCCCCGCCTCGGTCAGGCGCCCGACGAGGGTATCCCCCGAGCGGTCGTCCTCCGGCGTGCGGGTGTCGGAGACGGTGAGCACCGCGATCCCGAGGGGAATGAAGCGGCGGGCATGCGGGTCGTCGGCCATGGCGTGAAGGGGTCTCCCGGTGATGCCGGGGGATATGGTGTTCTTGCGGGCAAACGCGACCGGCCCTCCCCTCCTCGGAAGTAACCCCGCCCTCCCACCTCATCCTGAGGTGCCCGCGTCAGCGGGCCTCGAAGAGGGGGCTCCAGACCGCGCCGCGATCCCTGGAGCCCTCCTTCGAGGCCACCGCTCCGCGTCGGCACCTCAGGATGAGGGGGCGGGGAGGACCGGTCGTCGGCATAGGCCGCACCGATCCCCCCCGGCTTATCCCTTACGCGGCGCGTCGTCGCGCGCCGGCACCGGCGGCGGCCACCAGCGGCTCCGGCAGGCCGGTCGCCCGCAGCACGCCCTCCGCCCCCGCCAGGGCGCCGGCCCGCAGCTCCAGCCCGAGGAACCGGTCGCGCTCGAACGGGCCGGGCATGGCGAGGCCGGCGGCCAGATCGCCCCGGAAGCCGAAGCGGGCGTAGTAGGGCGCATCGCCCATCAGCAGGATCGCCCCGTGGCCCAGCGCCTCCGCCCGGCCGATGGCGGCCTGCATCAGCACCGAGCCCAACCCCTGGCCCTGGATCGCCGGATCGACGGCGAGCGGCCCGAGCAGCAGCGCCGGGCGGCCCTCGCCGGCCTCGACGTGCCACAGGCGCAGGGTGCCCACGAGGCGCCCGCCCCGGCTGGCGGCGAAGGCCAGCCCGCGCGCCGGCAGACGCCCCTCGCGGAGGCGCTCGGAGGTCTTGGCCCGGCGGTTGCCGGGAAAGCACGCGTCCAGCAGGCGCTCGCGCGCCGGGACGTCATGGGGGAATTCGGTGCGGATCTCGATCAAAGCCGTGCCCTCCCAGGGCCAGAAGCGGGAGCAGCGACAATCCTCGCGGGTGGCCCTGCGGCCACCCGTCCGGCTTTCTCGGGGAGTGTGATCACCGAACCCTGAACGGGCCCGGAGTTTCGAGGACGATCAGATCACGATCTGCTGAAGCGGCGGGAAGCCGTTGAAGGCGACGGCCGCATACGTCGTGGTGTAGGCGCCCGTTCCCTCGATCAGCACCTTGTCGCCGATGGAGAGCGAGACCGGCAGCGGGTAGTGCTGGCGCTCGTAGAGCACGTCCACCGAATCGCAGGTGGGGCCGGCGATCACGCAGGGCTCGGTCCGCTCGCCGTCGTGGCGGGTGCGGATCGGGTAGCGGATCGCCTCGTCCATCGTCTCGGCCAGCCCGCCGAACTTGCCGATGTCGAGGTAGACCCAGCGCACCTCGTCCTCCTCCGCCGACTTCTTCGAGACCAGCACCACCTCGGCCTCGATCATCCCGGCATTGCCGACCATGCCCCGGCCCGGCTCGATGATCGTCTCGGGGATGCGGTTGCCGAAGTGCTTGGTGAGCGCCCGGAAGATCGCGTCGCCGTAGCTCTCCACGCCCGGGACGGCCTTCAGGTATTGGGTGGGGAAGCCGCCGCCGAGGTTCACCATCGACAGGAAGATGCCCCGCTCGGCACATTCGCGGAAGACCGCCGCGGCCGAGGCCAGCGCCCCGTCCCACGCCTCGGTGTTGCCCTGCTGCGAGCCGACGTGGAACGACACGCCGTAGGCGGACAGGCCCTGGCGGTGGGCGTGCTCCAGCACGTCGGTCGCCATCTCCGGCACGCAGCCGAACTTGCGCGAGAGCGGCCAGTCGGCCCCGGCGCCGTCGCACAGGATGCGGCAGAACACCTGCACCGCGCCGGCCTCCAGGCCCGCCGCCGTGGCGGCGCGGGCGATCTTCTCCACCTCGGCCTCGCAATCCACCGCGAACAGGCGGATGCCGTGGGCCAGGGCGCGGCCGATGCAGCGCTCCTTCTTGATGGTGTTGCCGAAGGAGATCCGCTCCGGCGTGGCGCCGGCGGCCAGCACCATCTCGATCTCGGCCACCGAGGCCGTATCGAAGCACGAGCCCATCTCGGCCAGCAGGCCCAGCACCTCGGGGGCCGGGTTCGCCTTCACCGCATAGAACACGCGGGTGTCCGGCAGGGAGCGGGCGAAGGCGGTGTAGTTGTCACGCACGACGTCGAGGTCGAGGACCATCACGGGGCCCTCGTCGCGGCCGAGGTCGCGGCGCGCGCGCAGGAAGTCGCGGATCCGGTCGGTCATGGTCGGCTCCCACCACGGTTCGAGAGCGCCCTCGCACGGGGCGCGATGTCGAAATCAGGCGGCTTCGCGGGCCGCCGGCGTCAGGGGGCGATGCGTCGCGCGGGTCCGGCGTGCTGTGGAGACGCACCGGTCCGGCGGGCGCAGAGCACCCGGAAGCTGCCGTGGATTGGAAGGGGGGACCCCCACCGCACGCCGGGCAAAGAGAAACAAGCCTCTTCGGTGCCGCCCTTTGGAGGGGCGGCGAGACCAAAAAAGCCCGTTCGTCGTTGCTTTAAGCTGCGTCCCCCGTGGAGAGCGGGGTTCGCCGGTTTCGCCTCCGGCTGCCGGTTGTTGTCGGGGTCCGGTGTCACCACCTGGATTGCCGGAAGCAGGGGATCCACCCCCACGACCATCGATCCTAAGACCCCTGGCGGCTGTCCGGCAGTTGGCCGGATGCCCACCAACCGACACGCGGCCACAGGCACGTGCGAAATTGGGCAGGGCGGACATAGGGGCAGACGCCCCGGACAGCAAGACCGGATTGCGCGCTCTCCTCGAAATACAACCCGCCCATCCCCCGGTGTGGCTCTCTTGCCGCAGGTGCCGACGGCTCCGGGTGCGGGCGCCCTTCCCAAGCGCCCGGGTTCGGGGCATTGCCCTGCGGCGGGCGGATCCGACGGACGGGCGATGGCAGGACCGACAGAACCGAAATCGAGACGATGGCGGGCTGCGGCGTGAACGCGCCTCTCCGCGATCCGCACCCCGCTCGGCCCATCCCGGTCCTGCGCCCTGCGACCCTGGGCGACCTCGACGCCCTGGTCGCCCTGGAACACGCCGCCTTCGCCACCGACCGGGCCGAGCGCCGGGCCATCCGCCACGCGATTCGCTCCGGCACGATGGACGTGGTGGTGGCGCTGATCGAGGGCGACCTCCTCGTCGGCGCGGCGGTGCTGGAGCGCCGCCGCGCCAGCCGCATCGCCCGCCTCGCCTCGATCGCCGTAGACCCGAACCGCGGGGGGCTGGGCCTCGGCGGGCGGCTCCTCGATGCGGCGGAGGAGACGGCCCGCAGCCAGGGCTGCGAGCGCCTGCGCCTGGAAGTCCGGGCCGATAACGGCGCCGGCATCCGCCTCTACGAGCGCCGGGGCTACACCCGCTTCGCGGTACGGCCGGATTACTACGAGGACGGGATGGAGGCGTGGCGCTACGAGCGGCTGCTGCAGGAGCCCGCAACGGAAGGGCGACCCTGACGCCGTGTGAGCGCCCCCCGTTCCGTTCTTCCCCCTCGTGGCGGGGGGCCGCGACCCACCGGCTCGCAGCCCCGCTCCCATCCTGTGCGTCAGGCCGGACAGGTGCCTTCATTCCCGGGAGTATGGACCTCGCCGAACAAGGCGCGGGCCCCCCTCGCCCCGCAGGCGGGGCGAGGGGGAGAGGCGGCGACCGCGCGGCGGGACGACACCCGGTTTCCGGTCGGTCCCCCGATGACGAGGTGGCGGGTGGGACGAGACTGACGTTCGGCCGGCACCCGCCATGACGACGCCCGATTAGGGGATTCTTACGGCGCCCGCGATACCGTCATCGCGCTTGTCGCACCGCACGAGTCGTCCGTTTTGGCTGTCATCGCCGCCTTCATCATCAATGCGGGGCTGAACTTCGTCCTCGGCCTGCTGATCGCCAAGCTGCTCGGCCCGGCGGATTTCGGCCGCTTCGCCCTGGCGACGACGGGGGCCATCGTCCTCAACACCGTGCTGTTCGAGTGGCTGCGCCTGTCGGCGACGCGGTTCTATTCGGGCCGTGTCCGCATGGACGAGCCTTGGATCCGCCACGGCCTCGACCGGGCCTACTGGCGCCTAGGGATCCTGCTCGCCGCCGCCGCCGCGCTCTGCGGTGGGTTCGGCTTCGGCGAGGGGGCCGACGGGCGGGAGGCGGTGCTGTGCGGCACCGGCCTCGCGGCCCTCGGCATCGGGGTGTTCGACTATCACGCCGCCCTGGCCCGGGCCCGGTTCGACGGCCGGCTGTATCTCGGCCTCGTCGCCGTGAAGAACGTCCTGGCCTTCGTGATGATGGCGGGGGCCGCGTGGTTCCTGCCGCAGCCCGCCTGGGTGCTGGCGGCGGCGGGGGCGAGCCAGCTCCTCGCCGTGGTGGTGCTGCGCCACCCCCTGCGCGATCCGGCCTCGTCCTTCGAGCGGGCGCGGCTCCCGGCCACCTGGGGCGTCTTCGCCCGCTACGGCCTGCCGCTGATCGCGGCCACCACCGCCTACCAGCTGCTCTCCTTCGTCAACCGCGGCGCGGTGGCCGCCAACGCCGGCTTCACCGAGGCCGGCTATTTCGCGCTCGCCGCCGACGTCACCTCCCGCGCGCTGATGACGCTCGGCACCGCCCTCGACCTGCTGCTGTTCCAGATCGCCGTCCATGCCGAGGAGCACCGCGGCCGGGCGGCGGCGGAGGCGCAGGTGGGGCAGAACGCGGCCACCGTCTTCGCCCTGCTGGCCCCCTGCGCGGTGGGGTTCTGGGCGGTGCTGCCCGCCCTCCAGGCCCTGGTGGTGCCGGAGGCGTATCGCGGGCCGTTCGAGACCTACAGCCTCGCCCTGCTGCCGGGCCTGTTCTGCCTCGCGATGATGTTCTACGCGGTGAACCCCGCCTTCCAGATCCGCCGCCGCACCCTGCCGGTGATCGCCGCCGCGCTGGTCGGGCTCGGGCTCAACGGCATCGGGCTCGTCGTGCTGCCGCCCGCCTTCGGGGGGATCGGGGTGGCCCTGGCGCAGACCCTCGGGCTGGCGGGGGCCTGCCTCTGGCTCGGCGGGCGGGCGCTCACCGGGGCGGACCGGCTGGTGCTGCCCTGGGGCCAGATCGGCGCGGCGGCGCTCGCCTGCGGTGCGATGGGCCTCGCGCTGGCGCCGTTCCGCGCCCTGCCGCCCGCCCCGGCCCTGGCCGTGCTCGTGCCGGTGGGGATGGCGGTCTACGGGGCGCTGGTCTGGCTCTTCGACATCGCCGGCCTGCGCGGGCAGGTCATGGCCCGCCTGCGGCCGTCCGGGGCGGTGGCGGCGGAGTAGCCCTTCCGGTCGGCTGGGCCGAGGGGGAGGTGCCGGAGACGGCGCGGGCGCGCTGCCCCCCTGAACGCCCCCCACCTCCCACTCCTCCCCACAAGGGGGAGGAGTGCCCGTTGCGGGTCTAGTCGATGTCCTCGACGCCCTCGGCGCCGCCGTAGACGCGCTGGGCGAGGGAGGCCTCCATGAACGGGTCGATGGCGCCGTCGAGCACCTCGTCCGGGTCCGTCGATTGGGTGCCCGTGCGCAGGTCCTTCACCAGCTGGTACGGCTGGAGCACGTAGGACCGGATCTGGTGGCCCCAGCCGATGTCGGTCTTGGCGGCGGCCTCGGCGCTGGCCTTCTCCTCCCGCTTCTTCAATTCGGCCTCGTAGAGGCGGGCGCGGAGCATGTTCCAGGCGGTCGCCCGGTTCTTGTGCTGCGAGCGCTCCTGCTGGCACGCCACCACGATCCCCGTGGGGTTGTGGGTGATGCGCACAGCCGAATCGGTGGTGTTGACGTGCTGGCCGCCGGCGCCCGACGAGCGGTAGGTGTCGATCCGGCAGTCGGATTCCTTGATCTCGATCTCGATCCGGTCATCGATCACGGGATAGACCCAGACGCTGGCGAAGCTGGTATGCCGCCGGGCGTTCGAATCGTAGGGCGAGATCCGCACGAGGCGGTGGACGCCGGACTCGGTCTTGAGCCAACCATAGGCGTTGTGGCCCTTGATCAGGAGCGTCGCGCCCTTGATCCCGGCCTCCTCGCCGTCGGTCCACTCGACCACGTCGACCTTGTACTTCCGCCGCTCGGCCCAGCGCGCATACATGCGCTGGAGCATGTTGGCCCAGTCCTGGCTCTCGGTGCCCCCCGCGCCGGCATGGACCTCGACATAGGTGTCGAAGCCGTCGGCCTCGCCGGAGAGCAGGGTCTCGACCTGCCGGCTGGCGGCCTCCTTCTCGACGGCGACGATGGTCGCCTCACCCTCGCGGATCGAGGACTCGTCGCCCTCCATCTCGCCGAGCTCGATCAGCGTGGCGCCGTCCTCGAGGTCGCGCTCGAGCTTGCGGATCGCCTGGACGGCTTCGTCGAGCTGCTGGCGCTCGCGCATCACCGCCTGCGCCGCCTCGGCGTCGTTCCATAGGTCAGGGTCCTCGGAGCGGGCGTTCAGCTCCGCGAGGCGTTTGTCGACTGTATCCCAGTCAAAGATGCCTCCTCAGCAGTCCTATAGACTGCTTGGCGGCATCCGAGGCTTGCTCGATCTCGGCGCGCATCTGGTGTTTCGGAGAGAGGAAAGTCAGGGCCGGGGTGATACCGGCGGCGTCCCACGGTGTAAATGGGCGGAGGGGCCGGCGCCGTCACGCCCCCGGCGGCGCCCACTGGTGGAACACCGTGCTGTCGAAGGCGAAGACCGGCTCGCCGCGCTGGTTGACCCCGGTGTTGCGGGCGAAGACGAGGCCCCAGCCCGGCCGCGAGCCCGAGGCGCGCTTGTCGGTGATCCGGGTGGCGAAGCGCACCGTGTCGCCGGCATAGACCGGGCGGATCCAGCGCATGTTGCGGAAGCCCGGCGAGGGCCCCGCCTCCGGCACCGGCCCCCGGGCGGCGGTGAAGGCCACGTCCCGGGCGCGGGTGGTGAGCAGGCGGTTCATGTAGCCCGCCGCCGTGTGCCAGCCCGAGGCGCAGAGCCCGCCGAAATGCGTCCGCCGGGCCGCCGCGTCGTCCAGATGGAAGGCCTGCGGATCGTAGGCCCGCGCGAAGGCGAGGATGGACTCGGCATCGAAGGTGTAGGCCCCGAGCTCGCGGGTGGCGCCGATCTCGGCCTCGCACAGGAACGGCACCGTCTCGGCGTCGTCGGGCTCGGGCGCGGGCTGCGGCGCGGCCAGGGTGACGGGGCGGGGCGGCAGCGGCTCGGTGCCGGCGCGGGCGAGCATGAAGGTGAATCGCTGGGTCAGCACCGTCTCGCCCCGGCCGTTCTCCAGGCCGAGCAGGGCGCCGACGAAGCCGAGGCCGGGCTTGGTGGCGGAATCCCGCAGGCTGGTGATCTCCAGCCGCACCCGCAACGTGTCGCCCGGCAGGACAGGAGCCAGCCAGCGCAGCTCCTCGATCCCCGGCGCCCCGAGGGACGAACCGCCCCGGAACGGCCCCTCCTGCAGGAGGCGCATCCCCAACGCCGCCGTATGCCAGCCCGAGGCGATGAGCCGGCCGGCGAAGGTGCCCTGCGCCGCCGCCTCGTCTAGGTGGAAGGGCTGGAAGTCGAAGGCCCGCGCGAAGCCGACGATGTCCTCGCGGGCCACCGTCAGCGGCGCGCCGATGAGGACGTCGCCGGCGGAAAAGTCCTCGAAGGTCAGTTCTGGCATCCGGCGTCCGGCGGGAGATCAGTTGGCGAAGCGGAAATGCAGCACATCGCCATCCTGCACAACATACTCCTTGCCTTCGAGCCTGAGCTTGCCGGCATCGCGCGCGCCGGCCTCGCCGTTCAGCGCGGTGTAGTCCTTGAAGGCGATGGTCTCGGCGCGGATGAAGCCCTTCTCGAAATCCGAGTGGATCACCCCGGCGGCCCCCGGCGCGCGGGTGCCCCTGGTGATCGTCCAGGCCCGGGCCTCCTTCGGGCCGACGGTGAAGTAGGTGACGAGGCCGAGCAGGTCGTAGCCGGCGCGGATCACCCGGTTGAGGCCGGGCTCGGCGAGGCCCACCGCCTCCAGGAACTCCGCCTGGTCCGCCTCGGCCATCACGGCGATCTCGCTCTCGATCTTGGCCGAGACCACCACCGCCACGGCGCCCTCCTCCTTGGCGCGGGCGAACACGGCGTCCGAGTAGGCGTTGCCCTTGTCGGCATCGCCCTCGTCCACGTTGCAGACGTAGAGCACGGGCTTGGCGGTCATCAGCCCGAGGGACTGGAACAGGCGCTCCTCGTCGGCCTTGCGCTCCACCACACGGGCGGGCTTGCCCTCGCGCAGCAGCGGCAGGGCGCGGTTGACGAGGTCGAGGGTCTCCCGCGCCTCCTTGTCGGCGCCCTTGGCCTTCTTCTCCAGGGCGACGGCCCGGCGCTCCAGGCTGTCGAGGTCGGCCAGCATCAGCTCGGTCTCGATGGTCTCGATGTCGGCGGCCGGATCGACCTTGCCCTCGACGTGGGTCACGTCCCCGTCGGTGAAGCAGCGTACCACGTGGGCGATGGCATCGACCTCGCGGATGTTGGCCAGGAACTGGTTGCCCAGGCCCTCGCCCTTGGAGGCGCCGCGCACCAGCCCGGCGATGTCCACGAAGGTCAGCCGGGTCGGGATCTTCTCCTTGGAGGAGGCGATGCGGACGAGGTCGTCGAGCCGCGGATCCGGCACCGCCACCTCGCCCACGTTCGGCTCGATGGTGCAGAACGGGTAGTTGGCCGCCTGCGCCGCCGCCGTCTGTGTCAGCGCGTTGAAGAGGGTCGACTTGCCGACGTTCGGCAGGCCGACGATGCCGCATTTGAAGCCCATGACGCGTCCTAATGATCTGCCAGGATCGTTTCAGGACCTGCCTGGAAGGGGTCCACGATCGTAGTGCCTTCGACCTGACGGCCGTGTTGAAAATCCTCCGAGAGGAGGAAGCGACATTCCGCGCGAATCGCGGAGGCGAGGATCACGCAATCCCACCACTGAAAGCCGGTCTGAGCGCGCAGAGACCACGCGGTCGCGACAAGCTCAAGGTCCGTGGCGCCGTGCGACCATGGTTCGATCGCCAGCGTCGTCCGCCGCACCTCGTCCGCCGGCACGCGGACTTTCCCACGCAGCAGGGTGTTGTGCAGCTCGCCGAGGACCTGCGGACTGACCACGGCCGCCTCCCGCGCGGCCAGGACCTCGAGCCACCGGCGGGCGCAGGCCTGCTTCTCCGGGAAGCGCTCGTCGCGGGCGTAGAGGAAGACGTTCGAGTCGATGAAGACGCGCGGATGGCCGGGCTGCGGCGCGCTCATTCGTAACGCTGGTCGCGGGAGGGCGCGCGGCCGTCACCATCGAGGGTCGGGAGGGGCGGCCCGGCGAGGAACCGGGCCAGCGCCTCCGACTGGGAGACGGGATTGCCGACATGCCGCTCGACAGCCTCGGCCAGATAGTCCGACGGACTCTTGCCCGCGCGAGCCGCCGCCGCCTGCACCCGTTGAAACAGCAGGTCGTCCAAGCACACGCTGATGGTCTTCATCGGTCCGGCTCCGTCCGCTTCGATATCGTATCCCCGTGTTTTCATGTCAATTTTTCGCGCCCAGCGGCTTCACCTCGTCCCAGCCGCGCCCGGCCATGGCGAGGTGGACCTTGTTCTGGAAGCTCGCATCCTCCCCCGCCGCGAGGACGGGGGCGTGGTCGGCCACCGCCCGGCACAGATCCTCGACCCAGGGCGCCTCGGCCTTGCCGAAGTCGTTCAGCACATAGGCGTGGACCAGCGCCTTGTCGCCGGGGTGGCCGATGCCGAGGCGCACCCGGCGGTACGCGTTGCCGCATTGGGCGGTGATGGAGCGCAGGCCGTTATGCCCGGCATTGCCGCCGCCCAGCTTCACCCGGAGCTTGGCCGGAGGCAGGTCGAGTTCGTCGTGCAGGACGATCACGTCGGCCAGCGCGATCTTGTAGAAGCGCTGCGCCTCGGCGACCGCGCGGCCCGATTCGTTCATGAAGGTCTGGGGCTTGAGCAGGATGGCGCGCTCACTGCCCAGCACCACCTCCGCCGCCTCCCCCTGGAACCGCCGCCGGAACGGCGAGGCCCGGTGGACGCGGGCGATCTCGTCCACGGCGAGGAAGCCGATGTTGTGCCGGTTGGCGGCGTAGCGGGGGCCCGGATTGCCGAGGCCGACGATCAGGCGCATCGCGTCCCGGGGCGCCCCGCGGGCCGCCCCGTCCTCCTGTGGGGCGCTCACCGGGATCGGGAGCGCAGGGCGGGAAAGGCCCGCGCATAGCAGATCGCACGGGGCGCCGACAGCCATGCCCGGTCGCGGGTGACCGCGGTCGGATGTGCGGGCGGGCGGTGCGTTTTCGGCCCGACGCAGTCGTTCAGACCGATGCCGACGCCTCAAGTAGAGTTTCGGGCGGCTAACGAGACCTGAGCACTTTTACGGAGTGCAGTTCATGGTCGATTGTGCAAAACCGATCTCGCCGGCTGTCCCGGCGGCGCCTGCGCGCGTGTCTCTTCAGCCCATCGCTCCGCTGGCGTGGGCGCCTGCAATTCAAGGCGGCGATCATCCCTGGTCCCGCCCGCACTGGATCGTTCTTCGCGTGCCAGGCTCACCAACCAGTATTGATGAGCCTGCTCCGGGATCGCGGTTGTACCGGGCGTTCAGCCTTGGGGTGGATGGGAGCGTGGGGGAGAGCCTTACGATCCAGGCAAAGAGCGATGATGAAGCGAAGGCCATTGCTGCAACGCTGCCCAACGGCCATGGTATCGATCTTTGGGAGCGTGCCCGTTACCTAGCCAGCTACCCTCCTCAAAGCGCTGCATACCCTGAGCGCTAGGCGCCAATCCGATGCATGCGGCAGCTTTCAAAACCCGCCGAGGGTTGTGAGTTAGCCGTACGCGATGGCCGCTTCGATGCTTCCGCGATCGAAAGCAAACCGGCCGAAATCCCCCCATCGCGGCCCATCACACACCCAAACCTCGCGGCCGCGAGACCCACGTCACACCGTCGCGCCGATCTGCCAGGGGGCGAACTCGTCCGCCCCGAAATCCAGCGCCTCGCTCTTGGTGCGCGCGCCGCCGGCCACCCGCAGGATCAGGTCGAAGATCCGCGCGCCCGCCTGCGCCACCGTCTCCTCTCCGTCGACGATGGTGCCGCAATTCACGTCCATGTCCTCCTCGAGGCGCCGGTACATGGGGGTGTTGGTGGCGATCTTGATCGAGGGGGCCGGCTTGCAGCCGAACACGCTGCCCCGCCCGGTGGTGAAGCAGACGAGGTTCGCCCCGCCCGCCACCTGCCCGGTGGCCGCCACGGGGTCGTAGCCGGGGGTGTCCATGAAGGTGAAGCCCTTCCGCGTCACCGGCTCGGCGTAGCCCACCACGTCCACGAGGTTGGTGCTGCCGGCCTTGGCCATCGCGCCGAGCGACTTCTCGAGGATCGTCGTGAGCCCGCCGGCCTTGTTGCCGGGCGAGGGGTTGGCGTTGATCTCGGCCCCCTCCTTGGCGGTGTAGGCCTCCCACCAGCGCATCAGGTCCACGAGGCGCTGGCCGACCTCGGGGCTCTCGGCCCGGCGGGTGAACAGGTGCTCGGCGCCGTAGGTCTCGGTGGTCTCGGACAGGATCACGCTGCCGCCATGGGCCACCACGAGGTCGCTGGCGAAGCCGAGGGCCGGGTTGGCCGAGATGCCCGAATACCCGTCCGACCCGCCGCATTGCAGGGCCACCGTCAGCGCGGAGGCCGGCACGCTCACCCGGCGGACGGAATCGGCCTCGGCCAGCACCTCCTTCACGAAGGCGATGCCGGCCTCGACGGTCTTCCGGGTGCCCCCCATGCTCTGGATGTTCATGGTGCGGACGCGGCCCCCCAGCCCCTGCTCCTCCAGGAACGCGCCGATCTGGTTCACCTCGCAGCCGAGCCCGATCATCACGATGTGCGAGAAGTTGGCGTGCCGGGCGTAGCCGGCCAGCGTCCGCCGCAGGAGGCGCAGGGGCTCGCCCATGGCCATGCCGCAGCCGGTCTTGTGGGTGAGGGCGACGACGCCGTCGACGTTCGGGGTGCCGGCCAGCGGGTCGAGGTCGAGGATCGGGTGGCGCTTGAACGCGTCGGCGATCAGCCCGGCGACATGGGCCGAGCAGTTCACGGAGGTGAGGATGCCGACGTAGTTGCGGGTCGCCACCCGGCCGTCCGGCCGGCGGATGCCGGGGAAGGTCGCCGCCGGCGAGACGAACCGCGTCGGCCTCACGTCCCGCCCGAACGCGTAGTCGCGGGCGAAGTCGCCCATGCCGAGGTTGTGGGTGTGGACATGCCGGCCCGGGGCGATGGGCGCCGTGGCGAAGCCGATGACCTGCCCGTATTTCAGCACCGGCTCGCCGGGGGCATGGCCGCGCAGGGCGACCTTGTGGCCGGCGGGGATGCGCTCGGCCGCCGCGAGGCCGTCGGCGACGGCGGTGCCGGGTTCGATCGCCGTCCGGGCGATGGCGACGCCGTCGGCGGAGTTCAGGGTGATGGTCGGATAGCGGGACATCGGGCGTCTCCCGGCCCCGCGCCGCCTCTCCGGGCGGTTGCGGGGCAAGATCGGTCTCGGGGCGAGACCGGTGTCGAAAGGTCCTCGGCCTTTTGCCCGGGCGGGGCCGTGCCCCGCAAGCGGCCGGCGCGATGACCCGGCCCCTTCGCCGGAGGGCGCGGCCCTCCGGAAGCCCCCGTCGCGCCTCAGGCGGCGGCGGATTGGCGGCGCAGGAGGTCGCGGATCATGCGGAAGGGCAGCAGCGGCAGCTTGACCAGGGCGCCAAGGGCCACGACGGCGAGGACGGTCAGGATCGCGAGAACGGTCTTGAACACGGCGACAGGCTCCGTGGCTATGCGGCCACAGTGAACCGCAGAACGTCACTCAGCGCCTCAAAGGGGGCAACACTGTGATGTCCGGGCACCGGAGCCTGCGGCCGACGCACCTGATCGGCGCCGCGGCCGGGGCATGGGTCGGCTCGCACAACCGCCGAGTGTTGCGCCACGCTCATGCCATCGTCGGAGGGCATTCGCACCCCGCCGCCGGGGTCCGCCCCTGCGGCGGAACGCGATAAAGGAAGTCCGATGTCCAAGACCCTGGCGGCCGTTCTGGCCCTCGCCGTCGGCGTGGCCCCCGCCGCGGCCCTCGCCGAGTCGTCGCCCGCGCGGGATGCGCTCAAGCGCGCCTGCACCGGCGACTACATGGAGCTGTGCAGCGCCTACTCCCCCGGCGGCCCCGAGGTGGAAGCCTGCTTCCGCGCCAACATGAAGAACCTGTCCTCCGACTGCGCCTCGGCGATCACCGCCTACAAGCGCGAGCAGAAGTCGACCCGCCGGGTGAGCGAGGCCCGCTGAGGCAGAAGGGTCAGGAGGCCCGGGCGAGGGTGATGATGGCCTCGGCCGGGATGGCCTCGCGCGGGTCGGGCGCCGGCTTGCCGTCGAAGAGCCCGGCGAGGATGGCGTCCATCTCGGGTTTCGGCATGGCGCGCCCGAACAGGTAGCCCTGCCCGAAATCGCAGCCCTGGTCCGACAGCCAGTCCACGCTGGCATCGGTCTCGATGCCCTCGGCGGTGGTGGCGAGGCCGAGGCTGGAGCCGAGCTTGATGATGGCATCGACCAGCTTGGCGCGCTCGTCGCTCATGGTGATCGCATCGACGTAGCTCCGGTCGATCTTGAGCTTGTCGAACTTCAGCTCGCGCAGGTGGTACAGGCTCGAATAGCCCGTGCCGAAATCGTCGAGGGCGATGCGCACGCCGAGCCGCTGCAGCGAGGTGAGCGTCGCCCGCGTCGCCTCCAGGTCCTGGATCAGCGCGCTCTCGGTGATCTCCACCTCCAGGCGGCCCGGCGGGAAGCCGGTCTCGGTGAGGATGGCCAGGATCCGCTCGGCGAGCCACACGTCCTGGAACTGGTGCGGGGCGATGTTCACCGCCAGGATCAGGTGGGGCGGCCAGTCGCGGGCGTCGAGGCAGGCCCGGCGGATCAGGTTGTAGCTGAGTTCGGAGATCATCCCCGTCTCCTCCGCCACCGGGATGAACTCGGTGGGGCTGACGAGACCCCGCTCGGGGTGGCGCCAGCGCGCCAGGACCTCGAGGCCGACGATCGCCTTGTCCGGCAGGGCCACCACCGGCTGGTAGAAGGGCTCGATCGCCCCCTGCTCGATCGCCGTGCGCAGCTCCGCCTCCAGGCGGGCGCGGGCGCGGAGCTCCTCGTCCATGGCGCTGCGGAAGAAGCGGTAGGTCCCCCGGCCCTCCTTCTTGCCCTGGTACATGGCGAGGTCGGCCGCGTGGAGGATCGCGTCGGCGTCCGCCTGGTCCGCCGACACCGCCGCCACGCCCACCGTCGCCCCGACCTTGAGTTCGTTCTGGCTCCAGACGATCGGCGTGGCGATGGCCGCGATGACGCCCTGGGCGAGGCGCGTCAGGCCCTCGATGCCGTGGTTGAGGGGCACGAGGAGGGCGAATTCGTCGCCGCCCAGGCGTGCGGCGACGCCGCCCTGGGGCAGCAGGGAGGTCAGGCGCTCGGCCACGGCGCACAGCACCGCGTTGCCGGCGGCGTGGCCGTAGAGGTCGTTGACGGGCTTGAAGCGGTCGAGGTCGATGAGCAGCACCGCCGAGGCCTCGGACGGGGACAGCTTGCGGACCCGCTCGACCTCTTCGAGGAAGCGGCGGCGGTTGGCGAGGCCGGTGAGCCCGTCGTGGCGGGCGATGGCCTCGGCGTTGGCGGCGGCGGCGTCCCGCTCCAGCATGAGGCGGCGCATCATGATGGACTTGCGGATGCTCGCCCCGCAGATCGCGACACCCATGCAGGCGCCGAGGATCATGAAGTCGCCGAGGCGGTAGGCCTGGACCACGTCCTGCAGGACGTCGAACGACCCGAGGGCGATGCCCACGAACCAGATGCCCGCCCCGATCAGCAGGAGGCAGAGCGTCTCGTACAGCTCACCCTTCTGCCACTGCTTGATCGTCGCCTTGGTCATGCCGGCCGCCTTTCGTGCCGGCATCAAAACACCGATCACCTAAGGTGTTGTGAAGCCGATCTCCGAATCCTGGCTCTGACCGCGAGAAGGTCGGCCACCGGAGGGCCGTCCGTCATCGCCGCGACGGCGGCGGCGCGGCGCGGCGGGCGTCCCGCCGGGCCGCCAGGAACCCCGCCACGTCGGCGACCTCCGGCGCGGCTGCCTCGTTGAGGTCGCGCTCCGTGAGGCCGAGGCGGGAGAGCTCGCCCTCCCCCGTGCCGGCGAGCCGGTGCAGGATCCGCCGGTTCATCGCCGGGCGGCCGAGGTCGGCGCGCAGCTCCACCGCGAAGGCCGACACCGCCCGGCCCAGTCGCCGCACCCGGCGGAAGCCCCCGATCCCCCGACGTCCCGTTCCCATGTCGCCCTCCTCGGCCCCTGCGGATGAGGGCGGAAGGATGCCGCCGCCGCCCTGGCGGAGACAGGGACGATTTCGTACGGTTCGCCCGAATTGTCCGGAGCTGGGACCGGTACGGATGGCGCTCGCAGACCCGCACGATCACCTCGGCCGCACGGAGGCCGTGGCCGCCGGCATCCGCCAGCGCATCGCCGCGCGGGCGCTGGGCCCCGGCACCCGGATCCCCTCCGTGCGCGCCCAGGCCGAGGCGATGGGCGTGTCGAAATCGACCGTGGTGGAGGCCTACGAGCGGCTGGCCGCCGAGGGGGCGATCGTGTCCCGGCCGGGCTCGGGCTTCTACGTGGCGGGCAAGACCCGGCCCCTCAGCCTGAAGGCGATGGGCCCCGAGCTGGACCGGGCGGTGGATCCCCTCTGGCTCGCCAAGCAGTCGGCACTGGCCGGCTCGGCGATGATGACGCCCGGCGGGGGCAACCTGCCGGAGGACTGGCTGCCGGACGGGGCGGTACGGCGGGGGCTGCGGGCCGTCGCCCGGGCCGAGACCGCCGTCCTCACCCGCTACGACCAGCCCCTCGGCTACCCGCCCCTGCGGGCGCTCATCGCCCGGCGCGGGGCGGAGAAGGGCGTCGTGGCGAGCCCGGACCAGATCGTGCTCGTCGATTCGGCGACGCAGGCCCTCGACCTGATCGGCCGGTTCCTGCTCCAGCCCGGCGACACGGTGCTGGTGGACGACCCCTGCTACTTCAACTTCGTCGCCCTGCTGCGGGCGCAGCGGGTGAAGGTGGTCGGCGTGCCGATGACGCCGGAGGGGCCGGACCTCGCCGCCCTGGGCACCCTGCTCGCGGAGCACCGGCCGCGCTTCTACCTCACCAACTCCGCCCTCCAGAACCCCACCGGCACCAGCCTGCTGCCGGCCACGGCCCACCGCATCCTGCGCCTGTGCGAGGCCCACGAGACCCTGATCGTGGAGGACGAGATCTTCGGCGACCTCGAGCCGGACGCAGCGCCCCGGCTCGCGGGGTTCGACGGGTTCGAGAGGGTGATCCAGATCGGCGGCTTCTCGAAGACCCTGACCGCCGCCGCCCGCTGCGGCTGGATCGCCCTGCGGCCCGACTGGGTGGAGCCCCTGGTCGACCTGAAGCTCGCCCTCAGCCTCGGCAACGGCCACGTCTCGGCGGCCCTGGCCCACGGCCTGCTGATCGACGGCAGCTACCGCCGCACCGTGGCCGAGACCCGCCGCCGGCTGGCGGGCGCCATGGCGCAGGTCTCCCGCGACCTCTCGGGCTGCGGGTTGCGGATCTGGGCGGAGCCCCGGGGCGGCTACTTCCTCTGGATGCGCCTGACCGACGGGCGGGACGCCGCCGACGTGGCGCGGCGGGCCCTGGCGCGGGACATGCTGCTGGCCCCCGGCGTGGTGTTCAGCCCCTCGGGCGGCTGGCGGGACTTCCTGCGGTTCAACGTCGGCCATTGCGCGGACCCGCGGGTGATGGAAGCCCTGCGGGCCGTGCTGGGGTGAGCCCTACCAGGCCAGCCGCTCGATGACCGCATCGGGGTGGACCGCCTGCCGGGCGAGCCATTCGGCCACGTCGCCGAGGCGGTGGTGCTCGGCCGTGACGCCGAGTTCCTCCGCATGGATGCCCCGGGCGACGAGGAGGCTCGCGATGCCGAAGGCGCTCGCCCCGGCGATGTCGGTGCGGATGGCGTCGCCGATGGCGATTACCCGGCCCTTGTCGTCCGGCCCGCCCCCGTCGAGGGCGGCGGCGGCGGCGAGCGCCGCCTCGTAGACCGGGCGGTGGGGCTTGCCGGCATAGGTCACCGCGCCGCCGAGGTCGGCATAGGCCGCCGCCAGCAGGCCGGCACAGGGGATGAGGCGGTTGCCGCTCTCCACCACGAGGTCGGGGTTGGCGCAGATCATCGGCAGGCCGCGCCGGGACAGGCGGGTCAGCTCGTCGCGGTAATCGTCGGGCGATTCCGCCCGGTCATCGAACAGGCCCGTGCAGACGACGAGGTCCGCCTCCTCCTCGGGCACCAGGGTGAGGGCGAGGCCGGCGAAGATGCCGAGGTCGCGCTCCGGGCCGAGGTGGCGGATGCGCGCCCCCGGCCGGGCGGCGATCAGCTCCCGGGTGAGGTCGCCGGAGGTCAGGATGGCGTCGTAGGCCTCCCGCGGCACGCCGAACCGGTCGAGGATGCGGCCCACCCCGTCGCCCGGCCGGGGGGCGTTCGACACCAGCACCACCCGCCGCCGCCGCGGGCCCGGGAGGGCGCGGAAGCGGATCAGCGCCTCGCCCGCGGCGCGGTGGGCCTTCTGCCCGTCATGGAGCACGCCCCACACGTCGCAGAGGATCAGGTCGCGCCCCTCGGCGATCTGGGACAGGCCGGCGAGGGTGGGGATCGGGGCGGTCATGGTCGGAAGTCCTGGTCTCGGGGCGTCGCGGCGGGTTCAGGGGGCCTTCGCCAGGGCGTGCCCGGCGAAGAAGTCGAGCATCGCCCGGGAGGCGTCCGGCCCCTCCGGGTCGGTATAGGTGCCCTCCGGCTTGCCGCCGGACCAGGCGTGGCCCGCACCGCGGATGCGCCAATCCTCCACCACGACGCGCCCCGTCCGGTCGGAGTAGCGGGTGCGGGTGAAGGGACGGCCGCCGAAGCGGGCATCCGCGCCCTCGACGCTCTCGCTCTCGGCCGCGAGGCCCGACGCCTCGGCCTGGGCCAGGATCTGGTCGGCGTTGCGCACGCTCACGGTGTTGTCGTCGCTGCCGTGGAAGACGATCGTGGGGATGCGTTTGCCCGTGACCGGGGCGCCGAAGCTCGGGCCTGTCCCCAGGCCCGGCGCGCCGACCTGCATCGCCACCAGGGCCGAGCCGAGGTCCCGGGCGCAGCCCGCCGCGAGCCCCGAATGGACGCCCACCGCGGCGTAGAGGTCGGGATAGGCGTGGGCGATGTTGAGCGCCGCCGCGCCGCCCGCGGACATGCCCGCGATGTAGACCCGCGCCGGGTCGATGGCGTGGTCGGCCATCACCGCCCGGGTGATGCCGGCGACGATGGCCGGCTCGCCGGTCTCGCGGCCCTGATCCCCGGGGTCGTACCACTTCCAGCACTTCTGCGGATGGGCCGACCGGCTCTGGGCGGGGTAGGCCACGAAGATCCCGAGGCGTTCGGCCAGGGCGTTCATGCCCGTGCCGGCGGCGAAGTCGTCGGGGTTCTGGGTGCAGCCGTGCAGCATGACCACGAGGGGCGCCGCCTGCGGGGCGCCGGGAATGAACAACTTGTAGTCACGCGATCCCGCCGGGACCGAGAGGCTGCGCGCCACGAAGCTGCCGCCCGGGGCGGTGCCGCGAGGGGCGGTGCCGCCGGCGGTATCGGGCGCCGGCCCGCGCCGGGCCCCGCCGAACCCCTCGAGCACCGGGGCGAGGCCGCGCATCACGCTGTCCATCACCTCACGCACCCGCAGCTCCGCCCCGGAGGGGTGGGGCGCGGCGTCCGACGGCGCAGGCCCCCGGCCGGTGAGGGTGCGCTGGATGAGGGCGGTCGCCTCGTCCAGCCGGCCGAGCCCTGTCAGCCGGGCGGCCTCGGCCAGATCGGCCAGGGTGTCGCCGGACTTCGGATCGGGCTTGCCGGAGATGTCGGACATGGGTGTCGCCTCGTCTCGGGGATGCGCTCAGCGCAGGCTTTCGGCCAGCGTCGCGCGGGCCGGCTCGGGGGTGAGGCGAAGCCCCCGGAGGGCGGGTATCCGCCCCTCGGCGCGGTTTCCTTGGGCGAAGTTTTCTTGGCCGAGGTCCCCATGGCCGAGGTTTCCTTGGCCGAGGTTTTCTTGGCAGAGGTCGACCGTGCTCGTCTCGCCCCCCGGCATGCGCATGCCGGCGAGCGCTGCCCCCTGCGCCATCGCTGAGCCCCTACCCCCCGTGCGGGTGGGATATAGATTGGGTATTTTGCATTGCAATAGCACCTTATTGCACCGCAGCAAAAGCCGTGGGATCAGGCCGGCTCCCCGCCGCCGATATAGTCGCCCCAGATCGCGCTGCCGCCCAGGCCCGCGCGGAAGGCGTCGTGCCGCTCCCGCTCGGCGTCGGTCAGGCGGCTGCGGAAGGCCCGGGGCACCCCGGAGGCGGCGCCGGGCAGGTCGGAGGCGGCGGGGGCGGCGGCCTCCGCGACGAGGAGGCCGAGGCTCGTCTGCTTGCCGCCGAGCAGCTCGACATAGACCTCGGCGAGGATCTGCGCATCGAGGAGCGCCCCGTGCTTGGTGCGGCGGGAATTGTCGATCTCGTAGCGGGAGCAGAGGGCATCGAGGTTGTTGGCCGCGCCCGGATGCTTGCGCCGGGCCATGGGCAGGGTATCGACCACGTCCTCCAGCCGGATCGGCGGCGGGGCGTCCGCCCCGAGGCGGGCGTATTCCATGTTGAGGAAGCTCACGTCGAACGGGGCGTTGTGGATGACGAGGCGGGCGTCGCCCAGGAAGTCGAGCAGGCCCTGCACCACCTGGGCGAAGACCGGCTTGTCGGACAGGAACGCGTCGGACAGCCCGTGCACCCCGAACGCGCCCTCGGAGACGGCCCGCTGCGGGTTCACATAGCAGTGGAAGGTCTTGCCGGTCGGGATGTGGTTGAACAGCTCCACCGCGCCGATCTCGATGAGCCGGTCGCCGTTCTGGGCGTCCGTGCCGGTGGTCTCGGTGTCGAGGACGATCTCGCGCAGCATTCTGTCGGGTCCTGCCGGTCCGGGGGCGGTGGCCGCCGAACCTACGCCGTTACCGCGGCCGCGTTAACCGGCGGTGCGCGCGGACCGGCGCGGGGGGCGGTCAGCGCGCTTGGTTGCGGAAGAGGCAGACCCGGCCCCGGTCCTCGTAGCCCCCGGGGCAGTCGCGCACGCAGGCGCCGGCGGCGAGCTTGAGCGGCGGCGGGCATTCCCCCACGGGCTGCACGGCGCCGAATCGGCCGTCCGACGGAAGGAGGGCGGCGGCCGCCAGGGCGAGGGCGAGCCCTGCGCCCAGGGCGGCGGCGAGCCGGATCACGGGCCCGCCTTCCCCACCGACGCGCCGGCCAGGGCCGCCACGATCCGCGCCACCTCGGCCTCGGCCGCCGGGAAGCCGCGCCCGGTGTCGATGACGTAGTCCGCCCGCGCCCGCTTCTCGGCATCGGGCATCTGCTTGGCGAGGATCGCCGCGAAGGTCGCCTCGTCCATGCCGGGCCGGGCGAGGACGCGCTCCCGCTGGACCGGGGCCGGCGCGCTCACCACCGCCACGGCGTCGCAGCGCGCCTCACCCCCGGTCTCGTAGAGGAGCGGGATGTCGAGGACCACGAGGGGCGCCCCCCCGTGCGCCGCGACGAAGGCGTCGGCCTCGGCGCGCACCAGGGGGTGGACGAGGGCCTCGAGCCGGGCGAGGCGCTGCGGCTGCCCGAGCACCGCCGCCCGGAGCGCCCCCCGGTCCACGCCGCCCCCCGCGTCCAGGACGCCCGGGAAGTCCCGGCCGATGGCCCGCGCCGCCGCGCCGCCCGGCCCGTAGAGGGCGTGGACCGCCGCGTCGGCATCGTGGACGGGCACGCCCCGCGCCCGGAACAGGCCGGCGGTGGCGGACTTGCCCATGCCGATGGAGCCGGTGAGCCCGAGGACGAAGGGGCGTCCGCCGCTCACGGGCGCAGGTCCGCGACGATGGTGTCGCGCAGGGCCGCCGTCACCTCCGGGCGGACGCCGAACCACGCCTCGAAGCCCGGCACCGCCTGGTGCAGCAGCATCCCGAGCCCGTCCACGGCGGCAAGGCCCCGGGCGCGGGCGGCGGCGAGGAGGTCCGTCTCCAGGGGCGCGTAGACGATGTCGGCCACCGCCGCCCCCGCCGGCAGCGGCGCGAGGTCGAGGGTCAGCGGCGGCTGCCCCTTCATGCCGAGCGACGTGGTGTTCACGAGGAGCCCCGCCCCGGCGAGGGCCTCGGGCAGGTCCGCCCAGTCCAGCGGCTCGGCGACGCCCGGCGCCAGGGCGGCGACCGCCTCGGCCCGCCCGGGGGTCCGGTTCGCGACGCGGATGCGGGAAACGCCCCGCTCGGCGAGGCCGACCACGATGGCCCGGGCGGCCCCGCCCGCCCCGAGGACCACCGCCCCGCCGCGGGCGGGCCAGCCCCCCCCGAGGCTCTGGTCGAGATGGGCGCAGAAGCCCGGCGCGTCGGTGTTGTCCCCGTGCAGGCGTCCGTCCCTGCCGACGACGAGGGTGTTGACCGCCCCGATCCGTTCCGCCCGCGGCGTCAGCGTGTCGGCGAGGGCGAAGGCGGCCTCCTTGTGCGGGATGGTGACGTTGCCCCCCGCAAGGCCCGAACCCCGCAGGCCACGCAGGAAATCCGAGAAGTCCTCCGGCGCCACGTCGATGCGCTCGTAGGACCCCGCGATCCCGTGCGCCGCGAGCCAGTGCCCGTGGATCAGCGGCGAGCGCGAATGGGCGATGGGGTGGCCGACGACGAAGGCCCGGATCATGCCGCGCAGGCCCCGGCGAGGTGGCAGCCGGGGCCGCCGGCCTCCTCGATCTGCAGGGTGGCGTGCCCGATGCCGAACCGCGCCCGCAGGCCCTCGGCCGTCTCCGCGAGGAAGCCGTTGCCGGGGTGCCCCTCGCCCATCACCAGATGGGCGGTGAGGGCGACGCTGGTGGTGCTCATCGGCCAGATGTGCAGGTCGTGCAGGTCCGCGACGCCCGGCCGCCCGCGGAGGAAGGCCTCCACCGCGTCCGGGGAGATCTGCGGCGGTACGGCGTCCAGGGACATGGCCACGCTGTCGCGCAGCAGGCCCCAGGTCGCCCAGACCACGAGGGCCGCCACCACGAGGCTCACCGCCGGGTCGATCCATTCCAGCCCCGTCGCCCAGATGGCGAGGCCCGCCAGCACCACCCCCGCCGACACCGCCGCGTCGGCGGCCATGTGCAGGAACGCCCCGCGGATGTTGATGTCGTCCTTGGCACCGCTGGCGAAGAGCCATGCCGTCAGCCCGTTCACGAGGATGCCGATGGCGGCCACGACCATCACCGTCCCACCCGCCACGGGCTCCGGGTGGATGAGGCGCAGGATCGCCTCCCACATCACCGCGCCCATGGCGATGAGCAGGAAGACCGCGTTGAACAGGGCGGCGAGGATCGAGGAACCCCGCAGCCCGTAGGTGAAGCGGGCCGTCCGCTGCCGCCGCACGAGGACCGAGGCGACCCAGGCGGCCACGAGGCCGAGCACGTCCGACAGGTTGTGGCCAGCATCGGCCACCAGGGACATGGCGTTGGCGGCGTAGCCGTAGCCCGCCTCGACCCCGACGAAGACCGTGTTGAGGGCGATGCCGAGCGCGAAGGCCGTGCCGAAATGCTTGGGCGCATGGGTGTGGCCGCCGTGCCCGTGGCCGCCATGACTGTGGCCACCGTGGTCGTGGCTGCCGTGATCGTGGCCGCCATGCGCGTGATCGTGTCCGGCCAAGGGCCCCTCCCCATCGTCCCTGAGCATCTTCCGCCGAAATCGTGGCCGGTTCGGCGCGGGAAGATGCGGCCGCGTCGATGAACCCGGGCACCTCCGGCGATCCATGGATCGCAGGCGGCGCCCTAGAATCCCAGGAGCCCCCCCGCCCGCAGGCGGGCGAGCAGCGGCAGCAGCGGAAGGCCGAGCACCGTGCTGTGGTCGCCCTCAACCGCCTCGAACAGGTGGATGCCGGGCCCTTCGAGCTGGTAGCCGCCGACGCTCGTGCAGACCCGCGCCTCTCCCGCGCAAGCGAGATAGGCCGCGATCCCCTCCGCTGCGAGGGGGCGCATCGTCATCCGCGCCGTCTCGACGAACAGGTCGACCCGCCCGTCCCGGACCAGGGCCACGGCGGAATGCAGGCAATGGGTGCGGCCCGCCAGCCGGGCGAGGTGGCGCCGCGCGTCCTGCGCGTCGGCGGGCTTGTGGAAGACGGTGCCATCGAGGGCGAGCACCTGGTCGGCGCCGACCACGACCCGGCCCGGATGGCGGGCGGCCACGGCCTCCGCCTTGGCCCGCGCGAGGGCGAGGGCGAGGTCCGGGGGGGCGAGGCCGTCCGAAGCCGCCTCCACGGCGCGCTCGTCCACGCCGGGCGATTCGGTGTCCACCGGCAGGGCCGCGCTTTCCAGAAGCAGCCGGCGCGTGGCGCTGGTGGAGGCGAGGAGGAGGGGCGCCGGGCCGAGCCAGGGAGAATCCATGGCCCCAGTGTCACGGATCGCGGCGGCGCGGCAAGGGACCGATCGCGGCGAGGCGGCGGTGTGTGCGACGCGCCCCGCCGCCGGATTCGAACCGGGCGGCAGGGCTGTCGCCGGGGCCGTTACGCCACCTGACCCCTGCCGGAACAATGGCAGGAACCGGTTAGCCGAACGTCAACGCGACCGGCGGGACAGGCCCGGAACGGCCTTGTCGCTGATCGTATGGCGCGCCGCCATCGCGGTGTTGATCTCCCAGAGGAGCAGGTCCGCCGCCAGCCGCAGGGCGCTATGGCCGCTCCGGCCCAGGGCCACGCGCAGCTCGACGGCCTTGGCCGCCGCGACGCTCAGCGGGTCCGTCTGGGGCGCGGGGGCCGGCGCCGGAACCAGGGCCGTGGCTTGGCTCGGGATCGGGCCGGACCACGCATGGATGTCGGTGACGTCGATGATGACGCCGCGGCCGGTCATCAGGCCGCCCTCGTCCAGGGCGTACTGGCCGCGGCACTGGAGCCATCGGATCTCGCCGTCCGCCGCGATGACCCGGAACTCGACGAGGAAGGGGCCGCCGGCCCGGGTCACGTCCAGATGGATCTGGCGCATCACCGCGCGGTCATCCTCCTGGATGTGGCCCGTCAGCTCCTCGAGATCGATGAGCTGATCGGGGTGGAATCCCTCGAGCTTCAGCATCCCGGCGGCCTCGGTGTCGAGCGACGCGAGGCGGCTGCCCACGTCGATCTCCCACATCCCGACGACGCTGGTGACCGCCAAAGTCCCCATCTGACGGTCCAACAAAGACCCCATCGAATGCCCCTACGGATCGAACCGCGAGGCGCCAACTCTAATGAGTCCCGACCGTCGCACAAGTCATGTTTTTTGGGTCCGTACTGGACACTATGTGTTCATCGAGTCGAAGAAGTCAGTGTTCGTCTTCGTCTGCCGCAGCTTATCGAGCAAGAATTCGATGGCGTCGGTGACGCCCATCGGGTTGAGGATACGGCGCAGGACATAAGTCTTCTTGAGCGAATCCGGCGGAACCAGAAGTTCTTCCTTGCGGGTACCGGACCGCGTAATGTCGATAGCCGGGAAAATGCGCTTGTCGGAAACCTTCCGGTCGAGAATGATTTCCGAGTTTCCGGTGCCCTTGAACTCCTCGAAGATCACCTCGT
Source organism: Methylobacterium sp. J-076 (assembly GCF_022829405.1). Taxonomy (GTDB): domain Bacteria; phylum Pseudomonadota; class Alphaproteobacteria; order Rhizobiales; family Beijerinckiaceae; genus Methylobacterium. Next base: position 83,038 of record NZ_JAKSXW010000074.1, read on the forward strand.
CCATGCGCGACCCGGTGTCGATGAGCGCGGTGGCGATGATCGAGAGCGAGCCGCCCTCCTCGATGTTGCGGGCGGCGCCGAAGAAGCGCTTGGGCCGCTGCAGGGCGTTGGCGTCCACGCCGCCCGTGAGCACCTTGCCGGAGGACGGCACCACCGTGTTGTAGGCGCGGCCCAGCCGGGTGATCGAATCGAGCAGGATGACCACGTCGCGGCCGTGCTCCACGAGGCGCTTGGCCTTCTCGATCACCATCTCGGCGACCTGGACGTGGCGGGTGGCCGGCTCGTCGAAGGTGGAGGCGATGACCTCGCCCTTCACCGAGCGCTGCATGTCGGTCACCTCCTCCGGGCGCTCGTCGATGAGCAGCACGATGAGGTAGCACTCGGGGTGGTTGAGGGTGATCGACTGCGCGATGTTCTGCATCAGCACGGTCTTGCCGGTGCGCGGCGGCGCCACGATCAGGGCGCGCTGGCCCTTTCCGATCGGGGCCACGATGTCGATGATCCGGGGGGAGAAGTCCTTCTTGGTCGGGTTGTCCAGCTCGAGCTTGAACCGCTTGGTGGGGAACAGCGGCGTCAGGTTGTCGAAGTGGACCTTGTGCTTGATCTTTTCCGGGTTCTCGAAATTGATCGTGTTGACCTTGAGGAGGGCGAAGTACCGCTCGCCGTCCTTCGGGCCGCGGATCGGCCCCTCGACGGTGTCACCGGTCCGCAGGCCGAAGCGGCGGATCTGGGTCGGCGAGATGTAGATGTCGTCCGGACCCGGCAGGTAGTTCGAATCGCTGGAGCGCAGGAAGCCGAAGCCGTCCTGCAGCACCTCGACGGTGCCGGCGCCGATGATCTCGACATCCTTCGAAGCGAGCTGCTTCAGGATGGCGAACATCAGCTCCTGCTTGCGCATGGTCGAGGCGTTCTCGACCTCGACCTCCTCGGCGAAGGCCGTGAGGTCGGTCGGCGTCTTGGCCTTCAGCTCGGAGAGCTTCACCTCGCGCATGCCCGCGAGGGCGGCCACGGCGGTCTCGGCCGGCTCAACGGTCTCAAGATCGGCGAGGGCGTCGGAGTCTGTCGTCATGGAGTGTCTTGAACCGACGAAGGGACGGGAGAGGGAGGTCGGTTTCGCGCCAAACGCCCGGGGAAGGGCTCTGGAGGGCGGGCCGCACCGCGGCGTGAGGCCCGTACATCGACTTTGGCAAACCGTCTTGGCGGGACCCTGTGTGCTCACGGGCGCGCTGTGGCGCTGACCTTATGAGGAGGGCATGGCTTGCATATCGCGTTTCCGCCGCGGGCTCAAGGGCCTCGTGCCGCCCCATGCGCCCGGGGGAGGCCTGACGGGGCGGAACCGGGCCGGCGTGCGCCCGTTCACCCTGCCGTTCACCGCGCCGCAGCGAAGGCCGCGCGGGCCCGTCCCAGGATCCCCAGCGGGATTACGAAAGCCGTTCCCGATGCGCGATGACACCACCGGCCGGACGATCGTCACCCACGAGCCGCGCCGGATCCCCTGGCTCGACATCGTCTTCGGCTTCGGCCCCATGCTGCCGATCGCGGCGGGTGCCGCCCTGGCCTGGTGGCTCCAGGGCCAGCCCCTCGATTACCTCGTGGCCCTGTTCACCCTGCTCTACTCCGCCTCGATCCTGTGCTTCCTGGCCGGCGTCCACCGGGGCGTCAGCTTCCGCACCGAGGGGGGCCCGCGCCTGTCGCAACTGCTGACGATGCTCGTCCTCTACGGTCTGGGCCTCGGCAGCCTGTTCGCCGCGGTGATGGGCAAGGCGGTGATCGGCCTGTCCATGCTGATCCTCGGCTACGCCCTCGTCGCCATCCTCGATCCCCTGGAGGCGCGCACGGGGGCCGTGCCCCTCGCCCATGCCCGCCTCCGGCCGATCCAGATGCCCATCGCGGTGGTGAGCCTCGCCGTCCTGCTCTGGATCAAGCTCAACGCACCCTACTGACGGCGGCGCTTGCCGCTCCCCGACCGGCTGCGTTAGAGCCCGGGGGAGCGGCCGCCTGGGCCTGAACCGGATAGCAGCGGCTCCCCCGCGGGGGCCTGCGGGAAGCGAACGATCACGCCATGTCGAAGGCCGAGAGCAGGGCCGACACCCTGAAGCCCCGCCTGCCCCGGGGCTTCGTGGACCGCCGCGCCGACGAGATCGCCGCGCAGGCCCGGATGCTGGACACGATCCGCACGAGCTTCGAACTCTACGGGTTCGAGGCGCTCGAGACCCCCTTCGTTGAGTACACCGAGGCGCTCGGCAAGTTCCTGCCCGACCTCGACCGGCCGAACGCGGGGGTGTTCTCCTTCCAGGACGACGACGAGGCGTGGCTGTCGCTGCGCTACGACCTGACCGCGCCGCTGGCCCGGTTCGTGGCCGAGAACTTCGATTCGCTGCCCAAGCCCTACCGCAGCTACCGGAACGGCTACGTCTTCCGCAACGAGAAGCCGGGGCCGGGCCGCTTCCGCCAGTTCATGCAGTTCGATGCGGACATCGTCGGCGCGCCCACCGTGGCCGGGGACGCCGAGATCTGCATGCTGATGGCCGACACCCTGAACCGGCTCGGCCTCGCCGGCCAGTTCGTGGTGAAGGTCAACAACCGCAAGGTGCTCGACGGGGTGATGGAGGCCGCCGGCCTCGCCGGCCCCGACAAGGCCGCCCAGCGCCTCACCGTCCTGCGGGCCATCGACAAGCTCGACCGCCTCGGGGTCGATGGGGTCCGCGACCTGCTGGGCGCCGGCCGCAAGGACGAGAGCGGCGACTACACCAAGGGCGCGGGCCTGCCCCCCGAGGCGGCGGACCGCATCCTCGCCTACGTCTCCCTTCAGGCCGATGCGGACGAGGGCGCCGACCGGGTGGCGTTCTGGGACACATTCTTCACGGGCTGGCACGCGGCGGTGGGCGAGTCCGAGACCGGCCGCGAAGGCATCGCCGAGCTGCACGCGATGATGCGCCTGTGCGGGGCGGCGGGCTATGGCCACGACGTGATCCGCGCCGACCCGAGCGTGGTGCGCGGCCTCGAATACTACACGGGCCCGGTCTACGAGGCCGAGCTGACCTTCCCCGTCACCAACGAGGACGGGCAGACCGTGCGCTTCGGCTCGGTGGCCGGCGGCGGGCGCTACGACGGGCTGGTGGGGCGCTTCCGCGCCGAGCCGGTGCCGGCGACGGGCTTCTCCATCGGCGTCTCGCGCCTGTTCTCGGCCCTGCAGCTGGTGAAGAGCCCGCTGCTCGCCGGCACCGAGGTGCCCGGGCCGGTGGTGGTGCTCGTCCTCGACCGGGAGAACATGGCCGACTACCAGCGCCTCGTGTCGCTCCTGCGGGCGGACGGCATCAAGGCCGAGCTCTACCTCGGCGCCGCCGGGATGAAGGCGCAGATGAAGTACGCCGACCGCCGCCGCGCCCCGGTGGCGATCATCCAGGGCTCGAACGAGCGCGCCGCCGGCGAGGTCCAGATCAAGGACCTGATCGAGGGCGCCCGCGCCGCCGGAAACATCGCCAGCAACGCCGAGTGGAAGGCCGCCCGCCCGGCCCAGTTCTCCTGCCCGGAGACGGAGCTGGTCGCCCAGGTCCGCGCGGTGCTGACGCGGCATTTTTCGGAGGCGCGGGGCTGAGGGGCGCCATCTCCTCTTGTCGCAACTGACCCATTGGATTAGCTTCGATGGCGCGGGCTATCCCCGTCTGCGTCGTGGAGACACCGGAATTCCTGTCCGCCACGCGCAGGCTCATGGGGGACGAGGAACGCGCGCTGCTGGTGGATTATCTCGCTTACAATCCAACCGCAGGGGACCTGATCCAGGGGACCGGTGGTCTTCGAAAGGTGCGATGGGGCCTTGAGGCGCGCGGCAAGAGCGGCGGTGCGCGGGTGATCTACTTCTTCCACGACCCAGGGATGCCGCTCTTCGCGCTGACGGCTTACGCGAAGAGCGAAAAGGCGGACTTGAGCCAGCAGGATCGCAACGATTTCAAACGGTTGACGTCGCTGCTGGTGCAGCGCTCCAAAAGGAAGAGCCCATGAGCACGGTGGCCGACAGCATCCGCCGGGGTCTCGAGCAAGCCGTCGCCTACGCGGACGGGCAGGGGGACGAACGCGATTACGGGGTCCACATTCCCGAGCGTGTGGACGTGAAAGCGATTCGCGCCAAGCTGGCCATGACGCAGGAAGAGTTCGCGGGTCGCTTCGGCTTCTCGGTGAACACCCTGCGCCATTGGGAGCAGGGATCCCGCCAACCGGAAGGGCCGACGCGCGCGTACTTGATCGTCATCGATCGCGCCTCGCAGGCGGTCCAGCAGGCCTTGCAAGCGGTCTAAGCGGAGCAGCGAACCCATGTCCAACGACCGGATGCCGGACCTCCTGGCCGAGAGCCTGACCGACGCGCAGCGGGAGGCCGCCGCGGCGTTCCGGGCCGAGCGGGGGGTGCCGGTGTTCGGCCCCTTCACGCCGCTCCTGCGCAGCCCCGAGATGATGCAGTGCGCCAGCCGGATGGGGCTGTACCTGCGCTACCGCAGCGCCCTGCCCCTGCGGATCAGCGAGTTCACGATCCTGGTGGTCGCCCGGGAGTGGAGCCAGCAGGTGGAGTGGCACATCCACCACCCGATCGCCCTGAAGGCCGGCGTCGCCCCCGAGACCGCGCAGGCCCTCGCGGAGGGCCGCCGCCCGGCGACGATGAGCGCCGACGAGGCGCTCGCCTACGACTTCTCGGTGGAGTTGCAGCGCCACCGCGCGGTGAGCGACCCGACCTACGCCGCCCTGGTGGCCCGGTTCAGCGAGCAGGGGGCGATCGATCTCACCGGCATCAACGGCTACTACGCCCTGCTCGCCATGACGATGAACGTCGCCCGCACGGCCCTGCCCGAGGGCGCCCCCCGCCCGCTTCCCACCCTCACGCCCTGAGCACGCCCTTGGGTGGGGCCCGGGGGCAAGGTCCCTGGGACAGGCAGGCCGCCGCCCCCGCACACGGTCCCGGACCTTCCGAAACCGTCGCTCGGGGCGAGGCCCCGCTTGTGGCCGCCGCCGCTTCGGTCTAACCCCCGGCCTCCCATTCCCTCCGGCCGGACGAGAGCCATGGTCGCCCAACCCCGCGCCGAGCCGGCGCGCCGCCCCGCCGACCCGAGGGTCGCCGGGGCCCGCATCCTCGTCGTCGAGGCCCGCTACTACGACGGCCTCGCCGACGAGCTCCTGAAGGGCGCCCTCGGCGCCATCGCGGCGGCCGGCGCGCAGGCCGAGGTGGTCACCGTGCCCGGCGCCCTGGAGATCCCCGCCGCCGTGGCGATCCTCTTCGCCACCGGCGCCTACGACGCCGTGGTGACGCTGGGCTGCGTGATCCGCGGCGAGACCGGCCATTACGACATCGTCGCCGGGGAGAGCGCCCGCGCCCTGATGGACCTGTCGGTGGACCGCCGCATCCCGCTCGGCAACGGCATCCTCACCGTCGAGACCGAGGATCAGGCCTGGGCCCGCGCCCGCGTGGCCGAGATGGACAAGGGCGGCGGCGCGGCCGAGGCGGCGCTCGCGGTCCTGGCGATCAAGCGGGCGGTGGAAGGCGCGGCGACCCGATGACCGGAGACGACATGGCCGGAGACGACAGGGCGGGAGACGACATGGCCGGTGACGACATGGCCGGCCCCGAGCAGGCGCGACACGGCAAGGCGGCCGGGGGCTCCCCCGCGTTCAACCCCCGCAGCGGCGCCCGCCTCGCGGTGGTGCAGGCGCTCTACGAGATGGACATCTCCGGCAAGGGCGTTCTCGACGCGCTGGCCGAGTTCGAGGCCCACTGGATCGGCCGCGAGGTCGACGGCATCGCGCATCCGCCCGCCGAGCCGGCGTTCTTCCGGGATCTCCTGCGCGGGGTGGTGGACGAGCAGCGGGCCATCGACCTGCAGCTCGACGGTGCCCTCAGCGAGGGCTGGCCCCTGCGGCGGATCGAGATCGTCCTGCGGGCGATCCTGCGGGCGGGCGCCTACGAGCTGATGTTCCGCCCCGACGTGCCGGCCAGGGCGGCGATCTCGCAGTACGTGGACGTCACGCACAGCTTCTACAACGCCGACGAGCCCGGCCTCGTGAACGCCGTCCTCGACCGGCTCGCCCGGCAGGTGCGGCCCGCCGAGGTGGCCGAGCGGGCGCAGACCGGCAAGCCCGGCCCGAAGCGGGCCTGAGCCGTGGGCGGCACGGCGCCTCCCGCGGGAGCCGGGGCGCCCCGCGTGAGCGAGGACGGGCTGATCGCCCGCTACTTCGCCCCCCTCGCCGGCCCCGGCGCCGACGGGATGCGCGACGACGCGGCGACGCTCACCCCCTCGCCGGGCTGCGACCTCGTCCTGACCGCCGACGCCATCGTGGCGGGCGTCCACTACTTCCCCGACGATCCGCCCGCCTCCATCGCCCGCAAGGCGCTGGGGGTGAACCTGTCGGACCTCGCCGCGAAGGGCGCGGCGCCCCGGGGCTTCCTGCTGACCCTGGCCCTGCCGGACGACTGGACGGAGGGCTGGCTCGCCGCCTTCACGGCCGGGCTCGCCGACGCCTCGGCCGCCGCCGGCTGCCCGCTCCTCGGCGGGGACACCGTGCGCTCCGGCGGCCCGGCGCTGATCGGCGTCACCGCCTTCGGTGAAGTTCCCACCGGGGGGATGGTCCGGCGGACCACCGCCCGGATCGGCGACCGGCTCTGCGTCAGCGGCACCGTCGGCGACGGGGCGCTGGGCCTGCTCCTGCGCCGGGATCCCGCCTGGGCCTCGGCCCTCGACGGGGGGATGCGCGCCCACCTCGCCGACCGCTACCTGCACCCGCGCCCGCGCCTGCCCCTCGCACCGCTCCTGCGCCGGCATGCCAGCGCGGCGATGGACGTGTCGGACGGGTTCGCGGGCGACCTTGCCAAGATGCTGGGGGACGGACGCGGGGCCCTCGTGGAGGCCGGGGCCGTGCCCCTGTCCCCCGCCGCCGCCGCGGCGCTCCGGGCCGAGCCGGGGCTGGTCGTGCCGGTGCTCACCGGGGGCGACGACTACGAGGTGCTCTGCGCGGTGCCTCCGGGGGCGCTCGACGCCTTCCTGGCCGAGTGCGCCGGAGCCGGCCTCGCCATGACGGCCGTGGGCACGGTGGTGGCGGGCGACCGGGTGCCGGCCTTCGCGATGGCCGACGGCACCCACCGCCGCTTCGCCGCGGGCGCCTTCAGCCACTTCTGAAACCCGCCACGGGTCCCTCCCCCCGGCGCGGGGGAGGACACGCCCGGCATTGAGGCAGATGACACGATAGCGCGTGGGGGCAGGACCCTGCAAACAGGATGAACATTGCGGAAGCGTGACTCCCCTCTCCCGGCTGCTGCGCAGGGCAACGTGCCCTGCAGAGAGGGAAGGGCATCTCTCGATCAGACGGCGACTATCTGCCGTCTATCCCAATACCGAGTCCTGCCCCGGACATCTTCAGCCACATCTCTAGCCTGC